>NZ_JABUMS010000007.1:0-562936 GCF_013336705.1 Myxococcus sp. CA051A | reverse complement strand
TGCGCTTCTCAGCGCTCCCTTGCTGGTGCCTTCTCAAAGATTGACTGCGGTTTCCGCAATCCTTCTCTTCTTCTTGGGCTTGCTATTTGGTTTTCAAAGACCGAGCCGCTTGTTTCATCCGCGACTTCCTGCTACCTTGCTGCCGCCTTCTACTTCTTTCCGGCGTCAGCGGGGCGCCTCTTCTATTTCATCTTCGCGCTCCCTGTCAACCACCCAGTTTCGCTTTTCTTCTCTGCTGCTTCCCGAAGTCTCCAGCGCCGCCCAGTGGCTTCCGCTGTTTCTTTCGGGAGGGCGGCTTCTATCACCACCGCACCCCGGATCAACCTATTTGGTTGGCTCCGTCTTTTTTCCTGCGTCCGCCCCGGTGGGTTACCGCGATCACCGTTTCGGCCAGGGGGCGCGGCTTCTATCACCGCCGCGTCCCAGGTCAACAACCTTCGTCGACCATTTACTTCCCCCGTCCGTTCGCCGTCAGGTGCCGGGGCACCAAGGCGTCGAGCAGGGGTCCAGTTAGTACCTCGTCACCTGTCGTCCGTCAAATACCGGATGATCGGTCCGCAGGATTTATCCACCGAACCGCATTTCGTGAACCCCCGACGCCCCAGGAAGGCTTCCTCGGCCTCAGGGGTCGGCCCTCCGCCCGCCCTCCGACGTTGGGGGCGAGGCCAGCGTCCCGAACAACCAGTCCGAGAGCGGAACGGTGATGTTGAAGTTCCAGCGCCCCATCTTCGAGGGGTCGTGGTGCGCCTGGTGGTGCCTGCGAAGCCAGCCCAGCGGCCGGAGTCGGGCCAGTCGGTGCTCGGGCGGCAGGTGGTGGCAGAAGTGGAGCCACTCGTAAGAGAGGTAGTAGCCCACCGTCGACGCCACGAAGAGCCAGCCCACGTTCCGCGTCGACACCAGGAAGGTGAGCACTCCCAGCGGCGCGGCGACAGCTCCCAGGAAGAAGAGGAGCAACACCGGCGGGAAGAGCACCATCTTCACGTCCCGGGAGGACTCGTAGGCCAGGGCGTCGTGGGTGAAGAAGCGGTGGTGTTGCTCGGTGTGCCGCTGGAAGAGCAGCCCCAACCCCCTCCTCTTGTGGTGCATGGGACCTCGGTGCCCCAGGAACTCCACCACGTTCCCCAGCAGGAAGACCCCGGGAACCGTCAGCCACTCCCAGGGACGCACCGCCTCTACTCGAGAGAGCGCCAGGAGGATGACGCCCAGCGAGCCCAGACTCGTGAAGGCGAAGTGCGCCCGGCCAGAGTAGCGGGGACCGACATGCTCACCGCGGTACTTCTCGCGGAAGGCCGTCACCCGCTCGGGAATGGTGCCAGGCGCCACGTTCCCTCCCGAGCCGCTCAGCTGTCCTTCTGCCGAGCCTTCGTCTTCTGAAGCTTCTTCATCTTGTCCAGGATGAGCGTGCGCTTCAGCCCGGAGAGGTGGTCCACGAAGACGTGGCCATCCAGGTGGTCGATTTCGTGCTGGAGGACGTGCGCCAGGCGCCCTTCCGCCTCCACCTCGTGCCACTCCCCCGTCCTGTCCTGGTAGCGGACCTTGACCCGGTGGAACCGCGGGCACTTCTCCCACTCACGCGGGACGGAGAGGCAGCCCTCCTCCAACGTGACGTTCTCCTTCCGCTCCAGGATTTGTGGGTTGACGATTTCGAAGGACGTCCCGTCCTCACGCCCCACCAGGGCCACGCGCAGCGACACGCCCACCTGATTGGCGGCGATGCCGATGCCTTCGGCTTCCTTCATGGATTCGGCCATCTCCTCCAGGATCGTCTGGAGCGAGGGACCGAAGTCCGTCACGGGCTTCGTGGGCGAGGTGAGGACCTTGTGCGGCCAGATGACGATGTCGCGAGCCATGGGGCGCAATTTGCCATGTGCCCCCCACCCGGTGCCACGCCGGAAGGCTCCAGATGAGGTCTTCGCCACCTCGGCCGTCCCCCCCCGAAAACTCCCGGGACGCCCCAGCATGGGCGAGCACAGGTCTGGTAGACCTCCCCGCATGAATCCGCACTCCCAGCTCATCGTCGACTTCTACTCGGCGTTCCAGCGCCGTGACTCGAAGGCCATGAACGCCTGCTACCACCCGGACGTGGAGTTCTCCGACTCCGTCTTCATTGGCCTGCGCCACGGGAGCACCACCGCCATGTGGACCATGCTCTGCGAGCGCGGCAAGGACCTGCAGGTCACCTACCGCGACGTCCAGGCCGATGACCGCACCGGTCGCGCCCACTGGGATGCCCTCTACACCTTCGCCACCACCGGCCGGAAAGTCCTCAACCGCATCGACGCGGAGTTCGAGTTCCGCGACGGGAAGATTGTCCGCCATCAAGACCGCTTCGACTTCTGGACCTGGTCTCGTCAGGCACTCGGGCCCACGGGGCTCATCCTCGGCTGGACGCCCTTCCTCCGGAACAAGGTCCGCACCCAGGCCCGACGCACCCTGGACAAGTACATGCGCGACCACAACCTCACGGGCCCCTGACCCTCTACCGGAGCGCGCTCCCTCCCATTCCTCGAACGGCGGCTCCTGCTCGCAGCGGTTTCACGTCAGGTGCCACCCAGGAAGCTCGTGCCTCGGCCGAGTCCAGCGTCTCCTTCTGGTAGTGCCTCGCCAACAGCTTCGCGTCGGCCAGCTCCGGGGTCGTCTCCAACAAGGCCTCCAGGGACGCGCTCCCCGGTGACGCGTCCATCGCCCCCTGGACGAGCTCCGCCCAGCCCCGGGTCAGCGTCTCGTGATACTTGCCCGCCGCCCCGAGCGTCGTGGCGTAGCGCCGGATGAGGTCGCGCAGCCGCGCCAGCCCCGCCTCGAAGCCTTCCGCGCGCAGGCACAGCCAGGCCAGCCGCAGATGCTCCCGGTGACGGAACCGCTCTCCCGGATAGGTGGCCGCCTCCACCGCCGCGAGAAAGTCCGCGTCCCCCAGGTCGCCCCCTTCCACGCTCACTGCTTCACCTTCGGCTTCGACTTGCGCTCCGGGCGGGCCACATGGTCCACCTCGGCGAGCGCCTCGAGCCCCGTCGTCAGGCCCTCCACATCCTCGTCGCCCAGCCGCTCCAGCACCGCGGCCTCCAGGACTTCCAGCCGGCGGTGGACCCGCGTGGCCAACGCCCGGCCCGCTCCCGTCAGCAATACCTGGAACGAGCGACGGTCCTCGGGCCTCGCCTCCCGCTTCACCAGACGCTTCGCTTCCAACCGGTCCATGTAGCTGGTCAGTGTGGAGCGCTTGTGCGCGAAGGCCGCGTGCAGCTCGCTCAGCGAGGTGTCCCCCGCTTCCAACAAGTACGCCAAGAGGTGGGCCTCCCCCTGCGAGAGCCCCAAGGGAGGCTCGACCGCCTCCAGGAACAGGCCGATGCGGTGGGTGGCCCGGTGCACTTCCAGGACGAATCGGAGCCTCTTCATGGCGCTTCTCTAACAACCGCTCCGTTTTCGGAATTTCCGAAAACGAAATGAATCGTCCGACAGCCAACCCGTGCCCAGCCCCCCACCCGATGCTCTATCCTCCAGGAATGCTCCCCGAGAACGCGCCCGTGGACATCCTGGACCTCTGGCTCCTGGAGGCAGCCCTGGAGCTGCCGACGCCCCTTCAGCTGCTCGTGTCGCCGGACCCCGCGGGCTCACTCAACATGCGCGATGACCCTCGCTTCTCCCACGAGGAGCTGTGCGAGCGCCTGGCCGGACTCGCCGAGCGGGACCTCATCCGCATCCACGAACACCCGGACGGCATGGAGGAGCTCTTCACCCCCGAGGCGATTTCCCAGGCCATCCTCCAGCCCCGTCCCCGCTCCATCCAGGTCTATGAACTCACGCCCTCGGGAGGTGCGCTCTGGGAGACCCAGGCCCGGCCCGACTGGAGCCGCTACGTCAACGCCGGCGAGGAGCCCAGCGTCAACGACGCCCCGGAGTCCTGGGTCATCGAAGCCCTGAGTCTCGACATCGCCGAGGCGGAGTTTCGCTTCCACGAGGAGCTCGGCGATGGAAACCGCCCCGTTCCCGAGTCGAAGCGCGGCGAGGCGCTCACTCCCTGGAATGTGACGTACTGGAAGACGCTGCCGCGCGGCCATCGCCTCCACTACACCAGCGTCCCCCAGCCACCCGACCCGGTCCGCACCGCCGCCTCGCACCGCCGAGAGCCCTGGTACACCCCCGTCCGACTGTGACGAAGGGTGGACCCTTGCCTCTCAAGGGGCCCAACCCGGCACTCTCGACGCACGCGGGGGCGCGGACGGCTCAGGGCGCGGGGGCCTTGGCTCCGGCGGCCTTCGGGGCCTCGGCCCGGTACACGTAGAGCGTGTAGTTCGAGCCCGTCGCATAGCCAGGCAGCTTCCCAGGGTTGAACACACTGGTGCTCGACACCGTGCCGCCCGCGTAGCCGCTCGGCGCCTCCACCAGCTTCAGCGCACACCCCGCCAGCACGAGCCCCGCCACCGGCACGTCGTTGCTCACGAGCGTGCACGTCCCAGAGGCCGTGAAGCTCCCTTCCGGCAGATTGAAACGCATGTGCGCCGGTATCTGCTGCCCCGCCGGAAAGCGCGTGTCGGTGATTCGCAGGCACGCCGTCGCCGACCCCACGCTCTTCTCTCCCCGGCTCACCCACTTGCCGTCGCGCTCGCGGCTCTTCGGCACGTAGATGCTCGCGCCCAGCTTCACCGTCGTCTCGAACGGCGCCGCCGCGCACACCGCCGCGTCCGGGGGCTTCGTCGGGTCCTCCTGCGTGCGGAACTGGTAGACCTCCTCCGCCGCTCGCGCCTCGGGGACTCCCGCCAGCATCACCCACGCACCCAGCACCACCGCACCACCGTGCCACCGCGACATAGGTTCCTCCTCTTGAGAGTCCTGGAGCCCGCACGCATCCGGGGCCCTGCCCGCCGACAGCCTCTACCCGTTGGCCCATGAGCCCCTGGCGCGCACGGCCCCTCCGTACCGCGCGCGCCTGGAGGCCGCTGCTACTGCCAGGACAGCGTGTACTCGGCGTCGAGCGGCCCCGTCTTCTTGCCGCTCACGTGCACCTGCGTTCCGCCCATCGCCTCGATGACCGCCTGGAGCACACCCTCGTGATAGGCCGGCGTCATGAAGTCGCGCTTCATCGTGAAGACGCCACTCGTATCGCTCGTCCACGTCACGCCGCGCTCACCGTAGCTCACCGCCGCCCGGTAGCCCGAGTGCAGGTTGCCCAGCATCCGCTTCGGGCTGTTCCCGGCCAACAACAGCAGCGTCTTGCCCGCCGCCGAGGACAGGAAGTCCGACGTCGCCTGTACGCCCATCCTCCGCAACGCCGGGTCGAACCCACCGAGCTGCGGTCCCATCACCTGCGCCGCCGTGAAAGACAGCCGCAGGAACGCCGCCACCGGGTAGTTGAAGAAATCGACGTACTTCTTTTCTCCCGCGACGGCGAGGCACTGCTGTACCGCGCTTTCGCCACCAAGCACCTTCACCGCGCCAAGCACGCCATTGAAAAACAATCCGCGCGCGGTGTCTTCGCGCGTCGCCAACGAGACTCGCTCCTCCAACTCGCGCGCGAGGTGGGGCTCGAGCACGTCCGACTTCTGCTTCATGTCTGTCATCAAACGGTGTCTCCACGGGGGGGAAGGAGGCACTCGAAGTTTACAGCCGAATCAACTGCGCGCCGTAGTGGATATTCGCTCCAACGGCCGCCACCAACACAATGTCCCCCGCACCCAGTCGAACGCGACCCGCCTCCAGGTCCTCCGCCAGCAGGATGAGCATCCCCGCCGCCGACGTATTTCCATACAAGTCAACATTGCAAGCGACAGTCTCGGGCGAAAGCCCCGCGCGCGACACGAAGGCATCCATCACCCGCTTGTTGGGTTGGTGAAAGTAGTACCGCTTCACCTCACCCTTCAGCTCGGGTCTGGGATTCAACACCGTGTCCAGGCACTTCTGCATGTACTCCGGATAGCTGCGCGCCACGCGAAACCCATCCACCACGAAGGCCATGTCCGCCGGACGCGACCGCCCTGGCTGGTAGGGAAGCTTCAACACCCCGCCCCCCTTGCGGATGACCAGGTCCCCATGCGCGTTGCCCGAGAAGGAGGCGAGGATGCCCGCCCCCGCCGGCGCGTCCTGCTTCGTCTGGAGCACCACCGCGCCCGCCCCGTCCCCGAACACGTACATGGAGAGGTAGCCCTGGAGCGTCTTGGCCCGACCCGGCCCCGGAGGCAGCTCGTCCAGGTACACCTCCCGGTTCACCAGCGGCGACGTGAAGGCCGAGGCCACCACCGCCACCGTGCGGAAGCGGCCCCCGTCCATCATCTTCTTCACCAGGTCCAACACGTACGTCGTGCCACCACACCCGTCATCCACCACCAACGCGAAGGCGTCCTCCCGCAGCCCCAGCCGGTGGTGCAGCTGCATGGCGTCATGGTTGAAGTGCGGCGCGTCCGGCGTACACGTGACGACGAAGAGCGCGTCCAGCTCCCCCGCCTCCACGCCCGCGCCCGTCAGCGCCTTGCGCAACGCCACCTCGCACATGTCCGTGTTCGTCGCGGGGTAGATGTGGCCGTCATCCTCCGGCGGAGGCACCGCGCGTCCCGTCGCCTCGTCGATGTCCCAGAGGAAGCGCCGCTCACGAATGCCCAGCTTCTCCTCGATGCGCTCCGCGGGCCACCCAGGGATGGCCCGGGCGATGCGCGCATTGCTCACCCGACGCGATGGAACGAAAGCCCCGGCTCCGACGACACAGACATTGGGTGTCATTTCATGGCCTCGTCTTTTCACCGCCACGCCGGATGGGAGGGATTCCCTGGCCTGTTCTGTCGAGCAGGATTCACGCCAGAAACGAAGCCCTTGAAATGACGGTGCACCGCGTCGGAAGCAGCTTCAGTCTTGAAGCTTCTTGCGCACATCCGACTCAGCAATCCCACGGATTTACTGAGAGGAGGCCCGTGCTTCAAAAATGAAGCGTTTCGCACCAAATCCGAAGCAAGCCCGGCGATACATTTACTTTCCGTGCGCGGATGCTCCACTCAAAGCGGCGGTGACCTCAGGGAAACCCCTGTATTGCAAGTGATTGCGTACTCTGAGTGCCGAGACATCCTGGACCCACCCCACTGCTACGCGCGTGGAGGTCTCCTGATTTCCAGACCGAGCCGGAAGCCGTCCGCATCCAGGAGGTCGGGTGCTTCCCGGCGCAGGCAGGCCCATGCCAGTCTCCGTCGACCGAAAGGCGTCGGAACCCACCGCCTCGTCGCGACGCATGTCCCGAGCGAGGCCCGACGAATGGGACGTGCCCTCGTTCAAGTCCTATCCCCGTCGCTGGCAGCCCCTCCTCCGGCTCGTGCTCTTCACCGCGACCTATGCGCTCGGCGTGCGGCTGGGCGCGGTGCTGGCCTTCCCTCCCGAGTTGGTCTCCGCCATGTGGCCCCCCAGCGGCGTGGCGCTCGTGGGGCTCCTGCTCACGCGACACCGGGAGTGGCCGCTGCTCGCCCTCGCCGCCATCCTCGTGGAGCCGCTCGTCGTCGGCGACTCCCACGGACCCATCACCTCCACCAGCTTCGTCATCGCCGCCGGCAACCTGCTCGAGGCCATGGTGGGCGCCGTGCTCCTGCGGCGACTGGTACGACTCCACCCGGCGATGGACCGCGTGCGGGACGTGCTGGGACTGGTGGGACTGGCCGCCCTCGGTAGCACGCTCATCAGCGCGACCCTGGGCATGGGGATGATGCTGTCGGATCTGCGCCTGGCCCCCAGTGACTTCTGGCCCTCGTGGCGGGTGTTCTGGGTGGGCAACGCCATGGGCGTGCTGCTGGTGGCGCCCCTGCTGCTCACCTGGCTCTCACGGGGACTCGACGGGTGGAACCGGCAACGACGGCTGGAGCTGGCGGCCCTGCTGCTGCTGCTCGGCGTGACCACCCAGTGGGTGTTCAGCATGCCGCCCACCGCCGCGCCTCCCGCCACCTTCCACCCCGTCACCTACCTGTCCTTCCCCTTCCTGCTCTGGGCCGCCCTGCGCTTCGAGGCCCGGGGCACCACCATGGCCACCGCGGTGATGTCCTCGCTCGCCCTCTGGCACACCGCCCACGGCAACGGCCCCTTCGCCCAGTTCGCCTGGCACAACGACAGCCTCACCTTCCTCCAGTCCTTCCTCGCCGTGGCCAGTGTGTCCGGACTGCTCCTCGCAAGCGCCCTCAGCGAGCGCCGTCGCGCCCAGGAAGAAGTGAGCCACCTCAACCAGGAGCTGCGCCAGTCCCTGCAGACGCTCGCCGCCACCCAGGCCACCCTCGTGCGACGCGAGCGCATGGCCGCCCTCGGAGAGCTGAGCGCCACCGTGGCCCACGAGGTCCGCAATCCCCTGGGCGCCATCTCCAACGCGCTCGCCGCCATCCGCCGACTCGCGCCCCAGACGGCCCATGGGCCCGCGGGCACCTTGCTGGTCATCATGGATGAGGAAGTCCAGCGCCTGGACCTCATCGTCAATGACCTGCTCGACTTCACCCGCCCCATGGAGCCACGACTGCGGACCCAGGCGCTCGGCCCCGTGGTGGAGGGCGCCTTGAGTGCCTCACTGCGCTCGGGGCCCTCGGGCATCAACGTCTCGCGGACCCTGGACGAGCCGCTGCCTCCCATCGACCTGGATGCCCACCTGCTCCACGTCGCCCTCACCAACCTGTTCACCAATGCCGTGCAGGCCATGCCCTCGGGCGGCAGCCTCGTCACTCGCATCGAGCCGGAGACGCGCTCTGGGACTCTTCACGCCCGGCTCACCATCTCCGACACCGGGCACGGGATTGCTCCCGAGGTCCAACAGCGCATCTTCGAGCCCTTCTTCACCACTCGCGCCAGTGGCACCGGACTGGGACTCGCCATCGTCCGCCGCATCGTCGATGGACACCACGGAGAGGTCACCGTCGACAGCGCCGTCGGCCAGGGCACCACCTTCACCGTGTGGCTCCCGTGCGCCAGTGCACCCCAGGCCGCGGCCTGAGTGAGTGGCGGTCCACGTTGTCGTCGTGAGACCAGGCCACCGGGGCGCACCGCGCTCCTGCTCGACGGCCCTGCGCACGGCGCGGACGTCCTCACGCCTCCGTACTCCTGCTTGCGAGCCGGTCCGGACACCGTGTCGCGCACGGTGTCCGTGTCCCGACTCACGAGCGCCCCGTGACAGGGCACCCGTCACTTCACTTCAGAACGGGATGTTGTCGTCATCGCTCGGCGGCGGAACGTCATCCTGGTAGCCGCCACCTCCACGGCTGCCGTAGCCGTCCCCGCCCCCACGATTGCCGTAGCCCTCGTTGCCACCACCACCGCCACCACCCTGCTGCCGGGCCATCTCCGCCTCGATGGCGCTCAGCAACTGGCGCTCCTTGTCGTGCCAGCGCGACTTGCTCGGGTCGTTCAGCGAGCGGCGCGCGCCGTTCGCATAGAACTCGAGGTCCTGCATGCTCGCGCCCGCGACCGGCGCGCCCTTGCTGCGGCCGTAGTTCGGGAAGACCATTCCGTCCCCGCCGCCACCACCGCCGCCACTGGGCGCCGCCGCGCGACGAGGCGCCGCCGACGCCGCATCCGGCGTTCCGCCGATGGACAGCTCGCCCATCCTCAGCGTGAAGCCTTCTTCATTCTTGAACGCCGTGCCGACTCGCACCTGTTCCACTCGCCCATCAGGGCGCCGCACCGCCACGGTGACTGGATAGCCTTGCTCACTCATGGCGCCCGAATCCCATCACGGGACCCTTACTGTCAACGGGAGCGCGCGCCCCGCTGTCCGCCATCCACACGCCCGCCTGGACGACGCTCTCCCGCCCTGAAGAAACAGGGGCTTCCCGGGGTGTTCGGCACACGCCGGCTCGCAGGGCAGGAGCGCGACACACCCATTCGCGTCCTCTCCCTTGCACCCGAGCACATCGCCTCACAGGGCGGCTCGCGGCTCAGGACGTCGGTGGGCCTGTCGGGCGTCGTGCTTGCGAGCACGCCTCCGCTCGGGCTGGGGGTGGACCGCCTCAGAACACGGCCGCGTCGCATGGACGGACGCGACCCGCGCGGCCTCGGCTCCGCTTGAGCCTGGGTGGACGCCTCAGGGCACGGCCGCGTCACATGGACGGACGCGAGCCATGCGGCCTCGCCTCCGCTTGAGCCTGGGGTGGACGCATCAGGACACAACCGCGTCGTCTGGACGGACGCGAGCCATGCAGCCTCGCCTCCATTCGGGGCGGGAGTGGACTGACTCAGGACACAGCCGCATCGCATGGACGGGCGCGACCCGCGTGGCCTTGGCTCCGTCATTCATTGTGGAACAGGCCCCACGGACCGGAAAAACTCACGGCCTGGATACACGCCTCGCGCAGCGGCCCTCCTCAGGGACACTCGAACGGGGCGGCGGGCTCCCTCACTTCAGGAGCCCACCTCGAATGGACAGCGAGTGGAGCGCGAGCCTTCCGCGACTCCGCTCAGCTACGCCATCCTGCCCTTCTTGCCACGCGCCGCCGTCTTGGACCGGGACGCGCCACGCTTCGCGGCCACCGGCTGGGACTCCTGCAGCGCCTTGCTCGCCGCACGACCGCGCGGCAGCTTCACGTCCTGCACCGACTGCGGCCGGGCGTCATCCACCCACGCCGTCGGACGACGGTCCGTGCGCATCAGCAACCGCAGCTTCTGGTAGTGCGCCGAGCAATACCCCTTCGAACGGCTGGGGCGCTTGCACCCGATGATGGCGCACGAACGCGAGCCATCCGCCGTCTTCGCTCCACGCGCCACCGCAACCGGCGCCTTCGCCGCCGCAGCTCGCGTCGCCACCAACGGCAACTCCACCTGCGCCGTGGGACGACGTCCCGGCTTGCCACGCTTCACCGCCGGCGCCGGCAACACCGCCGCCTGCCGCGTCGTCGCCGCGGGACGCACTCCCGCCAGCGCACCCAACCGGCTGGTCAGCGGCGCCAGGCGGAACGTCACTGAACGCAGCATGTCCAGGGCCTCAAGGCCCTCCTCCAACCGATTCACCGCCTGCTGCAAAGGCACTAGCTGGGACTGCAGCTCGCGCCGGAACATCTCTCCAAGCTCGTTCGCAATGGACATGTGACGGGAGGATATACGCCGTCCTGGGTTATCGGCGGGAAATCCGCTGCACGACGCGCGCCAACGGTCATCCCCCGAGCGATTTTCAGCCCCAACCCCCTCCCCAGGGTCCTGCTCCGAGCAGAAGTCTCAGACCCGGGGGCCATCCTGAAACAGACGTATCAGCCTGGAACATGAGGCGACGGCACCGTCTCCACCACCGGCTTGGGCATCACCGAGGCCTGGGTCTCCACCGTCACGGGGCGCTCGGACAGCAGGGCGGTCGCCGTCGGGCACGAGCGCACCATCGAGGAGAGCGCCCACACAAACAACACCGTGACGACGAACGGGTGACCCACGACGGATGCCTCCAAGCACTCGGATTCCCACCAAGAACGCGACCCACCGCATTCCTTGGCCTTGCTGGGATACGAACGAGAATAGGTAAAGGGTCTGACGTGCCCCGGAGGGAGGGACAGCGGCCCGCCGAGCAGCCCCCTCCCAGGGATGGACCCGAGCCCCCGCGGCGACGTCGTGGATGTTAAAGGAGCCGGGACATGACTCCGGCCCCTCCTTCCGTCCGCTTCCGAGGCACCGATTCCTACCTGACCCACGAGGGCCTCCAGGCCGCCGTCAACTGTGCCCTCACCCTCCAGCGCCCCCTGCTGGTGAAGGGCGAGCCGGGCACCGGCAAGACGCTGCTGGCGGAGGCCATCGCCCAGGCCCTGGGCCACAAGCTGCTCACCTGGCACGTGAAGAGCACCACCCGCGCGCAGGACGGCCTGTACGTCTACGACACCGTGCAGCGCCTGTATGACTCGCGCTTCGGCGACGGCGACGTGCGAGACATCCGCCGATACATCCGCATGGGCCCCCTGGGCGAGGCGTTCTCCGCCCCCGAGCGCGTCGTGTTGCTCATCGACGAGGTCGACAAGGCGGACCTCGAGTTCCCCAACGACCTGCTCCACGAGTTGGACCGGATGCGCTTCCGCGTCACCGAGACGAACGACGAGGTGGCCGCGAAACACCGCCCCATCGTCGTGATTACGTCCAACAACGAGAAGGAGCTGCCGGACGCGTTCCTGCGCCGCTGCGTGTTCCACTTCATCGACTTCCCCGACGCGGAGCTGATGCGCCGCATCGTCGACGTGCACCACCCGGGGCTCGACGCCGCGCTCACCGACCAGGTCCTCAAGGTCTTCTACGAGCTGCGCGGCTTCACCCGCCTGCGCAAGCGCCCCTCCACCAGCGAGCTCATCGACTGGATTGCCGTGCTCAAGGCCCAGGGCATCAACGACTTGAAGCTGGACGAGAACCTGCCGTTCCTCGGCGCCCTGCTGAAGAAGGAGCAGGACCTGGTCTCCGTGGCCGAGGCCTTCGGACGCGGTCGGCGCTCACGGGCCTGAGCCATGTTCCTGCCATTCTTCTACGAGCTGCGGCGACGGGGCGTGAAGGTGGGCGCGCAGGAGGCGCTCGCCCTGGCGGGAGCCCTGAAGGCGGGCCTCCATGACAGCAGCCTCGACGGCTTCTACCACGTGGCGCGCGCGCTCCTGGTCCACTCGGAGACGCAGCTCGACTCGTTCGACCAGGCGTTCCTCTCCCACTTCCAGGGCGTGGAGACCGCGGGCCTGGAGCTGACGCAGGAGCTGATGTCCTGGCTGGAGGAGGCGCGCGAGCGGCCCCAGCTGACGCCCGAGGAGATGGCGCTCCTGGAGGCGCTGGACCCCGAGGAGATTCGTCGCCTGTTCGAGGAGCGCCTTCGCGAACAGAAGGAACGCCACGACGGCGGCAACCGGTGGATTGGCACCGGCGGCACGTCACCGTTCGGCAACAACGGCTTCTCGCGCGGCGGCATGCGCGTGGGGGGCAAGGCCGGCGGCAAGCAGGGCATGGCGATGATGCAGGCGGGGGCACGCAAGTACGCGGGGTATCGCGACGACCTGGTGCTCGACACGCGGCAGATGGCCGTGGCGCTGCGCAAGCTGCGCGCGTTCGCTCGAGACGGAGCGCCGGACGAGCTGGACATCGACGAGAGCATCTCCGCCACCGCTCGCAACGCGGGGGAGCTGGAGGTGGTGACGCGGCCTCCGCGCAGGCCCAACACCCGCGTGGTGCTGGCCATGGACGTGGGCGGCTCCATGGACCCTTACGCCGCGGTGATGAGCCGGCTGTTCTCCGTCGCGAGCCAGGCCACGCACTTCAAGGAATTGCGAACGTATTACTTTCACAACTGCGTCTACGGAAAGCTCTACGCCACGCCCCAGCTCACCGGCGGCATGACGGTGCCGGAGCTGGTGGCGCAGGTGGGACGGCACCACAAGCTCGTCCTGGTGGGCGATGCGTCCATGGCGCCGTACGAGCTGGCCATCCGCACGGACGCCGAGGGGCGCTACAAGGCGGACGGACAGGAAGGGCTGACGTGGCTGATGCAGCTGGCCCAGCACTTCGAGCGCAACGTGTGGCTCAACCCGGAGCCGATGGGCTCCTGGCGCTCGGGCTCCATCGCGATGATTGCCCAGGTGTTCCCCATGTTCTCCCTCACCGTGGAGGGACTGGGTGAGGCGGTGGCCCACCTGACTCGCGGACGCACCGTGAAGGGCGCGGCGGCGCGGCGCTGAAGTCGCTCGCCTCCCCCCTCCGGGGCGGGGAATTCCCGGGGCCCGTGGACTGAAGGACTGCGGGCGGCCAGGGGCGCTCGTTTCGTGCGGCGCCCCGGCGTCAGTTACGGCATGGTGCGCCGCGCGTGAGCCCGGAGCACGAGGACCTTATGACGACCGACAATCAGCAGGACGTGCTGAGCATCAACACCATCCGCACCCTGGCCATGGATGCGGTACAGCAAGCCCACTCGGGCCACCCGGGGGCGCCCATGTCCCTGGCCCCCGTCGCCTACCAGCTCTGGCAGCAAGAGCTCCGGTATGACCCGTCCCACCCCATCTGGCCGGACCGCGACAGGTTCATCCTCTCCAACGGCCACGCGTCCATGCTGCTGTACGCGCTGCTCCACCTGGCCGGCGTCAAGCGCGTCACCCGCGACTACAAGGTCGAGGACGCCCTCAGCGTCTCGCTCGAGGACATCCAGAAGTTCCGCCAGCTGGACTCCGCCACCCCCGGCCACCCCGAGTACCGGTGGACCAGCGGGGTGGAGACCACCACGGGTCCCCTGGGCCAGGGCGTGGCCAACAGCGTGGGCATGGCCATCGCCAGCCGCTGGCTCGCCGGCCACTTCAACAAGCCCGGCTTCGAGATGTTCTCCCATGACGTCTACGCCATCTGCGGCGACGGCGACCTCATGGAAGGCGTCGCGTCCGAGGCCGCGTCCATCGCCGGCCACCTCCAGCTGCCCAACCTCTGCTGGCTCTACGACTCCAACCACATCTCCATCGACGGCAGCACCGACCTGGCCTTCACCGAGGACGTGGGCCGCCGCTTCGAGGGCTACGGCTGGCGCGTGCTGCGCGTGCCGGACGCCAACGATTTGACCGTCCTGGGCGAGGCCCTCCACACCTTCAAGACGCTGCGGGGCAAGCCCACCCTCATCATCGTCACCACCCAGATTGCCTACGGCGCCCCCAAGCTCCAGGGGTCGTCCAAGGCTCACGGCGAGCCGCTCGGCGACGAGGAAATCAAGGGCACCAAGCGCAACTACGGCTGGCCCGAGGACGCCAAGTTCCTGGTCCCCGAGGGCGTGCGCGAGCGCTTCCAGGACCGCATGGGCGCCCGCGGCAAGAAGCTGCGCGAGGCGTGGGATGCGCGCTTCGTCGAGTACCAGAAGCAGTTCCCCGAGCTGGCCGACGAGCTGACGCGCATGCAGCGCCGTGAAGCCCCCAAGGGCTGGGACTCCGAGCTGCCGACGTTCCCCACCGACGCCAAGGGCATGGCCACCCGCGAGTCCAGCGGCAAGGTGCTCAACGCCGTCGCGAAGCACTACCCGTGGCTGGTGGGCGGCTCGGCAGACCTCAACCCGTCCACGAAGACGTACATCACCGGCTCCGAGTCCATGAAGCCCGGCGAGCACGCCGGCCGCAACATCCACTTCGGCGTGCGCGAGCACGCGATGGGCTCCATCGTCAACGGCCTGTGCCTGAGCAAGGTGCGCGGCTACGGCGCCACGTTCCTCATCTTCAGTGAGTACGAGCGCCCCGCCATCCGCCTGTCCTCGCTGATGGAGCTGCCCGCGCTGCACATCTTCACGCACGACTCCATCGGCCTGGGCGAGGACGGCCCCACGCACCAGCCCGTGGAGCAGCTCGCCAGCCTGCGCGCCATCCCCGGCCTCATCGTGCTGCGTCCCGCCGACGCCAACGAAGTCGTCGAGGCGTGGCGGGTCATCGGCCAGCAGAAGAGCCACCCCGTCGTCCTCGTCCTCACCCGCCAGGCCGTGCCCACCGTGGACCGCACCAAGTACGGCGCGGCGTCTGGTGTCGCCAAGGGCGGCTACGTGCTGGCGGACGCGGAGGGCGGCAAGCCGGAGGTGGTGCTCATCGGCACCGGCAGCGAGGTGTCCCTGTGCCTGGACGCCCACGACAAGCTCACGGCCGAGGGCATCAAGTCCCGCGTCGTCAGCCTGCCCTCGTGGGAGCTGTTCGAGAGCCAGTCCCAGGAGTACCGCGACAGCGTGCTGCCTCCCACCGTGCGCGCGCGCGTCGCGGTGGAGAAGGGCGCGGCGTTCGGCTGGGAGCGCTGGGTCGGCTTCGAGGGCGGCATCGTCGCCATGCGCAGCTTCGGCGCGTCCGCCCCCATCAAGGCGCTCCAGCAGAAGTTCGGCTTCACCGTCGACAACGTGGTGAAGGTGGCCAAGGACACGCTGGCCAAGGCCAAGGCGTAGTCACCGTCACCCGCGCGCCCGACGCGCGACGCTGAAAAAGACGAGGGCCCCGGACCATCCCCCAACGGTCCGGGGCCCTTCTTGCTTCAGTCCTCGCCACTGTCCTTCCAAAAGAAAGGGACTCGGGCCATCCCCCAACAGCCCGAGCACCCGATGCCCCTCTTGAAGAGAGGCTCCGCATCAAGAAAAGGCCCCCGACTCATCCCCCAACAAATCGGGGAGCCCGAACAGCCACTCCCGTTGCCGCACGAGAGCCGCGTTGCTCAAATCATCGTGGGTTCACGGGAGCCCCTTGCCCGACTCGAAGCCCCCCGGCTCCGGTCGCTCCCACGTCCCACCCAAAAGTCCGCACCCCTTCGCCCCCCGTCCCCGCCTCACCCCGGTGCGGTCGTCGTGCCACGGTGCCGCTGACTCCCTGACTTCATTGCATCGTGCATGCCGAGCCTCGGTACACGCACTCGCGCCGCGGCTCCCGGCGCCATCCCCTCCACCCGCCCGGACACCCCAGGCCTCTTTCTCGGACCGAGGCCTGGCTTGTGCTTCGTCAGGTCCAGGTGGTGGAGCGCTCTTCCGTCCACCTGGACCCTTGGAGGTTTGAATCAGGCGGTGATGAAGCGCGGGGGCGGGCGCACCACGCTGAGCTGCTCCATCTCCTTCACCATCTTCTGGAAGTCGGAGTTCGCGATACCCGTCTCGCCCTTGGCCAGCGACTGGGTGGCGTACTTCTCGTAGGTGTCCACCACCTTGCGCGCGTCCGGGCTGAGGCGGTCGTAGTTCTGGCGCGCCCACTTCTGGAGGTCCGCGTACTCCAGCCCGGCGGCCTGGCCGTCGAGGTCACCGGCGCCCTTGCTGATGGCGTTGGTCAGGTCCTTGGCGGAGATCTTCCCGTTCTTCCCATCCAGCGTCTCCAGCGCGGTGCGCATGGACGCGTCGTGGAAGGTCTTGTGCTGCGAGGCGTCCTTCACCATCGCGTCGAAGCCCGGCTTGTCCAGGCCCTTGGGGCCCGCCGTCTTCGAGTGCTTCTCGTACGTCTCCATCACCTTCTGCGCCTCGGGCGTCAGCCGGTCCTGGTTCTTCGCCGCCCACTTCTGGAACTCGGCCAGCTCCTTGGTGGAGTTGCCGTCCGCGTCGCCCGCGCCCTGCTTGATGGCGCCGAGCAGGTCCTCACCGGAGATGGGCCCGTTCTCCTTGTCCAGCTTCGCCAGCGAGTCGCGAGCGCTCACGTCGCCCACGCTCTTGAAGTCCTTCATCATCTTGGACCACTCGGTGGAGCTCAGGTCCTTGTCGCCCGTGGCCATCGCCTTGGTCGCGTGCTTCTCGAACTTGCCCATCACTTCCTTGGCCTCGGGCGACAGCTTGTCGCCGTTCTTCTTGGCCCAGTCCTGGAAGGCCTTCAGCTCGTCCGCGGTGTTGTTGTCCGCGTCCTTCGTGCCGCTGCGGATGGCCTTCGCCATGTCATCGCCGGAGATGGGCTTGGGCAGCTTGTCCAGGCCCGCGAGCGCCTTCTCCGCGCCCTTGTCGCCCACGCCCTTCATGTCATTGATCATCTTCCGCCAGTCGCCGTCCTGGTGGCCGTTGGCCTTCCTTTCCGCGGCGAACTTGGAGAAGCGGTCCATCACCTGCTTCGCCTCGGGCGTGAGGCGGTCCTGGTTCTTCTCCGCCCACTCCGCGAACGCGCGGTACTCGCCCTTCGCCGCCTGGCCGTCGTGGTCACCCGTGCCGCGCTGAATGGCCTTGGTGAGCTGGTCCGCGGTGATGGGGCCCTTCGTCTGGTCCAGCTTGTTCGTCTCGCTCAGCGCGCCCAGGTCCAGCGGGCTCCACTCGTTCGGCAGCGGCTTGGACGGGAAGCACCCACCCTTGTCGAAGCTGTCGCCACCCGGACGGCCCGCCTGCTGGTGCGGCGTGTGGTGCTTCATCATGTGGCGCAGGTCCTTCAGCAGCTGGTGCTCCTTGACCAGCGCGCGCTCCAGCTTGCCCTCCAGCTTCTCGAGCTTCGACTCGGTGCGAGCCAGGGTCTTCTGAGCGGAGTTGAAGGAGGTGGCGACGGACATTTGGTTTCTCCGAAGTAAGTCGTTGTGAGCACCCCTATTGCTCGCGGCGTGCCACACATCTCCTCCGGTTACCCACCTTCACTTCCGGCCTATATTCAAGGGGTTAGGCGACAACAGCCCCTCCACGAGGGGTGGTGACAACTGTCACCACCGATGACAGTCGTCACCAGGGGGAAGGCCCCCCAGGTGGTGACCACAGTCACCGGATCCCCCGAAGTGGTGACTGGAGTCACCGGATCCGCTTGCTCGCGGCTCGACGCGGCGCGCGCGCCGGCGAGGCCAGGGCCTTGCGCACGCGCTGCTTGCCCTGAGGCCGCTCGGCCACGAGCTCGAACCCCTGTTTTTCAAAGAACGGCACCGTGCCCGTGTACGCGGACGCATTGGATGTACGCGCGGACCCCTTGGGAGGTTTCACGGGATATCCCTCCACGGTGCGCGCGCCCCGCTGACGCATCACGTCCAGCGCGGCCTTCAGCAGCACCGTGGCGACGCCCTGGCCCCGGAAGTCCTTGTGGATGAAGAAGCAGGGCACGGACCAGACGTCGTCCGCGTCGTCACACCGGAGGCTCGGTGCGCGGTCCAGGCGCGGGAAGCTCCGGCGCGGCCCCAGCGTGAGCCAGCCCACGGGGTGTCCGTCCACGAAGGCCAGCAGGCCCTGGGCCTTGCCCTCGTCCACCAGCGCCTTCATCCGCTGCTTCGCGGGCGCGCCCTTCACGTCAGCGAAGCGCTCGCCTTCTTCCAGCCGCCAGAACATGCACCAGCAGCCCGCGCATGCGCCGTTCTTCCCGAACAGCGTCTCGAGCGCCGGCCACAGCTTCGGCGTCAGCTCCTGAATCTCGATGTCGAGGGACATGCGCGAGAAGGTAGTGGGCGCGAAGGCTCGCGGCACCCCTTCGTTACAGGCCGCCTCTCAGCTCCGTGTCACTCCACAGCGCGCCCTCACGCTCGCGCAGCAGGAACGTGAGCCGGCCCTGATGGAAGCCTCGCACCGGGGCCGCGGGGTCCGGGAAGCCCGCCGGCAGGCGCCAGTCCGGAGGCAGCGTGCCGCTCAGGGGGATGGACCGCTCGCGACGCAGCTCGCCCACCTCCAGGTCCGTGAGGGGACGCACCCGCGCCCAGGGCAGCAGCGCCCGGCCCTGTGAGCCCACGCGTGTCCCGGGCGCAGGGTCGCTCCACGGGCCTATCGCCGTGCGCCGCAGCGTGGACAGGTGCGCGCCACAACCGAGCGCACGCCCCACGTCCCTCGCGAGTGAGCGGACGTAGTAGCCCCCTCGACAGGTCAGCGTCAGGCGACTGGTGCGCGGCAGCTCGTGCGAGAGCCACCGGGCCGAGTGCAGGTACACGCGAGAGGGCGGCAGCTCCACCACCTCGCCCCGGTGGGCCTTGCGATACGCGGGCTCTCCTCCCACCTTCTTCGCGCTCGTGGCCGGCGGCACCTGCTCGTGCCAGCCCACGAAGGGCGCGAGCGCGGCGTCGAGCAACCCGGGCGTCAGTCGAGCCACGTCCCCCTGGAGCACGGGCTTGCCGTGCAGGTCTCCCGTGTCCGTCTCCGTGCCCCAGACCACGTCCGCTTCGTACGTCTTGGGCACCGCGTGCAGCAGCTCGAACAGCCGCGTCGTCTGCCCCACCAGCACCAGGAGCAGCCCTTCCGCGAACGGGTCCAACGTCCCACCGTGGCATATCGGCAGGCGCTTGCCCGGCACGGCCCGCGCCTCCTCCAGGAAGGACTGCACCACCGAGAAGCTCGTGGGCCCCACCGGCTTGTGCACACTGTAGAGGCCCGGCGTCATGCGGGCTCCCGATGGAGAACACGCGTCATGGACTCCGCGACGTGCTCAACCACCCCGGTCCTCTTCTTCCTCTTCTTCTTCCTCGACGAAGTCGGAGGAATCGCCATCCAGGGCTCCCTCCACCTGCGTGGCTCCGTCCCGCTTCACCAGATACACAGGCGAACAGCGTGAGGCCTGCGCCACCGTGCGCGCCAGGGGCTCCGCGTGCGTCGTCACCCAGACCTGGCTGTCCCTCGCCGCCCTCAGCACGAGCCGCCCCAGGGGCTCCAACAGGTCCGGATGCAGGCTCGTCTCCGGCTCGTTCAACGCGAGGAACGGCGGAGGGCGCGGACTCAAGAGCGCCGCCAGCAAGCAGAGGTAGCGCAACGTTCCATCGGACAGCTCGGTCGCGGCCATGGGCCGGCTCAACCCCGGCATGTGCATGAACAGACTGAAGCGCCCTTCACTGGACTGGACCTCCAGCCGAGCTCCCGGGAACGCATCGTCGATGCCCTGCTCCAGACCGCGCGTGTCCCCAATCTGGAGGATGGTCAGCAGCGCCGCCGCCAGGTCCGCGCCGTCATGCGCCAGCACCGGCGTCCTCACGCCCACGCGCGGATGCCGCATGGCCGCGTCCGGGTCCGTGCGGAAGTGGTGATAGAAGCGCCACGCGGAGAACGTGCGCTGCACCTCCGACAAGCGCGGGAAACGGTGTGGCTCGCCCAACTGGTCCAGCACCGACTCCGAGTTCCAGAGCTGCGTGGGAAACGTCACCCGCTTCCCGTCGGCGTCCCGCATGAAGGCCGTGCGGTCCTTGCGCTCCATCAGCACCACCTTGCGCCCCCCGGACCAGGCCCACAGGTGCTCCGACTTCACCTCCGGGTCCAGCTTGAAGGGGTCCGTGGAGCGCGGGAGGTTGGGGACGATGCCGCAGCTCAGCTCGTACGCCAGCTCGCCCATCTCCACCTGCACCGTCAGCCGCACCGGCTGCTTCGCGCCCCGCGAACCCGCCCACAACACGCTCGGCGTGCCGCCCTCTTCCGCCAGGGTTCGCGCGAGCCTCCCCTCCGACGCCGCCACCAACAGGTACAGCGCGCGGTACAGGTTCGTCTTGCCACTGCCGTTGGCTCCGACAATGACATTCACCGGGCCCAGCTCCAGGGAGAGCTGACGCACCGAGCGGTATCCGGAAATCCGCAAGCGCTGGATGGGCATCGAGCACCCCACCCTAGCTCGCCCACCTCCCACCGCAACGGTGCTCTGGTGGTCCGTCACACTCGCGACGGACCGGGCACTCCACCCGAGGGAGCACACCACGTGGACACGTGCCCCTCGGGTCCTTCAGCCGGCGCGACGACTACCGACGACGCAGCAGCTTCTCGTAGCTCCGGCTCAGCTTGCCCGCGGTGACAGCGGGCACGTGCACCGGCGCATCCGCCCATTCGGCCAGCCGCTCGAAGTAGAAGGTGCGCTGCGGCTCGGGCAGCGCGGTCAGCGTCCCGTAGAAGCCGATGCCCGCCGGGTCCACGATGCGGTACGAGTCATTCCTGGAGCTCACGCCGAAGGCCGAGGCACTCCACGGGCTCAGCGCGCCGTCGACGATGAGCACGCGCCGGGCGTGCAGCCGCGTCCACAGCTCCAGCTTGAGCAGCGGCACCGGGTTGTAGACCTTCACCACGCCCGCGGGAGGCAGCGCCGTGGGCACCTGCCCGCCCGGGTAGCGCAGCAGCGGACGCAGCTCCAACTCCGGGAACAGCGGCGCGCCCAGCTCCGTGGCGCACTGGTAGCTCTCCGGCTCAATCGCGCTGTACAGCGACTGGTCTGAGAAGGTGTACGCGGGGCCCGCCACCAGGTCCACGAAGGCGAACAGCTCCTCGGCCGACACCGTGGGCTCCGGAATCGTGTCGCAGTCGTACGGTGCCAGCCCCATGTACTCCCAGAAGTTGAACGGCAGCCGCACCACGCTGAACTCAAACGCCTTGTCCACGCCCAGCGTCTCGAAGGTGAAGCCCCACTCCACCTGCGCCGCCAGCAGCGGCGTCAGCTCCTCGCGCCGCTCCAGCGCCGCCCGCTGCACCGCCTTCAACCTGTCGCGGCACGTCGCGTCGCCCACGGTGGCCAGGAAGTGCGGCGTGCGGACATCCTGCAACCCCAGGCTGTGCCGCTCCGCGTAGGGAATCGTTGCCTCCACGTCGTTCGGAAAGAAGTAGCGGTGAAGGAGGGCCGCCGTGCCGCCCCGGAACACCCCCGTGGACAGCCAGCGCGCGCCGTAAATCGTCTTGAAGACCTCCACCACGCGGTGCGCGTCCGCCGCGGACTGCCAGACATCCAGGAGCTTCCAGTCACGCGAGGCCGGCGTCGACGTGCCGTAGAAGCGGTGCTCCACCGTCACCTGGTTGCCCTTCAAGAGGTCCACCGGCTCCGCGGCGATGGGCTCCGCGAAGATTTCCGCGCCCTCCGTGTCGATGACCATCGGCGCCGTCACCGAGCGGTGGAACAGCGTCATGCGCTGAAGGAACTTCTCCCCCTCCGGATGGCGGTGGTCCGCGGGTTGCTCGAAGTCGAGCGTGAAGAAGCGAAAGTCATCAATCTGCTCGTCCCCCAGAATCGTGACGCCCGGGAGCGCCTCCAGCCGCGCGCGGATGTCATCGTCGATGGCTCGCGCCTCCGACAGCGTCTCTCCCGAAGGCGCGCCGTCGCGTCCCGCCTCCGACGTGTCGCCACAGGCCGCCAGCAGCGATACCGCCAGCGCCCCCACCACGCCTCGAAACCGATACGTCACTCCCCACATGTCCCGCTCCTCTCGATGAACAACGTCACTCGGGTTCAGTCAGGAACCAGCCCGGACATTCTCACAATTCGAGAATTATAGGCTACCCATGAAAATACACTCCGGGTGTGGAGCACCGAAGGACCTCGGGAGAGGTCCTCCGGCGGGACGGCGTGGCTACGGGGCGGGTGGCGTCTCCGGACGGCCCAGGATGAGGCCGCACGAGGGGGGCACGGCGAAGCCATTCCTGGCGGAGTCGACGGCATTCGTCGCGTTGGAGCCCAGGCCGATGGCGGCGAACGCGTTCCACATCCGGCAGACATCTTCCCCACCATGCAGGGTGGTGGCGGCGCTGATGATGCCGTCGCGTGTCTGGAGGAAGGTGGGGTTGCAGGCGGTGCGCTTCAGACCCTCGGTGAAGTACAGCAGCATGCGCTGGTTCCCCGCGTTGCCCGTGGCGTCGTAGAGGTCCGTGCTGAAGCCCCACTGCGTCACCAGCGCCCAGTACACCTCCCACAGCGCCTGGGCGAACACGGAGCCCACGCCGTGCGGGACGGTCATCGTGTTGATGCTCTCGAAGGTCCAGGTGTTGACGAGCGCGGACGTGCTGTAGCGCTGGGTGCGAAGGCCCGGGCCGGTGATGGCCTGGTTCAGCACGTACGTCCCGATGCCACGTCCCTGGGGGCCAGTGTCCGACGCGCGCGCGGTGTAGACGAGCGCCAGGAAGTCGCTGAGGCCCTCGCCCGGCTGCTGCCGGTTGGTCAGGCACGACACGTTGCTGGGGCCGCCGACGAGGCGGTTGGAGATGCCGTGGCCGTACTCGTGGACGATGACGCCGCTGTCCAGGTCGCCATCCTTGTCCGGCGTGGGCGCCGTCCAGAGGTACATCTGCATGCGCGGGCGGAAGCCATCCGGAGGCGTGAGGAAGTTGGCGTTGTCGACGCCACCACTGTCCTGCGCCTCGGCGCGCACGTCGTCATTGCCGAGCCCGCCTCGGGCATGGTTGTTGACCTGGAAGTTGCCGGCCAGCTCGTCGAAGCCGTACTGGTACTGCACGTCGTGGACGAGGTTGTTCCAGTAGAAGAGGTTGGCGACCGCGGCGGCGAAGTACGTGCTCGGCGCGCCCGTCAGGTTGATGGCGAAGTCGCACGCCAGCCCGGCGCCGCAGTTCGGGTCGCTCGCGGGCGGCTGGCCATTGTTGTCCCGGTCCTCGTAGGCGTGGACGTTGTTGCCGCGGGGGGCGAGGAACTCGGCGCCCGTGACTCCGTTGGTGTCATGCCAGCCGAAGGGCGAGGCCAGCGAGTGGGCGGGGTTGGTGACGAGCGTGCGCCCATCCGCGGGAGGAACCGGCGTGACGTGGTGCGGGCTCTCGGCGGGCCTCGGGTACACGCGGTACGAATCCCCCGCCACCCAGTCGAAGCGCGTCCAGACCTCGCCCGTGCCCGCGTCCACCGTCAAGTCAAAGGCGTGCCGGGCATCCAGCGTGTGGACCTGGAAGCGCCAGACCAGACGCGACTCTCCACGACGCAGCGGCAGCACCGCCAGCGACGCGTCGATGGGCTCGCTCGACAGCCCCCGCGCCTCCACGCGAGTGCGCCGCGTGGGACCGGGCTCGGCCTTCAGCTCGCGGGGCGCCGCGAATCCCTGGAGGCCCAGGTGCCGCGCCGCGCTCGCCACCGCGTCGGCCGCGCCAATCCGAGGCTCCACGCTGGAGAGCGTGGACTCCAGCGCGGGCTGGAAGTCGCTATGCACCGCGAGCACGCGCCCTTCCCGGTCCACGTTGACCTGGAGCTGCGCGTTGTAGACGGGCAGGTCCCGGTATCGCTGTCGCAGATACAAATGCGTGGCACCACTGAGGCGTGAGTAGACGCGGTCGGTCACCTCCAGGTTGGCCAGGTCGGACAGCTCCAGGCCCAGGGCCTCGCGATGTCGTTGGACGAAGTCCAGGCCCACCGCCAGCGCGTCTCCGCTCGCGGGACCCGAGAGCGCGCCCACCAGGTTGATGAGCGAGCGCACCCGCCCGTTGGACGCATCCACCTCCACGCGCAGCTCCGGCACGGACTGGCGCAGCGCCGCTTCCGCCGCCTGCTGCGTCGGCGCGAAGGTGAAGCGCATCCGGGCGTTGTAGGAGAGGCGCGCGTCGTGGTGCCGCTCTCCCTGGGGCTCCGGCACCACGGCCAGGGCGAGGGGGGACAGCAGCGCCCCCGTGAGAGCTACCGCGTGGAAGAGGCAGCGTCGGGCGTGTCTTGGGGACATGTCGTGCTCCTGCGTCACGGACCACCCCGGGATGGGGCGTCACGCGGAACAAGGACACGGCCCGTCGACCTGACTCAACAGGGGGACCGGGCGAGACCATCGACTTCCGAGCGCGCGCTACGGCTCAATCGCCGCTGAGGTCGCTCCATTGGTCATCACGCGTCTCGGGTTTGCCCTTGGGGCGGAGGTGCGCGAAGGACAGTGTCATCTCCACGGCGAACTCGCGCTTCTCCGGCGGCTTGCCCAGGTAGATGTACTTGGTGCGGTTCGTGATGCAGGCATCCAACATCTTCACGGAGGTCACGGGGGTCACCTTCCCCTTGACGCCCTCCCCGTTCGCGTCGAACCGCGCCCGCAGCCGGAAAATCCGGGGGATGCCGCCGTCGCGGAGGATGGCCTCCCTGCCGCAGTAGTCGTAGTCGCGCAGGTGCTTGCTCAGCATGACCGCGCCCCACGCCTCATTCGTCTTGGGCAGCGGCGGGCGCTTGATGGGCTTCTCCACCATGGGCGGCAGCGGGGGCTGCGTCACGATGGGCGGGGGCTCCGGGGGCCGCGGAATGGGGGGCGGGGTGACCGTGGGAGGCGGCGGCCTGGGCCGCTCCGTCACGCGCGCGGGAATGGGCTCCGTCGCATACACCAGGAACGCCACGCCCACCCCGCCGAGCAACATGAAGACCGAGAAGATGCCCGCCACGACCATCGCGGCGTGATTCCGTTTGGCCGCCTCCTGCTGCGCGGAGGGGACTTCCTTCCACCCTGGCTGAAGGGGGATGCCGGTGGGTTTGGTCCTCTCCGCGCCGCAGTGGGTGCAGAGAGGCTCGCGCTCCACCGCCTTGAGGAAGGGGGCGCCACAGTTCAGACATTTCGGACGGGGTCTGGCCACGGTCCGGAGTCTAGTCGCTCCGCCGACACCTGGGGCGACGATATGCGCTCAAGTGGGCAAAAGTAGGCTTCACCGGGGCGCGCCCAGGGTCCGGAGGAAGAACAGACCCACGTCGTCCTGGTAGTAGCGACCCGCGGCCCCCTGCGGGGAGTGCGGCTCGCCGGGCATGATGAGCAGTTCGAAGTGCTTGCCCGCCCGGATGAGCGCGTCCGCCATCCGCATCGTCACGGAGAGCGTGGCATTCACATCGCTGGTGCCGTGCATCAATCTCAGGTGGCCCTTCAGCTTGCCCGCGAGCGGGAGGTTGTCACCCACCGCGTAGCCCTGGGGATTGGCGCTCGGCAGGTTGAGGTAGGGCTCGTTGATGATGGCCTCTTCCGTCAGCGCCCCCGGTGCCGCGGCATACCCCGCCTTGAAGAAGTCCGGCGCCGTCAGCATGCCGCGCAGCGCGAAGTAGCCACCCCAGGAGTGGCCGTAGAGGCCCACCCGCTCCAGGTCCATCCACGGACGCGTGGACGCGGCCTGCTTCAACCCCGTCACGTAGTCGGGAATCTCCGTCTGGCCCACGCAGCCATAGTTCGCGTCCTGGAAGGCCTTGCTCCGCCCAGGTCCTCCGCGAGGGTCCACCAGCACCGTGACGAAGCCGAGCTGCGCCAGGCCGCTGGCGGTCAACGACATCGAGTTTCCGATGTAGCTCCATGGCAACAGATTGAAGAATGGGCCGCCGTAGATATAGGCGAGCACCGGGTAGCGCTTCGCGGGGTCGAAGTCGCGCGGCTTGTAGAGCACGCCCTGCAGGGGCGTGACGCCGTCGGCGGCCTTGACGATGAACGGCTCCGGGCGCACGTCACCGAGGGCCTCGAGTTCACTCGCGTCCGCCGTGGTGAGGCGCACGCGCTTGCCACCCTCCATGGACACCAGCTCCCGCAGCCGGGGCTGCGCGCGGGAGGACCACGCGTCCACGTAGTGCTGGCCCGAGGGCGACAGCGTGATTCGGTGCATCCCCGAGCCCGAGGACAGCCGCTTCAATGCGCCACCCTTCAGGCTGCCCCGGTAGAAGAGCTGCTCGTATGGCGCGCCGCTTTCGGCCGAGGCCAGCACGTAGAGGGCGTCCCCCTGTTGCGCCACGCCCACCACTTCATGCACGGGGAAAGCGCCGCGCGTGAGCTGCCGCAGGAGCTTCCCCGCGCGGTCATACGCATACACATGTCGCCAGCCATCGCGCTCCGACATCCAGAGGTAGCCACGTCCTCCCGGCAGCGCCGTCACCTGCTTCGCCCAGCCGCCCACCGCGAAGTCCAGGCCAGCGACGAAGGTCTCCGGACGCTCCTCGCGCAGCACGTGCCGACGCTGTCCGGTCCCCGGTGTCACCGCGGTGAGGTCCAGGCGCTTCGCGTCACGAGAGAGGTGGAGGCACAGCGCCTCCGTGCCCTCGGGGTTCCAGCCCGCGAAAAAGTCATACGTCTCGCCCTCTACGGGAGGAATGCGCGTCACGCGGCCCGTGGCCACCTCCACGACATGCAGCTCCGAGCGCGGCAGCGGCGTCCCCGTCTTCGCGTACGGCACCGTCGTCACCTTCTCCAGCGCGTCCGAGTAGTCCACCACGGGCACCTGATGCACGGCGCGCAGGTCGTCGCGCCACACCACCAGGAAGCGTCCATCCGGCGACCAGGGGCGCTCAGCAATCCGCCAGTCCAGGCGCTCCTCTCCCGCGCGCTCCACCACGGTGGCACCGTCCGCGCCCAGCACCGCGAAGCCGCCCTTGCGCTGCACCGCGAGCGCTCCTCCGCGCGGCGCGAGGAAGTGGTCCGGAGACAGCGTCAGCGCGGCCCGGTCCTCCGGCGACAGCAACGTGACGCGGCCACCTGTCAGCCCCAGGCCGAAGGTCTTCCCCTCCAGCCGGAAGACAATGCCCTGCTCATCCGGAGCGAGCGCGACGTCGAAGAAGCGAGGCGCCGTGACGGGCTTGCCCAGCAACGCCGAGAGCTGCTCGCGCAGCTGCTCACCCGACAGGAGCGGCTTCAGCTCCCCCGTCTTCGCGTGCGCCAGCACCCACGTCCCGCCGTCCTTCCCCTCGCGGGACCAGAAGACCAGGCGGTCTTGGTCACGCAGCCACCTGGGCGGGACGAGGCTGTCGCGCAGGAGCTCCACCCGACGGTTGAACTGGTTCGCCAGGTCCAGCTTCGCCTGGACCGTCGCATCCGGCGTGGGTCCGGATGCGTCAGCGGAAGGTGACTCACCGTCGAGCGCCAGGACGGGAGCCCCCGTCAACGCCGTGAGCAGCAGACCCAGGGGAACGCAGGGGAATCGCATGCACCGATGGTAGGAAACGGCATTCTTCACCACCAATATATCTTTCGAGGCGCATTGAGACGGTTAACGTCTCGATATGGAATTCCGTCAGCTCCAGCTCTTCGTCGCGGTGGCGGAGGAGCTGCACTTCGGACGCGCCGCCGCGCGCATCGGCATGGCCCAGCCGCCGTTCAGTCAGCAGATTCGCCGGCTGGAGACCGAGCTAGGGGTCGAGCTGCTCACGCGCACCAGCCGCCGCGTGGCCCTCACCGCCGCCGGAGTTCGACTGCTGGAGGAGGCGCGAGCGCTGCTGGCCCGACGGGGAGATGTCATCCACTCCGTGCAGCAGGCGGCGAGCGGAGAGACGGGCACGCTGCGCGTCGGCTTCGCCGCGTCGTCGTCCTTCGGCGTCCTGCCGGACATCGTGCTGCGCTTCCGCACGCGCTTCCCGAAAGTGAAGTTGGAGCTGGATGACAGCGCGACCCTGAACGTCGGCGCCGCGCTCACCTCCGGGGAGCTGGACATCGCCATCATCCGGGCGCCCTTCCGTCACGAGGGGCTCACCGTCGAGCGCCTGCTCCGGGAGCGCTTCGTGCTCGCGCTGCCAGCACGGCACCCTCGCGCCCGTCAGCAAGTCATCGCGCTGTCCTCGCTGGCGAGCGAACCCTTCGTGCTGTTCCCCCGCCACTCCGCGCCCGGCATGCATGACCTGGTGACGAGCATGTGCCTGGCCGCGGGCTTCTCTCCGAACATCCTCCAGGAAGCCAGCTCGTGGCCTTCCGTCGTCGGCATGGTGGAGGCGGGGCTGGGACTGACCATCGCTCCCGCGTCCTCCCAGGCCCTGTGCCCCAAGGGCGTCGTGTTCCGCCCCCTGAGCGGCGCTCCCGGCCACGCGGAGCTGGTGGTGGCCTTCCCCGGGCCTCGGCCCTCACCCGCCGCTCAGCACTTCCGCGTCCTCGCGCATGAAGCGGTGTCCCGCTCGGGCAGGGGCGCCTCGGACTGAAGCGGGGTTTGGGCCCCGCGGCCGTGGCTCCCCGCTCAGGACGGTGTGGGCTTCTTGCTCCGTCGCGCCTTCGTGCTCGCGGGTGGCTCCGAGTCGTTCGCCGCCACCTGCGGCCCCAGGTTGAACCAGAAGGGACAGAGCAACGGTGGCGCTCCTCCTGCTTCCGGCGGTGTCGACACCTCGCGCGGCCCTCGCCAGAGCGGACGCACTTCGCCACCCCGTCTGCTTCGTCTCGCTCGCGTCGCCATCAGCGGCACCGTCCACTGCACCGCCACCACGAATCCCCCATCCCGTTGAAGCGTGGGCACGACAATGCGCCTCGGGGAGCGGGCCTGAAGCGGCTCGCTCCCGACGATTCCCTCATCGGCGTCGGCATGCGCACGAACTACCGAGATGACAGTTTCCTGTCAATTCAAACGGGCAACAAAATAGAGAACACCCGTTCAGCGCACTCCTGCCTCCATTCGCCTCCTCCATGCGGCAGGTGTCACACCGTGCACGCGGCGAAAGAGGCGGATGAAGTGCGTGACATCCGCGTAGCCCACACGGTCCGCGACGATGTCCACCCGCTCGTCCGTGTGACGCAGGCGGCTGCGCGCCTCGGCCATCCTGCACTCGAGAATCCACTCCCCCACCGAGCGCCCCGCCTCCTGCCGCACCACGGCGGCGACGTGCGGCGCCGAGCGCCCCAGCTCCCGCGCCACCTTCGCGAGCGACAGCGGCTCCAGGCAGTGGGTCTCGATGTACGTCAGGGCCCGGCGACTCAGGCCCATCGAGGAGGACTCCGGCACGACGTCGGGGAACGCCATCCGCTCCAGCTCCACCAGCACCAGCCGGAGCAGCGAGAGGCTGGCCTCGTCACTGCCCCGCTCCTGTCGCGTCTGCTCCTCCTCCATCAGCCGCATCCACCGCAACAGGCGCCGACGCTGCACGGGCGTGGGCCGCAGCACCGGGTGACAGCCGCCGCGCACGCGCAGCAGCGGCCCCAGCCGTGACGCGCGCTCCTCCGCGTCCGAGGACAGCGCCTCCGGATAGAAGCCGAGCCCCATGCACTCCGCATCCGAGTGCTCGCGGCCATGCGCGTCTCCGGGCGGAATGAGGTGCACGTCCCCAGCGCGCAGCACCAGGTCGCCCGCGTGCCGCACCTTCGTCTCCCCGCGCAGCACCAGCATCACCACGGCGTACGAGTGCACCGTGGAGTGGGCCCGCGAGTGCTGCGCGGTCAGGGGCCGCTGCGGGCCTACCCAGGTGAGACGCCGCTTCTCCTCGAAGTCCCGTTGGATTGCGGGCCACGCGTGGCTGTGTCCTTCGATGGGTGCGGGGGCCATGGGGCCTTCGTAGCGCGGGGCTCGACCCGGCGTCACTTCGCGTGGCCCGCGCCCAGCGCCTCCATGTTGAGCTGGTGGTTCATCACGTAGGCGGACTGCGCACCGGCCGCCGCCGCTATCAGCGCGCCCTGCAAGCGCGTGGTGAGGTCTCCCGCCGCGGAGATGCCGGGCACGGAGGTCTGCTGCATCGGGTCCACCTTCACGAAGCCCATTTCGTCCAGCGCGAGCCCCAGCCCCTCCACCAGCGCCACATGCCGCTGCGGCGGTCGGGTGAAGATGTACTCCTGCCGCACGCGCGTCCCGTCCTCCAGCTCCACCGCCTCCAGCGCGTTCCCATCCGCGGACGCGATGAGGCGCCGCACCCGTCCCTCCACCAGTCGCACCTCGGCCCGCTGAAGCTGCGCGCGCCGCTCGGCCGACACCTGGAAGCCCCCCAGGGTGTACAGCGTGACGTCCGCCGACCAGCCCTTCAGGAAGAGGGCGAAGTCCAGGTACAGCTCCGCCTCGGGCCCCGCGAACACGCCCCAGGCCTTGTCCTGGATTTCCCAGCCGTGGCAGTAGGGACACTGGAAGACGGCCTTGCCCCACAGCTCGCGGTAGCCCGGCAGGTCCGGCAGCACGTCCACCATGCCCGTGGCCAGCAGCACGCGGCGGGACTCCACGACGACTCCGCCCTCCAGCGTCACGCGGAAGCGCGCGTCACCCAGGCGCTCGATGCCGCTCACCCGCACGTCGCGAATGTCGACATCGTAGGGACGCAACTGCTCCCGACCGATGGCGCGGAACTCCCAGGGGGGCGTGCCGTCGCGGGTGACGAAGCCCTGGATGTGCTCGGCCGCCGCGTTGCGGGGCGAACCCGCGTCGCACAGCAGCACCTTCTTGCGGCCACGGCCCAGCACCAGCGCGGCGCTCAGGCCCGCGGGGCCGCCGCCCACAATCACCACGTCCTTCGCGAGAATGTCGTTCATGGTGAAGAACTAAACGCCGGCGATTCCTCGCGGGAGAGCGGGGCTTCGGGCGGAATCGGCGCATCGGCGGGTGGGGGCAGCGGACCCGGGCGAGCAGGCGGACGCTCGACGAGGACGACCGGCCAGGTATGGCGCCCTTTGAGCAGGTGGGAACAGTCGGCACATGCCACGGGACGTGCGCCGTTGACCAAAAGTGCGAAGGGTCGGCTTCCCGAAGGGGAAGCAGCGTTCCTACACTGCGAGTCAGGGGCCTCAAGGCCGGAGTGCGGCTCCCCACCCAGGAGGTATGCGATGCAGCCCGCGCGTCTCGCGTTGACGGTCCTGCTCGCCTGCGCTGCGTCCGGCTGTTCCTCTTTGGAGGACGCTCCGTGGGACGGACGCTACACACCGCTCGAGGAGCGGGGCGACTGGATGGACTCAGGCCCCTTGTCCGTCTGTCACGTGCTGGAGGGTGCCGACGCGGCCTGTGGCAGCCTGGAGTCGTTCGACTTGTCCGGCTGCAAACGTCGCTCGCTGGAGGCCCTGGAGCGCGAGGGGGTGTACCGCAGCGAACTGCGCTTCGACGCGCGGGGCACGCAGGCGGCTCGGGCCGCCCCTTTCGGCGGAGGCTTCAAGCTGAGCTCCACGGGCGTCCCCGAGCAGGTCCTCGGAGCCACCGCCGTGGCCGGAGTGTGGGACGCGCGGACGTTCCTCATCTCCAGCCAGTCCCCGGACGGACTGTTCACCTTCGCGGGCTGCAACGCGGTGGGCCCGCGCGCGCTGACGGGCTGCTTCTCGCGGTGTCGCGATGGCGTGTTGGTGGAGTCGGGGACCTTCCGCGCCGAGCGCGTGGCGCGCTTCAAGGGAGAGCACGAGGTCTCCGGCGGACTGAAGCTGGTCTCCGAGCGCTGGGTGGACCTGGGCATGCCCGTGGACGTGCAGGTCATCGGTGAGCATGCCTATGTCGTCTCTCAGAAGCGGGAGGGACAGCGTGGGGGGCTCACCGTCTTCGACGTGAGCCAACCCGAGGCGCCGGTGCGCGTGGCGCGGATGAGCCTTCCGGAGGACTCGGACTGGCGGGGCGCGACGTTCAAGGGCGGGGTGCTCTATGTCGCGAGCGCGAGCTCGGGCGTGGTGGTGCTCGATATCTCCCAGCCCTCCGCGCCGGTGTTCGTGCGCAGGGTGCCGGAGAAGCCTGTCAGCGTCGGGTTGGTGAGCGTGGATGGGGACAGGTTGTACGCGGTGGGGACGGAGCCCTCCGCGGGCACGCTGATGTTCGACATCTCCACGCCCTCCGAGCCCCGGCTGCTCCAGCACATCGTCTCCGGCTCACGCATCGCGGAGAACCCCTCGTCGCGAGGCCCGGTGAGCTACGAGGGCCGCCTCTATGTGAACCATCTGCGTGACGGGCTGCAGGTGGTCGACGCGCGCTCGGGCGGAGGGGTCCAGTTGTTGGGGCGGTACACGTACCCGTATGCGAACAGTCGCGCGAGCGCGGTGGGCACGTTCGGCGGGCGCATCGTGGCGTTCGAGAGCAGCCTGGGCGTGGGGGCGCGGCTGCGCGCGCTGGATGTCAGCGAGCCGCGCAACATCGTGAAGATTGGCGAGTATGGCTTGCGCGGAGTCGTGTCACCGCGGGCGCTGGAGCTGCGCGGCTCGCGGCTGTACGTGACGTATCACCAGGAGGGGTTGCGCGTGCTGGACGTGAGCAATCCCACACAGCCGCGCGAGGTGGCGTACTTCAACAGCTTCCGCGAGACGGACCCGGGACGCGGGGACGCGCTGGAAGAGGGCGCCACGGGGCTCCAGGTGCCCGGAGATGGCTATGTGTATGTCGTGGATACGTCCCGTGGATTGCTGGTGCTGACCGAGCCGCCTCAGTAGACACAGCACGCATCTCTCGTAGGTCCACCATGCCGAATCCGTCTCGATACTTCAGGCTCAGAGAAGACGTGCAGGCTGGGAACTGGTTCCTGGGAGACCCGCTGGATGAGGCGGGCAACGAGGTCGAGGACATCAAGGTGGCTTTGGAGCGCGCGAAAGTCACGGGGGCGAAGTTCGAGGAAGTCTGAGCTGCTCCCCAGGGGATCAGGGTATGCCTGGGTACGCCTGTCAGCGTCGTCTGGTACTGCCTGAGTGTGCCCGCCTCGCCGCGGGCCACTTGCCGGGGGCCTACCATGATGCTTCGCCGGGTGGTGTCGCTGCTCCTGTTGACGGCCTTCACGGGCTGCGCGACGAGTCGGGTCGTGCGGCTGGAGACCGGGGAAGACTCCTTCCTCGTCACTCCTCGCGAGGAGCCCGGCGCGGAAGTGGGTGCCGCCGAACTCGAAGACGACGAATTCGAGGAGGCCCTCACGGAGCTGGCGCGGGATGTTCCTCACTCTCTCAATCCCATGCAGGCCGCGCGGGAGCGCTTCGGCGTTCCGTCCCGGAGTGGGGTGTATGGGTATGAGCGTGGGTCCTCGCGACTCATCCCCCAGCGTGGAGAGGACGCGGACGGTCCCCAGCTATTGGAGGATTATGCGGATGAGGCGCTGACGCGCGCCTACGGCCAGTGGTGCAAGCGGAAGGACCGACCTGGGGACTGCTTGCGCCTGCTGGACGAGGGCCCGCTGTTGGCCAGCGATGGCAAGTACACCTGGGCCCTGGCCATCGCCATGGACTCGGTGTGGGAGGAGACGGCCGAAGCACTGGAGGGCATGACGGACCCCCAGGCAGTCGTCGCTGGCATCGCCGCCTCCGCGACGATGTACCTGCTCTTGTGGTCGCTGCCCGAACCGGTGAGCAAAGGCGTGGCGGCCACCTTGACGGCCTGCCTCATCGCCTACCTGGGCGTGGACACGGTGTGGAGCATGCTGGACGGGTGGCTGACACTGGTGCGCGAAGTGGACCGGGCGACGAGCTTCGAGCAACTCCAGGCGGCGGGTGAGGCGTACGGCGAGGTGCTCGGAGAGAACGCGGCGCGCGTCTTCGTCCTGCTGGCCACGGTGGCGATCGGGAACACGGCGGGGTTGGCGACGAAGTCAGTGGGGTTGCCGGGCTCCGCCCAGGCGGCCCTCGCGGTGGAGTCCCAAGCGGGCTTCCAGTACGCGGCCGTGGGCAGCGTGAGTTCGGTCGCCTTGACGGCGGAGGGGTTCACCATCGCGCTCGCGCCGAACGCCGTGGCCATGGCGAGCCGGAGCGGGCGTAGCGAGAATCATCACATCGCCACGAACAAGAACGATATTTCCGCCGTGCGCGGCGGGCCCTGGACGCCAAGGTTCAGGAAGCTCTTCGCACGAGCAGGGATGAAGTTGAAGGACCCTGAGAATGTTGTCGAAGTCCTGGGTCACAAGGGGCCGCATCCGAGGCAGTATCACGAGCACGTCGAAGAGCGGCTGAGTCAGGCCTTGGGAAAGTGCCGCAAGGTGGACGAGTGCCGGAAAGCCCTCACGACTGAGCTACGCAAGCTCGCAAGAGAAGCGCAGACCCCAGGAACCAAAATCCACGGGCTTTTGACTCGGGACCCATGAGAAATCTAGGAAGTCCACCATGCAGAATCCGTCTCGATACTACAAGCTCAGAGAAGACGTGCAGGCCGGGAACTGGTTCCTGGGAGACCCCCTGGATGAGACTGGCAACGAGGTCGAGGACATCTGGCAGTTCGTCGAGGGACAGCCCATCCAGCTTGCGAGTCGCCTGAAGTTTCCTATCGACGAGCCTGGAAGGTGGTTGGACTACTGTACGGCAGGCGCTGGCAGAGTTCCGGTTGTCCATGTCCGAGTGGCCAACCTCTTCGCGGAGCTGGCGCCCGATGATGTGCAATTGATACCCGTCGATGTCGAAGGTCGCCCGGAACAGCATGTCGTACTCGTCGCCACGAAGCTCATCCGATGCATCGATGACGAGGCCTCGGAAGAGATACTGTATTGGAAACCCGAGGATGAGCGGCCGGACAAGCTCGGCCAGTACCGCAGCGTCTACGGGATGCGAATCGACCGCACGAAGGTGGGCGGTGCGAAGGTCTTCCGCACCTGGGGGTGGGAGATCGCCCTCATCGTCTCCGAGGACATCAAGGTGGCCCTGGAGCGCGCGAAAGTCACGGGAGCGAAGTTCGAGGAAGTCTGAGCAGCCGCGAGGCTCCCCAGGCGGTCCAGGGCGCTGTCGAAGCCCCCTGCCCTGGAGCCCTCCTCCTGCTCGGCGCCAGGCTCGTGGCCAGCAAGAAGGATGCGAACCGGAACCTCTCGCGGTAACGGGTCGACATGAGCGCCCATGAGCGCTGGGTCATGCATTCTCGCCAGCCTGTCCCTTGGCTGCTTCTCCAAAAAGCTGCGTGAGCGAGTAGTCCAGCAGTGACTGGCGGGACTGCATGTACCGGCGGGCGCGGAGGAAGGGCAACCACACGCGATGGCCCACGCGCACCTGGGACTCTTCCCTCTTCTGGCGCGGCACCCACGTCCCACCCAATCGCCGCACCAGCAGCTCACCCAGGTAGGCCCCTAGCGCCGGTGCGGTGTGCCCGTCGATGAGTTCGCGCATGTACCGCTCGGGGAAATTCTCCCTCCAGAAGTAGAAGTCCAGGTCCGTGAGAGACTCGGGCGTCTCGTCCATGATGGACGGCACCTGGGTGTGGAGCGCCGCCACGAGTCCTTCGGACAGGACTCCGTAGTCAGCGAGGACACGCTCCGGATTTTCCACGTCCGAGGGAAGGGCGGCTGGGAGCCACTCCTCCGGCGATGGAGGCCGGAAGGCGTTGAGTTCGGCGATCTTCCGTTGCCGCTCGCCGATGGAGAACTCATCTGGCAGCCGCGAGAGGAACGGCGCCACGTCAGGGTGGAAGCGAGGCTCGACGGGTACGAATGCGGCACTGCGCTCTCTCAGCGTGCTCAGCACCGTGTCGAAGTCGAGGTCCGGCCGCAGGTGGACATGGGCACGGGCCTGGACGACCCGCGCTTCCTCACGGGCGAAATCGGCGGCGGTGGGCCACAGCACCAGGAGGACAGAGCCGTTGGGCAGCTCCTCCACGAGGTGCGCGGGAGTCGAGAGCATCCGCTCGCGACCCACCATCTCCACCAGCTTCGGTCCAAAGACATTCAGCCAGAACACCTCATAAATCGTGTCGAACCCATCCTTGCGCGAGGTCCTTCCATCACGACCGAAGTAGGGAGCCCCCGAGAGCTGTCGATCCGCCATGCCATGAGCCATGGCGTATGTGACCAGGACGTGCCGAGCCCAGGCTCGGACCATCTCAATGAACTCCTGGCAGCGCGCCGCCCCCGAAAAGAAAGAAAGCGGCTGGAGCGCCACCGAGATTTCCAGTTCGGCGGGCGAGGTTGTTCCGCCGAGGCTCAACGTCATATCCAGCGCTGGAGCCCGGGTACGATAAAGCCCGATGGATGTACTTCCGACGTCGCGCTCTTCCTCAAGCGACTTCGAGATGGCGGCGCGTGAGTATTTCCGCCGCCGCTTTCCTTCGACAACGTCCGGCATCCATTCGCCTGCATGCGCCTCGAGTGCATTCAGGAGGGGCTCCAACCGTGGCTCGAGCGCGGCGCGTTCGTCGATGGCTCCGTCGACGAGCAGTCGCAGACCGTCTTCCGCCCGCAGCTCATGGAACTCCAGGACCTTCATTGGAACCGCACCTCCACACCGGCGACCTCGCTCTCAGCTTTCCTCACGGAGCGCTCAAGTGCATCAGTTCGCGCACGAGCTGATAGCTGGACCACGGCAGCGGCCCTCTGGACGCGATGCCCTGCTCGATTTCCGCGGCCCTCTTCTCCAGGTAGGACAGGTAATCGAGCCAGAGCGGATGCACGTCGGCGCCAAGAGGCGCGGTTCTCAGGAGCGCCTCGCGATGCTTCTTCAGGGCAGCCACGTCCGTCGATAGCCGGGCGCCCCCAGCCTCGGCCTCCACCTGCCGGAACTTCGCCTCGGCCACCTCCGCGGGGATGCCGGCCGACTCGGGTGGCGGCGAGGGCCTGCCGCCGCTCTTCCCTGCTCCGCCCTTCGTTGACGTGCCGCTCGGAGGCTCGCCATGCCGCATCGCCAACGTGGCCTGCGCTCGAGCCAGATTGCCGCGTGCTTCGTGAAGGGCCAGCGCGCCGGCCTCACCCCACTCCGCCACCAGGAGCGCCGCCTCCCGACTCTGCTGGAAGTGGCAAGCCAACTCCCCCACGGAGCCCGCCCCCGCCCGCGCCTCCAACCTGTCGAGCACGGCCTTTAGCGCCTCTACGCGAGGCACTGTCGCATCGAGCCGTGACCTCTCCTTCCTGGCGAGGCCGGCTTCACGGAAGGCGCGCGCACCCGTTCCTCCTGAGTACAGGCCCACCATGAGGGCCGCGGGCGCCAGCCGCCGCGTGGCCTCCTCGTACTCGCCCTTCGAGAGGGAGACCCCGCCTTGCACCGTCCCGGCCGCCAGGAAGTAGAAGCCCAGGGGTACGCCGAAGGTGAGGTGGTCGAACGAGGCCAAGGCCACGTTGCCCGGTGCGAAGGCCCCCAGGTACTGCGCCTTCTCCACCTCCCAGTACGCCGCACGGTACGGGGGCGGTAGCTGCCGAGGCGGCAAGGAGGCCTCCACGCTTCGGCTTCCACCCACGAGGGGAATGGAGGAGGCGACGTCATCCGTGGCCTTCCCCAACCCTCGCGCGAGGTCGCTGGCGAGGAAGCCCCTCTCAGGGAAGTCCTCCAGGTCGAGCCCCCTCGCCAACAACTCCGCATGGACGCTCGCCATGCCCCCCAGGGCGCGCTTCAGCAGCCTGTCCTCGGCCAGCAGGCGCAGCACGTCTCGCGCCTCATCGTCGAAGGTGGTGTGGAAGACGAAGAGAGCAAGGACTTCCGCCTGCCCTGGCCCGTACTTCTCGGCGGCGGTGGAGAGGAAGACGACACGCTTCTTGAGAAGGACGCTGGCCGCTTCGGCTTCCAACGGGCCCAGGGCGCCCAGCCGGACGGCATTCCAGGCCGAGAGGGACTCCACCAGCCGGGGCATGTCCACCGTGCGCTGGAAGGCCAGGAAGGCCGCTGGAGTGAGGCACTCCAGGAAGGGCGCCAGCACTTCCTCATCCGTGGACAGGCGCGGCCAGCCAGAGGGCACGTCTCCGCAGGCGTCCATGAGGTCGACGATGGGCAGGGGCGACGTCTCACCTCCGTTGCGACCCGCGCCCGGGGTCGTCGCTGACGGAGCTCGACGGCGATGCAGCAGCGGCCCGACTTCGGCCGCGAGGTCGGAGGTGTCCTCTGGCGCGACGGCGTTGTTCCCCAGCGCCAACATGCGCGCCCGACCCGAGCGGGATTCAAGGGTGGCTCCAGAATCAGCCCGAGTGGGCCGCGAGGCACACCCCGCGATGAGGAGCACCAGGGCCAACACCAGACGGGCTCCTCTCCACGGCAGCCACTCAGCGCTCATCATCCACCCCCACTCCCAAGGCCGCGAAGGCCCCTGGCCGAAGCGTCCCCTCCGGGGAAGGAAACAGCAGCGTGCCGCCCTGCCCCACCGCGAACAGCCGCCCTCCGAGAAACCGCCACCGGGCTTCACCCGAGACGAGGTAGCGCGCGCCCGGCTGTCCCATGCCTGTCGCCAGTCCCCCCACGCCCAGACTCAAGTCCTGGTGGAAGAGGTGTGTCTCCACGCGCCCATCCACATCCACCCGTCCCCAGGTGAAGGCTTCCACGCCCAGGGAGACAAAGAGGTGTCGCCGCCGCAGGCCATCCAGGCGCACCGCATCCCAGCCGAAAATCACCTCACCGTAGGCCGAAGCCCCCTCCGGAAAGGACGCCTCCGCCAGCGGCACCGAGGACGCGCCCGCCACCTGGAAGCGCGCCAGCTCGTGGTCCGGGCCGAAGGCGCCCTGCCGAAAGCCTCCGCGCTGAAGGCGCCCCTCCAGGCGCGCTCGCACGTCCAGCATCGGCGACACCGCCTCCATTCCCAGGCCCGCCACCGCGCCCCACGCGCCGCCTTCACCGGGACGCCCGCCCCAACCTCCCAGCAGGTGCAACTCCAGGCCCGTGTCCCTGCTCCGACGCCGCATCACCACGGCGGTACCGTCCAGGTGCGCCAGCGTCAGGGGTTTCGAGGTGCCTCCCCCCTTCCCCCAGTCATGTACCGCCGACAGCGCCAGCGTGTAGCGCCCGGAAACAGGCGGGCGGCCGAAGAGGACATGCTGCAGGTCCAGGGCGACTTCCGCCCCCATCAGACGAGCGCCCAGCAGGTCCGAAACGAAAGCCTCCGCGTACACCGGCCCCAGCGTCCCCGTCCCCACCACTCCGGCCGGGTGATAGTCGGGGTTGGCTCGGTTGCTGTAGCGCCGCACCAGGTGCCCCGACAGCAGGGAGTAGCCTTCCAGCATCCCCACCCACACGGAGTCGGGTGTGTCACCGCCCACCGAGAAGAGGCGCACCACCTGGCCCCAATCGGACAGCGTGTCCCAGTCCTCCTTCCTCACGAAGCCCGCCCCTTCGCCGCCACCCCACAGCCGCAGCCGCACCGGGGCTCCGAGGTTGAGACGAAACGACTCGCCCTTGTCGAAGACAAACCCGGGCTCCACCTGCACGAAGCCTTCGTCGCGGCCCGCGCCTCTTCGAGGGAGCAAGGTCCACGTCGTGGCCTCCATGCGCAGCGCGTTCGTCCACCGCGATATCGAGTCGGGTGCGGGCGGTGGCGTGGACTCCTCCTCGGGCTGAGCCTCCGCGCCCCCGCTGGAAGACTCGGGCGTCAGGGCCTGCTCCAGCTCGCGAATGGCGGCTTCCCTTTGCTCCCAGTGCCCAGGGGCGACCTCCTCCTCGGCCCACCCCACCCCGGGTAGCAGCAGCGGCAACACGACGGCCCAACTCCGACGCGCGAACATCGACGCCTCCCATGAACGCCCCGGCTGGGGATGGAGAAGGGCAGAGGTTCCCAGCCCGGTCCGACACGCTGGGGCCGCGAGGGACGGACCCTTCTCGTGCCCAGGTCCTGCTCCCGGGCCTGGGGCGGCCACGGGAGAGAAAAACGCGACAGGAATGCGCCACCTGCTCCGAGAGGGCCTCTTCCCCTTGGAGAGCCCATCCCCCACGCCCCCCAGGAGACCCCCCACCATGTCTTGGTACGACAGCGTTCGACGTCAGGCCCCCGTGGTCGCACAGCCCCTGAAGACCGAGCCCCCGGCCCCGCCTCCGCCACAGGAACCCCCGCCAGGCCCCGTGCAAGGTCCGACCGGGATGCCCACGCGCGACGAGTTCGTGACCGCGCCAGGGAAGGGGCCCAACATCCTCCCGATGGATGTGCCCCCGCTCGCGCAACAACATGCGCAGCAGGTGTCGGACGCATACCGCACGGGAGGCGCGAAGGCGGCCACCACGAAGTTGCAAGAGCTGGTGCAGGCGCAACCGGCACTGGACACGGCGTATGTGAATGGACTCATTCGCATGACGCAGCCCACGCTTCAGCAGGTGGGAGTGGAGCTGGGCGTCCGGGTCAGCAAGGACAAGGATGACAGCAAGAAGAACGGCATCACCCGCGACAGCCTGAATGCGCTGGCGGCGGTGGCGGAGCGAGCGGGGCCGGAGGGGCAGAAGGCCCTGGGCAAGGCGCTGGCCGATGGCCTCCCCAACAGCAATCAGCTCAACCAGTTCGACGATGTGCTGCAGGACATGAAGACCCAGAACCCCATTGGCGCGGTCTTGCTAGGCGGGGCGACCGTCACCGAGCTTCAGGCGTCCGGCAAGGACAAGGCCGCGAAGGAGATCCAGAGGGAGCACAAGCCGCTGGACTATCAGGGGCAATGGAAACCAGGCCAGAAGCTCTCCGAGGCCAACAACGCCCACTCGACGAACACGCAGCATGACTTCAACAAGGCCGTGAAGGAGGGGAAGAACTGGGTCGAGGGGGATCTCCAGATGAAGAAAGACGGTGGCATGGAGATGAACCATGACGAGTACGACCCCAAGCTCTCCTTTCAGGATTGGCTCGCGAAAGGGAAGGCGCTGGGGGTGGGCGTGAAGGTAGACGTCAAGCTCGATGCCTTCAAAGGTGGAGCTACTCCGCAGGAGATTGAGGAGAATTCGATAAAGAAGAAGGCCGCCGTGACGGAGATGGTGAAGCAGATAGTGGACTCCGGCATCCCGGGCGAGCGGTTGATGTTCAGCGTGAACCCCTACGAGGCGGCGTGGATTCGGGAGGCCCTGGGCGACAAGCTCCCCAATGCCACCATGGGTATCAACACTCCTGACGGAGCGCTGACGAGCGACACCGCGGCGGCGATGCAACAACACATCACCGACAATGCCCCGAGGCCGGTGTCGTTCATCACGAGATACAAGGACATCAAGGACGCCTCTCCGGAGGTCATCCAGGCCTTGAAGAATGGAAAGGCAACCGTCTCTGTCTGGAACGACCCGGGCGACATGTCACCGTTGGTCGAACAGGCAGATGACGTGGTCAGTGAGACGAAGAAGCTGAAGGAGCGCGGAGTGGATGGGATGGTTGACATCCGGGAGAGCCACAGCTGGGCGGTCGCCGCCGGCAAGTCCAAGGCCATCTACGAGGGCGCCAAGGACACAGCCGGCGACATGAAGGACTCCGTGGTCAGTGGATTCAAGAGCACCGTCTCCTTCGGGAAGTGGAAGTAGACGTCGCGACCTGAGCGCGGGTGCCCCAAGGCCTGGTTCTCGGGCCTTGGCGTGAGGACTGAATCAGAGACTCTGGAGGAAAGCTCGCAGCGAGTCGAAGGCGGTATGGGCGGGGTCGATACCTGCGGCGCGCCCTGGCTCGCGCAACCCCTTGGATTCCGGGCGTTCGTGCCGAAAGCGCGCGCTGAATGCAGGGGAAATGCGCCAGGTCGTCACGGTTCCGCTCCTCTGGGCAGGAAGCGCGGGCATCACCCCCCAGATCCGCGCGCCGCACGGAGATTCCCCCTTGAGCTTTGGCATCCGTTTTCGTCCCCCTGGCGCCGTCGACACCACGAACGCTACCCAGGCACCCACGGCCCCGCCCCCGGCGCCGCCACCCCCTCCTCCGCCCCCTGCTCCCCTTGCTCCCGTCGACTCCTTCGAGCCGGCGAATCGAATCGGCGCGAAGCTCAATCTGACGGGCCAGACGACGCCTCCGCCCTCCCTGGGCAAGGCAGGCATCCTCGGCTCGAGCCTCGCGGAGACCAGCACCGAGCTGCCTCCCGGAGCCTTCGAGCTCACCAACCCGCCGATGGGTCCCTTCAGCGGCAGCGCCACCTACGAGAAGACGGATTCCGTCAAGGAGGCGGAAGGCATCACCACCGTGACGATGGAAACCGAAATGGCGGTTTCGGGCGGCGCCAGCATTGAAAACAAGAAGCAGCTCGAGTTCGGGGTCGAGAAGACCTACGGCGTGAAGGCCGAGTACGAGCTGAAAATGCCGACCGCCGAGTACGAGAAGCTGAAGAACAAGCAAATCCCCACGCCGGACCCCGCCAGGCCGGAGACGATGCCCGAGGGCACCTCCATCACCCTGAACGACTCGCGGTTCAGTGGCACCACGCTCAGCGGCGCCTTCAGGGGCATCAGCGCCGAGTCGGGCCTCACCCAAGGGAAGGGAAACTCGTTCTCCGTCGACAAGACGGGGCCCACCACCATCCAGGTGACAGCGGGTCCTACGGAGGCCGTCGAGAGCCGCGGAAGCCTGGGCCTCAGTGTTGGTCCGGCAAGCATCGGCGTGGGCAACACGAAGAGCCTGGAGACCTTCCGGCTCAAGACAGCCGAGTTCGACGTCGGCACGCCGGAGGGCAAGGCGGCGTATGAGCAGTTCCTGAAGGACGGCACGTTCCCCGCCCAGGACGGCCCGGGCGTCGCCAAGTCGGCCACGGTGGAGAAGCTCAATGCCGAGTCCGCCACCAGCCTCGACGTGGGGCTTGGCCCCTTCGAAGCCTCGGTGAACATCAATGACACCCGATTGGAGTACGTCAAGACGACCTACGCCGACGGCTCCTACGACAGGTCCTTCGACGCGAAGCTGCACAACGGAACGCCCGTGCGCATCGAACAGCACTTCAACGCGGACAACACCGAGGACACGTCCAAGACCGAGGTCTCCCTGTTCCTGGAGGGTGCGAAGGGCGACGTCGAGGAGCAGTTCGCGCGCAACTTCCAATCGAAGGAGAACACGGAGGTGGACCAGTCCGCGTTCGACAAGGAGAACGACGTCCTGTTGACGTTGAATGCCGAGGACGCCATGGCGCTATCGGACCGCGCCAAGAAGTACGTCGAGAACTGGCAGAAAGAGCACAAGGGCGAATCGCGGCGGGGACAGGACGACACATTCCCCCCCAACAGGCTCATCGATGCCCTCGCCAACGCCAAGACCCCCGCCGAGGTGGGCTCCGCCCTGATGGAAGCCTACGGGGGTGAAGGATGGACGAGCGAGACCTTCGATTACCTCGCCCGGACGAATGGCAAGTTCGAGCCGCTGCCGGGCGTCATCGAGGCCAGACACCGCGACGCCTATTCACCCGATTGACCTCGGGTGGCCGGGCCCCTACTTCCGGGGGCCCGGTGCCTGGCGCGGATTCCCAGCGACCCTGGCTCACACCTCGATGCGGTTGCGCCCGTTCGACTTCGCGCGGGTCAGCCGCGCATCCGCCGCGCGCAGCAGCTCCTCCATCGTCGCCCCGTCTCCGGGCGCCTCGGCGATGCCGCCGCTCACCGTAATCCCGAAGGACTCGCCCCCGTCGCCGTCGAAGGTCATCTCCGCCACCTCCGCCAGCGTCCGCGACAGAATCGCCTTCGCGCGCTCCTTCGTCTCCCCCAACAACCCCACCACGAACTCCTCCCCGCCCCACCGCCCTCGCACGTCCTCCCTCCGGAAGCGCGCCCCCAACAACCGCCCCAGCCGCGTCAGCACCCTGTCCCCCGCCAGGTGCCCATACCGGTCATTCACCCGCTTGAAGTGGTCCACATCCAGGAAACACAACGCCAACGGGCGCTGCTGACGCTGAGCCTCCGACAGCCTCGCCCTCAGCCCCTCGATGAACGGCCGCCTCAACAACAACCCCGTCAACGCATCCCGCTCCGCCCGCTCCCGCGACAGCCGCGCCCGCTCCAGCCGCGCCTGCACCCTCGCCCTCAACTCCTCCTTCAACACCGGCTTGGAGATGTAGTCGTCCGCCCCCGCCTGGAACGCCGCCAGCCGGAACTCCAACCCCAGGTGCGCCGTAATCAACAACACCGGCAACTCCTGCCACGCCGGCGTCGACCGCAGGATGCGACACAAATCAAACCCGCTCGGCCCCGGCATCTGCACGTCCAACAACAACAGGTCCGGCCGATGCTCCGCCAACGCCTCCATCAACTGGTGCGCATCCCCCAACCCCACCACTTCAACCTGCTCGCTCGCCAGCGAGTGCACCAACGCCGCAATCGCCTCCGGGTCGTCGTCCACCACCAACACCCGCGCCCGCTCCGGCCGCCGCGCCGCCACCATCCGCTCCGCCGCCGCCGCGAAGTCCTGCGCCGTGAAGGGCCTCGGCAGGAACAACGACGCCCCCGCATGCGCCGCCGCCACCCGGTCCTCCAACCCTCCCGCCGCCTCCGTGAAACCCAAGGGCAATGAACCCAGGCCCTCCACCGACCGCAACTGATGCGCCGCCTGGATGCCCCCCATCTCCCCACCCAGATGCATGTGGATGAGCACCCCATCCACCCACTGCTTGCGAGCCACCGCCACCGCCTCACTCGCCGTCCGCGCCGGCAACACCCGCACCACGTGCGCACGCCCCAACCGCTCCGCCTCCGCCAACACCCGCGCGTCCTCGTCCACCACCAACAACACACCCTCCGTCGGCAACACCGCCGCGGGGCCCTCCTTGCGCGCGGACTTCACCGGCACCGACGCCGTCCTCGCCAGCTCCCGGAACGCCGCGTCCACCACGCCCCAGTCCAACCGCGAGACGTCCTTCGCCGACCGCAGCACGTCCTCAAGCCGCCCCGCCGACAGGCTCACCTCCGTGAACCCATAGCTGCCCGCCGTCCCATGCAGCTTGTGCACGACGAGCGTCGCCTCCTCCAACACCTCCCGCCGCCCCACCCGCGCCTCACCCAGCAGCACCTCCAGCCCCCCCACCTTGTCCTTCAGCCGCGAGCCGTACTCCTGATTCAACGCCACCAGGCTCGCCGCCAGCTCGTCGCGCACCAGGTCCACGTCCGCCAACGCCCGAAGCCCCGGCGGCGCGGGCGGCAACGCCTTGGTGAAGAGCTGATTCACCCAGAGGTACAGCTCCTCCGGCCGGTAGGGCTTGTGGATGATGCGCGCCACCCGCAACTGCCGCGTGAGCAGCTCGTGGCTCTTCAAGTCCTTCCAGAACGCCGAGGCGAACAACACCGGCAGGTCCGGCTGCGTCTTGCGCAGCTCCCGGATGAAGTCCGCCCCCGTCACCCCCGGCAACAACCCGTCCACAATCGCCGCGTCCACCGGCATCTTCGCCAGCAACGTGCGCGCCTCCGCCGCCGTGCGCGCCGACTCCACCCGGAACCCCTTCTCCCGCAGGAACGCACAGACCAGCGTCTGCAAGTCCTTGTCGTCCTCGAGGAACAGGAGCGTCTTGGCGTCGTTCATGACACAGCCCTTTTCTCCGGGCCGCCGTCCTTGTGGGACAGCAGCTCATGAAGCAGCTCGCGCACGGAGGCCACCAGCTCCTCCTCCGACGAGCGCGCCTTGCTCAGATGCCGCGTAATCCCCAGCGTCAACTGCCGCTGGTCCGCGCGCGACAAGTCCCTGCCCGTGAAGACGATGAGCGGCGTGGCCCGCCCCCGCCCCTGTCTCAAGATATCCACCACCTCGAACCCATCCAGCCCCGGCAACCCCACGTCCAACACGATGAGGTCCGGCGGCGTCTCGCGCGCCAACGCCACCGCGCTCTCCCCATCCGCCGCCTCGAACACCTGCACCGTCCCCAGCCGCTCCAGCCGCGCGCAAATCACCCGCCGCGTGGCCACGTCGTCGTCCACCACCAACACCCGCGCCTGCCCCGGTCGCCGCATGGCGTGCCTCAGCGCACTGAGCAGCCGCGACTCCTCCAAGGGCTGCGACATCCAGTCCACCCACAGCGGCGTCCCCACCCCCTCGCCCTCCGCCGAGCGTCCCGACACCGCCAGCACCGGCAGCTCGTGCGTGCGCGGCTGCTCGCGCAGGCTCCGCACCCAGTCCAACGCCTGCCCATCCGGCATCTGCGTGTCCAGCACCACCGCGTCCGGCGGCGTCTCCTCCAGCACCTTCGCCGCCTCGGCGAGGCTCGCGGCCCGCACCACCCGGTAACCCTCTTGCGACAGCAACCCACGCAACAACGCGGACAACTCCGTGTCCGCCGTGGCCACCAGCACGTTGTACCGGGAGGAGTCCTTCACCGACGCGCCCACCACCGGATGCGAGCCCGACACCGAGCGCGCCGCGTCCAGCGTGAAGGTGAACGTGGAGCCCGTCCCGAGTGCGCTCTCCACCTCGATGCTCCCGCCATGCTGGTTCACGATGGCCTGGGAGATGGCCAGCCCCAGCCCCGTACCGCCCTTGGAGCGCGTGTCCGAGCCGTCGAGCTGATGGAAGCGCGCGAACAACTGCCCCCGCTGCACCTCGGGGATGCCCGGCCCCCGGTCCACGACGCTGAAGCGCACCCGGCCTGGCGCCTCCAGTCGCACGTGCACCGCGACCTCCGCCCCGCGCGGGGAGAACTTCACCGCGTTGGACACCAGGTTCGTCAGCACCTGGATGAGCCTGTCCCTGTCCCCCTTCACCCGGGGCGCATCTTCCACCACCGCGCGCAGCGCCACCCCCGCCGCGTCCGCCACGCCGCGCAGGCCGCTGAACGTCGCATCCACCAGCTCAGGCCCCTCCAGCGGCGCCAGCTTCAGCTCCAGCTTGCCCGCCTCCATCTTCTCCAGGTCCAGGATGTCGTTGATGAGGCGGATGAGGCGCTCGGTGTTCGAGCGGGCGATGCGCACCATGTCCAGCGCCTGCTCCGGCAGTTCCCCGACGATGCCGCCCTCCAGCAGCCCCAGCGAACCCCGGATGGACGTCAGCGGCGTGCGCAGCTCGTGGCTCACCGTGGAGACGAACTCGTTCTTCATCCGCTCCACCTCCTTGCGCTCGGTGATGTCGCGCACGAAGGCGGTGAAGCGCGCCGGGCCCTCTCCCGGCACCCGCGCCAGCGTCAGCTCCGCGGGGAACATGCTCCCGTCCGCGCGCAGGCACGGCGACTCCAACCGCGTGGCGTTGCCCGACGCCTCGCGCAGCGCCGCCGCCACGTCCTCGCGCTTGCCGGCCGGCAGGGACGCGGGCAGCGCCAGCGCCAGGAAGTCCCGCCCCACCGCCTCTGACGCCTTCAGCCGGAAGACGCGCTCCGCCGTGGGGTTCAACTCCAACAGCCGCCCCGCCTCATCCACCAGCAGGATGCCGTCCGGCGCCGCCTCCAGGATGGCCGCCTTGCGCGCCTCCGTGGTGCGCTGCTCCTCGCCCGCCAGCAGCAGCGCCTGGCCGCGCTCCTCCACCCGCTTCTCCAGGACTTCGTTGAGCGTGGCCAGCTCACCCGACGCGCGCGACAGCCGCACCAGCACCACCACCACGTACGCGCCCAGCACCAGCGACACCGCGAAGAAGACGACACGCGAGCGCTCGTTGCTCAGCTGCGCCCGCTCATGCAGTTGGAGGAACGTGGTGACCAGCCGCTCGGCCTGCGCGCTGGCGGAGCGCTCCAGCAACGCCTGCACCGCCACGTCCGCCTCGCGCCGCTCCCCCCGCGCCTGCGCCTGCCGCGAGCGCACGAGCAGCGCCCGGTTGTCCTCCAGCGCGCGCAGGTATGCCTCCAGCGAGGCCGCCATCACCCGCCGCTCCTCCTCGGAAAGGAAGGATGGGACGTCGCGCAGCGTCTCGGCGCGGGCCTTCAGCGCCTCGAAGGCGGAGCTCTCCGAGCCATGCAGCTCCGGCAGCCCCAACCGCGCGCGCAGCACGTCCTGCTCCAGCTCCGCGCTGGCGAGGCGGAGCTGCTGCAGCCGCGTGCGATATCCGTCGCTCTCCGCCATCCCCCACGGACGGCCCACCACGAACAGGGCGCACAGCGTGAGCAGCGCCCCCACCGCCAGCGCCACCGAGCGCTTGGACAGGCGGGAGCCCCTCATTCCGGCACCAGCTTGCGAATCTCCTTGGGCAGCGTCATCGGGTCGAACGGCTTGCCGATGACCCCCACCGCACCCAGCTCCAGGTAGCGGGCCACCTCCTGCTTCTGCACCTTCGCCGTCATGAAGATGATGGGCGTGCGCGACGTCGCGTCCTGCTCGCGCAGCTTGTTGAACGTGGTGGGCCCGTCCATGCCGGGCATCATCACGTCCAGCAGGATGAGGTCGGGCTGCTCCGCCGCGGCCTTTGTCAGCGCCTCGTTCCCCGACGCGGCCAGCACCGTGTCCCACCCCCCCACCCGGCTCAGACTCAGCTTGCCGATGGCGCGGATGTCCTCCTCATCGTCCACCAGCATCACCTTGCGCAGCGTCGTCACGGGCGGGCCTCCTGGAATGAATGACGGTGGTACCGCACGTGAGAGGTGCGGGGGACTGGACGTCCGTCCAAGGCCCTGACGGATGACGGCCCGGCCAGGATTCAACACCCGGCCCCACCGCATTCCCAGCCCCGCGCCGCGGGCTGCCTAGCCGGTGGCCTTGCGACGGCGCACCGCGCGCACGGGCTTCGCCGGCGCCACGGGCGGCATCACCGCGACGACGGCGTTGACCACGCGCGACACCGCCCGGAGCTGGGACGGCTCCAGCTCCCGCAGCTTGCGAGTCATCCGGCGCAGCTCCAGTGGGTCTTCCCGCTCAGGCTTCCGGGAGGCCACCGGCGTGAGCGAGGCACCGCCCCGTCCCACACCCAGCAGCGTATCCGAGGAGACCTGGAGGACGTCACACAGCCGCTTGAGCGTTTGGGTACGGGGCAACATTCGCCCCCGCTCCAGCCGACTGTAGACCTCCATGGCCATGCCCACGCGCTCGGCCACGTCGCTCTGGGTCAGGCCCAATCGCAGGCGGGCGACGCGAGCCGCTCCTCCCAGGATGGCCGCGAGCTTGTGGTCGACGGGCTCACGCATGATGGCCGGGAGCGTCGCACGGCCGCTCCCTGGCGCAAGTTTCCCGTCCCCCCGGCGCGGAAGCACCTTCCCGCTCGGGGCTCAGCGGCGCAGCAACCCCAGCGCGCCGTGGACGAGCTGGACCACGGCCCGGAGCTCGTCTGGCCCCAACGCGCGCAGCGCCCTCACCAGCCGACGCAGGGCGGGCGGGTCCTCGGAGCGCGTCGCCACGGACGGGCCGGGCGCCACCGGCAGGCCCTCCGCCAATCCCAGCAGCGCGTTCGCGTCCATGCGCAATACCAGACACAACCGCCGCAGCGTGGTGACGCTGGGCAGCACCCGCCCCCGCTCCATGCGGCTGTAGACCTCCATCGCGATGCCCACCCGTTCGGCCACGTCCGCCTGGGTGAGCCCCAGCCGGGCCCGCGCCGCCCTCGCCGCCGCGCCCACGGTGATGGCCAGTTCCTGGTTCATCGTCCTCGCGCCTCTCTTCGAGTCTCCCTACCACGTCACCTGTCCTGAACCCTACCCCACACGGCAGGAGACTACCCGAAAAGGCGTCCGCCGTGCTAATGACCTCCAAGGTCCAATCCATAGGCCACACATGCACCTCCCGTTTCGAATCCGCCGTCTGGAGCTCAACCTTGAAGGTCCTTCACTCCGCGCACCTCACGCGGGTCGGTCCAGCCAGGGGAGGACGGGGCGATGAGCGACCTCGAATCGACGCACCCGTTGCTGCTGCAGCCCTTTGAAGAGCTGGGCGCCCTGCGCATCATCCGGAGGCTGGCCACCGGCGGTTATGGGGCCATCTTCCTGGCGGAAACCCAGACGCGCGGCACGGTGGCGCTGAAGTTCGCGCTGGAGGGCCCCTCCGAGAACGACGAGGCCCGGGTGGACGCGCGCACCCAGCGGGAGGCCCGGCTGCTGATGCACCTGGACCATCCCAACGTGGTGGAGCTGCTCGGCTACCTGCGGTGGCCGGACCTGCACCGCGGCTACCTCTACCTCATCATGGACTACGTGGAGGGCCCCACCCTGTCGCGGTGGGCGTCCAGTCCCCAGGCCACGCCGCGCCGGGCCACGGAGGTGTTCGCCTCGCTGGCCCTCACGCTGGACGCCATCCACCGCGCGGGCGTCGTCCACCGCGACCTCAAGGGCAGCAACATCATCGTCCGCGCCTCGGATGGTCAGCCGGTGCTGGTGGACTTCGGCTCGGGGGACCATGCGTGCGCGCCGTCGCTGACGGAGGACCGCCTGCCTCCGGGCACGCCCAGCTACCGCAGCCCGGAGGCGCTGCGCTTCTGGCTGGGGCCTCGCATCCCGGGCTCGCGCTATCGCTTCGTGCCCACCGATGACCTGTACTCCCTGGGCCTGGTCTTCCATGAGGTGCTGACGGGCGTCTTCCCCTACCGCGCCCACCTGCCGCCCTCCGCGCTGCTGGCCAGCATCGAGTCCGCCGAACTCAAGCCGCCCTCCGTCCTCAACCCGCGCGCCCCTCCGGTGCTGGATGCCATCGTGCTGCGCCTGTTGAGCAAGTACGGCGCGGGCCGCTACCCCACGGGCGCGGAGCTGTGTGGGGCGCTGAGCGCGGCGCTGGAGCAGGCGGACAGCTCCTGGGACGAGCCGCTGTTTCCTCCCCGCCCTCCCCACGAGGCCGTCACCGAGGAGGACGAGGCGCTCTTCGACGGAGACGAGGAGGCGCGGGAGTTTCGCCAGTGGATGCGCCGGGAGGACAGGCCCGGGGCGGGCTCGGACTCGGGTCCTCCGGGCACACCTCCCACGGAGCCCGCGGCCCCGACGTCCGTCCCCTGGCGGTCCTGGCTGCGCAGGCGGATGCACGTCCTGAGCGGCGCGCTGCGGCCCTGGCGCAAGCGCGACGACTGAGGCGCTCCCCCGCCTCTTTGGCATCCAACTCCAGAGGTCCATCAACTGTCAGTCAATCTCTGACATTCCATATGGGTTGCCTTTCGTGTTACCTCAGGCATCCTGTAGCAGTCCCACCACTTCCCAGGTTTAAAGGCAGGCCATGACGACGCCCGACACGACGACGGAGGATCTTCCCGGAGGACCGCGCCGGCCCCGGGTGCTGTTCAACGTGGGCGGCACGGTGTTCGAGTTCGTCCGCAAGCTGGAGGTCCGCTCCACCGGAGAGCTGTTGATGCTGGCCCGCCGTCGCTACCGGGGCGGGCAGAGCGGGCTCGTGGTGGTGAAGCGGCTGCGCAGCCCGGCCACCTTCGTGGAGCGGCGCCGGCTGGTGGAGGAGGTGAGCCTGACGTTCCGCTTCAAGCACCCCAACATCGCGCAGGTGCACCAGATGAAGCTGTACCGGGGGGCGCCCCACGTCGTCATGGAGTACGTGGAGGGGCGCTCGCTGGACACGCTGCTGAACCTGACGGCGATGCGGCGCAGGCCGGTGTCGGCGCCGCTGGCCGCGTTCGTGGTGGCGGAGGTGGCGGACGCGCTCCACCACGCGCATGGCGCGGTGGATGACTGGAACCGGCCGCTGGGCATCGTCCATCGCGATGTGAGCCCGCGCAACATCCGCGTGGGGACCCATGGGGATGTGAAGCTGACGAACTTCACCGTGGCCGCGTCGCGACTGGAGGGACGCGAGGAGACGAGCCGCCCGCTGGTGAAGGGCGACATCGCGTATGCGTCACCGGAGGCCCTGGTGCGGGCGCCGGTGGATGCGCGTTCGGACATCTTCTCGCTGGGGTTGGTGTTGCTGGAGTTGCTCACGGGGCGGCACCCGCTGGCGGTGGAGGACACGGCGCCCCCGCCGCTGCCCGAGGGGCTCGAGTTGGAGGCGCAGGGCCCCACGTGGATGCCGGTGGAGGAAGTGGCCGCGCGGATGCAGAGCCTGGAGCCGGAGCAGGTGGCGCGGCTCGTGGAGGATGTGCCGGAGGGACTGGCGGCGGTGGTGCTGCGCGCGCTGCGCAGGGAGCCTGCGGACCGGTTCCAGACGGCGGATGAGATGGGGGGTGTGCTGCGTGGGTGGCTGAGCATCCATGCGCCGGGGCAGGGGCGGCACGCGACGGCCGAGGAGGTGGCTCGCGTGGCGATGGAGGCGACGAGCCGGCGCAATCAGGCGGAGCTGCTCGAGGGCGGCCTGCATCCGGAGGACCTGACGGCGGAGGAGGCGTCCGTTCCACTGGAGCCCGGTGTGGCGGATTCGGTGCCGCCCTCCGGACCCGAGGAGGTCGATGCCGCTGGGGCGCTGGCGGAGGAGGCAGCGCGGGTGTTCGGCGTGCCGGGGCTTCGGGGCGTGACTCGCTCGTTCGCGGAGGAGGCGGACGGGCGGCGGGACTCCCGCACGGACGACATGACCGATGACTCTTCGCACGAGGAAGGCAGCTCGGACCTCGCCTCTCGCGATGACGACAGTTCCGACGATGCCTCGCGCGACGACGACAGTTCCGAGCAGTGAGCCCTCGCGCGACGACACTTCTGAGCAGTGCGCACTCGCGCGCGGGCACTTCCGACGATGCCTCGCGCGACGACGACTCTTCCGAGCAGTGAGCCCTCGCGCTCCACTCCGCAGGTGACCTATCGGCTGGACCTCCGTGGTCCAGCCCGTTCACCCGCTAAGACAGCCCTCCCGTGAAGAACAGCAGCGCCGCCATAAAGGCGAGGAACGCCACTACGACACCCAGCACGCGCCATTTGGAGAGGGGCGTCTCTCCGAACACGAGCTCCGCATCCTGTCCGTGCACCAGCACCCGGTACGGATTGCCGCGATAGCGATAGGCCAGCACATACACAGGCAGCGCCCACCGCGTGGTGCGCAGACTGGAGAGCGCCACCGCCACATGGACATTCCGGAAGCGGCTCCCGGGGATGTCTCCACTCTCCTGGACATGCTCCCTCGCGAGCCGCTCCACCGCCGCCAGCACCGTCTTCCGCGCTCCCGAGCGAGTCGCCTCGAAGCGCTCGACGCTGGCCTCCTCCGGCCCGCGCCCCTCGTTCTCCGCCAGCTCGAACCGATAGCGCGGCGTCAGCGTGTCGCACTCGCTCACCTTCAGCCCTCGCGACGCCGGCACCAGGATGTTGGTGAAGTCCAGGCGCGTGCGTCCCGCATGCGGCGCCCAATCCGAGCGCCGCGCCCCCGCGTCCGAGTCCGCCGTCCAGCTCACCGCCACACCCGCCTGGAACACCCACGCCGGCCACCACAGCGGACGCATCGACTCCAGCGACGCCTCCTTCGCCAGGCCCGACGGCCGGAAGAACGCCTTGTGCCCCAGGAAGCGCCCCAGCGCCTCGCTCGCGGCCTTCGGGTCCACGGTGAAGGGCAACCACCCCTGCGCCTGGTCCACCGGGTCCACCGTCATCTCCACATGCGTCACCGCGCCGCAGTAGGCACACCGTGGCGCCCGCGCCTCCACGGAGTACTCCACCGCGGCCCCACAGCTCTCGCAGCGCACCACCCGCGCCCGCTCGCGCGTCGCCACCGCTCGCTCGGGAGGCGGCGTCGCCAGTCCACAGATGGGACAGCGCAGGTCCTCCGCCTCCAGCTCGCACGCGCACCGCTCACACGCTGCCACCCGCGCGGCCTCGCTCATCCGACTCCTCCCCCCACGTACAGCACGACCCCCAACACCAGCAGGATTCCCACCAGCACCGCGGCCAGCACCTTCCACGTCGAGAGAGGCGCCTTCCCATGCACCTCCCCCGTCTGCCCGTTCACGAGCACTCGCAGGGGCTCCTCCCCTTCCGCGTAGCGCACGGGCAACACCCAGACGGGCAACAGACACACGTCCAGCGACTCCCAATCCAACCGCGTGTCGTGGCTCACATCCCGGTGCGTGTCCCCCGGCATCAGCGCCCCGAGCCTGTTCAACATCAGCTCGCCCACCTCCTGGCGCGCGCCCTCCAGACAAGCATCCCTCGTCAGCGAGGGCTCCTCCGCCACCCACCCGGACACGAGCGCCGGCGTGTAGCGGGCCAGCGCGCGAAAGTCGAAGGGCTCCAGCGCCTCCAGCTCCTCGTTGCGCAAGCCATTCGATGCCGTGACGAGCACGTCCGCCACGTAGCCCTCCAGCTCACCCTGCAAGGGCCGCCACTCGGTGCGCGTCACCGTGCGCGTGCGCGTCACCGTCTTCCCGTTCTCCGTCGTCGTGTAGCTCTCCCGCTCCTGGTAGTGCTCGCCGATGGTCGCCTGGAAGCTCGACTTCGCCAGCGCGCTGTAGAGGAACGCGGGCACGTAGAGGCCATGCACGTCCCCCGGCTCCGCGCTCCGGATGCCGTTGCGGGTGAAGCGACTGCGCGAGCGCAACCACCGGGACACCTTCTCCCGCGCCGCCGCGTGCGTCAGCGCGAAGCCAAGCGCGAAGGCGGGCTCCGGCACCCCGGGCCGCGGCGGCCGCTCCACCACGGACGGCGCCGCGCAGTACGGACACCGCGTGGTGCGCAGCGACGGCTCCAACACCAACTGGGCCCCACAGGATTGGCACCCCAGGTGGAGCCGAGGCTCCGTCAACGTCGCGGTCGGCTCGTCACGCCCCTCGGGCATCGGCACCCTCCTCTTCCTTCAAGGGGAGCGCGCCCCTCGCGCCTGCTCGCCTGCCCCCCGGACTCCGGCCCGGAACGATAGCCGGGTTGCGGTACGCATTCCCCGTCACGACCGTATCCAGGCGGAGGATTCCACCATGGCGCAGGACAAGCGACGACAGCCCGCTCCCCAACCCGCCGAGGACTACTACGGGCGCCCCACCGGGCCCCGCCACCAGGACGCGCCAGGGGAGGACACGGAGCCTGACCGCGACACTCCGGACAAGGACCGGCGCGCCCAACCCATGGACCCGACGGAGAGGACCCCGGGCGCCATCCTCGACGACATCCCGGACGGTGACGGCCCTCGCAGCGACGCCGGCACCAACCCGCTCCCCGACCTCTACTGGACCGCCTTCCCCGGCAGCCTGGAGGAAGAGAAGGACTGACGTCTGGGCCAGCCCTCACCGCGACGGCCCTACGTGCGCGGTGAGGCCCCTGTTTTCAATCACTCACGCCGTCAACGGAATGTCAGCCCCCCTCTGTACTGTGTGCTCATTCGCCAGCATCCAGGGGGAGGAACTCCATGGCGGAAGTCCGTGAGCTGCCGCGTGTGTCCGTGAACAAGCTGGGTGAGTACCTCATCGCGACCCCCGCTCGTCGCAAGCGCATCATCTACGACCAGAAGCATCCACCCGAGCAGCAGTACCTGCGCTATCCCGAGGCGTCTCACGCGATTACCGACTTCCTCTGTCGTGATTTGGACCCCGCCATCCTCCGCGACCACCAGCGCCGCTTCGCGTGCAGCGTGCCGCAGTCGGAGTTCGAGGCGCAGCGGCTCCACCTCTGTTCCGAGGCGCTGGAGCGCTTCGCGGACGTGGTGCCGTGGCTCGGTCTGGAGGACACCATCGTCAGCGCCGTGGGCGCCGAGCCGCCTGTCCTGGAGATGGCGGGCGTCACCATCAGCGTGCGCCCCGAGGTCATCCTCCAGCGCATGGACCGCCACGGCAACCCGCGCGTGGGGTTGATGAAGCTCTACTTCTCCAAGCACCACCCGCTGGATGAGCGCTCGGGGCAGTACATCGGGACGATGTTGCAGCGCTTCGCGGAGCAGCACCTGTGCCAGCTGGGTCCGTCGGACCACCGCATGGTGCAGGTGGTGGATGTGTTCGCGGGCACCATCTTCACCGCGCCTCGAGCGCACATCCGCCGGCTCACGGACGTGGTGCTCGCCTGTGAGGAGATCGCCGAGCGCTGGGCGGTCCACTGACGCCGTCGTGAAGACAGACATGCTCCGGGCCGTCTGACTTTCAGGACGCGCGCGGGCCCGAGGGGCTGGGGCGTGTGCTCGTCCGGGGCCCGGGAGGGCCGTCGAGCGATGACGCAAGGCGCCTTCCGGTGTGACAATGCGAGCGCGTCGCGCTGTGTCATGCGCTGGTGAGCTGGAACATTTCAGTGTCTCCGCGTGGGCGCTGAGACACGGTGCAGCGTGAAACACGAGACACTTCCCGCGCTCCGTGGCGAGACCTAGGCTGACGTCGCCGGCCGGTTTCGGCGGCCGGCTTCACACCTCGACGGGAGATGCATCATGAAGAGCCACAAGGTGAAGACCCTGAAGGAGCTGTTCGTGAAGGACCTCGCTCGCATCCACGGAGGCGATGGAGCGGCGACGTCCACGTCCTCCACCGAGACGCAGAGCACGGCGCCCCAGGTCTCCACCACGCAGGCCTGTTGCGAGGAGAAGAACGACCCCTGCTGCTGAGAGCGGTCGCCCTTCGTGTCGCTGTACCGGCGCGTGTCCTCATCCGAGGGCACGCGTTTTTCGTTGCGGGGTGTCGGGTTCGAGGCGGGGTGGATGTTCGCTCGTGGGCGCTCGCGGCGGCGGGGCTGCCATGGAGCGAACAGTCCTCGCCCTTGGGGCACCTGGGTTGGTTGGTGGGGACCGGGGGCGTCTCCAGCCTTCGCGGCATGGCGCATCGAAGCATGGACAACGGCAAGGGTGAGACGCTGGGGCCTTCTCGGCCTGGACTGGGGACGGAGCCGGCTCGGGCAGCCGATGCGGCGCCTCCTGGCTCGCGGGAGCGGGGCGAGTCGGATGTGTCGGGCTGGAACCCGGCGCGGGACGAGTCGCCCTCCGTGCGCGAGGGACGCTTCTACCGGGGCGCCTCGCAGCGCATGGCGCAGCCTCGGACCGATGTGGAGGACCGGGGTGGCGCGGCCTGGGCGAGTGGCGGGGTGCGGGGTGGGCCGTACGGGCGCGATGACCGCGACGACCGCTATGCCACGGGCATCGGGCCACGGCCGCTGATGGGGGAACACGACCGGGAGCTGGCGCCCCAGCCAGCGGAGTACCGCGCGTGGGACCGCACCGGGTACGGCGGCCAGGCGTGGGATGATGAGGACCGGGCCCGGCGTGAAGCGCGCTCCCGCGGAGAGTTGAGCGAGCGCTCGGGTAGGCAGCCGCTGGTGGAGAGCGGCGAGGACCGCGCGTGGAGGGAGGAACAGACTCGTCGGGAGCGCGGTGGCTTCGAGGACCGCTCGCGAAGGGAGCCGCGAACGCAGCGGGAGCTCAGCCCGCCCGAGGACTATTCGTCGAGGGATGTGACACCGGACCAGGATTTCCGCACCGAGGCTCGCTCGCGCAGGAGCACTCCGTCGCGCGAGGAGACTGCCGCTCCCGAGGTTCGCTCGCGGAGGGAAGTCTCGCCGGGCGAGGAGTTCAGCTTCGATGCTCGTTCGCGCAGAAGCACTCCGTCACGCGAGGAGCCTGTCGCTCCCGAGGTGCGCTCGCGGAGGGAAGTCTCGCCGGGTGAGGAGTTCAACTTCGAGGCCCGTCCACGGAGGGCTCCGTCCGATGAGCGTTCGCGTCAGGACGAGCGACAGCGTGAAGAGCGCACGCGCGCCGCCGACCACATTCGCGAGGACCGCAGCCAGGACTTCCGAGCGTCGCCTCTGGCCGAGACCGAGCGGAGGAGGTGGCAACGCGAGCCGTTGACCGCTCGCGAGGTGATGACTCGCAACGTGCGCACCGCGCGACGTGACAGCTCGCTGCGCGAGGTCGCTCGGCTGATGAAGGAAGAGGACTGTGGCGTCATCCCCATCGTCAACGAGCACGGCCGTCTCGAAGGCATCGTCACCGACAGGGACATCGCCATCCAGGCCTTCTCGGGTGGACAGCCGCCCGAGCAACTGCGCGCCTCGGATGTGATGACCGATGACGTCCCGGCCGCCACACCCGACGAGACGCTTCACACCCTCGTCGACATCATGGCCCGCGAACAGATTCGCCGTGTCCCCGTCGTCGAACGCGATGACCGCCTCATCGGCATCGTCACCATGGGTGACATCGCGAAACACGCCGACGCCGACGAAGCGCTTCAGCGCGCACTGGAGCGCATCTCCTCGCGTCGCTCCTTCTGGTCCCGACTGCGCTGACCTCCGCTCGCCTCGTCATGACGACATGAGGCGACGCAGGTCCTCATCCCTGAGCCACCACGCGCTCGTGACGGGAATGACGTAGAACCCCTTCTCAGCCAACGTGAGCAAGGCAGGCGGCACCCAGCCGTAGATGATGCCGCCCATCTCTCCTGTTTCCTGGTGCGCGAACCACGTGTCCCAGCCGGGAACGTCGTAGTCGTCCAAGAAGCCATTCGAGGGTGCCGTCGCGGCGCCACAGATGTCGGTGCTGAAATCGGTCGCGAACACCCATCCACCGGCAAGATCTCCGAGCGGAGGCAGCGGCATGTTCATCCGCGCCAGTGCCTCACGACGTCTCTCGGTGATGAAGCCCACCGCCTCCCTGGGGACATCCGGAGTCTTGAGCACCAGGTCCAGAAAGGTGTCTCCATCATGGCCGCAGACCGGCGGCATCAGCTCCGCAGTGCGCGTCGTGTCCCCTGCCCGAGCCGCCTCGGCACGAGGCAGGCACCACGCGATGGTCTCCGCCAGACGCAGCTTGAAGTCGGTCGGCAGCACGCCGTTCAGGTTCACCGGCACCGTCGTGTACTTCGTCCACGGCGCCCCCTCAGGGCGAGGCAGCAACCCCGTGAAGAGCTCCGACTGTCCCCGCTTGAAGTCGCTCGACATCGATCCCTTCATGTCCACCTGGCGGACAATGCTCTCTGACCACGGCGGCAACTCCTCTTCGGGCAGCGGACCCAACCACGCCCAGGCCTTGTCCAGAAGCCGCTTGAAGTCGCTCGACATCCCTCCATCTTCAGTCACGCCCGCGCCCATGCTCAAGCCGGCGCCCGGAGGAAGTCGATGCAGCTGACGCCGACTCGGGGAGTACAAGAAGAACCCCGCGTAGGAGGGACACCCATCCTCCAGCACTCGCACTCGTCGCCCCTGTTCCAGGAGCGACGTCACCCGCGCCTCAAAGACATCCGCGAGCCCCACGCCCGCCAGCGCCGCGTCCACCATCAATCCCTGGTCATTCAGCGACAGCCGCCCGTCCGCCTCGACGAGCACCTCCTCAGCGTCCCGCTCGAACTCCCAGCGGGAGTACTGGCCGCGCGCGAACCGGATGCACGGCAGGCCCCGCAAGTCTCACGGCGTCCGAGGCCCCGCGTGGCGCGAGCTCGCCCGCCCGGTCCACGGATGGCTTCGGAGAGAGCGCTCGGGGATGGGGATGACCATCCTCGTACCGGCAGGCCCGCCGCGATGGTGGCGGCGGGCCCGGTGGGACCTCACGGGGTGTAGAGCTGGACGGTGTTGAGCAGATTTCCACCGCCCTCGACGTCCGTGCCGCCAATCACCAGCACCTCTCCCGTGCCCAAGCGCGTGGCGGTATGGCCCACCCGAGAGGTCGACATGCTTCCGGCCTGTGTCCAGCGTCCCGCCGGACTGTCCAGGATGAACAACTCCGCCGTGCCGTGAGCCGCGGTCTCGGGCGCGTTGGAAAATCCCCCGGCGACCAACACCTTGTCCCCCGCCAGGGGGGTGGCCGTGTGGCCAAAGCGTGGCACCGACATGCTGCTCGCGCTGGACCACGTGCTCTGAGTTGGGTCGAAGAGCACCGCGGTGTTGCCGACCTTGGAGCCAGCGACCAACAGCTTTCCTGACGTCAGCAAGGTCGCCGTGTGTCCCTGTCGTCCGACGCCCAGTACCGACCGCTGGATGGGCTGCCATCCTCCATCCGGGAGGTAGGTCTCGGTGGAATTCTCGGCCCCGACATTGTTGTAGCCGCCGACCGCCAGAGCGACCCCATTCACCAGGCTCACGGTCAGCGTGTTACGGCCGACCGCCAGCGTCCCCGCATCCACCCAGGTTCCCGCTGCGCCGGCCGTCGGGGTGTAGAGCGCCGTGGTGAGCAGTCCGCCACCCGCGTTCTCTCCCCCTCCGACCACCAGGACCTGGCCCGAGGGCAGCAAGACAGCGGCATGCGCCGAGCGTTTGCCCGTGGGTATCGTCCCCGCGGACGACCAGGTCTTGGTGCTCGGATCGTAGATTTCGGCACTGGCCAAATCGTTACCAGGGGCTTGGCTTCCACCCACCACCAAGACCCTGTCATCCGAAAGCAGGGTCGCTGTGTGGTCCATGCGAGGCGTCGTCAGAGGGCCCACCGCAGTCCATGCGCCGGTGGACGGCTCATACAGCCCCGCCGTGTCGGTGGTCGAGTCAGCTGCCACGCGCCCACCCACCACCAGCACACCGCCATGTTCCAGCAGCGTCGCGGTATGACCGGAGCGAGGCACCGGGATGGTCTGAAGAGTCGACCAGCCCGTCGGCCTGGGGCCTCCGGCATCACCCGCGTCACCGGCATCACCCGCGTCGCCGGCATCACCCGCGTCACCGGCATCGCCCGCGTCACCGGCATCACCCGCGTCACCGGCATCGCCAGCGTCACCGGCATCGCCCGCGTCGTCGTCGCAGATCCCCGGGTTCTCCCGGCACCACTTGTTCGTCGCGCCATCCACGTCGATGCACGACGCGATGCCAAGCAACCCCGCCGCCACCAGCACCGCCATCATGATGCGCACCAGCGACCTCACGGCCACCTCCCGGCAACGAAGGCGGACGTGCCATCCGTCCCCACCGTCAGCGCCAGCGGGCCCGGCTCCGGTGCCCCCAGCAGGTACATCCCCGTCGCCACGCCCAGGCCCACCGCTCCACCCACCCACAGCCCCACGCCCACCGACTGCAGCGACCGCGTCCGCGAAGCCACCGCACGCGCATCCTTCTCCGTGCGGATGTCCTCGGACGGCCCATCCAGCTTCCCCTGCTCCTTCGACGCCAGGAACCACATCACCCCGCCCCCCACCGCCAACACCCCACCCACGACGGCCGGCATCCACGCCCGCTCTCGCAGCGAGGAGCCCTCCGTGGCCACCTCCGCCACCGGTGCGGGAGACACCACGGGAGCGCGCACCACCGGCTGCGGGGACTCAGGGACGTCCATCTTCAACGCGTCCGGGCGCTCACCTCGCGACGCCAGCTCCTTCAACACCTTCTGCCGCACCGCCTCGAAGCGCTTGCGCAGCTTCGGCGACACCGTCAGCGGCAGCTTCGCGTCTGGATTCAGGAAGAGGGCCGCCTGAAAGGCCGCGTCCGCCTCCTCCTGCCGCCCCTGACTCAGCTCCGCCAGCGTGACTCCCTCGTAGAGCGACACCGCCACGTCGTCCTCGGGGCCCTTCGACACCTTCTTCGCGCGAGCGATCTGCTCCAGCGCCCGCTCATACGCCAGGTCCTCGATGAGCCGGTTGATGGACAGCAGGTAGCGCCGCACGTCGGGGGAGATCTCCGCCCTCGCACGCAATGGCAGCACCAGAAGCCCGAGCCACAAGCCCCACACCCAGGCCCCACTTCGCCAGGACAGCCTCGGACAAAACCGGTTGGTCGGCATGGATTCCATTTTCCCGGGAGATCCATGCTCGATTTGTCCAAGGGGTACAAGAGGCCCCACTCGCTCTCGGCGCGAGCGAAAACGTCAAGGGCCTCGTGAGTCCCCACACTCGTGGAAACCCGCGAGGCCCTCCGGTGCAAACCCTCTCACCGACAGAGAGAAGGTCGCCCACCGAGCGTCACTGCACGCCCGTCACCACCACCGCGTCTGGGGTCTCCGTCACGGTGAACTTCTTCAACGGCAGCACCGCGGGGCCCTGCGTCACCTCGCCCTTCGCCGTGAAGATGGAGTTGTGGCAGAAGCAGATGAGGTCCTGCTCCGCCGGCCGCGAGGTCACCTCACAGGCCTGGTGCGTACACAGCCCGTCCACCGCGGACAGCGAGCCGTCCGCCAGCCGGAAAACGAAGATGCGCTTGCCGTAGCCGCCCGGGACGCCCTCCACCACGCTGCCGTTGTCCCGCAGGGTGGGGAACTCGGCGAAAGGCAGGCGCACCTCGCCGCCCACCGCCGACGGGAAGCCATCTTCTCCGGCGCGCAGGTCGATGCTCAGCACCTGCGTCCCCGCGTTGTACCGCGAGGCGAACTTGCGCAGCCCCACCGTGGCCGGCCGCTGCGTCACCGAGCCATCCGCCGGATTGAACTTCGACAAATGGCACGGGCAGACGACCTCCCGGCCGTCGAACCCCAGCGGGCAGGCCGCGTGCGTGCAGAGCGACGACAACACGGAGTAGTCGTCCCGCGCCGCGTGCGTCACGAGCAGCGGCGTGTCCTCGCCCGCCACTCGCACGGTGATGGCCCCGCCCACGCGCTCCAGGTCCGGATAGCGCGACACCAACAGGTCCACCGTGCCCGCGTCACTGGCCGACACGTCCGTCACCGGCGCGGGGTCGATGTCCGGCGCGCAGCCCGGCAGCGCCGTCGCCGCCGCACCCGCCGCGCCCGTGCCGAGGATGCCCTTCAAGAAACCTCTTCGCGACGTGCTCACTTGCTCTCCACCTCGAACACCAGCCTGGGCTCCAGCACGAGTTCGTCGTCCACCTTCACCATCAGCAGCGAGGGACGCTCAATCTTGTAGGACTCCAGGCTGACGGTGAACGAGCCATCCGTCGTCACCTCCGTGGCCGACTTGAACAGCACCGTCACCGGCACCTCCACCTTCTGCTTCACCCCGTGGAAGTCGAGCTGCCCCTTGAGCGTCACCGGCACCTTCGTCGGGAACGTCGTGGGCACCGTCACCCCCGTGGCCGCGCCCTTGAACTCGACGGTGGGGTACTTGGCCACCTCCGTCACTTCCTGCATGTGGATGTCGCGGTTCTGGTTCTCCGAGTCGAAGTCCTTCACGTTGGCGACCACCATCACCTGCAGCGTGCCGTCCGCTTTCAGGTTCGCCTTGCCGGCGATGGGCTTCGCCGTGCCGACGACCTTGTGCGCCGGGTGATTGAGTCGGTACGTGAGGGTGCTGGCGTCCTTCTTCAGCGCATACGCCTTCGCCGTGCCCTGGGCCAGGGCAGGCAGGGAGACAAGCAGGGTGGTGAGCAGCGCCAGTCGTCGAACAGTCATGTCCATCTCCAGAAAATCAATGTCAGCCCACCCGATGCCCAACGGCACGCGGGCGAAAAGATTCAGAAGAACAGCGTGAAGATACCGGCCGACACCGCGCCCAGGGTGGTGAAGCCAACGACCTGGTGCGCGGTGGCGAGGTCCGTCTCCGATAGCCGTCCATACCGGTCCGTCGCCATGATGCCGAGGATGATTTGCGCCACCATCGCCGCCGTCGCGATGGACATGAAGATTTTGTGGAAGGTGATGGTGTCCCACTGGAACTCCTCCTTCTCCAGGGGCTTGGGGGCCAACAGGCCCAAGAGGCCCACGGAGGCGAACACGACGGAGGTGCCCACGGCGAACCCGCGGTGCAGACCCAGCAGGTTGCGGTCATCACCGCCACCGCGGAACGAGTCGTTGAACTGGAGCTGGCCAAGCACCGTCGTGGTGACAAGCCCCGCGGCCAGCGCGAACCCCAGCCCCTGGTGCAGCTTGAGCATGGTGCGGCGGCGGTCGAGGCGCGCTTGCAGCTCCGGGTCCACCTTGGCCGCACCCGCCAGTTCGTCAGGCTCCAGCAGGTCGAAGTCCAGCGAAGGGTCCTCCGCCGCGGGCTGCTGTTCGGCGGGCGCTTCCGTCTTGGGTGCGTCCTTGGGTGGCGGCGACTTCTGTTGGGCGCGAGCGGTGGTGGTGGACAGCAAGGACAGGATGACGAGGACGGCGGCGAAACGGTTCATCAGTGGGTATCCGTGAGGGCGCGTGGCAGGTGGCCGAGGCGGACGGGGCTTCAGGGTGTGCCGGGCGTCCTGCTTCCATCATGCCGACGTGACTCACGAAGAACCCGGAACCGATTGCAAAGTCGCCGCAACAGGGACCGGCCAGGGGTTTCGTGGACGCGATGCCAGAAGGCGGAGGCGACCGGAGACAGCCTGCTTGGGAGACCCGAACGAAACCTCCGTGCCAGTGATGACCCCGGAGGAGTGACTCCAAGGTCCAGGCGGGACGGTAGCGCCACACTCCGCGTAGCGGAAGCCGCTTGAGGGGCGGGGCCGTCTGTCCGACAGCCACCTTCCTCCGGGCTCGGGGTCGGAAGCCGGCGGCTGGTGTGTTCACTGGCCGCGCGGAGGACTGACTGCCGCAGGACACTCATCCCGCCGGGGCCGGAAATCCGGCCTGGGATGCGTTTCAGTGCATGGAGCTCGCGGCGTCACCTGCGCCGTCGGGCAGCGCGCATGGAGAAGCATTCGTCCATCAGCCTCCGCTTGCCACCACCCGACGAAGGACAGGGTCCGGGGGGGGATTTGCTGGCAGAAAGCCGCCGGGCCCGTGCCAGCGCCGAACTCGCGCGCGCGCGCATGCGCAGCCTCCAGTCCCTCACGCTGGCCCTCTCCGCCGCCCTCACCCCCGAGGACGTCGCCCGCGCCGTCGTCGTGGAGGCCGTGCGCACCCTGGAGGCGCAGACCGGGGGGTTGTATCTATTGAACGCGGCGGGCACGTCCCTGGAGATGGTCCACAGCGTGCGCTGCCCCCCCGCGGTGGAGGCCGCCTTCACCCACGTCCCCGTGGGCGCCCCCCACGTCCCGGTGGCCGTGGCCGTGCGAGACCGGGCCCCGCTGTGGATAACGGACCTGACCTCCATGGCCGTGCGCTTCCCGGAGGCCGCCGAGGCCGCCCGTCCCGAGAGCGGTGATGTGTCCATCGCCTGCCTTCCGCTCTTCTCCAGGGACAGGACGGTGGGCTGTCTGGCCTTCATCTGGGGTCGCGCGCACGACTTCGACACGGAGGAGCGCGCCTTCATCGACATGCTGGCGCAGCAGGCCACCATGGCCCTGGAGCGGGCCCGGCTGCTCGCGGCCGAGCGCGGTCAGGTGGAGCGCGTGGGGCTGCTCCAGCACGCCACCGCGGTGCTCGCCACCTCGTTGGACCTGGGCCACACCCTGCGCGGCGTGGCCCTGGGACTGGTGCCGACGCTGGGCGACTTCTGCATCATCGACGTGCTCGGGCCGGACCACGAGGTGCGCCGCACCTTCCACGCCGCCACGCCGGAGTGCGCGGGCCTGCTCGCCGCCAGCCGCTGGCACCCGCCCGAGCGCCCGGGCACGCCCATCTGCGCGCTCGCCAGCGGCCTTCCCGCCTTCCACCCCGACATCGACGCGGCCTGGGTGGAGGCCACCGCGTGCGGCCCCGAGCAGCTGTCCCTGCTGCGCGCCCTCTCCCCCACCTCCTGGCTGTCCGTGCCCCTGGAGACGCCCGAGGGCGTGCTGGGCGCGCTGACCCTGGGCCACTGTCTGTCCGGCCGCCACCACACCGAGGAGGACCTGGCGCTCGCGGTGGAGCTGGCCCGCCGCGCCAGCGCCGCCGTGCAGAACGCGCACCTCTTCCACCAGACGCAGCAGGCGCTGCAGTTGCGCGACGAGTTCCTCGCCATCGCCAGCCACGAGCTGAACACGCCGCTGACGGCCCTCAAGCTCCAGCTCTCGCGACTGCGGCGGATGTCCTCGGACGGGGACGTGCGCGAACGCACCACGTCGGCCGTGCAGCAGGTGGACCGGCTGGGGCGGCTGGTGCGCGAGCTGCTGGAGGTGGCCCACCTGTCCGAGGGCCGCCTGCACCTCACGCCAGAGCCGGTGGACCTGGTGGACGTGTGCCGCGAGGTGATGGCGCGCTTCACCGAGGAGCGCGAGCGGGCGGGTGCCTCCCTCTTCCTGCACGCCTCCAACGCCGTCCCCGGGCGGTGGGACCACTCCCGCGTGGATGGAATGGTGACGCACCTGCTGTCCAACGCCCTGAAGTACGGCCTGGGGCGGCCCGTGGAGGTGGAGGTGTCCTGCATCCCCGGAGACCTGGCGCGGCTGGTGGTGCGGGACAGGGGCATCGGCATTCCGGCCGAGCAGCTCGCGCACCTCTTCCAGCGCTTCGGCCGCGCGGTGCCGCTGCGGCACTACGGCGGCTTCGGCCTGGGGCTGTGGTTCTCCCGGCAGGTGGTGGAGGCCCATGGCGGGCACATCCACCTGGAGAGCTCGCCGGGGCTGGGCACCACCGTCACGGTGGAGCTGCCCCGGACGCCCGAGTCAGCCTGACGGAATCATGCCGGCGTGGTGGCGGGGACCTCCGAGCGTCGCGCGGTTCCGTGCGCCAGCTCCGTGCCCAGGGCGTGCGGGTCGTAGTACGCGTAGAAGCGGCGGATGTGCTCTCCGTCCCATTCGAGGATGGAGACGCCCTCGTAGGCCACGGCCGCGCCGTTGTGCGCGGTGCCCTGGGACTCCCATTCGAGCGCCACCCTGTCGCCGGCCTCAATCATGTTGCGGAAGGTGGACTTCACCTGGCGCAGCGTGCCCTTGTACTCGCGCCAGAACTGACGCGCGCCCTCCTTGCCGGAGAAGACCCGCGACGAGGCCACGTTGCTCACGCGCGCATCGTCGCTGAAGAGCTCGATGAGGCCCTCCAGGTCGCCGCTCTCCTCCAGTCTCGACAGTGCCTCCACGAACCGCTCCGCTCGCTCCGTCGCCATCCGCTGCCTCACTCGAATTGAATGGGGGACTTCCGCAAAAAAGGGTGCGCATGCGGCGTCCGAGGTGCCCTGCTTCCAGCCTCCTCCCTTGCCCGGCGGGCGGGCGCCGGGGTGGCCGGCCGCACCTGCCGCTCACGCGCCCTGGGCACGCGTCCACTCCTCGCGGTTCCAGCCGTTACGGACATAGCGCTCGCGCTTCGACTCCGGCAGCGCGTCCCAGGACTGGCCCCGTCCCAGCTCTGGAGGCTCGTCGAAGAGGCCCACGTGCTGGCGGTCCACGGCCTCCTTCGCGCGCTGGGCCGTCAGCCCCTTCATGTCGAAGCCCAGCCGCACTTCCGCCTTGTTCCCCGCCTCCTCCACCTGGGCGAAGACACCCCCTCCGAACCGCGCTTCCTTCAGGTTGAGCGTCGTGTAGCTCCCGGCGAGCTTGCCCACGCCGAGCGAGACCTTCAGCTCTCCGTCCGAGACCTGGCTCACCTTGACGAGCCCCAAATCGAGCTTCATCTCCGACTGGAATCCGCCCTTCGTGTCCTGCGTGACCTTCAGGCCCACCGGCCCGCCCTTCAGCTCCACCCCGCTCAAGCCCTTCAGGTCCACCTTGCCGCGCGAGTCGACCTGCGCCTCGCCCCCCAGCTTGAGGTTGCCCTGGGTCAGCTCCGCCTTGCCCTTCAGCGCGAGGGTGCCGCCCGTGCGCTCTCCGAGGAGCGCTCGCTGGCGGGCATTGATGGCCTGATAGACCCAGTTGGTGGAGGTCGGCGCGCCCACCGCCAGCCGCCACTGCTTCGCATACGCCTCCCTCTCGGGGTCCCTCCGGTCCAGGCCCAGCACCGAGTCGGGCAGTCGCGCGTCCCGAGGCGCCCCGAGCTTGCGCAGCTCGGGCAGGCCCGGCGCGTCCTCCACCGCCTGCGCGTAGCGCCCCAGGTACGCCGCGTGGGCCGCGTGGAACGCCCTCCCCGCCGCGACGGCGTGCTCGCTCACGGCGTGCCTGAGGGACTCCGGCAACGCGGCGTCATTGCGGAGGAACTCCGGCTTGCCCGGGTAGCCCAGGGGCCCCGACGCGGGCTCTCCCGCGAGTCGCTGGAGGACCCCCTTCGCCTCGGCCTGCTTCAGGAAGGACTCGCGGGCGCCGGGGTCCTGCTCCGTGAGGAACGTCTTCAGGAGCCCCTCACGCTCCATCCAGTCCAGCGTCGCCCGGTACGCCGCGGGCGGGAGCTGTCCGAGCAACGTGTGCACCGTCTTCACGTCGGTGTCGCTGACGGCCCAGTCCCCGAGGCCGCGCGTCAGCCGCGCCTGGAGTTCCGACGAGACGTCCGAGGGGACCTCCGCGCTGGGGGCGCGCAGCCTTCCGCCCAGGGCCGCCAGCGCTCCGGCCGACACCGTCGGGCCCGCGACTCCAGGCGACGGCTCCGCGCCTCGGGGGGACGCTCGACTGGAGGGGCCATCGTAGGCGCTCACCTCGTTGCGAGCTTGCGCGGTCGGCGTGCGTGGGAGTGACGGCGTGGGGACCGCGTCGGCGAGGGTGTCGAGGGGAAGGGACGTGCCGCCTGAGGCGTCGATTCGGGACATGGGGTTCTCTCCGGAAGGAACCGCCGGCCCCACTGCATCCGACACACCAACCCCGTGCTCCGAGACGCGCGGACGCGTACTCCAGCACGGGGCATCGCGAGTCGCGGACGCGGAATCTCCCGAGGCGGACGTGCCCTTGCGAGCCGTCCGCCCGCGTCACGCCCGGGGTTGGTAGGGCGCCGAGTCCGGCGGCAGCTCCAGGGAGAAGGTCGTCCCGGCGGCATCCTCGCTCTCCACGATGACCTTGCCGCCGTGGGCCTGGGCACAGCCCCACACCAGGGTCAGCCCCAGCCCCCAACCTTTCGCGAGCCCCGCTTGCGCGGAGCGCGTGCGCGAGAAGGGCTTGAAGAGCTGCTCCTGTTCGGCGCGAGGAATCATCCGGCCCACGTTGTGGACGGAGGCGCGCGCGCCCTGCTCGGTCCTCGAGACGGTGAGGGTGACGGGTGCGTCGGACGCGCCATACTTCACCGCGTTGGTGGCCAGGTTCCAGAGGGCGCGGCGCAGCTCGTCCGCGTTCCAGTTGCCCCGGACCTGCTCCGTCGCCTCGAGCAGGAAGCGCTCGCCATGAGCGGTGCTCAGCTCCTCGATGACCTCGCGAGCGATGCCATCCAGGTCGCAAGGCGAAAGCTGGAGCGCGATGCGCTGGCCCGCCCGGATGCGGTTCGCGTCGAGCAGGTCCGTCACCATCCGGTCCGTGCGCGCGATGTTCTGGTCGATGCGCCGGGCCAGCTCCCGCCGCTCATCCAGCATCTCCGGGCGCCGGAGGATGAGCTGTGCGCCGACCCTCGCCGCGGACAGCGGCCCCCGCAGGTCGTGAGCCAGGACGGAGACGAAGCGCTCTCGCAGCTCACGCTCGGACTGGAGCGCCGCCACCTTCGCGCGCAGGTCCGAGTAGAGCTTCGCGTTGTCCAGGTGGACCGTCAGTTGCTCTCCCAGCGACTCGAGCCGTCGTCGCTCCCGGGCCGTGAAGTCGCGAGCCGTCGAGATGCCGACGCACATGACGCCTATCAGGGCATGATGCGTGGCCAGCCGAAGCCCGAGCAGCGCCTGGACATCGCTCCGACGAAGGTCTTCGTTCACCTCGAGCGTGGTGGCCTCGGCGTCCTCCGGGGAGAGGCCCGGGTCGTCCACCGACTCGGAGACCTGCGCGGCGAGAGGCATGGCTTCCAGCGCGGGGACGTATCTCGCCAGGGCCTCCTTCGCGACTCCCGCGGAGGCCACCATGATGAGTTTGCGTTGCTCCGTCTCGTTCAGGAGCAGCAGCGCACCCTGGGCACCCAGGGCCTCCATCACCAGCTCGAGGACTTCCGTCAGGCGCTCTCGCAACGAGGCCGCCTCCACCTCGAGCGCCTCGCTGGCCACCTTCTGGATGAGCCGCAGGTAGCGCTTCTCCGTCTGCTCGTCGTCCTGCAGGTGCTCGCTGAAGAGTTCGATGACGGCCGCCGAGGCGCCATGCAGCTCGCTGAAGAGCTGCTCGACTTCCGCGACATCCGGCCGCTCTTCTCGCGGAGCCGTGGCCCACATCATGGAGATGCACCGCCCCAGGAGCGCGAACTCCTCGACGACCTCCGCCACGTGGAACCCCTGGCGAAGCCGCGCGGCCACGTGGCTCTCCACGTGTTTTCGTCGGGTCGCGGTGGGGGAGCCCAACTGCTCGCCGCTGGAAAGCGAGGCCAGGTAGGTCGGCATGATGTTCTTGAGCTCGGGCTCATCCAGCCCACGGGCGGAAGCGGCACGGGTCGCCTTCGCGGTCCACAGGCGGACGATGTCGTCCTGGTGCTCGCGAATGATATCCGCGACGCGCCTCATGATGAGTCCCCGTCGTTTCGAAGCATGCATGCCACACCACCTCTCATCTCCCAGGAGATGTGCCCGCTGGCTCGCCTTGGGGGAGTGAGTGGGGAGGAAGGCGGGCCGTCGGCTTCCTGCCTACCGGTGTGAGCATCCCCGAGTCTTGCTCGACGTACCTCGAGACGAGCGCACGGTGAGAGGCCGTGTGCCCTGCTCCACGAGCGAGCCCCACGACTCCAGGACGAGCGGAGCGCGCACCTTGCCTCTTCAATGCCTACCTTCAACATGTCCATCCCCATCCCTTCAAGCTGACCTTCCCCGCGAAGCGCGCGGTGGGCCGCCGAGGTCCCGCCATGCGCTCGTACACCGTCGATATTCCCGCCCACCTCCATCCTGCGTACTGGCGGCTGCCGAACGAGGTCCGCATGACTGTCGCCCTGCATCTGGTCACCCTCGCGGAGCAGGCTCCGATGACACACGACTCCAACGACGGCGGACCGACCCGGAGCGACATCGGAGGACTGAACGCTGGACACCACCACCTGCTGCTCGGCGGGCTGTGGTTCTCCTACTGCATCAGTCCTCAGGAGAATCTGTTGCGTCTGCTGGATTTTGGCGATGCGAAGATGACGTCACGCTCGACTCCCGCGAGCACGCGCTCCCACTGGCGTTACCACCTGCCGGACCAGGACGTATGGACGAATGAGGGTGGCGCCAACCGAGCCACTGTCCAGCCACCCAACTTCGCGCGGGAATGAACCCTCAATGTCTGTTTCGGGACAGGTCTGACAGGGGAGTGACACGACCCGAGGTTGACCCTGCATGGTCTACCTATTCTTCGCGTCACACTGGACGCTGAGCGTGCTCTTCCAGAGCCTCTTCCAGCACCGCTACGCCGCGCATCGCATGTACACGATGCGGCCTCGCACCGAGCGCGCCCTCCACCTCTGCACCGCGCTGGTGCAGGGCTCCAGCTATCTGGACCCGCGCGCCTACGCCATCCTCCACCGCGAGCACCACGCCTACGCGGACACCGAGAAGGACCCCCACTCGCCCGCGCACCAGAAGAATCCCCTGCGCATGATGCTGCGGACGGCCCAGCGCTACGCGGGCCTGCTCACGCGGCGCATCCAGCCGGAGGCTCGCTTCCTCGGGGGCTATCCCGAGTGGCCCGCGCTCGAGAAGGTCTTCAACAGCTGGCCCGCGCGACTGGGCTTCGGCGCGCTCTACACGCTGTTCTATCGGCGCTTCGCCACGCGACGGTGGCACTGGGCGCTCCTGCCCGCGCACTTCGTGATGGGGCCGGTGCACGGCGCCATCGTCAACTGGTGCGGACACCGCTACGGCTATCGCAACTTCGCGAGCCGGGACGCGTCACGCAACACGCTGCCCATGGACGTGGTGTGCATGGGCGAGCTGTTCCAGAACAACCACCATGCCCGGCCCGCGAGCCCTGACTTCGCCGCGCGACGCTTCGAGCTGGACCCCACATGGCAGGTGATGCGGCTGTTGTCCCGACTGAAGCTCATCCGGCTCGCGCGCGTCCCCACGGAAGATGCACACGTGGCGCCCGTGCGCCCTCGGGAACGACTCACTGAGCCGAGCTTCGCAGTCGGGTCTTGAGCTCATCGGCCGCGTCCGTGTCGCGCAGCACGACGAGCGTCTGCACGTAGTACGCGAGCGCCCACAGGTTCTCCTCGGGGATGGCGCCCTTCCACGTGGGCATCGCCGCGCCCCCCACGCCCGAGGAGATGACGCGGTAGAGGTCCTCGCGCTGGCGCTCGGCCGTGTACGTGGAGCCGTCCACCGTGTCTCCCACCGGCCACACCGTGCGCAGCGGCTGGAAGAGGAAGTCTGGAGGCAGCACCTTCTCCGTCTTCGTGGGCTCGCCCTTCGCGTCCACCGCCACCGGGTGGTCCGACTCGCGGGCCAGGGCGGTGTAGGGGTCCATCTTGGACAGGTCCACGTCGCGACCCAGCGCCTTCTTCAGCAGCGCGGCCAGCTCCGAGCGGGGGAGGTACGCGACATGGCAGCTCGAGCAGCCCGCGTTCCCCGCGCCCGAGATGTGGTAGGCGACCCGGCCTCGCTCGATGGCCTCCGCGTCTCGGCCCCGCCACGGGTCGGTCGACATGGCCAGGGGCTTGCCGGGGACTTCTTCCTTCCAGCGCGGGCTGAAGGTCTTCACGTATTGCAGCACCGCGTCCAGGTCCGCGTCGGGCACGTCCCACGCGAACATCGGCGTGCCGTGCAGGCCGCGACGCAGCGTGCGCTTCAGCGCATCGTCCGTGGGCAACTCGCCAACCGCGACGCCGCCGAACTTGAAGAGGCCCTGACGGAAGCTGCGCGGCACGGGCCTCATCCCACGCCCCGCGGGCCCTTGTCCGTCACCGAGCTCTCCGTGACAGGACGCGCAGTAGTACGTGTACACCGAGTGCCCGCGCGTGAGCGTCTCCGCTGGGATGACTCGGCCGTCCGCCAGCTTCAGGGGCTCGAAGGTGGGAGCACTCTTCGAGCGACAGCCCGTGAGCACGAGCGGCAACAACACCGTCAGGGCGCGAAGGGTGTTCACACGGGACGTTCCGCGAGGAGTCATGGGAGGTACACCGCCACGAAGAGGAGCACCCACATCGCCGTCACGAAGTGCCAGCCCAGCACGTGACGACGCAAGGAGGCTCGCACGTCCGCGCCGCGCGTGTGGCGCCAGCAGACGAGGAAGAGATTGAAAGTCACCACGAGCACATGCAGCGCATGCAGCGCCGTGAGCCCGTGGAACGCGGATGCGGAGACTCCGCCCTCGGGGATGCGCACGTGCTCGGTCCACCAGGCCTGATGCGTCCACATCGCCTGGAGCGCGAGGAAGCCCAGCCCCAGGAGCAGGGCACACCTCGCGGGCCACCGTGACTCGCGCCGACAGAGGCCCAGGTGGAGCACGGCGCTCCCCACGAGCAGCAGGAGCCCCGTGAGACTCAGTCCCAACAGGGACACGGGGAGCGTGGGCCACGGTTCGCGCATCCGATACCAGCCCACCGCGAAGGCGAGCGAGGCGAAGAACATCGTCCACGCGGCGAGCCCCAGCACCGTGCCGAGCCATGCTGTTCCCTCCGCGTTCGCGTTCTCCGTGCGGGCGTCGTTCGCGGCAGTCAGCGGCGTCATGCCGAGAGGTTGAGACCTCGAGGGCGGAGTGGCATCGGCGCGCGTCTCCGACTCGGAGGAGCGGGGCTCATCCACCGCCGGCTTGCGCTCCGCGCTCATGTCGCGCACCTGGGGGCTCGTGCAGGGTTCGACAGGTGCTCGGCTGGACTCCGTCCGCGCTCGCTCATGTCACACTCCTCACGGTGGACGCCGTGGCCAGTGCTTCTTCACCGGCACCCTCTCGGGCCACACCTGGCAGGACCTCCGCCTGTCCAATCCAGTCGCGCCCCAGTTGCTCCAGCACCTCCGGCTGCGACAGCGCATGCGGCCCGCGCAGCACCACGGGGACTTGGGTGAAGTTGCCTTCGCCGGGCGGGCTCGATGCACACGTCCACTCGAGCGTTCCCACCTGCCACGGGTTCGCTTCCGCGGCTCGCCCTCGACGCAACGTCCACACCAGGTTCACCACGAACACCCCCTGCGCGGCGCCCAGCAGGAACGCGCACACCGTCGTCCACTGGTTCAACGGCAACAGGTGCTTCAGGTACGTGTACTGGTACGGGTCATACAGCCGCCGCAGTTGCCCCGCGTAGCCCGCCGCGAGCTGCCCGCCGAACACGCCGAGGAACAGCACCGCGCTCGACAGCACGTGCACCTTCGCGAGTCCCTCGTGCAGCGCGCGGCCGAACATCTTCGGGAACCAGAAGTAGAGACCCGCGAACAGGCCCAGGAAGCTCGCGGCTCCCATCGTCAGGTGGAAGTGCCCCACCACCCACAGCGTCCCGTGCAACGGCACGTCCGTGGCCACCGCGCCCAGCGCGAGCCCCGTGATTCCGCCCAGTCCGAACACCACCATCGTCGCCAGCGCCGCGAGCATCGGCGACGTCAGCCGCACGCTGCCTCGCCACAGCGTCATCAGCCAGTTGAGGAACATCACCTCCGCCGGCAGGGAGATGAGCAGCGTCAGCACCATGAACGTGCGGCCCAGCAATGGAGACATGCCACTGGTGAAGAGGTGGTGCGCGTAGACGAGTCCACTCAGCGCGGACACCGTCCCCATGGCCCCCGCCGTCAGTCGATAGCCATGCGCGGGCTTGCGACTGAAGAACGCCACCAGGTCCCCCACCATGCCCCACGCGGGCAGGATGAGGATGTAGACCTCCGGATGGCCGAACAGCCAGAAGAGGTGCTGGTACACCACCGGGTCTCCACCACCACCCACCGCCGCCGCGCCCGCGATGAAGAACTGCGTGCCCAGCAATCGGTCCATCAACAGCAATACTGTTGCAGCGGCCAGCACCGGCACGAACACCACGTTCAGCACCGAGGCGAAGAACAGTCCCCACACCGTCAGCGGCAGTCGGCCCCACGTCATCCCCGGCGCTCGGCACCGCGCCACCGTGACGACGAAGTTCAAGCCGTACGTGAAGGCCGAAATCCCCGCGCACAACACCGCCACCGTCACCAGCGTCTGCCCCAATCCGGGTGTGAAAGCCGACGTCGACAGCGGTGGGTACGCCGTCCAGCCCGCACTCGCCGGCCCGAGCCGCACCGCGAACGAGGCCAGCACCAACACGCCCCCGAGCGCGTACACCCAGTAGCCCAGCGCCGAGAGTCGCGGGAAGGCGAGCCCCCGTGCACCGATGGCCAGCGGCAACACGAAGTGCCCCAGTGCGCCGAAGAGCAGCGGCGTCACCGCGAAGAAGATCATCACCAGGCCGTGCATCGTGAAGACGGCCGTGTACGTGGGAGGCGTCAACGCGCCGTGGGACTCGGGCAGTGCCCACGCGAGCCCAGGCACCGGGCGCCCCGGCCAGGCCCACTGCCAGCGGATGGCCAGCGCCAGCAGTCCTCCGAGCAACAGGAAGCCCAGCCCGCTCCACAGGTAGCGCCGCGCCACGTCCTTGTGGTCGAGCGAGAGAAGACTCACGGCGCCTTCCACTCCCAGCCCCAGTGGGCCGCGCTGTCATCCGCGTCGTATGCCTGCACGGCCTGCCTTCCTGCTTCGCGCAGCCATGCGGCATACGCCTCCGCGGACAGGGCTCGCAGCTCGCCGCGCATGCGGTAGTGACTGGTGCCGCAGTGCTGATAGCAGGCCACTTCCCAGGCACCCTCGCGCGCGGCACGGAACCAGGTCTGATTCACGCGCCCCGGAATCGCATCCAGCTTCACGCGGAAGTTCGCCAGAGAGAAGCCGTGCACCACATCCGTGGAGACCAGCTGCACCCAGACAGGGACTCCCGCTGGCACGCGCAGGTCGTTCCACGTCACCACGTCGTCCGGTGTGTTGAAGCGGCCATCTTCGCCCGCGTAGCGCGCCTCCCAGGACCACTGGTGGGCGTTGATTTCAATCCGCACCGTGCGCGGGTCCTTCGCGGGGACGTCGAGGTTCCACAGCACATCTCGCAGGTAGCCCTCCGAGCCCACCAGCAGCGCTCCGTCCACCACCAGGAACGTGCTCAGCGCCAGGCCGAGCACCCACGCGCGAGAGCGCTTCGTGCCTCCGTCCGAGGCTGCTCGCTTCGAGCCTCGGAAGCGCCACACCGCCACCACCATCCACCCGAGCGCGAGGGCGGCCATGCCCGCCTCGAAGCGATGACTCCAACCCAGCAGTGCGTCGATGCGATGCCCGTCGACACTCGCGTCCTCGGGGAGCGCCAGCGTCCTCGCGCTCGTGGGCGTGTCCGACGATGGCTGGGATTTCTCCTCGACGGACGTGCTCACGCGCCATCCTCCCGGCCCGCGCGCCGCACCGCCCATAGCCCCACGCCCACCACCAGGAAGGGCGTGAGCATCAACCCCACGACCAGGAGCGCGGAGCGCACCGCGGACTCGGGCTCGCGCAGGGAGCACGTCGCACAGGCGAGCACGTCCAAGGGGAGGAGAGCCAGGAGGAGCCCGGCGAGCGACAAGGTCCCGCGCATTGTTCCCGCTGCGAAGTGGAACACGGTGCCTGGCGCCTGGAGGGGGAGTTCGCCTGATTCGCTCACACGCATCGCTCGCGTTGAAAGAACGGATGCGCCTCGTCGCCGCGAGGTGGAGCTCTCTATGGGAATCGCCGCAGCTGCTCCGACTGGATACATGCGCGCTCGAAGCTCTCGACTCGGAAGGAGGGACACGGCGTCGTCGAGTAGCTTGCTCCCACACAGCCCTCGCTCCGAAACGTGGGAGGCGGCGCCATCAAGTGACATGCGCCCATCCGCCCCTCGCTCCGAAACGTGGGAGGCGGCGCCATCGAGTGACATGCGCCCATCCGCCCCTCGCTCCGAAACGTGGGAGGCGGCGCCATCGAGTGACATGCGCCCATCCATTTCTCGCTCAGGATGGCAGGACACGGCGGCGTCGAGTGACATGCGCCCCGTCATCCCTCGCCCCGGAAAGCGGGACGCGGCTCGTCGACTCGGAGTGGAGCGCTCTCGCCAGTCATCACCGCTCTCCCGGCTAGCACGCGGACCCTGAGGCCTCAAGCCACGGCCCCGTCCGCGTTCCCCGGGCCCGCCTGCCCTCGGGGCGGCCTGCTGCCGGCTACACCTCGCGAGTAGGCAGGTTGACCCCTGTCCCTCCGACGCGCTTGTGCCCTCCCAGTCCTTTCGTTAGGTCCGGGCCATGTCCGCCGACTCCCCTCTCGCGCTCCCCCCGGCCCGTCTCACGCAACGCCCCGGCTTCTGGGCCGGTCTCGCCGTTGTCGCCCTGGGACTCGCCTCGGTCGCCGCCGTCAACCTGATGCGCGCGGGCAATGAACCCCTGCCCCAGTTGGGCGCCCTGCCGGACTTCACCTTCACCCGCCAGGACGGCAAGCCCTTCGGCAACGCCCAGCTCAAGGGCCACCCATTCATCGCCAACTTCATCTTCACCCGCTGCCCCACCGTGTGCCCGGCCTTCACTCGGAAGATGGCGCAGGTGCAGACGAGCACCGACTCCTTCGGCCCGAACCTCCAACTCGTCTCCTTCTCCGTCGACCCGAAGTACGACACGCCCGAGCGCCTCGCCGAATACGGCCAGCTCCATGGCGCCAACTTCGCCCGCTGGAGCTTCCTCACCGGCGACTACGACGTGCTCAAGGACACCATCGTCCAGGGCTTCAAGGTCAGCATGGGCCGTGAGGCCGGCGCCGCCGAGGACGACCTGCTCTCCATCTTCCACGGTACCCACTTCGTCCTCGTCGACTCGCGCGGAGAGATTCGCGGCTACTACGACAGCGCCGACAGCGACTCGACCGACCGGCTCCTGCGCGACGTGAAGCGCCTCGCCCGCGAAGAGGGCTGACCCGCACCGAAACCCGGGCCGGGATGATCCACAGGGCGCGCCACGCCCCTCCCCGGGAACTTCTCGCGGCAGCGCCACACCGCTTCGCACGGGCGTGATCCACCGCCTTAGAAGCCGAGAAAAAAGCTCTCAAAAGTCCATACTGCCAGTATGGATTTCCCCTCAGGGGCGAGGATCACGACTGGGTATCTATTCACCCAGGTTTAGTGCCCGGCCACGCGAACTGGGGGACGGCTTCGCCGTGACGAGGAGCAGCCACTGAGCCTGGCTCCGGCCAAGTGGCTGAAATGTGGCCTCCTTCCATGAAGGGTAGAGCCGCGCAGAGGCGGACTCACTCCATCGTCGCCAGTCCTGGCCCGAACCTTCCAGAACGGAAGCCCGTCCCGGGCAGGAGCTGTTGAAGCCCTGGCCCTGTGACAAACCAGGCCTCAGCCCCCTCACCTGTTGCTCCGACGAGAACCACCGCTCCAGCCACACGTGCATGGGCAAGCCGAAGGGCCGACCCCGCTCTCGCGGAAGGCCAGCCCTCGGTGCTCATTCATCTCGCCGCGGGACACCCAGCCTCCCGTACCCCGCAAAGCCGAAGGGCCGACCCCGCTCTCGCGGAAGGCCGGCCCTCGGGCTTGCCACATCTTCGCGCCAGGGGCGCGAGGCCTTACTCGATGAAGGAGGCGTGGCGCTGCGCGATGATGTTCTGCACGTTCTGCTGGCCGAGGACGTTGTCCGTCCACGCGCCCACCTTCTCGGCGCCGGCGCGAACCTGCTCGGCGACCTTGGTCACGTCCTCGATCTTCGAGGTGGCCTTCGCCAGCGCGCCGATGCCGCCGATGGGGCCCTCGCCGACCAGCGACGTCACGCCCTGCTTCAGCAGGCCGTCCACCACCGGGGCCAGGAACTTGCCCACGTAGGGGATCTTGTTGATCTGCTCGCTGATCTTGTTGGTGATGGGCTCGATGATTTCCGAGGCCGGCTTCTTCAGGAAGCCCAGCAGCTTCTCACCAAACTTCGCGATGCCACCGGCGAGGCCGCCGACCTTCTCCGCCGCGGAGCCAATGCCCTTGAGGACGTCCTTGAACAGCTTCGCGGGATTCAGATTGAACAGGCCCATGGTGACACCTCAGAGTTCGCGGGGGACGCGGAAGTTTGGGAGAGAGAAGACTCACAGTGATTCTCGACAGAGCGGCTGAATAGTTTCCGCCAGAATTTCCGTCGGATTTTCTTCCGCTTTCCAGCCCAGGGGGCCGGACCTCAGGCCCGGCCGCCACCGCCCCGCTTGATCTGATCCAACATCGCCTGCCGCGCCGCGGCGTCCTGGGTCCCCGTGGAGGGGGCCGACGGCGTCGACGGCGGCAACGGAGCGTCCGGCGCGCCCAGCGAGGGCTTCCCGCCCGCGGCCTTCTGCTCGAACTTGGAGTTGTCGAAGTCCGGAGCCGACCCGGGCAGCTCGCCTTTCATCCCTCGGATGAGGAGGTCCGCGGCCTCGTCGGACGTCAGCGGGGTGATGCCGTTCTTCTTCAGCTCCTCGTCCGGGACGATGTTCAGCTCCGGGTCGAGGTCCTTGTCCTGCGCGTACTTGAGGACCAGCTCCACGTAGTCCTCGAGCTTCATGTTCACGGCCGCGGCGATCTTCTTGGTGTCCGCGTCGCTCATCAGCTCGGCGCGAACCACCTCGATGGGCCGCTTGAGCCCGCGCTTGGGCTTGGGGGAAGCATTCTCCTGAGACATGTGATGCTCCGACGAAGAAAGGACGTGGGCGAAACTCTAGCCCAGTTTTCCTCGTTCACACATTCTCGCCCCCCGGGGCCCCCTGGAGCCCCTCGAGCGCGCGCTGATACGTCTCCAGGTCCGCCTCCGAGAAGAGCACCACTGTCACCTTCTCAAGATGTGACAGTCGGGCCAGGGCGGCCTGGATTTCCCGGAGGGCCACGGGAGCGGCCTTCTCGATGGGAAAGCCGTAGATGCCCGTGGAGATGGAAGGGAAGGCCACCGAGCGCAGCCCCAGCTCCGACACCCGGGCGAAGACGCTCTTGTAGCACCGGGCCAGCGTGGCCTCTTCGCCATGGGTGCCGCCGCGCCAGACGGGGCCGACGGTGTGGATGACGTGTCGGGCGGGCAGGCGGTAGCCCCGCGTCACCTTCGCCTGTCCGGTGGGGCAGCCGTGCAGGAGCCGGCACTCGGCCACCAGCTCCGGACCGGCCGCGCGGTGGATGGCGCCATCCACGCCTCCGCCGCCCAACAGTGAGCTGTTGGCCGCGTTGACGATGGCGTCCGCGTCGACTCGGGTGATGTCTCCTCGGATGAGCTCCAGCGACATGGGGTCTCCTCGCGTCTTCGAGTGGGCCGGGCGCCGACGGGCCCTCGCGCCTCGACTGACGACGGCGCGAGGGGACAAAGGCCCCTCGCGCGAGAAGCGCGCACTCGCGCCCTTCAGCGAGGCGACAGGTTGCGGGACGCCGGCTTGCGCGAGCTGGAGACCGGCTTGCGCGCCTTGGGGAGCGTGCGAGTCACCGAGCCGGGGCGACGGGCCTCCGCGGCCTCGCGCTCCGACTCCGCGACGGCCTTCGCAGCGGCGGCCTTCAGCGCGAGCTGCTCCGACTGGAGCGCCCAGCGCCGCCGCAGCAGCTCCCGCATGCCGTCCTTCTGCAGGTCCACCTGCGCCTGGTGCAGGCGGTAGTGCAGATCCTCCCGCAGCGTGCCGCGAGAGAGCGCCGCGTCCGCCGCGCCCGACACCCCCACCACCACCTTGGGGCGCTCCTCCTGCATCTGCAGGCAGCGCAGGATGAGCCCCTGCGCGTCGCGCCCGAGTTTGGCGGCATCGGGGATGAACAACACGCCGTTGCGCTGGCGAAGCGCCGCGGCCAGGTCCGTGGCCTGTCGCACCTCCACGAGCTCCACGTCGAAGTTGCGCGCGGCCTCCTGGGCCCAGCTGCGGCGCTCCTCCTCCGTGCCGCCATGGATGATGAGCGAGGCACGATTGCAGACGAGCTCTTCTTCTCGGTAACCACTGAGCGTCACCGGCAAACCCCCTGCTGTGATGCGTGGTGCGGGGATTCTAGCGCCCCATCGGGTCTCCCGTTCAACGGGCCACGTGTCCTGGCAGGTGGGGCTCGAAGCGACCCACCTGAAAACCCTTTCATGTGTACCTGAGTAACTGCTGTCTCAAACGTGTCACGTGCCGGGCACCACCATGACGGGCCGGCGGCAGCGCGCCACCAGCTCCCGAGCCACCGCGCCGGGCAGCGCGTCCGGCTCCCGCGAGGGCTCCCCCGACGTCCCCAGGCAGACCAGGTCCACGCCCTCGCGCTCGGTGGCCTGGCAGATGGCCTGCGCGATGTCCTCGCCCGTCACGCCCTCCACGCTCCAGCGCAGCGCCTGGGCGCCCTCGTCGCGAGGCACCAGCTCCCACAGCCGTCGCAGCATCACCTCGCGCTCGCGAGGAGGCTCCGGCAGCACGCCGTAGTGGTCCATGAAGCCCCCCGTCTCGCCCAGGCGCTTGCGGTGCACGTGCAGCAGGTGCACCCGGCCGCCCGGCCCCACCAGGGAGCGGGCCTGGGCGATGGCGCGCTCGGACGCGTCGGAGAAGTCCACCGGCACCAGCACGCTGCGCGGCGGCAGCGCATGCCGGGGCTCGCGCAGCACGTCCGGCACGCACACCACGGCCTGCTCCGCGTTGCGCAGCACCCCGGCCGACACCGAGCCGTGCCACAGCCGCTTCACCGCGCCGCGCGCGCGCATGCCCACCACGACGAGGTCCGCGCCGCGAGAGAGCGCCACGTGCAGCAGGTGGTCCGCCGGCCTGCCGAAGCCCGGCTCCAGCACCACCTCCACGCCGCCCTCTCCCAGCAAGTCCCCCACCTGCTCACGCACCTCGCGCAGCAGCACCGTCTCCACCGCCGGGTCCAACGCCTCCATGTCCCGCGCCTGGGGCTCCAGCAGGTCCACGTGGACGGGGGTGTGGATGCCCAACCGGTCGCGCTCCTCCAGCGGCGAGCACACGTAGGTGGCCAGCACGTCGCACGGCCCCACCCGGCGCAGCTCGCGCAGGAAGGCCACGGCGGCGTCGGCGGTGGGGGACAGCGGATCCACGCCCACCACGACGAGCAGGCGCCGCCGGCCTCGCAGCCAGTCCACCAGCGCGTCCTCGCGGCGCACCGACAGCACCGGGCCGCAGCCATGGCGCGCCAGCCGCTCCGGCAGCGACGCGCGCCGCCAGGCCGACGTGCGCCAGCCCTCCGCCGCGGCCACCACCCAGCGCGAGTGGCGGCACTCCTCGTCCGCGAGCACCGCGTCCGTGTCCGAGCGCACCCGGCAGCTCACCCGGCCCGGGGGGAGCTCCAATCGCTCCGCCTGCGCCTCCAGGTGCCGCTGGGCCTCCGGGCGCGTGGCCTCCGTCAGCGGCTCGCCGTCGATGACGCCCACGAGCAGGAGCGGCTCTCCCAGCCGGGCCGCCAGGGCCGCGGCGACCTCCACTTCCCGGGACTCCCGCGCCATCAGCGGGCTCGCACAGACGATGGCCATGGCCGCCCTCCTCGCGGGGATGGCCTGGATGTCCATCCCCTCCAGGACAGATGCGCACGACGCCGCCAGGCGGGGGGCCCCTCCGTCATGCCAGCCCGCCCGGAGGCCCATCGGTCGCCGGGCCCGAAGGCACACGGCCGCACGTCAGGACGGCTACTTCACCGGCTCCGGCCGGGGGTGTCCGTCGTGGTTGGTGTGGTCCTGCTCCTCGCGGCTGCCGCCCCGGTCGTCGCTCTTGCCGAACGTCGCGATGAACACCTGGGTGCCGTTGCTGGTGTACCGGTAGTGCCGACCCCACGGGTCCAGCGGCAGCGCGGGCAGGTACTTGGGCACCAGCAGGGGCTCCAGGTCCGCTTCTTCCGGCAGCTCGTTGCCGTCCGCGTGGAAGCGCGACAGCGCATCCTCCAGCACGCCGATGTCCTGGTGGATCCGCTCCGCGTACACCGCCTTCGAGCGCGTCAGCGCCCCCACCAGCACCGCGCAGATGAGGGCGAGGGCGAACACCAGCCCCACCCACAGCACGGGTGAGCGACGGGAGGGCGGAGGGCGGTCGTCAGCGGACGGATTCATGCCCCCCACCCTACCGCCAGAGGGGGCCTGGGGTGCGGAAGACTTCACGCGGGCCTAAAGCGCGCGGAATAGCGGCACCGGCTGCTGCTTACCCTTCAGGCGGACAGGGGGCAGGTCCTCGAAGGCCGTCTCGTTGGCGTCCACCAGCTCCCGGGTGCGCTCGCCCACGAGGATTTCCCCGGGGCCGGCGAGCGCGCACAGCCGCGCGGCCACATTCACCGCGTCGCCGATGCAGGTGTACTCGGAGCGCACGGTGCTGCCGATGTTGCCGGCGACGACGACGCCCGAGTTGATGCCCACGCCCAGCTCCAGCACCAGCGGGTGGCCCTCGCGGCCGTTGGCGGCCCACTCGGCCTCCGCCTCAACGCGCAGGTCCGTCATCGCGTCCATCATCATCTTCGCGCACTGGAGTGCGCGCAGCGCGTCGTCCGTGCGAGCCACCGGGGCGCCAAACACCGCCATCAGCCCGTCGCCGAGGAACTTGTCCAACGTGCCCCCGCACGTGAGCACCGCGTCGGACAGCCGGCCCAGCACCTGGTTGAGCACGCCGACGACCTGCTCGGGAGGGAGGCTCTCCGCCAGCCCGGTGAAGTTGCGGATGTCCGCGAACAACACCGTCACTTCGCGCTTCTCGCCGGTGAGCACCACCGCGTCCGCGCTCTTGAGGATTTCGTCCACCACCGCCGCGGACGTGTAGCGAGCGAACAGCTTGCGCATCCGCTCCGTCTCACCGGTGCGGCGCACCACGCTCTCGATGCGCGCCGCCAGCTCGTCCATGGACGCGGACTTGTTGACGTAGTCGTCCGCGCCCGCGCGCAGGCCGCGCACGCGCTCCGCCTCGCGGTCATTCGCGGTGAGGATGATGACGGGCAGGCCCCGCGTGGGGCCCTCCTTGAGGCGACGGCACAGCTCCACGCCATCCAGACCGGGCATCTCCAAATCGCTCAGGACGATGGCGGGCTGCAGCCGGCTCATGCCCTCCAGCCCCTCGAACGGGTCCTGGAAGCAGAGGACCTCGTAGCCCAGGGCGACCAGGCCCTCCTGCACGAAGGCACACGCCAGCGGGCTGTCGTCCACGACGACGACGCGGCGGCGCCCGTCGATGAAGGGCCGCGGATTCTCCTGCCGGCCCGCGATGCGGTTCTGCAAGCCGAGCGCCTCGTAGATTTGCTTGTACGTGCAGTGCCCCAGCTCCACGAGGATTTCGCCCAGCTTGCGCCCGTCGCGGCGCTGACGGGCGAGCGCTTCCTCGAGCTGCGCGAGCGTCACGTACTTGAGCCCCACCAGCAGCTCGCCCAGGGCGGGCTGCGAGGGCCCCTTGTCGTGGTGCAGACCCAACGCCTCTCCCAGCGCGTCCTGAATCTGCTCCCGGGTGACGTAGCCGAGGGAGATGAGCGCCTCGCCCACGCGCTGGCCAGTGAGCGCCTGGAGGGCCAGGGCTTCCTGCACCTGCACGGGCGTGACGATACCCAGCTTGAGCAGCAGGTCACCAAAGAGGGGGGATGCGCTCATGGGGGCCACCTCGGCGTCCGGTGGAGCCTTGGACGCGGCCGACAGCGTATCCCACCTCCCGACGCTCCGGGAGGACTCCACCCCGGGGATGAGCCGAGGCACCCGAGACCCGCCCACCTCACCGCCGAGGGGCGGGCCGGGCGGGCTTGCGGACGGGGGGAGGCGGGAAGATGAACTCCACGCGGCGGTTGGCCGTGCGTCCAAGCGACGTCCCGCTGGACTCGAGCGGCCTGTCCGCCCCGAGCCCCTGCGCCTCCAGTCGCTCCGTCGGGACGCCCTTCCCCTCCAGGTAGGCCACCACGGCCTCCGCGCGGGCCTGCGTCATCGCGCGTCCGGTGGTCGCGTCATCCCAGGCGTCGGTGTGCCCCTCCACGATGACGCGCGTCAGCTCCGGGTGCGCGAGCAGCACCCGGGCCACGTTGTCCAGGAGCGCGTGCGAGCTCGCCTGGAGCTTCGCCGTCTGACTCTCGAAGCCGATGCGCTCCAGCAGCTCCAGCCTGTCCCGCTGGAGGCTGACGCGCTGCTTGTCCTGGGCGGGGCAGCCCTGGTTCGTCGCCGGGCCGTACACCGTGGGGCAGTTGTCCCGGTGGTCCGCGAGGCTGTCACCGTCCCTGTCTCTCTCGGGACACCCGCGCAGATGGGGGACGCCCTCGTCGCGAGGACAGGCGTCGTCCTCGTCCGGGACACCATCGCCGTCCTCATCCTGCTCCGGACAGCCCTGCCGCTCCACCGGGCCGGGCTCCTCGGGACACACGTCGGCGTCGCCCTCCACGCCATCGCGGTCCGGGTCGACGATGGGGCAGCCCTTGCGCTCCAGCGAGCCGGCCTCGCGGGGACACGCGTCCTTGGTGTCCTCCACGCCGTCGTCGTCGAAGTCCCGGGCGGGACAGCCCTCCCGGAACGCGGGGCCCGCATGGCGTGGGCACTTGTCCACGGAGTCGTCCAGGCCGTCGCCGTCGGTGTCCTTGCTGGGACAGCCGCGCGTGGAGGCGGGGCCGGGGAGGAGCGGGCACGCATCCCCGGCATCGGACACACCATCACCGTCGCCGTCGGGAGCAGGCCGCGCCTGGGGCGCATGGCCACATCCGGAAGCGAGCGCCCCACCCAGCAGGAGGAGCAGGACTCCGCCGCGCAAAACACGCATCATCACGAAGGGCACCAGAGCGCACGGGGCCGAGCGCTGTCCAGGTGATGTGTCTGGTGGACGGGCCACGCGCTCACGTCGGCAAGGTGTCGGACAGGGGAAGCTCCACGGTGAAGATGGAGCCCTTGCCGGGCTGGCTCTGGACGCGGATGCCTCCGCCGTGGGCCTCGACGATGCGCTTGGTAATCCAGAGCCCCAGGCCCAGGCCCTTGAAGTGCTGCGCGGACTCCGAGCGCTCGAAGCGCTCGAAGATGCGCTCCTGGTCCTCCTGCGCCACGCCGATGCCCTCGTCCTGGACGACCAGCTCCGCCACCGCTCCGCGCGGCTCCACCCGCACCGTCACCGGCCGCCCCGCGCCATACTTCGCCGCGTTGGACAACAGGTTCACCAGCACCTGCTCCAGCCGCAACTTGTCCCACTGCCCCACTACGGCGTCGTCCGCCAGCATGCGCACCTCGCTGCCCGCGCGCACCAGCTCCTCGGACATCCGCGACACCAGTTCGCGCGTCAGCGCCGCCAGGTCCACCTCCTCGAGGTTGAGGGACAGCCGGCCCGCGCTGATGCGCGACACGTCCAGCAGGTCGTCGATGAGCAACCCCAGCCGCTGGCCCGCGCGTGCCGCCTTCTCCGCGCGCTCCGCCAGCCCGCTGGCCGCCATCGCGTCCTTCGCCATGCGCGCCAGCAGGTGAATCTGGAGCTGCAACGCGTTGAGCGGCGATTTCAGCTCGTGACCCGCCACTGACAGCAGCTCGTCGCGAGCCTTCACCGCCTGGGTGGCCGCGCCATACAGCCGCGCATCCTCGATGGCCAGGGCGGCCCGCGCGGCCAGGCTCTCCAACAGCGCGCGCTCCTCCGCGGTGTACTCGCGCCCGCGCGCCTCGCGGATGACGCCGAGCGTGCCCAGCACCCGGCCCCGCGCGCCCAAAGGAACGATGATGAGGCTCTGCGGCCCGTAGCGCTCCAGGAAGGTGACACCCTCCGGCGAGCGGTCCCCCTGCAGCTCCTCCGCGCTCAGTCGGGGCACGAAGAGCGTCTGCCCCGTGGCCACCACCCGGCCCGACAGCCCTTCGCCCACGCGCGCCGGGTTCATCCGCAGCGACGACTCCAGCACGCCGCGCGCGACGGGGTCCGGGTGGTGCGCCGCCACCAGCTCCAACTGCTCCCCTTCCTCCGCGAGCAGTTGCAGGACGCACCCGCCGCCCAGCGCCTCGGACACCTTGCTCGCCAGCACGTCCAGCACCGTGGGCAGGTCCAACCCCGCCTCGGCGATGAGCTGGCTGACCTGCACCAGCACATGCAGCCGCGCGGCGCTGCGCCGGCTCTCCTCCTCCGCCGCGCGCGCGTCGCGAAACAACCGCGCGTTGTCCATGGCCATCGCCGCGCGCCGGGTGAGCTCCTCCGCGAGCGACAGGTCCGTCGCGTCGAAGGGCGCCCGCCCCGCGTCCCGCACGAAGGTCAGCGCGCCGAGCGTGCGCTGCCGGGCCACCAGCGGCGTGAGGATGAGCGAGCTGATGCTCCACGTCGACGCGCCGTCCACCTCGGAGACCGCGCGCGTCTTGCGGGTCTCCATGCGGGATTGCCCGCTGGCCAGCACCCGCGCCAGCGTGGAGGGCTGCCCCGAGTCGAGCGGGAAGCTCGTCAGCTCCAGCACCCGCTGCGCCTTCTCCGGGCTCGCGTGCAACACCGCCAGCCGCCGCACCACGCCCTCTTCGTACGAGTCCACCGAGCACCCGTCCGCGAAGTGGCCCAGCGCCAGCCGCGCCACGCCGGCCACCGTGTCCTCCCAGCCCAGCGAGCCGGACACCAGCGCGCTCGCGTCCGCCAGCAGGCTCAGCCGCGCGCCCAGCGCCTCCGCCTCCAGTCGCGCGGTGTGCTCGCGCTCGTACAGCCGCGCGCGCTCCAGCGCCTGACCACACTGCCGCGACAGCCCGATGATGGACTCGCGCTCCAGCGCGGTGAAGTCCTTCTCCCGCTCGAAGCCGAAGGCCAGCGTGCCGAACACCCTCCCCTCGACGAACAGCGGCGCCAGCGCCAGCGCGCGCAGCGGCCCTTCTTCCATCAACGCCGCGAGCCTCGGGTAGCGGGCCTGAATCGCCGCCAGCGTCTCCAGCCACACCGGCGCTTCGGCCAGCACCGCGTCGTACCCCGGCAGGTCCTCGCCGGTGCGGGGCAACACGCGCAAGGGCTCCAGGAGCCCGTCGGGCACGCCCACCGCCGCGATGAGCTCCGCGGACGCGCCGCCCTCCGGCGTCAGGTGCACCATGCCCGCCATCGCATCCACCGCCGGCAGGCCCAGGTCCAACACCACGTGGGCCACCTCCTCGCGAGTGAGCGTCTGGCCGAAGGCCTCCGTCACCGCCTGGAAGCGGCTCAGCCGCAGCACCTCCGCCTGCTCCACCTCCGCGCGCGCCCGAGCCACCTCCACCCGCGTCCCCTCCACCGCCAGCTCCCGCTCCAGCGCCAGCCCCGCAAGACGCGCGTACAGCCCGCAGCGCTGAAGGTCCTCATCCGACGGCACGCGCCCCTGGCGCAGGACGGCGCACAACACGCCGACGACGCCCCGGTCCACGGAGGGCGACAGCGGCAGCGACACCAGCCCCACCGCGCCCAGCTTCCGCCGGGCCTCCGGCTCGCCCGCGAGCAGCACGTCCCGCTCCAGGTCCACCGACACGTACGTCAAGAGCGCCCCGTCGATGTCCCTCGGGCCGTTCAGCAGGCGCTGGCCACACACCTCCACCGCGTCAGCCGGCAGCGCGGGCGTGGCGAGCGTACGAGGGACGCTTTCGTCCTCTCTCCAACACATGAAGACGCCGGACGCGGAGAGGGTGGCCGCGGCCTCGCGCAGCAGCGCCTCCAGCACCGCCCGCACCGGCGGCGCCACCGACAGCCGCTCCCGGGGCCGCGTCACGCGGTCCGTCGCGGCCACCCGGTTGCTCTCGGGCACCTTCATGCCCACACGTCCCCCCGGTCTGGGCCCCATCGGGCCAACCGCGAAGCTTCAGTGTCCCATGTCCGCCAGGGCCGCGAAACCCGCGGGCACCTGTCCCCAGGTACAAGAGACCTTGGCTTTCAGTGAGCGAACACATTGAAGAAGGCGAAGAAGATCTCGAGGACGATGAGCAGGACGATGACGGCCTCCAGCGTGTGGGAGCGGTCGATGTCCACGTCGCCCTTGAGCAGGCCATACGTCTGGGCGAGCAGTTGCTGCTTGCGCGTGACGGAGCCCTGCCAGGCGGAGATGCGCATGCGGCGCACCGCGCCCTCGTAGACCTTGGCCAGATAGAAGTCGCCGATGATTTTCAGGCTGTTGTCCACCCGCTCGATGAACTCGTTGAGGTCCACCAGCGTGGTGAGCGTCTGCCGCGTCAGCGTGCGGTACGGGCTGCGGAACAGCCGCGTCCACCCGTGGCGCTTGGCCTGCACCTCGTCGTGGATGCGCGCGATGTGCTCGTCCAGCCGCTCGTCGTAGTAACGGAATTCCAACAGTTGCGCGTTGGCGATTTCGAGCAGGTCCGGGATGTCCCCGGAGCCCGACGGCTCGTAGACGAAGGCGCTGTTCCAGTCGATGACGACCAGGTCATTCACCGTGTAGCTGAAGCGCATCTGCGTGACGGCCTCGCTCTCCCGGCGCGACAGCGGCGTCTGGCCGTTCTCCCCCAGCAGCAGCCGGGCGAGGTCCGCCTCCGCGAGGATGTCCTCCGCGGACGGGTTGCCCTGGATGCTCTCCGCGAAGATGACGGTGTAGCTCTCGTTCTGGTCCCACAGGTGCGGCTCCTGCACCGCGGCGGCGATGGTGTTGCGCACGCCTTCCACCAAATCCAGCGCCAGGTCCTCCAACGCCTGGCTGTCATACAACTCGTCCGCCACGCGGATGAGCTGCTCCAGCGACGTGCCCGGCACCACGGGCACGCGCAGGATGATGGACGCGGCGCCATGGTCGAACAGGCGCGCGGTGGCATCCACCGTGACGGGCCCGTCCTTCAGCGCGAGCGGCCTTCGCCCCAGCTCATACGCGAGCGGCGGATTGGGGAGCTGGAGGTACTGGCCATTCTCGCGCGACAGCTTGAGGCGGCGGGTGTCCTCCGACACGGCCTTGCGCGCCCGCTCCAGGTTGATTTCCTCCGCGATGTCGAAGGTGCGGTAGCAGAGGATGTGGGCCTTCTCGAAGAGCAGGGGAGCCGAGGCAGCCATGGTGCGCCCAGCCTAGCCCGCGCGTCCCCACACGAACGCCACCGAATGGCTGACGCCTGGCGCCTGTCGACGAGCCGTCAGTCCTCGGACACGGGTGAGGGATGCACCACCGGCTTGCCCGGGCCGGGCCGCGTGTCCGGCACCCCACCGACCTGGTCGGGCGGCGGCGACACAGGCTCTCCCGCCGAACGCCGAGCCTCCCGCCCGTCCTCGGGAAGCCGAGGCTCCTTCCTGGGATGGGTGACTTCATGTTCGGCCATGGCGCGCTCCCTTTGCTCACTCAAGCTAGGGCGCGTCCTGAAGCGAGCGCATGTCCCGCCCACCCGTCAGGCCGCTGGGCGGACAGGGTGGCTTCCGACACCTGCCCGTCCACCCCGTCACATTGTCGATGTTTCACGCCGGAAGCCTGTCACGCCGGCCCCCCGCCATTCCTCTCAATTGGCCGCACGTCAAGACTGGGGCGCAACGCCTGCCATGACGGCCAGGAGCGCGCTCATGTCGACGGTTTATGAGCCCGGGCCCCAGGGGGCGCCAGCTCCGTGCGCACATCCCACAGCTCTGGGAAGAAGCGCAAATCCAAGGCCTTGCGAAGGAAGGACACCCCGGAGGAGCCCCCGGTGCCCTGCTTGAAGCCGATGATTCGCATCACCGTCATCATGTGCCGGTAGCGCCACAGCTGGAACCGCTCCTCGGTGTCCACCAGCTTCTCGCACATCTCGTACGCATCCCAGTGCGCGTCGGTGTCCTCGTAGATGCGACGGAACACCTCCACGACGGCCGGGCTCTTCTCGTACGGCAGCCGCCAGTCGCGCTGGGCGCGGTCCTCCGGAATCGCATGCCCCATGCGCGCCAGGTACCGCAGGAACTCGTCATAGAGGCTGGGAGACTCCAACAGCCTCTCCAGCTCACCATGCACATCCGGCTGGTGGCGGAAGGGACCCAGGGCATTGGGGTCCTTGTTGCCCAGCAGGAACTCCACCGCGCGGTACTGCCAGCTCTGGAAGCCAGACGCGGGCCCGAGCGCGTCGCGGAACTCCAGGTACTCATTCGGCGTGAGCGTCTCCAGCACGCTCCACTGCTCGAAGAGCATCCGTTGGATGTTCCCCACGCGGGCGAAAATCTTGAACGAAGGCTCCAGCCGGTCCGCCTGCACATAGCGGATGCACGCGCTCAGCTCGTGGATGAGAAGCTTCATCCACAGCTCGCTCGTCTGGTGCTGGATGATGAAGAGCAGCTCGTCGTGGTGCGGGGGCTGCGAGCGCGGAACCTGCGCCGACAACAGCCGGTCGAGCTGTAGGTACTCACCGTACGTGGTCCTTCCGGCCAGGTCGGTGATGATTCCAGGCTCCAGATCTCGTTTGTTCATGGGCCCGGGCATTCATGCCCCTGCAAGCCCCCGCGGGCAAGACTTCCCGTACGGGCTGCCCCCGAACCCTCTCCCTGCCAGGGAGCACGGTTGACGGAGGTGCGGTCACTGTCTGCCCGGGCCGGGGCCAAACGTGCCGCTGATTTAACCGTTCGCTGCTTGGGCGGCGGCGGCCAGGGCCTTCGACGCGGCGCGGCCACGGGGCAGCTTGATGTCCTCGACGCTGTTGGCGGGCGCGTAGTCGACCCACGCCGACGGGCGGCGGTTGGTCTTCTCCAGCATCCGCAGCTTCTGGTAGTGCGCGGCGCAGTAGCCCTTGGTCCGGCTGGGCTTGCCGCAGTCGACGATGGCGCACTCGCGCGAGCCATCCGCCGCCGCCGGCTTACGGCCGCGACGCTTGCCACCCGCCGACACCGACGCCGCCGCGCTCACCGCGCCACGCGCCGCCGCGGGGGGACGACCCACGGCCTTGCGGCCCGGCTTCGCCGCCGCGACCTGGGCGCCGAACAGCGGCCCCACGACCTCGGCCAGCGGGGCCAGCCGCTCCGCCACGTTGCGCAGTGCATCCAGATCCGCCGTCCCGGACTCCAGGCGGGAGACCACGTCGCGCAGCGGCTTGAGCTGGACCTCGATTTCGTTACGGATCATGTCCCGAAACGCTTTATCCACGGACATTCGTTCAATCCTCGTCTTGGCTAATCTGGTTGTTGAAGGTCTGGAAGGGGGAGTTGATTTGTGATGCTGCTCATACCCATACCTTCCAATTTAGGATTTGTCTAAAGGAAGCGATAAAAGGTGTGACTGAAGGACGTATCACCCCCCCTACCGTACCGGTCGGGGCCCCATTCCAGTGGGGCGGGAACGGCGCTCAGCCGTCCCAGCGAAGGTCTTCCAGCAGGGAGCGGGTCCCCGAAACAAAGGGCCCCTCGGCCAGGGTGCGCAGCTCCTCGCGAGCCAGCGTCAGCTCCACGCGCAGCGTCTGCTGCTCGCGGGGATCCAACGCGGTGGAGAGTCTGGGCAACAGCGAACTCTCTTCTTCTTGGAAATGCGCGACCCAGAGATCCTCGAGCGCATAGAGCCGGGCCTGCCATTCGGCATCGCCCAGGGGCAATTCCTCCAACTCATCCATCAGCTCACGCATGGCCAGATGATCCTCGGCCAGCTGACGGGCACGAGCACGCCCTTCCACCCGAGCCACCAGCGGTTGCAGACAGCGCTCCTCCAGCCAGGTGTGCAGTCGCAACAGCTCCAGCAGCTCGCGCTGCGCGCTCAGAGGCTCCTCCTCCGCGCCGGACACGAGCCGCTCGAAGCGCTCCTCGAGCTCACGGTGCTCCTCCACGAGGATGTCGAACGGGCCTCCCATACCCTCAACCATCTGCATGGTTCGGCAGGCAGACAACCAAAGCTGCGCTTCATCCTCACATTATCGAAACTCAAACGACAGGGCGAGCGAACGTTCGGCGGGGTGAAACAACGTCCCGCAGCCTGCCTCGACTGGCGGCTGAAAGCCCATGGGGCCGAGCGCGAAGCGTTGCCTACTCAAAGCAACCTCCGGGGTGGGCAGGGCGCGTCCCCCCGGGGACGGCGCGTGGGTTTGCGATGACCGACGGCCCGGAAGCGGGGGCCCGTCCGCCCGGCCGGGTTGGATGGCGATGGGCGGGGACGTCTCCATCATGTTTCCTCGTGGAAGCTTCGCTCGCCACCCTGCGGAGGACGGTGTTCCACCTCGCCGAGCGGGGCGCGGCGCTCTCCGCGCTCTACCACCGGGCCCGGCTGGTGGGCACCGAGCACCTGCCCTCGAGCGGCCCCGTGTTGCTGGTGGGAAACCATGGCGTGTGGGGTTACGAAACGCCCGCGTTCTTCCATCTGCTGCACCAGGCCACCGGGCGCCGGGTGCTGGGGTTGGCGGAGCGAGGCTTTTTCCGCATTCCCGTGGTCCGCACGGTGTTGCCCTGGCTGGGTGGCGTGGAGGGGACCCAGGACAATGCGTTGGCGGTGCTGCGCGACGGAGCGCTGGTCGTCTGTTACCCGGGCGGCGCGAGAGAGGTCTTCAAGCGGCCGCGCGGGCGCTATCAGTTGCGCTGGGAGCGGGCGCTGGGCTTCGCGCGAGTGGCCTCCCATGCGGGGGTGCCGGTGGTGCCCTTCGCGGGCTTCGGCGTGGACGACACCTTCCTCTGGCCGCCCGGCGAGGCGCGGCTGGGCGTGCACCTGACGAACGAGGCGAAGTATCGCGTGCCGCTGCTGGTGGGGCTGGGCCCTCTCCCATTTCCGGTGCGCCTCACCTTCGCGCTGGGCAATGCCCACACCCCGCCGCCCTCGGGGGCCTCCGAGTCGCGGCTGCGCGCGTTCCGCGACAGGGTGGCCACCAGCGTGCACCGGCTGCTGGTCAGGGCTCGCCATGCTTGAGACACCTCCGGGCCCCGCGTCCCGGGCCCCCGCGCCGTCGCGCGTCCCGGACGTCGAGGACATTCCCTCTGGCTACGCGCACTTGCATTGCGAGGAGCGCCGGGTGAAAGGCACACCTTCGCGGCTGTTCACCTTTCCCAACGGCGATACGGATGTAGCCCGCACCGTGGTGTGTCTGCCGGGGTTGGGTGCCAGTGGGAGGTCCTTCGCGCCCATGGAGCCGCTGGCCGGACGGTTCCGGTTGTTGCTGTGGACGCCGCCTTTGCACACCCCGGCCACCCACACCCCGCTGCAGTGGAACCTGGCCGTGCTGAACGACCCCGAGGCACGGCTACCGGAGCGCTTCGCGCTCGTGGGTTCCTCCTATGGCAGCCTGCTGTCCATCGCCTTCGCGCTGGCGCACCCGGAGCGGGTGAAGGCGCTGGTGCTGGTGTCTCCGGTGGCCAGCGTGCGCCGGGTGAGGCGTCTGGCGGTGACGCTGTCCACGCTGGTGCGCACGCCGCGCCCGCTGGCGTATCTCTTCGCACCCACGGTGGCGCGAGTGCTCGGGGGCGCGCGGTTGCCCCCGGAGGGGCGCGCGGAAATCGTGCGCGAGGCGCGGCGGTTGACCCCCGTGGAGTTGCTGCGCCGGCTGCGCGACGTGCTGGCCGCGGACTTCCATCCCCGGCTCCATCAACTGCGAGTGCCCACGCTCGTCATCCAAGGTGGCAGGGATTTGCTGGTGCCGCCCCGGGCCGCGCACGACGTGGCGGAGCACATCCCTGGCGCACGGCTGGAGCTGCTCCGCGACGCGAGCCACCTGCCGTACATGAGCCACCCGGAAGCCTTCAACGCCGCCGTCGGCGCGTTCCTCCAGGAGCACGGCGCCGACACTCCGGAGCTCGGGCCATGAGCCGCACCACCGAGCGACTCTCACGCTCCGCTGTTCCTGTCGCGCCCGGAGCACGGTGCCGGAACTCCGAGGCTCGCGCCATGAGCCACACCACCGCGCGATTCTCACGCTCCGCTCTGCGGTTCCTGTCATGCCTGGAGCAAGGCATCGACACTCCAGGGCGCGCGCCATGAGCCACACCGCCGCGCGACTCTCGCGCTCCGCCCTGCTGTTCCTGTCACGCCAGGAAGGGCTGAAGGACCGGGCAACGCGCCTGGGACCACTCCGACGCCTTTCACGGCGCTTCGTCGCGGGCGAGAGTCTGGAAGAGGCAATGGACGCGGTGAAGGCACTCACCGCGCGCGGACTCTGGGCGTCGTTCGACCATCTCAACGAAGCGGTACGCGACGCGGCCCAGACGCGGGACGAGGTGCGCGAGTATCGACGGTTGCTGGCGCGCATCGACCAGACAGGCGTGAAGGCCAACGTGTCGCTGAAGCTGACGCAGTGTGGACTGCTGCTCGACCCGGCGCTGGCACTGGAGAACGCGCGCACCGTCGTGGCCGATGCGCGAGCACGAGACACCTTCGTGCGCATCGACATGGAGCACGGCGCGGTGACCCAGGCGACGCTCGACATCGTCCGCCAGTTGCACACGAAGCACGGCGAGCGACACGTGGGCGCGGTGCTGCAGAGCTGTCTGCGGCGCACGGAAGCAGACTCCCACGCGCTGTGCGCCGAGCGGGTGCGCATCCGTCTGTGCAAGGGCGCCTATCTGGAGGGGCCGGACATCGCCTTTCCAGACAAGAAGGACGTGGATGCCAGCTTCGTACGGTGCATGAAGGTGCTGCTCGACAGCGGCGTGTATCACGGCATCGCCACGCACGATGAGCGGATGATTGACGCGACGCTGGAGCATGCCGCGCGGCGACAGCTGCCGCGTGAAGCGTTCGAGTTCCAGATGCTCTACGGCATCCGGGAAGACCTCCAGCAACGACTCTCCGAGCAGGGCCATCCGGTGCGCATCTACGTCCCGTACGGACCCCGCTGGTATCCCTACCTCATGCGCCGCATGGCCGAGCGTCCGGCGAACCTCGCGTTCGTCCTGCGCCACCTCGCGCGGTGAGCGGCGACCCCGGCGCACCGGGCAGCCGGGCGTGGGGGAATGGACAAACGTCCCGTCCGCCAGTCCCGAGCGCTCAGGAATCCCTCACCACGCGCGTCTTTGCCTCACAGGAATACCCTGTCGGCCCGCGCGCCCCGCGCAAGCCCAATCCAACCCGGTGACGCTGTCACCCGGAGGGGGAAGCCATGTCCATGCGGTCCATTCACCACGGACTCCGGGTGTGCGCTCGGACCGTGGGTGTCGTCATCCTCGCAACCAGCCTCGCGTGCGCGTCCGGCGGCACGGGCGGCTCGGGACGCGCGGGGACGGACGAGCCGGAAGCCCGTCGCCAGGAAGCGCGGGAAGTGGCCCGGCAGGTGGCGGCGCTGGCGGGTGGCGTGCGTGACGTCGGCTCGCGCCTGGAGCTCACGTTCTGGTCGGAGCGCGGCGCCCTCACGCTCGTGGGCTACCAGTCGGTGCAGCGTGGCGGACGGCCGGGACGCGGCATCGACTCGGATGACCTGCGGCGAACAGTGGCCCGGGCGCTGATGTCCACCACGAGTCACTCCGCGGGCGAGGTGGTGCTGCGGCTGCGTCGCGACGCGTCCTCGTGGGCCCTGGAGCCGAGCGCGTCCTTCTCCACCGAGCGGCCTCCCGAGGCCCTTCACCTCGCCGGACGGCGTGAGGCCTCGACGCCCGAGTCGACCTGGATGGCCGCAAGCGTCCAACGCCTGCTCACGCCGGTGCGGGTGCCCGTGGACGGCACGGTGTGGGCGGACGTGTCCGTGCACGTGAGGGACGGCCGCGTGGTGGGTTGGGAGTTGGAGGGCTGGCGCGTGGTGCGAGCGGGCCGGGGGAACACGACGCGGTCGGTGTCACGCCGGGTCGTCGAAGAGGCGGCGGCGGTGCTGCGCCTCTACTCACCGGGCACGGGCTCGCGCACGCTGCACCTGGGCCTGCGGCTCATCCACGAAGGCAACGCGCCGTCCGCGGAGGGCTGGGTGGAGGAGACCCGCGTGGGCCGTCCACTCCGTCCGGGCGGGGGCGTCAGCCGCCTCACGCTGCCCTGACGAAGACGACGAAGCCCCGGCGCGCGGCGGGACACAGCCTGCCGCGCGCGGGGCCTCGAAACCGCTAGAAGTAACCGCCCACCGTGGTGCCGACGCTGAACGTCACGTCGACGTCATCACCCAGGCCGAAGGCCAGGCGAGGACCGGCGCCCACGAAGAAGTGGGACGTCACGTGGTACAGGAAGGGCGCGTAGCCCTCCAGGATGACCGTGGAGGCCGAGCCCGTGCCGTCGGGGAGCGACAGGATGTTGTCGCCGACGAACAGCGTGACGATGGCCTTGGGCCACACGGAGACCTTCTCCGTGAGGGAGATGTTGTAGCCCACGCGCGCGTTGATGCCGAAGGCGGCCACCGTGTCGCCTTCGCCGAACAACACCGCCAGGTTGACGCCGCTACCGATGGAGAGGTTCTCCTTCAGGAAGTAATCCACGCTCGGCGCCAGGTTGAAGAAACCGTACCCCGCGCCCTCCGTCGTGTAGCCCAGGTTCGCCGACGCATCCGAGCTGACGACAATCTGCCCGGCGTTGCCGAAAGCACCGGAACCACCACCCGTCGACTGCGCCAATGCACTCGTCGACACCATCAACCCGGCCGCTACGGCCATGGCCTGCCACTGATTTGCCTTCATGAAGCGTCCCTCCGTTGCGTGTGCCCGCGGTCATTCCCGGGCGCTCGGCGGCCCCTTCTAGTCAATGCGCGCCTGCGCGCATCCTTTTTTCGTTCCCTGTGTGTCATGTACCGCATGAGCGCAACTTGAGAATTCGCTCGGCGGAGCCGTTCCTCGCGCCATCTGCCGAGGAAACTCGCTCCCGGAGACGCCGCGCGTGAGACATCGCTGAGACATGGGCCCGGGCCTGGACACGGGCGCGCGGCGGGCCCGCATGGGCCAGGGCTCACGGACGGGAAGGTCGGCCAGGGTGGAGGAGTCAGAGGTCCCGGCCGGCCCTCCCATGCGCGAGGTTCCGTGCCCCGAACGGCCCTGAACCGCTCGGAAGGAGCGCACGGAACGAAGTCACCGGTAGCAAGCCTCACGCCAGACGAACGGCCGGTGAAATCAATCCTTTGTCATTCGTGGAGGGCCGGGAATGAGGCGCGAGGCGCTCGAAGTCGGGACCCGCACGTCCCATAAGCGAACAGACTTGCAATGATTCGCATATCCTCGCGTTGCCGTCTGTCCGTAGGATTCCACCCGGAGCCACGTTCGTGTGGAGCCCGGGGCCGCTGGTGGGACAGCCCGCCCCGCCCGTCAGTGCTCGCGGCGCCGCCCAGGGAAGGACGGGTTGGAGGACATGCCTCGTGTGCGTGCGCCCGCGGTGGCGGGCACCTTCTATTCCTCCAATCCCACCACGTTGATGACGCAGGTAGACGCGTGGCTGGAGCAGGCGCGGGGGCCGGGGGAGGGGCTTCCCACCGCGCTCATCGTTCCGCATGCCGGGTATGTCTATTCAGGCGCGGTGGCGGCGGCGGCCTACGCCACGCTGTGGGCTCGGCGAGCGGAGCGCACGCGGGTGTTGTTGCTGGGGCCGTGTCACTTCCACAGGCTGCGCGGCCTGGCGTACCCGGAGGTGGACCTGCTGTGTACGCCGCTGGGGGACGTGCGACTGGATGTGGACCTGCTGCGCCGGGCGACCGCGCTGGGACAGGTGAGCGCCTCGACCGAGGCGCACGAGTCGGAGCATGCGCTGGAGGTGCAGCTCCCCTTCCTCCAGCGCGTGTTGGAGCGCTTCACGGTGTTGCCGCTGGTGGTGGGGCGCACGGACGAGGAGGAGGTCGCCCAGGTGCTGGAGGCGTTGTGGGACGAGGACGTGTTGCTCGTCGTCACGTCGGACCTGTCGCACTACCGGCCGTATGAGGAGGCGCGGCGGGCGGACCATGCGACGGCGGCGCGGGTGCTGGCGCTGGAGGGGCCGTTGGACGCGGGCAGCGCGTGTGGCGCGGAGGCCATCAACGGTCTGCTGCGGGTGGCGAAGCGGCGGGGGCTGCGGCCCAGGTTGATGGCGCTGCGCAGCTCCGGGGATGCGGCCGGGGCACGGGACGAGGTGATTGGGTACGGCGCCTTCGTCTTCGATGCGGATGCGCCCGCGAGGGGCGCGTCCCGGTAGAAGCGCTCAGTCGTCCCAGGAGAGGGAGTACTCGCTGTCGAGCAGCGATGTCTGGCGGCCCTCGACGCGGATGTCCTGGGCGCCGACGGCCTGGAGGGCACCTTCGAGCATGCCTTCGTTGTAGGCGACGGGGGTGAAGATGCGGCGCATGTGGATGAGGCCGGCGCGAGGCGCGGTCCATTCGACCTGGAGCTCGCCGAAGTCGATGGCCATGCGGTAGGCCTCTGGGAGCATGTTGACGAGGAGCTTTGGATCTCCGCCGACCTGCTGACGGACCTCGGTGCCGAACATGGAGCGGACGAAGGCGAGCGTGCCCTGGACGCCAATCTGGCGCATGGCCTCCTCGACGCCGCCGAGTTGGGGCGCGAGCAGGTTGGCGGAGGCGAAGAACAGCCTCATGAAGGGAGGGACGGGGTAGAGCTCGGTGGGGTCAAGGTCGGGGGGGAAGTCACCGGCGTCGACGATGTGTTTCACCGCCTGCTCACCGCCCAGGAAGCGCACGGTGTCGAGCACGGCGGCGAAGTGCATGCCGCGAATGTGCTCGGAGGACTGCACGAGGGCGAGCCGCGAATCCAGCTCCCGCTGCACTGCCTCTGGCGTGTTCCAAGTGCCGCGTTCCATGAGCCGACCTCCACCGCGAAAAAGCGCGCGGAATGCTCGCACAGCTTCCTCGCGCGCGCGAACTCCTGGAGGTCATCCACACCCTGGCGCGTCCCGTTCCTGGGAATGCGACCAATGCACTACGTTGGGTGAAATGACGCTCTCGCGCATTCCCGCACGGCTCCGGCGCCTCGCGCCGCGGTGGATTGCCTGGCTCGGTCTGCCACTCGTCATCGCCTGCGCGGGCACACGACGCTACTACCTGCATTCGGAGTTGCCTTCGCTGGACGGTGACACCTTCCTGGCGGTGGCGCCGGGACCCTGGCCCGAGGTGCCCACCGTGCTCGACACGTCGGCGGCCGTTCCGGATGACCTGGTCCTGCCCACCCTCCAGGCCTTGATGGCGCTTCCCAGTTCCATGGACGCCTGCGACGCCCGGACGGGGCGTCCCCGTCCCGATGCGACCGAGTACTGCGTCGCCATCTACCGCACGCCAGACGACTGGCGTGTGTCCTGGCCCATTCGCGATGGGGGAACATCAGCGAGTGCGTGCCGACCTCCGTTTGGCGGCGTGGATGACGTGGACTTCGGAAGGGACCTGCCCATCTTCGGCTATGCCCACAACCATCCCTGCGGAGCGGAGGTCAGCGCCAAGGACCTCGTCGTCTGGCCCCTGGCGAAGTCGGGCGAGGGACTCTGGGTGATGATGGCGTATGCGACCACGCCGAGCGGCAGACTGGCCCGAGATGCGCGAGGGCAACCCGTTTCGACCTGGGGATGGCTCGCCACGGGCCATCGAAGCGCGCCTCGGTTCTACAAATGGAACCCGGCGGGTGAGGTCTTTCTCTGGGACTCCGCCCGGAAGAAATGGAGCTTCCAGGCCACCTGTCGCCCTCGCCCCTCCAGCGCCATCAGGCCTCACGGCACTCCTCCTGATTGCTCTTCCGCGATGTCCCCATAGGCTGCTCGACGCCACGCCCATGAACCCTCGCGCCACGTCCCGCCGTCCCGCACGTTCATCAGGTGCCACATGCTGAGACTGAATCCCCTGCTCCTGCTGGTGTCCCTGCTGACGGATGGCGGCGCTGCTCCGCCCACGCCCGACGCGGGGAGCCCGGATGCGGGAGTCGTGAGACCTCAGCCCACGACGACGAGGGATGCGGGGCTCTCTCCGACTGCAACGGGCGAACGCCCCATTCAATGGCCAGAGGAGATTCGCCCGCTGGCCACGTTGGATGGCCCCGCCGTGCTCGCCGCGCACACCGCGCTGCAAGAGGCCATGAAGCGCTTTCCGAAGCAGCACACCCAGCAGTGTGCGTTCTCGCCCCGCTCCCTGGAGCTGCGCGTCGGCTTCGAGGCCGGTATCTACTTCGTTCAAGTCGAGCGACGCGTGGACAGGTGCCCTGGCTTCGGCCCCGGCGTCACGCTCGAGTTCGATTGGTTCGAGGTCTACGCCATCGCACCGGATGGGCGGTTCCTCGAGCGCGCCCCGTATCACCCCTGAACAGGGGCGTTCTCCTTGCGCAGCTTCGCGTCGAGCAGGAAGTTGCCGAAGGGCACCAGCGACGCGCCGAACGCCACCGCCACGCGCACGAAGGACCAGCGCAGCGCGATGGCCGCCTCCATCAACGCGAAGAGGTACAGCACGAACAACAGCCCGTGCGCCATGCCCGTGAAGCGCACCGCCAACGGCATGTCCGCCGCGTACTTCAGCGGCATCGCGATGAACAACAGGCACACGAACGACAGGCCTTCCAACAAGGCCACCGCGCGGAACCGTCCAAGAGGGGTCTTCAACATGGCGCTCTCCCCCTCCTGTCTCCCACCCTCCGACCCTCCCGTCCATGCGTCAGGGTGACGCACCCGGTCGCCCGCCCGCCTGGCTTCTTTCCACGTCACCCCTCCCACTAGAATGAACCGGGTGAGGCCGGCAAAGCCCGCCATCACCCGTCGAGGGGGAACACCATGTCAGGCAACGACAAGCTGGAGTCCATCATCCAGGTGCCACGCGCGGACCGGAAGGGCGTGAAGCTGGTGCTGGAGCGGCCCTCGGGTGTCCTCAACACCGTCGCCATGCGACTGGTCATCAGCGGGAAGATGCAGGGCCAGGAGCGCCGCCAGCTCCACTCGGACGTCTTCACCGGCGAGGGCACCATCCCCCTGCCCGACGACTTCCTCCCCACCGCCGCCCAGGGCTGGGTGCGCGCCGTGTTCTCCGTCGCGGACCCGACGGGCGCGGGCGCACGGTTCCTCCAGCGCGCGACGCTCGTCTTCGAGAAGGGCCAGAAGGAAGCCCTCTGGGACGACTTCTCCCTCCAGCAGGGCGCGGTGGCCGACTTCATCACCCTCACCTGGACGGTGGTGGAATGAGGGCGCTCCTCGCGCTGCTCCTCCTCTGCGCCTCCGTCGCGAACGCCCAGGATGGTGGCACGCCGGACGCGGGCACCGTGGAGCTCGACTTCCCCAGCATCCTTCGAGGCGGCTCGGAGACCGCCGCCGGCCTGGACATCGCCACCGCCGGAGAAGTCGTCCACCCCTCCAACCCCTCCGCCCTCGTGGCCAGCCTGCGCGGCGTGGGCGCGGTGCTCGACGGCACCCAGGCGTCCTTCGCGCTCCAGCTCAACCCCTACCTGCTCACCGACGGCTTCGAACGGCTCTACTCGGAGGCCGTCGCCGCGCGGAACGCCTCCGTCCTCACCCGCCTGCTCCAGGACACCGCCATCACCCTCGGCGTGGGCCAGGACACACCCTTCCAGGACGCCGTCCCGGAGAAGGGCCGCTTCGCCACCGTGATGGCCGGCATGTCCGTGGACGTCCTCGGCGAGCGCAGCATCTACGGCTCCACCTACAACACCTGCATCACCCGCGTCCTCGCGGACCCGAGCCTCTACGAGTTCCCCGACAAGCCCCTGCCCGGCGACCATGTGAATCCCGCCGACTTCGAGAAGGCCCTCGCCGACTACCGCCTCGCCATGGAGGCCGCGCGCCAGGCGGGCATCGCGAAGATTCGCCAGGGCCTCCCCGCCTGCACCCGCGAGACACGCCAGGCCTCCAGCGCCCTCTTCTTCTCCGTCGGCGGACGCTGGGTGACACCCGGCCTCAAGTCGCATGACGGAGACGGCGTCGCCATCCAGCGCGGCTTCGGCGCGGCCACGCTGGAGCTGTTGAGCAGCGCGGACTCCAACCTCGAGGTCGCGATTCAAATGCGAGTACTCCAGGAACGTCCGCGCCCGGAGCTCTCCATGGACAAATGGGTCGACGTCGGCCTGTCCTTCGGCGTCGCCTCGCAGCGCTTCCAGCTCAAGCTCGAAGCCACCCAGTCACTGTTGAAACTGGGAAACACGGACACGAAACGCGCCAGCGTCGTGGCCACCACCCGCGTCATGGTGGGCGACCGCTTCACCGTGGGCCTGGGCGTACAGGGCCAGGGCGAGGACATGTCCGATGCCGTCGGCCAGATTCGCCCCAGCCTCGTACTCGACCTGGCGGAGCTGCCCACCCTCCTCCAGCCCGTCCCAACGCCTCGCTCCTGACGGCGCCGGGCGGTGCGAGGCGATGGCACGCATTCATGGCGCGTGTCTCGAAGTGAGGACTACTCGCCAGGCAGCGTCACCGCGTACCGCGTGAGGTCCTGAGGGGTGTTCACGTTCACCAGCGCGCGCAGCGACGGGTCCACGGCGCGCAGCGCGGACTCGGGCAGCAGTCGCGCGCGGAAGCGGGAGAGGAGCTGACGCAGCGACGGGTCTTCGGACAACGTCGCGCGCCAGACCCGCGCGAGCGCCGCGCGGTACACGGCCAGCAGGGGCTCCACGCGTCCGCCCGCGTCGAAGCACACCGCGTCCACGTCGTCACCGCGCGCGTCGAGCAACACGCGCAGGACATCGGGCGAGATGAAGGGCATGTCACATGCGACCGCCACCACCCAGGGCGTCCGAGCCGCGGAGAGTGCCGCGTGGACGCCGCCGGGCGCGCCCTTGTCCGGCACCACATCCGCGACGGTGCGCAGCGCATAACGGGCGTAGGGCTCCGGTGAATTGGCGACGAGGAGCACCTCACCGAAGCGGGGCGCCAGCGCGAGCAGTCGCGCCAGCACCGTGCGGCCCTCCACCTCCAGCAGGCCCTTGGGCACACCGGACAGTCGTCGTCCCTGGCCTCCCGCGATGATGGCCAGCGTCACGTCCGGATACGTGTTGCCGAGACTGCCGCTGTTGGGGTCCATGGCTCGTGTCTCGCTCTCCCCTGGAACGTCGGCACTTGCCCCCGGCCACGCGCGACGTCACACGTTCCATCCCGAGTGCAGCGAAGCACGCACGAGAGCCCTCCCCTCAGAATGCCACACCTCGCTCGGAGAGGTGAGCACGCCCCCTCGATTCGAGGTCACCCGCGGAGTGACGCGGCGAGTCCACGCGCTGCCTCCGAGCACCACGGCCGTGCATCGAAGCTCCATGTCGAAGCGGTGCATCCCGCGCGGCGCCATGCCCGGGCCCACCGCGAAGGACAGCAGGCGAACAGACGGCCCGCGGCCCCGTGGACAACGGACAGGGCCCGCGGCGTAGTCTGCGCGTCCCCGATGCCGCTCACGTCCCTCTCCGCCGCCCGGCAGGCCGCGCTCGAAGCCATTGCTCCCGCGGCTCCCGAGCCCGTGCCCCTGCTCGATGCCCACGGCCGCTTCCTGGCCACGGACGTCCGAGCCTCGCGCTCGCTGCCCGGCTGCGACAACTCCGCCATGGATGGCTGGGCCGTGCGCGCGGAGGAGACTCGCGGCGCCAACCGTGACAGCCCCACGAGGCTGCGCGTCATCGACACCGTCTACGCGGGCGCCCTGCCCGCTCGCGCACTCCAGCCCGGCGAGGCCGCGCGCATCTTCACCGGCGCGCCCATCCCCTCCGGGGCCGATGCCGTCGTGCGACAGGAAGCCGCGCGCGCCTCGGACGATGGCCTCACCGTGGACCTCTTCATCACCGTGCCCCCCGGCCATGACATCCGCCGCACGGGCGAGGAGGTCCGCGCGGGCGCGCCGCTGTTCCGCGCGGGCCAGTGTGTGAATGCCTCCGTGCTCGGCGTGCTCGCGTCCCAGGGCGAGACCACCGTCCGCGTGCGTCCGGCGCCACGGGTGGCCGTGCTCGCCACGGGTGACGAGCTCGTGCGCCCCGGTGAGCCCGCGCTCGCGCATCAGGTCTACGAGAGCAACCTGGTCCTGGTCGCGGCGCTCGCGCGCGAAGCGGGCGCCCACGTGCTCCACATGTCCCGGGCCTGCGATGACGAGGACGCCCTGCGCGAGGCCCTGACCGAGCTCGCGCCGCGAGTCGACGTGCTCATCACCACGGGCGGCGCGTCGGTGGGAGACAAGGACCACGTGAAGCGCGTGCTCACAGCGCTGGGCGCGCATTTCTTCGTCGACGGCGTGGCCCTGAAGCCAGGCAAGCCCGTGGCCGTCGCGCGCCTGGGGGACACCGCCATCGTCGTCCTGCCGGGCAACCCGGGCGCGGCCACCGTCGCCTTCGACCAGCTCGCGAGGCCGCTGCTGCTCAAGCATCAGGGCGTGCTCGAAACGCGCCGCCGCGTCCGCGCGCGCCTGTCCGAGCCCCGTCACAAGCAGGCCGGCCTCACCTACCTCATCACCGCCACGCTGGAGCACGGCGACGAGGGTCTTCGCGCCTGGCTGCGCCCCCAGGGCGCCGGGCAGATTCTCCAGAACGTTCAAGCAGACGGCTGGGCCGTCCTGCCTCCGGGCCGCGCCGACTTCAACGAGAACGACCTCGTCGAGGTGGAGCTGTTCGACCGCCCCCACCACCACCCGGCGGACTCAGCCCCGGACACCGCGCCGTGAGCCATGTGCCCGCTCTCAACGCCGTCGAGCCATTCGACCGCCCCCACCACGCCGCGGACCTGAAGCCATGAGCCGCGTGCCCGCCCTCAGCATCGTCGGCTGGTCCGGCGCCGGGAAGACGACGCTCCTCACGCGGCTGCTCCCGGAGCTCGTCTCGCGAGGACTGCGCGTCGCCGCCGTGAAGCACTCCTCGGACACCCACCCGCTCCACCGGGGGGGCAGCGACACCGCCCGCTTCCGGGAGGCCGGCGCCTGCCTCACCGGCTTCGCCACACCCCAGGGCGTGCAGCTCACCACCGGCACCGCCCCCACGGAGGCCCTTCCGGAGCTGCTCATCCGCCTCGCGGGCACCCTGGACCTCGCGCTGGTGGAAGGCTGGAAGAACGGTCCGCTCCCCAAGCTGGAGGTGTGGCGCGAGGGATTGGGCCCGCTCCTCGCCTCCTCCCGTCCGGAGGTCTTCGCCCTCGTCACGGACGCGCTCGTGTCGAGCCCCTCCACCGCGCGGCTGCTGTCACCGCTCGACACGCGCGCCATCGCGGACGCCATCCTCGAACACCTGCGCCCGCCCCGACGCGCGCCACTGCCGCCCCAGGATGCGCGGGGCGTGGCCTCCCGTCCGGTGCGACGCTGGAACGGCGCCACCCTCCTCCCCGCCGAGGACGACACCATCGCCGTCGAGGAGCCGCTCGAGCTGCGCGTCAACGGCGAGGCCCTGGCCACCACCATGCGGACACCCGGACATGACCGGGAGCTGGCCGTGGGCTTCCTGCTGGCCGAGGGCCTCATCCGAAGCGCGGACGACCTGGGCACCCTCTCCCACTGCGGCCGGCCGGGCGAGGATGGCTGGGGCAATGTGCTCGAGGTCACTCCCGCCCCAGGTGTTGTCATTGACCCTGATCCACTGAAGGCCACCCGCCGGGGCACCCTCACCACCTCCGCATGTGGCGTCTGTGGCCGGCGCAGCGTGGAGGACCTGCTGTCCCGCTGCACCCCGCTCCCGCCCGGCCCCCGGCTTTCCCCAGAAGTCGTGGCCCGCGCCACTGAGCGCCTGCGCGACGTGCAGCGCAACTTCGCCCGGACCGGGGGAGTCCACGCCGCCGCCGCGCTCGATGCCGACGGCCAATTGCTGGCGTCCTTCGAGGATGTGGGCCGCCACAACGCCGTCGACAAGGTCGTGGGCGCCCTCGTCCTGGCCAGGGCACCGCGCGCAGTCTCCACGCCGCCCGTCGCCCTGACGCGTCAGCCCGTGCTGCTCGCCGTCAGCGGACGCGTCAGCTTTGAAATCGTCCAAAAAGCAGTCATGGCCAGAATCCCAGTCATTGCGGGTGTTTCCGCGGCCAGCACGTTGGCCATCGACCTGGCGCTGCGTTCCCACGTGACGCTGGCGACGTTCGTCCGGAACGGGCGCTTCAACGTCCACACCCACCCGGAACGGCTGGAATCCGCGCAACCTCGCGAAACTCCTGGACCCTGACCCCATGCATCCATCCCACCCACGCGCTCCGTACCGTTCGCGTCAGACCGGCACCGTAGATGCAATGTGTTGGGGGACGTCACCTTCGCGCGGGGAAGCGAAGGGGCGACTCCCGGTGTTCGCTGGGACCCCCTGAGATGCGACGAGAGTCGGATGATCCAAAGATTTCACACCATGTCACGTCTTACTCACAGTGCGGGGGGTTGCAACGCGCCGCACAAGCATGGCAAAAAGCAGTTCTTTCCGACTTGAAGATTTTCAGCCTCAACGGCATCCTCTACCGGAACTGAACACTCAGTGGGCGGGTAGAGGGGGGTGGACACGATGAGCAGCGCAAGTACTGGTGCGGCGGTCGGTGCTCCTGGGTCGGCATCCGCTCAGGGCAATGTGGGGGGCGCGGCGGAAGAGCTGGTTCCCGGGCCCAAGCTGGCGCCCGGCTTCGCGGCGAAGCTGAACCTCACCGTAGACCTGGTCTTGATGTCGGCGGTGCTGACGGCCTCGGCGTGGCTGGACGGTCTGCTGTGGGCCCAGCCCGGCTGGCTGTTGCCCGCGCTGGTCATCGCGTCCCTCATCGTGTGGATCATCACCGGCACCGCGCTGTGTCTGTACGACTCGCGCTTCGCGGAGCGCAGCAAGCTGGACCACGTGGCCCTCGTGTCGGTGACGACGCTGGCCGTCGTCACGGTGCTGGCCGTGGTGCACCTGGCGCTGCCGGAGACGATGAAGGTCCCCGGCCTTGCCCCGCTGCTCATCCTCTTCTGGCCCGTGGCGTTGCTCTTGCGGCTGTTCGTCTTCCGTTCGGTGGCCTCCCAGGAGCGCCCCACGGACACGGTGGTCATTGTCGGCACGGGCGCCATGGGCCGCTACTCCGGCGAGGACCTGGCTCGCCGCGGCCGTCGGCAGCTCATTGGCTACGTGCGCTTCCACGACGACACGGGCTCCATCGGTGAATTGCCCGCCAAGGTGCTGGGCACGGTGGATGACCTGGAGCACATCCTGCGCAACACCGCCGTGGACGAGGTCTACATCGCCGGCAACACGCTCAAGCAGGGCGAGGCGATGCAGGCGTCCATCAAGCTGGCCGAGCGCTTCGGCGTCCCCTTCGCGCTGCCCGCGCACAGCTTCCGCCTGGACCGCGCGCGTCCGGTGGACAGCCGCGCGGTGGCGGATGGCTTCCTGCATTTCGCGGCGGTGAGCCCCAAGCCGCACCAGATGGCGATGAAGCGCCTGTTCGACATCTGCGTGTCCGCCGTCGCGCTGTGGATGCTGCTGCCGCTGCTCGGCTTCGTGGCGCTCGTGGTGAAGCTCACGTCGAAGGGCCCCATCTTCTTCAAGCAGTACCGCGTCGGGCAGAACGGCAAGCCGTTCTACATGCTCAAGTTCCGCTCCATGGTGGTGAACGCGGAGGAGCTGAAGGAGAAGCTGGCCGCGCAGAACGAGCAGACCGGCCCTGTCTTCAAGATGAAGAACGACCCGCGCATCACCGGCATCGGTCGCTTCATCCGCAAGTTCTCCATCGACGAGCTGCCCCAGTTCATCAACGTGCTGCGCGGCGAGATGAGCATCGTCGGCCCGCGTCCGCCCGTGCCCAACGAGGTGGCCAAATACGAGACGTGGCAGCGCCGCCGGTTGTCGGTGCGCCCGGGCCTCACCTGCATCTGGCAGGTCTCCGGCCGCAACCAGATTTCGTTCGAGGAGTGGATGTACCTGGACATGCAGTACATCGACCACTGGACCCTCACGAGCGACCTGCGCCTGCTGCTCCAGACGGTGCCCGTCGTGATTACGGGGCGCGGGGCCAGCTAGGCTTCCAGGCGGCCTGACTTCCTCGGGGGCGGCATTGACGCGCCGCTCCCGCTCGTCTTCTATGCACACGGGCTGGCCGGCCAATTGCCGGAGCGCCCGCTCCCACCGTGACGACCCACAGCGAATCCTCTCAGCATGACGCCCAGGAGCGTGAACGCTCCCATGAGGCGATGGGCGCGGTGCGCAACGGCCTGCAGCTCGGCGGCTCGCTGCTGGTGACGTATGCCATCGCCTTCGGCATCCGTCCCCTGCTGACGCACTACCTGTCCCCGGAGGCCTTCGGGCGCTTCAACTGGGCGGACAGCTTCTCCGCCATCTTCTTCATCGCGACCAATCTCGGCCTGGAGATGTACATCCGCAAGGAGGTGTCGCGCCGGCCCGAACACGCCAGCGACTTCTTCGGCGCCTCCATGCTGGTGCGGCTGGTGCTCACGGGCGTGTTGATGGGCGCGCTCGCGCTCGTCATGAACTACCGGGACGACCCGCCGGAGATGCGCGCGCTCGTCTACGTCTTCGGCGCCGCGCAGCTACTCGTCATGTGCAACGCGTCCATGGCGGCGCTGCTGCATGCCAAGGGCAAGGTCGCCGGACTCTCCATCTCCAACGTCGTCACCAAGCTGGTGTGGGGCGGCGGCCTGTTCGCGGTCGGCGTCATGGGCCTGCCCCTGCCGTGGCTCGCGGTGCCCGTCGTCGCGTCGGAGGCCATCAAGCTGGCGGTGGGCTGGCACCTGGCGCGCCAGCACATGGGGCTGGTGTTCCGCGTGGACTTCCCCGCCACGTGGCGGGTGTTCAAGGCGGGCCTGCCCTACTTCCTCACCGCCGCGGCGCTCGCGACGAATGGTCGGCTGGACATCATGATTCTGGGGATGCTCGGCAACCACGAGGAGGTCGGCTGGTACAGCGCCGCGTGGAGCATCTCCAACGTCACCTTCGCCCTCAACCCCGTCATGGGCTGGGTGCTCCTGCCGCTGATGTCCCGCGCCGCCGCGCGCTCGGAAGAAGAGGTCAGCGCCATCGCCCGCCGCGCGCTGGAGGGCACGCTCGCCGTCACCGTCCCCATGATGATGCTCATCGTCATGGGCGCGCCCCTGTGGATTGGGCTGCTCGGCAAGGACTACTCGCTGGCCGTCAATCTGTTGCGGCTCCAGTCGCCCCTGTTCGTCCTCGCCTTCGTGACGATGACGTGCGGCGCCTGGCTCACCATGACGAACCGCGAGTGGTGGGTGACGGGCACCAGCATCTTCGGAAGCCTGCTGCTCAACCCGCTGCTCAACCTGATGCTGGTGCCGCGCATGCACGCGGCCTACGGCGACGGCGGCGGCGCGGCGGGCACCGCGATTTCCCTCCTGCTGATGGAGGTGGTCATCACCATCATCATGCTGGGCCGCATGGGCCGCTCCGCGGTGGACCGCCGGCTGCTCGTCAGGGTGGCCAAGACGGCGGTGGTCTGCGTGGCCATCGTCGCGCTGGACAGGACGGTGCTCCTCTCCCTGGAGGACTGGCCCCGGCTGGGCGTGGAGGCCACGCTGTATGTCTTCGGAGTCCTGGCGCTCGGCGCGGTGAAGCCGGGTGAAGTCCTGGCCGTGGTGAAGCTCGCGCGCCGCCGTGGCACCCCTGAACCGGAGCCGGCCGTCATCGCCGTCGCCCCCACTCCCTAGAGGAAACCGTCAGAGCCCATGTCGTCCTCGCCCCGCACCCATCGCCCCGCGCTCCACCTCCCGCCGCGCGTCCTCGCGTGCGCCGTGCTGCTCGTCGTGGCCTCCGCGTGCAGCGGGCTGGGCAAGTACACCTGGGTGGACGAGTACCAGGAGAAGCCGCCCCCGCCCGACGCCAGCTACCGCATCGCCGCGGGCGACTTGCTCAACATCCGCGTGTGGAACCAGGAGTCGCTCACCACGCAGGCGCGCGTGCGCGACGACGGGCGCATCAGCCTGCTGTTCCTGGACGACGTGGAGGCCGCGGGCCACAGCCCCGCCATGCTGTCGCAGCAAATCCAGACGCGGCTGAAGGACTACATCAACCACCCCGTCGTCACCGTGGCGCTGGAGATGGCGCGCCCCATCAAGGTGACCATGGTGGGCGAGGTCAACCGCATTGGCCCGCTGGAAATCGACGTGGGCGCAAGCCTCCTGCAGGCCCTGGCCGGCGCGGGCGGCTTCACCGAGTACGCGCACCAGGACCGCATCTTCGTCATGCGTCACGAGGACGGGCAGGGCCCGCTGCGCATCCGCTTCCGCTACCAGGACCTCATCCACGCCGAGGGGCGCGCGCCGACGTTCCGCCTGCGCCCTGGTGACGTGGTGGTGGTGGAGTGAGCGGTGCTGGGGGCGGCGCTCACCGCGATGTGGCTGGAGGTCTCCTCCACCGCCATCACCTACACCGCGTCGGTGCGGGTGGACTCGCGCGTGCGCTCCAACGAGGACCCCGCCGAGGACGCGCCCTCCGTCGCCGGTGACACCGACTTCACGCCGATATTGGGCCTGGAGCGGCGCGAGGGGAACACCACCCTCCAACTGGACTACGCCCCGCGCATCAGCCTGCGCGAAGTCACCGCCCAGGCGCGCACCGAAGTGCAGCACGTGGGCCGCTTCGCCGCCCTCTGGCGTCCCGAGCGCGGCCTGTCCTTCCGGCTGAGCGAGGAGCTGGTGGTGGGCAGCGTCAACCTGCTCATCACGGACGCGCTGCCGGACTTCGACCCGGACCCGATAGACCCGGACGGCCCGCTGCGCCCGCCCGTGGGCGGCGGTCCGCTCCAGCCGCTTCCGGAGACGGACACCGTCCACTTCGTGTCGTCCGCCACCTCGCTCACCGGCGAGACGAGCTGGCTGGGACGGCGCTGGCAGTTGTCCGCCACCACCGGCTTCTCCGTCAGCGGCGGCCTGGACGGCCCGGCCCGGGAAGCCGTCCCCCTCCAGTACGGCCCGCGCCTGGACACGTCGCTGAGCCACGCGCTGTCCTCGCTCAGCGCGCTGACGACGTCCGCCGCCGTCACGCACGCGAGATTCTCCACCGGCGCCAACAACACCGTCGTGACGCTGACGGAGAGCTGGACGCGGCGGATGACGCGAAGGACTTCCGTCGAGGCCGGCGCCGGGGCCAGCATCGTCCGCTCCCTCACCGCGCCGGGAGTCGACCCGGACCCCGGCGAGGAAGGCGCGGACGCAGGGCCCCGCACGGAGCTGTTGCCCAACCTCACCCTCGCGGTGGGCCACCGGATTCCCTCCCGCACCGCGGACTTCGATGGAAGGTTGGGGCTGCGAGTGTCTCCCTTCACGGACCGGCTGACGGCGCGCGTCTACCCTCGAGCGGACCTCACCGTGACAGGGACGTGGGCGCTGGGGCCTCGCGTGCGCGTGGCCACCACGGGCGGCACCGCCTTCGCGGTGGGCGGCGCGACAGGCGACCGGCTGGTGTCCGGCGGGGTGACGGCATCCTGGATTCTCAACAGTTGGATGTCGGTGGATGCCGACACTCGAGGGACGTGGAGCCGCTCGCCCGAGTTGCCGGCGGCCCGCTTCCAGTGGGCGGCGGCGTTGGGCCTGTCGCTTCGTCAAACTGGTATCCTCTGAGTTCAAGGCCCATGGCGAAGCTCATCCTGATGTCCGTCCTCATCCTCACCATCACCCTCCCCGCCATGGCGGCGAGGGATGAGAATCCGATGAGGGGACTGAAGAAGGCCATCCTGTGGGTGATCCTCTTCAACGCGGCATACACCTACGGCGTCATCGTCTGGGTGCCACGGCTCGGCTTCCACTGAGCGCGACTGAGAAGAAAGGCTGACGACGGATGGAGCCCCAAATGCACACGGTTCTCCTGGTGGAGGACGCGCCCTTCTTTCGGAAGATGCTGGGCGACTACCTGCGTGCCATGGGATTCAAGGACGTGGTGGAGCTGCCCAATGGCCAGGCCGCGCTCAAGCACCTGGCGGGAGCGGCGCGTCCGGACCTCGTGTGTCTGGACCTGACGCTGCCGGATATCTCCGGCTACGACTTGTGCGAGCACATCCGCCGCACCGTGGGCATGGCGGACGTGCCGGTGCTGGTGGTGAGCGCGCGCGACTTGCCGGAGGACAAGGCCCACGCCGAGGAGGCGGGAGCCAACGGCTACCTGGGCAAGCCCTTCACGCAGGATGAGTTCTCCCGTCGGGTGGGCCAGCTCCTGAAGAGCGCCGCGGCGAGGAGGACGTCGTGACGATGCCGGCCCCCGGCCCACGGGGTCCGCGGGCTCCCGCCCCCGCTCCGCTGTACACACCGGAGCGGGCGGAGACGAACGCGCCGTCGGACCTCATCGACTGGGGCTTCGCGATTGACGCGGTCTTCTACGTGAAGAACGCGGTGCTGCGGCACTGGTTCCTGGCGCTGCTGGTGATGGTCGCGGTGTCGGGGCTGGCGGCGGGCGTCAGCAAAATCATGCCGCGCAAGTACCACGTCGAAACGCGGATGCTGACGCAACGCAACTTCATCATCGCCTCGCTGGCGAACCCGGGCCGCTCCATTCCGGTGGACGCGGACCAGCCCACGCGCGCGGCGTGGGAGATGGTGATGAAGACGGACAACATCAAGGCCATCGTCCGGGACGCGAAGCTGGTGGAGTACTGGGAGTTGCAGCGCTCGCCCATGAGCCGGCTGAAGGAGGTGCTGCTGCGCAAGCCGCCGCCGCCCATGTCGGACGACGACAAGCGCGACGCGCTCACCGCCATGCTGGAGCAGGCCATGCTCGTCATGGTGGAGGGTGGCACGGGCACCGTCACCATCGGCGTGGACTGGAGCGACCCGCAGCTCGCGCTCAACATCGTGGAAGCGGCGCAGAAGAACTTCCTGGAGATGCGGCAGGCGGCGGAGATGGGCGCGGTGTCGGAGGCCATCACCATCCTCGACAAGCAGGTGATTGACGAGGGCGAGGGAATCAAACAGGCCATCGCCGCGCTGGACGCCACCGTGAAGCGCGTGGAGGCGAAGCGCAAGCGCGACGAGGCCAAGGCCGCGACGCGCGGAGGCCGCAACGCGCAGGCCCAGGCGCAGGCGGGGCTGGGCATCAACACCAACCACCTGCTCGCGCAGATGCGGTTCATGGTGCAGACCAAGCGCCGGGCCATCTCCGACGTGGAGGAGTTCCGCGCGCGGCGGCTGACGGAGCTGCGCAACCAACTGGCCGAGCAGCGCGTCATCTACTCGCCGCAGCACCCGCTCATCACGGACCTGGAGCAGCGCATCATCGCGCTGACGGAGGACTCGCCGCAGTTGGTGGCGCTGCGCTCGGAGCTCAACGAGCTCATCAACGAGTACATGCGCAACGGTGGAGACCCGGGCGAGCTGGAGCAGGGGACGACGGGGCCGCTGTTGGGCGCGGCGGCGTTCGGCGGGCCGACGACGGCGGACAACCCGGAGGTGTCGGTGGCGGCGGACCGGGTGCGCATGCTGGTGATGCGGCATCAGGAGAAGATGCGGCGACTGGACCAGGCGAAGACGGAGTTGGAGATTTCGCGCGCGTCGATGAAGCACCGCTTCAGCGTGCTGGCGCCGCCGCAGTTTCCGGAGAAGCCGTCCAAGCCGAAGGTGCAGCTCATCCTCGCCGCGGGCGTGGTGGGTGGCATCGCCATGGGCATCTTCGCGGCGGTGGCGCTGGACATCATCCGCCGGCGCATCCTGGAGAAGTGGCAGGTGGAGCGAATCCTGAAGCTCCCGGTGCTGGCGGAGCTGGAGCGGCGCTGACGCGCGCTCGGGGGAGAGTCTCGTGACGGTGTGGACCTGGGTGGACCTGGCGCTGTGCGTGGCGCTGTTGCCGGTGGTGGTGGCGTGCGGCTACCTGCTGCTTCTGACGCTGCTGTCGTGGCGGCGCGCGGCGCCGGTGCCTCCCGCGCCCACGCGCAAGTTCGACGTGGTGATTCCCTCGCACAACGAGGAGCTGGGCATCGCCCGCACGGTGGCGAACCTGTCCGCGGTGGACTACCCCGCGTCGCTGCGGCGCATCCTCGTCGTGGCGGACAACTGCTCGGACGCCACGGCCGAGAAGGCGCGCGAGGCGGGCGCCACGGTGCTGGAGCGGCACGACACGGAGAAGCGCGGCAAGGGCTATGCGCTCGCGTACGCCTTCGAGTTCAGCCAGAAGGACGGCTTCGCTGACGCCGTCGTCGTGGTGGATGCGGACACGGTGGTGTCCCCCAACCTGCTGCACGCGTACGCGCGGCGGTTGGAGGACGGCGCGCACGCGGCGCAGGCGCACTACGGGGTGATGAACCCGACGGCGTCGTGGCGCACGCGGCTGATGACGATTGCGTTGGGCATGTTCCACAAGGTGCGCTCGTCGGGGCGCGAGGCGATGGGTGTCTCCTGCGGCCTGCGCGGCAACGGCATGTGCTTCACGCACGCGGTGCTGCGCGAGGTGCCGCACGACGCCTTCAGCGTGGTGGAGGATTTGGAGTACGGCATCCGCCTGGGCCGCAAGGGCCACCGCGTGCACTACGCCTGGGAGGCGGAGGTGCAGGGGGAGATGGTCTCCGCGGAGAAGCAGAGCCGCTCGCAGCGTCAGCGCTGGGAGGGTGGGCGCAGCCAGATGCGCAAGCTGCACGGCTGGCCGCTCCTGAAGGACGCGCTGAAACAGCGCAGTGGATTGCTGCTCGACTTGTCCATGGACGTGCTGGTGCCGCCCTTGAGCCAGTTGGTGCTCGCGGCGGTGGGCAGCGCGGTGGCGGCGTCGGTGCTGGTGTGGCTGTCGGGTGGCACGGCGGTGTGGGCGTCGGCGCTGGCGGGCTTCGGGCTGATGAGCCTGGGTGCGTACGTGCTGCGCGGTTGGTGGGTGTCCGGCGTGGGGCCTCGCGGCCTGTTGGACCTGGCCTGGGCGCCCGTGTACGTGGTGTGGAAGGTGGGGCTGATGTTGCGCGGCCCCGGCGCGGAGAAGCGCGGCGAGTGGGTGCGCACCTCGCGCGAGGCCGAGCGCCCTTGATGCGTTGATGTGCCGGGCCCTCCGGGGCCCGTGACGTCCGCTTCGTGCGGAAACCATGATGGAGCCTGGAGCCTCGCGTGCGATGCGCGGCGTGGGCCCTCTGGATGATGGCCACCTCTCGAAACGCAGGGGTGGGCCTCGTGAACGCTGTCATTCCTCGGATGCTGTGTGGACTGCTGGCGCTGTTTGCCTCGCAGGTGCTGGCCCAGAGCAGCACCATCACCGGCACGGTCATCGATGCGCAGAGCCGTCAGCCCATGCCCGACGTGGTCATCACCGCGGCGTCGCCCAATCTCCAGGGCGAGCAGACGGTCCTCACCGACGCCCAGGGCGAATACCGCATCCCCCAGCTCCCTCCCGGCGTGTACACCCTTCGCTACGAGAAGGCGCAGTACAAGCTCTATGCGCGGAGCGACGTGCAACTGCGGCTGAACCGCACCATCCGCGTCAACGTCGAGCTGCTCCCCGAGTCCCTCGGCGAGGTGGTGGAGACTTGCGGCGCTCCGACCATCTGCGAGGGCTGCTATCCCACGGGCGTCAACGTGGACCAGCAGTTCATCAGGCGCATCGCCGCTCCCGGTTCGGGCGGCCCATCACAGTCCTTCGAATCCCTGGCCGAGCTGGCCCCGAGTGCCGAGAGCGACCAGTACGGCGTGCCCATCGAGGAGGCGCTCACCGTCGTGAGCGCGGCCCCTGTGTACAACCTCTCCCCCGCGATGCCCGGCATGTCGATGACGCTGCGGCTCCATCCCCTTCCGTCGGGGCAGCCCCTCAGGAGACTCCGGCGCGGCGAGCCGATGACTCGCGCGCACTACTTCGACATGTACTTCAAGGGGTACGGGGTGAACCCCACGGTGGAGACGGAGGACGAGCGCTTCTCCACCTTCTCCGTGGACACCGACACCGCCTCGTACACCCTGGCGCGCGCATATCTGGAGCGCTCGGTGCTCCCCAGTGAGGGAGCCGTGCGCGTAGAGGAGTTCGTCAACACGTTCGACCATGCCTATCCGGCCCCCGTCGAGGCCCCCTTCAACGTCCACGTGGAGGGCTTTCCCTCCCCCGCGCGCAAGGGCTACCAGGTGTTGCGTATCGGCGTGAAGGCGCGCGAGGTGAGCGACGCGCAGCGCAAGCCGAGCCACCTCGTCTTCGTCATCGATGTCTCCGGTTCGATGCAGGGAGACCAGCGGCTCGGGCTGGTGAAGCGGGCCCTGCTGTTGCTGGTGAACGAGCTGGACGCGCGAGACCGGGTCTCCATCGTCGTCTACGGCTCCGAGGCCCGGCAGGTGCTGCCTCCCACGAGCGCGGAAGACAAGGAGCGCCTGCTGACCGCCATCGACGGGCTGCACAGTGAGGGCTCCACCAACGCACAGGCGGGCATGGAACTCGGCTATCGAATCGCCTCCGAGCACCTCCTCGAAGGGGGCATCAACCGCGTCATCCTCTGCTCGGACGGAGTGGCCAACAACGGCATCACCGACGCGGACGGTATCTGGGCGCGAGTGAAGAACTTCGCCGCGCAAGGCATCACCCTGTCCACCGTGGGCTTCGGCATGGGCACTTACAACGACGTGCTTATGGAGCGGCTGGCCCAGGTGGGCGAGGGCAACTACGCGTACGTGGACCGCCTGAAGGAAGCGCATCGCATCTTCGTGAAGAACCTCACGGGGACGCTCCAGGTGGTGGCCAAGGACGTGAAGCTCCAGGTGGAGTTCGACCCGAAGGCCGTCTCGCGTTACCGGCTGCTCGGCTACGAGAACCGGATGCTGTCCAAGGAGCAGTTCCGCGATGACCGCGTGGACGCGGGTGAGGTGGGCGCGGGCCACTCCGTCACCGCGCTCTACGAGGTGAAGCTGAACAAACCCGCGCCGAGCCTGGGCACGCTGCGCATCCGCTACAAGGCGCCGGAGGGTGGGGACTCGAAGGAACTGGAGACGAAGCTGGCTCGCGGTGCGCTCCAGGCCAGCTATGGGGCGGCGGCACCCACCGCACGACTGGCTTATGTGGCGGCGGCCCTGGCGGAGAAGCTGCGGGGTTCCTACTGGACGCGCGCGCTCACGTACGGCGCCCTGGTGGAGCTGTGGGAGGGCCTGGGCGCCCCCCTGAAGGCACGAGAGGACGTGAGCGAACTGGGCGGCCTCATCCAAAGGGCGGCCTCACTGGACCAGCGTCAGGACCTCTTCGAGTCGTTCGCTCCGGTGAAGTCGATGGACTTCGACCACGAACCCTCGGGGCCCCAGGACGTCGGGCTCGAATGAAGGACGTGCCGAAACCATGATGGAGCCTGGAGCCTCGCGTGCGGTGCGAGGCACGGGCGTTCTGGATGATGGCCACCTTTCGAAACGCAGGGGTGGGCTCTCGTGAACGCTGTCATTCCTCGGATGCTGTGTGGCCTGCTGGGGCTCCTCGCCTCGCAGGCGCTGGCCCAGAGCAGCGCCTTGGTCGGCACGGTCGTCGACGCACGGAGCCTCGAGCCCCTGGCCGGCGTGGTCGTCACCGTGACGTCGCCCACGTTCCTGGGCGAAATCGCCGTGCTCACCGACGCCCAGGGCACCTATCGAATCCTCGAGCTTTCGCCCGGCATGCACACCCTGGTGTTCCAGAAGGAGCCGTACCAACCCTTCATGCGCGACAACGTCCAACTGCGACCGAACCGCACCCGCCGCGTCAACATCGCGCTGCCGCTCATCCCCATCGATGAGCCGTTGGAGGTCATCGGCGAGCCACCCCTCATCGACGCGGGCGCACGGAACACGTGCGTCAACATGAGCGAGGAGTTCGTCAAGTGCACCGACGTCGCCCGGCCGGTCGCGCGGGGCCAGGGCAACAACTCCCGCGCGTCCAAGTGCTGGCCCGAGGCCGAGGCCAGGCCCGAGCCCTTAAAGCAGGAGCCCCCCGTCAGCCACGCGCCCCCTCGGTACAACTTCTCCCCCGCCATGCCCGGCATGTCGATGACGCTGCGGCTCCATCCCGTCCCCAGCGTCGAGGTCCCCAGAAGCCCCCGGCGCGGCGCGCCACCGAGCCGCACGCGCCTCCTTCGTCATGCACCTCCGAGGACGTCAGCGAGCCGCGCGACCTCCTCCACGAAGCGGCCTCGGGCCACCTGCGCCAGGACCGCATCGAGTCGTTCGCTCCGGTGAACACTTGGGACCCCGTCAGTTCGGCCGCTCGCTCACGCTGAGGACCGTCACGCGGCCGTCCGGGATGAGCGCCACCCTGTAGACATGGGTATCCGCGCCGAAGCGCACCAGGTACGTGTAGACGCGGTCATCGCCCACCACCTCCCTCTGGGCCAGCACCAGGGGCCCCGCGGCGCCCAGGCGCTCGAGCAGCTCGCGGAAGTGCGGCAGCGCCTCGTCGACGAGCCACTTCGGGGCATACGCGAAGCGGGCGCGGTCCACGGTCCCCATCCGGACATCCTCGAGCAACTCCGTGAGCTGGGCGGTGACCTGGGGCTCACCGTCCTCGATGGGCCCAAGCTTCGGCACGGCGAGCGCGGGGTTGACGATGGCGGCGATGCCCTCGACGAATCTCGCGGGGCTGGCTCGATTCGTGTTGGCCAGCACGATGATGGACAGCGAGTCCCCGAGGAAGCGGGAGTAGACGGTGCGGAAACCCTGCCATGCACCGCCATGCTGATGCAGGGGATTGCCGTTGCGCTCCAGGAGCTGCCAGCCAAACCCATACGGCTGGGTGGCCCCGCTGTTGAGCCGCGCGGGGGACAGGATTTCGCGCCAGCTCTCCTCGCTCAGCAGGGAGCGCTGCTGCACGGCGGCATCCCACGCCAGCATGTCCTTCAACGAGAAGTAGAGCGACCCGTCTCCCGTGGTGTTGAGGGACTGGGAGACCCAGGTCTGGTGCTTCACCTCGCTGCCCACCAGTCGATAGCCGGAGGAGCGGTTGGGAATGACGTCTGCCTCGCTGATGCCGCGCGCCGTCTTCATCCCCGCGGGCTTGAAGACCTTCGTGGCGAGGACTTCGCCGTAGGGCGTCCCCGCGACGCGATTCACCAGGAGCCCCAAAAGGACATAGCCGGAGTTGCTGTAGCTCCACCGCACGCCCGCGGGGAAATCCAGGGGCAGCGCGTAGATGAACCGGGCGAACTCCTCGTCCGTGTAGTCCTTGCGCTCGTCGAGCTGGCCCTCCAGGTCCTGGATGCCGGAGGTGTGATTCAACAGGTGGCGCACGGTGATGGGTGCCCACGAGGCCGGAGCGTCGGGGAAGTACTTCGTGATGGAGTCCGACAGCGAAATCCGGCCGGCCTCCACCTGGGCCATCACCGCCATTGTGGTGAACATCTTCCCCACGGAGCCTGACTGGAACAGCGTGTCCGTCCCCACGGGGACGCGGTGCTCCAGGTTGGCGGAGCCATAGCCCTTCGCCAGGACGACGCGCCCATGCTGCACGACGCCCACCGCGAGCCCCACCACGCCCTGACGCTTCTGCTCCGCGCGAACGAACGCGTCGATGCGCTCACGAAGCGAGCCCTGTGCCGCCGCGGGCCCCGCCGCGAGCAGCCCGACAAGGACGACGACGAACGCCGAGAAAGACCGCGAACCACGTCGCATGAAAGCTCCTGACCCCAAGAGGACGCCGCACCAGAGCATCCCCGGCCTCCTCTCGTGAAGACGAAGGACGACACCGGGACAGGTCCTTGCCGCGTGAGAAGCATGTGGAGTGCCCCATGATGAAACGATGACTCAGCAAAGAGGCGCACGTGCGGTTCACGCGGTGCGACTCACGGACGATGGACACCTCTCCAAGCTCCGAGGTGGACGTCATGACGCCAGTCATTCGCGGTGTGCTGTGTGGTCTGTTGCTGCTGTTCGCCCTGCCCGCGCTGGCACGGAAGGCCACGGGCACCCTCATCGGCACGGTCATCGACTCACGCAGTCACAAGTCTCTCGTCGACGTGGAGGTGACCGCGACCTCGCTCCAGCAGTCTGGCTCCTGGTCGGCGAAGACCGACACCTGGGGCAGCTACCGGATGACCACGCTTCCACCGGGCGTCTACACCCTGCGCTTCGCGGGCAAGCAGTTCTATCCCAGCATCCGGCACCAGGTCCGCGTCCAGGCAGGGCGAATCCAGCGCGCCGACGCCAGCCTGCTTCCCGATAACTCTCGCGGCGAAGGCATCGAGGTCGTCAGGACGGCACCTCCCGGCACACGGCAAATCATCGACGTGGCAAGCACGGCGGCGGGCGTCAACGTGGACCAGGAGTTCATCAAGCGCGTCGCCGTCGCTCGGCCCGGAGCCCGGGGTGGACCCTCTCGCTCCCATGAGTCCCTCGCGGGCACAAGCAGCAACGAGGAGTACGGAGTCCCCGTCGCGAACCCCGGCCCCATCTCCCCCAACATCCCCAACACCAGCTACGGCATCGGTCCCGCCGGCCTCGTCGAGTCCCGCCGCTCCTACGGCGTCAACGGCCCGCCACCGGGCACGTCCGTCAGCCACGCCTCCGCTCCCACGCCTCCGGCGGCCACGCCCGTTGCCCTCCCCGCTCCAGCGAGCCCGCCGCGAGCGCCCCTCGTCCCGCCGAACGGCGCCCGGTTCCTCGACATGTACTTCAAGGGCCACGGGGTGAACCCCACGGTGAACACGGAGGAGGAGCGCTTCTCCACCTTCTCCGTGGACACGGACACGGCCTCGTACACGCTGACTCGCGCGTACCTGGAGCGACAGGCCCTGCCCGACGAGCAGGCCGTGCGCGTGGAGGAGTTCGTCAACACCTTCGACTACGGCTACGCGGACGCGGAGGACGCGCCGTTCGGCGTCCACGTGGAGGGCTTTCCCTCGCCCGTGCGCAAGGGCTACCAGGTGGTGCGCATCGGTGTGAAGGCGCGCGAGGTGAGCGACGCGCAGCGCAAGCCGAGCCACCTCATCTTCGTCATCGACGTCTCCGGTTCGATGAACATGGAGAACCGGCTCGGGCTGGTGAAGCACGCGCTGCGGATGCTGGTGGAGGAGCTGGATGAGCGGGACTTCGTGTCCATCGTCGTCTACGGCTCCCAGGCTCGCCGGGTGCTGGCGCCCACGAGCGCGACCCAGCAGGCCCGCCTGCTCGAAGCCATCGACGGGCTCTACAGCGAGGGCTCCACCAACGCGCAGGAGGGGCTGGAGCTGGGCTATCAAATCGCCTCCGAGCACCTCATCCCGGGAGGCATCAACCGCGTCATCCTTTGCTCGGACGGCGTGGCCAACGTCGGCGTCTCCGACGCGGATGGCATCTGGGCCAAGGTGAAGGGCTTCGCCGCGCGGGGCATCACCCTGTCCACCGTGGGCTTCGGCATGGGCAACTACAACGACGCGCTGATGGAGCGGCTGTCCCACGTGGGCGAGGGCAACTACGCCTACGTGGATGGCCTGAAGGAAGCGCACCGCATCTTCGTGCAGAACCTCACCGGGACGCTGCAGGTGGTGGCCAAGGACGTGAAGCTCCAGGTGGAGTTCGACCCGAAGGACGTCTCCCTGTACCGGTTGCTCGGCTACGAGAACCGGATGCTGACGAAGCAGCAGTTTCGCGATGACCGCGTGGACGCGGGCGAGGTGGGCGCGGGCCACTCAGTCACCGCGCTCTACGAGGTGAAGCTGCGTGAGGGCGCCTCGAACCTGGGCACGCTGCGCATCCGCTACAAGGCGCCGGAGGGTGGGGACTCGAAGGAGCTGGAGATGAAGCTGCCCGTCACCGCGCTGCGGCCCTCCTTCGCCACCGCCGAGTCGACGACGCGTCTGGCCTACGTGGCGGCGGCCTTCGCGGAGAAGCTCCGGGGCTCCTACTGGACGCGGCCCCTGACGTACGACTCGCTGCTGGAGCTGTGGCGGGGCGTGGGCCTGAAGGACCGTCAGGACGTGAGCGAGCTGGGGGACCTCATCCGCAAGGCGGCGGCGCTCGACCAGCGGCAGGACCGCTTCGAGTCGCTCGCCCCCTTGAAGAGCATGGACTACGACCAGGCGCCCTCGGTGCTCTAACTAGCGCTCTCGCGCGCGCAGCTCCAGGTAGCGTCGGATGAGCCTGAGGCGGGCGCGTTCGAACAGCGCCCCGTCGTCGGGCACCGCCCACGCGTGGGGGATGAGCTGCTCGGCGACCTGCATCGCGAACCCAGGGTCGCCCGCGTCACTCACCCGCTGGAGCCACTCGTAATCCTGGAGGCCCTGGCGGATGAGCTTCAACCGGATGGAGGGCAGCGGCACCTCCGTGGTGCCTCCGATGACCGATGTCAGCCCCGGATAGAAGAGCGTGCCGTCCCCGTTGCCGTTGAAGCGGAACTGCGTGGTCCACGCCGTGGAGAGCAGCCCCACCGTCTGGTAGTACAGCTCACCGGTGGCGCCCATGCGGAAGGTCAGCCACTGCATGCCCCTCGCCTTCGCCGCCGAGCGGTCCACCATGTACGAGGGCCAGCCCTGCCCCGGCTGGTTCTCCGGTGGCGGCGGCTCGCCCTCCACACATCCGTGGCTCATGCAACTCTGATACAGCCATAGTTCTCGATTCGGCCTGGCGAGGAAGGCGTCGTACTTCGGCCGCTGGTTGCCCTCGTACGGGGGCTGCGTCCCGTCGATGAAGTTCACCAGGACGCTGAGGATGTCGATGTCCTCGATGAGTCCATGCGCCTGGGTCTCCGTCACCGTGGTGGTGAGGAACGTGCGCAGGTCCGGCGCGGCGGCGCGCGTGAGCCGAGCCCGCTCCGTGACGGCCTCCCAGGACGTGCCATAGGGCGGCTCGTCGCCCACGTAGTCGAACGAGCGGCTCAGCCAGCCTCGGGTGCGGGCCTCGTGCTCGAACTCCGCGAGGTCCGGCGCGGTGCCGGGCCCCAGGTACTGGAGGCTCGTCATGCGCGCACCAGGCAGCGGGTTCGGCGCCGAGCCGTCGAGGAACGGGCCCCAGCGCGCGTCGAAGGTGTCGTAGTCGGGCAGGTCCCAGGTGGGCTGCTCGGGGAGGCGGGGGAACGCGCTCGCCAGGGTGAAGCGGTGGGACAGCGCCAGTTGGTGGAACTGCTTCAGCAGGCGCACCTGCGTGTCCACGGGACAGCTCGGGTCGCCGGTGAAGGCGCGGCAGACGTGGGGCGGCCACAGCAGGAAGGCCGTGCGCAGGGAGGGCGTGCTGGACAGCGTGGCCTCCACCACGGTGACTCGGACCTTCACGTACTCGCGCAAGCCCCGGCCCGTCACCTCGACGAGGCCGTGGTAGCGCCCGGGGCGCGCATCCTCGGGCACGCGCACATCCACCCAGAGACCCCGAGCCTCCCGGGCGGGGACGTCGAACGGGAAGGCCGAGCGCTGCTCACCGACGACCTCGTCCACGTCCGGAATCAGCCCGTCCGGCCAGCGCCCTGGCTCCGTGTCCGGCGGGGTGGGCCGGGTGATGTCCAGGAGGGCCTCGCGGTAGAGGAGGATGTCCGCTCCATCGATGCGCCGCAGGCCGTTCCAGAGGGCGGGAAGCCGCGCCCGGACGTCCCGCAGGCCCGAGGTGCCTCCGTGCAGGCCCACCTGAAAGGAGAGGTATTCGTTCCGGGCGCCGACCAGCTCCACCTCCCGTTCGACCCGAGGCTGCGTCTGGGGCCGTATCTTCACCATGGCGCTCTCGGCCCAGACGGGGCCGGGGCGGGGATGGGCGGCGGAGACCCCGGACAGCACCAGCGACAGGATGAACCCCTGGATGAGCAAGCGCATGGGACGGAAGGCTAGTGAGTCCAGGGCACGTCGGCGGATCCACTCCGGACGGAAGGTCGGCTTTCACACGCTGCGCCCGGGTGTCGGGCCGGGCTGCCCCCGGGTGGATCCACCCCACCGAGTCCTCCTCCGTGACGAAACCATGACCAGGTCAGGAGCCTCTCGGGGAGATCATCCCGAGGAGCTTCCGGATGATGGCGTTCTCTCAACGCTTCGAGGTTGACCGCATGAAGTCCGTCCTTCGTGGGGTGTTGTGTGGACTCATGTGGTGGGTGGCCCCGGCCGCCTGGGCTCAAGCCGAGGACGTCCGCGTCACCGTCACTCGGAACACGGGACCTGGCACGGACGAGTCGCTGACGGGGTGCGTGGGCGAGGAGGAGAAGGCGCCCCGCTTGGAGGCAGGTGAAGCGAGCCGCACGTCCACGGTGAGGCGGCGCCCGAACCGTCCCGTGGTCGCCCTGGATGCGGCGCGAGCCACCGGGCCCATCGAGACGTTGGAGCCGGGGAGTGTCGCGCCGACCGTCGACGTGGGTTCCATGACAACGGGGGTTCAGGTGGACCAGGAGTTCCTCCGGCGCATCGCCGTCACGGGCTCGGAGGTGCGCATCCGCATGGGGGACGAGATGGAGCGGATCTCCGACGTCCCGGAGTTCACCGAGGTAATGAGCCTGCGCAACGCGCCCCTCATCAGCCTGCGCGGGTCATGGGCAACGCGGGAGGCCCAGGGCGCGCCCGTCGCGGAGGCCGACGAGGGCGAGCGTCGCGTGAGCATGGGACTCCAAGGTCCGCTGCGGGGCTTCCAGTCCCTGGCGGAGCTGGCACCGGGGACTCCCGAGCAGCTCCTGCGCGAAAGCCTGGAGGAGCAGTCCTCGCGGACGTCTGTGTCGAGCGTCTCGAAGCGCTGAAGCGAAGCGCGTCGGGCACGGGGCGCGCGTGGGACCCGCGTGGGCACCGGCGGCCATGCTGAAACCGTGATGCAGCGACGAGCCGGGCGTGAGGCTTGTCGCGGGCCAGGTCGAGAACATGGACACCTCACTCGCGAGTCTGAACGAGGTTTCCATGATGAAGCTCATCGCCCCCTATGCGCTGTGCATGCTGGTGTTGCTGGTCGCCGTGCCAGTGCTGTCGCGGGCGGAGACTCCCGAGCACGCGCCTCCGCCCGGGGTGTTCATTGGCACCATCATCGGCGTGAAGAGTCGCAAGCCCGTCGCGGACGTGGCGGTCATCGCGACCTCGCCGAGCTTCAGGGGAGAGCGCGGTGCGGTGACGGATGAGCAGGGCCGCTACCGCCTGCCGATGCTGCCCGCGGGCACGTACACGCTGCGGTTCGAGCACCCCGACTTCAACACCTACTCCCGCTCGGACATCCTGCTGCGCGCCAACCGCACCGTGCGCGTCAAGGTGGAGCTGCTCGAGCTCCCGCCTCCGCCTCCGCCGGCCCCGGTCAGCGTGAAGCAGACCCGGAAGTGACACGGAGGCCCGGGTCATTCCGCACGAAACTCAAAGGGCATTTTAGTTTCGTGCGGGTTCCTGGCCGACCTTGCACGAAACTCAAATGGCATTTTAGTTTCGTGCATGGCTCGCAAGCGCGCCCTGGCGCCGGACTGGAATCGGCTCTTCGACTTCGCGCTGGGGCAGGCGGGCCTGTTCACGACGAAGCAGGCGGCGGAGGCGGGGTATTCGCCCCAGCTCCTCGTCCACTACGTGCGCATCGGCAAGGTCGTCCGAGTCCGGAGAGGGGTGTACCGCCTGGTGCACTACCCGCTCGCCCAGGATGAAGCGCTCGTCACCGTCTGGCTCTGGTCGGAGCAGCAGGGCGTCTTCTCCCACGAGACGGCACTGTCCCTGCATCAGCTCTCCGACGTGCTGCCCAATCGCATCCACCTGACCTTGCCCGCGGACTGGAAGCATCGCCGGTTCCGCGTCCCTCCAGGCGTCGTGCTCCACCACGCCGATATCTCCAAGGCCGAGCGCACCCGGCCCGCCGCGATTCCCGTCACATCGCCGCTCCGCACGTTGCAGGACTGCGCGAGCGCGCAGCTCTCACCGGAGCTGCTGCATCAAGCCATCTCCCAGGCCCTTGCCCGGGGGCTCATCCGCAAGTCCGACGTGGCGCGAATCCAGGCCGCTACGCCACCAACAGGACGCCGGAAGAGATGAGCACTCGCCGCTACCTGACGGGCGGCAGAAGACCTCGAAACACGGGGACGACTTCAGCCGTCGGCGCCAGTTGCTCGTCTTCCATCGCTTCCTCGCGCGCACCACCCAGGCCTTTGGAGACGCTGTCCCCCTGAAGGGCGGACTGGTCCTCGAGCTGCGGCTCGAGCGGGCACGGACGACGCGCGACGTGGACCTGCGCCTCACGGGAAGCCCCAAGGATTTGCTCGCGCGCCTTCAGCACGCAGGGCAGCTAGACCTCGGCGACTTCATGCGCTTCGAGCTTCGGCTCGACACCCACCATCCTGAAATCCAGACCGAGGGCCTGAGATATGACGGACGGCGTTTCCGCGCCGAGTGCCGCATCGAGCGAGAACTGTTCGGCCACCCCTTCGGCGTCGACGTGGCGTTCGGGGACCCGCTGCTCGGTGAGCCCGATGTCCTCGATGCGGAAGACTCGCTGGGCTTCGCGGGCATCCCTCCACCCCGGCTCCGCCTCTATCCCCTCGAGACGCATCTCGCGGAGAAGCTCCACGCCTACACCCTGCCGCGCGCTCGACCCAACACACGGGTCAAGGACCTGCCGGACCTGGCGCTGCTCGGGACGGTGCGGGCCATCGACGCGAACCTTCTGCGCGCGGCCTTCTGTCGGACCTTCACCTTCCGAAAGACACACCCCCTGCCCTTCTTCCTTCCACCGCCTCCCACCGAGTGGAGCGGGCCCTACCGCGCCATGGCCAACCAGGATGCCCTGCCCTGGAAGACCCTCGACGCGCTCCTCGATGCGGTGCGCGGATTCCTCGACCCCGTCCTTCTGGAAGAACAGGACGCCACGTGGAGTCCTCGAGCCTGGGCCTGGAGGCCCAGGAAGTGAGGCGCGCGTCAGTCCGCCAGGGGCATGCCCCAGTCCGGCTTCTCGCGCTCACCCATCACCCAGCGGTACACCTCCAGCACCTGCTCCGCCTTCGCCTTCCAGGTGAAGTATTTGAAGATGCGCTCCCGCGCCCGCTCCCCCATGGGACGGATGACGGACGGGTCCGCCACCAGCTTCGTCAGCACCTCGCGCACCCGTGCCACGATTTCCTCCGGCGTCCCAATGGGCACCGCGAACCCCGTCGCCGGACTGACGATTTCTCCCGGACCGCCGTAGTCCATCACGATGGGCACCAACCCCAACGCCATCGCCTCGCACACCACCGCGCCGCCGAACTCGCGCACGCTCGGGAAACCGAACACGTGGTTCTTCGACAGCCGCCCCTGCAACTCCTGGTGCTTCACCCACCCGGCGAACGTCACCCCGGACTCGATGCCCTCTCGCGCCGCCTGCGCCTTGAGGTTCGGCATCTCCTGCCCATCGCCGATGTACTCCAGCACCACCTTGCCCTCACGGATGAGCGGCGCCGCCGCCTCCATCAGCATGGCCATGCCCTTGTACGGCACGAAGCGCCCCACGAAGGCCACTCGCAAGGGCAGCTCCACTGGCCCCTCCGACTTCGACGTGCCGAAGCGCTTCGTGTCGATGGCGTTCTCCGGCACGTACACCGTCTTGCCCTGCCACGTGTCCGCCACCTGCCCCCGCGTCGCCCGCGAGCCGGTGATGATGGCCGCCGCGCTCTCCCGCGTGGACTTGTAGAAGGGCATCAGCTTGTACGCATCCCGCACGTAGCTCAGCCACTCCTTCTCCCGCCGACGCGCCCCACCAAAACCCTTGGGCCACGGCAACCCGCCGTTGAGCGGCCCCATCACGAACGGCACCCCCGCCGCCTTGCACCGCCGCGCCAGCGTGCTCGGCGTCGTCGGGCTGATGGGCGTGTAGCGATGCACCAGGTCGAACTCCTTCGCCTTGATGCGCGCGCCAAAGCGCTGCCACAGCACCTCCTCGAAGTAGTAGTACGGCAGCACGCTCAACGCCGTCGCCGTCGTCCAGCCCACGCCCGCCGTGCCCCGCAGGAGCTGCCCCACCTTGTCGAGCGGCTTCTCCACCGGCGTGGAGTCCAGCGCCGTGAATCCAGCGCCCTCCAGCACCCCCTGCTTCAGGATGTTCTCCCGGTTGCGCACATGCGTGACGAGGTGCACGTCCGCCACCTCGGCCAGCGCACGGTAGAGCGACCAGCCTTCCAGCGGGACACTCACCCAGTCAGGGTTGCACAGCTCGGCAATCAGAAGGACGCGTGGTCTGGGAGCAGGCATACGTGTGCCTTCATCTATCCCAACCGGCCCTCCAGATGTAGCCTCCCCCGCGTCGTGACGTACGCCCCGGACCGGCCTTCCTACCTGCGCTTCGTGGCGCTGCTCGGCACCCTGGTGCTCGCCACCGTGGGCGGGGCCCTGCTGCACCCTGTGGTCGCTTTGGCCCCAGTCCTGGTGGCCGCCGTCCTGTGGCTGGTGGTGAAGGTCCCCGTCCGCTACCCCGTCATGGCCGTCACCTACCTGGTCCTCGCCGTGGACTACGTCCCCGAGCGCCCCCAGTCCGGCTTCTGGCCCTCGCCGCTCCACCCCCTGGGTGAGCTGCTCTTCGCCCAGCTCAGCTACATCACCAAGATTGGAGCGCTGCGCTTCCCCCTGGTCGACGTGCTCATCCTCGGCCTGCTGGGGCTGGCCATGTACCGGCGGGTGACTCGGTCGAAAATCGACCCACCCGCGCTGCCCATGCCCCGGCCCCTCATCGCCGTGGTGACGCTGTCCCTCATCGCCATCCTCTTCATGGAGGTGCGCGGCGTCATGCGCGGCGGGGACATCAAGAACTCGCTGTGGCAGTGGCACCAGGCCGCGATGATGCCGTTCATCGTCGCGATGTATCACTATGCGATGCGCGGGCCGGAGGACTGGCCCATCTTCGCGCGCACCGTCATCGCCGCGGGGCTGACCAAGGCCGCCATCAGCGTCTACTTCGGCGCCATCGTCGTGCCCTCCATGGGCGTCTTCGTCGAGTACACCACGTGTCACTCGGACTCGATGACGTTCAACTTCGCGCTGCTGGTGGCGACAATGCGCTTCCTGGAGAAGCCCAAGGGCGCTCACGCGCTGCGCGGGCTGCTCCTCATGTTCTGCATCTTCATGGGCATGATGTACAACGACCGCCGGCTCGCCTACGTCAGCTTCGTGGGCTGCCTCCTGGCCGGCTACCTCATCACCCCGTGGCCCGCAATCAAGCGCACCTTCAGCCGGGGCATGGTGCTGCTGGCCCCGCTGCTGGTCGTCTACTTCGCGGTGGGGTGGAACGCGCGCGGCGGCGCCTTCGCGCCCGTGCACAAGGTCCGCTCACTCATCGACGGCGAGGGCGGCGAAGGCAACCTGGACTATCGCGACATCGAGAACCTGGACGTCATCGCGACGTGGACCCAGTTCCCGCTGCTCGGCACCGGCTACGGCCACGAGTTCCTGGAGCCGATTCCGCTGCCCAACATCGCCTTCGTGTTCCCCCAGTACCGCTACCACCCGCACAACTCCCTGCTGGGGTTGTTCGCGTTCGGTGGAATGGTTGGCTACACGGGCGTGTGGATGTACCTGGTCGTCACCCTCTATCTCGCGGTGCGCTCCTACCATCGCTCGCACGTCTCCGAGCACCGCGCCGCAGCCATGGTCATCGTCGGCGCCATCGTCTGCTACATCAATCAGGTGTTCGGAGACATGGGCATCATCTCGTATATCTGCACGTTCATCACCTCGCTGTGCGTGGTGACGTCCGGGAAGCTCGCCGTGGCCACCGGCGCGTGGCCCATGCCGAACAGCGCGCTGGTGCCCACCGCGCCCCTGCTCCCCGAGCCGCCTCCAGGCGCCATCGTCTACGTCAACACGGACGACCCGGCGTCGCCCGCGCTGGCGAAGCGGAGCTGACGGACTACAGCAGCGTGCCGCGCAGGAGCAGCTCCGCGGTGGTGAAGTAGATGACCAGTCCGCTGACGTCCACCAGGGTGGCGACGAAGGGCGCGGACGCGCTCGCCGGGTCGAAGCCGAGCCTGCGCAGCACGAACGGCAGCATGGCCCCGGACAGCGTCCCCCACGTCACCACGCCCAGCACGGACAGGCCCACCGTCAGCGCCACCCGCGACGCGTGCTCGCCGTAGCTGTGGAACAGGTGCTGCCAGAGCAGGATGCGCGCCAGGCCCACCGTGCCGAGCACCGCGCCCAGCACCAGGCCCGACAGCAGCTCCCGCCGCAGCACGCGCCACCAGTCGCGCAGGCGCACGTCCGTCAGCGCGAGCGCGCGGATGATGAGTGTGGTGGCCTGACTGCCCGAATTGCCACCCGAGGAGATGATGAGCGGCACGAAGAGGCTGAGCACCACGGCGCGCGCGATTTCGTCCTGGTAGCGGGACATGGCGGTGGCGGTGAGCATCTCCGACACGAAGAGCACCAGCAGCCAGCCGGCGCGCTTTCGCACCATGGCGAAGAAGCCCACGTCGAAGTAGGGCGCGTCGAGCGCCTCCATTCCGCCGACCTTCTGGATGTCCTCGGTGGCCTCCTCCTGGACGACGCTGACGATGTCGTCCACGGTGACGATGCCCCGCATGCGGCCTTGTGCGTCCACCACGGGGATGGCCGACAAGCCGTGCTCCGCGAACAGGCGGCTGACGCCTTCCTGGTGGGCGTCCTCCCGCACGGTGACGGGCTCGGTCCGCATGATGTCGCGCACCGTCTTCCCGGGCGCGGCCTGGAAGAGCTGGCGAAGGGAGACCACGCCCAGCAGGTGCTGCTCGGAGTCCAGGACGTAGGCGGAGTAGACGGTCTCCACCTGCTCGCGGGCCTGCCGGCGCAGGTAGCCGAGCGCCTCGTCGATGCTCATCTCCGGCCGCACGCGCACGAAGCGCGGGTTCATCAGGCCGCCCGCGGCGTCCTCGGCGTAGGCCAGGAGCACCTGCACCTCGCGGCGAGAGGTGTCATCCAGCAGGGCGAGACAGGCGGCGTGTTCCTCGACGGGGAGGCTCTGGATGACGTCCGCGGCGTCGTCCGGGGGGAGCACTCGCATCCAGATGCGCCGCTCGCTCGGGGTGAGGGCCTGGAGGAGCCCCGCCTGGTCATTCGAGGAGAGGGAAAGGAAGAAGTCGTCCGCGCTCGACGGCGGCAAAAGCCGGAAGCCCTCGACCCGGTCTCGAGGTGCGAGCACGGGCCACGCGTCGCGCAGCTCGTCCTCGTGGATGGGGTCCGACTCGGGGGCCACGGCTCGCCTCCCTGCGCGCACGGGGCCGGATGCCGGCCTCGCACTGGGGACGCGTTCAAGCACGGCGCCCGAGGCGTGGAAACCTCAAACGCCCGCTGGAGGACACCCGCGAGCACGAGTGTGAACCCGCGCGCACGAGCCGTGACGAGTCCTTCACGGGTTCGGACAGGAACCCGTATCCCCTCCAGGTTGAACGACCTCGACCCGCGGCCCGCCTACCGCTTCCGCGCGTCGCGCCCCGTCATCAGCGCGGTGGGCGCCAGCTCGACGGTGAAGCCCTCCGCCGTCAGCGCCACCGACTCCACGCTCCGCAGCGCGGAGAAGGCGAAGCCCGCCTGCCCCTCGACGGCCAACGCGGCCTGCGCCGAGCCCGGCAGCCCCACGCCCGTCACCGCCAGCCCCGCCGTGCTCCCCACCGCCGCGGTCGCCAGCATCACGAAGACTCGCGCCGCGTTCTCTCCCAGCGCGTCCCCGTACGCCTCACCCGCCGCGCTCAGCTCCTCGAACGTACGCGCCGCATCCACCCTCCGCACCATCACCACCCACGCCTCCAACGCCCGCCACACCGTGTCCACACCCAGGTACGCAATCGCCGTCGCCGTCAGCAACGACGCCAACCCCTTCGACAACGGCTCCGGCAGCGACCACAAGAGCAGGTACATCGCCACCGACGCCGTCAGCGTCGCCCGGACCGCGTGTGGATTCGCCAGGCCCTCCAGCGCCTCGTCCGTCTCCTCCCAGACCCCCTCCATCGCGATGGCCAGCGCCAGCGCGTACCTGCCATCGCTCCCCAACAGCGGCCCCTCCTCCAGCAGCCGGAGACAGTCGCCGCCCTGATGCTCGCGCTCACACCAGCGGCCGTAGTCACGCGTCAGCACCTCGTCCGCGTACGACTCCAGCAACTGGGGCGCTGACGCATCACCCCCGTCCCCCACCGGGACGAGCCTGCGCCCTTCATACAGATACACCCCGCCACGCTCCGGTACGCCGAAGCGCTGTCGCGCGTCCCTCAAGGGATGCTCGAAGGGCCTCACGTCCCGCGCGAGCTTCGCCACCGCCTCCTCGAAGGCGTCCTCATCCAGCTCCACCGGAGCCGCGTCTTCGTCCTCTCGCGGAGTGTGGACCCGAGGCGAGCCCGTGCCCGTGTCCAGACGGACCACCCGGGTCGACGAGCAACCCGTCACCCCGAGCAACAACAACCACCATACCAATGCCCTACCACGACCCATCGCAGCCCTCCGGCATGGGGCGCCAAACCACCTGAGTGGTCTTCACCCATACCAATGCGCTCCGACATTTCGCGGGGGCAGGACTCGCTCAGCGCGAGGGCATCAACTCAAGGACCTCGGCAGCAGGATGTGGAGGGAGCTGCCCTCGCCCGCGCGGCCCGCCGACTCCGCCCAGATGCGTCCTCCGTGGCGCTCGACGATGCCTCGGGCGATGGCCAGCCCCAGGCCCAACCCGCCGTAGGCCACGCCGTGCGCGCGACCGAAGCGCTCGAAGATGCTCTCCAGCCGGTCCGAGGGAATCCCCAGCCCATGGTCCATCACCTCGACGTGCACCCACCCGGGCTCCGCTCTCGCGACCAGTTGGATGGCCCCTCCGTCCGGCGAATAGCGCAGCGCATTCGACACCAGGTTGCTGAACACCTGGTCCAACCGCTCTCCGTCCGCCCGCAGCGACAGGTCCTCCGGCGCAGACACCTCGATGCGCCACCCTTCCGGCAGGGGCTCGAAGTGCTTCGCCACGTCGTGGAGCAGCACGCCCACGTCCACGTCGCTCTCCTCCAGGCACAGCTCTCCACGCTGCAGGCGCCCCACGTCCAGCAGGTTCTCCACCAGCCGCGCCATGCGGCTCACGCTGCGATGGATGCCCGCCAGCGCCCGGTCCACGTTCGGCGTCAGCTCCGCCGCCGCCTTCACCTTCGCCAGGTCCGCGTAGCTGCGCGCGGCCTGGAGCGGCGTGCGCAGCTCGTGCGCCGCCATGGTGAGGAACATGTCCTTCGCCTCGCTCGTCGCCCGCAGGGACTCCACCGCGCGGCGCGCGTCGTCGATGTCCGTCGCCGTCGATATCCACCCGACGAGCCGCCCCACCTCGTCCCGCTCCGGCAGCGTGCGACAGAGGAACCACCGGAACTCTCCGTCCGTCGCGCGGCGCAGCCGGTACTCCTGCTCCTTCGGCCGCCCCGAGCGCTGCAAGGCATTCCAGGTGAGCTGCACGCGCCCCACGTCCTCCGGATGGAAGCAGCGCAGGTTCTCCTCGCGCTGGCGACCCTGCTCGGGTGACAGCCCCGCGTAATCCAGCCATCCCCGGTTGGCGTAGCTGATGGTGCCGTCCGCCAGCAGCGCCCAGACGAACTGGGGCATGCAGTCCAACACCCGGCGGAACCGCTGCTCGCCCTGTCGCTCCAGCACCCGCCGCTCACGCTCCCACAGCGCCGCCTCCTGCAACTGCAAGGCGCGCTGACGCAGGTGGAGCGCGACGAAGGCCTCCGCCTTCCAGCGCAGCACGTCCGGATGGAACGGCTTGACGACGTAGTCCGCCGCCCCCGCCGCATAGCCGTGCACCAGGTTCGACTCGTCGCGCCCGTGCGCGGTGAGGAAGATGATGGGCGTGTAGCGGGTGCGCTCTCGCTGCCGGATGATGCGGGCCGTCTCGAACCCATCCATGCCGGGCATCTGCACATCCAGGAGGATGAGCGCGAAGTCCTCGCGCAAGAGACATCTCAGTGCCTCCCTCCCCGACGACGCCTTCACCAGCCGTTGTCCCATCGGCTCGAGGATGGCCTCCAGCGCGAGCAGGTTCGATGCGTGGTCGTCCACGATGAGGATGCTGGTGCTTTGTGGCTCCACCTGGACGGGAGCGCGAGGGGTGAGCTGCTCGGTGCCTTCCAAGGCCGGTCCTCCCTTCTCTCCCGAGGTCCCCTTCGCTTAATCAGCGCGGCCCCGATGATCAGCCCCCCACGACACCTCGGCCCGCCCAGCCCCTGACGACACAGGGCCCGGACGCCCGGTCGCCCTCCTCACGGCGAAGCACGAGGATTCCACCGGTTCAGTCTCAAAGGTATGGAGCCAGGGACGCGGTGGCACGCTCCCCCGTCATGTCGACGGGCGCGTGGCCAGGGTCCGAGCGACTGGGCGGCGATGCGCCGAAGGCCCCGTGGATCCACGGCGCGGCTCGTGGAGGGCGCCCGCATGCCGCCCTTCCCTCCGAGCCACCCCTCGCCGTGCGGACTACACCACCGCGCGCTGAAGCATCAGCGCGAGCATGTCCGCGCTTCTCTCGCTGCTGAACTGCGTCTCCACCTTGCGACGGCCGGCCTCGCCCAGGCGCGCGGCTTCCTTCGGGTCTCGCGCCACCTGCTCCAGCTTCTCCGCGAGAATCCGAGGCTCCTGCGGCGGCACGAGCAGCCCGTCCACGCCGTCGTCCACCAGCTCCTTCACGCCGCCCGCGCCCGTCACCACCACCGGCGCGCGCATGGCCATCGCCTCCATGATGGCCACGCCCAGCGGCTCCTGGAGGCTCGCCAGCGCGAAGATGTGCGAGCGCTCGATTTCGCCGCGCACCTTGTCCTCGCTCACCGCGCCCAGCAGCGTCACGGCGTCGCCCAGCTTCGTCTCCGCGAGCTTCGCCTCCAGCACCTTGCGGTAGGTGGTGCCACCCGCCTCGTCCTCGCCTGCAATCGCGAGCCGCGCGTCGATGCCCTTCGCGCGCAGCATGCCCACCGCGTCGATGAGGTCCGCGTGCCCCTTGCACGGGTTGAGACGGCCGCACGAGAAGATGCGCAGCGGACCCTCGCCCGTCCACGCCGAGTACGGCACCGTGCGGTTGAACTTGCCCAGCTCCACGCCCATGGGCGCCAGCTCGATGCGCGGAGGCAGGTGCCCCGCCAGCTCCTGGTTCACTTCCCCCAGCAGCTTCTTCGTGATGACGAAGGCGAACTTCGCGTGGCGCCACTTCTCCTTCTGGTTCGGCCCGTAGTCGTCCAGCGGACCATGCAGCGTCATGCTGTACGTCAGCCCCGACAGGAGGTTCGCGAACAGCGCCACGTGCGCCGCGTTGGCGCATGAATGCACATGCACGTGCGTCCACCCGCGCTCACGCGCCAGCGCCGCCAGGCGCCCACCCATGACGGCGAAGGCCAGGAGCTGCGCGCGCCCCTTCGCGTCCAAGCCCTCCGCGCGAGCAATGGACGCCAGACAACGGGCCCATCCCGTGGGCATGGCGCGAGCTACCTCCGCCGCCGCCTTGGCCACGCCCAGGGCCCCCGGAGGTGAGAGGTACTCGGTGCGAGCCATCGCCTCCTGCGCCCAACTGTGCGAAATGATGCGCGCAGGCGGAGGACGGGTGGATACCAGCTCCGGCGTCACGCCCTTGCCCGGCAGCGCCTGAAGCTCACGCCAGAAAAAGATGTGGGTCTGTCCGGGAAACTCAGGGATGAGATAGCCAATCTTCTGCACGAACTTTCCATAACACGCCCGCCCCCACGCCCGGGCGGCGGGCCCCGGAATCACCGGGGGCAGGTCGATAGACACCCGCTCCCCCGCCCGCCCGGGCAGGTCGTTGGGCCGACGCCATGCGTTGCGCTATACCGGGCGGCGCTCCATGGCCGATTCCAGCGCACCCTCCACTCCCTCGGACGCCGAGGTTTCCGACGGCACCGTGCCGTCCCCGGCGCTTCAACGGCTGTGGTTCGCCCTGGAGCGCACCGGCTGGGCCTACCTCACCGTGGTCCCCGCCCACCCGGGCGCCCCCGCGCTGGAGGCCGCCACCGCCATCCTGGAGGCCGGCGCCCCATACGCGGCCACGCAGAAGATCCACCTGGAAGACGCCACCAGCATCTCCCCCGCGGAGGCGCCCCGCCGCGTGCTGGAGCTGCGCGAGCGCGTCGCCCGGGGTGAGCGCGTCGTGGCCGTCATCGACTCCGTCCTCACCCGTCCCGCAAGCCTCCCCCTGGCGCTCGCCGCCGACGGCGTCCTCCTGTGCGTCACCCTGGGGGAGACCGACTTCGGCTCGGCTCGCAAGACGATGGACTTCATCGGCGCGGAGCGCTTCGTGGGCAGCGTCACCTTCCCCCGGCCGAAGAAGAAGGGCCGGGCCTCGTCGTCCAGGAAGAAGAAGCCATGACGTCTCCTGACGCCCCGTCGCTCCGCCTCAGCGTCGTCGTCGCCACCTACAACCGGCTCCCCCTCATCTCCCGACTGCTGGAGCAGTTCGCCACCCAGACGCTCGCGCCCGAGCGGTTCGAGGTCGTCGTCGTGGATGACGGCTCCAAGGAGCCGGTGAAGGAGCCGCTGCTCGCCCTCACCGCGAAGCTGCCCTATGCCCTGCGCGTGGAGGTGCAAGCCAACGCGGGCGCCGCGGCCGCGCGGCACCGGGGCGTGCTGGCCGCGCGGGGTGAAGTCGTGCTCGTCACCGACGACGACATGCAGGTGGCGAACGACTTCCTGGAGCGGCACCTGGACCACCACCCCGCGGGCTCGCGGCACGTGGTGCTCGGCCGCATCCGGCCGGACCCGTCCATTGGCGACATGCCGCTGTTCGAGCGCTGGTACGCGTACCTCAACCACCGCATGGCGGAGGAGCTCTCCGTCCCCGGCGCCCGCGCGCACGGCAACCACCTGTACACCGGCAACGTGTCCTTCCATCGCGAGGACTACGTGGGCGTGGGCGGCTTCGACAAGTCGCTGGGCCAGTCCGAGGACGTGGAGCTGGGCGTGCGGCTGGAGAAGGCCGGCTGCTCCTTCGTCTTCGCCAGCGACGCGTATGTGTTGCACGGCAGTGACCACGTGTCCTTCGAGCGCTGGCTCAAGCGCGCGCACCGCTACGGCATGTTCGACACGCAGGTGGCGCGCAAGCACCCGGACGTGCGCGGCGTGAATCCGTGGCGGCTCCTGTTCGAGACGAACCCGCTGGCGCGCCCGCTGCTCGCGGCGACCGTGGTGGCCCCGGAGGCCACGCGCCTGTTGACGGGCGCGGTGATGCGCGCGGCGAAGGCGGCGGACAAGCTGGGGCTGGAGAAGGCGGCGTTCGCGGGCACCTCCGTGGTGTACGGCATGGAGTACCTGCGGGGCGCTCGCAACGAGGCGGGTGGATGGACTGGCATCGCCCGCGAGGTCGCGCGTTACCTCCAGGGCGGGGGGAGACGATGAACATCATGAAGTCGAAGCGCTCGATGCTCGGCGCGCTGGTCTCCGATGCACTGGAGCTGGCGAAGGCCGCCAACGGCGACACCGGCGCGAAGTCCATCGCGAAGATGGTGCTCACCAGTGACTCGTACCGCATCACCGCGCTGAACCGCGCCCGCGAGGCCGCGCTCGACTACCACATCCCCCTGGTCAACCACGTGCTGCGCGTGGCGCAGACGGCGGTGATGGGGATTGAGATTGGCAAGGACGTCACGCTGGGCAAGGGCGTGTACTTCGTGCACAGCCTGGGCATCGTGATTGGCGGCGACGCGCGCATCGGCGACCGGGTGCGCTTCTACGGCAACAACACCGTGGGCACCGCCAAGGACAACGGCTACCCGACCATCGAGGACGATGTGTGGATTGGGGCCGGGGCGCGCATCCTCGGGCCGGTGCGCATTGGCGCGCGCTCGCGGATTGGCGCGAATGCCGTGGTGCTCCAGGACGTTCCGCCGGACAGCGTGGCCGTGGGCATTCCCGCCCGCGTCTTCCCACGCAAGGACACCGACGACGTGGTGCTGTGAGGCCCGCCTCACGGCGAGCCCGGGGGAGATGAGTTCATGGAGGACGGCGTGAAGGGTTCGCGGAGGAAGGCCGGCGCGGCCGTGTTGACGTGCGCGCTCGTCGTCGGCGGCACGATGGCGGTGGCCCAGGGACTCCAGGCCCAGGACGGCACCGGCGCCGAGCCCATGGCCAGCGCGTCACCCAAGGCAGCGGGCAAGGCGAAGAAGGCGTCCGGCGAGGCGAGGAACGCGTCCGGCACCACGGAGACCTCCGGAGAGGTGAAGAACGCGTCCGGCACCACGGCGGCTTCCGGTGCGACCGCGTCCTCCGCCACGCTGGAGGCGCTCTACGACGGGGGCCTGGGCACCGGATGGAAGGACATTGGCTGGGCGCCGCGTGAGCTGCCTCGGGGTGCTCCGGCGCGCATGCGCCTGTTCAACTACGGCGGCTGGATTCTGTACCGCCCGAAGCTGGAGGGTTCATTCGGCGCGCTGTCCCTGCGCCTGAGCGCGCCCGAGTCCTACGGCGAGTTCCTCGAAGTACGGCTGGACGCGCAGGGCTCCACCTCCTTCCCGCGCATCCCGATTACCTCCGAGCTCCAGGTCCGTAAGGACGGCGAGTGGTCTGAAATCCTCATCCCCATGGAGCTGCTCAACCCGCGCGGCGAGGCGTTCGACCGCGTGGTGCTGCGCGCGTCCAAGGACGTGGGGCGCGACTGGGTGCTCTTCGACAAGGTGTCGCTGGTGCCGCTGCCTCCCGAGGTCGCCGCCGCGCTCGCCGCGGGCGGGGGACGCACCGGCAAGGGCAGCGGGCGCGAGACGAAGCTGACCATCGACTGCACCGCGCCCGGCCATCGCATCAGCCCGCTCATCTACGGCATCGCCATGGATGGCCTGCGCGAGAAGAAGGACCAGCACCAGTACCGCATGGGCGCGACGACGCGCCGCTGGGGCGGCAACCCCACGTCCCGCTACAACTGGAAGCTGGGCGGCGCGTGGAACACGGCCAACGACTGGTTCTTCCAGAACGTGGACATCGGCCTGAGCTACGAGGACTTCATCGCCTCCAACCGGAAGCACGGCATGATGTCCGCCGTCACGGTGCCGCTGATTGGCTGGGTGGCGAAGGACACGACGTCGGTGGGCTTCCCGGTGTCGAAGTTCGGTCCGCAGCGCGGCGAGGACAACGGCTCCGGCAACGGCGTCACGCGCGATGGGACACCGCTGAAGCCGGGCGCTCCGTCCCAGACGAGCACCGAGGCCTCGCCCGAGTTCGTCGCCGAGTGGGTCCGCACCATCCGCGAGCGGGACATCGCGCGCGGAGGGGAGCGCAACGTCCGGATGTACATCCTGGACAACGAGCCCATGCTCTGGAACTCGACGCATCGGGATGTCTTCCCGGAGCCGCTCACGTACGACGGGCTGTTGTCCCGGACGATTGCGTACGGCACCGCGGTGCGGAAGGCGGACCCGGAGGCGCTCATCGCGGGCCCGGCCGAGTGGGGTTGGACGAACTACCTCTGGTCGGCGGCGGACTTCGCGCCGGGCAAGGCGCCGCACTCGGACCGCCGCGCGCACGGGGATGTGCCGCTGTTGCCGTGGTACCTGCGGCAGCTTCGCGAGCACGAGAAGAAGACGGGCGTGCGCATCCTCGACGTGGTGGACGTTCACTTCTACCCGCAGACGAACGTCGGCGTGGGGCTCGAGGGGAACACGGACCCGGAGACGAACGCGCGCCGCATCCGCTCGACGCGAGGCCTGTGGGACCCGACGTACAAGGACGAGTCCTGGATTGCAGAGCCCGTGCGCCTGTTGCCGCGCCTCAAGGAGTGGATCGCGCAGAACTACCCGGGCCGGAGCATCTCCATCGGCGAGTACAACTTCGGCGCGTTCGGCCACATGAGCGGCGGACTGGCGCAGGCCGAGGCGCTGGGTCGCTTCGCGCAGGAGAACATCTACTCCGCGTACTTCTGGCAGTACCCCACGAATGGCAGCCCGGTGTTCTGGGCGTTTCGAGCGTTCAGGGACTTCGACGGGCGCGGTGGGCACTTCCAGGACTACTGGGTGCCGGCGAAGGCGGAGGAGGGCACCAGCGTGTTCGCCTCGCGAGACGAGTCGGGGACGAAGCTGGTGGCGGTGGTGTTGAATTTCGACCCGGACCAGGCCGCGCAGGCTCGGGTCGAGTTGAAGGGTTGTGGGACGCTCGAGGGTGCGCGCGTGCTCGGGTATTCGGGCGCGCCGGGTGGGTTCCTGGAGCAGACGGCTGGAAGCAAGACGGCGGGGACGCTGACGCAGCGGCTGCCGCCCTACTCGATGACAGTGCTTGATTTGACGGTGAAGAAGCCATGAGTGCCGCGACCCCCGAGACTCCGAAGCCGACGCCGTTCACCACGGGCCGCCCGCGCCTGCACATTGGCCAGTTGGCCATCGACCAGCTGACGTTCGAGGACGCCGTGCAGCAGATTGGGCGCCTGGTTGATTTGCACCAGGGCGGCTACGTCTTCACGGCCAACGTGGACCACGTGGTGCTGGCGGAGGACAACGTGCAGTTCCGCGAGGCGTACTCGCGCGCCACGATTTCGGTGGTGGATGGGATGCCGATTGTCTGGGCATCGAAGGCGATGGACGTGACGTTGCCCGAGCGCATCGCCGGCTCGGATTTGATTCTCCCGCTGATGAAGCTGGGGGCGGAGCGCAAGTGGCGGGTGTTCCTGCTCGGCGCGGGCCCTGGCGTGGCGGCGAAGGTGGCGAAGCAGGTGAAGGATACGTACGGCGTGGAGGTGGTGGGGTGGGACTCGCCGATGGTGAAGACGGATGGGGGGGATGCGCAGAACGACCCGATTGTGGCGAAGATTCGGGAGGCGGATCCGCACCTGCTCTTCGTGGCGTTGGGGAGTCCGAAGCAGGAGGTGTGGATTTCGCAGGTGGCCGGGAAGCTGGGGCCCACCGTTGCGATTGGCATCGGGGCGGGGTTCGACTTCATCGCGGGTACGGCGAAGCGCGCGCCGCAGTGGATTTCCAAGGCGGGCTTCGAGTGGCTCTACCGTCTGGTCAATGAACCCAAGCGCCTGTGGCGCCGGTACATCCTGAATGACTCGCGCTTCGCGACGATTCTGGTGCGTGAGTTCTGGCAGCGGACGGGTGGGAAGTCGGAGTAGCCACCCCACGCCTGCCCAGGTGGCGACGAGCGCGGCCTCGCACATCCCCCGAAGGTCAACGAGGCCGTGAAGCCGCTGCAGCACTGACTCACCACCAAGAGCCTCCAGGCGGAGCAAGTGGTGCGCGCGAATCGACTTCCCCTCAAAGCTCGCTCGGCTGCCCATGGGTTCTCCGAGGAGAACCTTCAAACGAGGGGATAGCTCAGGGTTGGGCCCGACCCGACCTTCAGTCTGCCTGACGCCATTCTTTACGGCGTTCCCCACCGAGCCCCGTCGCGCCGGAGCAGCCGCGCTGGCACGGCCCAGGCGTCTTCACCGCACATCGTCGTGGCATACTCCGGAGCAGGCCGACTCTGACCCGCGGCTCGCTGGCTCGACTGAAAGGACGCGCCCATGCGACTCCGCGCCTGCGCCACGCTTCTGCTCTTCCTCTCGGCGTGCGCTACGTCGGCACCGAGCCCAAGGGAGCAAGTGCCCTTGAACCCAAGGGTCGCCAACCTCCAGAGAGCAGCGACGCTGCCGTGGGCGGATGGCGGGCGCTGCGTGGTGCGGGAGGCATCCAACGAATGGGCCGTGCTTGTGGAGAGGTGCTATCAGGCGCTCGACCATCAGCGGGTCCAGTTTCGCGATGTCACGGGAAGATGCTCTGTCGCCTCCGCGGGGGCCGCGACCTTGGGTTTAGGAGTCTGCATTCTGATAGCACCCGAGATAGTCGTTGGAGCCGTGATTGTCGCTGGAGCAGTCGTGGTGGCCGTCGCCATCAAAGAAGAGTTGGATGCATATCGGAGGGCATCTCGTGAGGGTGCGCAGCCCGAGACCCAAACGCGCCCCCCCGATGAGCAGGAGCGTTTGACGCACCGAAAGCCCGAGCCAGCAGGGCAGGACTGGTTCCCGCCGGCGCCGACCGATCCACTGGACCGAGAACGCCATCCGGAGTGCAGGCCCGTCCCGGTGCCGCACGCGGGCGAGGATGCTCCGCATAACGAGTGCGCCGACACGTTTCCGCCTAACCGCTATCCCGGCAATGACGTGCTCGTTGGCGGCAAGCGCTTTGATGCGCTTCAAGTCGGCGCGCGTGTGCTGTGGGAGATCAAGACCCATCAGTTTGACACGTACAGTGACTTCCTCCGGGATCGGGTCGTCGAAGATCAGGTGGAAGAGTTCCAGGAGGACCGCGACATCGCGGCGGCCTGTGGATATAGCTTCGTCATTGGGGTGAGTAGTGCCGCGCACAAAGATGCGCTGCTGCGACAGGACTCCAGCCTCAGAATCGCCGTCACGGGATGCAAACGATGACCACGCGAAAGCGCCTCGATATGACCGTCTACGCGCCTACACTCGCGGAGCACGACGGCCGCACACTCGCTGTCGTCCGTGGCATGGAACGGGCGCTGCCCGGTTTGCGCCTGGAGTGGGAAGTGAGCAAAGGAGGGCGCCCCATCGAGCTACCACAACGCGAGGCCTGGCTCGCTGAGGCGGCAACACGCGGAAAGTTCCCACTGCTATGCAACGGCGACGAGAGCTACCCAGTAACCATTTCTGGGATGCGACGCTCCGCGAGCGCAAGCCCTGGCGGCCAGCAACAGCTCCAAGTCCATGCGAAGTTGCCACTGGATGCGGCCATCATCACGGCAGCGGCGGAGCTGCTGGAGGGCATGGCGGAAGGCGCACGCGCGTTCTGGGGGCATGCGACGCCGGACAGCGCCGCGCTGGACATTGCGTATCAGACAGCACCCACGCTGGAAGGGCCGCCGTCCCCACGCAGGGGGCTGCCCGCCCTGAAGCTCTTCGAGCACATCCGCTCGCCTGAGATTCCCTATTACCTCGGCTGGCTGAACTACTGGTCGGATGCTGCCGCGGAAGCCATCGGGTTCCCCGACCCTGCCCGCGACACGGACCTGCTCTCACGGGCGCGGCGCACGGCAACGGGTGGATGGATTGTGCCGCTCACCGAAGCGCCGCTCGAGCTCGACAACCCCGCCCACCTGGACGCGCTCTTACGGGCCTACGAGCGCTTCCCGAAGATCGGCGGTCGCTCAACGCCTTGACGCCTCAGCGCGGGCCTCAGCAGACACCTCTCCCCTCAGATGGCCAACATCTGACATTGTCAGGGCCAACACCTCGCACCACGTTTTGAGTGGCCTCACACGCCGGCACTAGGCTCCGTGGCAAGACCGATGACCGTGAGAGAGACAACGAGGGGGGAACGAAGTCCACGGGTCAAAGACTCGCTGATTTCGACCCAGGTCAATGACTTCATCATCGAGGAGCGCATCGGCGAGGGAGGCATGGGCGTCGTCTATCGCGCCGTCCACCCCCTGATTGGCAAACAGGTCGCCATCAAGGTCCTCCGCGCCGAGCACGTCACCCAGCAACAGGTGGAACGTCTGCTCATCGAGGCACGCGCCGTCAATTCCATCCGCCACCCGGGCATCATCGACATCTTCGGGTTCGGACGCCTGCCCGACTCGCGGCCCTACATCATCATGGAGCTGCTGCGCGGCCAGTCCCTCTCCGAATCCCTCAAGCAACTCGGACGCCTGGACCCCAACACCACCGCCTGGATTCTCGACCAGATTCTCTCGGCGCTCGGAGCCGCTCACAAGGCGGGCGTGGTGCACCGGGACATGAAGCCCGGCAACGTGTTCCTCGCGGAGATGCTCGACGGCTCGCGCGCCGTCAGGCTCGTCGACTTCGGCATCGCCAAGCTGGTGCGCAGCCACGACGGCCCCACCACCGTGGACGGCACCATCCTCGGAACGCCCGAGTACATGGCCCCCGAGCAGATTCGCGGAACCACCGTCACTTCCGCGACCGACCTCTATGCCGTCGGCATCATGGCCTTCCAGATGCTGACCGGCGAACGCCCCTTCAAGGGCGAACAGCTCCAGGTCCTCTTCGCTCACGTCGAGCAACCACCCCCACTCCCCTCCTCACTCGTCCCCGGCATCGCGCCCGAGTTCGACACCCTCGTCCTTCATCTGCTCGCCAAGGACCCGGCCCTGCGCCCCGAGTCCGCCGAGGCAGTGCAACAGGCGCTGAAGCGGATTCCGCCCACCGTCGTCCCTCCGTTCGGCCCCGGAACGACCGCGACCGTTCAACCCATCGGCCGTGAAGGTGGGACGAAATCCACCTGGTCCCAGGTGAAGCTCCCCCACCCCACGACACGACGCGGACGTGTCTGGCTGGCCGCCGGCGCCGCGCTCCTCTCCAGCGTCGCGACGGCAACCTTCCTGCTCTCACCCTGGGGGCCCGGACGCACGGGGACAACACCCGTCCCGACCACCGTCACCGCGGCGGAGGCGCCCCGTCAGAATCCTCCGGAGCGCGCGCCCGCTCCTGCTCCGCCGCCGCCCACGCAAGAAGCCTCCGCGCAGCCTCTCGCGATCAACGCCCCGGCGCTCCCAACGAAAGGCGCGACTCCAAACCTCCCCGAGCCCGGCTCCGAGGGAAGCACACAGCCCTCCAACTCGGCGGCGCTCGAGGCTGCATCCACGCCCGCTGTCTCCGACGCGGACGCCTCCACGGCCACCCCGGCCGTCCACAAGGCCGCGACCGACCCCAAGCAGCAGCCATCGCGGCCCACGCCGAGGCACCCAGCGGCCTTCCTGCCACGCGGCGAGAAGGCGCCCCCGGACCCCAAGCTGGTCCAGCGCGTCTACAACCTCGAGGAGCGCTACTTGAAGCAGACCTCGGGCCGCGCCCCTTCGGAGGAGTTCGAGAAGGAGCTCAAGCACCTCCACACACGCGCACTCAAGGCGACGACCCGGGCCGAGAGCACACAGGTCAGCGCGTCAATCTCCACGCTGACGCAGCACCTGCGCGCACTCCAGGCCCCCAAGGTCGCCACCGCGCCGCCCTCGTCAGCGGACACGCATCCCGAGCCCACGCCACCGCCTCCTCCCGTGGTGCCCCTGCGCGCGCCGGGCCCTCACGTACTGGCGATGCTTTCGACTCCAGCCCTGACGCCCAGCGATGACCGGCTGGCGCGGCGCTTCGTCCAGTTCAAGGCGATGTACCTGGAGCGCGCGTCCAAGCATGAGTACCCCCGGGTCATCGAGGAGTCGCTCGTCCGCATCCATGACCTCGCGATGAAGGAGACGACCGCCACCGAGCGCATGGACATCCACCGCGCGCTCGATGCCTGGAAGGAAGTCCTGGACCACGCCACGCCGAAGTGAGCGGAGCCGCGCTCAGACGCTCATCGACTGCATCATCTCCGAGGGCTTCATCATCGGCATGTCCGAGGAGAACGCCGGCTCCATGCTGTTCGCGGACTGCGTCCGGCCCATCATCTTCTCCATGTCCGGCTGGCGCTGTCCGTCCTCGAAGGTCGACTGAGACTTCTCGTTGGCCTTGGGCTGCTCCTTGCCAAATGGCCGAGGCTGCCCCGCCCGCTCCGCCGCGTCGTTCGCCTTCTTCTTCGCCTCGTCCGCGCGACGCGTGGACTCGGACGCCTTCGCGGAAGCGGACTCGAGCTTCTTCTGCGCGTTGGCCAGCTTCACCAGGGCGGTCTGCTCGTCCGCCTGCGCCTCCGCGAGCGCCTTCGCCGAGGACTCCTGCTGCTTCGGCGTCTGCCCCGGCGCATTCGCCTTCATCTCCGCTTCCACCCGCCTCTTCGAAGCCTCGTCGAGCGCCTTCTCCGCGGCCTCGGCCTGCTTGCGCGCGTTCTTCTCCGCCTCCTTCGCCGCCTTCGCCGCCCGAACCTCCGCCTCCGCCTTCTTGCGCGCATCATCCGCGCGCTGCGCGTCATCCGCCTTCGGGCCCTGCTGGCGCATCGTCGAACGGCCATCCACCTTGGTCAGCGAATTCACGGGTCACTTCCTTCCAAGTGCGATGAGGGACAGACACCCCTTCTTCGCCAGAAGCGCCCACACGGTTACATCGGGAATTACTTTTCCGGGGCCCGACACACATCCGGGCCCCGTCCCCCACGTCACGGCAGGCTCAGCTTGAGCCCGTAGGGGATGGTCCGGTCCTTCACGCCGCCAGGGTCCACCTTCACCTGGTCATCCCGAACCAGCGTGGCCGAGTCCGAGCCGTCGAACGACACCGCGTCATCCACCCCCAGCTTCACCAGCGAGTCGCGAATCTCCGCGAGCGTCTTGCCCGGCTTCGACCCGTCGTCCTGCGCGACGACATACGTGGTGCCCGTGTCCCGGTCGTAACCGACGACGACCTTTCCACTGTTCGCACCCCGCTCGTTCTGGTCCTTGAAGCCCTCGTTGTTCCGCTGCGTCAGGTCGGACGCATACGCCCCCGGGTCTCCCGTGCGCGGCGCCGACGAGGACGTCCCGGCCTTGTACTGATTCCCGTCGCCATACGGCGTGTTGTTGATGATGAGCGGCACCGCCCCACCAAACGCCACCTTCGAATCCGCCGGCGGATCTCCCTGCCCGAACTTCAGGCCACTCGACGTCCACGCCGCATAGAACCGGTCCGGTGACGACTCACCCCCTAGCACCTTCCCGTTCTCAATCACCTTCCCCACCGGACTGCTCCCGGAGAAAGGGACGTCATAGAAGCTGGTGTTGATGATGGTGTCGCTGCCTGGCTGGCGCCCCTCCTCCTGCGCCAGCTTGGAGAAGGGCTTCGCCGCCTCCGGCCTCGCCCAGCTCCCCAACACGTTGTCGACGATGCTGCCCCCATGCTCGACAACGGATGGCGTGGCGTTCTTCATCGCCACCACGTGGAGGCCATCGGCCTCGAACTCCACCGGCTGTCTTGGATTCGCGTTGATGCGCTCCGTCACCGCCGCGGACAGTCGCTTCCCGTCCGCCTCCGTCGTCGGAAGCTTCAGCTCCTGCGTCCGCGCCGAGTTCTGGGCCTCGCGCAGCAACACGTCCGACGTGGCCGCCGAGCGGCGCAACGTGATGTCCCCGTTGCCCGGCAACGAGTAGCCGTCCGTCTTCTCGCCGGGTAGCTCCGGATAGGACGCGTCGTCCACCACGTTCACCTGGACACCGCGCGCATCCAGGTCCGCGAGCGCCTTCTGGCCCTCCGGCGTGGCGCTCAACTCCTGCCGCAGTCGGTCAACAGACGACTTGTTCGCCTCGTCCTTCAACCGCTGCGTCGTCGCGGTGTGTTCGGCGCGAAGCTCCTGGCGCAGGCCCCCTGGAACGTCCCTCAAGTCCAGGCCCTTCTTCACGTGCGCGTCGTAGCGGTCCCACGCCTCCTTCTCCGGCGTGCTCACGTCCGCGACCATCATCGACTGGAGCTCGGGAGACAGCTTCGCCCTGTCCAGCTCCGCGGCGCGCTCGGGTGAACCGGGCGGCGTGTCGAAGATGCGCTTCGCATCCGTCGCCGACACCGTCCCCGCCTCCGTGTATTGCGGCTGCGCCTTCTTGTACGCGTCCAACGACTCGTACGACTTGTTCGTCGTCGGGTCCAACACCTGCTCGCCCTGGCGCACCACCACGTGCCCCGTCTGGCCCTCCGTCCCCGGCCGCTGGTCCTTCAGGAAGACCATCTCCGAGCGCGCGAGCAGCTCCGGCGACGCCTTGTCCACCCAGTCCGCCGCCGTATCCAGGCAGTTGACCTTGCCGTCCTTCGCGTCCTCCGTGAGCAGCGACGACGCCTCCGAGCTCCCCGGGGGCGCAGGCACATGGCCCAGCAGTTTGTCGCGCAGCACGTTGCGAGAGGCGTCCTCGAAGCTCGACACACTGCTCCGCACTGGATTGGACGTGGCGCCCGAGAGGCGCTGCGCGTCATACGGAGGCGGCAGGCCCTGGACACTGGCCTGCGTGTTCGCCTCACGCATCGCGCCCTGCGCACGCTGGGCGGAGCGCGCGGCATGCTCCTCCGCGGCCCGCTGCGCCTCCTCGGCCCGAGTCGTCCGCTGCGCGGCGAGCTTCTCCGCCCGCTGCGCCTCCACGGCCTCCTTCCTGGAAGCCTTGGCCTCTGTCGGAGTCTGCCCAGGCGCCTCGGCCTGGGACTTCGCCTTCGCCGCCTCCGCTCGCGCCTTCTCCTGCGCGCGACGCGCGGCCTCCGCGGCACGACGCGACTCCTCGGCGGCACGACGCGCGGCCTCCGCCGCCTTCCTCGCCGCCTCCGCGCGACGCCGAGCCTCTTCCGCACGCCGGGCCGCATCCGCCTCAGCGGTTCCCGTCGACGACGTCGTCGGTGAGCCACCTCGAATCGCTGCCGTGCCCCCCATGCGTCACTTCCTTCCGGAAAGTCGAAGCCCGTCTTTTCATTCTCGATTCGGTGATTTCCGGATTTCCCCGCACGTGCTGAACCCAGCGCGTCTGTTTCCTGCTCGACACCTCCAGGGGTTGGCGCAGGACATTGGCGGGTGTCCGCTCGGGGTTTTCCACCGGGTCGTGACACGCCTCATGAGCAGACGAGCGCAAGCGACCCGGGGGAACCGCGTAGGGTTCGTGTGACGCGGCATTTCACGCGAGTCCTCCAGGAAACCCTTCCATGAACCCAAGACCTTCGTCCCGCCTCCTCACCGTGGCCCTCTCGGGCCTCACGGCCCTGGGCCTCCTCACCGCCGCGGACACCCGCAAGCCCGCAACGCAGTGGCTGGCCCGGCCCACCGAGGCCGCCCGCATCGCTCGCGTGGAGCAGGGCCTGCCTGCGGTAACCCTCCCCGGCGAGGAGCCACGTCAGCTCTCGCTGCCTCAGTGGATGGAGCTGTATGGCATCCCCGGCGTGAGCATCGCCGTGTTCGACCAGGGCTCGCTCATCTGGGCCAAGGGCTATGGCGTGAAGCAGGTTGGCGGCACCGACGCCGTCACCGTCGACACGCTCTTCCAGGCCGCGTCCATCAGCAAGCCCGTGGCGGCGCTCGCCGCGATGCACCACGCGGAGAAGCGCAAGTGGTCGCTCGACGCGGACATCAACGACACGCTCGTCTCCTGGAAGCTGCCCGACAACGAGTTCACCAAGGAGCAGAAGGTGACGCTGCGCCGGCTGCTCTCGCACAGCGCGGGGACGACGGTGAGCGGCTTCCCCGGCTACTCGGTCACCGGGCCCGTGCCCACGACCCAGCAGGTGCTCGATGGTGAGAAGCCCGCGAACACGTCCGCCGTGCGCGTGGACACCGTGCCCGGCACGCTGACGCGCTACAGCGGCGGAGGCACCACCATCGTCCAGCAGATGCTGGTGGATCAGCTCAAGAAGCCCTTCCCCCAAATCATGAAGGAGACCGTGCTCGCGCCGCTCGGCATGAAGCACAGCACCTACGAGCAGCCGCTGCCCAAGCACCTGGCGCCCATGGCGGCCAGCGGCACGTACTCCGGGGGCAAGAGCGTCGAGGGCCGCTGGCATGTCTACCCGGAGATGGCCCCCGCCGGACTGTGGACGACGCCGTCGGACCTCGCCCGCGTCGCGCTGGAGATGTCCAAGGCGACGAAGGGGCAGTCCCGCCGCGTGGTGTCCCAGGCGATGGCGAAGCAGATGCTCACCCGCCAATCAGAGAGGTTCGGCATCGGCTTCGAGCGTCCCGCGGACCAGGACTGGTTCGGCCATGGTGGCTCGAACGAGGGTTTCCGCTGCTTCCTCATGGCCTTCGAGTCGGGCAGCGGCGTGGCCATCATGACCAACTCGGATGCGGGCTCGCGCCTCTTCGAGCCCATCATCGCGAGCGTCATGGCCGAGTACGGCTGGAAGGGCTACACGCTCGCTCCCGACAATGCCTTCACCACGGTGGACCTGCTGACGCGATTGAAGGGCGCCGATGCCGCCATCACCTGGTTCAAGGCCCGCAAGAGCGCCGCCACACCCGAGGACAAGCAACTGTCCCCCGCCGTCCTCAACGACATCGCCTACTCGCTCCTGCGCTCGGGCAAGGTCCCCGACGCCGTGAAGATGTTCGAGGCCAACGTCGAGCTCTACCCGCAGGACTCCAACGCCCACGACAGCCTGGGTGAGGGCTACGCCGAGGCCGGGCGGAAGGACGAGGCCATCTTCCGCTACAAGAAGTCGCTGGAGTTGGACCCCAAGAACAACAACGCCGTGATGATGCTGGAGAAGCTCGGCGCGGCCTCGAAGTAGCGGGTCTCCCCTGGGGAGGATTGTTTCCCGCGTGGAAACAGTCCTCTGCCCGGCACCCCATTTTTCGCGGACGCCCAGGTCTCTACTGTTCCTCTTGTCAGCAACGCACACCGCGGCAGACGCGGTGAACCCAAGAGGGAGTACGCCATGAGCGCCACCGTCCAGAAGACCCAGACCCAGCCCGACACCATCGTCCTCGTCCACGGCATGTGGATGACACCCAGGAGCTGGCAGGGGTGGATTGACCGCTTCACGAAGGCCGGCTACCGCGTCATCGCCCCGTCGTGGCCCGGCCTGGAGGTCGGCGTGGAGGCGCTCCAGAAGGACCCGACGCCGCTGGAGAATCTGCGCGTAAAGCAGATTGTCGACCACTACGAGCGCATCATCCGCGCGCTGCCCACCCCGCCCATCCTCATGGGCCACTCCTACGGCGGCGCCTTCGTACAGATGCTGTTGGACAGGGGCGTGGGCGCCGCGGGCGTCGCCATCCACTCCGCGCCGGTGAAGGGCGTCTACACGCTGCCGTTCACCACCATCAAGTCGACCGCGTCCACGCTGCTCAACCCGGCCAACGTGAACCGCCCCGCGCCGATGACGCCCGAGCAGTTCCACTACGCCTTCACCAACACGCTGACGCAGGAGGAGTCGGACGAGGTGTACCGCACGCAGTACGTGCCGGGCTCGGGCCGCGCGCTGTTCCAGGGCGCCCTCGCCAACCTGACGCCGCACTCCGAAGTCACCGTGAATCTGAAGAACGACGAGCGCGCGCCGCTGCTGTTCCTCTCGGGTGACTCGGACATCATCCTCCCGGCGAAAATCCAGCGGGAGAACGTGAAGCGCTACGCGAAGTCGAAGGCGGTGACGGAGTACGTGGAGCTCAAGGGCCGCTCGCACTACACCGTGGCGCAGCCGGGCTGGGAGGCCGTCGCGGACCTCGCCCTCAACTGGGCCACCGAGCACGCCACCGTCCGGAGCTGAGTCGTTGTTTCGATATCGCGCAACTGGGGAGGCTCAGGACGACGCGAAGAGCGCGTCCCAGTCCGGGCCACCCAGTCGGGACACGAGCGCCTCCATGTTCGCGCGAGTCGTCTCGGCCAGCACGTAGTCGAACCTGAAGCCACAGGCTCCGAAGTCACAGGGCTCCAGGTCCTGGATTCGAGTCGGGCATTCTCGAGACCCGGTGCAGGTCGACTGGCGCGCGGGACAGAGCGCTCGCTTCGACAGCACCGCCATCCGGAGGAAGGTCTTGAAGTCCTCGGGTGAGCGGAACACCTGACGGGCCTCGACGCCCGACCCTCCGACTCCGGGTGGATGGAAGCCCGCGCCACTCGTCGTGCCGAGCGTGACGAGCACGGACTCCGCCGTCAGCCGCAGTGTCCTTGGCGGAGACGACGGGGGTGTCTTGAAGACACACCGCAGGCCCGACTTCATCGGAGCCGTCTCGTCCTCCACGACTTCCAGATGAGCCAGCGCGTTGCCTTGTGCCGTGAAGTCCTGCGTCTCCGTCCCGTTTGCATCTTCCAAACGGAGACACCGCTCCTGTGCTTCGAGCCTCGCCTTGAACGCCTCGAAGACCGCCGCCGCCTGGCGCCTCCGGTGCTCGGCCACCCGCGCAACGTCGGTCCGTGACTGGGGCTCCGTCACCGACGCGTCCGCATCGTTCAGCGCGGGCCCCGCCTGAGACGTCCTCGTCGCGGTGTCCTTCTCGAGGAAGCCCACTCGAATCACCTCGTCTGTTTCCCGGTCGTGTGCCGCCTGCGCGGACTTCAACAACTCAGCGATGAGGTGACGCCTTCTCACGGGTATCGCGTCCTCGGAGAGTCGCAGCACGGGCGACGCCGCATCTTCCTCATGCAGCGCGACTCGGTTGGACTGGTTCTTCTTCTCGGGAGGCGCGTCGTCAGAGCGACTCGGTGCGGGAGAGGACTCCGCTCCCTCCTCGTGCGGTGCGATTCGGAAGTGCGCGTTGTAGAGCCCCGGCGCTATCGCGCTCAGGTGAAGGGGCTTCGTTCCCCGTGCGGCCTCTTCCGGAGAGTGGCCTGTCTCCGTGGTGAGGGGGAACATCGCCACGCGCCAGTGCTTGCACTTCGGACAGGACACATTCACGCCCGGAAATGGCCAGTCCCTCGGTGGCGCGTGCACGCGGTCCTCCAGCACCGCGTCCACATACGCCTGCGTGTCCTCCAGGTTCGCCTCGCGCAAGCCCTCCGCATCGAGCAGGGGCCGCTCCGCCTCCACGAGCAGCGCCGGGTCATAGAGCACGAGCAGCAGGTCCTCGAACCCCGGGGCCACGCCGCGCTCCCGACGCAGTCCCACGAGCTGAAGCGCGAGGGGCGTCGTCCGCGAGAACTCCAGCGCCTCGTCGCCCTTCAAGTGGAACCGTCGGTTCCCCGGGTCCGCCTTCCTCTGCCTGCGCAGGCTCGCGCTCACGTACTGCCGCAGCAGTCCCACCGCGCAGTCCGTACACTGCGCTTCTCTCAGCGTCGCGTGGTGCGCCTCTCGCTCCGGCGCCGTCGCCACCGCGACCTTCTTCGGAGATTCCGCTTCCGCCCCGCCCTGCCTCTTCGCCGCCTTCGCCGTCATGCCTCAGCTCCCGTGCAACGCTTCGAGCCTTGTCGACGTCTCCGCGTCCAACCGCCCCGTGACGGCCAGGCCATTGCGGTGCTGGAAGGCTCGAAGCGCGCTGCGCAGCTCCAGCGTCATCCGCCCCGTCGGCGCCAGCGCGTACCCCAGGTTGATGAGCCGGGCCTCCGCCCCCGCGACACCGTCATCCGGCACGTCGTGCATGGGACGCAGCGTGCCCAGCTCCAGCTCCCACCACTGGTCCTCACACTCCAGCTCGGCACGACTCGCGCTGAGCGGAACACGCTGCACCAGGAGGCCGTTTCCGTCCGTCTCCCCCTCCACCACCCGGGGACCGAACAACAACAGATAGGGCCTGCTCGCGAGCGGTGCGCCCACGTCGTCTCGCAACTCGAGCCGCAGATAACGGGCACTCGCATTGACAGTGAGAGAGCGCGGCAACCCTTCACAGAGCGGCATCAACGAGGGGCGCGGCTCCGGGATGAACACCGTGTCCCCGGGATAGAGCACACTCGGATTGGGCCGCTTGCGACGCAGCTCCGCATTGGCCGGATGCTCGTAGACCTGCCGGTAGTCCAGGATTCCGTAGCGCCGTGCGACCAGCAACATGCACTCGCCACGTCGAATGACATGGGTGGTGGACATGGTCTTCCCCCTCGTCGATGAAAGAGCCCCAACTCCCTCACCGTCCAGGAACGCTAGTCGAGGCTCCGCATTTCGCGGCATGCACCTCAGGGCATAGCGGCTTCCCCTTCCTTCCACTCGGCCGCCACGGGTTCGCCGCGCCGCGCCAGAGTGTCCGTCGCGCGCTACTTCTTCGCGTCGCTCAGCCTCGCCGCCTGTGTCAGCAGATAGTTCCGCTCCGGCAGACTCGTGGTGCGCGCCGCGGCCTTCCGGTAGTGCTCCACCGCCGCCTCGTGCTTCCCCGCTCGCTCCAACAGGTGCGCGCGGACCGCATCGAGCCGATGGCTCCCCTCCAGCCGCCCCTCCTCATCCAGCCCCTTCACCAGCACCAACCCCGCCTCCGGCCCCAGCACCATCGCCGTCGCGATGGCGTGGTTGAGCGCCACCACCGGGTTGTCGGACAGGCGCATCAACACGCCGTAGAGCGCCAGCACTTGCGGCCAGTCCGTGTCCTCCGCGCGCGCCGCCTCGTCATGCACGGCCGCGATGGCCGCCTGCACCTGGTACATCCCCAGCGAGCCCTTCGACAGCGTCGCGGAGATGAGCGCGATTCCCTCGGTAATCATCCTCGCGTCCCACAGGGTCCGGTCCTGCACGTCGAGCGGAATCAGCTCCCCCGCCGCCCCCGTCCTCGCCTTCCGGCGCGCGTCCGTGAGCAGCATCAACGCGAGGAGCCCCGCCACCTCGCCGTCCTCGGGCAGCAGCGTGTGCAACAAGCGCGTCAGGCGAATCGCCTCGCCCGACAGGTCCGTGCGGTGCAGCTCCGGACCGGACGTCGCCGTGTAGCCCTCATTGAAGATGAGGTAGAGCACGTGCAGCACCGCGCCCAACCGCTGCGCGGTCTCCTCCGGCGTGGGCTTCTGGAACGGCACCCCGGAGCTCTTGATGGTCTGCTTGGCGCGGCTGATTCGCTGCGCCATCGTCGATTCGGGGACGAGGAACGCCTTCGCGATTTCGGCCGTCGTCAAGCCGCCCACCGCGCGCAACGTCAGCGCAATCGCGGACGTCATCGACAGCGCCGGGTGACAGCACATGAACAGCAACACGAGCGCATCGTCCCGCCCCAGCGCCTCGTCGCTGTCCAGCGAGAGCACGAGCTGCAGCTCCGGCGGCACCAGGCTGACGACCAGCTCCTCGCGGTGGCGACGGGCCGCCTCCGCGCGCACATGGTCTGTGATGCGCCGCGAGGCGACCTGAATCAGCCACGCGCGCGGGTCGTCCGGCACGCCCTCGCGAGGCCACTGCAGGGCCGCCGCGAGCAGCGCTTCCTGGACCGCGTCCTCCGAGGCTCCGAAGTCTCGAAACCGCCGGATGACCGCGCCCAGCACCCGCGGCGCATGCTCGCGCAACAGGTGCTCGATGTGGACGTGTTCCGCGACCACCATCACTCCATGTCGGGAGGGGGACCGCTCATCACCTGCCGCACTTCAATCGACAGGTTGAGCGGCTTGCCACCAGGGCCGGGCGCGGCGGAGGCCTCGGCGGCGATGGCATAGGCGCGCTCGGGGTTCTCCACCTCGACAATCCAATAGCCCGCGAGGAACTCCTTCGACTCCGGGAACACGCCATCGGTGATGGGCTTGCCATCCGCCCCGGCTCGCACGCTCTTCGCCTGGTCAGGTCCAGCGAGGCCCTCGGCACCCAGCAGCTCGCCCGAGGCGCCGAGCTTCTTCGCGAAGCCCTTCATGAACGCGATGTGCGCCTGGAGGTCCTTCTGCGGCCAGCTTGCGACCTGGTACGCCCCGCCGGCCGGGGTGTTCATCATGAGCATGTACTTCATGGGTGGCTCCCTCTTTCTCTTGGCACCCGCGCCCCTCCATTGGGGCACGTTCATCGAAATGTCGGAGCCAGGAGCGAGGTCTCGACATCGTCGATGACGATATTCGACCGACCTCCCAGGTCGGCGAACAACCGTGCGCGATTCCACGGGAAATGCGCGGCGCGTCGAAGGCCCACGCGCCACGCGAGGCGTGGGGATTCAGAGCACCTTGCCGGGGTTGAGGATGCCCAGTGGATCCATCGCCCCCTTGATGCGGCGGTGCAGCCGCAGCCCCTCCTCCCCCAGCTGCCGGCCCAGGAAGGGCTGCTTCAGCGCGCCCACTCCGTGCTCGCCGGTGATGGTGCCGCCCAAATCGAGCGCCGCGCCGAGGATGTCGTCGAACGCCCCGCGCGCCCGCTCCAGCGCCGCCGCGTCCTGGCGGTCGAAGACGACGGTGGGGTGCATGTTCCCATCCCCCGCGTGACCGAAGGTGCCGACGAGGACACCCCGGTCGGCGGCGATGCGCTCGACGGCGGCGAACAGCTCCGGGATTCGCGACAGCGGCACGCCCACGTCATCCAGCAGCGTGGCGCCCTGCCGCTCCAGCGCCGGGTAGGCGAGGCGGCGCGCGGTGAGGAGCAGCTCGCCCTCGGCTTCATCCGAGGTGTGCATGACGAAGGTCGCCCCGGTGGCCTCGCAGCAGCTCGCCATGGCCTCGATTTCCGCCACGCCCTGCTCGCCGCCCGCGTCCGAGCGCGCCAGGAGGAACGCCGCCGCGTCCACGTCCAGGCCCAGGGGCTTGTACGCCTCCACGGCTCGGCACGTGGCCTGGTCCATCAGCTCCAGCATCGACGGACGCGTGCGCGCCATGATGTCCGTGACGGCCGCTCCCGCGCTCGCGAGCGTGGGGAAGGTGGCCACCAGCGTCGTCGCCTTGGGCGGCTTGGGGCGCAGCTTGAGCGTCGCCTCGGTGATGACGCCCAGCGTGCCTTCCGAGCCGACGAACAGACGCGTCAGGTCATAGCCCGCGACGTTCTTCACCGTGCGCCCGCCTGTGCGCACCAAGGAGCCATCCGCGAGGACGACCTCGAGTCCGAGCACCGCGTCCCCCGTCACGCCGTACTTCACGCAGCACAGTCCGCCCGCGTTGGTGGCGAGGTTGCCGCCCAGGCTAGAGAACTCCCAGCTCGCCGGGTCCGGCGAGTACCAGAGCCCGTGCGCGGCGGCGGCGGCCTTCACCTCCGCGTTCAGCACGCCGGGCTGCACGACGGCGAGCATCCCCTTCGCGTCGACCTCCAGCACGCGGTTCATCCGCATCAACGACAGGACGATGCACCCATCGAGCGCGTTCGCTCCGCCAGACAGCCCCGAGCCCGCGCCCCGAGGCACCACGGGGACTCGACGTGCCGAGGCGATGCGCAGCACCGCGCGCACATCCTCCGTGCACGTCGCGCGCACGAGGACCTGGGGCATGCCCGCGGGGGCCCACTCAGCCTGGTCCCTCCGGTGCGCGTCGAGCACGTCCGCGTCCGTGACGAGCGCCTCGGCGGGAAGCACCGCCGCCAACTCTCGCAGCAAGGCTCCGTTCCCACCGGTCGTCATGGGGCAACCTCCTGGAGTGGGGACGTGAGCGCGCGTCCTCGCGAGGCAATCCCGGCACTCATGAGGCTGCCCTCACGGCGATGAGTTGACTGACGCAGCAAGGTTGCCTTCCCACCGGTCGTCATGGGGCAACCGCCTGGCGCGGCGTGGGCGTGAAATCACACGCGCCCTGGCCGCTCATCGCGCGGCCTCCGCCGGCACCGAGACGGACGCGCGGTAGAACCCCACGATGTGCTCGCGCAGCAGCGCCGCCGCGCCCGCCGCGTCACCTCGCTCCACCGCGTCGAGCATCGTCGCGTGCTCATCCGCGAGCCGCTGGAGCACTCCCGGTCCCTCCGTCCCCAACGCGTCGAGCAGGTGCCTCGCCATCGCGTCGCGCAGCGCGAGCATCACCAGGTGCATGGCCCGATTGCCCGACGCCGCCACCAGCTCCACGTGGAAGCGCACGTCGGCCTCATGGAAGGACTCCGCGGTGACACCCGGCCGCCGCATCTCCTCCAGCGCCGCTCTCGCGGCCTCCAGGTGCGTCCGGTCCGCCCGCCGCGCCGCCCGCTCCAGCGCCGCCGCCTCCAATACACACCGCAGGTCGACCAGATCCTCCAGTGACGCCAGCCGCAGCCGCACCACGTGCGTCAGCGCCTCGCTCAGCAGGCCGCTCGCCGCCCGAGCCACCAGCGCCTTCCCCCGCCCCACCACCAACCCCTGCGCCTGGAGCGCTCGGAGCGCCTCGCGCACCGAGGCCCGGCTCACCCCGAACTGCTCCGCCAGCTCCCGCTCCGGGGGCAGCGCGTCCCCAGGCGGCATCCCTCCACTGAGGATGGCCTCCCGAATCCGCTCCGCCACCTGGAGATACAAGGGGTTACGAACCACCGCCTGGAACGTCCGTCCGGAAACCATGACGGACAGACTACCTGATTGACTGATGGTCAGACCAGCGGAGACGATGGAGCGGTCGTTCGTTGAGACCCCAATGGAGGTGACACCCATGGCCAAGGTCCTGATGCTCGCAGGCGACGCGGCGGAGTCCCTGGAGGTGATGTACCCGTACCAGCGACTGCTGGAGGAGGGTTACGAGGTCCACCTCGCGGCCCCGTCGAAGAAGAAGCTCCAGTTCGTGGTGCACGACTTCGTGGACGGCTTCGACACGTACACGGAGAAGCCCGGCTACACGTGGCAGGCGGACCTGGCCTTCTCCGAGGTGAAGCCGGCCGACTATGTCGCGCTCGTCATCCCCGGCGGCCGAGCCCCCGAGTACATCCGCAACGACGCCGATTGTCAGCGCATCGTCCGGCACTTCTTCGACAAGAACCAACCCGTGGCCCACATCTGCCACGGCCCGCTGCTGCTCACCGCGGCCGGCGTCCTCAAGGGCCGCAAGAGCGCCGCGTACCCCGCACTGAAGCTCGACGTGCGGGACGCCGGCGCGGAGTTCATCGACTCCGCCGCCGTCGTCGACGGGAACATGGTCTCCGCCCGCGCCTGGCCGGACCACCCGGCCTGGATGCGCGAGTTCATGAAGATTCTGCGCGCCAAGGCGCCCGCGGCCTGATCCGCCGTCCACGCGTGGCCACTGAAGCGAAGCCGCCTGGCGGGTAGCGCGTGAAGGCCTCCACAGTGGGGGCCTTCTTTGTTTGAGGAGGGCGGGTGAACCGGACACGGCCGCTCTCTCACCAAGCATCCGTCATAATTATTTCTTGTCTGAACCGGCTTTTTCTAACGATTTCGACAGAAAATAACGCAGTCATGGGCTAAAGCCCTCGGAACTATCGAGCTCCGCAGTGCGCCTGTCCTGCAATCAAGTGCAGGCAACAGGCCCTCAAACCGAGGAGAGAGGGACAGGAGGGGTCCGCGATGTTGCCGGGAAAAGGCAGCCCCATCGGGTACGCGAAGGTCATCGCGGATCATGATCTCGAGGTGCTACCGCCCCATCAGCTTTCATCCTGCGCGGCGGTCGCGGGCAAGCAAATGCAGAGCAGCGATGGGCGCGAGTTCGTCACCTACCCGAACCCGTACAATCCAGGGCCCGCGATTTGCGACCAACTGGAGTTCGCGCTCAAACACGAAGGCATCTCCCTGGAGATTCTCGCCGCGTTGTTCCGAGCGGTGAAGCAGGGGCCTTTCGAGGACGAGCTGACCTACCACATCCAGGCACGCCCCACGGGGCAGAACACCCGGCGACTGTGGTTCCTCTATGAGTTCCTCACGGAGCGGCGTCTTCCCCTGGAGGATGTGAGCCAGGGCAACTACGTCGAACTGCTCGACCCCAAGCGCTACTACACCGCCCGGCCCATCAACAGCCGGCGACATCGCGTGCGCGACAACCTGCTCGGCGACGTGAACTTCTGTCCCTTGGTGCGGCGAACCTCCGTCCTCCAAGAGTTCGAGGCGAAACAGCTCGCGAGCGAGGCCGTGCGCATCGTGGAGTCCTACGACGAGGACGCGCTCCATCGTGCTGTCGACTACCTCTACACCAAGGAGACCCGCTCCTCTTTCGACATCGAGCGGGAGGAACCCAGCCAGAAGCGCGCCGCGCGGTTTGCCTCCCTCTTGCGTGAGATTCCCTCCTGGGACTCCCTGAGCAAGGCCGCGCTGGTCCAGATGCAGAACGTGATTGTGGAGGACCGCTTCGGGGAGCGGAGTTACCGCGCGGAGCAGAACTATGTGGGTGAGTCCGTCGGCGTGGGACTGCGTCAACACGTCCACTTCGTTCCGCCACAGCCCAAGATGGTCCCCCGACTGATGCGAGGACTGCTCTCCTCATTGGAGCGGATGACGGATTCCGCAGTGGACCCCATCGTTCATGCGGCCGCCATCTCCTTTGGCTTCGTCTTCATCCACCCCTTCGAGGATGGCAACGGACGACTCCATAGACTGCTCATCCACTACATCCTCTCCCGGGCGGAGTTCACTCCCAAGGGGCTCATCTTCCCCATCTCCGCGATCATGTTGCAGAGGCGAGGGCAGTACGACGCCTGCCTTGAGTCCTTCTCCAAACCCCTCATGAAGCTCCTCGACTACACCGTGGACGAGATGGGGCGCCTCTCCGTGAAAGGAAAGACAAGCGGCTTCTACCGCTACGTCGACTTCACGCGCATGGCGGAGGACCTCTACCGGTGGACTGAAGAAACCATCCGCACGGAGTTCCGCGACGAACTGGACTTCATCGTCCGCTACCGTGAAGCCCGCGAAAAGCTCGATGGCATCGTCGAACTGCCGGACACGGCGCGCAATCGCTTCGTCCAGTTCTGCCTCCAGAATGGAGGCCACTTGTCCAAAGGCAAGCGGACCAAATACTTCAGTGCCTTGAGTGACGACGAAGTACGGGCACTGGAGAAGGTCGTTCAGAAACACCTCATGCCTCGCACGAGGACCCGCCCGGGTTGAGCACCTGGTGAAGGTTCGCGTGCACCCCAGAGGGCATCGAGTCACTCCACCCGAACGGCTAGCGCGACTGCCCGTCGTGCTTCTGGCGATGGATGCGGCGGTTGAGCTGGTTCTGCTCGCGCTGGATGCTCGCGCGCTCCCGGACATCGAGTCGGCCGTCATCCGCTCGCGCCGCACGGATGTCCCGCCGGAGCTCGCGGTGCTGGGACTGGAGCCGCACCGCCTCGCGGCCCGTGAGTTCTCCACTCTTCACGCCCTGGACGATGCGCGCCTGCTGGCGCACCTGCCGACGGTCCGCCTTCGCCGCGCTCGCGGGCAGCGCCAACAACAACCCCAGCACCAGCGTCCCCACGGTCCACACGTTCCGCTTCATGGCTCATCTCCAGCGTCAGGCCGGGCAGGCCGGCTCATCGGGTCTGGCGGTACGAACCCGGGTCCCCGCGAAAAGTCGCGGGGCACCTCGGCACGGCCTTGCTCTCACGAGTGCTACCCTCGCCCGCCCCAGCCATGGCCGAGGACTCACCCAGCCCGCCCGCGCGGCGAGATTCGTCATCCGACGACGACCTCCACATCTCCCTCCCCCGACTCCTCGTCATCCGCGTCTGGAGCCTGGGCCTGGAAGGGGTGAACCGGCTGGGGGATTTTCTCGTGCTCGCGTGGCGCCCCCGGCTCCTGCTCGCCTGGCTGCGACTGTGGCTGCGCGAGGTGCTCGTCTCACCCTACCGCCCGCGTCGCTCCTTCGAGTTGATCCGCGTCCTGCACGCGAGCCACCAGGACTTCCACGAGCTGATGTACGGCGAGACGCCCGTGCACACCGCGCTGTCGCTCTTCCGGAAAGCCGGGCTGACGAAGGGCTCCCGGCTGGTGGACCTGGGCGCGGGACGCGGGCGGGCCCTGCTCGCCGCGCGCTGGCTGGGCGCGGAGGCCCTGGGGCTCGAACTGCTCGAACAACACGTCGCGCTCGCCTCGGGGCCCCTGGCCAGGACGGGCGCGGTGCTGCGGCAGGCGGACGCCACCCAGGCGGACCTTTCGCTCGGCGACGCCACCCACGTCTTCATCAACTGGACGGCCTTCGCTCCAGACACCCGGGCCCGGCTCGTCACCCGCCTGCTCGCCTGCCGCCCCGGCACCCGCATCCTCACCGTCACCCGCCCCGTGGAGGCCAAGGGCTTCACCGTCCTCTCCCACCACCGCGCCCTCTTCACCTGGGGCCTCGAGTCCGTGTGGATTCACGAAGTCCAAGGAGCTGGCACTGCGGGGCCCGGCGCCGCGCTTTGAGATGCAAACACTCCCTCCCTCAGCGTGAGCGCATCCGACGCAACGGTGGCTTCCGCTCGTGACGGCTCCATGCCTAGGCTCGCCGGCTCGATGCCGGTGGGACGGGTGGGCTCCTCCGGCCCCTTCCCCTCACCGAATGAATCAAGTCCCCAGGCCCTCGGGCCCGGGGCACAGAGGAGCAGACTCACATGAAGGCATGGATGGCCGTGGCGATGCTGGCGGTGGTTCCCCTCGTCGGATGCGGTGGTTCGCGCGAGCTGAACCGCGCGAAAGTCGAAGTGAACGTGCTGCGCAAGGACAAGGAGACGCTGAGCGCGGAGAACGAGGCGCTCAAGACGAAGGTCGGCGAGCTGGAGGGTGAGCTGGCCAACGTGTCGAAGGAGCGCGACGAGCTGAAGGTCGCCGCCGAGCAGGCCGCGGCCGCCGCCCCCGCCGCCGTCCCCGCGTCCGGCAAGAAGCGCAAGAAGTAGCCCTGAAGGTGATGCCGATGACCGGGACGCGCACCACGGCGGTCCATGTGCACGAAGGCTGTGACGTGTACGTGGGCCGGGCCTTCCGCGCGTGGGCGAAGCCGAGCCCCACCAACCCCGTGCCCGGTCGTTTCGGCAACCCGTTCAAACCCGGAGGCGTCGGCACTCCGGGCGCCATGCTGAAGAAGTACTTCGTCCCCTGGCTCGGCGCGCTGCCGGAGACCGAGCAGCAGCAGGTCCGCGAAGAGGCCCTGCGTCGCATGGGCCCGGACGTGGACGCGTTCGAGTCCTTCCGCTGGTACCTGGACTTGCGCACCCGTCACGACGCCGCCTGGCGCGAGGACGTGCTCGCGCTGCGGGGCCAGCGGCTGGGCTGCTGGTGCAAGCCCGGCCCCTGTCACGCCGACGTGCTGGTGTCCTGGCTGGACTCGCGGCGCTGACGGCCAGAGGCACTCAGAACAAAGAGCGCAGCCACGCGCGCCAGCCCACCACCGCGCGCACCCGGGCCACCGCGTCGCGATGCGCCCTGCGCGCCAACGCATGCGAGTGGAAGCCCTCCATGCCCTGCTCGGCCATAGCCAACGCAGCGCGCGCCGCGCGGGCCCCCGACTTCCGCGCGGTTTGCACCGTCCTGGCCAGCCCGAGGGCGAGCTTGAGCAGGCCATCCGTGGGCACGTGCGTCACGTCCAGCAGCGCCGCGTCCAACAAGGCTTCGGGGTCATCCCGCAGCGAGATGAAGAAGGCATGCCACACCTTCATGTGCCCGCTCGTGGGCTCCTCCGGCAGCGCCAATCCCAAAGCCAGTGCCGCCTCGGCGTCCTCGCGGCGTCCGTGCTCGTAGCAGGCCACCAGCACGTTCATCATCATCCAGGGACGCAGCTCGTCGGCGGGCTGCTCGCGCCAGTCGCGCAGCCAACGCCATGCCCGCGCCCGGCGCTGCTGCTTCATCAGCGCATAACCCACGGCGCCCCAGGTTCGCGAATGCGAGCGCAGCGGGGTCGCGTACAGGAAGACGAACAGCGCCAGCAGGACGGTGCGCCCCAGCTCACCCAGTCGCTCCACGTACACCGCCAGGGCCTCGACGCCCACGGCGCTCTCCGAGGCCAGCGCGTGCAGGCTTCCCCACACCCTCCAGGTCCACGTCCGCTCCGCGTGCTGGAGACTCCAGGCTCGCGCGAGCACCTCCGAGGTCTCGCCTCCACGCGCCGCCATCGCCGCATCCACCGCGCGCTCCATCACCGAGCCCCAGCCTCGTGAGCGCATGGCCTCCGTGCAGCGCTCCATCGCCCAGGTGCTGTCCCCCACCACCGCCAACGTCTGCTCCACATGGCGCGCGGCCGCCTTCGCGTCGCCCCGGGCACAGGCCAGCCGCACCTCACGCGCGGCCACCAACACTTCCGGGGCATGTCCCCGCGCCGCCTCCAGCGCCCGCGCCGCCTCGTCCAGCTGGCCCTGCTCCAGTCGCGCGTCGAAGAGGTGCGTCGCGGCATAGGCGTAGTCCGGCGCCAGCTCCAGCGCGCGCTCCCACCCGGCGATGGCGCTCTTCAAATCGCCCGCCTTCGCGCGCACGTCGGCCAGCCGCGCGTGCGCCACCGGGTCCTCGGGGCCCAGCTCCACCAGTGCCTCCCGCGCCTTCGTGAGGAGGGCGTCGTCCTCGAGTGACTGCGCCCACTCGCCCAGCGTCTGCCAACCCCAGCCGTAGCGAGGCGCCTCCGCGAGCACGGCCTCCATCGCCGTCACCGCGTCACGCTGCGCGCCCTTCTCGAAGAGCACCCACGCGGCCCGGCCACGCAGCGCCAAGGGAGGCTCGCCGCCGTAGGCCGCCGGTGCACAGGCCGCCAGCGCTTCGTCCAGTCGCCCCGCCTCGACGAGCATCCGTGCTCGCGCGTCGTGCGCGTCATCCATGCGAGGGAAGGACTCCAGCGCTCCGTCGAGCAGCGCCAATCGCTCCTCGCGCGTGGCCTCCCCTGCTTCCTCCAGCAGCTCCGCGAGCGCCAGCCGCGCCATGGGGTCCGGCAGGGGGCCCTCGCAGAGTTCCCGCGCGAAGGCCACCGCGTCCGCCTGCCGCTCCAGTTCCTCCGACCACTCCTGCAGCCGCGCCCAGCCCCACCCGTACGTCGGGTCCAACCGCAGCGATTCGAAGAGGCGCTCCAACGCCAGGTCATGCTCCTCCGAGCGCCACAGCAGGTCCGCCAGGAACCCCCGCGTCATGCCATCACGCGGATTCTCGCGGCCCACGCGCTCCAGCACCTCGCGCGCCTGGGCCACCTCGCCCACGCGCTCCAGCAGCTCCGACAGCTCGCACGCCGGACGCGTCCAGCCCGGCGAGTGCCGACACGCCGCCTCCAGCGCCTCACGCTCACCCGCGTCGTCCTCGCGTGCCCGGTGGACCAGCGCGCGCTCCAGCCACACCGGCGCCAGCATCGCGAAGCGCGTGGTGGCCTGCTCCGCCACGCGCGCCGCCTCGTCCAGGTCCCGCGCGCGCAGCAACTGACGCAGCCGCGCCACCCACGCCTCCCAGCAGTCGGGGTGGCGCTGGAGCAGGCCCTCCAGACAGGCCCCCAGCTCCTCGGTCGACAGCACGTCGCCCGCCACCTTCTCGAAGGCCAGCACCGAGTCATCGAGCTGCGCCATGCCCTCCAGCGACTCGCGCACGAAGGCCAGCGAGGCTCGCCGCGCCTCGGGCGTCGTCGCCAGTGCCATCAGCGCGTGCATCCCGGGCCGGGAGGGTTGAATCCTCAGGGACTCGCGGTAGGCGACCTCCGCCTCGGCGTTGCGTCCACACGCCTCCAGAATCTGTCCTCGGCAGTAGTGCAGCGACGGGTGGCGCGGCTCCAGCGCCTCCGCGCGCACCAGCTCCTCCAGCGCCTCCTCGCGGCGTCCCTGGTCCGACAACATCGACGCGCGCTCGCGCCGGGCCCACGCGTCCTCCGGGTGCGCGGACAGGAAGGCCTCCAGTGCATCGAAGGCCGCCGACGGCGCGTGCTCCCGAGTCCACGCGACGCGCAGTTGCAGCAGGCCCGCGTGAAGAGGGAAGCGCGCGCACACCGCATCCAGGTGCGCCTTCGCCTCCGGAGCACGGCCCAGGTCGGTGAGCAACCGCACCCGCTCCCGGTGCGCATCCGAGGGCAGCGGCTCGCGTGCGAGCACCTGCTCCCAATGCCCCAGCGACACCGCGAGCTCTCCGCGCGCGGACGAAAGGATGGCGGCGGCACGGTGCCACGCCACGTCCCGCACCCGGCCCTCCGCCGAGCGCAGGTGACGCGACGCCGCCTCCTCGTTGCCCAGGCGCGAGTGCATCTCCGCGGCGAAGAGGGCCAGCTCTCCATCCTCGGGCCGCAGCGAGCACGCCTGCTCCAGCAACTCGAGCGCCTCCAGCGGCCGGCTCAGCTCCTCCAGCGCGCGGCACAGCGTGCGCGCGGGCGCGGCGTTGCGCGCACCGAAGCGCTGGAAGCGGTCCGTCACGAAGTCCAGCGCGCGCGCCGTCTCTCCTCGCGCCTGGGCCGCCACGAAATAGCTCCAGGCATACCCCTCGCTCAGCTTCTCCAGGCACGCCGCCGCGCGGTACAGCCGCAGCGCCTGGTCCCGACGGAGCTGGGAGTCACGCAGCTGTGCCAGCGAGCGATACGTGGGCGCGAAGGTGGGGTGCATGCGCAAGGTGCGAGCCAGCAGTCGCTCCGCCTCGGCCTCCTCGCGCGCGTCTGTCATCAGCTCGGCCGCCAGCGCATGCCACAGGATGGGGTGCGCCTTCTTCTCCCGAGCGCGCTCGCGCAGCACGCCAAGCAGCTCCTCGCGGCGGCCCAGTTCGTTCAGGCAGCCCAGCCACGACATCAGGTAGTTGAGGTTGTCGGGGTACGCCTCGCGCAGCCCGCTCAGCGCCGCCAGCGCGTCCAGCGTGCTGTCGTCGTAGCCGGCCAGCGCGCGCTTCGCCTGCCACGTCAGCCGGTGCCCGGGCGCGTCGCGCTCCATCGACTCCAGCACGCCCGTCGCCGCCGTCCGGTCATTCGCCACCAGCGCCGCGTCCATCTGGTGGAGCGCGTCGTACAGCGAGGCCTCCGGCAGCTCCACCGCGTCCAGCCGCGCGGTCTGCGCCACGGGCACCAGCGCCATGCCGCGCGGACCGCAGGAGGCGTAGTGCGCCAGCGCCTTCTCCGTGTCGAACTCCACGAGGTGGCGCGTGGACGGGTCTCTCACCAGCAGCGTGCCCCGGCGCTCGTCGTAGCCCACCACGGCCTGCAGGTGGCTGTTGCCCGGCTCCTGCGTGGTGAGCGTGAAGGCGATGCCCTGGTCCAGGAGCGCGCGGGCGCTGTCCCAGGTGACGCGGAACTCGCGCACGTGCCAGCCCGTGGTCGCCGCCCAGTGGCGCTCCTGGTACGCGGGCGTCCCGTCGTAGCAGATGGACTCCGCCACCTGCAGGTGCTCCACCGGTACGTCCCACAGCGCCGCCACCGAGGCCAGCGTCGCGGGCGCACACGTCTTGTGGTGCTGCCGCACGAAGCGCACGGGCAACAGCCGCCGACGGCCCTCCGTGCTCGCCGCCATCCGCTCCGCCACCTGGGCGTGGAAGGGAGAGCCACTCAGTTGGGCCAGGTCGATGGCCCGCTGCACATCCCCGCGCAGGTAGGCCGTGTCCGAGCACATGGACATCAGCATCGAGAAGTTCTTCGACTCCAGCCTCGGTGCCAGCAGCAACGCGCGCTCCCAGCTCGCCCAGGCGTCGTCGTACAGGCCCAGCTCCTCCTGGAGACGCGCGAGCTGTCCCGACACCGCCGAGCACTCCAGCCGCTGTGACGCCGTCGACAGCAGCTCCAGCGCCTCCGCGTCCTGCCCCAGGTGGGTGAGGAGGCTCCCCGCCGTGTGCACGGCCGGGCGATAGAAGGGGTGCAGCGAGAGCGAATACCGCACCGCCTCGAGCGCCTCTTCACGCCGGTCCTGTTCCTCCAGGAGCGACGCGCGCACCACGTGGACCCAGGGATGTTCGGGGACGAGGGTGAGCGCCTCCTTCACCCAGCGCTCGGCGTCCTCGAAGTCGCGAAGGACGACGAGCGCCTCCGCGCGGGCGAGCAGCAGATCCGCGCGCTGCTCCAGCGAAGCGGACTCCAGGTCCGCCGCGCCCTCCAGGAAGTCCAGCACGGCCAGTGGGCCCTTGCGGCGCGCGAGCAGTGCCGAGAAGTAGTAGCGGGCCTCCGCGTGATTCGGCGACTCGCGGAAGGCGCGCGTCCACTGGAGACAGGCCGCGCGCGAGGCGCCGAGCTGGTGCAGCAGTCGCCCCGCCAGCACCCGCGCCCGAGGCCCGGTCCACCGCTCCAGGGGCACGCCCGCTTCGGTCAGCCGGTACGCCTGGACATAGAGGCCCTGCTCGTAGAGGTCCCGCACCCGCGCATACAGGTCGGGCGTCACGGACTCGATGGGCGGATTCGAGAGGAAGAGAGGGGCCGGCGAGAGGACGGAGGACAGAGATGGATCAGGGCGCATCGGCGGGTCAGGACGCCGCGAGGATGACCGCCTGACAGCGACCTCCCAACCCTCCCAGCGCCCTCGACATCCTAGCCCTGTCCGTCATGGCGGCGGGCATGGCCTGACCTGTCGGAAGCCATGTCGGAGGCCCCATCGCCCGAGGATTCCCTGGGAATCCAGGCGCCATCCCACACCCGACGTCACACCGGGATGTCCTTCCACGGCCGGATGGACAGCGAGGCGCGGAACATCTCGATGACGAGGTTCATCTCCCACGGCGTGCGCGTGTCCTTCAGCGCGTCCAGGTACAGACAGCGCCGCGCCACGGGCGTCAAATCGAACGCCCAGTACATGCTCATCAGCGGGTTGATCCACAGCGTGCTGCCCTGGGTGCGCTGCGTGCGATGCACGTCGCCATAGTCCCCCTCCAGCGCCGACACCACGGAGAGCGAGACGATGCTCGGCGAGCGGGACATCTGCTCACAGACGTAGCCCACGGCTTCCTTGTACAGCGCCACCTCCGGCATCGCCTCCAGGAGCGCGGTGACACCCAGGTAGCCACCCTCCTTGCTCAGCGCCGCCACCGCCTCCAGGAAGTGCGCGTGGCAGACGCCATGGTGGGTATCCACCCCGAAGCCCAGGCACACCGCCAGCTTGTCGCTCACCGGCAGCGCATGCACCGCCCCCAGGCTCGCGATGTCCTCCTGCGGCGTGCCCAGGCCCACCTCGTCCCCGCGCATCAGGATGTCCGTGCCCCCATCCACCAGCACCACCGCGTCGAACCCCAGGTGCGCGTGCAGCGCGGCATACGCCTCCCGCAGCGGCGCCATCCCGGTCTGCTCGAAGCAATAGAGGGGCACCTGCTCACCCCGGCGCTCGAACCAGCGTGCCAGCCACCCCTCGGGGAAGTAGTACCCCCGCCCCTCGGTGGAGGCGTCCACCCGGAACACGCCGGGCACCGGCCGCTCACACTCCAGCGCCTCCAGCCGCGTGAAGCTGAGGTTCGCCAGCGTCACCGTCTTCCCCAGCGCGCGCAGCCGGAAGTACAGCGGCAGCCCGCTGAACACATCGAAGCCACCCCCACCGCCCGCGATGAGCACGTGACGGGCCGACGCGAGCCGCTCCAACAGGGGCGAAGTGAACAAGTCCATGGGGCGAAGTCCTTTCCCGAAGCACCGCCAATACCGCGCTTACGGCGCCATCCCGGCCGCTCCGGTATATAGCGCCGCCATGTCCACCCTCATCCTCAGCGCGAAAGAGCTGCGCGGCCTCTACACCGTCGAGCTCGGCCTGGACGCCGTCGAGCGGGCCTTCCGGGCCCACGGTCGTGGCGAGTCGCTCATGCCTCCCAAGGTGTACCTCTCCCTGCCGCAGTACGACGGCGACTTCCGCGCCATGCCGGCGTTCCTCGACGGCGCCGCGGGCGTGAAGTGGGTCAACGCCCATCCCCAGAACCCCAAGAAGCACGGCCTGCCCACCGTGCGCGCCCTCTACATCCTCAGCGACCCGGACACCGCGTCCCCGCTCGCCATCCTCGACGGCACGCTGCTCACCGCCTGGCGCACCGGCGCCGCTGGCGGCGTCGCATCCAAGTTCCTCGCGAAGCCCAAGCCCCGCACCCTCGGCCTCGTCGGCTGTGGCGTGCAGGCCCGCGTCCTCATCGACGCGCACCGCGCCATCTTCGGCGAGCTGGAGCTGCTCCTGGCCGACGTCTCGGAGGTCTCCGCCAAGGCCCTCCAGGCCGAGAAGGGTGGCCGCGTGGTCAGCCTCCAGGAAGCCTCCGGCGCGGACATCGTCTGCACCTCCACGCCCTCGCGCACCCCCGTGGTGAAGCGCGAGTGGCTCAAGCCCGGCGCGCACATCAACGCCATGGGCGCGGATGCCCCCGGCAAGCAGGAGCTGGACCCACGCATCCTCACCGAGGGCCGCGTCTTCATCGACGACACCGACCAGGCCCTCCACTCCGGCGAGGTCAACGTCCCCCTGCATGACGGCCTGCTGCGCGCCGAGCAGATCGCCGGCACCCTCGGAGAGGTCGTCGCCGGCAAGAAGCCCGGCCGCGCCGGAGACGAAGTCACCATCTTCGACTCCACCGGCCTCGCGCTCCAGGACGTCGCCCTCGCCCGCGCCCTCTACGACGTCGCGCGGACCCGAGGCGTCGGCCAGACGCTCGACATCGTCGGCGGCTGAGCCTCGACCGACTCACGGCCCCCTGCGCGCGAGCCTCTGCATCCAGGCTCGCGTCCGCGGGCTCGCGGGGCGGCTGGGATGACGCCCGGCTCGGGCTGAACACCCGCCCCACCGTCGGCGCCACCCTCGCCTTCGGCCTGGGACAACCCCACCAGACGCCCGAGTCACCCGCCTCCCACGCTCCCGGGTCTTTCACGACCACAGGCGATGCACGGCCCTCTCATAGAGGGTGGGTGTCACTCAAAACCCCGTTATCACTGGGACTGTCCGATTTTCGGCTACTGGACAATTTCAGCAACCTTGCAGTATTTCACGAATACGCGCTGCCTGTGGGGGGGGCCACTCACTCTTTGGACACACCCGTTCGGACAGGAACCCTGGAGGGATTCCGGCTCCGGAACGGCACGGCCACGTCCCAGAGCCCCGAAAGGTGTCGCGCACGGCGCCAATGGCTGGCGCCAGCCATCCACCTCTTCGGAGCACCATGTCTTCCCTTGCTACCTCGTCGCGGCGTCCCGCGCGGCGGCCGGCCCTGTTGGGCCTGCTGACGCTCGTCGTCGCCTTCTTGTCCGCGCCCGCGTCGGCGCAGACGCAGACCAACACCCAGTCCACCCAGCGCGCCATCAACTTCCTGAGCGCGGACGTGTCCAACTGGGTCACCGCCAACGGCTGCGCGGCCTGTCACCGCGTGGGCGCCACGACGTTCGGCATCGCCGCGGCGCGCGCCAACGGCTACGACATGAACGTCGTCGCCTCCAACGGCCGGACGAACCAGTTCAACCTGGAGTTCCTCGGCCAGCGCATCAAGAACGAGCAGCTCGCCAACGGCTCGTGGATTCACGAGGGCGCCTCGTTCCGCAACGAGAAGACGTCCTACGCCACGTTCGGCCTGGCCGGGTATGACCAGAACGTCTCCACGCAGTACAGCGCGACGCTGGTGGCCGCGGCCAACTGGGCGCTCGCCACGCAGGAGGCCAGTGGCCGGTGGGCGTCCGACCACGCCAGCTTCCCGGTGGACCACGGCAGCCTGCCCACCACCGCGCGCATCATGACGGGCATCGCCCAGGCGAAGCAGCGCGTGGACCCGGCCAGGGCCGCCGCATACCAGGCCGCGCTGGACCGCTCCGCCGCGTACATCCGGGCCAACCTGGACAACGGCGACACGTCCGCCACAGGCAACGGCATGCCGTACACCTTCCAGGTCGCCTGGGCCGTGGTGGGCCTGAAGGCCGCGGGCCCCGGCCCGGCCAACGCGAATGTCACCGCCATCAACACCCTGGCCAACCGGCTGCTCACCCGCGTCTCGCCCGGCAACCCGGGCTGGGGAGACTTGCCCAACGCCGCCGCCAACGACGTGGCCACCGGCAGCGCCATCTACGCGCTGTGCCTCGCCGGCCGCGAGCCCGCCACGGACCCGCGCGTGCGCAGCAGCATCGAGTGGCTGAAGACGCGCCAGTCCGCCGACGGCAGCTGGCGCACCGGCTCCGCGACGTTCGACATCCCCACCACCTTCGCGTCGCTGGGCCTGTCCTGCTACGGCGACTTCAGCGTGCACGTCACCGTGGTGGGCGCGGCCCGCAAGGAGCTGGTCATCGGCTCGCAGCAGGCGCAGCAAGTCACCTTCACCTTCAACGTGAAGAACCACGGCTATCAGGCGGACACCTATACGCTGAGCACCACGGGCGGCCTGCCCGGCTGGACGTCGTTCCCCACGCCCGTCAGCCTGTTCCTGGCCGCGGGTGACGAGAGCACCGTCACCGTCACCGTCACCGCGCCCGCGGGCCTGATTCCCGCGCTCACGTCGGAGTTCACGCTGGTCGCCGCCTCGGGTGGCGCGCCGGGCGTGTCCGGTTCGGCCCGCGTCAACGCGTACACCCCGCCGCTGCCTCCCGTCACCGGCCTGCCCACCGTCACCACCATCCAGGCGCCCGCCGTCAACGCGCACATCACCATTGGCACGGGCAATGTGCTGTCCGCGCGCGTGCGTGACTCGAACAACCTGCCCGTCGTCGGACCCAACCGCGGCGTCGTCACCTTCTACGTCGCGGGCGTGCCCGTGGGCGGAGACGCGGACGTGGATGGCGATGGACTCTTCACCTTCAACTGGGTGCCGCCCACCGACACGTGGACGGTGACGGGCTCGCAGGACTTCCGCGCGGTGTACTCGGGCGTGGAGCTGGCGCCGCCCCTGGCCAACCTGCTGGGCAGCACCGACGCGCGCACCGTCATCATCGACGCGTTCCCGCATGACACGCCGTCGGTCACCATCGGCAACCCGCCGGCCTTCACGCAGGAGACGACGCTGGACATCTGGGGCTATGCCACGCCGCGCGCGCCCGGCGCCGTCATCACCTACGCCGCCTTCATCATCAACGGCGCGACGACCATCCCCCTCACGCCCGGCAACGGTGGCCTCATCTACACCACCATCACCCTGACCGAAGGCCCCAACATCATCCAGCTCACCGCGCGCGACAGCTTCGGTGGCGTCACCACCAAGCAGGTCAACCTCACGGTGGACCGCGTGCCGCCCGTCCTCACCATCCTGGCGCCCACCAACGGCGCGGCGCTCAGCGGACTGAACGTCACGGTGACGTCGTCGGTTCAGGACCAGACGCCGGTGCGCGTGGAGACGCAGTGGGTGGCCACGTCGCTCCTGGAGTTCGGCAACGGCACGGTGGAGCACACGGTGCCGATGAACTACGGCGACCAGGTCATCCTGGTGCGCGCCACGGACAGCGCCTTCAACGTGACGGAGAAGCTGGTGTTCATCTGGGTGGACCCGGGCTCGCCCGTGGTGAGCACCAACCCGGCGGACAACCAGCTCTACGGCCCGCTGGCGAACAACGCCCTGACGTACACCGTCAACGTCCAGTCGCTCTCCGCGACGACGGTGCGCATCAACGGCGGCGCGCCCATCGCGGTGGGACGCGGCGGCGGCGCGGTGCAGACGACGCTCACCCTCAGCCCGGGCGTCAACAACCTCTCCATCGTCACCCTGAGCGAGACGGGCGTCTCCTCCACCCTCACGCGTCGGGTGAACTACGACGTGCAGGCCCCCACCGCCACGCTGCTCGCGCCCACCACGGGCAGCACCGTCAGCAGCACCATCACTCTGCGCGCTCGCGTCACCGACAACTTCGGCCCGGTGTCCAACATCGGCTTCAGCCGCGACATGTCCGGCATCCGTCAGGGCACGCTCCAGCCGGACGGCAACTGGACGGCGCTGCTCGACACCACGGAGCTGCTCGACGGCGCGCACACCATCGACGTGTGGATGAGCGACGGCGTGGGTAACTCCACCGTCCAGCGCTTCAACTTCTTCGTCGACAACTGATGCACCTCCCCGCGCTCGGGGTGGCCTCGAAGGACGGAGGCCCTCCCGGGCGACGGGGTCGTCGTTTCACCCCCTCAGCCCAGCAGCTCGGCCAGCACCGTGTGGCCCTTCTGACGGGCCCGCGTCCCGTTGGAAGCGCGCATGCACTCCTCGCGCTCCCGGAACCCGAGGACATTCGCCCGGGTGCGCGTGCTCCGCATCCAGGTTCGCGAGAACCCGAGAACCTCTGGGGACAAGAGGACAGGCGGCCCGCCTCGAGTGATGGGCAGACGAGTCCACGGGCGCGGAGCCTGGACGCCAGGGTGCCTAGGTTGGACACGCGTGGGCCCTCCGCGCGACACCCCGCCAGACCCCGAGGTTGGACCTCCCGGCGTGAACGTCACGCGCAAGTTCCACCACTCCGTCGCGGACTACCTGCGCGACCTCACCCGGGTGGAGAAGCGCTTCTGGGTGCTGGTGGTGGCGGTGGGTCTCATCGCGGGGCTGGGCGCGGTGGGGTTGCTCAAGGTGCTGCGCTTCACCCAGGAGCTCTTCTGGCGGAGCGCATCGGAGGACTTCCTGTCCGGAGTCGCGGCGGCGCCCACGTGGCGGCGACTGCTCATCCCTGTGCTGGGCGGGGCGCTGGTGACGTTGTTGTCGCTCGTCGTCGGTCAGCCGCTGCGGGGCCACGGCACCGCGGGCATCATCGAGTCCATCTGGGTGCGCTCGGGACGACTGCCCCTGCCGCGCGCGCTGTTGCGCGGGTTCGTCTCCATCCTCGCCGTGGCCATGGGTGCGCCCCTGGGCCGTGAGGGCGCGCTGCTGTCCACAGGGGCGGCGAGCGGCTCGTCGCTCGCCCGGTGGCTCCGGTTGGGTCCGGGACAGGCTCGCCTGCTGGTGGCGTGCGGGGCTTCGGCCGGCATGGCGTCCGCGTACAACGTGCCCATCGGCGCGGCCCTCTTCGGGCTGGAGGTGCTGCTGGGCAGCTTCGCGCTGGAGCTGTTCGGCCCCATCGTCGTCTCCTGCGTGGTGGCCACGCTCGTCTCGCGCCTGCTCATCGCGGACCACCCCAGCTACGTCATCCCCGACTATGCGCTCCTGCACCCGCGCGAGCTGCTCCTGGCGGTGGTGCTGGGCGCGGTGCTCGGCGTCGCCTCCGCGTTCTACGTGCGGGGCGTCAACGTGATGTCGGATTTGCTGGACCGCGCCGCGTCGTGGCTCGCGCCGTTCCTGCCGCTGCTGGCGATGACGTTCGTGGGAATCACAGCGGTGTGGCTGCCCCAGTTGCTGGGAAACGGCTACGACGCGGTGAACTCGGCGCTGCTGGGGCGACTGCCCTTCGCGCTGCTGCTCGTGTTGCCCCTGGCGAAGCTCGCGCTGACGTCGCTGTGCGCGGGCGCGGGGGTGCCGGGCGGACTCTTCACGCCGTCGCTGTTCTACGGCGCGCTGCTGGGCGGCGCCTTCGGGATGATGGCCGAGCGGCTGCTTCCCGGCGGTGCCCCCAGTGGGGCGTATGCGCTGCTGGGCATGGGGGCGGTGCTGGCGGGGACGACGCATGCGTCGGTGTCCGCGGTGCTGCTCATCTTCGAGATGACCGGTGACTATCCGCTGGTGTTGCCGCTGATGCTCAGCGCGGTGGTGGCCGCCGCCGTCAGCCGGCGACTGGAGCCCGAGTCGCTCTACACATCCGTGCTCAACCGTCGCAACGTGCGCATGCCGGCCACCATCCCCCATTGGCTGCGACAGGAGGGCGCGCGGGCGTTGCTGAAGCCCGTGAGCCAGCGCGTATCGCCCTCGGCGCCGTTCCAGGAAGTGGTCGCGTTGCTGCTGGAGGCACCCGCGGGGGAGGACCTCTACGTCACGGATGAAGAGGGCCGGTACCGGGGCATGCTGGTGCTGGATGCGCTCAAGGGGCATGTGCCGGACCACGCGCTGCTCCAGGCGACCATCGCCGAGGACGTCATGGACACGCAGGTGCAGCCCATCACACCCGAGCTGTCGCTGGGAGAGGTGGCCTCCCGGTTCGCGCGGACGGCGCTCGAGCGGCTGCCCGTGGTGGACGGCGGCCGTCGGCTGCTCGGAACCATCTCCAAGAGAGACGTGTTGAGCCAGGGTACTTTCTGAGGTCGAGGGCCCCCCGTGGACGAGCCAAAGGGACTGCGCGGACCCGCACGCGCGTGGAGCATCGTCGTGATGTCCCTGCTGTGCATCGTGCTGGGCACCGTGTTGCTGCGCGAGCCCACGCCCGCCGCGCCCCGGAGCACACCCCGCGTCGAGGAGCCCACCGAGGCACCGCCCCCGCTCACGCCCGAGGAGCGCCGCTCCATGTACCGCGCATGGCCCCTGTTCGAGGGCTGGCCGCTGCCCCAGCTTCCGGCCGGCGACCTGGAGCCGGAGCAGCCGTCGCGGCCCGCGCCACGTGAGGACGAGTCACCCGCTCGAAAGACCGGGGAATGACGGAGCCTCGCGAGCCGAAACGAAAGCCGCTCCAACTCCGCGCGAGGGAGAAGCAGCTCGCCCGCTCTCCGACCCTGGCGCCGAGCCCAGGGCCCGGGGCTTGTTTCACAATGACTGTCATTCGGGATTCCACGGACTCGATGACACGACTCGTGGATTCCTCTCTCCAGCCCCGGCGCTGACACTCCTTCCTGTTTTCAGACATGCGTCATCCACGCTCTGAGCACGGCGCGACTTCACGTTCCGCCCTCTCGCGCGGAGGGGCGCGGACACTCGTGTGGCTTTGTTTGTGATGAGGCCCGCACGCGCGATGATTCGTCTCAGGCGCCAAGGCACCTGGGCGTGAAACACGCGCGGTCCGGCCCATGGGTACACACGTTCGATGCTCTTCCGCGCGCTCTCGCTTCGTCCTGTCTCGTCCGCCTCGCTGGGGCTCGTGCTCACGCTGCTGTTGTCCGTCACGTCGGCGCGCGCGGCCACCAACGCGGAGGCGGCGCAGAAGGCGCTCGACTTCGTCAGCGCGGACGCGGTGGGGTGGTCGGGCATCTTCGGCTGCACCGCCTGTCACCGGCATGGCGCGGCCCTCTACGGCCTGGCCCACGCGGGCGCCTCCGGCTTCGACCTGGAGGCCGTCACGCGCAACGGCCGCACCAACCGCGAGAACATGGAGACGATGGCGCGGGACCTCCAGGCGCAGCAGGAGCCCGACGGCTCGTGGATTCACGAACGCATCCACTACCGCAACGCGCGCTCCAGCTACTCGGCCTTCGGGCTCGCCGGCTACGACGCGAAGGTGGGCACGCGCTACACGGAGGCGCTGGTGCGCGCGGCCGACTGGGCGGTGAGCACCCAGGAGCTGAGTGGCCGGTGGGTGGAGGACTTCCCCTTCGAGCCCGTGGGTGCCTCCAACATGGGCATCACCGCGCGGCTGATGACCGCCGTGGCCCAGGCTCGCGAGCGCGTGGACCCGGCCAGGGCCGCGCGCTACCAGGAGTCGCTGCAACGCGCCGCCGCGTACATCCGCGCGCACCTGGATGACATGACCGACGGGCCGCTGGAGGACAGCCAGCGCTACACGTTCCAGGTGGCCTGGGCCGCCGTGGGCATGAAGGTCGCCGGCCCCGGTGAGCAGGGCGAGAACACCGCCGCGCTCGACTCACTGGCCTCGCGACTGCTCGCGACGAGAGCCCTTGGTGATGCACCGGGCTGGGGCAACCTGGACGGCGCACCCGCGGACGAGACGTCCACCAGTCTGGCGCTGTACGCGCTGTGCCTCGCGGGCCGCAAGCCGGGCGCGGATGGACGGATGACCCAGGCGCTCGACTGGCTCAAGTCGCGACAGGCCGAGGACGGGAGCTGGGGCGTGGGCACGCGCTATCCGGACATCCCCACCACCTTCGGCGCGCTCGCGCTCGCGTGCTTCGGGGACTACAGCGTCAGCGTCGCCGTGGACGGCGCTCCGAGCAGGCCGCTGGAGCAGGACCTGCCGCGAGTCCAGAGCGCCACGTACACGCTCACCGTGCGCAACCATGGCTACAAGGCGGACACGTACACGCTCGACACGCAGGGTGGGCTGACGGGATGGACGGCGACGATTGCCCCCACCACGTTGGAGCTGGGTCCCGACGCCGAGGCCACCGTCACGCTCACCGTGTCCGCGCCTCCGGGGCTCGCGCCGTCCCTCTCGTCGGGCGTCATGGTGGTGGCCGCGTCGGACAGCACGCACGGCGTGAAGGGCTCCGTGCTCGTCACCACGTACACGAATCCGCCGCCGCCCACCCAGGGCCTGCCGACCACCACCACCGTGGAGTCACCCGTGGACGGACAGCTCACGGTGGCGCTGGACAACGTGCTCTCCGCGCGAGTGACAGGTGAGGACGGCTGGGAGGCGCGAGGCCCGGGTCTGGGTGTGGTGACGTTCATGGTGGCGGGTGTCACCGTGGGCGCGGACAACGACGCGGATGGCGACGGCGTGTACTCGCTCGTGTGGCGACCGCGTGCGACGTGGGACGTGCTGGGGGCCTCGGATGTGCGCGCGGTGTACTCGGGCGTGACGCTCCAGCCGATGCGGGACAACCGACTGGGCAGCTCCTCCTCGCGCGCGGTGGAGATTCTGCCGTCGCCCTATCCTCGACCCTCGGTGACGCTGTGCGGGCTGCCCGGCTTCACGAGTGATACCTCCGTGGGCGTGTGTGGCTTCGTGACGGCCCTGGCCCCGGGTGCCTCCATCGAGTCCGTGGCCTTCCTCCTCCACGGCGAGCGCTACCCGGTGGTGCCAGACTTCAGCGGCGGCTTCGTGTGGACAGAGCTTCCGCTGCGCGACGGAGCGAACGTCATCCGGCTGGTCGCCATGGACACGCTGGGCGGACAGGCGAGCCAGGAGGCGACGGTGATGGTGGATGCCACCGCGCCCGAAATCACGGTGCTCTCGCCCGAGGAGGACTCGACGCTGGCGGACGGACAGGTGGAGGTCCGCGTGGTGGTGCGTGACTGGTCGCCGGTGCGCGTGGAGACGAACTGGGTTCACGTCACGGACCTCCCCGCCGGCGGTGGCGCGGTGACGCACACGGTGGGGCTCTCACAGGGGGCGAATGACGTCCTGATTCGCGCGACGGACGCGGTGGGCCATGTGACGGAGCGAGTGGTGCGCGTCTGGGTGGATGCGCAGGCGCCGTGGGTGGCCACGGGGCTTCCGGACGGGTGGCTCGTGGGGCCGCAGCCCGATGACATCCTGGCCTACGACCTCGGCGTGTACGCGGAGTCGGCGACCCGGGTGGAGGTGAGCCCCGGCGGAGGCATGTACTCGCTGCCGCGCGGGGGTGGCGGAGTGCAGGCGCTGCTGCCCTTGAGGCCGGGTGACAACGTGTTCACGCTGACCGTGACGAACGAGGCGGGCCTGCGCACGACGCTCACTCGCACGGTGCGCTACGACAACGCGCCTCCCGTGGCGGAGCTGCTGATTCCCCAGGCGGAGGGGACGTACAGCGGCGTGGTGACGTTGACGGCGCGCGTGACGGACGCGGTCAGCGGCGTGCGGAGCGTGGCCTTCACACGAGACGGCTCGGGCATTCGCGGCGCGACGCTGAACGCGGAGGGCCTGTGGACCGCGGAGTTGGACACGCGCGAGCTGATGGACGGCGCGCACACCGTGGAGGTCTGGCTGGAGGACCCCGCGGGGAACTTCGCCCTCCAGACGTTCCCCTTCTTCACGCACAACGCGCCGTAGCGCACGAGCACGCGGCTAGGGACGGGCCCGAGACAGCCGGCGCATCAGCTCCGAGTGCGCGGGGTGCTCGGACACCAGCGACTCCGGGGTCGGCATCTCCCAGTCGGAGAAGTCGAAGCCCGGGGCCACCGTGCAGCCCACCAGCGAGTACGCGCCCCGAGACTCCCCTGCCTGCAACACGCCCGCGGGGACGACGACTTGAGGCTGCTCGCCCTTCGTCACGTCGCGCCCCAGCACCACTGTCTCCAGCCGTCCGTCCTCGCCCACGAGGTACAGCGCGAGCGGCGCTCCTTCGTAGAAGTGCCACACCTCGTCGGAGGTGACGGTGTGCCATGCGGCGAAGGTGTCCTGCGTCAGCAGGTAGTAGATGGCCGTGCCCGCGGAGCGAATCCCCCGAGGGGTCTCCACCTTCAGCGCCGCGCGGTACGTCTCCTTGTAGAAACCACCCTCGGGATGCGGCACGAGGCCCAGCCCGCGAATCAGCTCGTCGACCATGGGCGCAGTCTACGCGCCGTCAGCGAGGCAGCGGGGTGGCGACGTAGTCCGTCCCGTTGGCCGCGTGGCATCCATGACAGGTGTCGTGTCCCCGTCCGTAGTAGTTGTCGTCGTAGTCCGGCCCGAAGCCCTCGTAGAAGACCCAGGTGTTCTTGCCCGAGCCCTCGGACACCTTCACGTCGAGCGCGTACCCTCGCACCGTCTTCCCGTCCGACTCGAAGAGTTCCTTCACCGTGATGCTGCCCACCGGGTGCGTGGGGTTCCCCGCCTCCATCGACTGCGCCAGCATCGGGTTGAAGAACACGCGGACCTTGTCCCCGTGGGAGTTCACGGACTTGCGCGGCGCGGGCTCGGCGAGCCACTCTCGGTAGAGCCCCTGCCGCACGAAGGCGGTGATGCCCGCCTCCGACGTGTCCAGTTCCCCGACCACGCCCAGCCCTTCATCCACGGAGGAGGACGGACCACAGGCGGTCAGCAGCAGGAGCACGGCGCACGCCGCGAAGCACAGTCGCACAGGGGGACCTCGTCACGTGATGGCGGGCCATGGGCCCACCCGATGGGTGTCGTTCCCCGCTACGTCGGCGCGCGTCCCGTGGTTACAGCCCGGAGGTGCATGGATTCCAGGAGGGTCCTCCGTCCCCCAAGCGCGAGACCCTACCTGTTCCATCTTCCAACGTGGGGCCACCCTGTTAGGTTGTAACCCAGGAGGTCGTCACCCATTGTTCCAACCCAACCCCCGGGTCCTGTCGATGATTGCCCCCTTCTCCCGCCTCGCGGGCCCTCACCTGGAACGGTCGATGCGTCCGCTGTGCGACGCGTCCGCCAGGAGGACTCTCGCGAGGCACGGATGCACCCACGAGCACACCGCGTCGATGGATGACGTGGACGCGTCCCTCCCGAGGCCCGGATGGAGCGCGGGGTCCAGGCGTCTCGGACGCGCCACCGTCACGGTGCTCCGGGGGACGCCATGATGACGGGCCATCCGCTCGCGCTGCGTCCGGGGATGAAGGTGGGTCCCTGGCGTGTCCTCGCTCGGCTGGGTCAGGGTTCCTTCGGCGCGGTGTTCCAGGTGGAGCACGGCGGGCGACTGCATGCGCTCAAGTTCGCGCTGCGCGGGCCGGGCAGTGACGACCTGGACCGCACGGACGCACGGGCCATCCGGGAGCTGGCGTGTCTGCTCCATGCCGTGCATCCCCATGTCGTGCGCGTCTGGGCCCACGGGCGCTGGCCGGATGCGCGGACGGGCTACCACTACGTCGTCCTCGACTACGTGGAGGGCGCCACGCTGGCCGCCTGGGTGAAGCGCGAGGCCCCCTCCGCGCGCCGCGTGGCGCGCCTGTTCTCCCGACTCGCACTGACGCTCCAGGAACTCCACGCGCGCAGCGTCTTCCACCGCGACCTCAAGCCGTCCAACATCCTGGTGCGCGCCATCGATGACTCCCCGGTCCTGGTGGACTTCGGCAGCGCGAACCACGCCGAGTCCCTGCCACTCACCGAAGGTCCCCTCCCTCCAGGCACGCCCCAGTACCGCAGCCCGGAAGCCCTGCGCTTCCACCGCGAGCACCACTCCCAGAAGAGCGCTCGCTATGCCTTCCGCGCCACGGATGACCTCTACGCCCTGGGCGTGACGCTCCACGAGGTCCTCACGGGAACACCCGCCTTCTCGCTCACGCTCCCACGCGAGGTGCTGGCCGAGCACATCGAGACGCGCATGCCGCCACCGGCCTCCACGCTGAACGAGCACGTCCCCCTCGCACTGGAGGCCATCACCCAGCGGCTGCTCCGCAAGCGTCCCGAAGAACGGTTCCCGGATGGCGGCGCGCTGCACGATGCGCTCGAAACGGCGCTGCGCGCGGCGACGCTCGACTGGGACAGGCCCCTGTTCTCACGACCACCTCCCGAGAAGAACGCGACGGACTCCCGACGCGCCCCGGGTGATTCCTCCACCCTTGGCCCCTGGCCCACACCCCTGATCCACAGGCCCCCGAGGAGGCTGACACCTCCAAGCGGCCCCCGTTCCCAGGCGAGGCCCACGTCCTCATCCGGAGGAGGCGCACGGGCACATCCCCGCAAGGCACGCCGAGAACTCCGCATCACGCTGAGCCCCTGGATGGTGGGCGCGTGGGTCGTGTTGATCCTCCTGCTGGGGTGGGCGCTCTCGGCCCTGCGCTGCGCACCGGAGGCCGCCCTCTCTGGGACGATGGGCCCCGACGAGGTGCTCGTGGCATCACCCGCCCCGAGGTGAGTCACCCCAGCGGGCACGTCGGTGGATCCTCCGCACGAACCGGTCGGATCCACACGGACTCCAGCGGACCTCCGAACCTCGCGGCCCACGAGCCCAGGACACAGCCCCCGCGCTCACGGCGCCGGGGCCCGGTGCCTCACTTCTTCTTCTGCTGCATCGCCGAGGCGACCAGGTTCATCAGCTTGAGCTGCACCGGGGACAGCTTGCGCAGGTTGCGCATCAGCCGCCGCATCTCCGGCGTGTCATCCTCGCGAGACTTGCTGCCCGCCTTGTCCTTCGCGGGCGGCGGCGCGGCCAGGTCATCACCCAACCCCAGCAGTTGGTGGGGCGGCACATTCAGCACCACGCACAGTCGCCGCAGGTTCTGCACGCTGGGGAGCATGTGACCTCGCTCCAGGCGGCCGTACACCTCCGACGCCATCCCAATCCGCTCCGCCACATCGGCCTGCGTCAGGCCCATCCGCACCCGGGCAGCCCTCGCCGCCGCGCCCAGCATGCTCGCCAGTTCTGTGTCCATGCGTGTGTCAGTCGTCCACGAAAGGAGGGCCCCGCTCCAGGCGCCTCGGAAGCCCCTAGATAACCCTGAAGGTCGGGTACTTTCACCATACCTTCAGCGTTTTTTCAAACGCGCGCCACGCCTCGCGCGCGCCTCTCGCGGCCTCCCGCTTCACTCGCACGTCACGGTGATGAAGACGCGCTCTCCGCCACGTCCATCAGCGCGCGGCGTCGCTCCGCCGCGGTGAAGAGCAACGCCAACGGCAACCCGAGGAACACGGCGTGCAACACGATTTGGGGGAACTGCGGCACGTCGAGGAACCACGGGTAGTAGCCCCGCGCGATGAACTGGAAGTCCACCAGCCACACCGCGATGCCGAACAACATTCCCACCGCGGCCTGGAACTCCCAGCGTCCCCGTCCATCCACCGGAAGCATGGCGTCGAGGAACGAATAGAACACGCCCACCAGCGCGGACACCGCCAGGTGGAGGCCCACGCCCACCAGCACCATCGTCCCCATGGGGAAGCCTTCGCCAAAGACTCGAGGCCCCAGCACCATGCCCGCGGACATGCGCACCGGCCGCATGGGACTGTCACCCGCGGCCAGGGCCATCACCACCTCCGCCAACCCCAACACCACGCCCGCGATGACGCCGAACAGCAGCCCGTTCGTGGCAGACCAGGGGGTGTATCTGCGCCGTGCCGCCATGGCTTCTCCTTGTCCGGGGCCACGTGCCTCCCCGTGTGTCGAAACGTGAGCACGCGGGCCGCGAGCGGGCAGCCAGGGCACGACGACGGCTCGGGGTGCCGCCTCCCCCCCGGCCACCCGGGCGGGCTCGTCCTCTTCTCGGGCGAGGGCACGGCGAGGCTGATCCCCCGCCCTCCTCCCGAGCAGAGGACCCCTCGTCACCTGTCGTTTCTTCCGGCCTCTTTCGCTTCCTCCTGTAACTCCTTCAGCTTCGAACCATCTCCCCCGCACCCAGAGGGGACGAACGGGGTGGATCCGCGCGGGCACGGGATTGGCAAGGGAGTCCCCCTGGAAAGGAACGTCGACGCCAGGACATGCCGCAGCTCCGCCAACGCCCACCCGGACCGCACCGCATCCACTACTCGCCCCAGGCGTGGCGAGAGGTGGGGCGTATGAGCGCGGAGGCCTTCGGGGCGCTGCAGGGCGCGCTGGAGCGGCTGGGGGACACCACCGTGCGGGGTCCGTTGCCCGAAGGCGGCGGCCTGGGTCGACACGTGCTGGCGCACCATGGGCTCGTCCTGGGCTACTCGTGGGACGAGCGCTCGCGCACGTTGACGTTGCTCTCCCTGGAGCGCGAGCCGTGAGCGCCGGCCCCCCGCCACTCAGGCGGCGATGGGCAACATGCTGCGCACCGCCTCCAGCAGCTCCTCCACGGAGAAGGGCTTGCGCAGGAGCGCATTGGCGCCAGGTGGAATGTCGGTGGTGACGGCGGTGAGCACCATCACCGGAACGTTTCGCAACCGGGGGATGGTCTGCCGCCGCGCGAGGAACTCATGCCCGTTCATCTCCGGCATCATCAAGTCCAGCAGGATGAGCCGGGGCACGTAGCGCACGTCGGAGAGCTCCTCCATCGCCTCGCGCCCATTGGTCGCGATGGTGACGTCGTAGCCCTCGCTCTCCAGAATCTCCGCGATGGCGGCACGGATGTCGTCCTCGTCCTCCACGACGAGCACGGAGCTGTGCTTCGCGACGCTGGCCATGGTGGACAGCATAGAGGTCCCCTCCCCCTCACGGCGACCCTGGGGGCGAGTCTACGCGGCGAAAGTGGACAGAATCGTGCGCCCACGCGTCGGGCGCCACGCACCCTGACGGGGAGGACGGGCTCGCTCACGACGCGCGGGAAACACGCGAGGCGCGAGGTGATGTCACGGGTGGAGTGCCAGCGAGGTGTCGCAGCATCGGCCAGGTCGGCCGCCCCCCACGGAAACGTACATTCCCGCACGGGGACCTGCGGCCGAGGGGCCCGGGACTTACCCTCACGCCGTTCCACGCCCTAGCTTGAGGCGCCATGTCCCGCACGACGGACAGCTCGACGACACGACAGCCAGGCAGTGCACCGGGAAGGGCTTGGAAGGCGCGGGCCTGGGCCGAGCTGGAGGCCGCACGCGCCCGCGTGCTGCGCATGCTCGCCGGACTTCCGGAGCACGTGCTGATGAACCAGCACTCGCCGTTGATGTCACCGCTCATCTGGGACGTCGCGCACGTCGCAAACTACGAGGAGCAGTGGCTGCTGCGAGCGCTCGGCGCACCGGCGCTGACGGACCCGGCCTTCGACGCCATCTACGACGCCTTCCAGCACCCCCGGAACACGCGCGCCCTGTTGCCGCTGCTGTCCCCCGAGTCCGCGTTCGCCTACGCCGCGCGCGTGCGTCAAGCCGTGCGCGCGCACCTGTCGGACCACGTGCCCGAGGACAGCGAGGCGCCGCTGCTGGTGGGCGGGTACGTCTTCGGCATGGTGGCACAGCACGAGCAGCAGCACGCGGAGACGCTCGCCGCCACGCTCCAGTTGATGACGGACGTGGAGTACCGCATCAGCTCGCCGCGTCCGCATCCGAGCCCCGTTCCCATCACCCGCCAGCCCGTCTTCATCCCCGGCGGCACGGTGCGCCTGGGCAGCGAGTCACCGTGGGCGTACGACAACGAGCGGCCCGCGCACGCGCGCGAGGTCGCGCCCTTCCTCATGGATGCGCACCCCGTCACCAACGGGGACTACGTCGCCTTCGTCGAATCGGGGGGCTACGACGACGCGCGCTGGTGGCATCCCAAGGGCTGGGACTTCGTGCGCGCGGAGCAACTGCGCCACCCGCAGTTCTGGCTGCCCCAGCAGGGCGGGCACTGGCTGCGCAGGCGCTTCGGACAGGTGGAGCCGCTGCCCTCGAACGAGCCGGTCCAGCACGTGTGCTGGTACGAAGCGGACGCGTACGCGCGCTGGGCGGGGAAGCGGCTGCCCACGGAAGCCGAATGGGAGACAGCGGCGCGCGGCTCGGACGGCGTCGCGCGCGAGCACCCGTGGGGCGACGACGCGCCCACGCCCGCGCACGCCAACCTGGGCGGTGACGCGTGGGGCCCCGCGCGAGTGGGCAGTCATCCCCAGGGCGTCAGCAGCGAGGGCGTCTGGGGCCTGTTGGGAGATGTCTGGGAATGGACGGCGAGCGACTTCCATCCCTATGCGGGCTTTCGCGCATATCCCTATCGCGAGTACTCGGAGGTGTTCTTCGGCGACGACTACAAGGTGCTTCGAGGCGGGGCCTGGGCGAGCGCGCCCGTGGCGGTACGCAATGGCTTTCGCAACTGGGACTACCCCATCCGGCGGCAGATTTTCGCCGGCTTCCGTTGTGCGTCAGAGGTGAGGTGAATCAATGAGGTCGACAGTGCAGCCGGTGGAGACGACTTCGGGCGAGGGGACGCGGGCCGTCCCCGGGGTGAAGGTGGAGGTGTACGTGAAGCCGGGCGACGCGAAGCGCGCCCTGCGACAGGAAGTGCTCCAGGGGCTGTGCGGCTCGCCCAAGGAGCTGTCACCCCGGTGGCTCTATGACGAGCGGGGCAGCCAGCTCTTCGACGACATCACCCGCCTGCCGGAGTACTACCCCACGCGGCGTGAGCGGGAAATCCTGCTGGCCCATGCAGGAGACGTGGCGAGGCTGAGCGGCGCGACGACGCTCATCGAACTGGGCAGTGGCACCAGCGAGAAGACGCGCCTGCTCCTGGATGCGATGGAGGAGGCGGGACAGTTGTCGCGCTTCGTTCCGTTCGACGTGAGCGAGGCGTTCCTCCGGCGCGCGGCGGCGTCCCTGGCGCGCGAGTACCCGGGCATCACCGTGCACGCGGTGGTGGGCGACTTCGAGCACCACCTGTCGTGCCTGCCCGGAGGCGGACGGCGACTGGTGGCGTTCCTGGGTGGCACCATCGGCAACCTGAAGCCGACCGAGCGAGCGCGCTTCCTGCGCGAGCTGTCCTCGGGCCTGCAGCCCGGTGACGGCCTGCTCCTGGGCACCGACCTCATCAAGGACCGCGCGCGGCTGTTCGCCGCCTACAACGACAGCGCCGGGGTGACGGCCGAGTTCAACCGCAACGTGCTGCGCGTGCTCAACCGCGAGCTGGGCGCGGACTTCGACCCGGAGGCGTTCGAGCACGTCGCGCCCTTCGACGAGCACAACGCCTGGGTGGAGATGCGCCTGGTGTCGCAGCGCACGCAGTCCGTCTGGCTGTCCTCCCTGAAGCGCCGGGTGGACTTCGCCGAGGGCGAGGTGCTGCGCACGGAGGTGAGCTGCAAGTTCGAGCAGGCACGCGTCGAGGCGGAGCTGGACGCGGCGGGGCTGGGACTGGCGGCGTGGTGGACGGACGGAGCGGGTGACTTCGCCCTGTCCCTCGCGCTCAAGCGCGGCTGAGTTCCAGGGGCTCGGACCTGGGGTCGGGCATCACCCGGCCACCAGGTCCGGCGTCATCCGACGACTAACGTCGGGGGTTGCGACGGGACTGCACGCGCACGGGCACGGGCTGCGGCATGGGCCGAGTCCAGGCAAACCACAGCGCGGCGAGGACGGTGACGGCGAGCCCTCCAGCGGCGAACAGCCGCTCCCCCACGGGGCTGAGGTCCACGGTGGCAAGGTGAAGGGGGAGCATTCCGGTGAACGACATGCGGGGAACTCCTTGCGGGGCGCTGCGTGGAGGTCCGGAGGATGGGCTGGGGTGTTGACCCACCACGGGCCGGGGGAACGACAAGGTTAGGGACTCGCGAAAGAATCTGGAAGTCCCCGTGCGACGATGGCGACGCGGCGTGCACGGAAGTGCACCCCTCGTCCCAAGCTCGGAGCCATCCGGTTCATCTTCTCATCCATAATCGGATGGACGTCCGGCGCTCGCTGAATGTTCAGCACCGCGCCACGCCTGCCTGCTCTCGGGCGTCAGACGGGGAGTGCGCCACCGAGCTGGCGCTCCTGGAGCAGCCGCATCAGCTCCACCTTCATGCACCGGTCCTGGACCACGCGGATGCCGGCACGGGCCAGCTTCTCCGCCGCCGCGTCATTGCGGATGCCCAGTTGGAACCACACCGCGCGCGGCTTCTTGGCGAGCAGGTCCGGCACGTGCGCGTCGATGTCCTCCGGGCGACGGAACACCTGCACCAGGTCCACGTCCCCCGGGATGTCCGCCACGGCGGAGTACACGGGCCGGCCGAGGATGGGCTCCTTCTCGCCGTGCACCGACACCGGGACGATGTCGTAGCCGTGTTTCTGGAGGAACGCCGGCACCGAGTACGCCGGCTTGTGCGCCTGCGCCTCCGAGCGGATGCCCAGCACCGCCACCCTCCGCGAGTGCTCCAGCACCTGCCTCACGCCCGCGTCGTCCTCGACGAGATTCGCTCTCCAGTCCATGACCACCTCCTGGAGCCAACCTTGCCACGCTCGCTCCCGGTGACGACCCGTCCGACGCCGAAACGGCGGGTTCGTTCCGCGGAAGGCAACTGGACCCTGGAGGTCCAGTGCTCGGGAGCGCGCGCCTCTTCGTGAGCGGGGACATGGGCCGGGCCAGGGGCTCGGTGGCTCGCTCGCGGGGCGAGGAGGCACCGGCCCGCCATCGTGAGGCCGCGCGACTACTTGGACTGGGAGGACTGGACTTCGATTTCGCGGCACGCCTCGGTGGCCAGCCGGACATCTTCCGGTGAGGCGCCGGGCAGCGTCGCGCAGAGGAACAGGTCGTTGCCCACGCGGCGGGCACCAAAGAGCGCGGGGGCCTGAAGGCCAATGCCACCGTCCGCGAGCTTCGGCGCCATCGTCACGCGCAAGAGCGAGTAGGTGTCCTTGGACTCTTCCTGGTCCAGCGACACCTCGAAGTTCTTCGACTCCTCGCGCACGCGCTCCGCCAGCGCGTCCACGGTGGGCAACTGCTCACCCTGGCCTCGGCGCAGGTCCACTCGAAGCACCGGGCGGCCGGGCGGGCCCGCCTGGAAGCTGTCGTCGGGAGCGACCTGCGCGGACCAACCGTCCGGCAGTGGAACCTTCACACCGGAACGAGGGGTCTGCGCGGCGCCGTCCGGAGAGAGGGCGCCGGAGTCAGCACCCTCGTCCTTGCAGCCCTTGCAGCCGGACAGCAGCGACAGCGCCAGCACCAGGGCTGGCGCGATGTGCGCGCGCTGACGCACCTTACTTCTTCGACTCGCCGCCAGGAGGAGGAGGACGCGCCGAGGCGGCGTTGCCACCCAGGTTCTCCATCTTCAGCGTGCCCTCGAAGACGACGCCACGGTCCATGGACAGCGACGGCGTCTCTAGATTTCCCTTCACGCGGCCCGGAGTCTTGAGCTCGATGATCTGGGTGGCCTTCACGTTGCCTTCGACCTGACCGTTGATGATGACGGTGCCGGCCTGGATTTCGGCATTGACCTTGGCGCCATCCCCAATGACGAGCACGTCCTTGGTGATGATCTGCCCCTGGAACTTGCCGTCGATGCGGACCTGCCCCTCGAAGGTAAGCTTCCCCTCGAACTCGCTTCCCTTGCCCAGAAGCGTATGAACCTCACCAGAGCGCTGCGACACGGATTCCTCCTCCCGCTTGAACAGGGGCTTGCTGGGTGCTTCGTCTTTCTTCCCGCCAAGGAGCGCCACGCGCTACTCCTTCCTGAGCAGCTTCAACAGCCGGTCCAGGTCATCGTAGGAGAAGAAGTCCACCTCGATGGTGCCCTTTCCGGGGCTTCGTTCGGTCAACCGGACCTTCGTCCCCAAACGACGTTGGAGCTCTTCCACCAAGGACTTCACCTGCGGGCTCTGTTTCGGCGGCGTCTTGCCCGCATCCTTCTTGCCGTGGGTGCGACTCTGCTGGACCAGCCGCTCCGTGTCACGCACGGACAGCTTCTTGTCGGCCACTTGCTTGGCCAGGTTTTGCAGCTCGGGCAGGCGGGGGACGCCCAGGAGGGCGCGCGCGTGTCCCATGCTCAACGAGCCGTCCGCCACCATCAGCTTCACGTCCGCGGGCAGCGCGAGCAGGCGCAGCGCGTTGGCCACCGTGGAGCGCTCCTTGCCCACGCGCTGGCTGACCTGCTCCTGCGTGAGGCGGAACTCGTCCGTCAGGCGCTTGTAGCCCTCCGCCTCTTCAATGGGGTTGAGGTCCGCGCGCTGGAGGTTCTCCACGAGGGCCAGCTCGAAGGCCTGGACCTCGGTGACGTCCTTGATGATGGCGGGCACTTCCTTGAGGCCCGCGGCCTGGGAGGCGCGCCACCGGCGCTCACCGGCGATGAGCTTGTAGCCGCCGTCCCCGTCCTTGCGCACGAGGATGGGCTGGAGGATGCCCTGCGTCTTGATGGACTCGGTGAGCTCCTTGAGCTTCTCCTCGTCGAAGTAGCGCCGGGGCTGGTCCTTGTCCCGGTGGATGGCCTCAATCGGGAGCTTGAGGACGCCGGCCTTGAGGGCGGCCTGTTCGGCGGCCTTGCCGGGAGCGGCCTGGGGGATGAGTGCGGAGAGCCCACGACCGAGGGCGCGCTTCTGCGTGTCTGCTTTCACCAAGTCAGGACTCCAGCGCCGCGAGGAGACTCACGACGGGCATGGGCGACGCGGGGGCTCGCGGGGGGCTTCAGGCGACCCGCCGGCGGGGCGTCTTGGGAGTATCGCGCTTCATCAGTTCGCGGCCGAGGGCGAGGTAGCTCTCGCAGCCCTTGGACTTGATGTCATAGAGGATGATGGGCTTGCCGAAGGACGGGCACTCGGACAGGCGCACGTTGCGCGGCACGACGACCTGGAAGACCTGCTCCTTGAAGTAGCCGCGCACCTCGTCCACGACCTGGTGGGCGATGTTGGCGCGAGCGTCGAACATGGTGAGGAGGATGCCCTCCATCTTGAGGTCGGGGTTGAGGCCCTGCTTCACCAGGTCGATGGTGTGCGTGAGTTGGGAGAGGCCCTCGAGCGCGTAGTACTCGCACTGCAGCGGGATGAGGACGGAGTCCGCGGCGGACAGGGCGTTGAGGGTGAGCAGGCCGAGCGAGGGCGGGCAGTCGATGATGATGTAGTCGAACTCGGAGGCCAGGGGGCGCAGGGCGTCGCGGAGGCGGAACTCGCGGTTCTCCAGGTTGACGAGTTCGACTTCGGCGCCGGTGAGGTCGGGCGTGGCGGGGACGACCTGGAGGTAGCGCAGCTCGGTCGGGTGGAAGAGCTCCTTCATGGGGCGGCCATTGAGGAGCGCGTCGTAGATGGTGCCGTGGAGCTTGTCCTGCTTGAGGCCCAGGCCGCTGCCGGCGTTGCCCTGCGGGTCCATGTCAACCAGGAGCGTGCGGCGCTCGGCGGAGGCGAGGCTCGCGGCGAGGTTGATGGCGGTGGTCGTCTTGCCCACGCCACCCTTCTGATTGGAGATGCAGATGATTCGACCCACGAGCCCCATCCTCTCTCTTGCCCGGCGAGAGCCGGGCGCCGTGCGTGATGCGGTGCACGACTGCACGCTGATCCGCTGCTAGCACGCGATTCGGTGTTGGATCAAATTCACGGCGCTCCCAGCGTGACGACTCTTTTCGAGGGCTTCCAAGCAAGCCGGAAGGCCTGATTCCGGAGACTTGGAGCACGGTTTCCTACGTCCAGAACCCGGCCGACCGGGCGTTCGCATCCTGGATTCGGGCGGCGTGGGGAGACTGCTCGGATGCCCTCCTTATAAGGGGGCACGCGGGTGACGGGGGTCGGTGTCACCGCTCAAGTCCGTCCGCGCACGCGTTCCATATGGAACGGGCCTGCTCGACTCGCGACCTCCGTGCACCGTTCAAATGGGTTGGGTGACGTGGAAGCGCTGGGCAACCTCGCCGGACGATGAGGCCCACCCAGGCAGCATCGGAAGTGCCGGTTCGTACCGGCTCGCAACCTTCATCGCATGTCCGCCATGAAGCGCACTGCGGTTGCCCTGCGATGGCGCGCACCCTCCATGCGCTGTCACGAGCCCTCGCGTGAGCCACCTCTTCGCCCGTGACTCGTTCGACATGAAGTGCGCTTCGACTGTCTTCCGCGGTGGCAGCTGTTCATCGCTGCGCTGTTGGTCGCCTTCGCATGAGCCGGCCCACCATGGCTCTCGTCCGTTCAACATGAAGTCGCCTCGGGGTCATCGGAGGTGACGCCCACTCATCGGTGCGTTGTTGGTCGCATTCGCATGAACCGGCCCACCATGGCTCTCGTCCGTTCAACACGAAGCGAAGGGGAACCTCCGCACCGTGCGCCAACTCGATGCAGTTGTCGGAAGCACCAACAGGAACCGGCCGTCACTGTTCATGCCTGTTCGTCATGAGGTGCGGTTCGGCCACCGTCCGATGCGTCGCCCATCGATGCGTCATCATCGAGCGCCCTCGCACGGGCAGGTCCGCCATCTCCATCCATCGCTCGTTGGACTTGAGGCATGGGTCGACCACCGTCCGATGCAGCGCTCCTCAATGCTCATCGGCGAGAGCCTGCGCATGAGCGAACTCGGCACCTCCATCGCTCGTTCGACGGGAGACGTGGGTCGACCACCATTCAGTTCATTGAGGCGTCATCATCGAGACCTCCGCATGCGCCACTTCGCCACCTCCATCACCCATCCGGTGTGAAGCGCTGCACGACCCCTTCCGATGCGTCACCACCAAGAGCCTCCGCATGAACCGGTTCGCCACCTCCCCCGCTCATCCGGCGTGAGGCACCGCACGCCCTCCAATGCGTCGCCCGCCGATGTCTCCTCATCGAGAGCCTCCGCACGAACCAGTTCGCCACCTCCATCACCCATCCAACGCGAGGGGCGGTTTGGCCACTGCCCCATGTGGCAACCCTCGCGCCTCATCAACGAGCCTCTGCATGAACGAGTTCGCTACCGCCAGCCGCCGGTCGACGTGAGGTGTGGTTCGACCACCATCCAGTCCGGCGCCCATCGCGGGCTCATCATCGGAAGCCTCCACGTGAGCGCGCTCACCACTCCCAGCACCCGTTCGACGCGAGGTGCAGTTCGGCCACTGGCCGGTGCGGCGCCCATCGCTGACTCATCATCGGAAGCCTCCACATGAGCGCGCTCACGACTCCCGACAGCCGTTCGACGTGAGGAGTGGCGCGACCAACATCCGGTCCGGCGCCCATCGCTGACTCATCATCGGACGCCTCCACCTGGACGAGTTCGCTACCGCCAGCACCCGTTCGACATGAGGAGTGGCGCGACCACCATCCGGTCCGGAGCCCATCGCTGACGCATCATCGAAAGCCTCCACATGAACGAGTTCGCTACCGCCAGCACCCGTTCGACGTGGGGCATCGCGCGAACACTCTTCGCTGGTTCCAACTGACGCGGCGCGAACCGGCTCGCGACCTCCATCGACCATTCGACATGAAGCGAGGTGCAGCCTCGTTCAGCGATGAACCCCGCCATCCGAGCGCTTTCAGCGGCGCCGCATGAACTGCCCTACCGGCTCAACGGCCAGTTCGACACGCCATCCGTGCCGCGATCACCACGCTGGCATGAACCAGCTCCCCCATCGCCACTCCACATGCGGCGATGCGCGCGGCCGGCGGTGCTTGCCGAAACCCAACTGCCCGTTCGGCACCATCTGGACACGGGGCCGCGGACCGCACCTCCGTTTCACGCGGGCCACGGCGCGCGCGGCATCGAACTCGCCAACTCGCGCCAGACATCTTCCGCATCGATCGATTCAGCGTGAGGTTCTGCTTCGTTCCATCTGATGCGCGCCGCGACCCTCACTCGATGCCGTGAAGTCATCGAAGCGTTGTCCGGCTTCCAGCGCGCGTCCACCGTCCACCGCACAGCTCGCTTCACGCTGAAGCCAGCAAGCATGAGCACACGGCATCGCCACAACCGGGGACGGACCCGACATGGGAACCCTGGGTCGGCACCCGGCCTCGCGAGTCCTCATCTCCACCCCCAGGACTCAGCGCGGTCACTTCGCCTGTTCCGCGTGGAAGGCGACACGCGTTCGTCGCCGCCTCAGCACGCATCACCACCACGGCGTTCCACATGGAACACGGCGGCGGCAACGCGGGCCCAAGTGGCTCACCGTGTTCACACGATGCCCGTTGTCCGCCCCCATCGAACACGACACCCGTTCCCGCGTGGGACACGCCACACGCTGAAGCGCGCTTCGGATGAACACCCGCGCACCACATCGGCGCGCGCGCTCCACGTGGAACAGCCTCAAAGGCCACGGCGACATCGGAACTCGCGCGCGACGCGCTGGCACCAGGCATCTGCCTGTCCGCGACATCGGCTCGGAGCGAGGGGCACGTTGTCTTCGCGGATGAAGTCTGCCCTTCCGACTCGTGACCGCGTTCCATGTGGAACACGGCACGGGGGCCTTCAGACCATCGAGGAAGCGCAGCATGTGAACACCTCCTCATCGGTCTTCACCACCACGTCGATGAGGCCGAGCACACCTCACCACGCGGGCTGCTTCCGCGTTCCACATGGAACACGGCACCGGCGTTCCACCACTACTCGGCACCCATCACCGGTCCACGTGGAACACGACCCGCGTCGCCTCAACGGCTCGCGGCAGCGTCACGCGGGTCAGCGTGGTTGAGCCTCACCGGGCAAAGGCCCAACACCACCACGTGAACGGCTTCTGCGTTCCACGTGGAACACGACCCGCTCGCGACAGCGTCATGCAGAACGGCACCGCGGAGCCTCGCTGGGCCAAGGTCCAACACCACGTTGATGAGGTGAAGGGCGCGCGGCGCGAACCACCTCGCGAACGGCTTCCGCGTTCCACGTGGAACACGACCCGCGTCGCCTCAACTGCTCGCGACAGCGTCACGCAGGTCAGCGCCGTTGCGCATCACCGGCCAAGGCCCACCACCACGTTGATGAGGTGAACGGCACGTAGTCGCCACCACGTGAACGGCTTCTGCGTTCCACGTGGAACACGAACCGCTCGCGACAGCGTCATGCAGAACGGGACCGCTGAGCCTCACCGGGCAACGGCCCAACACCACGTCGATGAGGTGAACGGCACGTAGCGCGCGCCACCTTGAGAACGGCTTCCGCGTTCCACGTGGAACACGGCTCGCATCGACCGCTCGCGACAGCGCCACGCAGGTCAGCGTCGTTGCGCCATCACCAGCCAAGGCCCACCACCATGTTGATGGGGTGAACGGCACGTAGCTCGCCACCACGTGAACGGCTTCTGCGTTCCACGTGGAACACGGGAGCATGAGGCTCCGCTACCAGCACGAGTCCTTGAGACCGGTTCAGGCGTCACCTCGTTCCACGTGGAACACGGCATCGCGTGAGCACGGGTTTCGACCGCTCGCGCGGACCACTTTCGTGTTCCGCGTGGAACACGATTCGCGCCGCATCGACCTCGCATGACCTCACGCATGGCGGCATGCGGACATCATCGAGAACGCGCTCACGACCCTTTCTCGGCGAAGGCATCGACGCATCCGAGCGCTGTCTCTCCGCCGTTCCACGTGGAACACGAACGCGCGTGCATGGGCCGCACGGCACCAGCAACTGGACGGTCCACACCAGTCCACGCACCACCGCGTTCCACGTGGAACACGGCACACGTCGCGCATCAGGAAGTGGGTTCGCCATCTGCTCGGTTCGCGGCAACACGTGGTGATGGAGGCCTCACGTGAGGCCCTCACCACCAGCCGCGGCATCTCGTTGAAGAGGTGGTGAAGCGCGTGATGCGTTCCACGTGGAACACGGATGCTCACCAGAACACCTGCGCGCGAAGGCGGCACATGCGTCGCCAGACCGAGCATCGCGGCGCACCTCCTCCGCGCATCGATGCCGATGCCCGGGCACGTGGAGCGGTGCTCATGCTCGCATCGGTTCCACGTGGAACACCGCACACGAACCATCAGGCGTCGCCACCACGAGACGGCTTCTCAGCCACTTCATCAGCAAGGCGAGGAAGCCAACGCGGCGCTCATCCGGACCCCTTCTTCGTTCCACGTGGAACACGGCGCACGGCATCGCGGGATGGCAGCGGCTTCATGCGAGTTCGCCAGCACCAACACCGTGAAGAAGCTTCGCGGCGGTCTCTTCAACCAGGTGAGGCCAGCACGCGATGGCCATCTGGACCTCTTCTTCGTTCCACGTGGAACACGGCATCGCCGGTTGGTGGAGGCATCACGCAAGTCGCCGCGCATGGCATCGCGAAGCACCTCCTTCAACCGGGCGCGACCTCAACGAGGCCCTCATCCCGGACCTCATCAGGGTTCCACGTGGAACACGGCATCGCTGATTGGCGGGGCTTCGCACGAGTCGCCGTGCACGGCATCACGAAGCCTCTGCTTCAACCAGGCGCGGCCTCAACGAGGAACTCACCCAAGGCCCCGTCACCGTTCCACGTGGAACACGGCATCGCTGGTTGGCGGGGGCTTCGCACGAGTCGCCGTGCACGGCATCGCGAAGCGACTGCCCCAACCAGTTCAGGACCCGTGCCCCCACCCTGGTTCCCTTCATCGTTCCACGTGAAGCACGGCTCGCTGGTTGGCGAAGACTTCAGGCGAATCCGCCGGCACGGCATCGCGAAGCGACTCCTTGAGCTGCTGAGGACGAACTCACCCAAGGCCCCTCCACCGTTCCACGTGGAACGCGGCATCGCCGGTTGGTGGAGGCACCACGCGCGTCGCCGTGCCCGGCATCGCGAAGCACCTGCTCCAACCGGGCGCGGACTCAACGAGAACCTCACCCAAGGCCCCGCCACCGTTCCACGTGGAACGCGGCGCGTGGCAACGCTGGCTGACCGAGGCCTCACACAAGCCGGTGCGCACGCCTTCGCGAAGCGGCTGCTTCAACCGGGTGAAGAAACCCAGAGGACTCACCCTCGACCCCGTCACCGCTCCACATGGGGCGCGGCGCGTGGAAACCGCTGGCTGGCCGAGCCCTGCCTCACGTGATTCGGCGCGCGGCATCGAGAAGCCACGACTTCAACCGGGTGAAGCCACCAAGAGAACTCGCCCTGGCCCCCGCCACCTTCCCGGGTGGAGCACGGCGCATGGCAACCGCTGGCTGACTGAGGCCCGCCTCACGTGATTCGGCGCACCATCGAGAAGCACCGCCATCAACCAGGTGAAGCCCCACCAAGAGAACTCGCCCTGGCTCCCGCCACCTTCCACGATGGAACACGGTGCGCGGCAACGCTGGCAGCGGCTTCACCGCGTCGGCATGCACGACCTCCAGAAGCGGCCCCTTCAACCAGGTGCAGCCAGCACGCTGCGCCCATCCCTCTTCGCCGTTCCACGTGGAACCTGACGCGCGGCAAGGCGTGATGGTTCGGACTTCACGCGAGTCGATAGCCACCGAAACCCTGAAGGGACTTCTCGGCGTCCTCACCAGAAAGAGGACGACCGCGGCACCCAAGCCGTGAACCACGGGGACCCGCACCACGAAGCCTCGATGGGTGAGCGACCTCGCCAGCGAGAAGCAACCCGAGCGGGACCGCATGACGTCGCGCACCGATGAACGGGGCACCACGGGTGCGCGACCTCTCAAGAAAGCCAGAGTCTCCCTCACCGCATGGACTCGTCTCCGTTCCCGGGGTGCGCGGCTGAACGAGACCTCTCACGCGTCCTCATGGTCGGGCACCATCGAGACACGGCTTCTCGGGGTGACGGTGAAGGCGGCTCCGCACTCCGCCAACAACACGTGCCCCCTCCCCCACCCACCAAGCAGCCTCTTCCCTTCACTCAACCCACGCCGTCCGCTGCACGCCGTTGCAGCGAAAGCGGCGCGAGTCGACTCCTCGCTTCGGGTTCCACATGGAACCTCACCGCGCTCCCCCTCTCGTTGAAGCAGGCTCAGCACGGGCCAGCCGCGTGGGTCTTCACTTCACGCCACCAGCAGGACCCTGTGCTCGGCATCACTCACAGGGCAGCAACTCCGGAGAACGGTCCGACAGCCAAGAGCACTCGCTGACTCCAGAGTTCGCGCCATGTAGTGCAGGGCAGAAGTGACGGACGGCATCCCCTCCCCTCCCCTCCCCCATCCGCGCCCCGTCTCGAAGGTCCACGAACGAGCACCTCGAAGAACCCTCACCCGTACGGACACCCGATGCGCCCCCATCTGGCGCGCTCGCATCCTCACTGCCGTGCGAGTTCCCTTGTCGCGCCCGACCTTTCAGAGCCAGCAGTCGCCGCGAAGGTTCGGTCCCGCTGCCGCGACGCAAGAACCCCGCGTCCCTCACTCGCGACACCTCGCCGTGCGGAGGTTCGCGCTTCACGACCAGACCACCACCAACCTGCCCTCACCGATTCGGCTCAAGTGGGTCTGGGGTTCGCGAAGAATCCGGAGGCCCCACCGAAAAGAGTCTGCGTACGGCCCATCACCTGCGCCGGTGCGCATGGCGTCCGAACCGTGGGCACGAACCTCCAGGGATACACACGTCGAACGGCCCTCATGTCCACGCGTCACGAACGATGGAGCTCACCGACGTGTGGTTCGAAGGGCTGGCCTGCATCACCACGGGCTGCAGGAACTTCAGCCACGAGCGGCAAACTCACGCGAGGTCCGTTCGAAGCCATCGCTTCACGATGACGCCTCCGTCCTCACGGTCGGAGCCCGCGCTGACTTGGACCCGACTCACCCTGTTCCACGTGGAACGAGCAGTAGCCGCGGGCTCAGAACCCGCGCAACAGGGCCTGCGGGCACCTGCTTGGACGCTCGCATCAAGTCATGACAACCGTGCAGGGCTGAGCACGCAGGAATGCTCCTCCTCCAACCTCGTGACGCGACTCCATCCGCGGCACCTCGCCTGAGTACGCCATGGGCTCGAACGGAGTCACTCGCGAACAGTCCTGGCGTCACGCGTCCGCTTCGAGAGCAGTCGCCCCGATGCCACACGCGCCGAAAGACTCCCGCGCGATGAGTGGCAGCACAGCCGCGTGCAACAGAGTTCGCGCCGTGGTCCAAAGCTCGCTCACCTCTCGCCTCGCGAGCAGACAAGTCCACCCCTGGACCTCTCGCTGGTCGAGTGACCGTCCCATCGAGCGTGTGCTCTCGCACTCAGCTTCACGCCAGACCAGGCAGGCGTGTTCCCCGACTGAAGGAACCGTCCGCTCGCACTCCCCTCCCCTGCCCCGAGCCAGTATCCGCGCGAGTGCCTGGTCACATCCTGAGCTGGCAACCGCAGCGCTCGAACCCTTGCGATACTCCGCGAGACACACGACCCATCGCGGGCATCGTCCGCGGCGACACGCCAACACCTCCACTTCCAAGGCTCACTCCGTGCTCCCGCTTCAACGCTGGTTGTCTCCCGAGGAAGCCGCCGAGGTGCTCCGTCCCTATGCGGCCTTCAAGCAACGAAGCGCCGGCAACGGCATGGACGTGGACGCCCTCGTCCTCTCCGACGGCTTCTTCAGCGGCGCCGGGCTGTTCACAGGCGGGCGCGTCTCATCACTCAGGCTGGAGAACACCCGAGGCTCGACGTTCATCGACGGCGACCTGGTCGTCGATGGCTGGTTCGAAAATCCAGGCGGACTCGTCTTCGTGCGCGGCAACCTCATCGCGCACACCGTCTACACTTCCGAGTACCTCGTCATCCTCGGGGACCTTCGCGTCCGCCGCCTGTTCGGCGAAGACGAACCCCTGGGCACCTGCGTCTTCGGCGATGCCTACGTCGAGAGCGCCATCTTCTCCCACAACCATCAATTCAACGTCTGGGGCACCGCCCACCTGGGCGAAGAAGTCCATGACGAGGTCCACGGACGCGAGGCCTTGCAGCAACGACTCGTCGACTGGGGCCTTCTCTCCGACCCGCGACAGGAAGTACCGCTCGACGTGGTCCGACACGGGCTGCGCGGACTCGCCGAATCATGGGGTCCGCTCTCCGATGAACTGGCCTCGCTTCGATACACGCCGAAGCCCTCGGACCTCGTCGCGGAGCCTCCGGTTCGACCACCCCGTCCCGACATCATCCTCGAACTGGAGCAATGGTTCGCATCGACACCCCTGCCCCAGCGACAACAACTCGAAGCACTGCGCACGCAGTGGCTCGCTCGACTCAGTGACTCAACGGTCCGCGCGGAGGCGGAGCGCGTGATTCGCAAACACCTCAATTCGAAGAAGCTCATCACGGACCGCGACGCGCTCCTGCGCGACCTGGGGTAACGCCCAACGCAAACCCAGGGTTCGAGAGACATCGCGCCTCGACACAAGCTCAGCGCGTCCACTCTCCCTGGTAGAGCACGACGCGATATCCATCGGGGTCCTCGAAGGTCTTCCCGTACACGTCCCAGTAAGGGTTGTGCGAGCGCACAGGGTGGAAGCCCGCTTGCACCATGCGCCGCACCCGCGCGTCCCACTCCTCGCGCCGCGACACATAGAGAACCAGCAGATGGTCCGGCGAAGGAGCGCGAGGCGCCTCGTGTCCGCGTTCCACCGTGAACTCCAAGTGGTACGGCGTCCCGACCTGGCCGAGCATCACCCCATCGAAGCCCGCATGGTCCTCGAAGCCTCCCACGAGCTCGAAGCCAAGCCCCTCTCGATAGAACCGCACCACCGTCGCCAGGCTCCGCGTCGGTCGAGCGACTCGCAGCTTGCACATCTCCATCCCAGGTCCGTCCTCACCACGAACGAACCCGGTGAAGGTTCGCGCGTCTCACGGTCGTGACGCGTGCGCACTCAATGACGAGCAGTGCGCGGTGCACGATGAAGTCGCGGAAGCATCGCGCCATCTCCGGCGCGCGTGTCCGCACACGGCAAGGCAATGGCAGAAGGCCAACGCGTCAGCGCCGTGGGCCGACGCCTCACGGATTCGGAGGAGACACGGGCTCCACGAAGTACGCCTGTTTGTGCCGAGGCTCGGAGTCGTACGCGGCGGCCAGCTCCCGCGCGCGCCGCTCGGTCCGAAACACGGCCACCTCCGCCCGGTTGCCGTGCTCATCCTGCCGAATCACAGCCCAACCCTGACGCGGACGGGACTGCCTCACGGGCGGTGTTCCACGCTGCTCCACGGCGTACCACTGCTTGTGCGCCCGAGCCTCCATCCGACGTGCCAGGCACTCCGCATGTCCTCGGCTCGTCATCACACAGACATCATGGCGATGACCCGTGTCGTCCTGCCGGTACACCGCCCAGCCATCCGTCAGCGGCGGCGCTCCAGGGTTGGCCCGCCACACCACTTCATCGCGCCACCAGTCGAGATGCGCGAGCGCATGGCTCAGCTCCTCCTCCGAGGTCATGACATGGAAATCGTCCGTGGCCTGCAGATAGAAGACGAAGAACTGGAAGCCGCAGTCCGCGCGCCAACCCCAGTAGTCAGTGGGTCCGAGTCCATCACCTTCCACGTCTCGGAAGTGCGGAGGTCCCCAGCGTTGCTCGAAGTCGGCGCGGGACGCTCGGGCCACCGCGACTTCAGACTCATGGGGCTCGTCGTCACCCCAGACCACCGGTCGGTCCGTCGGAATCGGCTGCATGCGAGGTACCTCCGCTTTGAAGCTAACGCGGCCCCTCCTCGCATGCCTGCCCCCTCACTCCCACGCCACGTCCACAACTGACAATGGATAGCAGTTGTCCGCATGGCGCCACGCGCGCACCTCCACCGTGCACGCGCGGGCCCGCCCTCCCCTGCCCTACTCCTTCGCGAACACCGCGACCTGACGCTCCGCGCCGGAGAACGGCAGCCGGTACGCCCTCGCGGAGACCACTCGCAGGTGTCGCTCCGCGGCGCGCGACGCCAGCTCCGCGTCCGTCTGCGACTTGCCGAGCATCGCCACCACGCGCCCGCCCGGCTCCACATACGCCGGCGCCAACGCCAGCCAGTCCGGCAGGTCCATGAACGCGCGCGCAATCAACAACTCCGCGCGCGGAATCCCTTCCGTCTCCGGCTGTCCCTCGGCGCGCGCGTGCAACCCGCGCACGCCCTGCAACCCGAGGCTCGCCGACGCGGCCTTGATGAACGCGACCTTCTTGCCCACCGTGTCCACCAGCGTCACGCCGAGCGCTGGCAACGCAATCTTCAACGGCAGTCCCGGGAAGCCCGCACCCGCGCCCAAATCCAACAACGACGCCGCGCCCGTCACCTCCGGCAGCACCGCGAGCGAGTCCAGGAAGTGCTTCTCCAGCACCTCCTCCGGCGCCGTAATCGCCGTGAGATTCACCTTCGCGTTCCACTTCAGCAGCTCCGCCATCAGCCGCTGCAACCGGGGGCCCACGTCCTCCCCCACCGACACGCCCAGCGCCTGGCAGCCGGATGCCAGCAGATCTACGAACCTCGTGTTATCCACAGCACCTCCACAGCGCGGAGGGGCATAACCCTCCGGAATCATTCAGGGGATTTCTATCCCCAAAGTTGTCCACACGTTGTCCACACCCCCTGTTCTGATCACTCCAGGGGTGTTTCGCCGCCGCCCGAGGGGCCCGAGACGCGCTTGAGCGCGACCAGGAGCAGCGACACCGCCGTGGGCGTCAGGCCTGGAATCCTCCGCGCCTGTCCCACCGTCGAAGGCCGGTGCGCGCCGAGCTTCTCCGCCGCCTCCTTGCTCAGCCCCCGCACCTCCGTGAAGCGAAAGCCTTCCGGAATCCGCCACCGGTCCGTCGCCTCCGACTCGCGCGCCGCCGCTCGCGCCGCCTGGGCGATGTAGCCCTCGTACTTCACCTCCACCTCCACCTCCTCGGCCACATCCTCCGCCACCACGGGCCAGTCCACCCTCCCCTCCCCCAGCTGCCCGTACGTGACTTCGGGCCGCTTCAGCCGCGCCGCCAGACCCGTGCGCTTGAGCCGCGTCACTTCGTCCGTCACCGCGCGCTGCCGCGCCTCCGCCCGCTCCAACGCCTCGCGCGGCAACAGCCCCACCCGGTGCCCGTGACGCGCCAGCCGCAGGTCCGCGTTGCCCTCGCGCAGCCGGAGCCGGTGCTCGGAGCGACTGGTGAACATGCGGAACGGCTCGTCCACGCCCTTGGTCACCAGGTCATCCACCAGCACCGCGCCATGGGCTTCGTCGCGGCCGAGCAGCAGCGGCGGCTCGCCCTTCACCATGAGGCCCGCGTTGAGCCCGGCCCACAGGCCCTGGAAGGCGGCCTCCTCGTAGCCCGAGGTGCCGTTGAGCTGGCCCGCGAAGAACAGGCCCGCGACGGCCTTCGTCTCCAGCGTGGGCTTGAGCTGCGTGGGCGGCGCGTAGTCGTACTCCACCGCGTAGCCGTAGCGGATGACCTCCACCCGCTCCAGTCCGGGGATGGTGCGCAGGAAGTCGAGCTGCACGTCCGCGGGCAGGCTGGTGGACAGGCCCGCCGGATACACCAGCGGCGAGTCGGGGCCCTCGGGCTCCAGGAACACCTGGTGCCGCTCGCGCTCCGCGAAGCGCACGACCTTGTCCTCCAGCGACGGGCAGTAGCGCGGCCCCCGGCCGACAATCTCCCCCTGGTACAGCGGCGAGCGGTGCAGGTTGTCGCGCAGCACGCGGTGCGTCTGGAGCGTGGTGGCCGTGATGCCGCACGTCACCGAGGGCTGACGCGGAAACGGCACTCCCGAAGCCGACTCCGCGCGCGTGCGCCAGGAGAGCGGACGCGGCGGGAAGTCGCCGTGCTGCGGCTGCACCGCGTCCCAGTCGATGCTCGCGCGCGCGAGCCGCGCCGGAGTACCCGTCTTGAAGCGGCCCAGCGTGAAGCCGAGCGCGCGAAGCGAATCGGACAGGCCTCGCGCCGCGTCGTCGCCCAGCCGTCCGCCGACTTCCTTCTTCTCGCCCACGTGCATCAGCGCCTGGAGGAAGGTGCCCGTCGTGAGCAGCACCGCCGACGCGGACACCTGCGTGCCGTCGCCGAGCAGCACGCCCGTCACCCTCCCCTCCTCGACCACCAGCGTGGAGACCTCGCCCTCGCGCACGGTGAGGTTCGGCTCGTTGAAGAGGACCGACTGCATCAGGGCGGAGTACTGCTCGCGGTCGCACAACACGCGAGTCGCCTGGACGGCGGGGCCCTTGGAGGCGTTGAGCGTCTTGAAGTGCGTGCCGGCGAGGTCCGCCACGCGCCCCATCTGTCCCCCGAGCGCGTCCAGCTCCCGCACCAGGTGTCCCTTGGCGGTGCCACCCACGGCGGGGTTGCAGCTCATCACCGCGGAGCGCTCGCGCTTGAGCGTGATTCCCAGCGTGGCCAGGCCCAGGCGCGCGCAGGCCAGCGCCGCCTCACAGCCCGCATGGCCCAGGCCCACCACGATGACGTCGTACCGGAGTCCCATTGCTCACGAGGGTCGCCGGAGGGTTTCGGGACCTGACGTGGCGCCCGCTCCGTCATGGCACCGAGCACCCTCGCTCCGCGCGCCGCGACCTGTGATGTCCCCTATGTCTCCGGTGCGCCCCCTTGGCAAGCAAAGGGAAGGTTTACGGGAGCGCGCGAGGCGGGCAGTGGGAGGGGTTGAGGAGCTGCCTGCCTCGCGCGCACCGGCCATCCTCCGGAAGGACAAGTCCCGTGCAACGGGCTTCCCCTCCGGCGTGGATGGCGATTCAAGAATGTCGGGCGAGCCCGAAGGCGTCGCCGGTACCTCATGGGGCCCGCGATTCCCGAGCGCGGCGCCCCATCCCCCTGCGCGCGCGAGATGGCCCCTGCCTCCTCGCGTGCTTCGTCTTCATGGTGTCGCACACACGGAGGGCGGACCTGGGACCGTGGCGGTGAGGGCGCGACGGTAAACTCGAGCTCGAGACTCCGAAGGGTCCTGCACCCCCGTGTGCGCGACGGGGAAAGGAATAACCGGAGGGTCTGACATGCCGGCCTTCGCCAGGCCGGCCCCTCCGAGGGTGAGTTGGCGTGGAGGTGGGACCCGGCCACTCCCCTCCCCCGCATGCGGCTGCTTCATCCTGAAGACGGGCGGAGGCAGGACTTGTGACGCCCGCCGGGGACAGGCGTGGGGATTGTTCCGTGCGTGGAACACTGCGTGGAACCTCGTGTCGCTGGTCAGCCAGGGTCCGCGCCGCTAATCCAGCGTCGACGATGATGAAGCTCCGGAGAACCTCCCAGGGAGTCGCCACCGCGTTGCTCGCGAGCGGCCCGCCGAGAGGTCGCCTGCTCGGCATCCAGAGCCCTGAACGAACTCGCGCGCGCGGCGGTGCGCGCCTCACGCCTGGGATGGCATGAACACCCTCACGAAGAAGTCGCCCCCATCGGGCACCCTGTCGCTGGAGCTGCTGCTGGGAGCGCTCACCGCGTTCGCGCCGCTGTCCATCGACATGTACCTGCCCGCGCTGCCACGCATCGCGACGGACCTGCAGTCGACCCAGTCCGTCATCCAGCTCACGCTCGCGTCGTGCTTCGCGGGGCTGGCGTTGGGACAGCTCTTCACCGGTCCGCTCATCGACCGGTTCGGACGGACGCGGCCGTTGTACGCGGGGCTGGCGGTGTATGTGCTGGGCTCGCTCGGCTGTGCGCTCGCGCCCACGGCGACGGCGCTGGTGGCGATGCGCTTCTTCCAGGCGCTGGGCGGCGCGGTGGCGTTGGTGGCGCCGCGCGCGGTGGTGCGGGACTTGTGGTCCGGCGCGGACGCGGCGAGGACGATGTCGCGCTTGATGCTCGTGGTGGGCGTGGCGCCCGTGCTCGCGCCGTTGCTGGGAGGCTTCGTGCTCCAGCACACGAGCTGGCGGGTCATCTTCGTGTTGCTCGCGGGCATCGGCGCGGTGGCGCTGGTCGCCACGTGGAGGGTGTTGCCGGAGACCGCGCCCGAGCACTCGAAGACGAAGAGCATGCGCGCGCGCTTGGGGGAGCTGCTGCGGGACGCGGACTTCGTCGGCCCGGCGCTCGCGGGTGGCTTCGCGTACGCGGGAATGTTCGCATACATCGCGGGCGCGCCGTTCGTGTTCATCACGCTGCATGGCGTGAAGGAGCAGGACTTCGGCTGGTTCTTCGGTGCGAACGCGGTGGGGCTGGTGGCGCTGGCGCAGCTCAATCGCAAGCTGCTGCGCCACATCCCGTTGCACCGGCTGCTGCGTCTGGCATTGACGCTGTATGTGGTGACGGCGGCGGGGGTGATGGCGGTCACGTGGAGTGGGGTAGGGGGCTTCTGGGGGATTGCCGCCGCGCTGTTCCTGTTCGTGCCGACGCTGGGATTGGTGGGACCCAACTCCGCGGCCATCGCGCTGGAGCGACACGCCGCGCACGCGGGGCTCGCGTCCGCGGTGCTGGGCGCGCTCCAGTTCACCGCCGCGGCCTCCGCGTCCTGGGCGGTGAGCGTGCTCAATGACAACACCGCGAAGCCGATGGGCGGCGTGGTGTTGGCGGCGGCCGTGCTGGCGTGGCTGTCTGGCTTCCTGGGCCACAGGGCGCGCTCGCGAGCCGCGAGCACGGAGCCCACGATGACCGGGGCGTCACGTGTTGGCGAAACGTGATGTGTGAAATGTGACTTCGAGCCTGTCGTCCGCGGGTGCACCCTGAGCGAAAGCCTCTCATGAAAAGGCTATCTTCTCGTGTGGACCATCGGGTTCCCGCACCGACGTGGGTCTTCTCCTCCATCCGCCTCGCGGGAAGAGGTGCCACCGCATGGACAAGAAGGAACGGTTCGACCGCTCGTGGATGCCAGAGGGCGTCTCATTCGACCGGAAGGAGGGGCTCTACGCGGAGTTCGGTCCAGACGGCCTGGTGGTGCATCTGGGTGTCTACAAGGACGGTGAACGCAAGCCTGAAAGCTGGGCCCTGAATGTGGCGCCGGATGGGAGCTGGGCCCGCCTTGAAAAAACCATGGTCCTCGAATGGCGGGCCGACCTGGTCCGCTCCGAGGACGCGGAGAGAGCACTGGCGTATTGGAGTTCTCTGTGGTTCGACAAGATCGCCGACGCCACGCGGAAATTCGACCCCGGCATCAACGTCCAATGCTCATTCTGCGAGAAGTACCAGCGCGAGGTGAGAAAGCTCATCGCGGGCCCGAACGTCTTCATCTGCGACGAATGCGTCGGCCTGTGCAACGACGTCATCAATGAGGAACGTTCCTCGACCTAGGGCATCGGCGAGGTCCGCTCCCACATCTCTCACGCCCCCGCGCGGGCATGAAAAAGCCCCGAGGCGCCACGCGGGCACCTCGGGGCTGAGCGCTCAACCCCGTGAAGGGTGAGCAGTCACCGCGTCACGGCGCGGCCTGAGCCGGTACGGGGGCCTTCGCCTTCTTCTCCGCGGTGGCGAAGTCACCCGCCTTCACCTGGGTGACCTTCGTCCAGTCCAGGTGTCGCGACATGGCCTGACGCACGTCCGTCGGCTTGAGATTGGAGAGCTGCTGTTCCACGCCCGCGTCGAAGGTGAGGGTGCGGCCCAGGTACAGGTAGCCGGCGAGCTTGCGCGCCAGGTTGCCGTCCTGCGCACGAGCCGCCTGCCGGTACTCCAGCAGACCCGCGCGAGCCTTCTCCAGCTCCTCCGCTGAGTAGTCCTTCTGCAAGACGTTCGTCACTTCCTCGCGCATCGCCGTTTCGAGCCGGCTCGCGTTCTCCGGCGCGTAGATGGCGTAGGTGATGAACGTGCCCACCGCGTCCAAATCGCCCGGGTCGATGTTGCTCGCGACGCCGTAGGACAGGCCATCCTTCTGGCGGATGCGCGTGGCCAGCCGCGAGTTGAGGAAGCCGCCGCCGAGCACGAAGTTGCCGAGCATCAGCGCCGGCCAGTCCTTGTCGTCCTCGCGCAGCTTGAGCGTCTGCCCCGCGTAGAAGTACGCGTTCGCCTTGTCCGGCGTCTCCAGGGCCACGGCCTTGGGGCCCACGTCGTTGAAGACCTCCGGCACGCGCGCGTAGGGCGCCGGGCTCTTCCAGTCGCCGAACAGCTTGCCAGTCTCGGCCACGAGTTCCTTCGGGTCGAAGTCACCCACCACGGCCAGCTCCGCGTTGGCGCCGCCGTAGAACGCCTTGTGGAAGGCGCGGGCCTGCTCCAGCGTGGTGTCCTTCGCGCCGGCGATGCGCTCGTCGAGCGTGGGCACGTAGTAGGGGTGGCCCTTCGTGTAGTGGCTCGACAGCGTCCGCCAGAAGGCGATGCTGCCCTGCGTCTCCGGCTCGCTGCGCTGCGACTCCAGGTCCGCCAGCCGCGACTGCTTGAGCAGGGTGAACTCCTTCTCGTCGAAGGAGGGCTCGCGAAGAATCTCGGCCACCAGCGCCAGCACCTTGGGCAGGCTCGCGCGCGGGCACTCGATGGACACCGACGCTCCGGCAAGGCCCCCGTCCACGCCAACGCGCGCCTTCAGCTTGTCGAACTCGTCCTGGATTTGCTGCCGCGTGTGCTTCTTGGTGCCGCGCATCAGCATGCGGCCCGCGTACGACGCCGCGTCGGCCTTCCCGCGCAGCGCCGCCTCCGTGCCCCAGTGGAAGGACAGGGACGCGTTCACCATCTCACCGCGCGTCTTCTTGGACAGCACCGCGTACTTCATGCCGCCCGGCAGCTCGCCGCGCTGCACGCGCGCCTCGATGTTGGCGGGGGAGGGGTCGAACGCCTCGCCCTGCGCCACCGCGGCGCGGCCCTTGTAGCCGTCCATCATCTTCGCCATCTCCACCGGCGGCGGCAGCTCCGAGCGCTCCGGCTTCGCCGTGGGGATGAACGCGCCCAGCGTGCGGTTGGAGGCCTTGAGGTAGGTGGCCGCCACGCGCGTGACGTCCACGGGCTTCACCGCCTCGATGCGGTCGCGGTGCAGGAACATCAAGCGCCAGTCGCCGGTGGCGGCCCACTCGGACAGGCCGATGGCGGCGCGCTCGGAGTTGTTCAGCGTCAGCTCCATCATCTTCAAGAGCGTCGTCTTCGCGCGGGAGACCTCCTCCTCGGTGAAGGGCGTGCGCGCCGAGTCCTCCACCGTCTTCAGCAGCGCCTCGCGCGCGGCGGCCAGGGGCTGGTCCTCGCGCATGTCCGCGCTGAACCCGATGATGCCCGGGTCGCGGAACTGGTAGTTGTACGCGGACACGTTCGACGCCTTCTTCGTCTCCACCATGCTCTTGTAGAGACGGCCCGACGGGTGGTCGCCCAGCGCGAGCGTCAGCACGTCGATGGCGGCGAAGTCGGGGTGGGCGCCCTCGGGCACGTGATACACGCTGGCGAGCAGGGTGTTGTCGCCCACGCGGCGCAGCGTCACCTCGCGCTCACCGTCCTGGGTGGGCTCGGCGGTGTACGTGACGGGCAGGGGCGCGGCGGGCTTCTTCAGCTTGCCGAAGGAGGACTGGATGAAACCCAGCGTCTTCGCCTCGTCGAAGCGGCCGGCCACCACCAGCATCGCGTTATCCGGGCGGTAGTACTTCCGGTAGAAGGCCTGGAGCCGGTCGATGGGCACGTTCTCCAAATCGGAGCGCGCGCCGATGGTCGACTTGCCGTAGCTGTGCCAGATGTACGCGGCGCTGAGGACGCGCTCCTGGAGGATGCTGCCCGGGTCGTTCTCGCCGGACTCGAACTCGTTGCGGACGACGGTCATCTCGCTGTCGAGGTCCTTCTTGGCGATGAAGCTGTTGACCATGCGGTCGGCTTCGAAGGACAGCGCCCAGCGCAGGTTCTCGTCCGAGGCGGGCAGCGTCTCGAAGTAGTTGGTGCGGTCCAGCCACGTCGTGCCGTTGGGGCGAGCGCCCCGCTCGGTGAGCGCCTGGGGCACGTTCTTGGTGGTGGGCGTGCCCTTGAACATCAGGTGCTCGAGCAGGTGGGCCATGCCCGTCTCGCCATAGCCCTCGTGCTTGCTGCCCACGAAGTACGTCACGTTCACGGTGACGTTGGGCTTGGTCGGGTCGGGGAAGAGGAGCACGCGCATGCCATTGGCGAGGCGGTACTCGGTGATGCCCTCCACGCTCGTCACCGGAGTGAGCGCGGAGCCCTTGGCCTTCGCGGGAGCGGCCTTCGCGGCGGGGGTAGGGGAGGGGGCAGGGGCCTGGGCCCATACAGGAGTGGTGGCCACCAGCATCAGGGGGGCCAACAGGGAAAGCGGGGTACGACGCCTCATGCGGTCCTCGCGGGTCTTCATAAAGTGCACGGCGCTTCTAACCCGGTACGGGTCATCCGCCATCCCGGAAGCCAGCACTTCCTCCTGACGGGCGTCCACCGTGAGACAGGGGAGGGAGCGCGCGGACCCGCCCCTCGGCCCCTCGACACACGGGTTCGTCTGGATTTCCCATGACAACCTCATGGGTTGTTTGTCTGATTGCCACCGTGTCAGATTGGTTTGGTAGGGTGTCTTCAACCTTGGAAGCGGCATGGGGCCGCTCGGAGGGAGGCAGGCGGGATGGCGAGATACGACGGTGGGGGAGTGGACGCGGCGCTCAAGGACCTCTCGAAGGTCATGGAGCGCACTCGAGTGCGTCTGGATGCGCTCGACCGGAGCCACATGGAGCTCAAGGAGGCCATCCGGGACGGACGGAGGGCGTCCCAAGAGGCCACGGTTGCAGTCGGGGAGCTGCGACGAGAGGTCACGGAGTTCAGGCAGGACGTCACGGAGGTCAGGCAGGACGTCCGTGAGTTGAAACATGAGGTGAGTGCGCTCAAGCAGAAGGTGGAGGTCCTGGACAGCAAGGTGGATGCCCTGGACAGCAAGGTGGATGCCCTGGACAGCAAGGTGCATACCTTGGACAACAGGGTCCACACGCTGGAAGACAAGTCGAAGGCCTCGGACCATCGGCTCCTGGTCGTCGAGGAGAAGGTCGACGTGTTCTCCCGTGACCTCCAGGTGGTCCGAGCGGGCTTCGAGCAAGCCGTCGAGTCCCTCGCGAAGTTGAGCGACCACGTGGGTGCCTCGACCTCGGAGCTGCGTCGGGGACTGTTCCACGTCAACGGGAAGGTCGCCCGGCTCACCGTCGACCGGGAAGACACCGAGCGGCGGCTGCAAGCCCACGAGAGCATCTTGAACAAGCTGCTCAAGAACTGAGTCACTGACTCCCGAGCGAAGTGCCGCGAGGAAGGCCCTCGTGCCGGTGTAGCGTCCCCTCCAGCCTCGGACTTCCACGCCCGAAGCGAAGGGATTCGTATGAGGCTGGTGCTCATCTCCGACACCCATCGACGGCACGAGGAGCTGGAGGTCCCCGCGTGTGACGTGCTCATCCACGCGGGTGACTTCTCTCGCCGGGGAAAGCAGCCGGAGCTGGAGTCCTTCCTCGCCTGGTTCGCCAGCCGCCCGGCCCGCGAGAAGGTGTTCGTCGCGGGCAATCACGACTTCATCTGCGAGACGCAGCCCGAGCTGACCCGGACCCTGGCGCGAGAAGCGGGCGTGCACTACCTCGAAGACGAGGAGGTGCTCGTTGGAGGACTGCGCCTCTGGGGCTCCCCGGTGACGCCACGTTTCGGCGGCATGGCCTTCAACCGCGAGCGGGGCGCCGACATCCTCACCCACTGGAACCGCATCCCCGAGGGCCTGGATGTGCTCATCACCCACGGTCCCCCCAAGGGCCTCGGGGACCGCACGTTCCTCGGGGCGCACGTGGGCTGCGCGGATTTGCTCGCGCGCGTGCGGCAGGTCCTCCCGCGCCTCCACGTCTTCGGCCACATCCACGAGTCACCGGGCGAGCACGCGCTTCCCGACGTGCCCACCCGCTTCCTCAACGTGGCCAACTGTCACCTCCACCCGTTCGGGATGCGGCCTCCCGTGGTGGTGGAGCTGGACGCGCGCTGAGCCGGGTGGCTCCACCCGCGCCAGGGGGGAACGAGCGCCCCGTCCCCCGGCGAGGGGCCAGGAAGACCCGTGCGTCCAGTCTTCATCCTCCGGAATGTCGCTCGGGCGGCGGGGAGGCGTGGGGAGACGTGCAAGCATCGGCACCCTGGCCCGTTAAGTAGTAAGGACCGCGTGCCGGATTCGTGGCCCGTCTCCCAGGTACCAGGAGCTTCTTCGGATGAAACGATTTCTCATCGGCGCGCTCGCCTTCATTGGCGCGATGTCCGTCCTCTTCATGCTGGGCCTCATCGCCCTCATCGTGATGGCCTCCACGAGCCGCCCGAGCGTGCCGTCCAACCTCGTGCTGGAAATGGACCTGTCGCAGCCGCTGCCGGAGCACGTGTCGGGCGACTCGCTGGCCGGGGCCTTCGGTGAGGACCCGCTCACGGTGCGCGACGTGGTGGATGCGCTGGAGAAGGCCGGAGAGGACTCGCGGGTGAAGTCGCTGGTGGTGCGCGTGGGCACCAGCCCCGGCACTCCCGCGACGACGCAGGAGCTGCGCGACGCGGTGAAGGCGTTCCGGGCCAAGGGCAAGCAGGCCATCGCCTTCACCGACTCCTTCGGCGAGGAGGCCAACGGCACCAGCGCGTACTACTTCGCCTCGGCCTTCGATGAAATCTACATGCAGCCGTCCGGCGCGGTGAACATCATCGGCCTCGCGTTCGAGACGCCGTTCGCTCGGGATGCGCTGGCGAAGCTGGGCGTGAAGCCCCAGTTCGACAAGCGCTACGAGTTCAAGAACGCGGTCAACAGCTACACCGAGCAGGGCTACACCGGGCCGCACCTGGAGGCCACCGAGCGCTTCGCGGGCAGCCTCTTCGGGCAGATGGTGCGAGGCATCGCCGAGGGGCGCGGGCTGACGGAGGACGCGGTGCGCGCGCTCATCGACCGGGCGCCGCTGCTCGCGCCGGAGGCGGTGGACGGCAAGCTGCTGAACGGCCTGCGCTACCGCGACGAGGTCTACGCCGAGCAGAAGAAGGCGGCGGGCGACGGCGCGGAGCTCCTGTACGTGAAGAAGTACCTGGAGCGCGCGGGCCGGCCGCACACCACGGGGGAGACCATTGCCCTCGTGTACGGGGTGGGCGAGGTGGCGCGCGGCAAGAGCGGAGGCAGCCCGTTCGGCGAGGGGGCCATGGGCGGTGACACCGTGGCGGCGGCGCTGCGCAAGGCCTCCGACGACTCGCGCGTGAAGGCCATCATCTTCCGCGTGGACAGCCCCGGCGGCAGCTACGTGGCCAGCGACACGGTGCGCCGCGAGGTGCAGCGCGCTCGCGAGGCGGGCAAGCCCGTCATCGCCACCATGGGTTCGTACGCCGCCAGCGGCGGGTACTACTTCGCCATGGAGGCGGACAAGATTGTCGCCCAGCCCGGCACGCTGACGGGCAGCATCGGCGTGTACACCGGCAAGTTCGTCACCAACGGCTTCTGGGAGAAGCTGGGCGTCAACTTCGACACCGTGGCGCTGGGGCGCAACGCCACGCTCGCCAGCTCGGACGCGGACTACACGCCGGAGCAGCAGGCGCGGGTGGACGCGGAGCTGGACCGCATCTACACGGACTTCACCACGCGCGCCGCGAGCAGCCGGAAGATGCCGCTGGAGAAGCTGCAGGGCCTGGCCAAGGGCCGCGTCTGGACGGGTGAGGACGCGCTGGAGAACGGACTGGTGGACGCGCTGGGCGGCTATGCCAAGGCGCTCGAGTTGGCGAAGGAAGCGGCGAAGCTCCCCGCGGATGCCCGGGTGCGCATCGAGGAGTATCCGCGCAAGAAGAGCCCCGCCGAGGTGCTCTCCTCCGTGCTGGGCGAGACCGGGGACAACAGCGAGGACACTTCCGCCACGACGGCGGTCGTCACGCCCTGGGCGCCGCTGGTGGAGGCCACGCGTGTGGTGCATGGCCTGGGGGTGCGGCTGGGTGTCTTCGCACCCGAGCGCGGCTCGCTGTACGCGCCCATGCCCCAGACGCGCTGGTAGCGGGCCTTTCCGTTTTACGCGGCCCCGCGTGCCTTCCGGACGCAGGGGCGTGATGTCGGAACGCCGTGGATCCAAGGGCTTCGGGGCTCGCTGCACGCCTCGAAGCCCTTTTCGCGCCGTCACAACCCTGGACGCGCTCCGTCTCCCAGAGGAGACGTGACGACGCGGCACGGTGGGTGGGCGCCCCTGGGCCCCTGCCTTGCAGATGTCGTGGACGCGGAACCGTCTGTCGTCGGCGAGGAAGCCGAAACGGCCGGTGCGAGCGTAGAACTGTTTCAATTTTCCGGGACGAGTGCGTTCCCAGGGGTAGTGGCCGCCGTGGGGGGCCGGAGGAGCCGGGTATGAAGAAGCGACTGGGGGACATCTTGCTGGCGCGCGGCGTGATTGATGCGCTGCAGCTCCACTCCGCGCTGGCGTATCAGCGCAAGTGGGGGGTGCCGTTGGGGCAGGTGGTCGTGGATCAACGCTTCTGCTCGGCGGATCAGGTGCTGGAGGCACTGGGGGAGCAGGTGGGAATGCAGACGGTGGACCTGTCGGCGCAGGCGCCCGAGCCCGGCCTGGCGCGGCTGATTCCGGAGCGGGTGGCGGAGGCGCACCGGGTGGTGCCCCTGCGGCTGGAAGGACACGCGCCCAAGGACACACTGGTGGTGGCCATGGCCGCTCCGGCGAGCCTCGCGTCGCTGGACGCGGTGAAGAGCGTGACGGGGCGGACGCGGGTGGTGGCGAAGCTGGCCACGGATGCGTCCATCCGCCGAGCCATTGGCCGGATGTACCGGGGCGAGACGGACGTCGTCGCCCGGCGGCCCGGCATGGAGGGGTTCTCCCTGCCCGAGGCGGACGAGCAGATGACCATGGTGCTCGGCGCCAGCATGGTGGAGCTGACGAACATGGAGGCGCCGCCCGAGGAGGCGCTGCCGCTCCTGTCCTCGCTGGAGGAAGAGGCGGCGCGGCCCCAGCCCGCGGTGAAGGTGCCCGCGCCGAGGGCGCCCTTGCGCTCGAAGCTGCCCACGCTGACGGCGGCCCGTCCGGAGCCCATGGCCCAGGTGCTGGTGTACGGCTGGGGCGTGGACGCGGCTGCGGGGCTGGTGAAGGTGCTGGCGGGCGCGGGACTCACCTCCCGCGTGGCGAGCACCGAGGAGCTGCTGGCTTCGAGCGAGATGCAGGTGGTGGTGACGCCGCTGCCGTCGCTGGAGGCCCTGGGGTGCAAGGTGCCCGCGCAGGTGGTGGTTGCGGGCAAGACGCCCGAGGTGGACCTGCCTCGCGCGCAGGCGGTGGGGGCCCGAGGCTTCCTGGCCGCCCCGGTGGATCCGGACCTCTTGCTGCGTGCGGTGCGCAGGATGGTGCATCCCGCGGGTGATGCCACGTTTCTCCGCCGCGCCAGCTGAAGGGCGCGACGGGAGTCAGGGCACGGCGGAGAGCAGTGAGGTCTCCCCGCACAGCGAGGACTCGGGGAGCCACAGCGTCTCGAGTTCCACCGGTGCGGAGGTGAAGGGCTCGGCGCGCACCAGCGCGTCGGACTCGTAGCAGCCGGTGAGGAGCCAGCCTCGCTTGACGCGCTGGTACGTCTCCAGCGTGCGCGCGAGGGGGTCCACCAGCCAGACATGGGAGACGCCCTGGCGCGCGTAGACGGGCAGCTTGCGCGTGCGGTCCAGCGCGGCGGTGGAGGGCGCAAGCACTTCGCACACCCAATCCGGGGCCAGCGTGAGGAAGGGCACGTCCGGGTCGATGGGGGAGGCGACGCGGTCTCGACGCCAGCCGGCCACGTCCGGGACGAGCACGTCGTGACCGAGCCGAAGCTCGGGGGCGCGCAGGAAGCACCAGCGGCCACTGCCACCCCGGCGTCGGTCGAGCTGTTCGCCCAGTTCCACCCCCAGCATGAAAGCGGCGCGAGTCTGCGCGGGAGTCAGCCTGGGTGAAGCGACGAACTCCTCGTCGAGGACTTCTCCCACCCAGCCCGAGGGCAGGGCCGAGAGCATCGAGTGGTTCGCCAGGTGGATGATGCCTTCCGTCACAGCGCCTCCGAAGGTGCGGCGGTTGAGGGCGGCATTCTAGGAGGGGGTCTGACACGTCCCCGACTGCTCGGAACGCGTCACTTTCCGATGCAGAATCGCTGGAAGATTGCGTCGATGAGTGCCTCGGAAGCGGAGGTTCCGGACAGTTCGCCGAGCGCCTCCAGGGCGAGGGCCAGCTCACCGGAGACGACTTCCAGGGTGGACAGGCGCGACGCGGACTCCGCGCGAGAAAGTGCCTCGGCGGCGCGACGCAGGGCATCGGCGTGGCGCTCGGACACGAGGGCTACCGCGGAGGGCGTACCGCCACCCCACAGCCGGGAGAGGAGGGATTCGCGCAGGGCGTCCACGCCTTCGCCCGTGAGCCCGCTGACACGCGGGCGGGGTGGGGAAGCCGACGAGGGTGCTTCGACGCCGAGCCTGCTATCGCCCTCGCCGGTCAGCCCGCTGACACGCGGGCGCGGTGGGGAATCCAACGAGGGTGCTTCGACGCCGAGCCCTCCATCGCCTTCACCGGTCAGCCCGCTGATGCGGCGACGCGGCGGGAGTGTCCCTCCCGCCGTCGTCTCAGCATCGGATGCTGCCTCGGCTTCGCTGACACGGGGGAGCGGCGCACCGAGGGTCTCCGGCCCCACGTCGCACTTGCCGTCGATGACCAGCACGTCCGTCGCGCCCGCCTCGGCCCGCCAGCGCTCCGCGTCAGACTCGGAAGTCCCTGGAGGCAGCACGAGCACCGTCAGGTCCACGCCCGCCAGCAGCTCGCGCGTCCGGGCGATACCCAGCGCCTCCACGCGGCCCGGCGTCTCGCGCAGGCCCGCCGTGTCGAACAGCGTGACGCCCAGGCCGTTCCACTCGACACGGGCCTCCAGTGCATCGCGCGTCGTCCCAGGCTCGTCGTCCACCAGCGCGCGCGCCTCGCCCACCAGTCGGTTGAACAGCGTGGACTTGCCCGCGTTGACCGGGCCAAACAACGCCACGCGCGCGCCCCGGCGCACCAGTCGACCCTGTCCCGCCTCGGAGAGCAGCACCTCCGCCCGAGCCCGCAGCACCTGGACTCGCGCCTCCGAATCCTCGTCCGCGCCCTCCGCCTCGTCGGGGAAGTTGAGCACTCCCTCCAGGTCCGCATGCAGCGAGCGCAGCGGCTCCTCCAGCGCACGCACCCGCTCCGTGAGCGCACCCGAGAGCCCCGCCGCGGCGGCACGCACCGCAGACTCCGAGTCGGCCGCCACCAGGTCCGCCACCGCCTCCGCGCGCGTCAGGTCGATGCGGCCATTCAGGAAGGCGCGCCGGGTGAACTCACCGGGCGCCGCGGGACGCGCGAGCCCGTCCTCCAGCGCACGCGCCAGCAACAACTGAAGCAATCGCGGACTGCCGTGCGCCTGGAGCTCCACCACGTCCTCGCCCGTGAAGGAGGAGGGCGCGCGGAAGTAGAGGAAGAGGCCCTCGTCCAGCGCGCGGCCCTGAGCGTCCACGAAGCCCGCGAGGTACGCGTGGCGAGGCGTGGGCTCCACGGGAATGCTCGGCGCCAGGCGGCGACCCACCTCCAGCGCGGCGGGGCCCGACAGCCGGAGGATGCCCACGGCCCCAGCGGTGGGTGCCGTGGCCAGCGCGACGATGGTGGAAGTGGCTGAAGTCATCTCGGCTGGGGAGCGATGCTCCCCTCCGCGCGGGAGAGACTACCGGGGCCCCATGGGGGGCGTGGAACCACGGGCGGCCTTCTCGACGGCCTCGCGATTCTCCTCGATGTACTTCTCGACCGCTCCGTCTTCGATTTCCAGGTCCCGGAGCACTCCCGGGTAGACGAAGCGGAAGGCGGGAGACTCCTCATCCCCGCGCAGGCGGAAGCTCATCTTCAGCACCGCCGCGCCGTACAGCTTGTCCTTGAGACCCTTCGCCTTGCCCATGCACCGCCCTCTCACTCGTCGAAATCGTCCTCGTCATCATCCGGGAGCAAGCTCCGCTTGGGCAGCGGCGCCGGCTTCTCCGGAGTGAACACGACACGGCGGTTGCGACCCTCGCCCTCGGCCGTCACCTTCAACCCCGCCACACCTTCTACCGCCTTCAAGACGCGCGCGCGGTCATCCTGTTTCATCGCGGCGAGCGCGTAGAAGCGCCCCAGGCTGGCGGACTTCTCCGCGAGCCGGCGGACCGCCTCTCGCAGCGCCGCATCCTCTTCCACGGCCACCGAGCGCTCATCCGACTCGCCGCCCGCCCGCGCGGGCGCCGCCGCACTCCGAGGCGCCGCGGCCTGAGCCGCCCCTCGCTGCGCCTGCTTCCCGGGAGCCTGCGACTGAGCCACGGGAGCAGGCGCACGGGGCGCCGCCGCGGGAGCAGGAGCCGGGGCCGCCGCCGCGCCAGCCACGGGGGCGGGCGCCTGCGCGGGGGCCTGCTGCTGCGGCTCGCGACGCTGACGAGGCTCCGGGTGCGCGCCACAGCCCAGCACCACCCAGCGCCGCTCGACGCCGGGACGGTGCAGCATCTTGTTGAGCAGGAACTGGAGCGAATCCAGCACCTGACTGCGGCGACCCTGCTCCACGCCGGGAGGAGGACCCGCCTCGAAGTGCAGCGAGACGGACAGGCTGCCATCCGCCGCGTCCTGCATGTCCAGGCGCGCGGGGAAGCCCATCAGCCCGAGGATGTCCCCGAGGAGCTTCTCCACGCGCGGCCGGAAGTCCGGGGCCGGAGTCCCGCCCGAGGCGGGAGCGCCGCCCACGGGGGCCTGCTGAGGAACCTGCTGCTCGCTCACTTGCGTTTTCCTCCCGCTGTCGCCACCGCGGGCGTTCCGCCCCCTGCCTGGGGCTTGTTCTTCCGGTCCAGCCACTTCCGGAGCCCGTACTGCTGCGCGATGGAGAGGATGTTGTTGGTGAAGATGTAGAGCGACAGGCCCGCCGGGTACTGAAGCAGCGTCAGCGTGAAGATGCCGGGCACGAACCAGGTCATGATCTTCGCCTGGGTCGCATCCATCATCTGCGGCTGCATCTTCTGGGTGATGATCATCGAAATGCCCAGCGCCAGGGGCAGCAGGTACGTGGGGTCCTTGTAGGTCAGGTCCCTCCAGATGGGACCGAAGAAGGGCTCACCGTACAGGTCGAAGCTGTTGCGCAGCGCCGTGAAGAGGGCAATCCAGACCGGCATCTGGATGAGCAGCGGGAGGCAGCCGCCGAGCGGATTGACCTTCGCCTCCTGGTACAGCTTCATGATTTCCACGTTCTGCTGCTCGCGGTTGTCCGCGAACTTCTTGCGAATCTCCTCCATGCGCGGCTGGAGCTTCTTCACCTCTTCCATGCTGACCATGGAGCGGTAGGTGAGTGGCAGCAGCACCAGCTTCACCACAACGGTGAGCAGGATGATGGCCACGCCCCAGTTGCCGGTGAGGCCGTGGAAGAACTTCATGATGCCCAGGAGAATCTTGCAGATGACCGCCCAGATGCCGAAGTCGACGGTGTCCTCGAGCTTCGGGTGGAACACGGCCTCGCCCAGGCCCGCGGCCTGACGCAGCTCCGGACCGGGCACCACGGCCATCAGGTCCGGGTCCTTGGGGCCCAGGTAGCCACCGAGCCGCAGCGTCACCGTCTCGCCCGCGCCCACGCTCAGCGGGAAGGCCGCCGTCACCTGCCGCGCGGTGGGCGTGGCGGTGAGGATGCAGTGACCGGGACGCGGCCCGTCCAGCGGGTAGAGCGCGGACAGGAAGTACTGCTGGTTGATGCCGAAGAAGTGGATCTGCCCCTTGGTGTCCTCGGGCTTGTCGTCGCCCGGGTTCATGTTGTGGAGCTTCTCGTCCACCCAGCACGCGGAGCGGCTCAGGTTGCCCACGCCGCCGAAGAAGGACGGCGCGTGCTCGAAGTTCGGGTCGATGGCGCGGCCGTAGTGAACTTGAAGCTCGCCGTTCTGAGGCTGGCCGGAGGTGTTCTTCACCTGGATGGTGTACGTGAGCTCGAAGCCCTCGTGCGGCCACTGGAGCACCTTCACGACTTCCCACGGGCCCTGGCGGCCGGTGAAGGTGACGGACTCGGCGCCGCCGCCCTTCTTCTCCTCCACCGTGTAGGGCACGTTCTTCGGCAGGGGGCTTGAGCCCTCGATGGTGACGGACAGGGGCAGCGGCTCGTTGGGCACCGGCTGCGCCAGGTTCATCTGCGGCGCGGGAGGCACCTCCTTGCCCACCAGCAACTGCCAGCCCTGGGCCAACGTGAGCGAGTGCTGCTCACGCAGCTTCACGCCCTGCAACTGGGCCTCCGTCAGGCCCGCCCCCAGCGAGGAGAAGCGGTAGACGGAGTCCTTGCGCATCATCTCCACCTGCCGCGCGGGCGGGGGAGGGGTGGCGTCCGAGGGAGTTCCGGTGGGCGGCGGCGTGCCCTCACCGGACGGCGGGAGGGCGGCCTGGGCCGTGGTGCCCGCGTCCTGCGTCGTGCCGGTGGTCGTCACACCCGCGTCGTCGGCGCCGGGGGCGGCCGGCGGGGGCGGGAAGAGGAACATCCATCCGGCGGTGACGGCGAAGGAGAGCAGCAGGGCGACCAGCAGCCGCTTCTGGGAGTCGTTCGACTGGGGCGAAAGCGGATCGTTCATAGAGGTCCCTCCCCTCGGGGGAGGGTGCGGCAAGGGGTGGAAGCCCCGTCACGGCACCGGGTCGATGCCACCGGGGTGGAAAGGCTGGCAGCGCATCAAGCGCCACAGGGTGAGCCAGGAGCCCTTGAGGCCTCCGTGCTTTTCCAGCGCCTCCATGGCGTAGGTGGAGCAGGAGGGGTGGAAGCGGCACACCTTCGGCAAGAGCGGCCCGAGGAACTTCCGGTAGAACCGGATGGGCAGCGAGATGGCGAAGGCGAGCGGGCTCATCTGGGAGGCTCCTTCGGCTTCGGCTCGGCGGCCGGCGGGAGCCGCTGCAGCTTACGGGTGACACCGTCGAAGGCGCGGGACAGAGCCACGAAGGAGGCTTCCTTCGCGGACGAGCGCGCCACCAACACAACGTCCAGGCCCGGGGGCCATTGCATGCGGCGCTTGCGGAACAACTCCCGCAGCACCCGCCTCAGGCGCGCCCGTACCACCGCGTTTCCCACCTTGCTCGACACGGTGAGGCCAACACGGGAGTACGTCCGGCCATTGCGCTTGTAGAGAGCGAGGAGACAGTCGGAGGGGAGCTTCTGCCCACCGTCCTGCACCTCGAGGAACTCACGCCTGCTGAGCAGGCGAAGGGCCTTGGGGAAGCGCTGGTCTGCCGGGCCCTGCTGCCCCGGCGTCGCACCCTCGGCCCTCACACGCGGACTCGCTTACTTCTTCGCAGCCGACACGACCAGCCGCTTGCGGCCCTTCGCGCGGCGGCGCTTGAGGACATCCCGGCCGGACTTGGTGGCGTTGCGCTTGCGGAACCCGTGGGTGCGGTTGCGGCGCAGCTTCGACGGCTGGTACGTGCGCTTGGACACGGCTCGAACTCCTTGATGATGAAGGCGGCGCCTCCTGCTGCTCCGGCGCGACCTGAACTAGGGAAAGGGCCGGGGGCATACCCCATTTCCAGGGTAAGTCAACGGAGGATCACCTCCACCCGCCCCATTTTCCCGATCCTGGGAACGAAACCGTCGCCCCCTGCCCACAGAGGGGGCGCCTGCCTGCCTACATGGGTCCGGAAACGGAAGTCCAGGCTGCCCGGCCGATCACCCCGGGGCTCGGAACTTCCGCCAAGCCCTGCAATGCGCTCAAACGACCTTTCGCGCCGCGTTAGAGTCGGGTGATGCCCCAGGTGCATGTCGCCCAGGAACATGAGTGCTTGAATGACATCGCGGCTCGCTACGGCCTGCTCCCCGAGGCCATCTGGAATGACCCGGGAAACGCTGAACTCCGTGAACTGCGCCAGGACCCCAATGTGCTCCTGGCCGGCGATGTCCTGACGATTCCCGCCCTCCAGCAGGTCCGCCACGCCGCCCAGACGGGCAAACGCTACTGCTTCCGCCGCAAGGGCGTGCCCGTGCAGGTCCAGGTGCGGCTCCTGAGCGGCTCGGAGCCCCGAAAGGACGCCCGGTACCTCCTGGAGGTCGACGGTGAGGCCCTCTCCGGCACCACCGGGCCCGACGGGGACGTCACGTTCTGGGTCATGCCGGGCAGCCAGCAGGCCACGCTCGAGCTGGAGGGGGAGGAGCGCTACGAGTTGAAGCTGAGCCGGTTGGACCCGGCCACGGAGGCCAGCGGCGTGCGCCAGCGGCTCATCAACCTGGGCTACCTGGACGTCGAAGGGGACGAGGACGAGCTCGCCGTCGCCGTCATCGCCTTCAAGCGCGAGCACTGCGGCCTGGAGCTGACGCCGGAGGACCTGCTCGCGTGTGACGACGACGCGTACGAGCGCGTCACCACCGTCGACGACCGCACGCGCACCCAGCTCATCGCCATCCACGGCTCCTGACCTTCACCGTCCAACATCGCGCCCGCGAAAGCCCTCATGGCCCACGAGTGGATTCTCTACATCGACAGTGACGCAACCGTTCTGCGCGCCACGCGGAACCTCCTGAGCCGCTACGACCTCTTCCAGTTGCGTGAAGACACCGGCTGGATGACGGACACCCTCATCGACCACGGCGTCACCGGCTACGACGACGGGCTGGGGGCGCTGAACGCCCACCAGGTGATGTGGATTTCCCCCTCCGTGGTCAAGGCGGGCAAGGACGGGGATGACGAGGCCTTCGGCAACTCCCTGGGCGCGGAGCTGGGCGCCGCGCGGCACCTGGACCTGGCGACCACCCAGCTGCCGAAGGACGCGCCGGTGCTCCTCTTTCCCGTCAACACCGAGGAGACCCACTGGAGCCTGCTCGTCTTCTCCGCGGCGACCCGCGCCTTCGTGCACTACGACTCCCTGGGGGAGAGCAACGCGGGCGCGGCCCGGGCCCTCATCCAGAAGCTCCACGCGAAGGGCTATCTCTCCCGGGCGCTCGACTTCACGACCTCCGCGGACGTCGAGCGTCAGGAGGATGGCTACAACTGCGGCCTCTACGTCATCCAGTTCGCCCGGGCCCTGATGCGCGCGGGGCAGACGCTCTCCGCGAACCAGCTCGGCCTCATCACCAGCGCGAGCTGCGACCTGCTGCGGGGACAGATGTTGAGGGCGCTCGAGCCCCTCTTTCCGCCCGCGCCCCTGGCCCAGCCACCGCCTCCGCTCGGGGGCGAGTCGTCTGCCCGGAAGGAGCGCAAGCCTCCCGAGCCCACGAAGAAGAGCGACTCGGACGTCATCCTCAAGAAGTCGCTGATGAGCACGAAGAGCAGCCGGAAGAAGAAGCTCAAGACGGCCCTGCTGCTCGCGACGAACAACGACCGGGACTTCACCAAGTGCTTCATCCACACCAGCCCGAGCGCGCTGACGGTCATCAACGGCGAGCGCGCCGAGAGCCTGATGACCCTGGTGGACGAAGGACGGACCCTCTGGGAGGTGCTCGGTGAGTCGTCGAGCGTCCCCTCACCCCGGAAGCCCAAGGGGGGCGGGTTCGTCTCCAAGTACTCCACCTATGTGGAGAAGGGCGGCTTCACGCTGGAGCCCCGACTCCATCCAGACGACTCCGAGGCCATCCAGACGGACCGGACGCAGAGCCTCCTCAAGCGCGTGCCCGCGGAGGGCTTCCAGCCCACCTTCTTCCAGTTCCAGCGCCAGGACATGAACACGCTCCTGGCGCACTACGAGCAGAACGTTCCCGACTTCCACCACAACCACCAGCACATCGCGCGCAGCCTGATACTCGGCATGGCCATGGCGAACTTCTACCTGCGCCATGGCCAGCCGCGCTTCCTGCCCGGGGACACGCGACCGGAGAGCTTGCGCACCAAACCAGCCAATGACGACGGGCAACGCGACGAAGCCCTCGCGCGGATGCCCGAGCCCGAGCTGGATGAGGTGGACATCTCCGCCATCGCCTACGGCATCGGCATGCATGACTGCGCCCGCGCCAGCTCAGGCAAGGACGTCTGGGAGCACGAGAGCGCGCGCAACTGCTTCTACTACCTGCGCGAGTCCGGCTACGGGAACGAGTACGCCGCCTACGTCGCGAGGATGATCGTCAAGAACGAGCAGAACGACGACGAGCGCAAGGAGAAGCCGAAGCCCCCGGAGGAGAAGGGCGTCTCCGTCCCGAAGGTCATCACCGTGAGCAAGGTGGACAGCCGCTCCGCGAAGAAGGGCGACGCGAAGAACACCGCTCGCACGGATGAGCCCAAGCCCCCGAGGCTGGGAGACCTCAACGAGCAGATTGTCCACGACGCGGACACGCTCGAAATCCACCGCGTCCTCAACAACAAGAAGTTCCTGCCAGAGCGACTGCTGTTCCTGACCGATGAGCGGCTGGACAGGGTGAAGCTGGCGGAGGGACGCAAGCAGGAGTTCCGCGAGCAGCTCATCGCGGACGCGGCCTGGTTCGTCCACATCACCGAGAAGATCGCCGTGCCGCCCGAAGACGGAGACGACGGCAAGCCCGGGGGGCCAGGGAGGGTCCACTTCGAGGAAGGGCTCAAGTCCTTCCGGGGCGTGACGAAGCAGTTCGGCGGCTACTTCGAGGCCCACGAATCGGTGCTCATCGAGGCCATCGTCCAGAAGCCTCGGTCCTTTCCCTTCTTCTACCAGTACTACTTCCACGCCTGCTTCGACCCGAAGGACGCCCAGTTCCTGAAGCTCACGCCCGAGGAGCGCCTGGTGCTGGTCCGCGCGCGCATCAACACCATCGAGCGCGTGACGCGCGACCACGCCCTCGCCACCGAGGCCCTGACGGCCTTCAACACCACGGGCTCCACGGACTACACCGTCGAGAACTTCGGCCGGGATTTGGTGCAGTTCCAGCTCACGGCGAACCTCAACTGCGATGACCTGGAGAAGGTCATCGACGCGGTGGACCGGGGCACGAAGCTGCCGGCGCACCTGGCCCAGTACTGGGAGATCTTCTTCAAGACGGGCAAGCAGCGCGTGGGCGCGAGCACGGACTCGGTGCCTCGCGACAACGCCGAGCGCTTCAAGGTCCAGTACCAGACCCCCTGCGAGTCCCCTGGCTTCGACCGCGCGCGCCGACCCAAGTACGCCGCCATCAACCTGGCGCAGACGACGTCCGGCGCGTGCCCCAAGTACGGCGATGCGGCCTACATCCTCAAGCCCCACCTCTGGCGGCGCATCACCCTCACGCACAACGACACCTTCAGCGTGGGCGTGTTCCCCGACGACCTCTGCACGCCCACCCACCCGTTCACCCTCTTGAAGCAGATCAGCGGCCTGCGCTTCCAGGAAGACCACCTGAAGCTCTACGCCGCCGGGCGGGGACAGAACGACGGCCTGCGCAGGGCGGCCCAGAAGAAGGCCGCCATCCCCTACATCGAGGCCCACATCCACGGGCTCGTCGAGTGGGCCCACGACGTGGAGGAGATTCGCATCAGCGTGAACCCGGCGAGCCGCGACGCGTACAAGAGCGAGGAGAAGGTCTGGGACTGGGGCGCCTTCGACGCGAAGCTGCTCGCCTTCGCTCAACTGTGGGCCACCGACGAGCGCCCCGGCGGCATCCCCGTGCGCTACGTGAGCGACGAGAGCTTCGAGGTCTTCGCCACTCGGGACGACGCGATGAAACAACAGAACCCCCTCGGCGCGCGGACCGTCACCGGAAAGCTCTCCGGCGCACAGCACCACAAGGCGCCTCCGAAGCCGAAGCTCCCCGTGTCCGACTCGAAGCCTCCCGACTCGAAGCCTCCCGACTCGAAGCCTCCCGACTCGAAGCTCCCCAGCTCCGAAGCGGAGTCCACGCTCTAACGGATGCCCTCGCCCATGCTGACCATTCGAGAGAACCAGCTGAGAGTGCTCGGCGCCGTCTCGGAGCAGCGCTTCGAAGCGGACCTGCGCGAGCACCTGCGGCGCCACTTCCCCGAGGAGCTGCGAGCCTTGGACGACGCGGCGCTCGCGGCGCACGTGAGAGAGGGCCTGAGTCAGGCGAAGGCGCGCTCGCTCACGTCCAGACAGGGCCTCACCTGGTACGTGGATGTGACGGCGATGCACGGGCTCGACTTCGAGTCACGTCCCGAGCTGCGCTGGGCCTCGCAGATGCTCGATGACGCGGACGTCACCGAGCCGCACGAGCGGATGCGCCGCCTGCACCTGGAGGCGACGCGTAGGAAGCAGCGCGAAGAACGCAACGCCCAGACACGACAGCGCTTCAGGAACGGAGGGACCTAGGACATGGGCCTCGAAGACAACAGTGCCGCGGTGCAGGCGTGCCCCCTGGAAGAGGGCTGGGTGGAGCTCGAACTCGTGGGAGAGAACGACATGCCCATCGCCAACGAGCGCTTCATCGTCATCCTCGCGGACGGCACCCAGCGAAAGGGACGCACGGATGCGCGGGGCTTCGCGCGCGTCGGCGGACTGCCCCCAGGGCCGTGTCACCTCTGCTTCCCGGAGCTGGATGCCCAGAGCCACGAAGCGCTGGGCGTGGTGCCCTCCAGCGGATCCACCGGGAGCCCCTGAGGGCGCGCACGCGCGAAACCGCGCCCTTTTGCATTCCGTACCCACAGTCAAGTCGGGACAGGGGAACCCCAGCGGTTGGGGGGCGTCGGGCGGATCTCCACAATCGCGCCGGGGCGGCATGGCCGTTGCCGATCATCCGGACTCGGAAAAGATCCTTCAACGGCGCCGCTTTGGGTCGGTAGCTTGATCCACCCGGAAGCGTCTGTTAGCACCGCCAGACGCTCGCAACTCCCTCCGCTTTGCACGGTTGAGACACACTTGAACGCCCTCGCTCAGGCCGCACCCTCCATTCCAAGTGCTGGAATTCTCTGGAACAAGATGCTGGAGGCCATCCGTCAGGAAGGCCGTCAGTACGCGCTCCAGTGGTTGGACCGGGTTCGCGCGCTGGAGGTCCGTGACGGGGCGCTCGTCCTCGGTGTTCCGGATCGCTTCTTCCGCGACTGGGTGGATGACCACTACCGCGGATTGCTCGAAGGACACCTGGCCCGGTTGGGTGACGGACTCGTCTCCGTCGCCTACGAAGTGGTGGAGGGACTTGTCCCGGAAGGCTTCTTCCCGCCCACACCCACCGTGAAGGTGAGCATTGGCCGTCCTTCGAGGCTGAACAGCCGCTTCACGTTCAACACCTTCGTGGTGGCGGACAGCAACCAGCTCCCCGCCGCGGCGGCGCAGGCCGTGTCCGACAAGCCGGGCCACCACTACAACCCGCTCTACATCTACGGCGGCACCGGTCTAGGGAAGACGCACCTGCTGCAGGCGGTGGGCAATCACATCTGGGAGAAGGACCCCACGCAGCGGGTGGTGTTCCTGTCGAGCGAGCAGTTCACCAACGAGTACGTGGAGAGCGTTCGCGAGCACCGCATGACGGACTTCCGGCGGAAGTTCCGGGAAGAGTGCGACGTGCTGCTCATCGACGACATCCAGTTCCTGGGCAAGCGCGAGGAGACGCAGAAGGAGTTCTTCTACACCTTCAACACGCTCTACGAGCTGGGCAAGGCCATCATCCTCACCAGCGACACGGTGCCCGCGGAGATTCCGGGCCTGGAGGAGCGGCTGCGCAGTCGCTTCACCATGGGGTTGATGACAGACATCCGCGAGCCCACGTACGAGACGCGGGTGGCCATCCTCCAGAAGAAGGCCCTGACGGAGAACCTGGACCTGCCGGACTCGGTGGCGCACTTCATCGCCAAGCACATCCAGAAGAACGTGCGTGAGCTCGAAGGCGCGCTGGTGAAGCTGTCCGCGGTGCACAGTCTGACGCGCCAGCCGGTGACGGAGGAGTTCGCCGCGGAGGTGCTGCGCGACATCCTCCCCGCGCAGAACGTGGTGGACGTGGAAGCCATCCAGCGCGAGGTGGCTCGCTTCTACAAAGTCACGGTGGAGTCGTTGAAGGAAGACCGCCGTCACAAGGCCCTGGCGCATGCGCGGCAGGTGGCCATGTACCTGAGCCGCAAGCTGACCAAGAGCTCCTACCCGGAGATTGCGTCCCGCTTCAGCAAGGACCACTCCACCGTCATCTCCGCCGTGCGCAAGGTGGAGGGGCTGCGGGAGTCGGACCCCACCGTGAAGCGGGAGCTGGCGGAGCTGGAGCTGCGGCTCGGCGGTCAGTGAGCGTTCGGTCTTCCTCCTCCCCGGGTTGAGGCACCGCGTCACGCCGGGCCGACGACCAGGAATGGGGGGTGGCTCCGTATCCCAGGTGCCGTGTCCCCTCGCCTGAAGAGCCTGGTGCCCCTCATCGTCTTGCTGGCGGTGATGGCCCTGTGGAGCTTCGAGGCGCAGCGAGGCTGGAAGCCGTCCGCGCCCACCCAGGTCATCTCGGTGAGCCACCCCGCACCGCGCTCCGACGAGCCCCTTCCCACCGCTGTCCCAAAGACAGTCCCACCCGGGAAGCGAGGCCGACAACGCGTGCTGACGCCCGGCCTGGAACACCGATACTCGTTCGACCTGGATGCGCGTTCGGCCGAGCAGCTCCCCGGCGCGGAGACGGGACGCACCTGGCGGCACACCGGCTGGAGCGGAGTGCTGGAGCTGACGTATCTGGGCGAGGAGGGAGGGCAGCACTTCTTCTCCGCTCGGGTGGAGCCCTCGCGGGTGGAGGTGGAGGAGCCACTCGGCGAAGACGAACTGCGCGCCTTTCGTTCGCGCTTCGAGCGGCCCGTGTACGTGGCCCAGGACCCCCGTGGACGCGTGCTCTCGGTGCACTTCGACGGAGAGCTGGCCGAGAGGGAGAGGCGGTTCGTGCGCTTGCTGCTGGCGGCCACCCAGTTCGTGGCGGAGGACGGGCGGAGCTGGAGCACGGAGGAGACGGACACCACCGGGGACTACGAGTCGGAGTACCGCGCGGGGGGCAGCGCGAACACGTACGTGAAGACGAAGCGGCGCTACCTGCGGACGGCGCTGCCGTTGTGGGCGCCGACGGGGCCTCGGGGTCCGGGCCTGGTGGTGCCTCGGCTGCGGGGGCACCTGGACTTCATGCTCGACGAGGACGGGCTCTTGCGAGAGGTGACGGGCTCGGACGTGGTGGAGCTGGGAGGCGGCGCGACGGGACTGCCCCAGACGCGCGCGGAGACCCGGGTGGCGCTGACTCGACTGGAGACGCCGCGTCGGACATCGCTGTCGATGCGAGTGTTTCGAGAGTCCCGGAGCCGGCTGCACGCGGAACCCCTGTCGGCGATGGAGTCCGCGCGCATGGGGGCGGCGACGGTGGAGGGGGACCGTCGGCTGGTGGGGGATGCGACGCTGGAGGTCCTGCTCGGCGTGCTGGAGACGGAGACGCGGGAGCAGGAGTTGCTTCAGGCCCGGGAGCGACTGGCGGCGCTGTTCCGACTGCTGCCCACGAAGGCGGTGTTGGCGGCGCGGCGCGTGCGGCGGGTGGCGGCGGCGCAAGACGGCGGGGTGGCTCAGGTGTTGGACGCGCTGGGGAGCGCGGGGACTCCGGAGGCACAGCGGGAGCTGGCCCGGCTGCTGGGGGAATCACGGCTGAGGGTGACGACACGGGCGTTGGTGGCCACGGCGGCGGGGAAGGTGGCGCGGCCGTCGGCGGAGTTGACGCAAGCGTTGGCTCGGGCCGTGGGAGCGACGAAGGAAGGCGAGCTGAAGCGCGCGGTGGTGCTCGCGCTCGGTTCGGTGGCGAAGGGGTTGGAGCGCTCGGAGCCTGGACAGGCGCTCGGGGTGCTCGATGGGTTGATGGGGCGCTGCGAGACGAAACGGCTGGATGTGGAGACGTGCTTGCGGGCGCTGGCGCGGACGGGCTCGGCTCGAGGGTTGGAGTATGCGCGCACGGCGCTGGCTCACCGCTCGGTGGAGGTTCGCGTGGTGGCCACGGAGGCGTTGGGGGCGATGGCGGGCGCGGATGTGGATGTGTTGTTGGACACGGTGCTGCTGGAGGACCCGGAGGCGCGGGTGCGCGTGCAGGCGGCGGTGATGATTTCGCGGCGCGTGGCCGGTCCGCACCTGCGCGCGGTGGCGCAGGTGTTGCGTGCGGAGCCCGAGCCCCAGGTCCGCGCCGAGGTGGTGCGGATGCTGGGGACACTGCTCACCGTGGAGCACCTGGCCGGTGAGCTCTTGCGCGACGTGGTCGCCCGCGATGACTCCGAGGACGTGAGACGTCTGGCTTCATCACTGCTCGCGGAGTAGGGCGCGGCTCACGCCTCCGGAACCCACAGCGCGCGCAGGTCCGCGGGGAGCTGGCCAATCACATCCTCGGCCTCTCCCTCGGAAATATGCGCTCGCACCGTGGCGAACACTGCGCGCGTGAGGCGCTCCGCTTCGTTCGGCGTTGTGTCCAGGTCGTCGGAGACCATCTGGAGGAACTCCAGCATCTTGAACTTGCGGGGAGGCAGGCCCTCGTGTCGCGGGCAGCGCTGCAACAAGTCCCTCACCTTCTGCGGCAACTGCGCCTCCAGGTGCTCCACCTCCTGGCCCATCAACCGCTGCTCCAGCGTGCAGAGCACCGACTCCGCGGCCCGCTCCGCGAGCGGACGGTCGACTCCCGCCTTCGCCTCCAGGTCCCTCAAGAAGAGCGTGTACGTCCGCGACGTCCTCGACTCGCGCCGCTTCGCTCGCAGCTCCTCCGTCGACGTGCTCGGGCGCTCGCCTGCCTCTGGTCGTCCCTCGTTTTCATTCGCCATGTCGTGGCCCTCCCCTGTCCGGGTGTGGTGGCTGACTCCCACCCACTCACCGTGGACACCTCCCTCCCAGAAGACAGCATGCCCCCGCCGCGCGCCGGGGCGGCGGGCCGGCACTCAGGCGGGAAGCCGCTCCAGGAAGCCCTTCACGAGCGGCCCGAAGAGCAGCAACCACAGCACCGTGCCCCCGACCCCCAGCAGGATGCCCGCCACCGCCTGCCACCCCTTACCGATGGGAGGCCGCGCTCGCGAATCCACCTTCCGCAAGGCGATGAGGCCGAAGACCACCGCCACGGGCCCCAGCACCGGAAAGATGAACGTCGTGAACCCCAACGACAGCGCATGTCTCGCCATCGGGTTGTTGACCCGCAAATCCCACAACCGTCGCAGCTCCTTCTCCGACACGTCCACGCGGAAGAAGAGCCGGTTCCTCGTGTCGAGGAAGATTTGCAACGCGGTGACGAAAAGCAGGAACCCGCCCACGAGCAGCGCGGGGCCGAACATCGCCGCGCCCGCCACGCCCGCGACCACCGGCGTGAAGACCAGGGCCGTCCTCGCCCAGCGCTGTCCCAGGTAGAACGCCCCACCCACGACCGCGGCGCCGAGCAGCACCAGCGCCATGGGCCAGACGCCTTGCAACAAGGCCGTCAGCACGCCCGCGAGCACCGCCAGCGTCCCGACTCCCACCAGCCACGCATTCGTGTCGCGCCGCCCCCAGAGCTTCAGCCGGAAGGTCTCCAGGTAGTTCACCTCCGGGCGGAGGGAGCAGGCCGCGCAATACAGCACGCCCATCACCCACGTGGAGCACTCCTCACAGACGAAGCCGCCGCAGCGCTGACACGTCCCCCCTGCCTCCACCTCCGGGTGGAGAGCGCAGCGAGGCGTGACACCGACCAAGGAAACCATGCGCTCCAGTGTCTCATGGAGCGCCGCGCGCTTGGGACGCGAGTCAACGGACACCTCATCCCGCTCGGAGCCGGCCCTCAACAGTTGCCACCCGCCGCCCATTCCGCTTGTCATTCCTTGCCCACCCGGCGAGGGACGCGTGCTAAGCGCGAGAGGTGAGTCCCTGGCACGGAAGCCCCGGAGGAACCTTGTCCCGAATGAAGGCCCTCGTCGCCGCAGCCCTCGTCGTCTTCGGGCTCCCGGCACTCGCCCTCTCAGCACAAGAGGCGAAGCCGCTGGAGCCCGGTCGCGAAGCGGTCGCCATCCCCTACGAGAAGTACACGCTGCCCAACGGCTTGGAGGTCATCCTCTCCGTCGACCGCAAGCTGCCCGTCGTCTCCGTCAACGTCTGGTACCACGTCGGCGCCTACCACGAGCAGCCCGGCCGCACCGGCTTCGCCCACCTCTTCGAGCACATGATGTTCCAGGGCTCGCGCAACGTGGCCGATGACGTGCACATCTCCATGCTCGAACAGTTGGGCGCCACCGACCTCAACGGCACCACCAGCTTCGACCGCACCAACTACTTCGAGACGGTGCCCACCCACCACCTGGAGACCGCCCTCTGGCTGGAGAGCGACCGCATGGGCTTCCTGCTCGACGCGCTCTCCCCGGAGAAGCTCGCCACCCAGCGCGAGGTGGTGAAGAACGAGCGCCGCCAGGGCACCGAGACGGCCCCCTATGGCCTCGCCCGCGAGGCGTCCTGGCACGCGCTGTTCCCCCTGCCGCACCCGTACCACGGTGACGTCATCGGCTCGATGAAGGACCTGGACGCGGCCACGCCGGAGGACGTGAAGGACTTCTTCCGCAAGTGGTACGCGCCGTCCAACGCCACGCTCGCCGTCGTCGGTGACTTCGACGTGGCGAAGACGAAGGCCCTCATCGAGAAGTACTTCGGCTCGCTGCCCAGCCACCCCAAGCCGACGAAGCCCGAGGTCGCCTCGGTGAAGCTCGCGCAGCCCGTGGTCATCCGCCACGAGGAGCGCGTGGCCACGCTGCCCCTGCTGTCCATCCAGTGGCTGTCGCCCGGGTACTTCGAGGACGGGGACGCCACCGCGGACGTGCTGGCCACGGCGCTCGGCACCGGCAAGGCCAGCCGCCTCTACCGCCGGCTGGTGTTGGACAAGCAGCTTGCCCAGAGCGTCAACGTCACCCAGCAGAGCCAGGGCGCGCAGTCGGTCTTCACGCTCGACGTGGTGGCCCGGCCCGGCGTCTCCACGGACGCGCTGCTCAAGGAAGTGGACGCGGTGCTGGAAGACATCCGTCGCAACGGCATCACCCCGGAGGAAATCCAGCGCGCCCGCACCCGCTATGACACGCGCACGCTGGCGGGCCTCCAGTCCATCGGCGGCTTCGGTGGCAAGGCGGACGTGCTGCAGAACTACAACCACTTCGTCGGTGAGCCCAGCTACGTGGCGCAGGACCTGGCGCGCTACGAGACAGTGACGCCCGAGTCCGTGAAGCTGTTCGCTCGCGACACGCTGCGCCCCGATGCTCGCGTCATCCTCCACGCCGTGCCTCCCGCCCGGAAGCAGGCACCCGTCGAACCGAAGGAGCGCCACTGATGCGCCGCCTCATCACCGCCCTCGTCGCCGTCTCGCTCGCGGGCTGCGCCAGCCAGCAGAAGCCCTCGACGACCGAGCCCCAGGGCACCGCCGCCCCCCAGTCCCCGAACCCCGCGGCGCCCGCCGACGCGGAGGCCTTCCGCGCGACGCCGCCCCAGCCGGGCAAGCCTCCGGAGCTGGTGCTGCCCACCTTCCAGAAGGCGACGCTCGACAACGGGCTGACCGTGCTGGTGAGCACCCGGCGTGAGCTGCCGCTCGTCTTCGCGGGCGTCACCTTCGCCGCGGGCAGCGCGCAGGACCCGGTGGGCAAGAAGGGCCTCGCCGACCTGACGTACCGCATGCTGCTGGAGGGCGCGGGCACCCGCGACACGGTGGCGTTGGACAACGCCTTCTCGGACCTGGGCGTGTCCGCCTTCCAGGAGGTGTCTCCGGATGGCGCGCAGGTGGGCGTGCGCGTGCTGACGCGCAACGTGGATGCCGCGCTGGCCCTGCTGGCGGACGTCACCCTGCGGCCCACCTTCGCTCCCAAGGCCTTCGAGCGGCGCAAGAAGCAGCAGCTCGCGGACCTGGTGCGCCGGCTGGGTCAGCCCAGCGCGCTGGGGCAGATTGTCTTCCTGTCCTCCGTCTTCGGGAGCACGCACCCGTACGGGCACACGTCCGCGGGCATGCCCGACACCGTGCAGGCGCTCTCGCTGGAGGACATCCAGGGCTTCTACAAGAAGCACGTGGGCCCGGCCGCCGCGGCGCTCGTGCTGACGGGTGACATCTCGCTGGACGAGGCCGTGGCCTTCGCGAAGCAGCACTTCGGTGCATGGAAGGCGCCCGCGACTCCGCCCGCCGCGCCGCCCGCGCCGTCCACTCCCGCGCGCCAGATGGTGTACGTGGTGCCCAAGCCCGGCCTGGACCAGACGGTGATGATGCTGGGCCGTCCCGCCATCGCCGCGGGCAATCCGGACGAGTACTCGCTGGAGCTGGCCACCACCGTGTTCGGCGGCTTCTTCGGCAGCCGGCTCAACATGAACCTGCGCGAGGCCAAGGGCTACAGCTACGGCGCGGGGGCGAGCACGGATGCGCGCCTGGGCGTCGGTCCGCTCACGGCCTATACGTCGGTGCGCGCGGACGTGACGGGCCCCGCGCTCAACGAGACGATGGGCGAGTTGAATGGCCTGAAGTCGAAGCCCATCACCGAGAAGGAGCTGGCGGCCGCGCGCGAGGGCCTCATCCGCGCCTTCCCCGGCGCCTTCGAGTCGGTGGAGGGCCTGGGCTCCAGCGCGTCGCAGCTGTATCGCAAGCGCCGGCCGTTGGATGAGTTCAACCGCACCGTGGAGGGGCTGCGCACCGCCACGGCGGCCGACGTGCAGCGCGCGGCCGAGAAGTACCTGGACCCGGCCACGCTGCAGATCATCCTCGTGGGAGACCCGCTGCTCATCCAGGAGCAGGTGTCTCCGCTCAACCTGGGCAAGCTGATGGCGGTGGAGCCGGACACGCAGCCGGGCAGCGCGAGCGCGCGCCCGTAGTCGTCAGTCCAGCAACGAGCCCGGCGCGTCGACGAAGGACGCGTCGGGCCTCTTCAGCGAGGGCGTCAGTCCTCCTCCTCGACCTGACGCTCCAGGGCCCGTTCGCGTCCCTGCCGCTCGCGCTCCAGTTCGTCCGCCTCATCGATGGGGCTGCGGATGTCAGGCACGTCGCCGCCGACGGGGCCGTCGCTGTCGAGCGCGAACTTCTGCTCCCGCGTGCTGCGGATGGAGTCCGCGGCGTAGAGGGGCAGGGTGTCATCCGCCTCCAGACCTCGCTCCACGCGGTCCTTCGCGAAGGTCGGCTTGTGGTGGCCCCCAGCCCCGCCACCCTTCGAGGGGTCGTTCTTCTTGTTGCCCGTGCCCATGTCGCGCTCCTCGTCGAAGGGCGCGGAGTGCATCCCCACGCCGACTCCACACAGGGCTCAATGTCGGAGCGACAACCACGGGCACCAAGCTCCGTGCGACGACAGCGGGGCCCGCCCGCCTGGGTGGTGGGCGAGGTGGCCCGGGTCGCTAGGTCTGCGTCGAGACGAGCGGCGGCGGCTCCACCACCACCTGCATGGAGAGCGAGGTGTGCTCGGCCTCCCAGCGCAGCCACAGCTTCGGACGCGAGACTTTCGAGCGCGCGGGCTCCACCTTCAATGACAACCAATTGCGCTCGCGCAGATAGCGGCTCTTGCCCACCGGGAGCATCTCCGTCTGCATGTACGACGGCAGGTCATCCACCGACTCCTCCGACAACAGCCGCATGCCCATGAACTGGAGAATGTTGGGCGGCGGGTGGACGATGCCCGAGGACGTCACCTGCTCAATCGCGGCCTCCGCGAGCCCCGCCGGGATGTGCTCCGGATTGCGCGAGCGGATGAGCCCCCGCGCCCCCACGTGAACGTCCCCGGACACCACCGTCACCGCGCAGTGCGACACCTTCGCCAGTTGGAGCAGGTCCACCATCAACCGGATGCGCTCGCCTCGATGCGCGACGGACTCCCACTGGTCCAGCATGTCGTCGTGCAGCGCCGTGTCGCCGCCCAGCGTCTCCACCGAGGGACCGAAGCGCAGGTGCACCAACGGAATGGAAGACAGCACGATGACGTGCCTGGACTTCTTCCCCGCGTCCTTCCCGTGCTCCTGTCGCCACGCATCCAACGTGTCCCATTGCCCGGCGCTCATCACCTCGTGCGCCATCTTCCCGTTGACCTGCTTGCGGTACGTGCGCCCGCTGCGCAGGTCCAACGCCACCAGGTCCACGTCGCACTCCGTGCCCACGAAATGCAGCGTCTGGAGATAGTGCGCGTCACAGGGCCTGCGCTTCGCGGGCTTCTTCTCCGCCGTCTTCAGCTCGCCCAGTTGGAAGGCCTCGAAGGCGAGCGCGGCGGCGCTGTAGATGGACTCGAACCACTCGCAGGACTGCAGCGATTCGTGCGAGCCCCAGCCGTCGAAGATGTCGTGGTCATCCCAGGTGAACAGGCCTGGCACCCGCGCGAGCATGGGCGCGAGTCCCGCCGAGCCGCTCCACCGCTCGCAGTACAGCTCCACGTAGCGCGCCAGCATCTCCTCGTGGAAACCCGGAGGCGGCCCGAAGTCCCGGTTGAGCTTCTGCTCCAGCTCCCGCTTGCGGAACTCCACCAGCGGCTCATGGTCCAGGAGCGAGTCCGCGTACACCTGGTCTCCACCGCCGAGCAACAACTCGAAGCCGCCTTCTCTTGGCTCCTCGTGCTGGGCCAACATGTCCGCCCAGCAGCCGAAGGGACGCTTCATCCGCATCACCGAGCCCCACGTCTTCGCGTCGCTCGCGCCGTTGCAGGAGAAGAAGGCCGCGCGAGGCAGGGCGCCCTTCGCGGGCACCACCACCGTCTTCACGTCCTCCTCCCCCCAGGGCTTCACCGCATGCCCCCGCGAGGAGAAGTCCACCTGCTCCAGCGCGGCACAGCCTTCCCCGGGCTCGAAGCGGTACGTCACCCGCCGGGGCGTGGCCTCGCGAGTGAGCGTCACCTCCCACCGCCACAACACACCGGCGGCCGGGCTGTTCAACGAGGAGAAGTCCGCGACCGACGTCGGCGGAGTGGAGACAGCACCCGCCACCTCCACGCCGTCGAGACCCTGGAAGCGAAGCCGCAACGGAGGCGGCCTCGCCGGGTCCGAGTCAGAGAGGTACAGGTTCACGAAGAACGACCACGTGTCCTCGGATGGCTGATTCCTCGCGTACAGCATCGGCCCGAGCAGCTTCTTCATGTGCTCCCCCCGGTCTGCACCAGGGCCGTAAGCCCCGGATTCACGGACTCTAGTCCGGAACCCGGTAGCCGGGAGCCCATGCGGGGAGTGTGTCCTGCGTCCCCAAGTTGCCCACAGGCTCGGAGGAGGGGCGAGGCGGGCCTACTTCGCGAGGAAGTCGAGCACGGCGGCGTGGAACTTCTCGGGGGCCTCGAAGTGGGGGATGTGGCCCACGGCGGGCAGCTCCACCAGGGTGGCCTGGGGAATGGCCTGGGCGGTCTTCTTCCCCAACTGGGGAAACTGGCCGAGCGTCGCGGCGACGTCGGCGGGCACCTTGCCCCGGCCAATGAAGGTGCGGTCCTCCTGGCCGATGACGACGAGCGTGCGCGGCTTCACGAGCGGGAACTCGTGGGACACGGGCTGCTCGTAAATCATCTGCGACGTCTCGGCGGCCACGCGGGCCAGGCGGGGATAGTCGCCGCTGAGCGTCTGGCGGTAGAGCACCTGGACCCAGACGTCATACTCGGGCTTCCACTTCACGTAGTACGTCTGGTGGTACTTGCGCGTGGACGCCTCCGTCACGGCGAGCTGCTCGCGGTAGTACGCCTCCGTCGGCTGCCAGGGGACCTTCTCGCGGTAGTCCTCCAGGCCGATGGGGTTCTCGAGGATGAGCCGCTCGGTGGTCTCCGGGTACATGAGGGCGAAGCGCGTGGCCAGCATGCCGCCCATGGAGTGGCCCAGGATGACGGCCTGCTTCACGCCCAACGTGTCGAGCAACTGCTTCGTCAGCGAGGCGAGCGTGTGGAAGCTGTAGTGGATGTCCGGCTTGGACGAGCGGCCGAAGCCGAGCTGGTCCGGCGCGACGACGCGATAGCCCGCGGCGGTGAGGGCGCGGATGGTGGCCTCCCAGTACGCGCCGAAGAAGTTCTTGCCGTGCAGCAGCACCACGGTGCGCCCGTTGGCGCGCGCGGTGGGCTTCACGTCGAGGTAGGCCATGCGCACGTCCTGGCCCTCCACCGTCAGGGGCAGCTGCTGCACGGGGAAGGCGGAGGGCAGGCCCTCCAGCGCGGTGCCGAGCGGCTCGACGGCGCCCTTCGTCTGGGCGAGGGCGGGCGGAGCCGACAGCAGCAGGGCGGTCAGGGCCAGGAGGGAGGGACGGACGGACATGAAGCGGGCTCCTCGCAAGGGGTCGGTGTCTCGCGGCGACAGCGTCCGTGTGTAGCGCGTGGGGCGCGAGGACGCAGGGCCTTCGACACCTGAACCGGCCTTCATGTCCGGAGGTGGACCGGGGCACGCCCTCATCGTGGAGGGCGTGGGCACCCCGGGTGCGGGAGGTCAGTTGGGGGAGCGCTCGAAGCTGCGCGGGCTGAGCAGCCGCAGCGTCAGCACCATGGCGAAGAACAGGACGCTGGCGCTGATGGTGACGAAGCGCACGCCCACGCGGTCCGCGAGCGCGCCCAGGGCCCAGACGCCCGCCGCGTACCCGCCGCCGAGCACCATGCTGTACAGGCTGCTCACGCGCGCCTGGAGTTCACGGGGGACGCGCGAGGTGGCGAAGGCGTGCAGGCCGCTCATCAGCGTGAGGTAGTTGGCGCCGAGCACGAAGATGGCCGCGGCGGCCACCGTCAGCGTGGGCGACATCCAGTAGAGCGCGGACACCACGCCAATGGACATGGCGGCGAAGCCCAGGAGCTTGCGATGACCGAGCGCGTCCGCGAGCGTGCCCACCACGACGGCGGCCACCACCGCGCCCGCGCCCTGGCAGGCGACGAGCAGCGACGTGGCGGCGGCGCCCTGACCGAAGACGTTGATGGCGAAGACGGGCACCAGGCCGATGAAGGGCGCCACCAGCGCGGCGACGAACAGCGTGCCCCACAGCACCAGGGAGATGTCCTCGTCCCCGCGCGCCACGGAGACGCCTCGGGTGATGCCGGCCCAGAGGCTCTCCTTCGTGCGAGCGGCTTCCCGCGTGGGCATGCGCACGCGCGACAGCGCCACGAGCACCGCGACGAAGGACAGCGTGTTGACGAACAGCGCCCACGGCGCGCCGCCCATCTGGAGCACCAGCGCCGCGAGCAGCGGGCCCATGATGCGACCCAGGTTGAACTGCGCCGAGTTGAGGCTCATGGCGCTGTGCAAGTCACGGGGCGGAACGAGCTCCGCGAGCATCGCGGAGAAGGCCGGGTTGGTGAGCGTGCTCGCGCAGCCGTTGAGCAGCGTGACGACGCCGACGATGGGCACGCTGAGCTGGCCGGTGAAGGCGAGCACCGTGAGCACCGCGGCCAGCGCGAGCTGCACGCCGGTGCCCAGCGCCACGTAGGCGCGGCGGTCGAAGCGGTCCGCGAGCGCGCCGCCCAGGGGCGACAGCACGACGGAGGGAAGGAAGGCGAGGGCGACGATGCCGCCGGTCCACTCGGCGCGGCCCGTCTCCTGCGTGACGTACACGCCCATCGCCACCGTCTCCATCCAGGTGCCGATGTTGGAGATGAGTGCGCCCAGCCAGACAGCGAGATAGCCGGGGTGTTCGAAAGCGCGAAGCGAGGAGAGATGGGGCAGTCGAAGTGCGCGCACGGCGAAACCCTTGTACCGCACGCGTCTGCGATGCGCTTCCACGAGACGCGTCATGCTTGGTGCCGCAATCACGAGAGGCGCAGTGGGCCCAGCAGTCAGCCTTCAGCGTGCGATGGATGACGACGACGCGGACGATTCGCTCGACAGGGCTGTGACACAGCTCACGCGCGCGGCGTACGGCACAGTCGCTCAGGCATGTCCTGATACGACGCATTTCATGAAAGCCCTGCGAGGAATTGCGTGGGCGCGGGTGTGTGATTGTCGGGGCATCGGTGCGCGCGTGCGGATTCGAGCGCGCGCCCGGGTGACGTCAGCGTGAGGAGACGGGGCCCTTGCCGGCGGGGCGGAGGGTGCCGTCGTCGGAGATGCGGGCGCCGGAGTCGGGGAAGTCCACGGCGGTGAGGTCCTTCAGCAGTTGGATGACGGCGCCCTTCTCGTCGGGGACGGCGAGGCCCTTGTCCACCTGCTTCGTGGCGAGGACGCGGCCGGAGGTGAAGTCACCCGCGTTGTTCAGCTCCACCTCCAGCACCATGCCGAGCCCCTGCGGACCCTTGAGGTTGAAGCGGCCGTAGGTGGCGAAGTTGCCCAGCGAGTACGCGATGAGGCGGCCCTTGTAGAACTCCAGGCCTCGCACGACGTGGGGCCCGTGGCCGATGACGACGTGGGCGCCGGCGTCCACCACCGCGTGGGTGAAGGCGCGCAAGTCACCGCGGTCCTCGCCGAAGAACATCTCCCGGCCGTTGGGGACGTGGAGCGCCTTGCCGCCCTCGGCGCCGCCGTGGAAGGAGACGAGGACGATGTCGTGCTCCGCCGCCGCCGCGCGCACCAGCGCCGTGGCCGTGGCCAGGTTGTTGAGGTGGTTGCACGAGGGGGACGTGTGGAAGGCCACCATGCCGATGCGCAGGCCGTTGCGGTCCACGGTCGCCACGGAGCCCGGAGGTCCGCTCCAGGCGATGCCGAGCGCATCGAGCGTGGCCTCCGTCTCGCGACGGCACAGCTCACCGAAGTCACCCGAGTGGTTGTTGGCGGTGGAAGCCAGGTCCACGCCCGCGTCCTTGAAGAACTGGCCGTAGGCGGTGGGCGAGCGGAACGCGTAGCAGTTGCCGGACGAGCGGCACTTGGTGGTCTTCCCGTTGTCGCAGAGGGGGCCCTCGACGTTCGCGAAGGTGATGTCCGCGTCCTGCATCAAGGGGAGCACACCCGCAATCACGCTACCGCCGCCATCGGGTGGCAGGTTGTCTTCGGGGATGGTGGTGCCGAGCATCATGTCGCCCACGGCGCGGATGCGCACCTTGGCGTCGGCGGGCGGGGGCGGGCGGGTGCTGGCCAGGGGGGACTGGGAGAGCCGGGCCTGGAGGGCGGCCTGGCCTCGGGCCTGGGCGAGCGCGGTTTCCAGGTCGGGGTGCTCGGGCGCGAGCTTCTGGACCTCGGTCCACTGCGTGAGCGAGTCCGCCCAGCGGCCTTCGACGGAGTAGGCCCAGCCCAGTTCCCAGCGGCAGTCCACGCGGGAGGGAAGGCCCTTCACGCAGGAGGAGAGTTCGGTGATGGCGGTGGCGGTGTCCTTGGACTTGAGGGCTTCGAGTCCTCGGGCGTAGTGGGCCTCGGCTTCGGCGGGGGAGGGGATGGCCGAGGAGCCCGAGCCCAGGGCGAAGGCCGCGGCACGGAGGGCGCCAGCGCCGGCTCGGGCCGCCGCGCTGCCCAGGTCGGTGACGGTGCCCTGCGCGGGAGCGGGTTGCACGGTGGGCGGGGTGTCCGACGAAGAAGCCAGGGCTGGCTGCACCGTGGCTACGGGAGTGTTCCGGACCAGCGCGGTGCTGACGGCCTGAGTCCCCGTGCGGAGCGCGGCGGAGGCCACGCTGGATGGGGACTGGCTCGCGACGGCGCTCACGGACCCCGAGCCCGTGCTCAGCATGGCGGTGGCCACGCTCGACGGAGACTGGCTCGCGACGGAGCGCACGGAACCCAAGCCCGCGCTCAGCATGGCGGTGGCCACGCTCTGATGATCCGCGCGCATCACCGCTCGCGCGGATCCATCTCCCGCACTCATCGCGGCTGAGGCCACGCTCATCATCGCCCGCGCGGATCCATCTCCTGCGCGTTTCGCGACCGCATCCACGGATGCCTCCGCACCCAGCGCGGCGCGCACGGACCGTGAGCCCGCCGAGGACAGCAGCTCGGCGCTCTCGGTGACGGACGCTGTGGAGAACTTGTGGGCGGGGGCGGGCTCGTGCGCCGGGGAGGTACCCGGCGAGGTGGCGAGCGCCAGCAGGACGAAGGCGGACGGAAGCATGGGCCCGCGCATCTTACGAGGCTCCGGGCCCTCCAGGGACAGCCCACATGTGCCCGGCCCATCAGCAGCCGGGCAGGCGACACACGCCCCCCACCCCCGGCGCTGGCATGTGCGTCACCGGGCACCCTCACTCCCCCCACGGGCCCCCTAGCCGAGCAGGTCCAGGAGCCAGGACCGACGGCGCTGGCGAGGCAGCAGCCTCAGCCGACGCAGCTCCTTGCGCTTCACCCGCCCCTCCACGGCGCTGTGCACCGACAGTTGCCCCGGTCCACGCAGCAACAACCCGAGGGCGATGGCACACAGCGCGACGTTGAACTCGTACCCGCCCTTGGTGTTGTCGAAGCCCTTGGAGCCATGCACCTTGGCAATGGCGAAAGCCTGGGTGACGAGCACGGCCAACGCGGCGGGCCGGGTGGCGAAGCCCAGGATGGCGCTCACACCCGCGAGCACCTCCGTCACACCGGTGGCCAGCACCAGGGGCCGGGCGGGAGTGAGCCCGAGCTGCTCGAAGAAGCCCGCGTGCTGCTCGGTGCCTTCCTTGCGCAGCTTGGCCAGCCCATGGACCACCATCGTCGAGCCAAGTGACAGGCGCGGAGGCAGCAAGGCCGCCGCCTTGAGGATGTCGGGTTGCTCGGTCAGCATCACCGCGTTCATGCCCTGTTCTCCTTGCTGGAGGGCCATGCATGGGCCCATCCGGGAAACCTGGGTACGTTGGGAACGGACCGCGCGCGTCGCACGGGTGGCCACCTTCCCCTCCCTCGGAGGGCAGGCGGACCCACGGCCGCTCCGCTCCGCCCTTCACGGCCACCAATCAAGGTGGCTCGACCCGGAGCACGGCCGGCGCCAGACTGGCGAGTCCATGGCCCTCCGCGACGTGTTCCTGTCCCTGGCGTTGTCGCTGTCCGCTCCGGCCCTCGCGCAAGAAGGCGTCACCGTGAGCGTGCGCTGCACGGAGACGTGCACGGTGGTCTTCGACGGGAAGCGAGGACGTCGAGTGAACGAGGCCCTCTGGGAGTTCCAGGGCATCGCCCCGGGAGCACGGCGCGTGGAGGCCACGGGTGTGCTGGGCCGGCCCCTGGCGAGCGGCTTCGCGGACATCCCCGACACGGCCCTGGCGACCGTCTATCTCGTCAGCAACCAGCGCATCGTCGTGCGGAAGGAGAGCACCTCCTCACCCGGCACGCCTGAATGGGTGGAGGGAAGCTCGCGAGTCACACGTGTCTCCGAACACACCCCGAGCCCGCCGCCGCCTCCACCTTCCACCGCGAAGAGCGTGGCCATCGTGCGCTGTCTGGAAGACTGCGCGGTGATGCTCGACGGGCGAAGGGGAACGCGTCGAGACGAGCGGACCTGGGAGTTCCGGAACGTGGAGCCCGGCAAGCGCCGAGTGGAGGGCACGGCCGAGTTGCTCCAGCGGAAGCTCTTCGCCAGCTACATCGACGTGCCCGCGGGCACGGAGGCCAGGTATCAGGGGGACTCCAAGGGCCGGGTCATCCTCACGGAGCACTGGGCGCTCGCGGATGTCGAAGAGGCCCGTGAGAAGGCGGGACTCGCGGACGCCTCGCGTCTCCATGTCCGCTGTCTCAAGTCCTGTGAGGTGTCACTGGACGGCGCTCGCAAGGGTGACGAAGGAGGCTCGGGTGGAGTCATCCAGGACGTGAAACCAGGGCGGCGTGAATTGAAGGTGATGTTCACCCTGGGCAAGCAGCAGCGCCGACTGACACTCGACGTGCCGGCGAGGAGCGAGGTGTTCATCACCGCGTCGGAGGGTGGCGGCCTCCAGGTGACGAACACGAAGCCCCTGGGCGCCGAATAGCCAAGTCACCTGTCCGAGCAACCAGGCACGCCTCCCCCGCGTGACACGGGAGTTTCGATTGCCGACATGACGATATTTGAATATCGTCATGTCATCATGCCAGTCACCGCCTCGACTCTCGAAGTCCGTCCACTGAGTCGGACCCTCAAGGCGCTGGGGGACGAGACGCGCCTGCGCATCATCGCGCTCCTGTCGCATTCGGAGCTGTGCGTCTGTCACCTCGAGCGCGCGCTCGAACTCCCGCAGTCCAACACCTCTCGGCAGCTCGCCGTCCTCAAGGCCGCGGGCCTCGTCGAGTCACGACGGGAAGGAAGCTGGGTGTACTACCGGCTCTCGCCTCAACTGGATGCGCTGTGCGACTCCCAGGTGAAGGCGCTCGTCGCGGCCTTCGCTTCCCGGGATGCGATTCGCCGTGAAGTGGCGCGACTGCTCAAGGCGTGTGGCCCCGATGCATGCACCTGAGGCCCCCATGAGTTCGCCGACAGTCCCCGTCGGTGTCGCCAGAAAGCTCTCCCTCCTCGACCGGCTGCTGCCCGTGTGGATTGTCGCGGCCATGGTCCTGGGCATCGGCCTGGGCCGAGCATTCCCGGACCTGGGCACACGGCTCGACACGGTGAAGCTGGACACCGTCTCACTGCCCATCGCCCTGGGACTGCTGTGGATGATGTACCCGGTGCTGGCGAAGGTGCGCTACGGCGAGCTCGGGCAGCTGAAGACGCGCGGCAAGCTCTTCGCCACCTCGCTGGTGCTCAACTGGGTCGTGGGCCCGGTGCTGATGTTCGCCCTGGCGTGGTTGTTCCTCCCGGACCTGCCCCACTATCGCAACGGCCTCATCCTCATCGGACTGGCTCGCTGCATCGCCATGGTCCTCATCTGGAACATGCTCGCCTGTGGAAGCAACGAGGTGGCCGCCGTCCTGGTGGCGCTCAACTCGGTGTTCCAGATTCTCTTCTACTCGGTGCTCGGCTGGCTCTTCCTCACCGTCATCCCGGGGTGGTTCGGCCAGACGGGAGCGGTGTTCGACGTGTCGATGTGGAGCATCGCCCGGAGCGTGCTCATCTTCCTCGGGGTGCCACTCGTGGCGGGCGCGCTGACTCGCGGGGTGCTCACGAAGTGGAAGGGCGAGGCGTGGTACGAGCAGCGCTTCCTCCCGCGACTGGGGCCCACGGCGCTGCTGGGGCTGCTGTACACCATCGTCCTCATGTTCGCGATGCAGGGCGAGAAGATGACGCGCCTTCCCCTGGACGTCGTTCGCATCTCCCTGCCGCTGCTCGTCTACTTCGCCGTCATGTTCACGAGCGCCTTCTTCGTCTCGCGAAAGCTGGGCTTCAACTACGAGGAGACGACCTCGCTCTCCTTCACCGCGGCGGGCAACAACTTCGAGCTGGCCATCGCCGTCGCGGTGGGTGTCTTCGGCATGGCCTCGGGCGAAGCGCTCGCGGGCGTGGTGGGGCCCTTGATTGAAGTGCCCGCGCTCATCTCCCTCGTCTATCTGTCGCTGTGGCTCCGGCGCGGATTCTTTCCAGAGGCCTCGACATGAACCTCGTCATCTTCGCCTGTGTCCACAACGCGGGGCGCTCGCAGATGGCGGCGGCCTTCTTCAACGCGATGGCGGACCCCACCAAGGCACGGGCCCTCTCGGCGGGAACGAACCCGGGAACGCAGGTCCATCCCGAGGTGCGCGCCGCCATGGCGGAGGTAGGCATCGACCTGTCGACGGCTCGGCCCCAGCTCCTCACGGACGCGCTGGCGCAAGACGCCCAGTGGCTCGTCACCATGGGGTGTGGCGATGCGTGTCCTGTCGTCCCGGGGTTGAAGCGAGGCGACTGGCCGCTGGAAGACCCCAAGGGCAAGCCCGTCGAGCGGGTGCGCGAGATTCGAGACGAAGTCCGTGCCCGTGTGGTCGACTTCCTGTCCCGAGAGGAGTGGTCACGATGACTGTCACGCTGCGGCCTGCCCGACCCGAGGACCTGGGCCCTGTCGAAGCCCTGTTGACCTCGGCGGGACTTCCGCTCCAGGGAGTCGCACGCCACCTGCCCGCGTTCCTTGTCGCCGAATACGAGGGAGCCATCGTCGGGGCCGCCGGTCTCGAGGTGTACGCCACCGGCGCCTTGCTCCGCTCCGTCGTCATCGCCTCCGCGCGGAAGGGACAGGGGCTGGGCGCAAAGCTGATTCACCGGCTGGTCCAGAAGGCGGAGGCAGAGGGAATCGGCACGGTGTTCCTGCTCACCACGACGGCGGAGGACTACTTCCCGCGCTTCGGGTTCACTCGCATCGAGCGAGCCAACCTCCCTCCCGAGTTCCAGGCCTCCGAAGAGCTTCGAGGCGCGTGTCCCGCCAGCGCCGTGGTGATGCGCCGCACCGCACCTCCGGTCGGGTAGACGCTCAGTCGCTCTCGTTCGGAGGCGGTGCCTGCTCCGCGAGGGGCGGGTCCATCAGCGCGGCGACCTCGGGGGCGTAGCCTCCGGGTCCTTCACCGTGGACGACGAGCGGTGGGCGCACGGTGAGGCCCCTGTCCCTGTCACGCACGGCCTGCACGAGAAACCGCGTCGCGGGGGCATCCACGCGCGAGTGGACGAAGCGCAGGACACGAGGATGCAGCTTCGCCTGGGCCAGCCACCCCAGGACCTCGGCCGCGCGCGCCGCGGGATACACCAGGCTCACCAAGCCCCCGGGAGCGAGTGCGTAGCGTGCCGCCGTGATGACGGCCTGCGCATCACAAGCCACCTCGGACTTGGAGATGGCGCGCTCGTCATCCGGGCTGCGGACTCCCGCGTCGGCGACTCGGAAGGGAGGGTTCGACACGACATGGCCGTAGGCGCCGCTGGTGACGAACTCCCGGATGCGACACAGGTCCCCGAGCACCGGCCGCACCCGGGCCTCACAGGCATTGAGCGCCACCGCGCGCGTGAGCCGAGCGAACACGGCGGGCTGGAGTTCAAGGGCATCCACGGGCCCCAGGCCGAATTGTTTCACCAGGAGCAATGACACCACGCCGCTGCCCGCGCCCAGTTCGAGGACAGGACTCGCGGGGCTCGGGATGGACTCGGTGGCCGCGAAGTGCGCGAGCAACACGGCATCCAGCGTGAAGCGGTAGCCATTGCGTCGTTGAAACACGCGCACGCCCGCCGTACCGATGGAGTCGAGCGTCTCGTCCGGGCCGGGCTGGAGGTGGGAGGGCGTCACGGGGTGGGTCCCGCAAGCTTGCATCCGCGTCGCACACGCGTCCACTGGGGTGGCGCGGGTGTCCTGTCACGGGCTCACGAGGACTGATAGAGATGAAACATGGGGCACCCGTCCACCGAGAATCGCACCCCCTTCATCTTCGAGCCCCTGTTCCTCACCGATGAGGTGTTGCGGCCCCTGTTCGTGCCCGTGGTGAAGGCCACGTTCGACTTGAAGCCTCGCGGTGCGCCGGTGCTCGCGGAGGAGCAGGCGCCCTTGATGGTCGCGGGCGAGCGCTGGGACGGAGCAGAGACCTCCAGTCCGCGCCTGGAGCCCGAGAGCGCGTTCACCAAGGTCGGCACGGACGTGGTGCTGCTGGGACACGCGCATGCGCCCAAGGTTGGGACGCGCGAGTTGCTCGCGGAGTTGCATGTCGGGCCCATCCACAAGCAGGTGCGCGTGGTGGGAGACAGGACGTGGTTCAAGAGCCTGGGTGGCATCGGCATCACCCAGCCGCTGGCGTTCGAGCGCATCCCCCTGCGCTACGAGCGGTCCTTCGGGGGTTGGGACAAGAGCGCGCAGGACGCCGCGAAACACACGTTCGAGCCTCGTAATCCACTGGGCACGGGCTTTCGAGCCAAGGGGAGTCGGTTCGAGGAGGGGCTTCGGCTGCCGAATCTGGAGTCGCCCACGGATGTGTTGAAGATGTGGGGCCAGTGCCCGACGCCCACGGGGTTCGGCTTCATCGAGCCGCACTGGCAACCTCGCGCGTCCTATGCGGGGACGTATGACGACGCGTGGCGCAAGTCGCGCAGCCCGCTGTTGCCGAAGGACTTCGACCGGCGCTTCCTGAATGGGGCGCCCAAGGACCAGCTCGTCACGGAGTACCTGCGGGGCGGTGAGTCCGTGTTGCTCGCGCACGTGGCACCCGGAGGGGTGATGGGCTTCAAGCTGCCCGCGCTGGCGGCGCCACGGGTGCTGGCACCGCGAGCACGGGGATTGGATGACGCGGATTTGGAGTTGAAGTTGGACACGGTCGTCATCGACACGGATGCGATGAAGCTGTTCCTCGTGTGGCGAGGGACGTTCACCTTGCAGCGCGAGCCGACAGAGCTGCGCTCCATCCAGGTGACGTGTGACGGCGCAGAGGGGCTCGTCCCCGGGCAAGCCGTCGGGACGAGGTGACGTCCAGCGGCGCGGAGGAGTTCGTTTCCGGGCAATCCGTCGGGACGGGGTGACGTCCAGCGGCGCGGAGGGGTCGTTCCCGGGCAACCCGTCGGACTGGGTGACGCGCGACGGCGCGGCAGAGATCCCTTGCAGGCAATCTGTTGGGCTGGGGTGACGTGCGACGGCGCGGCGGGGTTCGTTCCCGCCATCACGCCTGCCCGGGTGACAACCGAGGGCGGGGCGTCGCCGGGCAGCCCATCGCCCGAGGTGACGCGGGCTACTCCGTCGGAGTCGTCTGAAGGGCCCAATCGCCTGTGTAGGTCACCGTCATGGGGACGCGGGCGAGGGGAGGGCAATAGCGGAAGCTGGTGTCCACGGGAGCGATGCCAGCGCGCTCGGCCAGTCTCAGCAGGGCGAGTCCTTCCAGCCAGATGAACCGATGTGGCGCGAAGGACGTCACGGGCGTCGACAGTGAGCGGGCACGCTTCTCGGTGGAGAGGCCGTACTCGAGACACGCGGTGGCGAAGGCCTCGGCGAAAGCGGTCCGGTCGGCGGAGGCCAGGGCCCGCACGACGGCGACGCGGCTGGCGTAGGGCTCCTTGCCCACCTTCTCCAGGGGAACAAGCACCCGCTCCAGGGCGACGGACGAGGCGGGTGGGGTGCGCGCGAGGACTTGGAGGGTGGAGGCCCAGAGGAACTCGTCCTCGTACTCGGCGCCCTGTTGCCACTGGGTACTGGAGGTGGCGGCGACGGCCTCCGCGAGGGGGAAGTGGCCGGCGGCGAGGGCACCCAGAAAGGGGGTATTGCGCCGGGCGGGGGGAGGAGGGAGTCCGCGAGCCTCGAGGAGGAGGTGGAGGCGGCGAGCGTTCTCGGCCATCCGGCAGAGGTTGAGGAAGAACCCCTGGGGGTTGCCGTCGACGAGCAGGGTGGCGACGGCGATGAGGTGCAGGTCGAGGGAGATACCGTCAAGCCGGGTGAGGAGACTGGGGCGGTCGGCACCGGGGTCGAACCGGCTCAGTTTTTCACCCAGTGAGTCAGCCGCGTCAGCGCGAAGGGAAATCAGGCGAGCCATGGGAGAAGTGCGGGTGAGCGTAGCCTGGAAACGAGCCTTCGGGCAGCATTGACGTCAAGAGGTGGCGACCTTGCGCCATCCTCGCTCCAGGTGGGTGTGCGCATGAGCAACCTCAGTGCGAACGAGATGAACACGGCGCTGTCGCAGCGCCTCTTGGCCATCTTCGAGCGAAGCCGGGACCGGAAGTACGCGGCGGCCAAGGAAGCGAATAAGAAGAAGCCGAAGCCAGCGGAGGAGTCTGCGGACGACGCGGACCACGTGGACAGCAACGCGCAGCCGCGCGGGGTGCTCGGCAAGGATAATTACTATGCGCAGAACGGCTCGAACTACATCGCGTCGCTGGACGGGCGCGGCGTGTACCGAGTGTTCGACCATCCGCACCTGGATGAAATCCGGGACATGGTGCGCGAGACAGCGGAGTTCCCGGGAGGACCGCCGGAGAACTTCAATCCGAGGGCGAAGGACAAGGAGAAGAAGCCCGCGCTTCAGAAGTACCCGTACGCATGGGAGGCCCACCACATCCTCCCGGGCTCGGCGTTCTATTACGAGCTGAAGAGTGGGACCGCCTTCACGTACCAGCAGCTCCGGCTGATTCTCCAGTCCGAGTACAACCTGAATCACGGTCACAACATCATCATGTTGCCGGACCAGGCATGGGCAGTGCCGGTCCACGCGCTCCTGCAACACCCGGGCGACCATCCCAACTACACGCAGCAGGTGATGCAGGACATGAAAGTCATCGCCAAGAACCTACAGAAGGAGATTGATAAACAGAAAGACCACGGACTCTTGGTCACGGATATATTCAACAAACTAAAAGAATTGGAAGACGACTACTGGGACATTCTCGTCGATTTGAGCAGGGCTGTCGTCGCCACCGTCACGGCGGGCAAAGAGTACAAACATCCGCTTGTGAGATATGCCCCGAAAGACAAGAAAGCAAAGAGCCGCTATGAGTGGGGCTCTCTTTACTGAGATAAGGAAAAAGGAGTCATTATGAAGTATTTCGTCTTCAAGGTCATGTCGGTCGAAGGAGGGTTCATTGATGAGTATCCCAAAGGGAGCCCTACTGACTGGAAGTTCGATGAAGGCATCAGCCTCGCCAAGGAGTTTCCCATGGGTGGCGAGGTGTCCTTCTCTGATAACTATCCTGACCACCGGAACCTCTACGACTTCCAGCCCAACCTGATGAGCGATCTCCTCGTTTCAGGGCGAGGACGCAAAATCATCGAGTCGCTGGAACTCACCAATGCCGAGTGGCTGCCCGTCGTCGTCAAGGACCATAAGGGCAATGTCGTTGGCCCCGACTACGCCTTCCTCAACTTGCAGGGTGCCGAACCTGCCATCGACATGGAAAATTCTGTCTACAGGATGGATTCCCTGGCGAAAGATCAGATCGGCCGCGTCAAGAAGTTGGCCCTCAAATACGACGCCATCAATCCCCAGGCAAAGATGTTTCGCTGCACCATGCAGCGCCGTCTCACTCTCATTCGTGAGGACGTCCATGCCGCCTTCGTCCAGGCGGGCCTGACGGGATTCAAGGTCTACAATGCTGAAGGCTGGAACGGCCTGAACCTTTGATTCTTCCGAGAACCAAGTCCGTCACGCCCATGAACTACTTCGTCTTCAAGGTCATGGCTGAAGAAGCAGGGTTCATCGAAAGTTATCCGCGTGGAAGCCCGACGGATTGGAAGTTCGACAGGGGAATCAGCCTCGCCAAGGAGTTTCCAACGGGTGGCGAGGTCTCCTTCTCCAAGAACTATCCTGATGACCGGAACCTCTACGACTTCCAGCCCAACCTGATGAGCGACCTCCTGGTTTCAGGACGGGCACGCAAGCTCATCGAATCGCTGGAGGTCACCAACGCCGAGTGGCTTCCCGTCGTGGTCAAGGACCACAAAGGCAACGTCGTTGGTCCCGACTATGCCTTCCTCAACCTGCAGGGTGCCGAAGATGCCATCGACATGGCCCGCTCCGTCTACGATATAAATCATCTTGCAAAAGACCAGATTGGCCTCATCGAGAAGCTTGTACTCAAATCCGATGCCATCAGCCCTCAGGCCAAGATATTCCGCTGCACGACGGAAACCCGCCTCACTCTCATTAGAGAAGACGTCCTCGCTGCCTTCAATGAAGCTGGGCTAACGGGCTTCAGGGTCTATGAGGCCGAAGGCTGGGACGGCGTGGAAATCTGAGTTCATCATGTTCGAAGCCAATTGCATCGAAGAACAGCCCGCTGACATCGTTGCTCGCATCCTCGAGGAACAGGTGCCGTGCTTCGTCACAGCGCGCGAGGGAGTCCGCGGGGTTCTGCTTCCCCTGGACGAGGTCTACACCGAGGTTCTGGAACTGCATTCTCGCGTCATCGACGCGCGGATGAAGGACCTGGTCCGACCCGGCAAGGACATGGCCATGTACTGCATTCAGGTCAGCCTGTCGGACGAACATGACGCCATCCGCTTCAGTGATGAAGAGGGGGAACCCGTCCTCGCACTGGTGGGCGCCATGCGCTTCCTTCGTTGGATGGAAGAGTCCGAAGAAGAATCATGAAGCGCGCTCGATCACAGGACCGGCTGTGAAATACTTCGTCTTCAAGGTCATGGCCGTGGAAGCGGGGTTCGTCGACGAATACCCTCGTGGCAGCCCAACGAAATGGAAGTTCTCGAAAGGAATCAGCCTCGCCAGAGAGTTCCCCATGGGAGGCGAGGTTTCCTTCTCGGACAACTACCCCGACGACCGGAGCCTCTACGACTTCCAGCCCAACCTGATGAGCGGCCTCCTGGTTTCAGGACGGGCACGCAAGATTATCGAGTCACTGGAAGTCACCAACGCCGAGTGGCTCCCCGTCGTGGTCAAGGACCAACAGGGAAGTGTCGTCGGCCCGGATTACGCCTTCCTCAACTTGCAGGGCGCCGAAGATGCCATCGACCTGGAGCGCTCTGACTACAGGATGGATGCCATTGCGAAGGACCAGATTGATCGCATCAACAATCTCGTCCTCAAGCCTGGAACCATCAGCCCACAGGCCAAGATGTTCCGCTGCACCACGTATCTCCGCCTCATCCTCATTCGCGAAGACGTCCTCGCCGCCTTCGAACAGGCGGGGCTGACGGGCTTCAGGACCTATGAGGCCGAAGGCTGGGATGGCCTGGAGCTCTGAGCCCCGCCTACGTGCCCCGCTTGCGCCCCGCCGTCAGGTGGATGACCGCCCGCTCTCCCGCATCCGCCGAGGAAAGCACCAGCACCATGGGCGCCGGCGCGTAGCCCCGCTCCAGTGCCCGAAACGTCAGCGCCGTCGCCACGGCCCCTGATGCCACTCCCGTGTGCCCAAAGCTCTTCGCTGGCATCCACACCGCGCTTCGCTCGAAGCGGGCATCCGTGTCCCTCAGGCGCACCTGGAGCATCCCCCACTCGAACGCCCTCGCGTACTGGCCATCATGGTCCGACACGAGCAACGGCGCGGACACCTCCGCCCCCCATGGCCCCAGCGCCGCGAGCACCTGCCGCGTCAGCTCCTGCCCATCCGGTGGCTGCTCCCCATCCAGCGTCGCCGCATCACGCCCCTGCGTCACCCTCACGACGGCCAGGCTCGGCTCCACCGGCGGCTCACGCACCAGCAACAGCGCCACCGCGGCCTCTCCCGCCATCAGCCCCGTGGCCATCCCCGGCGTCTTGAGCCGCTCCCGCTGGTGCAACAACGTCAGCGTCTCCGGCGAGACAAAGCTATCCACCGCGCACAAGAGCGCGCGCTCCACCTTCGAACCTCGCAGGTCCTCTCCCGCCGCCGCCAACGCCTGCGCGAAGGCCACGTTCCCCGCGTGGAACGCCTTCACGGAGCCCCTCCACGCCGGCAGGCCCAACGCCTGCCATGTCCCCTTCACCAGCCGGTCCACCAGCAACGCGATGCGCTCCGATGCCTCGTCCGGGTCCTCCTCAAACGGGTCCTTCTGGGTCGTGAAACCCCGAGCCTCCGGATCCGGCAACACAAGGTAGAGCCCCACGTGCGGCCCCATCGCCCGGAGGTCCTCCCGCGCTCCCAGGTCCACCAGCGCCTCCGCCAGCAACGCCACCAGCCTCCCCACTCCGGAGAAACCCAGGGTGGCGTCTCCCGCCGCGTGCACCGTGACGGGGCTCGGCTCCTCGTCACCCTTCAGGAAGACCTCGAAGTCGGGCGCCGCCGATGGCCAGGCCATCCCCGCTCGAAACGCCGCCGAGGCGGGCACCAGTCCCCCCAACGACGACGACATTCCCATCACCTGGACCCATCCCACCATGCGCGCCTCGGCCTCCGTCGCCTGAAAACAGAGTCTTCCACGAGGCGTCACCACGAACCACCACCCCCGCTCGTACCAGCGCTCCGGGAGCGATACACTCGGCTTGAGACACACGAGGCCCCGGCCTCGTCAGGAGTCACCCGTCATGAGCGCGACCGTCGGTGTCAACAAGCTGTCCGTCGTCCACAAGGATACCAACGGGAACACCATCGCCTTCCCGGACGTGTGCAAGACGCCCAGCCCCGCCGGCCCCGTCCCCATCCCGTACCCCAACATCGCCATGTCCTCCGACACCGCGAAGGGCACGAAGAAGGTCTCCGTGGACGGCAAGCCCGTCTGCGTCGAGGACTCCAACTTCAGCACCAGCAGCGGTGACGAGGCTGGCTCCGCGGGCGGCGGCGTCGCCTCCAGCAAGACCAAGGGCAAGGCCGAGTTCGTCAACTACTCCTTCGACGTGAAGTTCGAAGGCAAGAGCGTGGCCCGGACCTTCGACCTCATGCTCCACAATGACAAGAACACCCCGCCCGCGCCGCTGCTCCAGGGGCCTGTCGTCGCGCTCGGCCAGGACGAGATGAAGGCCAAGTGCCTGGTCTGCGAAAAGGAGCTGTGAAGATTCGCCGGCCCACCGTTCGCTGGGAGCTGCTCGAACATCACCTCGAAGAGGCCGAGTTCCTCTGGACGCAGTGGGAACAGGCCCTCTGGAGTCCGGAGCTCATCCTCTCGGAAGTCTCGGACGGAGACGAGGGGCGCCTGCTCGCCCATCTGGATGCGCTCGTCCTGGGCGGTCCTCCCGCGGCCCGACGCTTCCTCGTGCCCGCCCTCGCCTCCGAGGAGCCCGCTCGCATCGCCGTGGCCACCTGGGTGCTGCTCTCCTCCGAAGACCCGAGCGGGCACGAAGCCGTCTTCAAGTCCCTCGAAGCCACTCCCGATGAAGCGGGTCCCGGCATCCTTCGCGCGCTGGAGCTGCTCGCGCGTGATGACCTCCACGCGGCCTTCCTGAAGCGACTGCCCGGACTTCCACCGGAGGTCCAGGCGGGAATCGTCCGAGCGAGACGACTCCAGCGGCTCGCCTTGCCCGACACGTTGAACGGAGATGACGCCCTTCAGGCCGAGGTCCTCCGCGCCCTGCCTTACGTGCCTCGGACCGCCCTGGGCGACACCCAGGTGAAGCGCGGACTCGGACACGACAGCGCCCTGGTGCGCGACGCCGCGCTGGAGGTGGGCCTGCTGTTCGGCTCACGTGACGCCTGGACCGTGGCTCGTGAGCGGGCCATGTCCCAGGAACCCTCTCCGCGCGCGGCGCTGCTCTCGCTGGCCGTGGCGGGAGACTCGAAGGACCTCGCGGACCTCGTGGGTCGGCTCGCGGATGAGCAGATCCGCGAGGAGGTCATCTGGGCATTGGGCTTCAGCGGCAAGCCCGCTGCGGTGGAGGCCTTGCTCCCCCTGCTTCATGACGAAGACTGGGGACTGCTCGCCGCCTCGTCGTTCGCCGCCATCACCGGCCTTCCGCTCGCACCGCCCTTCATCCTGGAGGAACTCTCCGAGGAAGACGCGGCCGAGGAGGAAGAGGACGCCGAGGCTCCCGCGCCAGAGGATCTGCGCGAGACGCTGCCCGGGCCCCGAGTCCTCCCTGGGCGCGTGGATGCCCACGCCGTGGAGCACTGGTGGGCGGGGCGACGTGCGAGCCTGACTCAGACGGAGCGCTACCTGCGGGGTACTCGTCTCACGGTGGAGGGACTGGCCACGGCCCTGGAGACAGAGCCTATGCGACGCCGTCCCGCGCTCGCCTGGGAGGTCGCCCTGCGCAGCGGCGGTGCGCTGTTCATCGAGCCCCGACTGTGGAGCCTCTCGCAGAGACAGCAGGCGCGGACGCTGGTGGCACAGCTCACACGCGGCTGGAACCGCCTGCAGAGCCGCTGAATCCACGGCGGAAGAGGGGACAGTGGGCACACCACCGTCCCCTCCGTTTCACGCTACGGCGTGTACACGACGGTGAGCACCGCGTTCGTCGAGTCCTTCACGAACAGGTACTGCGTCGCCGTCTGCTCCAGGCTGAAGCGCAGCCGAAGCTGCGTCCTCCCCGTCCGGTTGATGGAGGCCAGGCCCGCGCCGCTGAAGTCCGCCGAGGCCTTCGCCCCACTCGCGAACTTGTCGATGCTCGCCACCGCGCTCGCATCGGCCGCCGCCGCCCAGTCCGTGACCTCCGTGGACGCGGCGTTGAACGTCCCCGCCTTCACGTCGATGACCACCGTGTTCCCCGCCGGCGTCGACCACGCGTCTCCCGAGCCCGACGAGTAGCTCACCGTGAGATACGCCCGCGTCACCGTCGCCCCATCCGGCAGGCTCGACGTGTCGAACGAGACGAAGGAGCGGTTGTACTTCCCATCCGTCCCACGCCCCAGCGCCAGGTTCGTCAGGGTCCCCAGCACCGCCGCACTGCCGTCCGCGTTCGCCTTCAGATAGCCATCCTCCGCCGCGATGCTCGTGAAGGTCGCCGTCGTGGGCGTCGGTGTCCCCGTGTTGTTCACCGTGACGCTGGTATCGCTGTCCGTCGCCTGGTTCCCCGCGGCGTCATACGCCCGAGCCCCCAGCGTGTGCGCCCCGTTCCCCACGCCCTGGCTGTTCCATGTGAATTCGTACGGCGCCGCCGAGGCCGTCGCCACCGGGCTGCCATCCACCAGCAACTCCACCCGCGCGACACCCACCGCGTCCGAGGCACTCACCACCACCTTCACCGCGCCGCTCACCGTCGTCCCACTCGCCGGAGACGTCACGTTCACCGTGGGCGGAGTGGTGTCACCGCTCGGCTCGCCACCGCCTCCGGTGAGGCCGAAGAACTTCGCCTGGTGATACACGGCGCAGATGTTCGCGTCCGTCACGTACGCGCCCGTGGAGCCACACGCCGTGGTGCTCCCGGGGAAGTTGTACTGCGCGTCGAACGCCACCGCGTGACCCATGCCGGTGATTTCCCACGTCTCGACGAGCGCCCGGCCCGCGCCGTCGCGGTAGACCTTGTGCGGGAAGCCCGACACCGTCTCCGTCGTGTCCGGCGTCTGGTCGATGCCGTGAACGTTGGTCCACTGCTCCATCGCCTCCGTGCCGTTCATCGGCCGGACGGTGAAGTCGCTCGTCCCGTACCAGATGGACACCGGCGGACGCGGCCCCGTGTAGCCCGCGTAGCCACTCCGCGCCAAATCCCCCCACGCCGCGGGCGTCTTGTCCGTGCCCGGGCTCATGCACGAAAACGCCGCGTTCATCGACGTGGCGCACTTGTACGGCCCTCCCGCGTTGATGGCCCCCGCGGAGAAGACGTCCGGATACACGGAGAGCAGCGCCGGAGCCATGTACCCACCGGCCGAGAAGCCGACGACGTACACCCGCGACGCGTCGATGGAGTACGCCGCCTTCATCGCGTCCACCATCTGCTTGATGGACAGCGCCTCGCCCGAGCCACGCGCGATGTCACCCGGCTCGAACCAGTTGAAACAACTGGTCGCGTTGTTGCCGCTCGCCTGCTGCGGATACACCACGTAGAACTTGTAGATGTTGGCCGCCGCCGTCCAACCACTCAGCTCCATGCCCGTCGCGTTCTGCGTGCAGCCGTGGAGCACCACCACCAGCGGCGCGTTCGCCGCCACACCCGTCGGCACGTGGCGATACATCGCCAGGTTGCCCGGGTTGCTGCCAAAGCCCGTCACCTGCGTCAGCCCTAGCTCGGACTGTCCCAGCTCCGGCTCGGCCTGCACGGAGGGCTCGGCGTCGAGCCCACCACAGCCCACGGCTCCCGCGAACAACCACGCGGCGAGGGTGAATCGAGAACACGTCGAAGTGAATCGGGAACGCTGCGAGGACATGGTGCCTCCCGGGCCGCCGGGGGGAAAAGACGGCCACGGGCCGCAACGTGACTCCCCCGCATCTCCCGGGTTCAAGGCGCGCCGCGTCGCCTCGACGGTGAAATATGAACCAGGATTCATTTTATGCACTGCGTCGAATTTCCATGAAACATGAACCATTCTTCAGTTCACGTTCCGCTCGGGAATCCGACCCCGGCCGCCGTCACCCGCGAAACACCGAGACAACGTCCTCCGTCAGGCTCACGGCAGCCGACCTCCACGAGGACGACTCCGGAGCCTCTCGGCGCACCACCCGGTGACAGGACCGCCTTTCCCCAGCCGAGCGCGCGGACCGTTGGGGTCCACGCACCGGCGGGGCAGGGCACCTCATGCACGGCGCCCTTCGTCAGAGCACCGAGCGCCGAGCACCGAGCTCGGACTCAGGACGCGGGGCGCTCGGCGGCGAGGCGTTCGGCCACGTCGATGACTCGGGCCTCCACGCACACGCCATCCAGGTGGTTGGCTTCCACCAGGCCCGTGGGGCTCGTCACGTTCACCTCGGTGAGGTAGTCGCCGAGCACGTCGATGCCCACGAGCAGGAGGCCGCGCTTGCGCAGCTCGGGCTTGAGCCGCTCGCAGATTTCCAAGTCGCGCGCCGTGAGCACCGCCTTGTGAGGCGTCCCACCGGCGGCCATGTTCCCGCGGTGGTCATCTCCGGACGGCACTCGCAAGACGCCGCCCACCGGCTCGCCATCCACCAGGAGGATGCGCTTGTCGCCCAGGCGGCTCTCCGGGATGTACGCCTGCGCGACGACGGCCTCGCGGCCTCCCTGGGTGAGCAGCTCCACGGCCGAGCGCGCGTTCCTGTCACCCCGCGACAGGAAGAGGATGCCCTTGCCGCCAAAGCCGTCGATGGGCTTGAGGATGGTGCCCGTCTCGTTGCGCGCGATGAAGTCCAGCAGCACCGGCAGCTCGCGGGTGATGCGGGTGTCCGGCATCAGGTCCGGATAGCGCAGGGCGAAGAGCTTCTCATTCGCATCCCGGATGCCCGCCGGGTCGTTGATGTAGACGGGCTTGCGGCCCTGACATAGCTCCACCAGCTGTGTCGCATGGAGAAATTCAGAGTCGACGGGCGGGTCCTTGCGCAGGAAGAGCACGTCCAGGTTCGACAGCGGATGCGTCGCCTCGTCGAGCACGTCGAAGTGCCGGCCCATCTCCCGGCGCACGGTGACATGGCGCATGCGCGCCTCCGCGCAGCGCCCGTTGAACCGCAGCCAGCCCTGCTCGAAGTAGAGCACCCGGTGGCCGCGCTTCTGGGCCTCCAGCATCAGCGCGAAGGTGGAGTCATGGTCCACTCGCACGGTCTCGAGCGGGTCCATCAGGAAGCCAATGGTGAGCGCGGCCATAGTCTCGTCGAAGGTGATTGAAAGGGTGCGCGAAGATAACAGGACCGCGTGTCACATCCCCAGCTTCATGGGGGGCGCGAGCGAGCCCGCGTCGCCCTACGGCAAATCCTGCCAGCTATCGAATCTGCGGGTCGTCGCTTCTCCCGCGACGATGTCCACCCTGAGGGTGCGCCACTTCCCCTGAGGGTCGCGAACCTTCAGGGTGCGCGTGCCCGCCGGCAGGGACAGACCCAACACGGGGATTTCTCCCGCATCCTTGCCGTCCACCTTGAGGGGCGCCTTGTCGCCATGCACGCTGAACGTCAGCTTGCCCATCCCCCGCGAGGACTTCACGACGGCGGGCTCCGGCTTCCTGTCCTCGTCTTCGTCCTCACGCGATGAGGTCGTCCTGACCTTCTCCGGCTTCTTCACCGGCTCCGGCTTCTTCACCGGCTCCGGCGCCTTCGCCAGCGCGCCACCGTCTCCCGGCTCCGTAAAGATGGGCAGCCCCGAGTTGTACGGCTTCAGCTCCACGACGGGCTCCATCGTCGCGTCCAGCGCGCTGCTCAAGCGCAGGGCGCCGTAGCCACCGCCCCCGAGGATGCCGAGCAGCACCAGGCCCCACAGGATGTTCGAGCCCCGGCGTTGTCCAGGCGTGAGGTCCGTGTCCGCCGGGGGCTGACCTGCCCGGGGCTTCACCGTCGACACCTTGCGAGAGACCTTCTTGGCACCCGGCACGGAGGGGTTGCCCGTCTTCGGCGTGGCCTGGTTCTCGCGCACCGGCAGGTACGGCCCGTCGTCCCCACGCAGGGCGCGCTTGGCGGCCTCCAGCATGAGGCTGTTGGCGGTACCGTCCGCGCTCTCCAGCAGGGCGCGCGTGGCCGCCATCCGCTCCGTGAACAGCTCCTTCATCAGCGAGCCGCGGTGGTCCGCGTCCTGAATCAGCGAGCCCGCCGCCGCTTCAATCGCCCGCGCCATGTCCCGGCCGTTGGCGAAGCGCTTCTCACGGCTGCGCTCCAGAGACTGCATCACCACCTTGGAGACCTGCTCGGACACGTGCGGCGTGACGTGCGAGGGCCAGGGGATGGGCGCCTCGAGAATCTTCATCATCTCGTCGCGCTCCGTCTTGCCCGCGAACAGGCGCGCGCCGGTGAGCATCTCGTGCATCATCACGCCCACCGAGAACAGGTCGCTGCGGCCATCCAGCTTGTCGCCGCGCACCTGCTCCGGGGACATGTACCCGGTGGTGCCCTTCACCGTGCCCGCGTGCGTGCGCTCCAGGCTGCCCTTCGCCTTGGCAATGCCGAAGTCGAGCAGCTTCACCATGCCGTCGTACGTCACCATGATGTTCTTCTGGGCGACGTCGCGGTGGATGACGGGGCTGGGCTCGCCCGAGGGCGCGGTGAAGGTGTGCGCGTAGTGCAGCGCCATGCAGACGTCGCGCGCCACCGACAGCGTGAAGCCCAGCGGCACCGGCTGCTGGCTGCGCAGACACGCGCTCGTAATCTGGTTCAGGTTCTGCCCGGCGATGAACTCCATCGCCAGGTAGAGGCCGTCCTCCTCCTGCCCCAGGTCGAACACCTGCGCGATGTTCGGGTGGTTGAAGGCCGCGGTGATGCGCGCCTCGTCCAGGAACATCCGCTCGAACTGCTCGTTGTCCCGAGCGTCCGGCAGGATGCGCTTGACGACGACGTATTTACGGAAGCCACCCGGACCCGAGGTGAAGCCGAGGAACAGCTCGGCCATGCCACCCACGGACAGTTGTGTGACGACCTCGTACTTCCCGATGCGCTCGCCCCGATAGAAATCGATGGGTGCAACCTCCACGACAGCGCCCCGACACCGGAGCAGCACCGCAACGGAGGATAACAGGCTTGTAGGGCGCGGACGTGCGGTGAGAATGCACCGTCACGCACGGTCGCCCCCTCATCCACCGGCGACCTGTGGATGGCCTGTGGATAGCGGGGGGTGGGTTGTGGAGAAACGGTGGCGTGGATCAGCGCCTGTGGGAGGCCGGGGGAAACCGCCAGTTTACCCACATGTAGCATCGGCCGAATTCGTCAGTCATCCCGCGAGCTTGCTGACTTATCCCCAAATCCGAGCCCTCTACTGCTTCCACTATTTGATCAATACCTACATAAAGCTTTTCTAGAAGCAGCAGGCCGCTGGGGACAACACCTGTGGACGGGTGCAACACGGTTGTAGACTGATGGGCCGTGCGCGCGTGGACCTTCATGTTCTGGCTGTTCGCCTCCCAGGCCTGGGGCGCGGAGCCGCCGCTGGTGCGCGCCGAACAACAATTCGACGCCCTGGAGTTCGATGCCGCGGCCACGTCCTTCCTGGAGGCCCTGGAGGGCCCTGGGACGCGCGTGGAGCGTCTGAGGGCATGGCGGGGGCTGGCCATGGCTCGCGCCTTCATGGGACAGCGCCAGGAGGCTCAGGCGGCCTTCGAGTCCTTGCTCGTCCTGGAGCCCTCCGCCCAGGTGAAGGACTCGCTGGGGCCCAAGGTCCAGGTGCCGTTCCTCGCGGCGCGGGCGGCGATGGAGGGCCAGCGGCCCACACTCACGGTGACGCGGCTGGCGGATGGCCGGGTGGTGGCCGTGCTGGAGCAGCCCCGGAAGGTGGCCACGGAGGTGATGGTGGCGGTGCGCCTGCCGGGCGCGGCGGGCTTCTCCGCGGCGGTGGGCCCGCCTTCGGGGCCCGTGGCGGTGAAGGCGCCCGCGGCGCGGGCCGTGGAGGCCTATGCGCTGGCTCGGGATGCCGGAGGCTTCGTCCTCTTCGAGCAGGGCAGTCCGCGCGCGCCGCTGCGGCTGGAGGCCACCGAGCACCTGCCGCCGGCGGTGGCCTCGGCGCGTGACGCGGCGACGTCCCCCGCGGCCGAGCCGTCGTTGGAGGAGGCTCCCCGGCGCGCGTTCTGGCCCTATGTCGTGGGGGGCGTGGGACTGGCGGCGGCCGGGGTGGTGCTGGGCGTGGTGCTGACGCGGCCGGAGTCCCTGGCGCTGCCGGCGGCGGACCGCACGGAGCGTTTGCCATGAGCCTGGGGACGTCGCGGTGGGGGCTTCTCCTCGTGGTGCTGGGCGCGCTCGTCATGCCAGGCGGCTGCGAGCAGAGCACCCCACTGGTGCCGCCCGAGTTGTGCACAAGCGTGGTGTGCCCGGACAGCCAGGCCTGCGTGGAGGGCCGGTGTCTGGCCACCACATGTCAGGGCGTGGCCTGTGGCGCGGGGCGCGTGTGCGAGCGCGGCGCGTGCGTGGATCCGTCGTGTCTGGGGACGAGCTGCGCGGCGGGCGAGGTGTGTCGCGAGGGCACGTGCCGGCGCGTGAGCTGCGGTGGCACCGCGACGTGTTTCCCCACGGAGCGCTGTGTGGGCTCGGAGTGCGTGAGGGACGGATGTCTCGGCGTCGCCTGTCCCCAGGGCACGGTGTGCCGGTCCGGAGGGCAGTGCCGGAGTGTCGCGTGCTCGGCGGACTTCGCCTGCGCGTCCGATGAGCGCTGTGGCGCGGAAGGCCGCTGTGTGTCGAGCTCGGGTTGCGCCGCGGTGAGTTGCCCCGCGCAGCGCGTGTGTCGCGAGGGCGCGTGCCTGGCGCTGTCCTGCACCACCGGGGAGCAGTGCGGCCCGGGCGAGGTGTGCCGCGCCGGTGGATGCCTGTCCGCCACGGAGGCCTGCGCGGCGGTGGGCCCGTGTGCCTCCGGACAGGTGTGCCGCGCGGGCGTGTGTCAGGCGGTGGTGTGTGGCGCGGGCAAGCCGTGTCAGGGGCTGGAGGGTTGTCGCGCGGGGGTCTGCGAGGGACCGGTGCGCGCCGAGCTGGGAAACCTGGTGCCCGCGGGAGGCGTGCTTCCTCCCGGGCCTGGCTCGGTGGGCATGGGCCTGGGGGGCACTCCCGCGCGGGGGCCCACGCACACGCTCTATCCAGGGGCCACGCCGTAGGGCGGACGGCTCAGGCGTGCGCTTCGCGCAGGCGTTCGAGGAGTGCTGGCAGTCCCGCGAGCAGTTCGCGGTCCGTGCGCTCCAGCGCGTTGCGGAGGATTTCGAGGTCCTCCGCGTCACGCTCCGCGTTCACCATGCGCTGAAGTCCCCGCAGACGCTGGTTGCGCAGGACGAGCCGGGCCAGGGTGTCCTCCAGCTCCTCCGCGAGTGCCTCATCCAGTTGGAGGTCGCGACTGATGAGCTCGCGCAACTGCTCCACCAGGTAGGTGAGGTCCCAGGATTCTTCGTAGCCGGCCCGTCGAGACATCGCTTTTCACGTATCGCCGGGCTCAGCCCAGCGCTCGAGCGCGCGTGAGCCCCGAGAGGGTCAGCCGCGAGCGGGATGGATCCATCTCCACGACGACGTGGCATCCATCCAGGTCCAGGTTCAACGCATAGGGCTCCGACATGGGCAGCAGGCCGCGCTCCTGATGCGCCAGCGAGGCCATGCGGAACAGCTCCGAGAGCAGGGCCTGCCGTGTCTCCGGAGACAGTCCATCCACGCTGCCCTGCAGGCTGCGTGGGATGAGCACGGTGAAGGCCTGTGACGATGGTGAGCCCGCGGTGGAGACGGAGGTCATGCCGTTTCCGACTGCCAGAACCGTACCCTTCTCGGATCCAACCATTCCGCGCGGTTGCAGTGGGTCCGAAGAGACCATCTGAAAAAAACACAGGGTTTTGCCACCCGACGCCTGAAGTGTCTGCGGAGAAGCGAGAGCTTCCTGTGCTCGCTCGGCTCCAATCCCGAGCGGATGGGGATTCCGTTCGACGTTCAGCTCTCTGACGAGACTGCGATTTCGCGCGGGTGGATGAGGTCAAACGCGCCGTCGTGTTCGACGTGCTGACGCTCGGCTTGTCATCAGGGGATGCGACAGCAGATGGCGTAGGCGGTGGGGGCGGTGCTGCTGGTGAGGTGGCCTCGGCAGCGATAGCCGGGCACGCCCGGGGTCTGCGTGAGGCCGTTCTCGAAAGTGACGCCCGCGGGCTGGAAGGCGACGCTCACGGGCGCGGGTCCGTCCTCGAGTCCACTGCAGCCGCCGCCCATCAGCGTCTCCCCCATGCCGCACCACGCGGTGGCGGCGCGAGGGTCGAGCGTATCGTTGCCCGTGGCACTCTTGTAACTACATGTCAGCGGGGGCCTCGCGTGGGTGTGGTCGGAGCGGGCCGCGATGCGCGCCGAGCCATTGGTGCCGCCCGCCGTCGGGAAGCTGACGCGCACGGCGAGGGGCGTGCCCGAGGCGATGAGCCCGTCTCCATACGTGGGCGCGGGCGCGTCCAGCTTCACCTTGTCGGCCGCGGACATGAAGCCGGGGGCCGTGGTGGTGGCGTTTGTATGGGTGTGGCTCGTGGGCGCGAAGGTGGAGGCGGCGCGGCCCTCCAGTCGGATGCTGTCGCTGGCGCGCAGGGCGAAGGGCACCGAGGCCAGGCGGAAGCGCGGCGTCAGCTCCGACTGGCTGGCGAGCGCGACGCCCAGGTGCATCTCCGAGCGTCGCACCAGGTCGTCCCCCAGCGGCGCCGAGGAGCCCAGCACCACCGCGTAGTACCCATTCGTCACCGGCACGGCCAGGTGGTTCTCCTGCCACAGCGGGGAGCCGCCGGTGGGCGTGGCGTAGAGGGCGAAGGCGAGGTCCTGGGGAGAGTTCTCGGGCGTGCCGTCCGCGCGCACCAGGCGCCCCTGGAAGGTCATCGTGCGCGGCACGTCCTGCGCGGCTGCGGGGAGGGCCCACTGCGCGAGCACGGCCAGGACGAGCACGAAGGTGGGACGCGGGGACATGGAGGACTCCAGTGGAGAACGGACGCCGGGAGTCTACAGGCGCGAGCGTTCAGCAGCCGAAACGCAAGCATTCCCGGAGGGTCTTGGGAGGGAGGGTGGCCGACAGCGCGGCGAGGCGCACCCCTCGCATCCTCCGGGCGCGAGGACTATACGCCAGGGCTGGAGCACGGGAGGCACCCATGGCACGCGCGACGAGAGCAGGCGGGGTGGGGTGGGCATTCATCCTGTGGGCGACGGTGCTCGGCGCCTGTCTGACGGCGTGCCGCGAGGACCCTCCCCTGGTGGGTGCCGAGGGCCGACTGAGGCTGTCGCTGTCGCGGCTGGATTTCCCCCCGGCCTTCCCGGGCGGTGTCCGCGAGGCGGAGGTGCGGGTGCTCAACGCGGGGCGCGCTCCGCTGGACGTCACCTGGACCTCGGTGGAAGCGCCCTTCTCGCTGGTGGATGCGTTGCCCTCGCGCGTGGGCGCGGGCGAGGTGCCGGTGCGGCTGCGCTTCAGCCCCCAGGCCATGGGCACGTACGAGGCCCGTCTCATCGGCACCGCGTCGGATGGAGGTCGCGCGGAGCTGGTGCTCGCGGGCGAGGCGCGACAGACGCCGGAGTGTCAGGCGGTGACGTGCTCCACCGCGGTGTTCGACCCCGTGTCCGAGCGCTGTGTGGAGACGGTGCTCCCGGATGGCACCGGGTGTGACCCAGGCAATGCCTGTCTCACCACGGCCATGTGTCAGCAGGGACGGTGCAAGGGACTGGAGCGTTCCTGTGACGACGCCAACGCCTGCACCACGGACGTGTGCCACGCGCTGGACGGCTGTCGCGCCGTGCCCGCGCCGCCGTGTCCCGGAGCGGGGGCCTGTCAGGTGGGCACGTGCGACGCGAAGCTCGGCTGCGGCCTGGCGGATGCGCCCGATGGCACCTTCTGTGGAACGGAGCGCGGCTGTGATGCCGCCGACGTGTGCGTGGAAGGCGCGTGCGCGCGGCGCAACCTGCCGGATGGCTTCGTCTGCGCGGCGGCCAGCCCGTGTCAGGCGGAGGGACGCTGCAAGGGGCCCGTGTGCGAGCGGCCCGATGCGGTGTCGCTCGCGCCGGACTGGGTGCTGGACGCGCGGGTGCGGAGCATGAACCTGCATGACCTGCTGGTGGGGCCGGAAGGTGACGTGACGCTGGCGGGCTTCTACGAGTCCGCGCTGCTGGACGCCGCGGCGCCCGTGCCCATGCTCAGCGGTGACGCGGCCCGGCGGTGCATGCTGTGGAACGACAGGCTGCTGTGCATGGACCTGCCGGATGACGGCACGGTGTCCCTGGTGGAGCGCTACACGGGCGCGCCCCGGTGGACCTTCACCCTGGCGAGCGCGCGGCCGGATATCGCGCAGCGCACGTCCAGCCTCTTCCTGGCGCGGCTGGCGGTGATGGCTCCGGACCGACTGGCGGCCCTCTTCGAGGCCTACCCCGTGGCGCTGAACCGCGAGACGTTGTGTCGCATGTATTTCCTGGTGGTGCTGGATGCGTATGGACAGATGGTGTCCGCGCAGGAGCTCACGGACCCCCTGCTGTCCGAGTGCAACCACCCGCACCCCTTCGGAGTCGTCTCCGACGCGGTGGGGGATTTGTATGTCTCCTTCTCGCAGACGTTGAACGTGGGGGCCCCGCTCCAGGCGGGGGCTCCTTCGCTGCTGATGGCCTTCTCGTCGGACGGCGTGCCGCGCTGGCGCAAGTCACAGGCGCAGCGCGCTGGTGAGCTGGCGGTGGTGAACGGGCTGTTGTTCCCCGAGCGGGGCACGCAGGCGCTGAGCACGGCGGACGGCTCGGTGGCTGGGACTCTTCCCCAGCAGTTCGGCCGCGCGGTGGCCACGCGCGAGCGGCTGGTGCCCAGCGCACCGGGGACCACGGTGAACGTGAACGAGGGCGGCGTGCTGCCCGTGGCCACGGAGCTGAAGGGCTACGGCCTGCCCGCGCTGAGTCCCGCGTGGACGTACTCCCTGCGCTCGGGACAGCTCCTCACCTCGAAGGAGCTGCGGCTCGCGTCCTGGCCGGATGCGCCCGGGTTTCCTCCCCGGACGCTGGTGCTCACGACGGCCACGGACGGCGACGACAGGCAGTTGCTGGTGGGCGTGCGCATGACCGACGGCGGCGAGGCGTTCCAGTGCGAGCTCGACTACGCGCCCCGCTCGATTCCGCAGTTGCTGGAGCTGGCACCCGGGGCCCTGCTGTTGATGGACGGGGCCACCACCTGTGGCGAGTGTGACCCACCGTTTGCCTACAGCCAGTCGCGCTTCCAGCGCTTCCCCATGCCGGGCCTGTTGCCCGCGAAGGAGCCGTGGCCGGGGACTTTCGGCGGGCCGGGCCATGACCACCACGAGGGGGCCGACCACTGAGGTTGGGACGGGGAGCGCCCTTTTCTTGAAGAAAACACGGGGGGCGTGTCGAAGTGCCGGGCGCGGTTCCGACGTAGGGCAAGGCCGGCGCCATCCAGGTGTCGCACCCACCAAGGACTTCCCCATGCAGAAAATCACCCCGTTCCTGATGTTCAACAACCAGGCGGAAGAGGCGGCGAAGCTCTACACGTCGGTGTTCAAGAACTCGAAAATCACTTCGGTTGCGCGGGGCCCGGACGGCGCGGCCATGTCCGTCACCTTCGAGCTGGAAGGTCAGCCGTTCATGGCGTTCAACGGCGGGCCGCGGTTCAAGTTCACCGAGGCGATTTCGCTGTTCGTCAGTTGTGAGACGCAGCCGGAGGTGGACTCGCTCTGGGAACAGCTCACGGCGGGGGGCGGAAAGGACAGCAAGTGCGGCTGGCTGGAGGACCGGTTCGGGGTGTCCTGGCAGATCATCCCCACCACGTTGATGCGACTGATGGGAGACAAGGACCCGGCGAAGGCGGGACGCGTGGTGCAGGCGATGCTCGGGATGCAGAAGATTGACATCGCCGCCCTGGAGCGCGCCTACCAGGGAAGCTGAGCGGTCCTCAATCCGTCGTCACCGGAGGCACGGCGTCGCTGTGCCTCCAGGCCTCGTAGTGGATGCGGCCCAGGGGGGCTCCAGCCGTGGGTCCTCCGCCAAACGTGCCGATGATGTCCACGCGCTCGGTGGCATCCGAGACGGGATGGATGCGGAACTCCACGCCTCGGCCGAACGGTGGCAGCACCAGGCCGTGCCAGCGCAGCGTCCCACCTCGCAAGCGGATGCCGCCGTCCTCGAGGACGGACACGTCCAGCTCCAGGTCCAGGCCGTGCTCGACGAAGACCTCGTGGAGTCGGCCGTCGCGCAGGATGAAGTCCGAGTCGAACCTGCGCAGCACGCCGTCGCAGTACAGCTCCCGGACGAAGTGCATGGAGCCATCCGCGCGGCGGAAGGTGAGGAAGCGTCCGGGGAAGGTGCGTGCCCCGTGCTCGGAGAGGCCCTGGCCGGACAGGCACGTGGCCATCCAGGCCAGCAGCCGGGCCGTGCGCGAGGCGAAGGTGACGGAGGCTCGGGCGCTCCATGCACCGGGGTTCGCGTAGAAGCGCATGACGCGCGGGTCCACGCGGGACATGTCCGGGCCCAGCACGGTGGCGAGCAGGGGCCAGACATCCGAGGGCCTCGCGCGCTGGCCCCGGTGCACGGCCTTCACGCCGCGACGGTAGACACTGGCCGCCGTCCACGCGGTGATGAAGCTCGTGAGCAGCAGCCACGCCGTGCGCCGCTCATCGACGAGGCCGGTGTCGTGGCGCCAGCGCGGCAGGCACAGCGCGCGCACGGTGGCGAAGGCGTAGTGGCGCAGCAGGCTCCAACTGGCGCTCAGCATGCGTGACAGGGACAGCGCCAGGCCGTGGGCGATGGCCGTCTCACCCGGCACGGCGCCCGCGAGGGCGGGCTGGTCGAAGAGGCGCGCGCCGAGCGTCATCTCCACGTGCTGCACCAGCAGGCGCCACAGCGGCTCGTTCCCGTGGACGCGGGCTTCTTCGAGAAAGGCGGCCTCGTACCCGACGTCACGGGCCCGGGCCACGTCTCGCATGTGGGCTTCAATCCAGCGCTCGTCGCGGACTTCGAGCGGGAGCTGGTCCTCGCAGGCGCGCGCATAGGACGCCCACTCCCGGGTGCGGGGAAATCCACGCTCATCCACCGGCATCACCGCGGCGCCCAGTCGCGCGAAGGGCTCCGACACCCCCCAGAAGCGGCCGAGTGTCACCGCGCTCGCGGCCAGCAGGTGCACCTTCGCCATGCGGCACGGATGCGCGCGGTAGAAGTCCGCGAGCAGGCCCAGGGAGAGTCGGCAGGCGCGGTGACGGATGGCGAAGTCCCGCAGTTCCCCGAGCGGCGCATCAGGCAGGGCCGTCCGCGCTTCGTCGAGCTCCTCCGGGTGGAGCCGGGCCTCCCGCTTCGCGTCCCTCGGGAGCAGGGCCTCCAATTGGGAGTCCCCCGGGTGCAGCTCTCCCGACCGCAGCAGGGCCTCCAACTGCGCGTCCGCCAGCGGGGAGCCTTCCGAACGGAGCAAGGCCTCCAGTCGCGCATCCTGGTGCGGTGATGCCATCGAGTTCAGTTGGAACACGGTGTTCTCCACTCGCGTCTCGAAGCGGGTCCGCAGCGGCTTCCGTCGCGGATGTGTCTCCACGGCTTCGGCGCTCATGAAGAGACCTCCACAAGTTCTCCACAGGGATACGCCGTGGTGGACTCGCGGTCCTCGACGCCTCGGCCAAGCCAGCTCCGCGCCGCACCCGGCGCCGGCGCCCGTCCGAGCACTCGCGCGAGGATGAACAGCCCGAAGCGCCACCGTGAGCGCCCTCGCGTCGGAGCGTGTTCATCCCCGGCGCACCACTGGCGCAGCGTCTCGAAGCCCCACTCCGTGCCCAACCGCATGACGGGACGGAACAGCACCGCGTCGAGCACCTCCCCCACCACTCCGTACCGCGCGCGGTAGTCGAACACCGTCTTGAAGAACGTCCCTCCGGGCCGCTGCTCGTAGAGCCATACGCCGCGACCGCGCAGGATGATGCTCCGCCAGTCCTCCGAGCCGAACTCGAACGTCGAGCGCAGGTGCGGCGTGTTCGCCAGGTAGCGACCCCAGCCGATGATTTCGAGCCCGAAGCCCAGGTGCGTCCGGTAGTCCATCAGGTGGAACCCCCGGGCATCGGCCTCCGGCAGGTAGCGGATGGACGTGAAGCGCACGTCCCACGCCGTGTGCAGCGCTGGGTCCTGCGTGCGCTCCCACACCACCTCGACGGGCGCGGGGATGAACACCTCCGCGACAATCCTTTGGAGCCGGGGTTGTCGGAATGGAGTGGCCACCGGCCGCCGCCGGAACGCGAACCACCGCGCCAGGTCCTTCGCGAAGACGATGAGCGCCGTCACGCCCATCACCGTCATCAGCGCGCGCAAGGCCACGGGCACCAAGGGCGGGTCCACGCGAAGCCCCGTGGGCAGCAGCCTGTCCGCCCACACCGCGTGGAAGGTCGCCATGAGGTAGAGCCCCACCAGCACGCTCAGCACCACATGCATGAAGTACTCACCCCGGGGAACACCGCCCTGGGACGCTCGGCTGTCGCGCTCCTCCCAGACATCCGCGAGGGCGACGAAGACATCCGCGGCGTACAACACCCCGAGCAACCCCAGCGCCCACCCCTGGAAGCGCACGTGCGGCACCCAGAGGAACTGGAGCGCGTAGATGAGGTGGCGCGCGGTGTGCCAGAGCACCTCGCGCTGACACTCGGGGCGCTCGTGGAGCCGGCCGCGCCAGAGGTGGAAGTAGAGGACGTCGAAGGCCCCCAGGAGGCCGATGGCGAGCAACAGGTAGAAGGCGACGTGCATGGCCGGGCCTCAGTGCAACGGCACGGCCAGCGCCTCCCGGGGATGCAAGCCTTTGGAACGCCAGGGATTCAGCGGATTCGACGCGAGCCTCCCGTCAACTCCGTGGACAGCGCCGACAACCCGGGTTGTCGTCCCCAACTTCTCCACAGGGCTTCTGCGTGCGGGTGGGTTTCACCGGGCCTCTGAGTCGGCGGCCTCGGTGCGTCATGAATCACGCGTCAGGTGTCATGACGGGTGTCGCGCACGGGCCGAAAACGGCGCTCGGGCGCGCTGTCAATCGGTCGTCCTCGAATTTTCCTGAAAGATTTCCAGGACGGGTGGTGAACGGGACCCGCCCTGGAACCTGGAGAAACCCGGCCTGACACGGCACACCCCGCGTCACCGACCCTGCGGGTGGACATGCCCCGCGTACCCGATATTCTTCGGCCATCGTTGCGTTGAAAGACGTAGACGTGTTCCACATTGCCCACGCGAGGCCTGCCCGGGATGCACCCCTTGGTCCCGGCGCTTGTGTGGAAGGAGTGCGGTTGCCCGGACGACCTTGGAGGTCCGGCGTGCGGCGGCTCCGTTGCATCGTGGGGGGCCCGCTCGGGCCCCGGGGAGAAGCGCGTTCCCTGGGGCCCGAGTCACCTCGTCACTGACTAGGGCCCCATCCGGGCCGCGCCCGCGGGCGCCTTCGCCCCGAAGGATTGCAGGTAGCGCAGCTCGTCCCGGGTGCTCTCCTCCAGCAGCTCCTCCGTGAGCGAGTTCAGCGGCCACCGCTCCATCGCCGTCTGCTGGAACACGGCGATGGCCTGCTCCAGCTCCTTGATTTGATTCATCGCCAGCGTCCGGCCCGCGTCGTCCTCCAGGTCCTGCGAGCCGCCACGCACCAACTGCAGGCCCGTCATCCGTTCCACCACGGTGGCCTGCTGGACCAGGCTGGCGCCGATGTCCCGGGTGATGCGACCCAGGCGCTGACGTCCCTCCGGAGAGAGCGCGCCGCGCGTGGCCACGTTGCGCGTGCGCAGAATCCACGTCCCCCGCTCGTTGATGCCTCGCAGGGACACCGCCATCGCCAGCGCGCTGGCGTCCGGCACGCCTGCTTCCTTCAAGAGCCGGCGAGTCTCCCGGTAGCCATCGTGAAACGAGGTCTCCCGCCACGCGGGCAACGTGGCCACGCGCTCCAGCGCGTCGATTTCCGCGGCCGTCAGCTCCGTACCGGACTCGGTGTCACCCAGTAGCAGGAGCAACTGGAGCTGCATCGAGCGCGGGTGCGCCGCGGCCAGCGACTCCAGCTTCTGGCGGAACGTCTTGCGCGCCCGCTCGTGCTCGGACTCCGGCAGGGACTCGCCCCTCAGCGCGTCCCGCACCGCGAGGTAGAGGTCCGGGTTCTCCAGTCGGGGCACCTGCGCCAGCAGGAAGAGGGACTTGTCCGCGTCCAGCTTGCGCGAGGCGAGCGCGAGCCTCAGCTTGACGTCGTCCGAGGGCGCCCGCTCCCACGCGAGCTTCTCCCAGTCGGAGGCGGTGGGGTCCGGCGGCAGGGGCGTGGCGCCTGGAAGCAGCTCGCTCTTTCCGAGGTTGGGGCGGCCCAGCGTCACCCACGCGTCCTGGAAGGCCTGCTGCCAGGAGACACCCGGCGCGCGCCGCAGCTCGCGCAGCGTCTCCAGCAACTTCAGCTCCGGACTCCCCGGCGCCACGGCCTCGAACTGGCCCAGCACGGTGGCGGCCTCCGCGTCGTTGCCTTCCTCGAGCGCCAGACAGGCGTGCACGAGCAGGGCGGGTGCGTGCCTGGGTGCCAGCATCAGCGCCTCGCCGAGCGACTCGCGGGCCTTCTTCAACTCACCCGTGGCGGCGGCGCGCGCGGCGCGGTCCGTGTGGCGCAGCACCTCCGGGGACACGGTGGGCTTCGCGGCGCCCTGTTTCTTGGGGGAGTGCTCGCCGTGGTCATGCGCGTCATGGCCTGGAGGCGACTGCCTGCCCCGGAAGAACAGGGCACCTCCGGCGACCAGGGCCACCACCAGTCCCACGCCACTCCACAGCGCTGCCTTGCGTCCCGATGAGCCCTGCGTGGAAGGAGGAGGAATCGGGTCCGTCATGGTGTGGCGTCTCCGGCGGGTGGGGGAGCCGCATTCCAATCGTCCGCGACGACTGGAGCAAGGTGGCCCGCGCCCTGGGGGACAGTGTCCGTCCCTACCCAGGGGGGCCCCCACCCGCGTCCGGGACGTGCCCGGACGCCTGGAGCGCCGCGCTCAGTCCTTCAGGTAGACGACGCGGGTGCCACCGCGCGCCTTCACCTCGGTGCGGGGAGGACGGGAGACGCACTGGACGGTGGTGCCGCCCGTCGCGTTGACGGAGAGGCTCTCCGAGGGGTCCGCTTCCACGTGGACTCCGCCGCTGGCTTCGACCTCCAGGGACTTCACGCCCTTGAGGTCCATGGCCTTGATGACGGCGCCGCCGCTGGCCTCGATGTCCAGCTCCTGGGCGCGACCCGCCAGGTTGACGGCGGCCCCGCCGCTGGCCTCGACCTCCACCTTCTTCGTGTCCACGCCCCGGACCGTGAGGGCCGCGCCGCCGCTGGCCTCGGCGGAGAATTCGTCCCCGGAGGGGGAGACTTCCGCCTCGACATTCCCGCCGCCGCTGACGTCCACGCCGTCCAGGTGGGGGTTGGAGACGTACAGGCGCACCTTGCCGCCCTGGAATTGGCTGAAGAGGCCGTCGCGCTCCACCTGGGTGGTGAGCTGTCCGTCCTTCACCACGAGTCGCAGGCGGGACAGCAGCTCCGAGGGCCCCTCGACGCGGACCGACTTGGGGCCGACCTTCACCTGGGCCTTGATGCCGTGGCCCACCGCGAGGCTCTCGAAGTCGGGGACATCTCGCGCCTCACCCTTCTGGGAGCCCTCCGCGAAGGAGGTTCCCGCGAACATCAGCAGCGGGACGAGCAGGGACATCCGGGCGGTCTTCATGGCGCGCTCCCAAGGCATGGGACCCGGCAGGGGCCCCGTCATGGCGGCTACGCGCGGCGCTCCGAGCGATTGCCACCCCTGGGGCAACTACTGGCGGGAGAGCATCTCCAGCGGGACTCGCACGGCGGTGGTGTCGCCGGGCTTGATGTCGACCGACAGCTTGAGTGCCTTCCCGTCGCCGTCCACGAGCTTCAGCGTGTGCTTGCCGGAGGGCAGGCTCACCTTGAAGAGCGGGGTATCACCCAGGGACTGTCCGCCCAGATACACCTTGGCGTAGGGCTCGGTGACCAGGGTGAGGAAGCCCGGCTCTCCGGTGGGAGTGGCCGCACTGTCCTCACCCGAGTCGAACGTCGCGCGCTTGCCGTTCCGGGTCGTCGACTCCTTGGTGGTCCGCTTGCCCGTGGAGCGACCCGGCTTGCGCGCGGGCTTGTCCTCCACCTCGTCCAGGGTGGGAGGGGCGTTGGAGGGCTCCGGGTCGGGGTCGACGGTCTCCGCCAGCACTTCGGGTGGGGGTGGGACCTTCTCCACGACGACGGGTGGGACGATGACGGGTGGGGCCTTCGTCTGCTCCCGAGGGAGCGGGACGCGTTGCCTGTCCCTGTCTCCGAGAGGCGCCGGCGGCGGCGGCTTCTGCTCGAGCCCCAGCAGGGGAGCGGCCCAGGCGGACACCACGCCTCCATCGAGCCCCAGTCCCACCACCGCGGCGGCCACCGCGACGAGGACGAGCACGCCGGCGAGGACCTTGCGCCCGCCTCGGGATTCGGAGCCCACGGCGGGGACTCCGCGCAGGGTGTGGACGTGGGAGTCCTCGTCGTCGGGGACCTCGTCCTCGGGTTTGCGGCGGTTCTCCTGGAAGCCGCGCGAGGGTCGGGTGGTGACCTCGGCGTCGGGGAAGGCGGCGGGAAGCTGGGGCTGGGGCCGGCGACGGGCGGCTCCGGCGGCGCGTCGGGAGGGAACACCGGCGTGGCTGCCGGGCTCCGCGGAGAGCGAGGGCACGCGGACCATCGCCGTCTCCTGGTTGCGCTCGGGAGGCTGCGGGGGAGGGGCCACGGCGCGCAGCGTGTCCACGGTGCGGCCGGTGCGAGGGCGTGCCTCGCTCCGGGGCACGGGCTCCTCCGACACGGGCACGGCGCGCGGGGCCGGCGCGGGAGCGCGGACGGTGTGCCCCGAAGGAGGAAGCGCGGGCCGCCCCGGCAGGGTGCGGGCCAGGTGCGGCGCTTCTTGCGGAGGCGGCGGGGGCAGGGCGTCCGGTGGGGGCGGCGGTGGTGGACGCGCGGACTCCGAGGGGGCGCCGCGTCCCGCAAGGCGCTTGTGGGGCGGCGCCTGGAGCACGGCCTTGCGCGGCTGCGGGTCGGGGGGCGGCGGCGGGGGAGGCGTCGTCGCCGGTTGCATGCTGGTGGCGCGCCGAGGCGTCGCCGCCGGAGCGGGCTGCTTCGCCGCCGTCGCCACGGCGGAGCGACGGGATGGTGGGGAGTCCGGGGGGCCGGAGTTGGTGTTGACGGTGGGCGGCTCGGGGGCCTCGGGGACGCTGTTGGAGCCGCCCATGGCCAGCATCGCCGCCACGCTCGTCTCGCCCGTGGTGTCGCCCGTGGGGCCCGCGATGAGCAGCTGGCGCGTCTGCTCGCGCCGGTCGGCGAAGAGGCGGCGCATCACCTCGCTGCTCTGCTCGGGGTGCCAGATGAGCGGGCCCACCGCGCGCTCCAGGGCGCGGGCGAACTCCAGCGTGGAGGCGTAGCGGTCCTCACGGCGCTTCGACAGCGCGCGCAGGACGATGGCGTCCAGCTCCGGCGGTATCTGCTTGTTGGCGCGTGAAGGCGGCGTCACCTCGCACTTCAGCACCGCGTTCATCATCGCCTCGGCCTGCTTCGCGTAGAACAACCGCATGCCGGTGAGCAGCTCGTGCAGCACCACGCCCAGGCTGAACAAGTCGCTGCGGGCATCCAGGGGCTCGCCCATGATCTGCTCGGGCGACATGTAGCCGCTGGTGCCCTTCACCATGCCCACCGCGGTGCGGCTGGCGCGCGCCAGGCTCTTGGCGATGCCGAAGTCCAACAGCTTGGTGACGCCCTCGTACGTCACCATGATGTTCTTCTCGGCCACGTCCCGGTGGATGACGGGCGAGGGGTGGCCGAGCGGGTCCGTGAAGGTGTGCGCGTAGTGCAGCGCCACGGCCGTGTCCCGCACCGCCATCAGGCTGAAGCCCACGGGGATGGGGTGGCTGGCCTGCCGACACGCGCGCGCCACCTCCACCAACGTGGCTCCCGGCACGAACTCCATGGCCAGGAACAGCTCGCCCTCGGCGATGTCCAGGTCGAACACCTGGGCGATGTGCGGGTGGTTGAACGCGGCCGTCACCTTGGCCTCGTCCAGGAACATCCGGATGAACTCTTCCTCGCCTCGGATGTCCGGCAGAATCTGCTTGAGCACCACCAACTTGCGGAAGCCGGCGAGTCCCCGCTGCGACGCTAGGAAGATCTCCGCCATCCCGCCCGTGGATAGGCGGCTGAGAACCTCATACTTACCCAGCGACCGGCCCTTGGAGGCATCCGGCGCGAGCGGCAGCGTCGTCCCACTCATCGGAAGGTGCCCAATCTACACTGGCACCCGGACGGACGCGAAAGTCAGGGTCGAAGAAAAGTCCACGAATATCGACATCTCTGACTTTTCTGTGAATTCGCGATGTCACTCCTCGGGTGGGGAGCGGCGGCGTGCGGGGGAGGCGGGGAGGGTGACGGCGAGGGCGTTGAGGAGGCGCAAGTCGGAGCGGGACAGGCCGCGCAGGTTCTTGCGGAGGTCGACCAGGGCGGTGGGCTCGGTGCGGGCGGGTTGGGGTGGGCGCTTGCGGCCGGGGGGCGTTTCGATGGTGGCGTCCAGGGCGAGCAGCGCGTGGGGTGGGACGTGGAGCACGGTGCACAGGCCGCGCAGGGTGTGGATGCTCGGGAGCATGTGGCCGCGCTCCAGGCGGGCGTACACCTCACGGGCCACACCGAGGCGCTCGGCGACGGCGGCCTGGGTCAGTCCCAGGTTCCTTCGGGCCATCCGCGCGGACAGGCCCAGGTGGACTCCAAGCTCGGTCTTCATTCGTCGCCCGTCGGGAAGGACGCGGGGCTCGCTCGCCACCGCAAAAGGGCACCCTACTCCGCGCTCCTCGCGGGACGCACCCTCCGTGAAGACTCTGTCGCGGCGCCATGTGTGACGGAGGTGTACCCGTGAGGCCGTGGACGAGGGCCGGGGCTCGTGGTCCGAGGCCTGGGTGGCACCTCGGAGAACACCTGTGTGAGAACGGACCGACGGCCGCTGGAGGGAGTGGCCCGGGAAGAGGGCTCGGCGATGGGTGTGAAGACGGTGCGGTTCGACTTCGAGAACACGCGGGACACGTCGGTCGACGTCTGGTTCGAGCCCTCGGGGATGCCGTTCAAAATCCCGCCGGGAGGCCGCCTCGACGTCATCTGCGAGGGACCGGAGGAGGGAGAGCTCGAGGTGGAGCGTCACCCCGAGGGCCACGTCACCCTGTACGCCTGGTGGGGCGCGTGGTTCCGGGTCGTCGAGGAGGGACGCGTGGTCTACACGGAGGAGGGGATGCGCGCCCCGCCCCTTCCTCGGGGTGTCTCCATGAAGCAGATGGTGGAGACGCTGTTCGGCCCGCTCGAGAATCGACAGGCGATGCTCGACAAGCCCAAGGAGTAGGGGCGTCAGGAGAGACGGTGGCCGCGCGTCCTGGCCGGCGTTCATCTCAGGTTTCCGCGCCCCGGCGAGCACAGGCTCCTTACGAGAGTCGGCCCCGGAGCTGCCCCCCTTTCACTTCACACTCCGCGCGTCCCTCCTGCCCGTCCCTCGGTGGACCTGGGCTAAGACGCGCTCCCAAGGTTCCATGGATACTTCTGTTTCTCCCCGCGCTGTCACCGGCCGTATCGACGTTCACCCCCGGGGCTTCGGCTTCCTCACCGTGCAGGCGCCCGGCACGCAAGAGGTGCTGTCCGCCTTCATTCCTCCCCCCGACCTCAACCCGCTGCTGGCCGGAGACATCGTCACCGGCACCGTGACGGCGGGCGCGGACGGGCGCTGGACGGCCAGCGGGCTGACGCTGGTGGAGCGGCCCCGCACCCGCGTCTACGGTGAAGTCGTCGCCCGCAAGGGAGCGTTCTTCCTGCGCATCGACCGCGAGGTGGGCAACGCGGACTGGGTGCTCGACCCGGGCACCACCCGCGTCCAGCACGGCGACGCGGTGGTGGCGAGCATCACCGACGGCAAGCTCTCGCTGCTCTACCGCATCGAGCCTGGAGAGGACCGCTCGCTGGAGCGCATCATCGCCCGGCACGCGCTGAGCAAGGACTTCTCCCCCGAGTCGCTGGAGGACGCGCGAGTCGCCCGCGAGGTGCCGCACGAGGTGGGCGCGCGACGTGACTTGCGCGACGTGCCGACGGTGACGGTGGATGCGCCGTCCACGCGAGACATCGACGACGCGATTTCCGTGCTGCCCGCGGGGCCGGATGGAGCGCTGCGACTGCTGGTGTCCATCGCGGACGTGAGCGAGCTGGTGAAGGAGGGCACCGCGCTGGATTCGCAGGCGCGCGAGCGGGCCACCAGTGTGTACATGGCGGGGCGCGTGCTGCCGATGTTGCCGGAGTCGCTGTCCTCGGACTGGCTGAGCCTGGTGCCGGGCAAGGAGCGACGCTGCCTCACGGTGGAGCTGCGCATCGACCCGCAGGGCCGGGTGACGGCGGCGGACGTGTACGAGAGCGTCATCCGCTCCTGGGCGCGGCTGAACTACGAAGAAGTCGCGGCCTTCCTGGACCGGGGCGAGGTGTCCGCGCCCATGGAGCCGGTGCGGGACGTCATGCCGTGGTTCCGGCTGGCGGCGGCGCGACTGGCCGTGGCGCGCGGCGCTCGTGGCGGCATGGAGTTCGCGCGAGATGAAGCGCGGTTCACCTTCGACGCGGCGACGGGCGAACTCTCCGGACTGGTGAACGAGCAGCCCACGTCCGCGCACGGGATGATTGAGCGCTTCATGGTGGCGGCGAACGAGGCCATCGCCATGTGGATGCTGGTGCGCGGCCTGCCGGGCGTGTTCCGCGTGCATGAGCAGCCGGACCCGCTGCGCGTGGCGGACCTGAATGCGTTCGCGGAACACTCGGGCTTCGCGGCGGGCTTCGGACGCGAGCTGACGCCGCTGGCGCTGACGGCGTTCGACCGGCAAATCGCGGGCGCGGCGGCGGAGCCCGCGCTGCGCTCGGTGTTGCGGCGCTCGCTGGGCCCGTCTCGCTACACGGTGAAGCCGGGGCCGCACTTCGGACTGGCGGCGCCGCTGTACCTGCACTTCACGTCGCCCATCCGCCGGTACGCGGACCTCGCGGTGCATCGCACGCTGAAGGGCTACCTGCACGGCCGCCGCGACTACCTGGACGAGGACCCGGAGATGGAGGCGCTGGCGGTGCACATCAACGCGCGCGCCCGCGCCGCGAATCGCGCCGAGGCGGACCGGCACCACGTGCTGGAAGCGCGGTGGTTGGCGGGGCACGTGGGCAGGGAGTTCTCCGCGCGCCTCGTCCGGGTGCGGCCCTTCGGGCTGGTGGCGCAGTTGGACGGCATGTTGGTGGAGGGGATGTTGCCGGCGGAAGGACTGCCGGGCGGCCCCTTCCGTCCGGATGCGCGCGAGCTGTCCCTCGTCGGCAAGACGCGGACCTTCACCGTGGGCATGCCGGTGAAGGTGAAGGTGGCCGCCACCGACGAGCAGCTTGGCCGCGTGGAGCTGTCCCTGGTCGAGTAGGCGGACGCACGGCGGGCTTCCCGCTCGCCCCCCAAGGGAAGGTCGCCGCCCTTCGAGCGGGGGGCGATAGACTCCCGCCCTCTTCATGAGCGAACCCTCCCCTCCCGTCGTCGAGGACGCGCGCGCCCGCTTGCGGCGCCGGGCCGTGCTGCTGCCGTTGCTGCTGGTGGTGCTCGCGTACGGCAACGCGGTGCGAGGCGGCTTCGTCTGGGACGACCACTCGCTCATCGAGGAGCAGGAGGTGGTGCGCGAGCTGGCGCCGCTGCCGGACTACTTCACGCGGATGTTCTGGAGCGACCCGATGGGCGTCTCTCGCGGCTACTACCGGCCGCTGGTGACGCTCGGCTACGCGGTGGAGTACGCGCTCTTTGGAGGCGCGCCCGAGGGCTTCCACCTGATGAACCTGCTCTTCCACCTGGTGGTGGTGGCGTGGGTGTTCCTGCTGTGCCGGCGTACGGGTGCCTCGCCCTGGGGCGCGGCGGTGGGCGCCGCGGCGTTTGGTGTCTTCCCCCGGTTGACGGAGTCGGTGGCGTGGATTGCCGGACGCACGGATGTGCTGGCGGCGGTCTTCACGTTGGGGGCGCTGCTCGTGTACCGCGCGGACACGGCCTCACGGCGATGGGGCGCGGCGGCGCTGGTGCTGACGGGCCTGCTCTGCAAGGAGGTGGCGGTGGCCGGCGTGGTGGGGCTCGTCGTGCTGGAGCTCACCGCCGTGCGCGCGCGGGAGCGCCGCTTCGGACAGGCCGTGCGAAACCTGCTGCCCATGGGCGTGGCGCTCGCGCTGTATGGCGGCCTGCGGCTGAACGCGCTGCGCTCGGACGTGCGGGAGCTGGACGCGGGGACCTCGTCGGGGCTGTCCCTGCTCGAGCGCGCCGAGGCGGGGCTCGCCGCGCTGGGGCACTACGCGGTGATGCTCGTGGATGCGCTGCGCCCGCGTCTCCAGCAGGGAGTCCTGGGCGAGCATCCCCTCGCCTGGGTCCTCTTGGGCGCGGGGGTCCTCGTCGCGCTGGGGCTGTCCCTGTGGAAGTGGGGAGGCCGGCTCACGCCGCTGGAGAAGGCCGCGCTGGCGACGGCCGCGTGCGCGCTGGCGCTGGTGCTCCATGCCATTCCCCTGGGCCTGCACACGTTGGCCTCGGACCGCTTCCTCTACGTGCCCGTGGCGATGGGCGTGGTGGCGCTGGCGGCACCGCTCGAGCGAGCCGCCCGGTTGCGTCCGAGGGAGGGGCTGGCCGTGGCCGTCGTGACGCTCACGGCCTTCGCCGGGGCGACGCACCTGCGCAACCGCGACTGGATGGACGAGCTTCGGCTGTGGCGGGTGGCGGAGCAGGTGTCTGGCCCCGATGACGCCTTCGTCCAGCAGCAACTGGGTGGGCTCTACATGGAAGCGCACCGATACGAGGAGGCGCTCGGACACCTGCGCCAGTCGGTGCGCCAGAAGAGTCGCTTCACGGGCATCAAGGGCTACAACAACCTGGCGCTGTGCCTGACGAAGCTGGGCCAGCACGCGGAGGCCATCACCCTTTTTGAAGACATGGTGCTACAGCAGCCCGGTTACCGGAGAGGGCATCTCAATCTGGCCATGGCCTTCGCGCGCGCGGGGCGCTTCGACTCCGCGCTCACACAGCTTCAGCGCCTGGAGTCGATGTCCCCGGGTGACACCGTCATCCCGGAGCTGCGCGCGTTGTTCGAGCGCTCGCGTGACACCCTGGCCCGGCTCCCGCGCGGGACGCCGGGTGGGGTGGAGGCCGCGTCGGTGGCGGAGACACGGGCGAAGTTGTTCCAGGAGCTGGGCGCGCCCCATGAGGCGGCGCTGAGCTGGGAGGCGGTGCTGGGCGCGAAGGATGCGACGGCCGAGCAGCGCTTGCAGGCGACGGGCTTCCTCGTGTTCGAGGGAGACCTGGGCCGGGCGAAGCGCGCGCTGGAGTGGCTGCGTCAGGCAAGGCCCGAGGATGAGCGCCTGCCCTTGCTGGAAGAAGCCCTGCTCGCGCGCGCGTCGCTCGACGCGTCACGGTGAGCGAGGCTACCCGGCGACCGTCAGTCCCTCGGTCTTCGCCAGCAGCGTGTCGTGGCTCACCCAGCCGAGCAGCCCGGTGGAGGACTTCACGAGGTAGACGAACGACGTGGAGCGTCCGCCCTGCACGGAGACGGGCGCGGCGGCGAGCACGAGAATCTTCGATGCCGCCGCGAGGGTGGCCACGGGCTTCTTGTCGGTGCGCGAGTGGGTGATGGGGAAGCCCTCTCGCACGGTGGCTTCCTGGCCGACGTAGTACAGCTCCTGCGGCACCAGGGAGAGCTTGCCGGCCTTGGCATCCAGGGCGAACTTGTCGCGCCGGTTCCAGAACTGCTCCCAGCTGTCGGAGAGGATGATGCCGTTGCCCTTCACCTCGGTGAGGGCGTGGACGCTGCCCAGCGCCTTGAGGCTCTTGTCATCGAAGGCGTAGACGGTGGTGAGCCTGTCGTTGTCCGTCATGCCCGTGTGCACGGCGACTTCCTTGCGCTTGTCTCCGCTGTCCACGTCGATGATGGAGAGGCCGAGGACCTCCGAGTCCGTCTTGCCACGGAGCGTGGCGGTGCCGGCGGTGAGGACGAACTCCTCGTCGCCCTCCTTCCACTTCACGGCGATGGCCTCCGGCTTGCCGTCGCCATTCAGGTCGGCGGACGCGGACTGCGTGGGGAGCTCGTCACCGGCCTGGGCCAGCGGCGCGCCGAGCAGCGCGAAGGTCGTCACGGCGAGGGCGGGAAGCTGCGTTTTCATGAAAGGGACCTCGTGAGGGCGCGGGTGCCGCATGCATGCGAGCGCGTGACAGTCCCGGGCGCGGAAGCGGATGCGCATCGTATCCACGCGGGCCCACCAGGCACCTGGATTCCCACCGATGTCAGCCGCGACGGCCGAAGCGTCCGCGGAAGTGCTTGTCGAGGTAGTACTCGGCGCTCGCGTAGGCGTCCTGGGCCTTGGAGGACAGGGGTTGCTCGGGGTGGGCCTTGGCGGCGCGGCGGGCTCGCTGCATCACCGAGCGAGGCTCGCCTTCGGTGGCGGGAGGCAGCTCTCGTGCGATGGCGTCCACCCATGCGTGTGCCTGGTCGACGATGCCGAGCGCCTCGTCGAGCGTGACTTCCTTCTCCGACAGCGCGGCGAAGAGCTGGCAGTGGTAGCGGCGGCAGCTCCCCGGGCGGTCCGCGTAGACGGTGCACGTGCGCCCATCCAGCGCGGAGCAGTGCTGCGCGAGCGCGGGAACTCCGTCCTCGCGGCGGTCGAGGGGTACTCCGCGCCGCTCCAGGGCCTGGGCTTCCTCTGGTTGGAGCGAGACGTGGGTGAAGAGGGTTCCGTCGCAGCACATGCCGCAGCGCAGGCAGAGGGTGGACAGGGGCATGGGGCCTCGGAACGGGAAGGAATCCCTCCACTAACCCGTCGCGCGACGACGTTCCATCGCGGCGAGGCGGGGAAGGCACGCACGCTCCCTCGTCCGCGAGGCGCCCGCACGTCAGATGAGTCGTACCGGCCGCAAGGCGGCACTCTCGTGGGGGCCGGTCCGGTCCTGGCTCGAGGAGGCAGATGCTTTGTCGAGAGGAGTCGCACCGGGTTCGAGGGTGGCACTCTCGCGGAGGCCAGCTACCGGCCCGATGAGGCAGATACTCTCGTGAGAGAGCCTGTGCTGTCCCGAGAGGCACGACCCTCTCGCAAGGGGGCCCTCGCTCGCGCGCCGGGCTGCACTACAGTGGGGCAAATGCGTGCCGCGTTCCGAGTCCTGACGCTCGCTCTGCTGTCGACGCTGCTCGCGTGCGAGAAGACGCCCGGTGGCGTCCATGTGGTGGTCGATGGTCCGCTGACGCCTGTCGTGGACTTCGACCGTCTGTCCGTCATCGCCTCCCTTCCAGATGGCACGCCCCTCGCCGTGGCCACGCTGGAGGGCGCCGCACTCCGCCTCCCCGCCACCTTCAACTTCGAGTCTGGCCCCGCCACGCCCGAAGGCACCCGCGTCTTCGTGCGCGCCACCGCCGAGCGCTCCGGCATCATCCAGTCCACCGCCTCTGGCGAAGCCGCGCTCACTCCCGGCTCCGGCGCCAGGCTGTCGCTCACCCTGCCCGCCGTCCCCGAGCCGCCAGACGCCGGTCCTCCCGTGGAGTCCTGCGACAACGGCGTGGACGACGACGGTGACGGGCTCGGTGACTGCGCGGACCCCGACTGTGTCGGCGCCAGCTGTCAGCCCGGAGGACTCGTCTGCGCGAACAGCGTGTGCGCCTGTCCCGGTGGCGTCACGGGCGTCATCACCGAACGCCCGGGCTTCGCGCGTCGCTCGGACCCCCTGGTCGTCGCGCCCTCCACGGGCCCCCATGCTGGAGCGCTGGTGATGCTGGGAGGCCGCGATGGCGCGGGCAAGCCCGTCTCCACCGTGGAGATCTTCTTCCCCGAAACCGGCCGCTTCATCGCGAGCGACCTCGCCGTGGGCCGCGCGGAGGCCGCCGCGCTGGTGCTGGATGACGGCGCCGTGGTGGTGCTCGGCGGCGTGCGAGAGGGAGACGTGCTCGAGCCGAGCGCCGAGTGGCTCGACACCGATGGCGGCACCACCCTCATCCCCTTCTCCCCACCCCTGGGCTTTCGCCGCGTGCTCGTGGGCCGGCTCGGAGCCGATGGGGTGATCGCCGGAGGAGAGCTCACCGCGGGGCTCGGCAGGCCCACGACGGACTCGGCGATCCGCATGACGCTGCGCGGCGAGAACGCGGGGGCCTGGGAGAGTCTGGGCCGGCTCTCCCTGAAATGCCCCACGGGAGGCGCGGTGCTGGGAGACGCCTTCGTGCTCGCGGGAGGCTGTACCAGCCTCACCCCCTCCGAGCGGACGGATGTCGTGGCACCCCCAGGACTGCTCGGCGCCGGGCCGCTCCTGCCCACCTCACTGATGTCGCCCGCGGTGGTGGAGCTGAAGTCGGGACGGGCGCTCATCCTCGGCGGACGCGAAGGCGGCATCGTCCCGTCCTCGCGCGCATTCCTCCTGGAGCGGAATGCCGGGGTGGTGAGGGCGCGGGAGCTGTCCTCCATGGACGCACCTCGCGCCGCGCCACGCGCGGTTCTCGCGGGCAACGGTTGGGTGTACGTCGAGGACAGGGAAGGGGCTTCTGCCGCATGGTTCGACCCCGCGTCGGAGCGCTTTACTCCCGCTGCGTCAATGTCGACGCCCCGTCTGGGCCATACCCTGGTGGGAGGCGCCGACGGACGCGTTTATGCCGTGGGTGGAAGCAGACCCGACGCCGGTCCGGACGGTCTGTCCTCGTTCATCGAGCCGCGTTGTCCTTGAATCCCAGGGGTGGCCCGCACCCAATGTGGTTCCGCCACGCCTGTACCGAGGAACAAGTTTCCAGCCTGTTGAGAATGGTCAGGCTATATGAACCCCGGTTCACCCTGGTGGTACCCATACCGGGGGACTGCTTCCTTTCGCCCGAAGTCGTACACTCGTCTCCATTCACACAACGGAGCTGGCATGCAGGCGGACACACGGGACGGGACGCGCGGCCGGGAGTCGGTGCTCGGCTACCGGGTGGGGACGGAGCTGACCGCGGTGGCTTCGTTCGGCAACAGCGACACGCCGGGCCGGCTGATTCAGCTCTCGCTGGAGCACCTGACGCTGCACCTGGACTCGAACGCGCTGCCGCGTCCGGGGCAGGCCGCGTCGGTGGTGCTGGGCCAGGGTGAGCGCTGGGCGACGTCGCTGGACGCGGAGGTGATGGAGGTGCGCGGCACAAGGCCGGAGGTCAGCCTTCGCTTCGTGTCGCCGCCGCTGGACGCGGGCCGTCGCATCGTCACGGTGCTGGAGGCGCTGCGCGACAACGGCCTCTTGTTGCCGCCGGAGACGCGGCCGGTGTGGAAGGAGCGCATCGACCGCAAGGAGCGCGTCGCGCGCATCTGCGAGGCGCTCGCGGGTCGTCAGGCGCGAGGCATGGCGCGCACCGCGGACGGGCAGAAGGTCTCCGTCACGGCGGTCTTCTTCGACGCGCTCAACAACCGCATGGGCTGGCGCTTCGATGGCCCCATGCTCCAGGGCCCCTTCGTGCTGGAGGCGTTCGGCTACAGCAGCGTGGTGCACCTGGACGTGAGCGAGGCGCGCGAGGAGGACGGCTGGGTGGTGATGCCGGTGCCCTCGGAGCTGGTGCGCTACCGCCACCGCTGGCTGCGTCGCGCGCCGCCGAGCAGCCCGTGCACGCTGTCCTTCAACCACCCCATGTGGCCGCAAGTGCATGTGAAGCGGCCCGTGCTCGACTTGTCCTACGAGGGCCTGGCCTTCATGACGGAGCCGGGCGAGGACCTGCTGTACCCGGGCCTGCGTCAGCCGGTGCTCGAGGTGGCCATGGAGGGCCTGGCGCCGGTGCGGCTGCGCGCGGAGGTGCGCAACATCTCCGGCACCGCGGCGGGACGTCGGTGCGGCATGTCCGTGCGGCCGCTGGACGCGGAAGGTGCTCGGGCGTGGCGCGCGCTGGTGGAGGCGCAGATGCACCCGTCCACCCGCGTGGAGGGCGACTGGGGCGACGCGACGTGGAAGCTCTTCCAGGGCTCCGGCTACTTCGGCCTGCCGGGCAAGTCGCCCGAGGACTTCGTGGAGGAGCGTCCCTGGTTCGACGCCACGCAGGAGCGGCTCGAAGGCCGCACCAAGCTGGGCTACCGGGTGGTGCGCCCGTCGGGTGACTCGCTGGAGGCCACGCTGTCGGTGGTGAAGCCGTACGAGGGGACGTGGATGGCGCATCAGCTCGCGCGCCAGGCCGTGCCCGGTCAGCGCTCCTCGGCGCGCGAGGCGCTGCGCGACATCTACCTGCGCGGCTACGAGCCCACGCAGGTGGACCCGGACGTGAAGTGGTTCATCGCCTTCTGCGAGGCGAACGTGCGCTGGGTGCGCTTCACCAAGTTCGACTTCGCCCACTGGTACGAGCACACCGGCCAGGCGTCCCTCACGCCCTTCCGGCTGATGGAGGCGGAGGTGGAGCGCCAGTGGGAGGTGCCCGCGGACGTCGACGTCGGAGTGCCCACCGACGCCGAGCGCGCGCGCTTCTTCCAGGAAGTGGAGCGCACCCGTCCGGTGGCCTACCGCGAGGCGCTCGATTTGGTGGAGGAGCGCTTCGACCTGTCGCGCGCGCGGACGAAGTGGGGCGAGGCGGGCCTGGGCCGTGAGCGCGAGCTGCGCGTGGCCCGTGTCGACGGCCGCGCGGTGGCGCTGGCGGTGCTGGAGTCCGCGCAGCCGGGCCTCAACCTCTTCAACGTGCTGGACGGCGTGCGCCTGTTCCCGCTGGTGGATGACGCGCTGCCGGAGGCGCAGCGGGCCATGCTGGCGCTCCTGGCTCACGCGGCGGAGTGGTACCGGCCGCGCGGCCGCCGCGTGTTCGTCCACTACGTGGAGTCCACGTGCGTGGAGTACGTCGAGCGCGCCGCCCTGGCCGACCTGGGCGAGGGCAAGCTGTGGATCATCTCCTCCGCCCTGCTGCCCGAGTTCCTGGAGCACCTGTGCGAGGCGACCACGCCCCGCGCCGCGTCCTGAGCGGGCCGACGGAACGCTGACCGCGGGCCTGGGTCGGCGGACATGAAAAGGCCGGGTGGCCCGAACGGCTCCACCCGGCCTCATTCATTTCAAGCGGCTGGCGAGGCGCCTACTGCTTCGCCACGCGCAGGTAGTACGTCACGCCGCCGATATCGCGGGTCTTCCCCTCGGCCGCCGGGTCTTCCAGCACCGCCGCGAAGTCGAACTGCTCGAAGTCCTCCGTCTGCTTGCCGGTGAACTCGTTGTCCTTGAACTCCAGGCCGACGTTGAACTCCTGCAGCGGCTGCAGGGGAATCTGGAACACCGCGCGGGTCGGGTCGGCGACGCGGAACTGCGTCTCACCCACGCGCTCGATGCCCTCGGCCTTGCCGCCGTTCTTCTCCCACAGCGCCGTCAGCTCCTGGCCCAGGTCCACGACGATGGTGCCGCGCCCGATGAACGGCCGCTTCACGTCCACGTTCAGCTCACGGAAGCGCACGTTGAACTGGCGCGCCTCTCGCAGCGTGTTGCGCAGGATGAACGTGGCGTTGGAGAAGCCGAACGGCACCATGTTCACCACGTTGGTGTTGCGCCAGATGATGTTGTTGTTCTGGCGGGTGTTGTAGTCCGGGTTGCCAATCTCCAACGTCGTCATCGGGTCCGCCGGCGTCACCAGCCGCGCCAGCAGGCAGTAGTGGCCCTGGACGGCCGGGTTCCACTCGACGACGACTTCGTCATCCGCGCCGCCCGGCAGGTACACCACCGTCGCCTGGCCCAGCTCCGTCCAACCGGCCGGCCACGAGGTGCTGGTGGCCGCGTTGGTGCCGTACACCTTCACCACCACGTTGTGCGCGGCCACCGTGCTGCGGTTGCGCACCTTCACGTGGACGTAGTTCGTCTGACCGAACTCCGGGTTCTCGTGCGGACCGTTGGTGGTCGAGTTGCGGACCCAGATGTCCTCGCTCTCCCACATGCCGTTGGACGCGGTGGCGGCATCCGGCTCGTTGCCCGTGTCCCACGGCTTGTCCTTGCCCCACACGTCCGTCTCGCAGGCGGCGGGCACGGCGAAGCCGTTGGTGGGCGAGGTGCTGTTGGCGGTGCCCGACACCGCGTTCGAGCCGAGTCCGAAGCCAGCGAAGGCCGTCCACAGCCGGCACACGTCCTCGCCGCCGTGCAGCGTCGTCGCCGCGGCGATGATGCCGTCGCGCACCTGGGTGAAGGTGGGGCTGCAGGGCGTGTTCTTCAGGCCCTCGGTCAGGTACAGCATCATGCGCTGGTTACCGGCGCTGCCCGTCGCGTTGTAGAGGTTGCTGTTGAAGCCCCAGCGGTCCACCAGGGCCCAGTACGCCTCCCACGCCGCCTGGGCGAAGACGGAGCCCACGCCGTGCGGAACGGCCATGCCGCTGATGCTCGCGTACGTCCAGTTGTTCACCGTCTGGTTCGTGCTGTAGCGCTTCGCGCGGATGCCCAGGCCGGTGGTGGGCTGGCCCAGCGCGTAGGTGCCCATGCCGCGCCCCTGGGGGCCCGTGTGCGTGGAGCGCGCGGTGTAGACGAGCGCGAGGAAGTCGCTGATGCCCTCGCCCGGCGCCTGGTTGTTGTTGAGGCAGGACACGTTGCTGGGTCCGCCGACGAGGCGGTTGGAGATGCCGTGGCCGGCCTCGTGGACGATGATGCCGCTGTCCAAATCACCATCCCGGCCTGGGGAGGTGGTGGTCCACGTGTACATCTGCATGCGCGGACGCTGGCCATCCGGCGGGGTGTAGAAGTTGGCGTTGTTGACGTCCTCGCCGTCCTGCGCCTCGGCGCGCACGTAGTCGTTGCCCAGGCCGGGGTTGCCGTAGTTGTTGACCTGGAAGTTGCCGCCCGCCTCGTCGAAGCCGTACTGGTACTGGATGTCGTGGATGATGTTGTTCCAGTAGAACAGGTTGGTGACGGCCGCCGACGTGTACGCGCTCGGGCCGAGGCTCAAGTCCAACAGGAAGCTGCAGGTGAGCGCCGTCCCGCAGTCGGGCTCCACGGCGGGCGGCAGGTTGTTGTCGTCGATGTCGTCGTAGGCATGGACGTTGTTGCCGCGGTGGAGGGTGTACTCGGCGCCGACGACGCCGTCGGTGTCATGCCAGCCGAACGGCGACGCCGTGGTGTTGGCGGGGTTGAGGAGGCTGAACCGCGCGTCCATGGGCGGCAGCGGCGTGGTGTGGATGGGGCTCTCCACGGGGCGCGGATAGACGGAGTAGGCGTCCGAGGCAATCCAGTCGAAGCGCGTCCACACCTCGCCCGTGGTGGCGTCCACCGTGAGGTCGTAGACGTGGCGCCGGTCGGGCGTGTGCACCTGGAAGTTCCACACCAGCCGGGCGTCGCCCTGGTTGACGGGCAGGAGCGCCAGCTGCGCTTCGATGGGCTCGGTGGACACACCGGACTGCTCCACGCGGGTGCGCTGGCGCGGGCCTGTGTCCTTCTCCAGCGCGCGAGGCGCCGTCAGCGGCTTCAGACCCAGGTGACGCGCGGCCCCGGAGACGGCGGCGGCGGCGTCCAGGCGGGGCTGGGTGCTCGGCACGGCGCGGGCCAGCGAGGGCAGGAAGTCGCTGTGCACGCTGACCACGCGGCCTTCGCCGTCCACGTTGATTTGCAGCTGGCCGTTGTAGAGCGGCAGGCCCTGGTGCGTCTGGCGCAGGTACAGGTGGGTGACACCGCTCTGCCGCGAGTAGACGCGGTCGGTGACCTCCAGGTTCGCCAGGTCCGTCAGCTCCAGGCCCAGGAGCTCCCGCTGCGACTGGACGAAGGAGAGGCCGATGGCGAGCGCGTCACCGCTGCTGCGGCCGGACAGCGCGCCCACCGGGTTGACGAGCGAGCGGACCAGGCCCGTGGAGGCGTCATGCTCCACGCGCAGCTCGGGCACGTCGCGGCGCAGCGAGGCTTCCCGGTCCTTCTGCAGCGCGCTCACGGCCTTCTTCACGCCGACGTTGTGGGCGATGCGGGCGTCGTGGTTGCGAGCGCCGTGAGAGTCCTGCACGACGGCGAAGGCGGAGGGAGCGCTCAGCGCTCCCATCAGCACCAACGCCTGGGTGAGGCGGCGGCGGAAATAACCCTGTGACATGTGTACTCCTGCTCTGGGGATGAAGCCGGCGGGGGGACAGAGAACCGGCTACCCCGCACAGAGCAGTGGACGTGCCAATGAAGTCTTCCGAGCAAGACTCGGAAGCGCTGTAGCGTCCGCCGTTACAACGGCGGGGCGCTTGTAGCGTCGCGTGTTACAGACGACGTCAGGAACGTCGCCGTAACTTCTTGGATTTCTTCAGCTCCTTGAAGAGCTCCTCGGAGACCTCAATCAGCCGCCGCTGGGTGAGCACGGGACAGTGCCAGTCCTGGGCCCGCATGTGCTCCAGCAGGTCCTGGGGCAGCGCGGGCCCGACCTTTGCCCTGGGCTCACGCCTCCCCGAGGTTTGACTCAGGGGAGGCGGAGCGGGAGCGACGACTAGAGCCCGTCGTCCTCTTCGGGGTCCGGGTACGACTCGAGCTCGTCTTCAGACTCTTCGGTGTTGCGGCCCCGGCCCTGCTTCTTGCCCTTGCCTTCGCTCTTGGCTTCGCTGCCACCCGCGAGGTCCGCGTCCGGACCGACGACGTACCACTGGCGGCCCTGCTGGATGCGGCGCAGCACGCCTTCCGTCTCCAGCGCGGCGAGCAGCTTGGCGAACGTGGGGAAGCCGTGCTCGCGCTCGTCGAAGTCCGGCTCCTTGCGGACGATGGTCTCCTTGATGAGCGAGGGATTGACCGGGCCAGTGGCGCGGGCAATCAGGTTCTGCACCACCTCGCGGGCAATCTCCGGGACCTCCGTCTTGGAGTGGCCCTTGCCACCCGAGGGCGCGGCCTTCTCCACCTCGGCCTTGCCAGCCTTGCCCGTCGCGTCGCGGCCATGGCGGCCCCGCTTGCCATGCCCCGCTTCCTCGGCCGCCGCGCCATGACGGCCCTTGTCGCCCTTCTCCGAGCGCTGGCGCGTGGTGCGCAGGTAGATGAACTCGTCGCACGCGTTGACGAAGAGGGGGGAGGTGGACTCCTTCACCGCCAACCCGATGACGGTGCGCCCGTTCTCACGCAGCTTGTAGGCGAGCGGGCAGAAGTCGCTGTCGCCGGAGGCGATGACGAACGTGTCGATGCTCTCGCGCGCGTAGCACAGCTCCAGCGCGTCGATGACCAGGCGCATGTCCGCGCCGTTCTTCCCCGCGCGGGTGGAGGGGGGCACGTCGATGAGCTCCACGCCGAACCGGTGCAGGCCCATCTTCGCTTCGTTGAAGCGGGACCAGTCGCAGTAGGCGCGACGGAAGACCACCTTCCCCTTCTCCAGCAGCCGGTCGAGCGAGGGCTGGAGGTCGAAGTTGGAAGCGCTGATACCGGTGTTGGTGACGAGGTTCTCGAAGTCGAGAAAAAGGGCGATGCGGTGCTCGTTGGTGCGACCGTTCACGTGCGGCCTCTGCGATAGGCGCCGGTGTACGGCGCGATAGGGCGCCGATGTGCGGCGCGGATGGAGCCCCGGCGCTTCCTCCGTCAGGAGGGCGCCCGCCGGGCCCTGCGGGTGCACCCTAGCCTGTTCCCGGCCCCCTGGGGCGGTGGCGTTCGACGGCTGAACACTCGGCGGGAGCGGTGGCCCGCCTCGCTGGGAGGTGGCCGGGGCACGGTCCAGGCGTGAGCGTCACGTCGTGGCCTACCTTCGGGGGAGACGGGTCCAAGGACCCCCAGCCGGAGTACGAGTCATGACGCGAAAAACGATGTCCAGTCGGTGGAAGCGCATCGCCCTGGCCGCCCCGGTGTTGGCGGCACTGGCGGCGCCCACCGCGGGTCTGGCGAGGGACCCCCAGCAGAACACGGCGGAACAGGAGCAGTTGGAGATAGATTTGGACCGCACGGGCAACCTCGCCGGCAACGTCCCCCCGCTCAACGTGGGCGGCATGATTGGCGCCGACGTCACGCCCACCCAGGGCATGACCCGCATCGTCCAGGGGCCCGACGTGGACCTGACGCCAGACCCCAAGCGCACCCGTCAGATTGAGGGCGACGTCGTGGCGCTGGAGGGCAGCGTCCTCTACGTCCAACCCGACGAGGGCGCGGTGGTGCCCCTGAGCCTGGAGGCACTCAGGCTGAAGCAGACTCCCGAGGAGGGCCGGCGTGTGATTGCCGACTACCAGGTGGAGAACGAGACGCAGAACATGGCGACGGCGCTCGCGGGCGAGAAGAAGTGAGCCACGGTCGCCTCATGAAGCAGTTCGGGGGAGCCGCCACGGCAGGCGGTCCTCCCCCGAAGCTCCCGACGTGTTGAACTACTTCTTCTGGGCGCCGACGACGGTGTCGGGCCGCGCGTTCTCGCCGAACTTGCCGGCCGTGTAGTCGCGCGCCATCTGCTCCAGCGTGACGTGCGGCACCTTCTTCGCGTGGCCGGCCTGACCGAACTGCTTCATCCGCTCCTCGCAGATGGCCTGCATGGCCGCGCGCGCGGGCGTCAGGTAGTAGCGCGGGTCGAACTCCTCCGGCTTGGCGAAGAAGGCCTTGCGGATGGCGCCGGTGATGGCGAGCCGGTTGTCGGTGTCGACGTTGATTTTGCGCACGCCCGCGCGGATGCCGCGCTGAATCTCCTCCACCGGCACGCCGTAGGTCTCCTTGATGCGACCGCCGTTGGCGTTGATGATGTCGCACAGCTCCTTGGGCACGGAGCTGGAGCCGTGCATCACCAGGTGGCAGTTGGGGATCTTCTTGTGGATCTCCTCGATGCGGCTCATGGCGAGCACATCACCACTGGGCTTGCGGGAGAACTTGTAGGCGCCGTGGCTGGTGCCCATGGCGACGGCGAGCGCGTCGATGCCCGTGCGGTTGACGAAGTCCACCGCCTGGTCCGGGTCCGTGAGGAGCTGCTCCAGCGTGAGCTTGCCCTCGGCGCCGTGGCCGTCCTCCTTCTCGCCCATGCCGCTCTCGAGCGAGCCCAGCACGCCCAGCTCACCCTCCACCGACACGCCGAAGCGGTGGGCCACGTTGACGACTTCGCGCGTGACGGCGACGTTGTACTCGTAGGTGGAGGGCGACTTGCCGTCCTCTTCCAGCGAGCCGTCCATCATCACGCTGGTGAAGCCCATGCGGATGGCGCTGATGCAGGTCTCCGGCGAGTTGCCGTGGTCCTGGTGCATGACCACCGGAATCTCCGGGTAGAGCTCCACCGCGGCCTGCATCAGGTTCCGGAGGAACAAGTCATTGGTGTACTTCCGCGCCCCGCGCGACGCCTGGATGATGGCCGGGCTCTGGGTGGCGCGAGCGGCCTCCATGATGGCCTGGATCTGCTCCATGTTGTTGACGTTGAGCGCGGCGACCCCGAAGTTGTTGGCGGCGGCGTAGTCGAGCAGGGGACGCAGGGCGATGAGCGGCATGACTGTGTCTCTCCGTGGCGGTTGTTTCGAGTAAGTGCGGCGCCTGAGTTAGCACGGACGCGCCCGAGGGCGCCGCCAAAAGCTCGCCGGACGCGTTCCCCAGCCGACGCTGTCAGCGGGCGGTCACTGGGTGCAATTGGACCAGCGGGGGCAGGCGGTCCGCGCGCTCCAGCAGGCGGGGCTTGGGACGCACCGCGACAGGCACCCGGGACTCGGTGAGCAGCTCCAAATCGAACACGTTGTCCCCGAAGGCGGCATACAAGGGCCGCTCGGTGCGCGCTCTCAGACACGTCACCTTCCCGGGGCCGTAGGGGATGGGGGCGATGACGTCCGGCAGCACCGTGCCGCCCGAGGACTGGGGGGTGCTGGCGATGACGTGCTCGGAGGGGATGCCCACCACGCGCGCGGCGGCCTCCACGACGGCGAGCGGCGAGGCGCTCACCACGTAACAGGGGACGTCATTCTCACGGGCCCAGTCCACCACGCGGCGCACCTCCGGGTGGACGCGCTCGGCCACGCCGTGTGACTCCACCACGCCGCGAGCAAAGGCGCGCAGCTCCTCCACCTCCCAGCCGGCGAACAGCCACGTCGCCATCTCGCAGATGTCGTGCTCGGCGATGCGGCCGGCCTGAAAGGCGGTGAACAGCCTGCGGGCCAGCGTGCTGTTGCTGCCCTCCAGCTCCAGGCCGTGCGCGGCGGCCACCTGCTCCATCCGGGGGCGGGCCGCGTCGCGCACGGCGTCGCGCCCCGTCACGGCCATGAACAAGTCGTCCCCGACGTCACCGCTCCACAGCGTGCCGTCTCCGTCGAACGCCAGGAGGCCCCCCGGCGTGGCCCGCGCCTCGCGAGCGATGCGCTCCAGCGTCTGCTCCACGTGCTCCATCTTCATGGCGTGACATCCTGGCCGGACGCCTTCGCGTGGCCAACCCCCGTTGATTCACCGAAGGATTTTTCGAGGCTCCGTTCACTCTCCAGCAGCGCGGGGAATTGAAACGTCCAAGGGGGGACGTTTCACGCCGTTGGGGGAACACGCTTGTCCAATCTCAACCTGAAGGTCCTTTCTGGGGAAGGGCCGGATGTACGAGAGGGTGCGTCCGAAGTCGCGTCAGGAGGGGCTCGCTCGGGGGAGGAGTTCGTCCGGGGGCGGGGCATCCGGTTGATCCGCGAGGATGGCACGGCCTTCCTCGACGCGGCTTCCGGCACCTTCAACGTGCCTCTGGGGTACGACCATCCGGAGGTGACGAACGCCGTGATGGAGCAACTGCGGCGCATGGCGCACGCCAGCTCCTCGTTGATGGCGGGGCAGGCGAAGCAGGTGCTCTCGGAGCTGCTCGCGCATGCGCCCGCGCACCTGACGGCCGGGTGGATGCGAGACATCACCGGCTCCACCGCCAACGAGTGCGCGGTGCAGGTGGCGCAGAAGGCCACGGGGAAGACGGACATCCTCAGCCTCTTTCTCTCCCACCATGGACAGACGCAGTTCACCACGGCGATTTCGGGCAACGCGTTTCGTCGCAAGGGCTTCCCGGAGTCGGTGTCACCGCACTCGGTGAAGGTGCCGGCACCGTACTGTTATCGCTGCTTCTACAAGGCGAAGTACCCCGGCTGCGGGATGCTGTGCGTGGAGCGCATCAGCGACTTCGTCGAGTACGCGAGCAGCGGCTCGGTGGCGTGCATGCTGGTGGAGCCCGTGCTGGGCAACGGCGGCAACGTGGTGCCTCCCCCCGGCTACTTCCAGGCGCTCAACAAGCTCTGTGAAGAGAAGGGCATCCTCCTCATCGCGGATGAGGTGCAGACGGGGATGGGGCGCACCGGGCACCTGTTCGCGTCGGAGGCGCTCGGCTTCAAGCCGAACATCGTCACGCTGGCCAAGGGCCTGGGCGGCATCGGCATCCCCGTGGCGGCGGTGCTCTTCGAGGGCGCGCTGGATGTGATGGAGAGCCACGAGCACTCCTTCACCTCGGGGTGCAATCCGCTGGCGCTCACCGCGGCGTCCGCGACGTTGAAGGCGATGACGTCCGGCCACCTGCTGGCCACCGTGCGGCGCAACGGAATCGTGTTGGGAGAGCTGCTGGGGCAGCTCGCCACGCGCTATCCGTGCATCGGCGACGTGCGGGGCCTCGGGTACATGTGGGGCCTGGAAATCGTGCGCGCGGATGGCTCGCCGGACGTGGAGAAGACGCTGGCGCTCATCCGCGTGGCGGGTGAGCGACACCAACTGGTGCTGCGCGGCTCCCGCTACAGCTTCGGCAACGTGGTGAAGGTGCGGCCTCCGCTCATCGCGACGCAGGACGACCTGGAAGAAATCGTCGCGCGGCTGTCACGCGCGCTCGCGGACGTGGGCTGAGTCGGGACTCGAGGGGGAGCACATGAGGGCAGTGGTGTACACGACAGCCTGGGAGCTGGAGCTGCGCGAGCGTGCCGAGCCGTCCGCGCCCGTGCACGACGAGGTGATGGTGCGCGTTCGCGCCACCGGCATCTGCGGCACGGACCTGGGCATCATTGGCGGCGAGTACGCGGCGAAGCCCGGTGTGGTGCTGGGCCACGAGTCCGCGGGCGAAGTCGTCGCCGTGGGCCCCTCCGTGCGCCACGTCCAGGTGGGGGACCGCGTCGTCATCGACCCGACCTTCCACTGCGGCCAGTGCCGGCTGTGCCGCACCGGACGGCAGAACCACTGCCAGCGCAAGGGTGAGACGGAGACGGGCGTCAGCGCCGACGGCACCATGGCGCCGCTGCACAAGACGACGGAGCGCTTCCTCTACACGCTGCCCGCGCACGTGGGCTTCGAGGAGGCCAGCCTCACCGAGCCGCTGAGCTGCGCCGTCACGGGCGCCAACCAGCTGCGCCTGCGTCCGTCGCTGCGCACGGTGGTGCTCGGCGGTGGGCCCATGGGCGTGTTGTACGCGTGGGTGCTGGCGGGCCTGGGGTTGACGGGCACGTTGGTGGAGCGCTCGGCCGCGCGGCGGGAGCTGTGCCGCGAAGTGGTGGACCGGCGCTGGACGGTGGCGGAGTCCCTGGACGAGGTCTGCGCACGCCACGCCTCGGATGCGACGCCGCTGGACGTGGTGGTGGACACCACGGGGCGACTGGCGGGTGAGGCGCTGACGAAGCTGTCTCGCGGCGGGCAGCTGTTGCTGGTGGGCCTCAAGCGACACGAGGTGGCGCTGGACGTGGGTGGTATCGCGGACCGCAGCCTGTCCGTGCAGGGCTCCATCGATTCGCTGGATGGCAGCTTCGCCACCGCGCTGCACCTCATCGCCTCGGGCGTGGTGCCCGCACGCCGGCTGGTGTCGCACCGCCTGCCGCTGGCGTCGTTCCGCGAGGGACTGGCGCTGGTGGGCTGTGACGTGGGCGCCCGGCGTCAGGGCCCTCCCGCCGGCGCGCTGAAGGTCGTCCTCCAACCCTGAAGCCCGAGCGAGGCGCACATGATTCACGGACTGCTGATTGAAGGCACGGACTACGCGGGCAAGACGACGGTGTGCAAGCTGTTGGGCGCGCGCCTGACGGCGGCGGGGCTGCCGGCGCGGCTGGGGCATTGCTACGTGTTCGACATGCCCATCCTCGACCACTTCCTGGCCGAGGCGAAGCGCACGCCGGACCTGCTTGAGATTGACTGGTTCTACTCGGCGAACATCCTGCTCGACCTGGCGCGCTGTCACCGCGGGTTGCCGTCGGGCTTCCTCGTCCAGGACAGACACTGGCTCAGCCAGGTGGGGCGCAACCGCTTCTTCCACCCGGATGTGTCGGGGCTGCCCAGCCAGCTCATCTGGGATGAGCACCTGCCGTTCGCGTTCAACTACTACCTGACGTCCACGCCGAAGGCGAAGCGGGAGCGGGCGCTGCTGCGTCCCTCCAAGTCGGTGCGTGACACGTACCTGCGCGACAACCCGGAGCGGCACCAGGCCTACGACGAGTACCTCGTGTCGCTGCTGCCCGCCGAGGAGCGCTGGACGGTGGTGGACACCAGCGAGCTGCGGCCGGAGCAGGTGGCGGAGCGCATCGCGACGGACGTGCTGCGCCGACTGCATGCGGAGGCCCCGGCGCAGGTGCGGCCGGTGGTGGCTCGCTAGGTGGCCAGGGCGGGGGAGCGGCGCAGCGCCAGGAAAGGGCAGGCAATGCAGGCACGGGAAGGCACCATGGAAGTGCTCGTCATCGGCAACAACACGGTGGACATCGTCTTCTCCACGCGCGACGCGCTGGTGACGGACGGCAAGGTGCAGGCGGACGGGCTGCGCTTCTTCGGAGGCGGGCAGGGCGCCAACGTCGCGGCGATGCTGGGCGCGCTGGGCGTGCGCACGCGCTACTTCGGCGTCTTCGGGGGCGGGGACTTCGGGCGGCTGGCGCGCGGCTCGCTGGTGGAGTCCGGCGTGGTGGTGGAGGGCAGCCTCACGGTGGCGGACTGTCCGCAGCACTCGGCCGCCATCATCGTGGACACCACGCACGGCACGCGCTCGCTGGTGATGCACAAGGACGCGCGGCTGCGCATGGACGGCATCCCCGCGGACGCCGCGCCGCTGGAGCAATGCGGGCTGGTGTATCTGGACGGGCACGAGCCCGCCTTCTCGCGGGCGCTGGCGAGGCGCGCGCGGGCCCAGGGACTGCCGGTGCTGGCGGACGCGGAGGTCGCGGAGGAGGCACGGCCGCTCTTGCCGTACCTCACGAGCCTGGTCGCGCCGGGCAAGGTGCTGCGCGAGCTGACGGGGGAGCGCGAGCTGTCCGCCGCCGCGCGCACGCTGCTGGCCGGGGGACTGCGCGTGGTGGTGGGGACGCTGGGCGCGGAGGGCTGCGAGGGGTGGACGGCGCAGGGTGAGCACCACCGCGTCGCGGCGGAGCGCTGCGAGGTGGTGGACACGACGGGAGCGGGGGACGCGTTCCACGCGGGCTACATCGCGGCGGTGCAGGCGGGGCATGGCTTTGGTGAGGCGCTGCGCTTCGCGACGAAGGTGGCGGCGGTGAAGTGCGGCGTCCCGGGGCCGCGCGCGGGAGTGGACCGGCTGGCGCTGCTGGGTGTGGGACTGGGCACGAGCGGGGGCGCGTCTCTGTCGCTGCTCTAGCGGCGGCGGGGACACGGGGGGCTGGCCATGAAGGTCATCGTCACGGGGGCGAGCGGATTTCTGGGGCGCAGGGTGATGCGCGCGCTGTTGATGGAGGGCGTCCAGGCCCAGGGGACCTGGAGCACGACGCCGCGCCAGGGGCTCATGCGCCTGGACATCACCGACGCACGCGCCGTGGACGCGGCCTTCGTGGAGGGCGGCTTCGACGTGTGCATCCACGCGGCGGCGCGCTGCAACCTGGACGACTGCGAGCGTCACCGGTCCGCCGCGACGAGCATCAACGTGGGAGGCACGGGCCACGTGGTGGAGGCGTGCCGACGCACGCGCACGCGGCTGCTCTACGTGTCCACCGACCATGTCTTCGATGGTGCCCCCGCCCGCACGTACGTGGAGACGGACGCACCCCGGCCGCTCCAGCACTACGGCGTCACCAAGCGCGAGGGGGAATTGCTGGCGCTGACGCTGGAGGACGCGCTGGTGCTGCGCGTGCCGTTGCTCTACGGCCTCACCGGCCCGGACGAGAAGTCCACCTTCGTCACGTCCACGCTGGAGCACTTGTCCACGGGCCTGCCCGTGTACGTGGACGGCGAGCAGGTGCGCTACCCGGTGCTGGTGGACGAGGTGGCGGGACTGCTGGCGCGGCTCGCGGGCGGCGGCGTGCGCGGCGTGCTGCACTTCAGTGGCGCCGAGGCCACCACCAAGTACGCGTGGGCGCGGCGGCTGGCCCATGCCTTCAACCTGGATGTGTCGCTGGTGCGCGCGCGCAAGGAGTCGTCGCTCGCGGTGCGGCCTCGGGACAACCGCCTGGTGTCCACGCGACTGACGGCGCTGGGACTGAAGACGCCGTTCTCTCTCTCCGAGGGACTGGATGTCCTCCGGCACCAGCGGGAGGCGGGCCTGTGAGCGGCGCGCGAGCCGAGGGCGACTGGCGCGGGGTGGTGCGCGACGTGCGCGTGTCGGGCAGTCGCGTCACCAAGCGCGCCACGCATGGGCGCGACAAGCTGCTGCGTGAGGTGGCGTGGCTGCGCGAGCTGCCTCCGCGCGCGGCGGAGCGTTTCCCTCGAGTGCTGGAGGTGCGCACCGGCGCGGACTGGGCCGAATACGACATGGACTTCTGTCCGTGGCCGGAGCTGTCGCGCGTGCTGGTGGACGGCACGCTGACGGTGGGTGAGGCCGTGAGCGGCACGCGGAGCATCGTGTCCTTCGCCTTCGACACGCTCTATGCGGACCACCACCGTCCCGCGCCCGAGGGCTTCTTCCACGCCAGCTATGTGGACAAGTACTGGCGTCGCGCGAGCGCGGGCCGGGGGCTGTCCGCCCGCTTCGACCGGCTGTGCGCCGCGGGGAGCCTGGACCTCAACGGCCGGCTTCACCGGAGCGCGGCCGAGCTGGTGCGTGAGCTGGAGCGAGACACGGCGCTGCTCGCGCGATTGCATCCTCCCCGGGTGGGACGGTTCCACGGCGACTTCAAGTTCGACAACGTCCTGCTGGAGCCGGCCACGGGTCGCTTCCTGTTGTTGGACCCGAGGGGCTCGACCGCCACGGGGGACTCCGACAGCGACTACCTGGAGGACCTGGCCAAGCTGCGCACGTGCACGAGCGGCCTCTACGATTTGGCGCGCGCTGGCGCGGCCCGGGTGTCCGAGGAGGAAGGGCGCCTGTCGTGGGAGTGGGCCTTGTGGGCGCGTCCCGCCCTGGAGCGCTTCGCCGCGCTGGATGTGTGGCTGGGTGAAGAGCTGCCCGCGCGGGCACTGGCGCGAGGGGACACGGATTGGCGCGTGCGGTGGGACTTCGTCACGCCGCTGCTGCTTCTGGCCAACGCGCCGTTCCAACTGGCGCCGGTGACTCCTCGCACCGAGGACATCGCGCTGGTGCTGCATGCCACGGGCGTGCGGCTGCTCGCGGAGGCGCTGGAGCGTCACGGCACCCGGGGTGCGGAGGTGTCGCGATGACGCGCGTCGCGAAGAAGCGCTCAGTCCCGCGAGGCCGCGTGGAGGAAGCCGGGCAGCACCGCCCGCAGGCCCGCGATGACGGCGGCGGCCACGAAGGCGTGCCCCACGGAGACGAGCGTGGGGCGCACGGCGCGAATCAGCGGAGACAGGTGGCGGCGGTCCAGGTCATGCGCCGCATTGACGTCCAGTCCGTGCTCGCGTGCGCGGTCCGCGGCGCGCGACAGGGCCTCCAGCGCGCGCTCCTGCGTGGGCGTGCCGAAGCCCTCCACATAGTCGCGACAGTTCAGTTCCACGGCGGCGACGCCGGCACGCGCGACCAGGTCCACGGCCTCTGGCTCCGGGTCCACGAACACGGAGATGCGCGTGCGGCCTCGCAGCGTCTGGGCCCAGTGCGCCAGCCGGGGCTGGTCGTCCTCGGGGCGCCAGCCGCGCTGGGTGGTGAGGTGTTGGGCCTCGAAGGGTGTCACCACCCAGCAGCCGACGCCGGGGGTGCGCTCCAGCAGCGCGCCGAGGTCCTCGCGCAGGTCTCCGCCGACATGCAGCGTGGCGTGGCCTTCGCGCACGGCGTCCAGGGCGGCGAGCGCGGTGATGTCGTGGGGCTTCACGTGCCGGTGGTCGGACCACTGGTGGACCATCAGCGCGCGGCAGCCGCCTTCGATGAGCGTGCGCGCGGCCTCCGTCAAATCAGGCACGGCGCCGCCGCGCGACGAGCGCAGCAGGGCGACCTTGTTGAGACCCACGCGCAGCAGGGGTGTCGGCACAGGGGCACGCATCGACGGACCTCCGGGTTCCAGGGGCCCATCCTCGCATGGCCGCCGTGTCGTGTGTCTCCCACGTCTCTTCCGATTCAAGCGGCCCGAGTCCTGGCCGCGCCAGGTGCAGCACGCAGCACGTAGTGAAACGCAGACACCTCAAGGAGCAACACCATGAACAAGCCCCGTAGCGTTGCCATCAAGCTGTCCGCCGACACCATGAAGTGCGTCGTCGGTGGTTCCATCTCCACCATCCCGGGTCCCGTCGTCACGCTGCCCGGCCCCATCGTCACGCTGCCCGGTCCCATCGTCATCGGGCCGGGCCGCGTCTTCCCGGTGCTGTGATTGCCGGGTGAAGGCTGACCGCGTGAGCCGTTGAGGCTCATGCAGGGGAGGCGCGGGCCACTGAACCCGGCTCGCGCCTTCCTTCCTCTTCTCGCTTCTGGTGTCGCCGCCCTCATGACTCAGCCCTCGCGTGACGAACTGATGAACCTGCTTGGCGTGGACCTTGGCCACCTGCTGGCGCTGGAGTCGCTGACGCCCGCAATCGAGGCCGCCGTGTTCCTGTCCGGCTCCCTGGTGGAGGGCATGGGCAATGCCTTCTCCGACATCGACGTGTTCGTCGTCGGCGGAGGCGAACCGACGGGTACCAGCCTGCACAAGGCCGGGGACGCGCTCTTCTCCGTGCACATGCTCGGCAAGCGCCGCGTGGACTTCGAGTACTGGAGCGAGGCGTCGGTGGAGGTGCTCGCCGCGAAGCTCGCCGCGTTGGACCTGAAAGAAGGCGGGCGGGACAACGTGATGATGGAGCGGCGGATGACGGAGGACGAAATCGTCTTCCTGCACCGTGTGCGCACGGGGGTGGCGCTGATGCATGACGGCCGGCTGGACAGGCTGCGCTCGCGCTTCGACTTCCGTCGCCTGTCGCGGTGGCTCTTGGAGGTGAAGATTCGCGAGGTCGACGACGCGCTCGAGGACCTCTACGGGATGATGGAGCAGCCGGACGTGGCGCTGATGCGCGCGCGGGAGTTGCTCAACTCCACCTGCGACGCCTTCTGTCACTACCGGGGTAGCACGAACATCCGGCGCAAGTGGCGCACACGCATCCTGGGGCAGTTCGTCGCGAGTGGGGACGAAGAGGCGCGCAAGTTCGAGCAGCGCTTCTGGGAACTCCAGTTCCCGGATGGCGCGCGGCTGCGTCAGCGTCCGGAGGATTTGAAGACCTATCTGGAGACATGCATCCGGCTGTGCAACCAGCTCACGGATGTCATCGAGGAATGAGCGCCATGGATTTGGACACGCTCGTTCCCGTCACGCACCTGCGTGTGCGGCGCCGTCGAGCCGAGGGGCAGGTGCACCTCATCCTCGACAACTACTACTTCGATTTGGACGAAGGCACCGACGCCGTCTGGCGCGCCTGTGACGGCGTGAGGACGGTGGCCCAGGTGGCGGAGGCGCTGCACAGCGAGCGGGGCTGGGCGCTGGAGCTGGCCCGGTCCATCACCCGCGACACGCTGAGTGCCTTCGCCGAGCAGGAGCTCGTCTCGCTCGTCGCCCACCCTTCCACAAGCAACCCATCCGCAGGCGGTGAAACCCATGAGTGACAACAACGGCCACCTTCCCATCATCGGACGTGCCTGGCATCCCTCTACCCGTGAGCCGGGGCCGCTCTTGCCGGCGACTCGACTTGCCCTGGCGAACTGGGTGCGCCCGGAGGGACTGGCGCGGCGTGAGCTGGTGCTCGGCGCGGCGGAGGGTGAGCCCTGGGAGGTGATGACCATCGACAGCGAGAGCGCCGACCAGGCGTGGCGCGTGATTCAGTTGTTGGATGGCAAGCGGACCCTGGCGGACATCGCGAAGGAGACGCGGCTGGGGCTGGAGCTGGTGTCGTCGGTGGCGCAGGACCTGTATCACCGCGCGGTGCTGGTGCAGACGAGCGGGCTGGAGGTGGATGCGCTGACGTACTACGAGCACCTGCGCTCGCTGGCGGGCATCGCGCAGCAGCGCTGGGGGCCGTCGTCGATGCTGCGTCGGTTCTGGACGGGGCCGGTGTCGCGGCGTCTGGCGGTGGGCTACCTGCTGGAGAACTACCACTTCGCGGCGGCGGCCTCGTCGCATCAGAGCGCGGCGGTGGCGTCGCAGCCGACGGAGCGGCTGAAGACCATCCTGAGCGAGCACCTGTCGTTCGAGTACTGGCATCACGCGTGGTTGAAGCGCGGGTTGCTCGCGGCGGGATTGACGGAGGCGGACCTGGAGCGCGCGTCGCCGCTCATCGCGATGCAGGCGCTCATCAACCACCTGCGCTGGCTGGGGATGGCGGACCCGCTGTCGTATTCGGCCTGCATCGGCGTGGGAGAGGGAGACCCGACGGCGCTGGCCACGGTGGGGAAGTTCTGGGAGCGCTTCACGGAGCACGCGGTGTTGCCGGTGGAGGCGTTCGGGCCATTCCGGGACCACGACGTGGGGGATTGCAGCGACGACCATGACCAGTTCGGTCGCGAGCCCTTCGCGGACGCGGGCCCGCTCACCGCGGCGGACCAGGCGCGCATCCGGCGACGGCTCATCACCTTCTGCCGGCTGACGATGGCCTACCACCGCGAGCTGCTCGACTTCTACGGCCCGGAGGAAGGGCCGACGGTTTTCACCGTGGAGGACTGAGTCCACCCGAGATGAGTGTGCTAGCGGACTCCGTTGAGGTCTCCCCGCTGGACGCGCGCCGCGTGTCCGGCGTGCTGCGCATTCTGCCGGATGAGGTGCGCCGACACTTGATGAAGACGGGACGCATGCGCGAGTACGTGTCGCAGGAACTCGTCGCGAATCGGGGTCAGCCTTGCGACACGGTGCGCCTGGTTCTTGAGGGCATGTTGGTGATGGGGCACCTGGGTGCCAATCACGGGGCCTTCCTCCGGGTGACGCATGTGGCGGCGGGCGAGCTGTATGGCGCGCATGCGCGTGAAGACGGAGCGACGCACGGCTTCGACGTCGTGACGGGTGGAGGGACGCGCGTGCTGGAGGTGTCCGGCGCGGACTTCCGGGAGGCGTTGGCGCTGGACGAGACGGGTGGGCTGACGGCGCTGCTGTGTCCCGCGTTGCGCCGGGCGCTGCTCGACTTGTTCGGGGACGATGTGGAGCCGGAGGGTGTGCTGCGGCTCGCGGCGTGCTTCCGGGAGGGCACGGTGCCGGAGGGCACGGTGTTGATGCCGGCGGGAGCGACGGCGGCGGAGTGGTGGGTGTTGAGGCAGGGCTCGGTGCGCTATGGCGAGCGGGCCCTGGGGCCGGGCGAGGACTTCGCGTTGGATGCGCTGCTGCTGGACGCACCCGTCTTCGCGGCGGCGACAGCGCTGGAGACCAGCACCCTGCTGTCCGCTCCCAGAGGCGCCGCGGCGGAGGTGTTGCTGCGCTTCCCGGGCGTGCGACGCGCGCTGGGTCGACGTGTGGCGAGGAGCAGCGCGCAGTTCAATCGCTGGCCGCACGTGGTCCTCACGGACGTGAATGCTCCACCCGAGGCACCTCCCGAAGAGGAGTCCTCGATGGAGCTGCCGGAGCGCCCCACGGCCGCGTCGCCGTGGAAACAGGTGCCGTTCTATCGGCAGCAGGAGCACATGGACTGTGGTGCCGCGTGCCTGCGGATGGTGGCGCGGTACTACGGGCACGAGCTGGACTACCCGTCGCTGATGAAGCTCGCGGGTGTGAGCCGGTATGGCACCAGCCTGTTGGACTTGTCGCGCACGGGTGAGCAGCTCGGGTTCATCACCACGGGCGTCCAGGCGGACTGGGAGCTGTTGCGCTCGGTGGACCTGCCGGCCATCGCGCATCTTCAAGACCGGCACCACTTCGTCGTCGTGTGGCGAGTCACCCGCAAGGGTGTCGTCGTGGGAGACCCGTCGTTCTCCACGCGCTTCATTCCGAAGGAGGAGTTCCTGCGCTCCTGGCGTGGGGTGCTGTTGTTGCTCAAGCCGTCGGACCGGATGGCGACGGCGGTGGCGGCGCTTCCGCCGAAGCAGCAGGAGAAGTCCGCGCTGGCGCGCTTCTCCGTGTTGCTGCGCCCGTACCGAGGGGTCATCGCGGAGCTGGTGGGTCTGTCGTTGTTGTTGCAGGTGCTGGCGCTGGCGTTTCCACTGGGAAGCCAGGTGGTCATCGACCGGGTGTTGATGCGGGCGGATGCGCAGCTGCTCGATGTGTTGTTGGCGGGGTTGGTGGGCACGGCGCTGTTGTCGGGAGTGCTGGCCTTCGCGCGGAGCTATCTGGTGCTGGAGGTGTCCACGCGAATCGAACGCGACGTGGTGGAGACGCTCTATCGACGGGTGCTGGACGGGGCGTCGGGGTTGTTTCAGCGCTTCACGACGAGCGACATCCTGAACCGGTTCATGGAGGTGGGGCTGATTCGAGGCTTCATCGTGGACAACGCCATCGCCATCACCATCGATGTGGCCCTGGTGTTGAGTACGGCGGGGGTGTTGATGATGTACTCGCCGACGCTGGCGGTGCTCGCGCTGGGGTTGATGCCGCTGCACCTCTTGGTGTCGGCCGTGGTGGGCCGCTGGGTGCGGAACCACACGGTGGCGTACCTGTCACAGCATGACCTGTACCAGACGCACCTGATGGACTCGTTCAAGGGCTTCGAGTCGCTCAAGGCGCATGCGCTGGAGTTGCCGTTCCTGCGCACGATGCAGCGCTTGCTGGCGCCGTCGCTGCAGCATGGCTTCAAGGCCTCGATGCACGGGGCGATTGGCGCGAGTGTGTCGCAGACGTTGGACCTGGTGGGCAGTGCGTTGGTGTTGTGGGTGGGCTCGCGCGCGGTGTTGCGGGGGGAGCTGACGGTGGGAGCGCTCATCGCGGCGACCTTGTTCGCAAGGCAGATGAGTGGGCCGGTGGTGCGACTGGCGACGCAGTGGCGGGACTACCAGCGGGTGCAGGCGCATCTGGAGCGAGTGGGTGCGGTGCAGGACGTGGCGGGGGAGGGGGACAAGCGTGCGTCGGCGGTGCTGGAGCTGCCGCAGGTGAAGGGGCACATCCGCTTCCGGGGGGTGAGCTTCCGCTATGGGCTTGGCCGTGAGTCCAACACATTGGAGCGGCTGGACCTGGAGTTCGCGCCTGGGGAGGTGGTGGCGCTGGTGGGGCCATCGGGGTGTGGAAAGAGCACGCTGGTGCGGCTGCTGCTGAGGTTGCATGACCCGAGCGAGGGGACGGTCTCGATTGATGGGTACAACCTGCGGGACGTGACGCCGGAGTCGGTGCGTGGGCAGATAGGGATGGTGACGCAGGAGACGCAGCTGTTCTCCGGGACGGTGTTCGACAACATCGCCTGTGGGCGTCCGGTGACGGAGGAAGCGGTGGTGCGGGCGGCGAGGCTCGCGGGGGCGTATGACTTCGTCACGGAGCTGCCGTATGGGTTCCAGACGCTGGTGGGGGAGCGTGGGTTGACGTTGTCGGGGGGACAGCGTCAGCGGGTCATCATCGCTCGAGCGTTGGTGACGGACCCACGCATCCTCATCTTCGACGAGGCGACGGCGGCGCTGGACCCGCTGGCGGAGCAGGCGATTCATGACCGGCTGCGCGACATCGTCCGGGGGCGCACCACGCTCATCATCAGTCACCGGCTCCAGACGTTGCAGCACGCGGACCGCATCGTGGTGATGAACGAGGGACATATCTCCCAGATGGGGACGCACGAGTCGCTCATGTCCGCGCAGGGCAAGCTGTACAGCGCGCTCGCGCAGGCGACGCCGAATTGGAAGCGCCATGGCGCGGAGGGTGCTCATGGCGGTGACTGAGAATGGGGCGGGGGCTCGGCGCCTTGTTGGGAAGGCTCCATGGCGCGGAGGGTGCTCATGGCGGTGATTGAGGACACCTATCGGGAGTTGTTGCCGGTCCTCGACTTTCCTCGGACGCGCCGCGTGCTGCGTGGGCTGTATGCGGTGTGCGCGGCGCTGGCGCTGCTGGGTTTCGGTGCGCTGTTCTTCGTCGAGATGGATGTGGTGGTCCGGGGCCAGGCCGTGGTGGCTCCCGTGGGGGAGACGGCGCGAGTGCAGGCGCCGCGCTCCGGTGTGGTGTTGGACATCGCGGTGCGCGAGGGACAGCAGGTGGAGCAGGGAGCGGTCCTACTTCGACTGGACGATGCGCAGGTGCGCTCGCGGGTGAGGTTGCTGGAGCAGCAGGTGGTGGAAGCGCGCTCGCGGGTGGTGATGCTGGAGGCGCTGGTGGCGTCGCGGACGGAGTCGTTCGGGATGCAGGTTCGCGTGCGCAAGGCGACGGCGTTGGAGACAGCGGCTCGGCTGGAGGCGGCGCGAGCGCTCATCCACGCGAAGGAGCGTGAGGCGGAGGCGCGCTCAAGGGATGCTCGGAACGCTGAACATCTGCGCGAGAAGGAATTCGTCGCCTCGGTGGAAGCGGAGAACGCGTCCGTGCAAGCGGAGGTGGCGCGCTCGCAGGTGGTGGCGGCGCAGGCCTCCGTGCGCGAGCTGGAAGCGAGCCTGGGGCGATTGGAGTTGGAGCAGCGTGGGCTGGAGGGTGACTCCCGCGTGGCTTCGCTCTCTGATGGAGCTGCGCTGTCGGCGGCGAAGGTGGAGTTGGAGCGCTACACGGGGGAACTGGAGGAGACGCGATTGGAGGCCGCGCGGCTGGAGGTGGTGGCGCCGCGAGCGGGCACGGTGCAGGGGTTGACGGTGTTCGACCGAGGGGACGTGGTGCAGGCGGGGAGTGTGCTCGCGCTGGTGGTGCCATCGGAGGATGGGCTCGTGCTGCGCACGGTGGTGGCATCGGAGGGCATCGCCTTCCTGCGAGACGGGCAGCCGGTGCGCATCAAGCTGGACGCGTATCCCTTCCAGGACTTCGGCGTTCTGTTGGGGGAGCTGTCGCGAATCGCGGGGGACACGACGCGGCGGCAGGAGGACACGCTGGGCGCCGCGCCCTATCGCGTCGACGTGAAAGTCCCCGGTGAGCCCCGCTCCACGGCGGGAGTGCCCGTGCGGCTGCGTCCGGGGATGACGGGCACTGCGGAATTCGTCGTGCGACGCGAGCGGCTCATCTCCGCGCTGATGCGCCCACTGCGCGGCGTGGACAGCCTGGGTCACTGAGTCGCTACTGCTGCACGGAGAGGATCCGCCAGCCTGTGACATCAATGGCGTAGGTGGCGCCGATATCCAGCAGCGGAGGCCCGCCGAACGTCGAGGCCTATCCGGGTCGAACCCTCATGAACGTTCCGTTGAAGGCGTCGGCTGGAGGCATGGACAGAGACTCCGCACGCGTGGCACTACTGCTCAGGGTGGAGTCCTGGTGGGGGAGTGCGCATGGCTGAGAGCGGCGTGGACAATGACTTCGCCGTCAGTGGCGAAGTCGCGCAGTCGGTGGCTCAGCGATTCGTCCGCGGACTGAGACGAAGGTGGCCCAAGCTCGTGTGTAGCCAGGCTTGGAGAATCCTTTTCGAAGAGGGACGGATCCCGAACCCTTTCCCTCGGTACATCCTGGTCTCCAAAGACCTGGAGATGCAGAAGTGGGCAAGTGTGGAAGGCGCTGTTCTCGACGAGAACGGTGAGTGCGCCGTCGGCATCTACTTGCTTCCACTCGTAGATGGTGGCGTCGACATCGACCTCATCACCGCCGAACCTGTCCCTGATGCCTTCACGGAGTTCGTCCTCGGGTGCCTCTGCTCCGCGATTGTCTCTGGGTATCGACTGAAGCAACTGCGCATGCTTCGGGACCGGGGTCATCTGGTTGCGAATCGATACGCTGTGGAGGTCCCCGCGGAGCCCGTGTGGTTGAAGACCGCGATTCGACTCTGCGCGGAGAAACAGTGGCCCGGAGTCGTCGTGGACGAGCATGCCGTCACGGTGGAACCCTTCTGGTCGATGACCGTGTCCACACCGGAGCCACGGCGGACGACGACCTTCTTCTGTGAAGCCCCGTCACAGGGACGCAGTGGAGTGTTGGTGGGAGTGAAGTTTCCTCCGGGCACCACCCGCGAATGGCGCGGTTCCGCCCAGGCCGTGCTGTGTGAAGCCGTGGGGATGTGGCACCGGGTCTTGTTCCGAGGCAGGAAGCCGCCGCACGAAGTCTTCACCGCTCCACCGGGAGAGCCTGTCCTGGAGGAGGGTGTGGTGACCTTCCAGGGAACAGGAGGGTCATTCGCGGGCGTGAAGAAGGACACTCCAGTCGCGCAGGAGTTCCGCCCCATCAACTTCAAGGACTTCTGGGACCGATTGCACCGTGCCGCGGAATCGTGCCGTCAGCTTGGGGAGATGCTGGTGACGGAGACGCTCCCTCCCTCTCTGCGCTTCGACTTCAAGGCCGCGGAGTGGCCGCCCGAGAAGGATGGCCGCGTGAAGTTCCTGGGAGGCCGGCTCCTGCGGCCAGAGGTGCTGATGGGAGTGGAGGAGAAGCAGGCCGCCCGTTACCTCTGGGTGGATGGGAAGGCCCCTGTATGGGTGAACCTGAAGGTCTGCGCCGTGGACGAGCACCACACGTACATTCAAGTGCTCTTCAATCCCGACCGGCTCACCAACGATGACACGCGCCTGATGTACCAGCAGGAAGGCTATCCACCGTTCTCCACAAGGGGTCCTCCAGGTGGTGCGCCAGACAGGAAGGTGTCGCTCCCGCCGCGAAAACCCATCAAGAGGAGCACCCATGATTGAACTCGCCGAAGGCAATCTCCTTCAAGCGGACGTCCAGGCGCTCATCAACGCCGTCAACACGGAAGGAGTGATGGGCAAGGGCATCGCACTCCAGTTCAAGCGGGCCTTCCCCGCGATGTTCAAGGAGTACGAACGCGAGGCGAAGGCAGGTCGCCTCGAGACGGGCCGCGTCCATGTCTTCGACCTGGGAGCGCTGAAGGGCCCGCGGTGGATCATCAACTTCCCGACGAAGCGGAGCTGGCGCCAGCCTTCGCGCCTGGAGTGGATTCGCACGGGCCTCGAGTCCCTCGTCGAGGAGGTCCAACGCCAGGGGATTCAATCACTGGCCGTTCCCGCCCTGGGCTGCGGAAACGGAGGCCTGGCGTGGACGGAGGTCTTCCCCCTCATCCAGGAGTCCTTCGCGCGAATCCCCTCCGTTCGGGTGCTCGTCTATCCCCCGGCTGACGCCCCCGTTCCCTGAGGCCCCTCGCGGCCCTTCGTGTCGGACCAGAGCCAGCCCCTCAGTTCTTCGCCCCGCTCCCGCGCGCCTCATTCAGTGCGCTCAAATCCACCAGCCCGTTGATGTCCGAGGTGGGGATGAAGCCCAGCTCCTGCGCATGCTTCGCGGCGGTGCTCAGCGCAGTGGGCACCGGGTCCAGACTCGGCTCCAGTCGTGAGAACGCACCCTGCAGAATCGCCGGCTGCAATGGCTTCTGCGTCAGCTTCCCGAACGCCTGGTTCACCTCCGCCGTGAAGCCCTTCGGGTTCTGCTGCCACCGCTCGGTCAGCTTCACGTGCGCGCGCAGCAGCGCCACGATGCGCGGACGCTGCGTCTCCAACACCTTGCGCGTCGTCACTATCACCGTGGTGGGAAAGCGCCCCTCCGGCCACAGCGTCTTCTCATCCACGAGAATCTGCCCGCCGCCCTCCGGCTCCAGCAGCATCCGCGTGCCCCAGGGCTCCGGCACCCACGCGCCCTCGATTCCTCCCCGCAGGTACTGCACCAGGATGTCCGAGTTCGTCAGCGGCACAATCTGCACGTCACCCTGTCCATCCAGGTTCGTGCTCAAGCCCTGTTGCTTCAGCCAGTGGCGCAGCGCGATGTCCTGCGTGTTGCCAAGCTGGGGCGTCGCGATTTTCTTCCCCTTCAGCTCCGCCGCCGACTTCGCCGTGCGCGTCACCAGCACCGCCCCGCCATTCACCGCGCCCGCGATGATGCGCAGGTCCTTGCCCGCCTTGAGGTACGTGTTGATGGCGGGCCCCGTGCCCACGTACGACACGTCCAGCGAGCCGCCCACCAGCGCCTCCATGGCCGCGGGCCCCGCGTTGAACTGCTTCACCTCCAGCTTCCCCACGCCAGGCTCCGCCGCGAAGGCGCCCTCGGCGTTGCCCACCAGCGCCTGCGCATGCGTGATGTTGGGGAAGAACCCCATGCGCAAGGGCGCGTCGGCACCGCCAGACGCGTCACGCTTGCAACCGACCCCCAGCCCCATGAGGCCAGCGAGCACGAGGACAGCCAGGGAACGAAACGCGCGCATAGGCACCCAGAAGAGGGACGGCGGGACGGGTTGGCAACGGGTGTCGAAGCACAAGCGTCGGGCGCTTCACGTCCCACGCCTCACAGCGTGCCTTCCAGCCCCCACCGACGCCGCAACCGCCCCTCCACCGTCTGGAAGAAGACACGGTCCACGGTGATGCCAATGAGGATGATGGCCACCATCACCGCCATCACTTGAGGAACATCCATCAACTCACGCCCCACCGTGAGCAGTTGTCCCAGGCCCCCCGAGACGAACAGCAGCTCGCCAGCCAGCAACGCGCGCCACGCGAAGCTCCACCCCAGCTTGAGCCCCGTGACGATGCCCGGCAGCGCCGCCGGCAACAACACGCCGAACTGGAAGCGCAGGCCGCGAACGCCCAGCGTGCTGGCCACTCGCAACAACTGCGGGTCCACGCCCTGCACGCTGTCCTCCGTGGCGATGGCGATGCCCAGCACACTGCCCATCACCACGACGAAGAGGATGGACGTGTCCGTCAGCCCGAACCACAGGAGCGCCAGCGGCAGCCAGCAGATGGACGGCAGCGCCTGCAACCCCATCACCACCGGCTTCACCGCGTTGCGGAAGAATGCCAGCCGCGCCATCAGCAGGCCCAGGGGAACGCCGATGGCCACCGACATCAGATAGGCACGGCCCAGTCGCCCCAGGGAGCGCAGCGTGGCATCCAACAGCCGCCCGTCGACCGCCATGCTCCACAGGCTCTTGGCCACCGTCACTGGCCCGGGGAAGAGGTACGGAGACCAGATGCCCAGCCGGGACAGGCCCTCCCAGGCGCCCAGCAGCAACAGCATCAGGCCCAGCTTCTGCCCGTAGTTCTTCAAGGGGGCATCGCGCTTCATGGCTCACCTCACGGGCCGAGGCAGTCCCGACGCGGGCAGCGTGTGGGTCGACGCCGTCGTGGACGAGGTTGCCCTCGGCGGTGTCGCTTCCGGCAGGGCGTTTCGCTCCACCTCGCGCAAGAGGCCCTGGACATGGCGGACCATCTCCGTGAGCGCCGCGTCCTCCGGGTGGCGCGGCATGGGCAGGTGGACCTCCAAATCCCTCACGATGCGTCCCGGCCTCGGCGCCATCAGGACGACGCGGGTGCCCAGCATCAGCGCCTCGTGCACGTCGTGCGTGACGAACACAATCGTCTTGTGGGTGCGCATCCAGATGGACTGAAGCATCTCCTGCATGTGGATGCGCGTCTGCGCGTCCAGCGAGCCGAAGGGCTCGTCCATGAGCAGCACCGTCGGGTCCACCGCGAGCGCCCGCGCCAGGCTGGCGCGCATCTTCATCCCGCCGGAGAGCTGGTGCGGCAGCGTCTCCTCGAAGCCCTGGAGCTGCACGCGTCGGATGTACTGGTCCGCGCGCTCCTTGCGTTGGGAGCGCGGCACGCCTCGCGCGGCCAGGGCGAAGGTGATGTTTCCGCGCACCGTGAGCCACGGGAAGAGGGCCGCCTCCTGGAACATCAGGAGCCTGTCCGGCCCGGGGCCTCGGATGCGTTGTCCATCAATGGACACCGTGCCGCCGGTGGGCTGCACATGGCCGGCCAGCGCGTAGAGCAGCGTGGACTTGCCGCAGCCCGAAGGACCCAGAAGGCAGACGAGCTCCCCCGAGCGGACGTTCAGGTCCACGTCCTGGAGCGCCACGACCTTGTTGGCGTAGCGGTGGCCCAGCTGGGTGACGGAGATTTTCGCGTGGTCGGCCTCCACGTGCGCTGGCCGGAGCAGGCGCAGCGAGCTTCGCCATCGGCCAAGGAGGGCACGCAGCATCGGCCACAAACTAGGCACATGTGGGCAGGGCGGAAGGGGGTGGCGAGCCGCTTCGAGAGCGCTCGCCATCCTGCTTCCTCGTCCAGCAACCAGGGAGGCCCGGTGCTTGGACGTGGGTACAAGCACTTCGTGACCTCGGCTTCTGAAACGTAGGGACTCCGGAGGCGCTTGCTTCCGGTGCCCGCCCGGCTGTCCCGGACCGGAGGGCAGGTGTGGGGGTTCCCTTGGAGAGAGACCTGGGGGAATCTCCCGCCAATGCACCTGGGGAAATACGAACTCGTCCGCAAGCTGGCGACCGGAGGCATGGCGGAGGTGTTCCTGGCGAAGGCGGCCGGGCCCGGGGGCTTCGAGAAGACGCTGGTGCTCAAGCGCATCCTCCCGCATCTGGCGGAGGACCCGTCCTTCGTGGAGATGTTCCTCGGCGAAGCGCGGCTCGTCGCGGGGCTCAACCACCCGAACGTCGTCCAGATTTTCGACTTCGGTGAAGCCGAGGGCAGCTACTTCCTGACGATGGAGCTCATCGACGGGCCCAACCTGCGGCGCTGGCAGCGACAGGCCGCGACGCGAGGGCAGCCGCTGGCCCCCGGCATCTGCGCCAAGGTCGTGGCGCAGGCGGCGGAGGGCCTCGCCTTCGCGCATGAGTTCGCGGACCCGACGACGGGCCAGCCGCTCGGGTTGATTCACCGCGACGTGAGCCCGGACAACATCCTGGTGTCCCGGCAGGGCGCGGTGAAGGTGGTGGACTTCGGCATCGCCAAGGTGGCGGGACAAAAGCACCGCACGCAGACCGGCATCGTGAAGGGCAAGGTCGCGTACATGCCGCCCGAGCAGGTGCGGGCGGACCCGCTGGACCGGCGCGTGGATGTGTATGCGCTCGGCGTGGTGCTGTACGAGCTGCTCACGGGACGTCTGCCCTTCGATGGGCCCTCGGAGCTGGCGATGATGCAGGCCATCGTCTCGAGCGAACCGGTGCCCGTGAGCCGTCATCGCAAGGATGTTCCCAGCGCCCTTCAAGCCATCATCACCCGGGCGCTGCACAAGGACCGCGAGGACCGCTACGCGGACTGTCGCGCGCTTCATGCGGACCTGGAGCGCTTCGTGTTGTCCCTGGGCGAGCCGGTGGGCGCGTATCAGATTGCCCAGGCCGTCGGGCAGGTGGTGGAGGAGCGCCTCGTTCCGACGCCCGCGCCGATGTCGTCTCGGCCCGAGCTGCGGGACGCTCGGGTGGAGACGCCCGAGCGCACGGTGCCCTCCGGCCCCTCACGAAGGCAGCACCCCGAGACACAGGACCCGCCCGCTCCCTCGGTGTTCGAACAGGACACGGAGCAGCGTCCTCGCTCGGAGGCGGGCGCCGCGCGGAAGAAGAGGCTCGTGCCGGTGGCGCTCGTGGGTGCGGCGCTGCTCGTCGCGGGGGGTGGTTACGCGCTGCTCGGAGGAACTCCGTCCCCTGTGCCCCAGGCTCAGCCGGGAGCGGCGACGCAGGCACCAGGGGCTACCGCGCTCGTGGCCGCCGCGCCCACGGTCCCCGCGGACACGAAGGACACGAAGGGCGTGGAGGAGAAGCCGGACGAGGCCGAGTTGGAGGCCCAGCTCGCGGTGAAGCGGGAGCAGGACGAAGGGCCCCCCGACACAGACGACTTCGACCTGCTCGCGCCCGTGGTGCCTCCCGCGAGTGACAATCATGTGGAGAGCAAGGAGCCCGCGTCACCAGCGGTGAAGCGCGCGCTGGGCTCGGTGGAGTTTCGCATCCGCCCCTATGCCGTCGTGTATCTCGACAAAAGGCTGCTGGGCGAAACACCGCTCGCCGTCATCGACGTCCCGGCGGGCATCCATACCGTGACGGCCTCCAACCCGCGATTGGGGAAGAAGGTGACGCGCAGCTTCGAGGTGAAGGCGGGCGTGGCCAATGTCTTCAAGCTCAATCTGTTGCAGGAGGACTGAGCCGAGATTCATCCCGCGTGGCGGGCGGCGGGACGGAGCGCTTACGGCTCATCTTTCGCGGCGGCGGCGGGCTGCTCGGATGGTGGCGGAGTCGCGGGCTTGTCTTTCGGGCCCATCACCGTATCCAGCGCGGAGCCCAGCGCCGAGCCGACATTCTTTCCCAGCGAGGAGCCCGCGGCGCCCAGGCGCGAACGCAAGCCTGGCTTCGACTCGTGGATGGGCAGCGGCTTCGGCTCGGGCGTGGCGTCCGCCTGCTTCTCCACGGGCGCGGGCGCGACGGCCTTCGGCTCCTCGACGACGGGAGGAGGGGCCTCCACGGGCGCGGCCTTCGCGGACTCGGTGCCCTGCTTGAGCTGCACCTGCTTGCGCACCGACTCGAAGTCCCGCTCCACCTTGGGCGCCGCCGCGACAGGCAGCTTCGCCAGGGGCCGCAGTGTGAGGCCGGTGCGGAACTCCTCCAGCGCCTGCTTCCTGCGGCCCAGGTCCGCGAGCACCAGCCCCCGATAGAGCGCCACCTCCACCTGCTCGTCGGTGGTGGACGCGACCTGCTTCGCCTGCGTCAGCCAGTTGAGCGCCTTCTCGTACTCCAGCGACTCGTACAGCGTCCCCGCGCGCTCGATGCGGTGGCGGAAGAGCCCTGAAGAGTTCTCTGCGTCGGGGGGATTCGCGGTGGCCAGTCCCGGCGCGAGCCAGGCCCACAGCACCACCACCCAGGCCCCCCAGCTTCTCGGGTTCGTCGAAGCTTCCATGTCTGGCAAAGCTAGCACGGAGGCCGTGGACAGGAATCCACCCCCCTGGGGCGGCGAGCCCACGGGACACGCGCTGGATGTCTGGGGTTGACCGGGTGCGGAGTGACCGTGTCAGGCCGCTGAAGCCTGAGCGGCCCGCTCGACGCGGCGGTGGGTCCGCGTGCGCCACGCCAGCCACAGGCTGAAGATGAACAGCGCCACGCCCACGCCGGTGAAGGCGCCGCCCACGCGCAGGGACGCGCGCCGGTCATCCCGGGTCACCTCCAGCGGTCCCGCGCCCGGCGCGGCGAGGTAGCGCTCCACCTGCTCCTTCACGGCGGTGGCCTCGGCCTCCTCGGTGGCCCACTGCGCGAAGAGGGGCAGCTTGCCCTGCGTCGTCTCCAGTTGGGGTCGGAAGATGGGCACGGACGCGCGGCGGGCGCTGCGGCTGCGCTCCACCTTGACGGCCTGAATCGCGTCCAGCGGCAGCGTGGCCAAAGGCTCGCGCGTGAGCCACCCGGAGCGAGTGAGGGTGCAGGGCCCACCCGGCTCACAGCGGAGGTCCATCCGCGACTTTCCGTCCAGGAGCCACAGGCCGAACACCAGGAAGGGCAGGGCGAGGAGGAGGAAGGCCGCGGTGCCAATGGCCGTGGAGCGGCTGGCGAGGGGCGTGTCGTCGGTGGGGGCAGCGGGAAGGGGCTCGCTCACGGTCACCACTCATAGACCGGGAGCCTCCGGCTGGCAGCGGTTTCGTGCACTCGTCGACAGCCGCCCCCGGTCAGCGGGCGACCGGGCGCTGTGTACCCCCCAACCCTTGACCCTGGTGTCCCAGCCGCGCGGTGAACACCTCAACCAGGATTCGGCACTCGAATGGGCAGGAGCCGCGCATGAAGGCCGTCGCCGTCTTTCCCGGGAAGAAAGAGGTGCGCGTCATCGACGCGCCAGAGCCCCAGCTCCAGTCTCCCACTCAGGTGAAGGTGCGCACCCGCGAGGTGGGCGTGTGCGGCACGGACAAGGACATCGTCTCGTTCACCTACGGCTCGCCGCCTCCGGGCTCGGACTTCCTCATCCTCGGCCACGAGTGTCTGGGCGAGGTGGTGGAGGTGGGCTCGGCCGTGAAGGGGCTTCAAGTCGGGGACCTCGTCGTCCCGCGCGTGCGCAGGCCGTGTCCTCACGCCACCTGTCCCGCGTGTCGCGGCGGTCATCCCGATTTCTGCATCACCGGGGACTTCACCGAGCGCGGCATCAAGGAGGCCCATGGCTTCTGCTCGGAGCACTTCGTGGAGGACGTGGCGTATGTGCACCGAGTGCCCACGGAGCTGCGCGAGGTCGCCGTGCTCACCGAGCCGCTGACCATCGCCGAGAAGGGCCTGCGCCAGTGGGAGCACATCCAGGAGCGCCTGCCGTGGCGGCCCGCACCGGGGCGCGCGGTGGTGCTGGGCGCGGGTCCGGTGGGACAGCTCGCGGTGCTGACGCTGCTGCGGCGGGGCTTCGCCACCACGGTGTACTCGCACAGCCGCAAGCCGAACCCGAAGGCGGACGCGGCGGAGGCGGTGGGCGCGCCCTACCTCTCCACCCAGGACGTGTCCCCGGCTGAGCTGGTCCGCCGCGTGGGTCCCGCGGACGTCATCTACGAGGCCACCGGCGTGGTGAAGCCGGCGTTCGACGCGCTCGAGGCGCTGGCGAACAACGGCGTCCTCATCTTCACGGGGGTGCCGTCGGACAAACAGCCGCTGACGCTCGAGGGCGCGGAGTTCCTCAAGCAGGTGGTGCTGCGCAACCAGGTGCTGCTGGGCACGGTGAACGCGGCGGCCACGGACTTCGACGCGGCGCTGGAGGACCTGGCTCGCTTCCGTGCGCGCTGGCCGGGGGGGCTGGAGCGGCTCATCACCTCGCGCCATCCGCCGGAGGCCTTCCTCGACGTGGTGACGGGCAAGGCGGGCAAGGGAATCAAGCAGGTCATCACCTTCAGCTGAGGGCGAGGTGCGTATGCAGGGAGGCAGACATTCGGTGGCGGGGGGCTCGGTGCCCATCGAGGACCACGGCGTCATTGGCGACCTGCGCACGGTGGCGCTGATAGGCAACGAGGGCACCATCGACTGGATGTGCTACCCGCACTTCGACAGTCCCAGTGTCTTCGCCGCGCTGCTGGACCCGGAGAAGGGTGGCCACTGGCGCCTCCATCCCCAGCCGGACGGAGTGATGTGCAAGCAGTTCTACTGGCCGGACACCAACGTGCTGGTGACGCGCTTCTACACGCCGGACGGCGTGGGGGAGCTCATCGACTTCATGCCCATGGGGCGGGATGACGAGAAGGACGTGCGCGAGGTGCTCCGGCGCGTGCGCGTGGTGCGCGGAGAGATGGCGTTCGAGATGGAGTGCTTCCCGGCCTTCAACTACGCGCGGGACACGCACACGACGCACCTCATCGCCGGCGGGGCCGCCTTCGAGTCGGAGAAGCTCCAGCTCACCCTGGCGTCCTCCGTGCCCATGCGGCGCGCGGAGCGGGGTGTCACGGCGAGCTTCGTGCTGCGGGAGAACGAGTCCGCCGTCTTCACGCTGCGCGAGGGGATGCGGGTGTCGTGCGAGGAGCTGGTGCACAGCCACGACTCGGCGGAGAAGGTCTTTCGCGCCACGGTGGAGTACTGGCGCCACTGGCTGTCGGGCTGTCAGTACACGGGGCGCTGGAGGGAGACGGTGCAGCGCTCGGCGCTGGCGCTGAAGCTGATGACGTTCGCCCCGACGGGCGCGATTGTCGCGGCGCCCACGTGCAGTCTGCCCGAGTCACCCGGTGGCACCCGCAACTGGGACTACCGTTACTGCTGGCTGCGGGACGCGGCCTTCACCGTCTATGCGTTCCTGCGCATCGGCTTCAAGAAGGAGGCGGCGGCCTTCATGCGGTGGGTGGAGGCGCGGTGCGCGGAGCAGGGGGACGGGCCGCTGCCGCTGATGTTCTCGTTGGATGGCAGCCGGGTGCCGGACGAGGTGGAGCTGCCGCACCTGGCGGGCTATGGCGGCGCGAAGCCGGTGCGCATCGGCAACGGGGCCGCGGACCAGCTCCAGCTCGACATCTATGGCGAGCTGATGGACTCGGTGTACCTGTTCAACAAGTACGCGGCGCCCATCTCCTACGACTTCTGGCGGCACCTGCGGAGGCTGGTGGATTGGGTGTGCGAGCACTGGAACCAGCCGGACGAGGGCATCTGGGAGGTGCGCGGAGGGCGGCGGCACTTCGTGTATTCGAAGCTGATGTGCTGGGTGGCGGTGGACCGGGCCATCCGGCTGGCGGACAAGCGCAGCTTCCCGGCGGACCGACCCCGGTGGCTCGCGACGCGCGACGCCATCTTCGAGGACATCATGGCGCGGGGCTGGAGCGAGGAGCGCGGCTCCTTCATCCAGGCGTATGGGAAGGACACGCTGGATGCGGCGAATCTGCTGATGCCGCTGGTGTTCTTCCTGTCGCCGGTGGACCCGCGGATGATCTCCACGCTGGACCACATGCGCCAGCCGCCATCGAAGGGCGGGCTGACGTCGGACGGGCTGGTGTTCCGCTACGACGTGGAGGCCACGCTGGACGGCATCGCCGGCAGCGAGGGCACCTTCAACCTGTGCAGCTTCTGGTTGGTGGAGGCGATGACGCGAGCGAACCCGGTGCGGCCGGATTTGCTGGAGGAGGCGCGGCTCACCTTCGAGCGGATGTTGGGCTACGCCAACCACGTGGGGCTGTACGCGGAGCAGACGGGCATGTCGGGCGAGTCGCTTGGCAACTTCCCGCAGGCGCTCACCCACCTGTCGCTCATCAGCGCCGCGTACAACCTGGACCGGACGCTGGGGCGCAAGGACTGACGGGACGCAGAACCACTCGTCGTCGGCCTCCGTATTGAGGGAGAGTGAGGCTCCACCGCGTCAGGTGGGCTCACCTCTCCGGTTCCCTTCATGGCCGCTCCGCTTCCGTCCGTCCCCGTGTCCTCCCCCGCACCCGGCGCTCGTGTCCTCCGCGTCCTCAAGGGCGTTGTCGCCGTCGTGGGGTTGCTGGTGCTCGCGACCCTCGGCGTGCGCCTTCGCTACGGGGGAGGCGAACCGTACCCGGACGTGACGGGCATGCCCCTGTTGCCGGACAGCGCGCTCGAAGAGGTGGTGCGCAGCGCGGAGCCCATCGGCAACGTGGCGGTGTCCTCGACGGGGCGCCTGTTCTACACGCTCCACCCGGAGAGTCGGCCGGAGGGCGCGAAGCTGTGGGAGTGGGTGGACGGCAAGGCCGTGCCGTTCCCCGCGGAGGCGCTCCAGAAGAGGCTCTTCGACACGGTGCTCGGCATCACCATCGACCGGCGTGACTGGCTGTGGACCATCGACCATGGCAATCACGGCCTCGGCGTGCCGCGACTGCTCGCCTTCGACCTGGCCAACGGGCACCTCGCGCACGAGTTCGACTTCCCGCCGCAAGTCGCGCCGCCAGGCTCCTTCCTCCAGGACCTGCGGGTCGATGCCCAGGGCGGCACGGTGTTCATCGCGGACGTGGGCTTCTGGCGCCGCTCGCCCGCGCTCATCGTCTACGACGTGGCCGCGAAGCAGGCGCGCCGCGTGTTGGAGAAACACGAGTCCGTCTTCCCGCGCGACTTCGTCATCCGCAATCCCATCAAGGAGATGGTGTTCTTCGGCGGGCTCGCCGCGCTGAAGTGCGGCGTGGACGGCATCGCCCTGGACCCGAGCGACGAGTGGCTGTGGTTCGCCGCGATGAACCACGACACCATGTACCGGGTGCGCACCCAGGACCTGCGCGACGCCAGCCTGGATGACGAGGCGCTCGCCCAGCGGCTCCAGGCCGTGGGCCGCAAGCCGCTCAACGACGGGCTCAGCGCGGACGCGCAAGGCAACGTGCTGATGACCGACGTGGAGCACGGGGCCGTGCTGCGGATGAGTCCGGAGGGACGGCTGGAGACGCTGGTGAAGTCCCCGCGCATCCGCTGGGCGGACGCGCTCAACCACGGGCCGGACGGCTGGCTCTACGTGGCCGACAGCGCCATTCCCCACCACATGCTCCAGTCCAAGGCGCACATCGCGGCGAACGGCCCCTACTTCATCTGGCGCTTCAAGCCCGGCATCGGCGGCATCGCCGGCATGTGAGGCCCGGCGCCCGGCGCGTCTCCACCCGTGTCAGCCGCCCTTGTCCGCCCGCGTCCGGCCGGCGCACGAAAGGACACGGCCATGGGAGACCCACGCAATCCGAAGCGGGCGAACGAGCCCTGGAACCCCGAGCGACTGCGCGTCAGCGAGGAGGAAGTGCTCGCGCTGGCGCCGTGGGTGACGGTGTCCGGCGGTTGGGCGTGGCACTTCATGGCGCCCCCGCATGAGGAGCTGAAGCTCTACCACGACCACAAGGACGTGGACCTCTTCGTGGAGCCCTCGCGCTTCCCGGAGGTCGTCCCGGTGCTCACCGCCCGGGGCTACCACCGCATCTGGACGCGCTTCGACGCGACGAGCACGCACTTCTACCGCTACGCGCGGCATGACGCGGGCGGCAAGGTCATCCTCGACGTCTTCGTCCGGAGCGTCCCGTCGGTGGAGGCGCGCGGCGTGCGCGTGGTGGACCCGGCCACGCTGCTCACCTTCTACGGCGACATCCACAGCACGGAGGATTGCGTGTCCGTGCTCGCCGCCCGCGCGCTGCTCGCCAAGGGAGAGAGCCCCATCGGCCGCGCGGAGCTCGTCACCCGGCCCTCATGACTTTGGAGCGCGCGAGGCCCGTGAAGCCTCGCGCGCTCGAGTCACGTCACTGCACGTTGAAGTGGTAGTTGTTGCCGAAGTTGGAGTCCCACGCCTGGCAGCCCCAGCGGCTGGTGTTCTCGAACCAGATGGCCAGGTCGCCGCGCGTGTTGAGCGGAATCGACGGCGCGGGCGGGTTGGGCGTGGACGAGAAGCCCGCCACCCAGAAGCTCTGCACCGGGCCGTTGTTGAACTGGTAGTGGCCGGTAATCGTCCACCCCGGCGTGTTGGCGTTGATGTTGCCCCGGCACTGCGTCAATCGCGAGGCGTCGTAGACGATGCTCACGGCGCCGCCGAAGGGCAGCGGGTTGGAGGAGGCGAAGACATTCCAGCCCTGGGACGGGGACTGGAAGGTGATGCTCGGCGCCGTTTGAGACACGGCCACCGAGGCGACGAGCAGCGAGACAGCGGCCAGCAACCACCGGAAGTGACGACGCAGCAAGGCAGGACTCCTTGTCGAAAGAGGCACGGCACCAGGGATACGCGGGCCGACGGCTCCACCGGCCACGGCGACTTCCTCGCGGCTTTGCCCCGCGAGCCGCCCCGGAGTCTTCTACAGTCGGGCTCCCCCACTCCTTACGCTCCGCGCCATGGCCGACCCAAGACTCGCCTTCTACCGACTCGCCGTCCGCGTCGACGCCCACTATGACGCGATGAGCCGGAGCTTGCGCCGCTCGCTGGGCATCGCCCCGCCGCTGCGCATCCTCCCCTACCGGGGCCATGGCACCTCCGAGCGCGCCGTCATCAAGGCCCGCGTCCTGGAGGACCGCCACATCCGCCCGCAGAAGCAGCGCCACACGCTGTGGAGCAGCGCGGTGGCCTCCTACAAGCGCTACATGACGCGCGAAATCGCGGGCGCCCACGTGGCGGTGCGCTGGGGCGACAAGCGCTGGGAGGGCACCACCGACGAGGAGGGCTTCCTGGAGCTGTGGGTGACCCCTCCGGAGGGCGTGCGCTCCGGCTGGCACATGGTGGAGCTGGAGCTGTTGTCGCCGGAGCCGGAAGGAGTGCCTCGCGTGGCGGCCCCCGTGCGAGTGGCCGGCGCGAGCGCGAGCTACGGCGTCATCAGCGACATCGACGACACCGTCATCGTCACTGGCGTGACGGACCCGCTCAAGCGCGCCTGGGCCCTGTTCCTCACCGAGCACCGCGTGCGCCTGCCCTTCCCGGGCGTGGACGCCTTCTACGCCGCGCTCCAGGCGGGCGCCGAGGGGACGGGCGACAACCCCATCTTCTACGTCTCCAGCAGCCCGTGGAATCTGTACGAGCACCTGGACGAGTTCCTCGCGCTGCACCACATCCCCACCGGCCCGCTGCTGCTGCGCGACTGGGGCCTGTCCAGCCAGGGCTTCGCGCCCGGCGGCGGCCACGGCCACAAGCTGGACAAGATGCGCGGGCTGCTTGGCGACTTGGAGCACCTGCCCTTCATCCTCATCGGCGACAGCGGCCAGGAGGACGCGGAGCACTACCGCACCATCGTCCGCGAGTTCCCCGGCCGCGTCCTCTGCGTCTACATCCGCAACGTGCCCGGCCACCCCGACCGCGCACGCGAGCTGGAGCGCATCGCCGCCGACATCCGCGACGCCGGCAGCCAGCTGCTCGTCGTGGACGACACCACGACGGCTGCCCGCCACGCGGCCCGCTCCGGGTGGATTCAGTGGAAGGAGGTCCTCGAGGTGGAGGCCCATCGTCGTGAGGAGGTCTCCAGGGACCTCGGAGGCTGACTTACGGAATTACAGCGTCGGCATCATTTTGTGAGTAATGCTTGAATTCCAACCTTCAGTTGTGGCACAGGCGCACCTGATTATCCGGTCTGTCCGTTGTTTCCACATCCCTGAGGGAAGCGAGTTCTCGCGTGGCCACCTGGTGCATCCGTTTTGCTGGTCACTCACCGCGCTGGTCCCAGGCGCGTGGGGTCTGGCGGTGTTCGAGGACGCCCAAGCAGGTGTGTGCGCCGAGGGCGCGTCAGCGTCCGCCCCTGCGCACTCCGCGCCGCAAGGCGAAGTGCTCGTGGTGGACGACGCGGCGGCCCTCGTCGGCGCGCTGAAGCGGGCTGTCGGTGGGGCTCCGGACGTCGGGGCCCCGTGGTTCAAGGCAGGGGACGGCCGCCCTGGAACTGGGCCAGGCGGGTGGCGCGCTCCATGACTTCTCCCTGGGCCCAGCGCTTCTCCGCGCCCGCGGGAGGCGTCAGCCGGCGCCAGGCGCCGTCGGCCTGCAGCTCCCACGCGTGGGTGTTGTCCGCGAGGCTGCGCTCCAGCGAGTCACGCACCTGCGCGGCCAGCGTGGTGTCCTCCACCGGCGCGAGGATTTCCACACGGTGGTCCAGGTTGCGAGGCATCAGGTCCGCGGAGCCGATGTAGCAGCGCAGCTCCGTGCCGCGCTCGAAGATGTAGACGCGCGCGTGCTCCAGGAAGCGGCCCAGCGTGGACACGACGCGGATGTTCTCCGAAATGCCGGGGACGCCGGGGCGCAGGCAGCAGATGCCTCGCACGTTGAGTTCGACCTTCACTCCGGCGCGCGACGCGTCGTAGAGGGCGCGGATGATGCCCGGGTCCACCAGCGCGTTCATCTTCATCTGGATGCGCGAGGGGCGCTCCAGCGTGTGGGCGACGACGGTGCGTTTGATGTGCTCCAGCAGGCCCTCGCGCATGGTGAGGGGCGCCACCAGCAGCTTGCGGAAGCTCTTGGGGCGTCCGAAGCCGGTGAGGTAGTTGAACAGGTCCGCCACGTCCGCGCCGATGTCCGGGTCCGTGGTGAACAGGCCCATGTCCGTGTAGAGGCGCGCCGTCTTCGGATTGTAGTTGCCGGTGCCGATGTGCACGTAGTGCCGCACCCGCTCGCCCTCGCGCCGGACGATGAGGATGGCCTTCGCGTGTGTCTTCAGCGAGGGGATGCCGTACACGACGTGCACGCCCGCCTCTTCCAGCGCGTTGGCCCACTTGATGTTGGTGCGCTCGTCGAAGCGGGCCTTCAGCTCCACCATGCACACCGCCTGCTTGCCGTTCTCCGTGGCGGTAATCAGCGCGGGCACCAGCGGCGAGCTGTCGGACGTGCGGTAGACGGTTTGCTTGATGGCCAGGACATCCGGGTCCGCCACCGCCTCCGTGACGAAGCGCTCCACCGACGAGGCGAACGAGTCGTAGGGGTGGTGGACGAGCAAGTCCCCGCGCCGCATCGCCGCCATCACCGTGACGCCCTCGGGCGAGTCCGTGTCCGGACGCAGCCGGGGCTGGGTGACGGACACCCACGGCGGGTCCTTCAGCTCCGGGAAGCCGGGCGCGAAGGCGATGGCCTGCACGTCCCCCAGGCCCAAGAGGCCCTGCTCCTCGTACACCTGCCGCGACTCCAGCCCCAGCGCCTCCACCAGCGGCTCCAGCAGCTTGGGGCTCATGCCCGCCTGCACCTCCAGGCGGATGACGTCGCCGAACCGCCGCTGCCGCAGCTCCGTCTCCACCGCCTTGAGCAGGTCCTCCGCGTCCTCGGACACGGTGAAGTCCGCGTCGCGGGTGACTCGGAACAGGCTCCAGCTGAGCACCTCCATGCCGGGGAACAGGTCTCCCAGGTGCTGGGCGATGACCTCCTCCAGCGGCACGAAGACGTTGTTCTTCAGGGGCAGGAAGCGGGGGAGCAGCTCCTTGGGCACCTTCACCCGGGCCACGCTCTCCTCGCCGGCCTCCGGGTCTCTCAGCAGCACCGCCAGGCTGAGCGACAGGTTGGAGATGTAGGGGAAGTGCCGGCCCAGGCCGATGGCCAGCGGGGTGAGCACGGGGAAGATTTGCTCGCGGAAGCGCTGATCCACCTGGGCGCGCTGGTCGGCGTCCAGCTCCTTCGCGTTGAGGATGCGCAGGCCCTTCTCCGCGAGCGCGGGCCGCAGGAGCTTCTCGAAGATGGCGCTGTGGCGCTTGCTCTGCTCGAAGATGCCCTCGTGCAGCTTGTCGAGCGTGTTGCCCGGGGCCGCGCCGTCCGGCACCAGCCGAGCCACGTTGGCGCGCACCTGTTCGTGCAGGCGCGCGACGCGAATCATGAAGAATTCGTCCAGGTTGCGCGCGTAGATGGCCACGAACTTGAGCCGCTCCAGCAGCGGCTCGTCCGCGGACTCCGCCAGCTGGAGCACCCTGTCGTTGAAGGCCAGCCAGGACAGCTCGCGATTGAAGAAGAGCCCCTCATCCATCTCCGCCCCCGCTGGCAGGGCATCCCGCTCCAAGGACTTCTGGGGGGGGACGCTGCGTCCGGCGGCGCCTCGCTTCGCCATCTTTCACGACTCCTGGTTCCTACCTCGGCGGGGATGTAGCAGGCCGGCCTCCCACCGATTGTGAACTTCGATGTCACGAAAGGAAGCCCTCCAGCGCACGGTACACGCCCGGGAAGTTGCCGGGCGGGCGTTACCGGAAGCCCCGCGTGGAGTTTCTTGCATCCGCGCTGTTGGAACGGCATGTCAGTCGACGTGAGCCCGACAGAGAACCCCTTGAATGCCTCCCTGGTCTCCGCGCCGACGGACGCTGGCAACCTCTTCACGGCCTATGACAAGGAGGACCGCAAGGCGTCCCGAGGCCGCTGGGCGCTGGCGCTCCTGGCCGCCCTGGTGCCGGTGGTGCTCGCGGTGGTGTTCTGGACGATGGTGCGCGAGCAGCGCCCCACGTTCCAGGTCGTCACGCCCCATGGCTTCAAGTCCATGCACGGTGGCATGACGACGGACCAGGTGATGGCGCTTTTGGGCCGCCCCATGACGCGCGAGCGCGACGCGACGGGCGCGGACTGCTACCGCCACGGCGCGCCGTCGGTGGAGAAGGAGTTCTTCCTCGTCTATTCGGTCTGTTACGAGGACGGGAAGCTGCGGGACGTGAAGCAGCAGAAGTTCTCCGCGTGGTCCGTGGAGCCGGAGACGGGCAGCTTCAAGGCCCCGTCCGGCGACGTGGCGCCCGCGCCCACCGGCGCCCCGGAAGCGGCGGCCCCGTCGTCCACCGCGGGCTCGCGGTAGTCCCTCCGCTCCAGGCACTCCCCTGACTCGCGGCGGGCCCGACTGCCCGCCACCCGACGCCAAGCCGTCCCATGGGCGGGGGTGTGGGCTCATGGCCGGCAGCGCCACCTTGTGGGCTGGGTGAGGTTCGGGCTGGAGGCTGATGTCCGGAGGGGGGCGGCGTGGGGCGGCCGTGGACGTTCTCACAGCGCGTCGGCGCTGGCTTCATCGCGTCCCTGCTCGTGGCGCTGGCGCTGGCGGTGACGTCGGCGGTGACGCTGCTGTCGGTGCGCTCCAGTCACAAGGCGAGCCTGCTCGAGTTGTCCATGGACCTGCTGGAGGTGGAGCGCCTGCGCCGGGCCTTCAGCGACAAGGTGTCCAGCGAGCGGGGCTATGCGCTGTCGGGTGACGCGCTCTTCGCCGAGGAGATGGTGGCGTCGCGCGAGCGCTTCATCGCCACCTATGAGCGGCTGAAGCCCCGGCTGGGCACGGAGCCCTCGGCGTCGCTCCTGGAGTCCGTGATGCGCGCGGAGCAGGAGCATGAGCAGGCCGTGCGGGAGCTGGTGGTGGCGCATGCCAGCCAGGTGCCCCGCTCTCGGTTGGAGACCCTCTTCGAGGAGCGGGTGGGGGACACGCGCCTGCGCGCCTATGAATCGCTCCAGCAGCTCTCCGCGAGCGTGGAGGAGCGGCTCGCGCTGGGCATCCAGGCGGCGGTGGAGGTGGACGAGCGGGTGCTGGTGCTCACCCTGGTGGCGGCGAGCCTGGGCCTGGCCCTGGCCGGGGTGCTGGCGTGGGTGTTGTTGCGGCGGCTGCGTCCCTTGCGGGAGGAGGCCGAGGCCAGCACGAAGCGCTTCCAACTGCTCGTCGAGGGGGTGCAGGACTACGCGCTGCTGCTGCTGGACGAGCGGGGCCGGGTGGCGAGCTGGAACCCGGGCGCCACGCGCATCACCGGCTATCAGGCGGCGGAGGTCGTGGGCGAGTCGGTGGACCGCTTCTACCCTCCGGACGAGGTGGCGCTGGGGCTTCCGGAGAAAGATTTGGCGCGCGCGCGGCGGGACGGGCGGCTGCGCACGGAGGGGTGGCGCACGCGCAAGGACGGCACGCACTTTTTCGCGGAGGCCCTCATCAACACGCTGCTCGACGACGACGGCGAGGTGCGGGGCTACGCGGCGGTGACGCGCGACATCACCGAGCGGCAGCGCGCCGAGCGCACGCAGCGGTTGTTCGCGGAGGCCGGCCGCGTCTTCCAGCAGTACCTGGACCCGGACCTGATGGTGGCGGAGCTGGCGCGGATGATGGTGCCGGAGGTGGCGGATGTCTGTCTGCTGTACATGCTGACCCCGTCCGGACAGCTGCGGCCCCGGGCGGTGAAGCATGTGGTGGCGCAGAAGGAGCCCTCGCTGTGGGAGGCGGTGCGGCGCTATCAACCTCCGCCGGATGTCCCCCAGGGCCTCTGGCAGGTGGTGCGCACGGGGCGCTCCCAGTGGGTGCCGGACGTGTCGCCGGAGATGCTGACGCAGGGAGCGCAGGACGCGGAGCACTTGAGACTGATGGAGCAGGTGGGCGTGCGCTCGTACCTGGCGGTACCGCTGCGCGCCGGAGAGCGGACGCAGGGGGTGCTGGTGCTGCTGATGTCCCTGCCGGAGCGGCGGCTGACGCTGTCGGACCAGGTCTTCATGGAGGAGCTGGCCGGGCGCGCGGCGCTGGCGCTGGACAACGCGCGGCTCTTGCGCGAGGCGCGTGAGGCGGTGGAGCTCATCGGCGTGGCGGCGCATGACCTGGGCAATCCGCTCAACACGCTCCAGTTGCTCTTGCGCAGGCTGCTGCGCACGGACCAGGCGGTGGAGCGGGAGAAGGTGCGTGACGGCCTGGGCACGGCGCTGAAGCAGACGCAGCGGCTGGGGCAATTGCTGCTCAACCTGCTGGACTTGTCGCGACTGTCCTCGGGGCGACTGGTGCTGGACGTGGCGCCGGTGGACCTGGCGGACCTGGCGCACGAGGTGGTGGAGCGCTTCGCCGCGCACGCCGCGGAGGTGGGCAGCAAGTTTGTCTTCGACGCGGAGCTGGGGCTGGTGGGCCAGTGGGACCGGCTGCGATTGGACCGCGTGGTGACGAACCTGGTGTCCAACGCGCTGAAGTTCGGCGCGGGACATCCGGTGGTGGTGCGGGTGGAGCGCGCGGGGCTGGCGCGGGCGCGACTGGTGGTGCGCGACTTCGGCGAGGGCATCGCCCTGGAGTCGCAGCGGCGCATCTTCGACCGCTTCGAGCGGGTGCCCTCCGCGGGCCGCCACGCGGGCTTCGGACTGGGGCTCTACATCGTCCGGCAACTGGTGGACGCGCACGCGGGCTCCGTCCACGTGGACAGCACGCCGGGCGAGGGCTCCACCTTCACGGTGGAGCTGCCATTGATGGAGCTGGGCGCGGAGCTGGAGGACGACGCCATGGAGCCGGCTCCGCCCGGGGCGACCTAGGCTAGAGCTTCTCCATCGTGTCCGCGGTGCGTTCCTCGCGGACGTTGCCGGTGTTGAGGGTGGTGGCCGGCTCGAAGAGGAGGACATGGACCTCCTCCTCCGCGACGGGCCGGTGCTCCACGCCCCGGGGGATGATGATGAACTCGCCGGGCTCCACCTCCACGGTGCGCTCGCGCAGCTCCATGCGCAGCCGGCCGTGGAGGACCAGGAACAGCTCGTCCTCGTGCTCGTGGTGGTGCCAGGTGAAGGGGCCCATCAGCTTCGCCAGCCGGACATGTTGTCCGTTCAGCTCACCCACCACTTTGGGGGACCAGTGCTCGGAGAACAGGGTCAGCTTCTGGGCAAGGTTGACCTTGTCCACGCTCGGCGATGCCATGTGTGTGCTCACTTCATTCGTTTCCGCCTCCGCGGTGTCGGACTCGACGCGGCGGCGGGAGTCCCAGCGGGGCGGGCGCGCGCAACTGGAGCTGGGGCTTCGGGGGGGTGCGCTCATTCCGGGGTCTCTCCTATCAGGACGCGGAGTCTTGAATCCACCATGCACGAGGCCCGGGACGGATGTCTGTCTTTCCATCCAGACACCGCCGCTCATGGACACCTCGCGCGAGGTTGGGTCGACTACCCGACGAAGGGTGAGGCCTGACTCAGTCTGGATAGAACATCGGGTCCCGCGTGATGACGAACGAGGAGATGACGGAGGCCACCTCGTGCGGCAGTCCGGTGAACTGCACGCCCACCCCGGGCATCAGCTCCGGCATGCGGGGATTGGACTCGCGCACCCAGCGCACCACGCCCGTCACCTTCATGGGCCGGCCACCCGGCAGCGTGAAGTCCAGCTCCACCTGCGTGCCGCGAGGCACCGCGTCCACCGTGGCGATGAAGACGCCGCCCTCGCTGATGTCCATCGAGAAGCCGGTGAAGAAGTTGGAGTCGCTGCGCATGTCGATGGACGTGTGCATCCGCACGCGCCCGTTGCGCCGGGCCTCCTGGCCGTCCGCGCTCGCCGCTCCCCGCGCCGGGGGGGAGGGCAGCGCCAGGCCCTGGGACTTCACCGTGGCGGCGGCCTGCGCCAGATCCGCCTGACGCACGCGAGCGGCCTCCTGCTGCGCGCGCGTGGCGGCCTCCTGTCGGGCCCGGGTCCGCGCGGCGCTGGCCTCCACCTGCTGCTTCAGCGCGGCCTCCGCGTCCGCCACGGCGCGTGACACCTGCGCGGTCTGCTCCTGCTGGATGCGCAGCGCGGCCTGCACCTCCGTCCCCATCCGCTTGCGCGCCTCCAGGGCCTTCTCGCGCGCCTCCAACGCCTTCGCGCGCGCGGCCTCCACGTCCAGGGACGGCACGCGAGCGGCCTGGAGCCTGGCCGCCTGCTCGCCCACCTGCGGGTCGGCGTCGGGTTCCTGGTGGGCACGGGCCAGCGCGGCGCGCACGCCGTCGAGTCGGGAGGTGAGGGCGGCGGCGTCGGCGAGGGCGCGCGTCACCTGCTCCGCGAGGCGGGACTCCTGGGCGGACAGCTCGCTCTCGGCGCGAGCCAGCTCGGCCTCACGGGGGCCCGACGGGGGGACGCGGGCGGCAGGGGACGGCGAGGTCATTCTTGGGACTCCAGAGGGCCGGCACTGTAGCAGGCTCCCCGGGAAGTCCACGCGCCCCTCGCGTGTGGGTCAATCCGCGCCCTTGATGCAGGCGACGGGCTTGAGGCGCCGGGCGACTCGGGCGAGCCCCGCCATCTCCACCGTCTCCAGCACGTCGTCCAGGTTCTTGTAGCAGGGGCCGGACTCGTCGAGCGGCGTCTGGCGGGTGTTGAGGATGATGCCGGACTCCGCCATGCGCGCGTCGGTGGCGCCCTGGTCCAGCACGCGCCGGGCCTCGCCTCGGGACAGGCGCCGGCCGGAGCCGTGGTTCACCGAGTAGATGGACTTGGACGCGCCCTCTTCGGCGAAGAGGATGGCGCTGCCGGTCTCCATGGAGCCTGGAATCAGGATGGGGTGGCCGGTGTCCTCCCACGTGGTGCGCTTGAGCGCGGGGTGGCCCGCGGGGAACGCGCGCGTGGCGCCCTTGCGGGCGACGAACTTCCCGGCCTCCTTCTGGATGAGGTTGTGGGAGATTTCGTAATAGACGCTCGCGGTGCCGCCGAAGACGTCCTCCAGCGCGGCGCACACGGCCTCGCCGATGATGAGCCGGTTGGCCACGGCGAAGTTGGCCGCCATGTTGTGCAGGTTCCAGTACTCGCGGCCCATCGGGCTGTCGGCGTCGAGCCAGACGAAGTCCTCGCTGCGGCTCTTCAGGCCCAACTGGGCGGCGCCCTTGACGAAGAACGTCTTGGCGATGTTCCACCCGAAGCCCCGGCTGCCGGTGTGGAGCATCACCCAGACGCGGCCCTCTTCATCCACCTGCATCTCGGTGAAGTGGTTGCCACCGCCCAGGCTGCCCAACTGGCCGCGCTTCTCGTAGGCCCGGTCGGGGATGTCCACCCGGTCGTCTTCCACGGGGATGAAGTCGCGCTCGGTGATGGCGGAGCCTCGGCCCAGGGCCTTGGCGCCGTGGCGGACGACCTCCGCGAAGGCTCGGTCGGACACCTTGCGCTGCGCCTGCACGCGACTGGCGCCCACGCCCACGGCGATGCGGCGGGTGACCTGCTCAATCCACTGGCGGCGCTTCGCCGGATCCGCCACGTCCTCCGCGTTGAGGGACGTCTGGAGCTGCACCATGCCGCAGCCGATGTCGTAGCCGGCGGCGGTGGGCAGGAGGATGCCGTCGGTCTCCACCACGGTGCCGATGGGGACGCCGTAGCCCACGTGACAGTCGGGGGTGACGGCGACGCGGGTGACGCCGGGGAAGGACGCGGCGTTGACCACCTGGTCGAAGACGGCGTCCTCCATGCCGGGAAAGTCGGGGCCTTCTCCCCACAGGAGCTTGTCGGAGAGGAACAGGTCCGCGTCGACCTTCATGGTCTTGGTCTTCGGCAGGACGTAATGGCCTTCGGCGGCCTTTTCCAAACGCTGCTTCCAACTCATGGCTTTGCCTCCCCTGACGCCCCTGGACAGGGGTGAACACGCGCGAGGGACGGGAGCGTCCGAAAGAAGCTGACCCTGGCGCCCGGGTTTCTCCGTGCCTCCGAGGATGCTGGGAGAGCGGGCGGGAAAGCGAGCGAATTTCCGGGGTTTTCCCTCGGAGAACGGGGGAGGGCGCCAGGGCGCGACGCGGTGTGTGGGTGGCGCCTGCCCCGGACCTTGGGACGATGAAGAAGGGCGGGTGCTGTTGCCGTCTCGACGTAGGCAACGCATCCTCGTGGTGGCCCCGAGGCCTGGTTCGCACACCCGGACAGTCGACCGAAAGTCGGCTCGCGTGCGAAGCGCGGGAATTGGATCGGCCGAGGACTTGCCGCATTCCGGCTCCAGGCCCATCCATCTCCCATCCAGGCAGGGGGTGGGCGATGGGTTTCCTCGGTGGGATGTTCCTGGCGGTGGCGTTGCAGGCGGTGCCGGCGGATACGTTGGCGGGGCCGGTGTTCAATCCGTCGATCTGCGCGAAGAAGCGCGTCGATGCGTGCGGTTGTCACCACGTGTATGGGATTCGGCACTGCCATCCCAACCGGAAGGGTGAGCACTGCGAGGCGCCGGTGAAGGCGCAGGTGTCGGAGGAGAAGGCGGAGGCTCCGGTGCTGGAGAGCCGCGAGTCGGAGCCGGCGAAGACGACGGAGCAGGAGAAGGCCCCGCAGCCTCCGGCGACGCACGAGAAGAAGCGCTTCGACCCGAAGAAGTCCGTGCCGATGTAGCCCGCGAGCGCCGCGCAAGTCCTGGTGTGAAGGCTGGATGCGCCTCCGTGTCGTGGGGCGCTCCGCCAGACGCGTGTCAGCGACGGTGGGCGAGGATGCGCAGGCCCACGGGCTGGAGCGAGTGCTCGTCCAGGCGACGTTGCTCGACGGTGAGCAGGTGCTCGGCCACGCGCTCACCGGAGACGGTGTTGTCGTGGGCCTCGATGGCGCCTCTCGCCAGATAACGGAACAGGTAGGGTCCGCGAGTCACCTGGGAGACCTCGAAGCCTCCGTCGCGGAGCGCGGTGAGCATCGCGGCTCCGGTGTGGAGTGGCTCGTCGTGGTGCTCGTGCTCGTGGTGCCAGCGCTCCAGGGGTGGCTCGGAGGGGGCGCCGTGTACGGCCTCGGCGGGAAAGCGTCCGGCGACGGCCAGCAGGTCCTGGGTGTCGTAGTACCAGCGCGCGGTGGTCTCGTCCGGCGCGGCCAGGTCGAAGTCATCCACGACGAGCACACCCCCGGGGACGATCAGTTCGCGCAGCCGCGCCACACTCGCTTCGAGCGGAGTGAGGTGGTGGAGGACGGTCACCGCGACGACGGCGTCGAAGGGCTGCTCGGAGGTGAAGCGCAGCAGGTCTGTTTCCTCGAAGCGGACGCGCGGTGAGCGTGGGGTGTCGCGCAGGCGAGTGTCGATGGCGACGACGTCATGGGCTTGAGCGGCGAGCTGACCCGCGAGGGAGCCGTCACCGCAGCCGACTTCCAGGACACGGCGCCGCGCGGAGAGGGCGGGAGCGACGAAGGCGAGCGTCTCGCGAAGGGTGAGGGGCGTCATGGCGGTGACGTGCATCGTGGTCGGCGGGGACCGCGAGGGGCAAGCTTCAGCGCCAGGATTCACGGCGGGGACCGGCGCACCGTGGAGTCGCGAGCGCGAGGGCAGGTCGGTTGCCAGGAGAGGTCGCCGAACCCGTTCGTGCTGCGCGGGTTGGCGGTGTCCGTGTCAGTGCGCGATGAGCGGAGTGGTGTCCGAGATGGGTTCGTCGCGGGGGTGTGAGGACACGTCTCGAGGGGGCAGCGGGAGGGACTCCGCGCGGCTCAACGACAGCGGTCCCTCGGCGCGGATGATGACCCAGTGGGACTGAGGCGAGACTCTCATCGCCACGCTGTTGGGGCTCAGCCATCGAAGCTCGGGCCGATAGGTCGCCACGGGCGTCACCGTCACGGGGCCACCGGTGGTCCAGAGACTCGCGCTCACCTCGACCTTGGGTGTCTCGCGAGGCACGGGAGCCGACGCGCTCACTGTGGTGTGCAGTGCCTGGGCGGGAGACATGGACGCGCTCGCGGTGGTGTGCAGCACTGTCGCGCGAGACAGGGGCGGGCTCGCGGTGGCGTGCAGCGCCTGGGCGGGAGACCGGAGTGCGTTCGCGGTGGCCGTTGCTGCCTGCTCGGGAGACAGGGGCGCGATTGTAGTGGTGCGTGGTGCCTGGGCGAGAGAAAGGGGCACGCTGCCGGTGGTGTGCAGTGCCTGAGCGGGAGACAGGGGCGCGATTGTAGTGGCGCGTGGTGCCTGGGCGGGAGACAGGGGCACGCTGCCGGTGGCGTGCAGTATCTGAGCGGGAGACAGGGGCGCGATCGTAGTGGTGCGTGGTGCCTGAGCCGGAGACACGGCCGCGCTCATGGTGGCAGTTGCTGCCTGCGCGGGAGACAGGGGCGCGATTGTTGTGGTGCGTGGTGTCTGGGCAGGAGCCCGAGGTGCGCTCGCGGTGGCCGTTGATGCCTGCGCGGGAGACAGGGGCGCAATCGTAGTGGCGCGTGGTGCCTGCGCGGGAGTCGGGGTCACGCCTGTCCGCAGAGCCGTGGTGTCCCGTGCCGCGACGAGCGTCCCGCGCACCACGGGCACGGCGATTTCACGCGGCGCCTCCACCTGTCGTGGCGCGACAGCACCGCGCGGCGGAAACGAGCTCGGCATCGTCGGTGCGGAGGGCACGGGTGCCCGAGTCGCGGGCCCAGGTGGCTTCACCTTCACCGGCGCAATGGCCGGCGCCGAGGGCAGCGGCCCCGGCACTCGAGTCTCTTCCGCGGCTCGCAGCACGAAAGGAGGCGGCGGAGGAGGCGGTGTCTTCACTCGCGCGTCCGGGGTGCGCGGAGCCACCGCCACCGGGGCCTCGCTCACCGTGACGAGCCCCGCCGCGTGACTGTAGAGCCGCTCGTCCTCCAGCGCCGTCGAGGGCGGCAGCGACGCCTGTCCCATGCGCGTGAAGTCCGACAGGAGCACCGGGTCCCTCGGGTCCAGCTCCAGCGCCGCGCGAAGCGACGCGCGGGCCCGCGCCTCACAGCCCTGCGCGAGCAACAGCTCCGCCGCCGTGCGATACGACGCGATGGCGGCCTGCCGGTCCCCCGTGCGGCGACAGATTTCCGCGTGACGCACCCGCGCGTTCGGGTCCTTGGGCACCATCCGAAGGATGCGCGAATGGACCTCCGCGCATTCGGCGTACCGCTCCTGGACGAACAACAACTGCGCGGCTTCCTTCAACGCTCTCAACTGGGCCTGTGCGCGCTCGCTCATCGTCCTGTCCTCCGGAACGGATGCCCTGCGGGGGAAAGCAGGCGGCATGCCGTGGCGCCCGCGCACGCTCGAACGGTCCACTGTCCACCGGAGACACTGGCTCATGGCGCGAAAGCCCGTCTTCGAGCGAGCATCCACCGGGGACTCCAGGGCGAGGCGCCCCGCGCATCGAGGCTCGCGACCTAAGGGAGAGCCTGTAGAAAAGGCGCCCCGCGCTGTAACAATGAAAGCCCGGTGTGTACCGGCGGTGGCCCGTTCCGAGGTGTGCATGTCGAAGCAGCACAGCCGCTCGCACCTCTTCGTCCAGCACCTGCCGCCCGCCGCGCGTCGCTGCGCGGAGGTGCCCGGACTGGAGGCCCTGCTGGAGTCGTGGGTGTCCGCCGGACGACACACGTGGCCGGACGTGGTGCTTCCCGAAGAGGACTTCCTCCGCCATGTCGCCCAGCGGCTCGTGCCGGGCCAGGAGCCCGTGGACACGCTCGCCGCCGTGCCCGTGTCGGACCTCTATCTGGCCTGTGCCTGCGCGCGAGGATTGCCCGCCGCCCACGCGGCCCTGGAGCGGCACTTCTTCCCCAAGGTGGCCAGTGCCATCTCCCGGGTGCGGGGTGGTGGCGTGGACGCGAAGGAAGTGCTCCAGCAATTGCGTCAGCGACTCCTGGTCCCCGCCCAGGATGGCGCCGAGCCGAGAATCGCCGAGTACCAGGGAGGAGGTCCGCTGGCGGCCTGGCTGCGCGCGGCGGCGGTGCGGACGGCGCTCAACCTCCAGCGCGCGGAGGGCCGGCGTGCGCGCGCGGAGGAGGACGGGGACGGGACGATGTTCGAGCGGGTGGGCGAGGCCGGCCGGGACATCGAGCTGGACTACCTCCGCCGACGTCACCAGCAGGACTTCCGTGACGCCCTGTCGGGAGCGCTGGCGACCCTGTCCGCCCGGGAGCGCACCGTGCTGCGGCTGCACGTCGTGGACGGGGTGAGCCTGGAGTCCATTGGCGTCATGTACCGGGCGCACAAGTCCACGGTGTCGCGCTGGATGTCGCAAGCGAGGCAGACGGTGCTGGTGGGCGTGCGGGAGCGGCTCGCGGAGCGCCTCCAGTTGTCGTCGGGCGAGCTGCACAGCCTGATGCACGCGGTGCGCAGCCAGCTCGACATGAGCCTGTCGGGATTGCTGCGCGGCGAGCCCGGGCCCGGATAGGCCCAGAGGCGCTCTCCACTTTTTTCGCGGTCCGCGTGCAACACGTCACGGGGAGCGGTGTCACCGGAATGAAGGCGGGGCAAACGCGCCTCGGTTCACTCAAGGAAGGACACACCTCATGCGGAACGGACTGGTGGGATTCACGTTGATGGCGCTGGCGCTGGTGGGCACGAGCGCGGCGGCGGAAGAGCGCATCGAGCTCAAGCCGGGCGAGCAGCGAGTGCTCGACCTGAAGGACCTGACGCGGGTGGCGCTGGGAAACGTCAATACGGCGGAAGTGAAGACGCTGGGCAAGGGGCAGCTTGAAGTCACCGGCAGGGAGGCGGGCACCACGAAGCTGCTGGTGTGGAAGAAGAGCGGCGAGCGGCTGGAGTATTCCATCGTCGTGACGGACGGCGCCGCGAAGGAGAAGTAGGCCGCGCGGCGGGTGTGTCGTGGTGCATGGGGAGGAGGGCCCGAGTCCTTGCCGGGCCCCTCTCTCCTTCCTTCTGGGGGGGCGAGGTGGTGAAGATGCGACGCACGCACATGAGCCCGCTGCCCACTTCCGCGTCCCCGGCGTGTCCGGATGAGAACGCGCTCGCCGGCTTCGCGAGTGGCGTGTTGCCTCCGGCGGATGTTCCGGCGATGGCCGCGCACCTGGACGTCTGCGAGGACTGTCGAGCCCTGGTCGCCGCGGTGGCGGCAGAATCCTCCGCGCCGAATCCAGGCGGGCTGTCCCAGGGGCCCACGCGGCTGGACTCGAGGGTGCCATCCCCGGAAGGGGAGAAGCCGGGCGTCGCGGGAGAGCTCCTGCTCGAAGGGACGCGACTGGGGCCCTATGTCCTGCGCGAGCTGCTGGGCGTGGGAGGCATGGGCGTGGTGTACGCGGCGGAGGACCCGAGGCTGGAGCGAAGGGTCGCGGTGAAGCTGCTGCGTCCCCTCCGCGAGGGCATCGAGGGTGAGAATCGGGTGCGCCTGTCGCGAGAGGCGCAGGCGATGGCGCGCCTGTCCCATCCCAACGTGCTGCCTGTCTTCGAGCTGGGCTCGGTGGATGGACGGGACTACCTGGCGATGGAGTGGGTGGAGGGAACGACGCTCGCGGGCTGGCTGCGCGAGCGGGAACGTCCCTGGCGTGACGTGCTGAAGTTGTTCCTCGCGGCCGGAGCGGGGCTGGTTGCCGCGCATCAACAGGGGCTGGTCCACCGCGACTTCAAGCCGGCCAACGTGCTGGTGGGCAGGGATGGACGTCCTCGTGTGACGGACTTCGGCCTCGCCCGTCGATGGCGGCGCGAAGACAGTGATGCACGCGCCGCCGCCGAGGTCTCCACGACGACGCTGCCGCTCGCGACGGACCAGGAGGAGACCGCGCTCACGCGAGAGGGCACCACGCCGGGCACGCCCGCGTACATGTCACCCGAGCAGCGCCAGGGCAGGGCCGTGGACGCGCGAAGTGACCAGTACAGCTTCTGTGTCGCGCTCTACGAAGCCCTCCACGGCGAGCGTCCCGACAGGTCGTCGAAGCGGACCTCCGTCGAGGCTCGCGGCAAGAAGGGCCCCAGGTTGCCGGCGCACGTGCGGGCCGCGCTGGCGCGAGGGCTCGCGAGTGAACCGGAGGCACGCCACCCCTCGATGGAGGCCTTGCTCCAGGCGCTCTCCGGGCCCTCGTCCGTGAGCAAGAAGTGGCTGGGGGGCATGGCGCTCGTGCTGGTGGTGCTCCTCGGAGCGGGCACGTGGGCGCGGGCGTGGCTCCAGCCGGAGTTCGCTCCGAAAGAGAGCGAGGCCTTCCTGTCGGAGGTGGAGTCCGCGCGGAAGGCCAGCGGCAACGTCTTCTTCCCGATGCTGCTTGGGGAAGCGCGCAAGCTGGAGCTGCCCGGACTCAGTCGCGTCGCCATCGGGCGCTCGGACCTCGTCGAAATCCAGTCCGTGGAGAACGGGTTGCTGCTCACGCCGCTCTCCTCCGGCGCCACCCACCTGCTGGTCTGGACCCGCGATGGGAAGCGGGGCCTCTACACCGTGTCCGTCACGAGCCCCTGACCCACGCCTTCAAGACCACGACGCGGTGGACACGGGCCCGACGGGAACACCGTCGGGCCGCATCGTCACAGCCTTCGCGGAAGCTACGCGGGCCACGGTGACAGCATCTGCGTCTCGTACTTCCCAAGCAGGGCGTGCGTCGCGCGCGCCGCGGCTTCGACCTCGGCGTGGCCGAGTCCCTTGGGCAGCGTCGAGATGACCGTGGGGAACGCCCCGTCGAACACGAGCAGGTTCTCCAGCTCCAGCGGGTCGCTCTGGAGGTCGTAGAGCTCCCACTGGTCGGCGTGCTCGCCCGACGGGTCCCACGTCCGCGCGAGCTTCCAGCGCGGCGTGCGTACGCACCGGACGTGGTTGGGCTGGCACACCGCGCCGGGCTTGAGGTCCGGCACCTTGCCCGCCTTCGTGGTGCCTTCGCGCAGGGCGTCGACGGAGCGCGTGAACACGGCGAACAGCGCATCGTCATGCGCCTGGTGCGGGTCGCCGGTGTGCGGCAGCGTCTCCGTAATCTCGTCGTCGGTGATGAAGAGCACTCCGGCGCGAGGCGTGCCGTCGGGCTCCGTCACGGTGTTGGTCTCTCCGCGCGCCAGCGGGCTCAAGTCCGCGCCGACGAAGGGAGGCACCGGGCGGTGGAGTCGCAGGTCGGTGCGAATCGCGTCGAGCGCGGCGCCTTCGATGCCCGCGAGTCCCAGGAGCGTGGGCAGCACGTCCACGTGGCTGCTGAGCGCTTCAATCTGCCGCGTCTCCGGAGCGACGTCCTTCTCCACGGGGAACTGGACGACGAGGGGCACATGCAGCGCCTCCTGATAGGCGGTGTGCCACTTCTCCATCATGTAGCCGTGCGAGCCGGCGTACTCGCCGTGGTCGGAGAGGAACATCACGAGGGTGTTCTCGCGCAGGCCGCTTTCATCCAGCGTCCGCAGCACCTGGGCGATGTGCGCGTCCACCACGTGGATGAGCCACGTGTAGTACTGGTTGAAGCGCAGCGTGGACACGTCCGGAGCGGCCGTGAGCTGGAAGGGGATGCCCGAGTTGAGGGTGACGGCGACGGGGTCGATGTTCTCGTTCGCCTGATGCAGGACGAGCCCCGTCTTGGCCGCGAGCGCCAGGCCCATCTTGTATGCGTAGTCGCGCTGACAGCTCGGCTTGTTGACGAGCGAGTCGTGCACGTTGGGAGGCAGGTGCGCGTTCTCCTGCGGAAAGTCCTGGGGGTTGAGGAAGAAGGAGAGGCTCCCCGAGACGGGAGTCACGGAGCGCGCTGTCTGTGTCGGCACGTGCAGCGGACCGAGTGGGCGCGATTCGGAGTCCAACTGCCGGGGCAGGATGGGATACGTCGCGATGTCGTGGGGGTTGGTGAAGGACGCGACGGCGAGCCACGGCTGTGGCTCGGTGGAGGGCGCTTCGCCGAGCGGGGCCGTATAGGACTGCTGGGCGAGCGCGCGGTTGTAGGGCTGACCCAGCGCCATCCTGCGCAGGAAGGTGCAGGCCAGGTCCGCGAAGCCGATGTCGCGGAAGGTGCCCAGGTTGTTGACGGAGGAGCCGTGCGGCTCCGGATACGACAGCTCCCAGTCATCGAAGCCGTACTGCTTCAGCGAGTGGTCCGGTGGATTGCTGACGTGCCACTTGCCGAAGTAGTGCGTGTGGTAGCCGGCCTTCTGGAACCAGTGGCCGATGGTGGGAATCCCATCGGGCTCCAGCCAGGGGAACGCCGAGGCGTCGCCGCTCTTGAACAGGCCGTCCGTCTGCGTGACGCCGGTGCGCGTGCCGTACTGGCCCGTGTAGATGGCGGCGCGGCTGGGGGTGCAGGCCGAGGTCGCGATGGTGTGGTTGCGGAAGACGGCGGCGTTCTTCCGCAGCGCGGTGAAGCCGGGGAAGTACTTCCGGTAGGGATTGTCCTCACCGCCCTCGTCGATGAAGCCGAGGATGTCCTTGATGCCGGGAAGGAAGCCCCCCTCCGGGCCATAGGCGAACCGGGGGAACATCAGCTGGTCCACCGTCAGCAGGAGGATGTTGGGGCGCGAGGCTTGGGTCATGGGTTCTCCGGGACGCCAGGAGGGAGCAAGGCTGGCGCCCGGAGTTGCACCCACCGTGCCCGTGCGCGCGGAGCGCCTTGCTGTCCAAGGTCCGGGGGCCTCACCCGACGCGCGGCGTAGCGATGGAACGCGGCTGCGTTCGCCTCGGACGCGGCGCGCGGGAGAGGAGGGGACTCACGCCGTCGAAGCCTCGGTGCGGCGGTGGCCCGCGAACGGAAGCTCGGCCCGGTGACACGTCGTCCGTTCGCGGTCTTCGAGCCCGTGGTGCGGTCAGCGTCCGCCGCGCGGAGCCTGTCTCGCCTGACGCGGCGTCTCCTGGCCCAGCAGGCGGTATGCGCTCTGGCGGTGTTGCTGGAGCTGGGGCAGCAGGTTGTCGAGCATCGTCTTCAGCGCGGTGTTGTCGACGAACTGCTGCTGTCCGGCCATCACCTTGGCGATGACCACGTCATGGTCGCCCACCATGGCCGCCAGGAACGCGCGGTCGAACGCGGGGCCCTGGAGCGCCTGGAGCTTCTCCATCGTCGCGTGCTCCGCGCCCTGCATCGCCTTGGCGAGCGACGAGTCCGCCTTCGGCTCTCCCAACTGGAGCTTCTTCGTCTTCGCGAACGCGAGCAGGTTCTCATCGGCCTGTCCGTGCTCGCGCTCCATGCGGGCGCCAAAGTCCTTCACTCCCTTGGAGCTGCCGTTCTTCTGCGCGAGCTTCCCCATCTGGACTTCCATCTGGTTCGCGTGGTGCAGCTCCTCCAGGAAGGCCTTCTCCTCGGTGGGGATGGGCAGCAGGCCCTCGCGCATCCACTTCGCGGCCTGCGCGTCGGGCTGCCCGGAGCCGCCCGTGCCGGGCCAGGCGCTCGGGTCCTTCTGGATGTCTTCTCCATGGTCGATGGCGTCCGCCTCGCCCATGCGAATCATGCCCTGGCTGTCACCGGTGCCATTGTTCTGCGTCGTCGGTGTGTCCGACGCCTTCGCGTCCTGGTTGTCCTGCGCCCCCGCGGTGCCACCCAGCACCAGCGAACCCACGAGCATCCAACCGTGCCATCGCATCATCGCCAGCCTCCCGAGAGTGGAACTCCAGGAGGCAAGGTGGCGATGGGGAAGCGCCGGTGGCCAGGGAACACCAGGGGAGCGGACAGGGGCTCCGTCCCCGGAACGGCCCCGAGCCTCAGGGCTCCGCGAGCAGGAACAGGGCGTGCGCGCTGGCGATGGGACGGGTGCGGTCGTCCTGCCAGGCCTCGACGCGGACGTTGGCCACGCGGCGGCCCTGGCGGGTGATGAAGGCGCGCGCGAAGGTGTCCTGCGCCTTGCCCGAGCGCAGGAAGTCCACGGTGATGGAGATGACCTTGGGCACGCGCGGCGTCTCCGTCTGGAGCAGCAGCTCGAAGATGGCGGACGACTCCAGGAGCGCGCCCAGCGTGCCGCCGTGCAGCGCGGGGATGAAGCTGTTGCCGATGAGCTTGGGCGTGTAGCGCATCCGGCAGAGCATCTCCCCGGCCAGGTTCTCCACGCCGATGCCCATGAAGCGCGTGTAGGGGATGGCGTCGGTGAGCTGGCCGTACTCGCGCGTCTTGCGCACGTGGTGCACCAGCTCGGCGAGGGCGGAGGGGGACTTGGCGTCACTCACGTCATTCCTCCAGCCGCATGAAGGTGCCCTGCGCGGAGGCCACCGGATTGCTCTTGTCACCCTGGTGTACGAGCGCGCGGACGAAGGCAATCTGTCGCGTGCTGCGATAGCACTCGGCCACGGCGATGAGGGAGACGTGGGGGCGGGCGGGGCGCAGGTAGTCGATGCGCAAATCCAACGTGACGAGCGGCTGGATGCGACCCAGCTTGAGGATGACGGCGGAGCCGCAGGCCGCGTCGATGAGCGTCGTGACGGCGCCGCCGGCGATGACGCCCGTCTCCGGGTTGCCGACGAGGAAGTCCGCGTAGGGCAGCTCGACGGTGGCCTCGGCGGGGCCGATGTCCAGGAGCTTCAGGCCCAGCGCGTGGTTGTGGGGGACGATGTCCGAGTAGAACAGGGCGGCGCGTTCCATCCGCTCGGCCTTGTCTTCGGGAAGGGTGAAGTCCGACATGGGGAGCGGATAACAGAATCAGGTCCGGATGGCGCGTGACGTTTCGCGTCGAGCCTTTGTCGGCCGCTCAGGAAGAGGGCTGCCCGGTCCCCTGTTCACGCTCGTCGAGCCTGTCTGCCCTGGGCCGGGTAGTCTCCCCGCCCCGCACGGCCGTGTCTCGCGCAGTCCCCCATCACGAGGACCTCCGGTGAAACGACTGACCTCCGCCCTCTGCGTCGCCCTGCTGGTACCGGGCACGCTCTTCGCCGCGCAGCCCGTGGCGACCCCTCCCTCCGCTCGGCAGGACCCGCTGCCTGCTCCCCAGAAGAAGGACGAGGCCGCGCGCGAAGCCGGCCGCGCCGTGGAGGTGGACCCCAACGCGCCGTCCGCCGAGCCGGGTGCGAAGGAGGACAAGGAGAAGGACGCCTGGAAGGTGGACGCTCCCGGCTTCCCCGCGAGGCAGGTGGACATCGACGTCACCGAGGGGACGTGGATGAACGTGGATGTGAGCCCGAGCGGAGACGAACTTGTCTTCGACCTCCTGGGCGACATCTACGTGTTGCCGCTGGCGGGCGGCGAGGCGCGCGCGCTCACCTCCGGCGTCGCGTGGGACATGCAGCCGCGCTTCAGCCCGGACGGCAAGTCCATCGCCTTCACCAGCGACAGGGGTGGCGGCGACAACATCTGGGTGATGAAGCGGGATGGCTCGGACGCGAAGCCGGTGACGCAGGAGAAGTTCCGCCTGCTCAACAGCCCCGCGTGGAGCCCGGACGGACAGTTCCTCATCGCGCGCAAGCACTTCACCTCACGGCGCTCGCTGGGCGCGGGTGAGGTGTGGATGTATCACCGCTCCGGCGGCGAGGGCGTGCAGCTCACCGAGCGCGCCAACGAGCAGAAGGACCTGGGCGAGCCGGTGTTCTCTCCCGACGGCCGCTACGTCTACTTCAGCCAGGACGTCACGCCGGGCAAGACGTTCGAATACAACAAGGACCCCAACGGCGAGATCTACGCCATCCAGCGGTTGGATGTGGAGACGAAGGAGATTGACCCGTTCGTCTCCGGGCCGGGTGGCTCCATCCGTCCGACGCCGTCGCGGGATGGCAAGCAACTGGCGTTCATCCGCCGGGTGCGGACGAAGTCGGTGCTCTACGTCACGGACGTGGCCTCCGGAGCGGAGCGCCCGCTGTACGACGGGCTGGACAGGGACATGCAGGAGACGTGGGCCATCCACGGCGTGTACCCGACGCTGGCGTGGACGCGGGACGACAAGGCGATTGTCTTCTGGGCGGGCGGCAAGCTGCAGCGCCTGGATGTGGCGACGAAGAAGCTGACGCCCATCCCCTTCCACGTGAAGGGCACGCGGACGATTTTCGAGGCGGTGCGCTCGCCGCAGGCCGTCGCGCCGGAGCGCTTCGCCACGAAGATGCTGCGCTGGGTGCAGGTGTCTCCGAAGGGAGACCGCGTGGTGTACCAGACGCTGGGCAAGCTCTACGTGAAGGAGCTGCCGGGCGGCGCGCCGAAGCGGCTGACGAAGCAGGAGGACCACCTGGAGTTCTATCCGTCGTTCTCTCGCGACGGGCGCTCCATCGTCTACACGACGTGGGATGACGAGAAGCTGGGCGCCATCCGCGTGGTGTCCGCGACGGGCGGCGAGGGCAAGGTGGTGACGTCGAAGCCGGGCTACTACGTGGAGCCGTCACTGAGCCCGGATGGCAAATCCCTGGTGTACCGCGCCACGGGAGATGGCTACCTGATGCCGGGGCAGTGGAGCCGGGAGACGGGCCTCTTCGTGCAGCCCGCGTCGGGTGGCACACCGCGCAGGCTGGCGCGGGATGGCGAGCAGCCGCACTTCGGGGCGCGCTCGGACCGCGTGTACTTCCTGCATGTGGAGCACAAGGAGAAGGAGGACGTGCGCTCGCTGAAGAGCGTGGGCCTGGATGGCGGCGAGGAGCGCACGCACGTGACGAGCGCGGAGGCGACGGAGCTGCGCGTCTCGCCGGATGAGCGGTGGGTGGCGTTCCGGGAGAACTTCAACGCCTTCGTCACGCCCTTCCCGAAGGGCGCCAAGGCGGCGACGGTGGGGCCCGAGGCGAAGGCGCTGCCGGTGGCGAAGGTGAGCCGCGACGCGGGTGAGTACCTGCACTGGTCCGGTGACAGCAAGAGCCTGCACTGGGCGCTGGGGCCGGAGCTCTTCACGCGGGAGCTGAAGCAGTCCTTCTCCTTCGTGGACGGCGCGCCGGAGAAGCTGCCCGCGGTGCCGGAGAAGGGCGTGGACCTGTCCTTCCAGGTGAAGGCGGACGCGCCGGAGGGCACGCTGGCGCTGGTGGGCGGCCGGGTCATCACCATGAAGGGTGACGAGGTCATCGAGCAGGGCGTGGTGGTGGTGCGCGGCAACCGCATCATCGCGGTGGGGCCGGTGGGCAAGGTGCAGGTGCCCTCGGGCGCGAAGGTCGTGGACGTGAAGGGCAAGACGCTGATGCCGGGGCTGGTGGATGTGCACTGGCACGGGGCCATGGGCGTGGAAGGCCTGATGCCCGAGCAGAGCTGGGTGCAGGCGGCGTCGCTGGCCTTCGGGGTGACGACGCTGCATGACCCGTCGAACTCCTCGGAGGAGGTCTTCGCGGCCAGTGAGCTGGGCCGGGCCGGAGCGCTCATCTCTCCGCGCATCTTCTCCACGGGCACGATTCTGTATGGCGCGGCGGGGGTGGGGTACCGCACGCCGATTGAAACGCTGGACGACGCGCGCTCGCACCTGCGGCGGATGAAGGCGATGGGGGCCTTCAGCGTGAAGAGCTACAACCAGCCTCGGAGAGACCAGCGGCAGAAGGTGCTCCAGGCGGCGCGGGAGCTGAACATGCTGGTGGTGCCGGAGGGCGGCTCGCTGCTCCAGCACAACCTGACGATGGTGGTGGATGGGCACACGGGCGTGGAGCACGCGATTCCGGTGGCGCGCATCTACGCGGACGTGAAGCAGCTCTGGGGCAAGAGCGGCACGGGCTACACGCCGACGCTCGGCGTGGCGTACGGCGGCAACTGGGGCGAGAACTACTGGTACCAGAAGACGAACGTCTGGCAGGACGAGCGGCTGTTGTCCTTCGTTCCGCGCCGGGTGGTGGACTCGCGCAGCCGTCGGCGGACGATGGTGCCGGATGACGAACTCAACCACGTGGACGCGGCGAGGACGGCGCGTGAGCTGAACGACGCGGGCGTCAACGTGCAGTTGGGCGCGCATGGTCAGCGCGAGGGCCTGGCGGCGCACTGGGAGCTGTCGATGTTCGGTCAGGGCGGGATGAAGCCCTTGCAGGCGCTGCGCGCGGGGAGCCTGGGTGGCGCGCGCTACCTGGGCATGGATGGGGAATTGGGCTCGCTGGAGGAGGGCAAGCTCGCGGACCTCATCGTGCTGGACAAGAACCCGCTGGAGGACCTGATGAACAGCCGCTCGGTGCGCTTCACCATGGTGAACGGCCGCCTGTTCGACGCGGCCACGCTCAACGAGGTGGGGACGCGGCAGCGGCAGCGCGCGAAGTTCTACTTCGAGAAGGACGGCAACGAGGGTTGGAGCCCCAAGGCCACCGCGCACACGCACACGCACGAGTGCGACTGAGCGTCGGGTGACGTGACTCGGGCTCCGGGGGCGAGCGTGTCCCTGGAGCCCGAGACCGCTCCGGCCGGAAAAGGCCACCCGCGAGCGCTCCCGTGCTTTCCGTCTATTCGCGGTTTGTCGGCTTTGTCTTGAAGACAGGTGTAGTCCTTCCTAGATTGCCCGAGCACCGTCGGTGGGCACCTGGGGAGGCCGTGGAAGATGTGGGTGAACGCGCAAGGGCCAGGGGTCGCGCTGGCCATCGCCGCCCTGGGGGTGTGCGGGTGCTCGTCGCCGCAAGTGGCTGACCCCGACATCGTGCGTCCCGCGCCGGGGGCGCCGTTCCTGGACAAGCTCCCGGGGCCGATGCTGGGGCCGTTCAGCTCGCCCTCCAGCGCCCTGCTCGCGGCCTGCCGGAAGATTCTCACGAAGCCCCACTCGAGCGCGGGGGCTCGGGACCACCAGGACTTCGATATCCGGTGGCGTGTCTCCAGTGAGTACTGCGCCTGGATGTATTACACGCCGGACCAGCAATACGTCGTGAGCAAGCTGACGGACCAGTCGCGAGTCGACCCGTTGCAGCGGAGCAAGAGTTGTCTGCTCCCCTCCTGGGTGGATGACCCCCGCTATCCGCCTGACGCCATCCGATACATCTACGCCCTGCACAACCATCCCTATGGCAGCAGCCTGACGGAGAACGACATCCGGTTCATTGTCTCGGAGGGGCTCGCGCACGGCTTCGAGAGCGAGACGAAGGATGGGCGCTTGCGGCTCTCCGTCGTCGCCTTCTTCTCCCGGAACGCAGCGGAGCCTTCGTGCGACGGCTTCCACCAGTACATCCCGCTGACCGGGCAGTTGTTGAAGTGGTCTCGCAGTGGGGCGAACTGGCAGTGCGAACAGACGGGCTCGGTGCGCTGGTCGGACGCTGATACACGAACGTTCTCGGTCCAGAAAGGAAGCGCGCCGTGCGAAAGGAGCAATACACCATGAAACATCTGCTCCTTCCGCTACTGGTGCTCCTGTCGAGCTGCGTCCGGCATGCGGGCGCGCGCACCGCGAATCCGCCAGAGGACCCGTCCATCCAGTTCCCGGAGGCGCTGGGACAGGACGCCATCTCCCTGGGCGCGGAGGGACAGGCCTATGTCCTGGATGGCGCGATGCTGGGCGCGCTCTCGATTGCCGCCGAGGACCTCCTGCCGTTGGAGTCGCGCGGGCGCTCGTGCTGGAACCGGCAGGAGTCGTACCTCTATCGCGTGCTCCGACAGGGGGACGTGTTCTTCGTGAGTATCTCCGCGAACCCCTCCGCGTGCGGAGCGGAGCCCCGGATGTTGGATGGTGGCGCCGCGTACGCCATTGGAATGGATGGGCGCATCCTCCGACGCCGCTTCGACGGAGCGCCGGACCCGGTGCCGCCGGATGCGGGCACGGAGTCCGATTCGGGAACGGAGCCTGATTCGGGCATGTCCCCGGACGCCGGTATCCCCGTGGGCGATACGACGTGGGGCAAGCCGCTCCAGCCTGTTCCCTCCTGGTGGACGGATGGCGGCACGGATGCGGGAGCGGCGCTCCGCTGAATCGGGCGTGACGGCCCCGGGGAGGCGTGTGGCCCCCGGAGCCGGTGTGCTGCCGCGAGTCAGGGGATGAGGGTCAGCGCCAGCGTCTGGAGGGCCGTGTACTGAGGAAGCCCCTCAGGGGAGGCGCAGGCATTCTCCAGGTCGGCGGTGACGAAGGTCAGGGTGCGCACGGCGGTGGCTCCCGCGTACTTGCCGGAGACGACCGTGCCAATCTGGGCTGTCTCCTTGACGGAGGAACCTCCGCTGATGACGACCTGGGTGAGCGAGAGCTGAGACGTCTCTCCGGTGTTCCAGACGATGTTCACCGTGCCGCCGCGGATGCCGAGCAGGTCATCGCAGGCGAGGCCCGGTCGGAGCGCGGCGGGGAAGTTCGTGGTGCCGGACGTCACGGGGCTGGTCAGCAGGGAGATGCAGTTGGTGAGGCTGCCGACGCCTGAGACAGACGTGTCCTGTGGGGTGTTGGTGAGGGGCGGTGAGAAGGAGATGGTCGTCGTCCCAAGCAGACATGTCACGGTGCCGAGGAGCGGCGCCTCGCTGGACTCCAGCGTGGATTCGAGCGGAGGCGTCGGTGGGGCGTCGGTGCCACAAGCAGAGAGGGTGCTGGAGACCAGGAAGAACGTCGTGAGCCACAGCCAGGATTGTCGTGCGCGCATGTCCGCCTTGGAGTTGGAGGTGGAGACACCGTAACGGTGCATCGCACGGCGGTCGCACGTGGCTTGGGGACCCTATCGGTTGTGAGTCATCGCGCTTGTACATACGTCCAACGCGCGGAGCCCGCAGCGTACCCCGCAGGGTGTTTCACGCGGTGGCGCGGGCCGCGAGCTTTCGGGACAGCAGTGCATCGAGCGAGAAGCGCCCGGGCCCGGCGGTGAGCAGCAGCACGGAGACGGCGATGTACAGCGTCGCCAGCTCCGAGGAGCCGGAGCCACCCGCGCTGCGTCCTCCCGCGCGGACGAGCCAGGTGGGCAGTCCACCGAACGGCTCACCGGGGCCCGTGGTGAGTCCCATCACGCTGAGCCGGATGAACGGGTCGCCAAAGGGAATGTGCGCGATGACGATGCCCACGAGCATCGTCACGGCGACGCCGAGCGTGGCCAGCGGTGTCGCGACTCCCACCATCCACGCCAGGCCTCCGAAGAACTCGGCGGCGGCGCCGAGGAACTGGAGCACGCCGGGCACGGGCGCGCCTTCGCCCATCCACGTGAAGGGCGTCACCATCTTCCCCGCGCCATGCAGGGCCATGAGTCCACCGGTGAGGATCCGCAGCACGAGCAGGCCGGTGGAGAGAGAGCGGTCCGCGGTGCGCGGGTCGACGAGGATGCGAGACAGGGTGTGGGTCATCGGGACTTCTCCGGGGAATCGTTTTCCAGCAGCGACAGGGCGAAGCGCAGGGAGGAGCGGACGAGCGCGGAGTCGGGCTCCGTCTTGCCCACCACGCTCATCCCCTGCACGAGCACGACGAGGTGCGCGGCCAGCTCCCGCGCGTCATGCCGTCGACTGAGGAGTCCCTGCTCCTGGGCTTCCAGGATGGCGGGCACCAGCGCGGCGGCGAGCTTGGCGAAGGATTGTCCGACCACGGCACGAACCTCGGGGTCATGCGGCGCGACCTCCGCCGCGGTGTTGGCGAGCAGGCAGCCACGCGTCCGTCCTGGCCCCGTGCAGCCCTTGCCGCGCACGCGCAGGTAGTGCTCCAGGCCGGCGCGAGGGTCGGCGCCGTGGGACAGCAGCTCTCGAATCTGCACGGCGCTCTGGTCCGCGTAGCGGCGCAGCGAGGCGAGGAACAGCGCGCGCTTGTCACCGAAGGCCGCGTAGAGGCTGCCCTTCAGGACACCTGTTCCCGTCTCGAGGTCTCGGACCGACACGGCGTGGTAGCCGGTCGTCCAGAATTGCTCGATGGCGCGGTCCAGCACCGCGTCCTCGTCGAAAGTCTTGGGTCGCCCCATGCCTGCTCCTCGCGAGACCCGAGGGGCCCGCGCGTTCTTGGACGATCGTTCAAATAATGATTGTTGGACGAGTGGTCAAGTTCAAGTGACGTGAAGGGGAACAGTCTCACGGGGGCGAAGGAGCCCACACTGGATGTGGGCGAGCCCGATAGGAGTCGACACATGTGGGTGGGTGGACCCGGAGGGGCACGGCACGAGCTGCCTGCTGCCGTGGAGGCTGGATGACCCGCGCTATCCGCCAGGGTCCTCCAGGAGGACGACGGTCCTGTACAGCGGTGTCCATGGAAGTGAGTTGTCGGAGGACGAGCTCTCCTTCCTGGCGTCGGAAGGGGAGCGCCACGGCATCGAGACCGAGCCAATCCGTGCGAGTGCGTGGCTCTCCATCACGCTCACCATCGCGAGGAATGCCAGGACGCTCTCGTGAAGTGGTGGAGTCAGCGCGGCTTCGTTGCCTGACGGTCACGGAGCGCTAGTAACTCACGTGCAACCATGCGGTCCTTGTCGCGACCCACGTGCTGCTTGATGGCGATGAGATCATCCAGACCGATGATTCGGCACGGATGCCCGTACAGCTCCATGGACACGGCTTTGGATGCCACGTCGTCATACGTGCCAACAGGCTGCGCCGTGGAGCCTCCCCAGGTCCGTCAGCAGGTAGAGGTTCTGGTAGGTCGCAAGCTCCGTGGGTGGCTCCGTCACAGGGCGCTTGGGAACGGCCAGGGCATAGCGAGGATGGTACGGAGCCAACGCATCGAACAGCTTCGTGAAGTTGTGCTCGGTGAATGGCGCGACGATGTCGAGGTCCAGGGTAAAGGTGGCCGACCCGTGGGCAACCGCCGCGACGCCTCCGATGATGACGAACTGAACCTGTGCATCGAGCAACAGCGTCAGAATCTCAGGAGTCCGCTGCATCGCTGCTCGCATCCTTGGGGCGGAGTGCTTCGTACAGCTCCGTCATGCGCTGTAACTGCTCGATGCGCTCCGTCGGAGTGAGCTCGAGGTTCTGTAGCAGAAGGGACACGTCCACGCCCGCATCGATGGCGGCGTCCCAGTGAGGGCCATAGCTGGGAAAAGACTGCCGGAGCAGGTCCCGCATATCCATGGCCCTACTCTAGGTCGGGAGCGTTTTGTCTGCAGCACTCCTCGACTCTCTGCTGGCCACCTCACAGGAGGACCTGGCGGGCCATTGATCAGAGGGCCCGCTTCTCTCCTCGCTGTCCGAGACGCTACTTCTTGGATGCGAGGCGCCGCCGCGCGGTGGAAGTGAAATACGAAGGACGGCCGCGCTTGTCGTGCTCAGGGCGCAGCGCCGCGGGTGTTGGTCCCGCACTTCGCTTCGAAGAGCTGGAGCCTGTCGCGCAGCTGCTTGCGGTAGGAGTCCGGGGTGGACTCGTGCAGCATGTCCAGCGCGCGACGCTGGAGTCCGAGCGCCTCCTTGCAGCGGTCCAACTGGAAGGACATCGCCGCCTGGAGCGTCAGCGCGTAGGGGTCTCCCGGTGCGAGCTCCACCGCGCGACGGGCCACGGGGAGGCCCTTCTCCGGCTGCTGGGTCTGCTGGTAGTGCGCCGCGAGGCTGGCGAGGATGCGTGAGTCGTTGGGCAGCAGCTCGGCGGCGCGCTGTCGGGCCTGCTCCAGCGCCTGGCGTTCGCTGTTCATGTCCAGGTGCTCCGCAAGCAGGTCCCAGGCGCGACCATCGTCGGGGTGTGCCTGCACCAGCGTGCGGGCGCGAGCCAGGTGCTCCTGGGGGTTCTGCTGGAGCTGCGCGGCGAGCACGGCGACGCTCACGCTGACAGGGTCCTCCTTCAGGCCCTGCTCCACCTCGGCGCGCGCCTTCTGGATTCGCTCTTCCTGGGGCCGCGCGCCAATGCCATGCAGGTGCAAGCGCCCGCGCAGAGCGTGGACGTCCGCGGAGTCCAGCTCGCGCACGGTGACGTCTCGGGGCACGGGGGGCAGGGGCAGGGTGAGGATGGCGGAGCGCCCGCTCCAGACAAACGTGCGCAGGTCCCCTCGCAGGTCCCCCGCGTCCTTGAAGGCGATGTCCCAGGCGGTGCGCGGGTCCTCGGCGCGGGCCAGCCGGGTTTGAAGCTCGTCGAAGCGCTCGGTGTGCATGTTGATGAGGTAGTGCACCCAGACCCAGGCGGAGGCGTAGTGCTGCTGCGTCTCCGCCGCGCTCATCGACTCCTTCTGGTCCCAGGCCCAGAGGTCGTCGACGTCGAGCCAGCCGTGCTGACGTACATAGGCGAGGCTGTTCTTGTTCGCGCGGCCAAGCACGGCCTCCTGGGTGCTGACCTTGACGTGGGTGGTCTGCAGGTACTGGGCGAGCCCCTCCGCCAGCCACCGGGACTGGCGCAGCAGCACGTGTCGGCTCAGCTCATGCGCCAGCTCGTGCGTCTGCAGCTCCTGCTCGGGCCCGTCGTCCAGCACGTAGCCCTCGCCCGACATGACGAGCAGCGTGCCCTGCTGCGTCGGCGCCACGAAGCCCACGTAGTCGCCCTGGATGAACTCCTTCAGCTCGTTGGTGTTGCGCAGGAGGATGACGTCCACGGAGCCGGGGGGATTGAAGTCCGTTCCCCACGCCAGCAGCAGGGCGCGGCGGAGCTTCTCCAGCTCGAGCGCCGTCGTGGTGGCCGACTGGGGCGTCAGGTTCGTCTGGATGCGGAAGTGCTCGCTCTGGACTTCGGACCAGGTCCGCCCGCCTTCACGGGGACACAGCGCGCGGGAGCCCGCGCAGCCGGTGGAGAGCGCCAGGACCAGACTCATCAAGACAACGTGGAATTTCATGCGCGGGGTTCTGGCATGAACGCCAAGAGAAGGAGAAGAGACGCGCCGAGAGGGGACTCGTCAGTCCTCCCCGTGAAGTTCGGCATCCCCGCGGGAAGTCCCGAGGTCTCCGCCGCTACTTCTTCTCGTCGCCCGCCAGGATGCGAGGTGCCGCCGCGCGGTGGAAGCCCTCGTACGGCTTGGACGCGGAGGTCTCCTCCAGCGGGAAAATCTTGGTGTTGCACGACGCGCCACCGTCAATCTTGATGACCTCGCCGGTGATGAACGCCGCCACGTCCGTGAGCAGGAACACGATGGCGCCGCTCACCTCCGCCTCCGTGGCCAGTCGCTGCAACGGCACTTCCTTCTTCAACAGCGGGATGAGCGCCTTGACGCCCTCGTCCTGGTAGCTGTCCATGCCACTGGACGCGACCCAGCCCGGCGCCACCGCGTTGACGCGCACGCCCGTCGCCGCCCACTCCACCGCCGCCGTCTGCGTCAGGTTGAGCATGCCCATGCGCGCCGCGCCCGAGTGCCCCATCCCCGGCATCCCGCCCCACGCGTCCGCGAGCATGTTGACGATGGACCCGCCGTGGTTGCTCATCGACTGGAGATACACCTCGCGCGCCATCAGGAAGCCGCCCGTGAGGTTGGTGGCGACCACCGCCTCGAAGCCCTTCTTGGAGATGGCCGCGAGCGGTGACGGGAACTGCCCGCCCGCGTTGTTCACCAGTCCGTGGATGCGCCCGCGCGCCGCGACGATGCGTGCCACCGTGGCCTTCACGCCCTCCTCGTCACGAATGTCCACCGTCTCCAGCGAGCACTCGCCGCCGTCCTCGCGCAGCTCCGCGGCGACCTTCTCCAGCTTGTCCAGCTTGCGGCCCACCAGGACGACGTGCGCGCCGAGCGCCGCCAGCTCGTGCGCGGTGCAGCGCCCGATTCCGCTGCCGCCTCCCGTCACGACGATGTTCTGTCCCTTGAAACAACCCGGTGCGAATACAGAGCGGTAACCCATGTCGTCTCCCGAAGTGGCCCCGTGCGTGGCGAGAGGGCCCGTGGTGTCCGTGGTCGCCTCGCGGCGTCAGTCTCCCGCTTTCCGCCCGCGCCGGGAACGCAGCGCGTCCTCCAGCGTGAGCGCCCAGCGGTGGAGAATCTTCTTCCTGCGCGCGCTGTCGTCCCGCAGCAGGTTGGCGAGCCCCAGGCCCCGGATGAGGTCCAGCGTCGCCTGCACCAGCTCGCGCGTCTCCGGCTCGCGGTCATCCACGCCGAGCAGCGCCACCGTGAGCCGGTGCACCTCCCGCCCCACCTTCGCCTCCACCGGCAACAACTGCGCGCGCAGCTCCGCGTCCGCGCTCGCCGCCACCCAGAGCTGCGCCGCCGCGGCGAAGAGTGGCTGCGTGTAGAAGCCCGCCAGCATGTGCAGGATGCTCTCGGTCCGCCGCACGTCCGCTGGCAGGCGGGCCGCTCTCCGGCTGAGCTCCTCCACCTGCTGGTGCCCGACGTACTCCACCGCCGCCGCGACCAGGTCGCCTCGCGTGGGGAAGTGGTGCTGGCACGCGCCGCGAGACACGCCCGCTCGCTCGGCGATGACCGTCATCGTGGAGCCCGCCCACCCCAGCTCCGACAGGGCGCCAATGGCGGCCTCCATCAAGCGCTGCCGTGTCACGCGGCTGCGCTCCTGTTCCTGTCTGCCCGGCGGCGGTGCGTCGCTCACGAAGTCAGCTTGAAAGGCATCCTCGAAAAAAGCAAGCGCGCTTGCTTTTTTAGGCATGGGCTCCCAGACTGCCCGCATTCAGGCTGGACGTGGAGAGCGCATGAGCGAGTCCCCCCTCCGTATCGGCAATGCCTCGGGCTTCTATGGAGACCGGTTCTCGGCCGTCCGGGAGATGCTCGAAGGCGGCCAGTTGGACGTCCTCACGGGCGACTACCTGGCGGAGCTGACGATGTTGATTCTTGGCCGGGACCGGATGAAGGACCCGTCCACCGGCTACGCCAAGACGTTCCTCCGGCAGATGGAGCAGTGCCTGGGGCTCGCGCTGGACAAGAAGGTGAAGGTCGTCGTGAACGCGGGCGGGTTGAACCCGTCGGGCCTCGCGACGGCGCTGCGCGAGCTGAACGACAAGCTGGGCCTCAAGGCGCGCATCGCGCACGTGGAGGGGGATGACCTCTCCGGCAGCGCGGACGAACTGGGCCTCGGCTCTCCCATCACCGCGAACGCGTACCTGGGCGGCTGGGGCATCGCCGAGAGCCTGCGCGCGGGCGCGGACGTCGTCGTCACCGGGCGCGTGACGGATGCCTCGCTGGTGGTGGGCCCGGCCGCCGCGCACTTCGGCTGGAAGCGGGACGACTGGGACAAGCTCGCCGGGGCCATGGTGGCCGGCCACGTCCTGGAGTGCGGCACGCAGGCGACGGGTGGCAACTACTCCTTCTTCAAGGAGCTGGATGTCCGCCGGCCCGGCTTCCCCCTGGCGGAGCTGTTCGCGGATGGCTCGTCCGTCATCTCCAAGCACGCGGGCACGGGCGGCGCGGTGACGGTGGACACGGTGCTCGCGCAGCTCCTCTATGAAATCACCGGGGCCCGGTACGCGGGGCCCGACGCGACGGCGCGGTTCGACTCCATCACCCTGGCGGCGGATGGGAAGGACCGCGTGCGCATCTCGGGCGTGAAGGGTGAGCCGCCTCCGCCCACCGTGAAGGTCTGTCTCAACCACCTGGGTGGCTACAAGAACGAGGCGACGTTCATCCTGGTGGGGCTCGACATCGAGGAGAAGGCGGCGCTCATCCGAGGACAGATGGAAGCGGCGCTCACGCGCAAGCCGAAGGAGACGCACTGGACGTTGGTGCGCACGGACCGCGAGGACGCCGCCACGGAGGAGCAGGCCGCGGCCTTCCTGCGCGTCGTGGTGAAGGACGCGGACCAGAAACTCGTGGGGCGCTCCTTCAGTGGCGCCGCCGTGGAGCTGGCGCTGGGCACCTATCCTGGCTTCACCATGACGGCGCCGCCGTCGGATGGCGCGCCTTACGGTGTCTACACGCCGGCCTATGTCGATGCGAAACGCGTGGAGCACGTCGCCGTCCTGCCGGATGGCGCGCGCACGGTCATCGCGCCCACGGAGCAGTCGCTGAAGCTGGCTCCTGTCGAGAAGCCCGCGTTGCCGGAGGCGCTGCCTTCGGGTCCCACGCGGCGGGCACCGCTGGGGCGCATCGTCGCGGCGCGCAGTGGGGACAAGGGCGGCACGGCGAACATTGGCGTGTGGGCGCGGACGGACGCGGCCTGGCGGTGGCTTGCGCACTTCCTCACGGCGGAGAAGCTGCGCGAGCTGCTACCGGAGACGGCGGCCTTCGCGATTGAGCGGCACGACTTCCCCCAGCTCCGAGGGGTGAACTTCGTGGTCGACGGGATTCTGGGCGAGGGCGTGTCGTCGTCGACGCGCTTCGACCCGCAGGGCAAGGCGCTGGGGGAGTGGCTTCGCTCGCGCCATGTGGACATCCCCGAGTCGCTGCTTCGTGAAGGAGAGGGTTGAGGCCGATGCCAAGAATCACATCGCGGGTGAACACGGGCTCGGAGTCGTTCCAGGCACAGCGCGCGGACATGCTCGGGCGACTCGCGGAGCTGCGGGGCGTGGAGGCGAAGGTCCGCGCCACCGAGAACAAGGCGACCGAGAAGTTCCACAAGCGCGGCCAACTGCTGCCTCGCGAGCGGCTGATGATGCTGCTGGACAGGGGCTCGCCGTTCCTGGAGCTGTCCACGCTGTGCGGGTACGGCTACCACGACGACAGTGACGGCTCGCTGGCGGGCGGCAACAGCATCGCGGGCATCGGCTACGTGTCTGGCGTGCGGTGCTTCGTCTTCGTCAACAACTCCGCCATCAAGGGTGGCACCGCGTCTCCCTGGGGCGTGCAGAAGGCGCTGCGCGGGCAGGCCATCGCGCTGCAGAACAAGCTGCCCATGGTGTCGCTGGTGGAGAGCGGCGGCGCGAATCTCATGTACCAGCAGGAGATCTTCATCCCGGGCGGGGAGACCTTCTACAACCAGGCGCGGATGTCGGCGGCGGGCATCCCGCAAATCACCGTGGTCCACGGCTCCAGCACGGCGGGCGGCGCGTACCTGCCGGGCCTGTCCGACTACGTGGTGATGGTGAAGAAGAAGGCGAAGGTGTTCCTCGCGGGCCCGCCGCTGCTCAAGGCGGCGACGGGCGAGGTCGCCACCGACGAGGACCTGGGTGGCGCGGAGATGCACGCCACCGTCGCGGGCACCGCGGACTACCTGGCCGAGGACGACGCCGACGCCATCCGCATGGCGCGGGAAATCGTGTCCAAGCTCGGCTGGAACGAGCGACTGGCGGCGGCCGCGCCCACGCTCTACGAGGAGCCGCGCTACTCGCCGGACGAGCTGTGTGGCGCCATCCCGGCGGACTACCGCAAGCCCTACGACTGCCGCGAAATCATCGCGCGCTTCGTGGACGGCTCCGACTTCACGGGCTTCAAGGACGCCTATGACGCGCACACCGTCTGCGGGTGGGCGAACCTCTTCGGCGCGCCCATTGGCATCATCGGCAACAACGGCCCCATCAGCCCGAAGGGCGCGACGAAGGCGGCGCAGTTCATCCAGCTCTGCTGCCAGTCGGGCACGCCCATCGTCTACCTCCAGAACACCACGGGGTATCTGGTGGGGACGCAGCCGGAGCAGGGCGGCATCGTCAAGCACGGCTCGAAGATGATTCAGGCGGTGGCGAACGCCACGGTGCCGCAGGTGACGTTGCTGGTGGGTGGCTCGTTCGGCGCGGGCAACTATGGAATGTGCGGCCGTCCGTTCCATCCGCGCTTCATCTTCGCGTGGCCCAACGCGCGCACGGCCGTCATGGGCGGCGAGCAGGCGGCGAAGGTGATGTCGATTGTCTTCGGCGAGAAGCTCGCGCGTGGCGGTGAGGTGGTGGACGAGGAGGCCATCCGCGCCTTCACCCAGCCCATCGTCGACCAGTTCGACAAGGAGTCGCACCCCTTCAACGCCTCGGCGCGGCTGTTCGACGACGGCATCATCGACCCGCGCGATACGCGACGGGTGCTCGGGTTCGTCCTGTCCATCTGCCGCGAGGCGGGGCGACGCGAGGTCAATCCCAACAGCTTCGGAGTCGCACGCCTGTGAGAGGAGCGAACGGGATGGAGCGTTTCAGCAAGGTCCTCGTCGCGAACCGGGGCGAAATCGCCGTGCGGGTGATTCGCACGTGCAAGCGGCTGGGCTATCGGACGGTGGCGGTGTTCTCCGAGGCGGACCAGGGCGCGCCGCACGTGCTCGCGGCGGACGAGGCGGTGCCGATTGGAGCGTCGCCCGCGAAGGAGTCCTACCTCGTCATCGACAAGCTCATCGGCGCGGCGAAGGCGTCGGGGGCACAGGCGATTCATCCGGGCTACGGCTTCCTCTCCGAAAACGCGGCCTTCTCTCGCGCGTGCAAGGAGGCGGGGCTCGTCTTCATCGGCCCGGACGCCGAGGCCATCACCCTGATGGGCAACAAGCGTCAGGCGAAGCTGCGGATGATTGCCGCCGGCGTGCCGTGCATTCCCGGCTACGAGGCATCGGATGCGGACGACGAGGCGCTGGCGGTGGAGGGCGAGCGCATCGGCTTCCCGCTGATGGTGAAGGCGGCGGCCGGTGGTGGTGGGCGCGGTATGCGACTGGTGCACGAGGCGTCGCAGCTCCGCGCCGCGCTGCGCGGGGCACGCTCGGAGTCCACCAACGCCTTCGGCAGCGGTGAGCTCATCCTGGAGCGGGCCGTCATCAACGCGCGGCACGTGGAGATTCAGGTCTTCGCGGACGAGCACGGCAACGTGGTGCACCTGGGTGAGCGCGACTGCTCGGTGCAGCGCCGTCACCAGAAGATTGTCGAGGAGAGCCCGTCCCCCGCCGTCAGCGCGGAGCTGCGAGAGCGGATGGGACAGGTGGCCGTCACCGCGGCCCAGGCGATTGCCTACAAGGGCGCGGGCACCATCGAGTTCCTCCTCGCGCCGAGCGGCGAGTTCTACTTCATGGAGATGAACACCCGTCTCCAGGTGGAGCACCCCGTCACGGAGGAGATTACCGGCCTGGACCTGGTGGAGTGGCAGCTTCGAGTGGCCTCGGGCGAGGTGCTGCCGCGCGAGCAGAAGGACATCACGTGGAAGGGGCACGCCATCGAGGTGCGCCTGTGCGCCGAGGACCCGGCGAAACAATACGCACCGCAGGCGGGGAGGCTGTTGACGTGGCGGCTGCCCTCGCGCGAGGGCGTGCGAATCGACCATGGCGTGCGCGAGGGGCAGGACATTCCGCCCTTCTACGACTCCATGCAGGCGAAGGTGATTGCGTACGGCTCGGACCGGGAGCAGGCGCGGCGGCGGTTGGTGGAGGCGCTGCACGAGCTCACCGTATTCGGTGTCACCACGAACAAGGCCCTGCTGCTCCACGTACTGGAGGACGGCACATTCCGCTCCGGCGTCTACGACACGGGCTTCATCGGGAAGCATGCGGACGGCGCGACGCTGACGCGGCTGTACGAGACGACTCCCCGTGAGCGGGCGCTGGCGGCGACGGCCCTCTTCCACGATGAGGCGCAGGTCCTCGCGAAGAGGAGCGGGCTGGACGGCTCGCTGGTGAACTGGAACACCGCGTACACGCATCCGGTGGCGATGACGCTGGAGGACCGGAACGGTGAGTCGAAGGTCTCCGTGCGGCCGGTGTCTCCGTCGCGGTACGAGGTGAGCGCGGGCGGCGAGTCGTTCGAAGTCGGCGTGTTGGGGTTGGCGGACAGCGTGTTCGACTACTCCGTTGCCGGGGCGCGAGGCCGTGCGCGCTATCTCCGGAGCGGGGACTCGCTCTGGTTGGATTTGGGCGTCGGGGCACGCCGCCTCACGGACGTGACGTTTCGTCCGGCGAAGTCGTCGGAGGGGGCGGGCACAGGCCGACTGCTCGCGCCGATGGACGGACGCATCCTGCGCGTGGATGCGAAGCCGGGCGACGTGGTGAAGCCGGGTGACGTCCTCCTCGTGCTGGAGGCGATGAAGATGGAGTTCCAGCTCGCGGCGGACATTCCCGGTGTCGTCGAGGCGGTGAATGCCTCGGCGGGTGGACAGGTGTCCGCGAAGCAGTTGCTCGTGGTGCTCACGCCGGAGGCGAAGCCGAAGGAGCCGCCGGCCTGAGTCGAGCGACGGTGCGGGCAAATCAGGCCCCGGACGTCCCTTGTCCGGGAGTGGAATGACAGTGGCGGGACTCCCACCTGTACCTGAAGGGGCTGGGGCACTTCGTGTGCTCCTCCAGGGATGACGTCGTGGCGCTCGAGATTCCTTTCGTGGACATCACGACGCTGGCGCCGCTGCCCGTTCGCTCGATTCAGTGGTGGTGGGGCTGTGTGTCGTCGGAGGGCTGAGCGCTGTTTCGGCTCAGTCCGAGCACGGCGAGTCCCACGAGGCACAGGGCCGCGCCCGACGCGCATACGCCCGCCCAGCCCCAGTGGGTCCACGCGGTGGTGCCCAGCCAGGAGCCGCCCGCGCCGCCCGCGAAGTACGTCACCATGTAGAGGGTGTTGAGGCGGCTGCGAGCCTCCGGGCGCAGGGCGTAGACGCGCGTCTGGTTGGAGATGTGGTTGCCCTGGGCGCCCAGGTCGAGCAGCACGACGCCCAGCGCGATGCCCCACAGCCATTGGCCCAGCGGCCACATCAGCACGAAGGACAGGAGCAACACGGCGATGGCCAGCATGTTGATGCGCCGTCCACCGTGCGAGTCCGCGTAGCGGCCCACGAGGGGGGCGATCAACGCGCCGACGACGCCGACGACTCCGAAGAGGCCGGCGACCTGGGGGCCGTAGTGTTGGGGGAGACTCTGGAGGTACAGGGCGAGCGTGGACCAGAAGACGCTGAAGGCGCCGAAGGTGAGCGCGCCGAGGACGGAGTGGATGCGCAGCACGGGCTCGGTGCGAGCCAGATGGACCAGCGAGCGCATCAGCTCCGGGTAGGGCATGGCGGCCACGGCCGGCTGCGAGGGCAGGGTGAAGCGCAGCAGCAGCGCGAGCAGGAGCATCATCCCGGCGGCGATCCAGAACATGGCGCGCCAGCCCAGGTGGGTGCCCACGAAGCCGGCGGCGGTGCGCGACAGGAGGATGCCGATGAGCAGGCCGCTCATGACGGTTCCGACGACACGGCCGCGCTGTGCGGCGGGGGCCAGGTGCGCGGCGAAGGGCACGAGGAGCTGCGGGACGATGGTGGTGGCGCCCACGATGAAGCTGGCGAGCACGAGCCACGGAAGGGTGGGCGCGAGCGCGACGCCGACGAGGGCCAGGCTCACCAGCGCGGACATGGTGACGATGACGCGCCGTCGCTCCAGGCTGTCACCGAGCGGGACGATGAGCAGCATGCCCGCCGCATAGCCGACCTGGGTCAGCGTGGGCACGAGGCCGAGCGAGCTGCCAGAGGCGTTCAGCTCCCGGCCGATGTCTCCGAGCAGGGGCTGGTTGTAATAGAGGTTCGCGGCGGTGGCGCCGGAGGCGGCGGCCATGAGCCACACCAGCCCGGAGCTGAGGGTGGTGTGAGACGGTTCCGAGGGTGCTCGTGTCGACATGGGAGGCGCGGCGCACTCTCTTCCTGGAGTGCGCTCAGGTCCAGCGGCGTGTGAGGCGCGTCACGCCTGCTTGCTGGGTGCGGAGTGCGTGGGAGCACTGCGCGTGTGGAGGCTGTGAGGTGTGCGCCCGGGTTCAACAGCGCGTGAGGCTCTCATCGCGCCTGTTAGTCCTGGTGGTCGGGGGGCGCGTGGGAGCACCGCGCGCGTGGAAGCCGCGAGGTCGATGGGTGTGAGGGAAGTAACGCCGGGCAAGGGAGTGCGCAGGGGTTCTCGTGGAGGACAGGTGTGAGGTCGGGCTCCACGAGTGCGGGTCGGTGTAGGCTTCCGGGTATGGCTGGAGTCACCACCGCGCCGGAGCGTCTGCCCGTCATCGACATGTCCCCGCTGTTCGACGCGTCCCCTTCCGAGGCACGGAAGCGGGTGGCGCGTGAAATCGAGCAGGCGTGTCGTGACACCGGCTTCTTCTATGTCTCCGGCCACGGGGTCTCGGACGAGGTTCTCGCGCGGCTGGAGGATGAGAGTCACCGTTTCTTCGCGCTGCCGCGTGAGGCGAAGGAGGCCATCGCCATGGCGCATGGCGGGCCTGCGTGGCGTGGCTGGTTCCCGCTGGGAGGCGAGCTGACGTCGGGGAAGCCGGACCGCAAGGAAGGGCTCTATCTGGGCACGGAGCTGGGGCCCGAGCATCCTCGAGTGAGGGCGGGCTGGCCGCTGCATGGTGCGAATCTGTGGCCGCCGGAGGTGCCGGGGCTGCGCGCGGTGGTGCTCGACTACATGGCCAGTGTGACGCGCGCGGCGCATGCGTTGATGGAGGGCGTGGCGGAGAGCCTGGGACTGGAGCGGGACTACTTCCACCGGACGTACACGGCGGACCCCACGGTGTTGTTCCGTGTCTTCCACTACCCCGCGGAGCCGGAGCCCGCGGATGGCGAAGAGCGCTGGGGCGTGGGGGAGCACACGGACTATGGGTTGCTGACGTTGCTCGCGCAGGACTCGAATGGTGGGCTGCAGGTGAAGTCGCGACGCGGGTGGGTGGAGGCGCCGCCGCTGCAGGGGACGCTGGTGTGCAACATCGGCGACATGCTCGACCGGCTGACGGGTGGTTGGTATCGCTCCACGCCGCATCGGGTGAAGAACGTGAGTGGGCGAGACAGGCTCTCGTTCCCGCTCTTCTTCGACCCGGACTTCGCGGCGGAGGTCCAGCCGCTGCCGAATGTGGCTTCGGCGGATGTGGACGAGGACCGGGCTCGGCGTTGGGACGGAGCGAGCGTCCACGCGTTCGAGGGCACCTACGGGGACTATCTGCTGGGGAAGGTGTCGAAGGTGTTCCCGCAGCTCGTGCGGCGGGTGTTGTAGTTCACGCGTGGCGTCGAGGCGAAAGCCCCTCGCCTCGACCTCACCGCGCGCCGCGACGAGCGGACCCTCGGGCCCGCCGCGCGTCCGCGTCGCTCAGCTCCCGCTTGTCGCCGGTGCTTCCGTGCGCGGCAACAGACGACCACCCAGCATGGTGATGCGCCGAGCCGCCAGTCGCTCACGCGCCTCGGGCTGGATGTCCTGCGGCGTCCACTTCAGGTCGTGGTCGAACTCCACGTGGACCGACTCGACGCCCTCCTGGCCCGTGAGACGCTGCTCGATTTCCCGCATGAAGTACGCCGCCATCATGCACATGGGAGACGTGATGTGCAGCCGCACCGTCACCTTGCCGTCGCGGTGCTCCACGCTCTGGATGAGCCCCATCTCTCCAATGCCCAGCGGCACCCCCGTCGCCAGGCTGCACGGGTCCGGAATCGACTGGATGCGCTCGCGCAGCGCCGCTTCCATCGTCACGGCCGCGCCTCCTGCTGGTAGCTGTAGGGCTTGATGTCGCCCCTGGCGCGCTTGCGCGAGAACTCATCGTTCTCGATGCGCTTCTTCACCGCCTCGATGTCCACCCCGGCGTAGCGCGCGTAGTTGTCGCAGAGAATCATCCGCTTCACCTCCGGCGTCACCTGCATGCCCGCCATCTGCACCAGCTCCTCGGGCAGTTGGAAGTCGTGCCAGAACTTGTGCAGCGCCGGCTGCGGGTGGCTGAAAACCGTCCCGGAGCCCCACATGATTTTCGACGGGCCCGCCCACTTGAGCAGCGCGGCCAGCGACTCCGCGAACCAGCGCTCCCGCTTCACCAGCAACGCGCCCGTCACCTCCAGGTTGACGTACACGTTGGGGAACAGCGACAGCTGCATGCCCGTCTCGTCCAGGAACGCCATGCCGCCGTGGACGATTTCGAAGTTCAGGTCCGGGAACGCATCCGCCGCGCCGCCGATGTCGTCGACCTTGTACGGCTCCAGCGGCACCGCCCCCATCGGCAGGCCCTTGTGCACCGCGATGTTCTTGATGCCCAGCTTGCGCGCCCGCTCGAACAGAGGGAACGCGATGCTCGGGTCATCCATCCGCCAGCCGGTGTGCTTGAACGAGTCTCCCAGCCACGCGGCCGGATAGAGCTTCAGGCCCGTGGGCTTGAGCTCCTCCGCCTGCCGCTCCAGGTCCTCCAGCGCCGCCGTGCCCCGCAGCGGGTCCACGCCCGCGTAGACGAGGAATCGGTCCGGGAAGCGCCGCTTGATGTCCACCGTCTTCTCGTACGAGCACAGCCCATCCGTGTAGAGCGTCTGGAGCGGCAGCACGTGGTGCACCGCCAGGTCGATGTCGCTCTCCACGAAGAGGATGTGCGCCAGCTCGTCCACGGACCAGTCCTTCATGAACTGGTCGGCCTGCGGGACGCGGTGCGAGTCGTTGGACAACCCGCTGTGCAGTCCGAAGATGAGCTGTGCCAGGGACTCGGCGTACTTCCCCGCGCGCCAGTTGGACGGGTGCAGGTTGTACGCATGCGTAACCGCATCGATGACGAAACCGCCGCCAATCACCAGGAACTCCCTTCGGATGCGCACCGGGAAATCCGGCGCGGTGAAGTCTCACTCATTCGTGGCAAGCCCGGCGACGTCAGGCGTCGACCGCCAGCACTTCTCCGACGATTTGTTGAATCATCTGCGCATCGAAGGGCTTCTCGATGCGCGGGTTCGGAATGCGCTCCAGGAACTGGCGCGCCCGGGTGGTGTACGAGCCACCGGTGATGAAGATGAAGCGCAGGCTCAGCCCGGGCTCCCGCTCCCGCACCCGCTCGTAGACATCCATGCCGGTGATGCCCGGCATCATCAGGTCACAGAAGATGGCGTCGAACGGGCCGCCGGAGGTCAGCTTCGTCAGCGCCTCCTCGCCACTTCCCACCACCGTCACCTGGTGCCGCTTTCCGATGATGCGCGCCAGTGAGCGGCCCACCGCGGGCTCGTCGTCAATCACCAGCAGCCGGCCGCTGCGCTCCGAGGACGGCGCGGCCACGGAAGGCACCTCGCGAGGCGTCGCGTCCGCGGGCGCGGGTGGCAGCTGCACCGTGAACGTGGTTCCCCGCCCCGGCTCGCTGCGCACGGTGATTTCACCGCCCAGCCCCTGGATGATGCCGTGGCAGATGGACAGCCCCAGCCCCGTGCCCGAGCCCACCGCCTTCGTCGTGAAGAACGGGTCGAAGATGCGCGCGAGCACGCTGGGTGGCATGCCGGAGCCGGTGTCGCTCACGTCCACCGCCACGCCGCCATTCACGCCGGGGCGAACCCAGAGCGTCACCTGCTGGTTCGCCGGGTCTCCCTCGGGGATGGCCTGCGCCGCGTTCACGACGAGGTTGAGGAAGACCTGCCCCAGCCGGGACGCATCCGCGTGGACGAGCGGCACGTCCTCGTAGCGCTTGACGATTTGGGCTCGGGGCTTCAGCTCGCTGGAGGCCAGCTTGAGGGAGAACTCCAGCGACTCCCTCACGTCCAGCAGCTCCCGCCGCTCCTCCTCCTGGCGGGAGATGTACTTCAAGTCCCGGACGATGTTGCGCACGCGCGTGGCGCCCTCGAGCGCCTCCTTGAGCAGCTCCCCGGTGTCCTTCAGGGACACGGACCAGCTCGGCGCGAGCGCCCCATCCGGCAGCATCCGCCCCAGCTCCCCGCCCAGCCGCACCATGGACTCCATGGCCGACTCCAGATTGGCCATGACGTAGGTGAGCGGGTTGTTGATTTCGTGCCCCACGCCCGCCGCCAGCGTGCCGGCGAGCACCATGCGGTCCGACTGGAGGAGCTGGGCCTGCATGCGCTTGCGCTCGGTGATGTCGCGCGCCATGACGACCACCGCGCCCACGCCGTCGAAGTCGACGGGCAGGCCCGCGCTCTCCGCGTCGAACCAGGTGCCGTCGCGGCGCATGTACCGAATCTCGCGCAGCGGGGCCAGCTCGCCCCGGGCCACCACGGCGTGCACGCGCTGGCGCACCACGTCCAGGTCATCCGGATGGACGATGGTCCAGATGGGCCGGCCCATCAGCTCGCTGGCGTGGTCGTACCTCAACGCGCGCAGCAGCGTCGGGTTGACGTAGATGAAGCGCTGGTCCCGGTGGACGAAGATGGCCTCGGGCGCCGTCTCGATGAGCTTGCGGAAGCTCTGCTCGGAGCGGTGCAACGCCTCCTCCGTGCGCTTGCGCTCGGTGACGTCCTCGAAGGCGAACAACCGGTAGCGCGACTCGTCGCCGCTGGCGCCCATGGGCGTGGAGAGCCGACGCAGCATCCGGCCGTTGGCGAGCACCGCCTCGTCCCCGTGCAGCGGCGGCGGGGCGTCCGACTCCGTGGTGGTGGGGTTGAGGCGCAGGAAGGCCGCGGCCTCACCCGCGCGCAGGCAGTGGCCCAGCACGTCCTCGTGGGAGACCTGGCCCTTGCGCATCGCGCCTTCGAGCGACTCGATGCCCCACAGCTGGCAGAAGCGGTGGTTGGCGTAGAGGACGGTGCCGGAGCGGACCTCCACCACGTACAGCCCCAGCGGCAGGCTGTCGCTCATCGCCCACGGCGGCACCGGGCCAGTCGCCTCCGCGACGGCGCCGCGCTCCTTGTCGAGCGCGGGAGGCGACTCCAGCCTTCTCACCGTGCAGTACAGCGGCCCACCCGCCGCGGAGCAGGCCGCGCTCCACACGAGCCAGGCCCACGTGCCGTCCCGACACCGCCACCGACAGGAGAAGCGCATGGTGCCCGTGGTCCGCGCCAGCGACTCCAGCCGCGCCTCCACCGCCGAGAGGTCCTCCGGGTGGATGAAGCCCCGGGCGCCTTCGAGTCGCAGCTCCGTGGGAGACCAACCCACCGTCACGTTCCAGGCCGGATTGGCTTCCAGAATCCGACCCTGCGCGCCCAGCACCACGAACAACTCGGTGGAGAGCTCGAAGAAGCGGTGAGCCCACTGCTCCATCAACATTGCGTTCCTTCAACGCCCAGGGGCGCGAGACGCCACGGCCCTGGGGGGGAGGGGGCCGTACGTCGCTTGGTGCATGACGGGGATAAACGAGTCTTCACGGACATAGACACCATTTCAGGAAAAAATGCATGTCCGTAATTCGTTGGACCGGGCGCGCGGACGTGTGCCCGGGTGCTGGGCAACCACGGAGCCGAGCGGTGACGGCGCGTGCCAATTCCTGTCGCATTGTCGAAGCGCTGTTCAGGTTGCCAAGGGGGGTGCGAATCCACCGCAGGCTGGGTGCGCAGGGCTTCAGTGCGCACCACGTCTGTCTTCCAGGACGGCAACCCATATCCACCACGTCAGGGAAGGGTGGAGGTTTGGGCAGACGTCGTGGGGCGGAGGCGCGCGTCCGGATGGCAGGCTTTGATCTCCCCCGCCAGCCTAGAACACACTTCCACACCCGCTTTTTGTCAGCGGTGCTGTAAAAGTGAACCTTCATCCGGGAAATTATGTCCGCTTGTACGCTGAGTGAGGTACCGGGCTTGACGTCGTTGAGAATGATCTTCAACATGCCCGCCACGTTTCCTCCCAAAGAGTGAGACGCAGCGGCGGTAATCGCCTCCCCCAAAAGCGATATCGCCGTATGAAGTCCCAGTTGAGCCCCGCGCGCCGCGTTCCCCCTCTCGGCGCGCGGTGGCCCCTGGGATTCCCGGCAAGCTCCTCGAAATCACCAGGCAGGCACGCCTCGCTCGCACCCCGCGTGGAGTGCATCTCGCTTGCGAGCCCCCAGGGCCGGGCGGAGAGTGGGCGCCTCTTTCGGAGGTCCTCTTGCCCGTCTCCACGTTCATCCTGTCTTCATCCCTCGCGTTGCAACTCGTCTCGGGGGCCGCGCCGGTTGCCACGAAGTCCGCGCCCACGAAGCCCGCCCAGACGGCGAAGGCTTTCACGCCGCCCCTGGCCGTCGCGGAGAAGCTGGTGGGGCCCGCGCTGACGGAAGGCCATTCCTATGCGCGGCTCGCGGAGCTGACGGATGGGATTGGACCGCGCCTGTCGGGCTCCGAGGGCGCGGCGGCCGCGGTGCAGTGGGCGCTGCGGAGCTTCAAGGCGGACGGCGTGAAGGCGTGGACGGAGCCCGTGAAGGTGCCGCGCTGGGTGCGAGGGGAGGAGCGCGGCGAGGTGCTCGCGTCCGAGCGCACGCGTGGCCATCCGCTGTTCCTGCTCGCGCTGGGCGGCAGTCCTCCCACCGCGCCGGAGGGGCTCACGGCGGAGGTGGTGGAGGTGACGTCGCTGGAGTCGCTCGCCGCGCTGGGCGACGGGGTGAAGGGGAAGATTGTCTTCTTCAATCACACGATGGCGGTGGCCGCGGACTACGGCCGCTTCGCCGGGTTGCGTGGCCGAGGCCCCGCGCTGGCGGCGAAGGCGGGCGCGGCCGGCGCGCTGGTGCGCTCGCTGGCGACGGCGTCCCTGCGTACGCCGCACACGGGGTCCACGCGCTTCGAGGACGAGGGCCCGCGCATCCCCGCGGCGTCCATCACGACGGAGGACGCGGATCTGCTGCACCGCCAGCTCGAGAAGGGAGCGGTGCGCGTGAAGCTGGTGCTGGGGTGCTCGGAGCTGCCGGACGCGGACTCGCACAACGTCGTCGCGGAGATTCGGGGCCGGGAGAAGCCGCAGGAAATCGTGCTCATCAGCGCGCACCTGGACTCGTGGGACGTGGGCACGGGTGCGCATGACGATGGCGCGGGGGTGGTGATGGTGATGGAGGCCGCGCGGCTCATCGCGAAGCTGCCGCAGGCGCCTCGGCGCACGGTGCGGGTGGTGCTCTACATGAACGAGGAGAACGGGCTGCGCGGTGGGCGCGCGTACGCGGAGGCGCACGCGGCGGAGCTGTCCCGGCACGTGGCGGCCATGGAGATGGACGCGGGCGGTGGGCGTCCGGTGGGCGTGAGCCTGCGCGCGGGCGCGGGTGGGCAGGAATTGCTCAAGCCCTGGCTGTCGCCGCTAGTGGCGCTGGGCGCGGCCAACTTCTCCGCACGTGAGGCGGGGGGCGCGGACATCAGCCCGCTCTTGCCGGCGCGGGTGCCGTTCTTCGGCGTGGAGGTGGACTCCAGCCGCTACTTCGACGTGCACCACACGCATGCGGACACGCTGGACAAGGTGGACCCGCAGGACCTGGCGCGCAGCACCGCCGCCACCGCGTGGGTGACGTACGCCCTGGCCGAGTCCCCGGACACGCTCGTCCGCCCGGAGGCGCCCGCCGCGCCGCCCGGCTCGGCGCCCGTGGCCGCTCCCCAGAAGGCCAGCGCGGGGCACTGAGGCTCGTTCGCGCGGGCTCTCTCGAATGCTGTGCCACTTGCTTTTGTATCCTGGTGGCAATCATGACCTAGGATGCCGCCCCTGCTGACTCATCCCAGAAGGGGCTCATGTCCGAGGCGTTCTACGTTCGAGTGGGGAAGGTCGAGGAGCGGAAGGTCACGTTCCAGTGTCTGACGGGGTTCGCGGGAGGTCTGGCGGACTACGCCAACACCCGGTCCTTCGCGCTGATGCTGCTCCTCGATGCGAAGGAGCGCGCGGGCGACACCCGCTATCTCGTGAGGAGCGCGCCACCCGCCGTGGCTGACGCGCACCTCGCGTTGGCGGAGAAGGCCGCCAACGCGCCCTCGTCGCTCCACAAGGACGCGGGCAACGCCAACGTCTTCGAGGCGAAGTGGCATGCTCGGCATACGCCCCGCTTCGTGGAGCGCACCTCCGTCCTGGAGCGGTACAACGACGTCGGCGAGGAGAAGCTCCGGGAGACCTTCGAGGAAATCTCTCCCCTCCAGGACCAGGGGCGGTGGCTGTTCCTGGAGGCCGCCTGGGCGCGCATGCACCGCTTCGACCTGGCCGTCGAGGTGACGGATGCGAAGTACCTGGAGCACCTCGCGGAAGGGCATCTCTTCGCGACGACCGCCTTCGACGTGTGGCTCGAATCGAGGCCCCTTCCTCCCTGAGTCCGGGATGGGGCGAGGGCGGGCACCTGGCTGCCCGCTCCCCTGGCACGTCGTTGACGCCCTGGTGACGTCATGGTTCCGTGACGCTTCTCCCGACACGGCCCCGCCGGGGAAGTGGTGAGTGCTTCGTGACTGTGACTGCTGGAGACTCGCGGCCTCGCCGCGATACCCCTGCCGGGGAAGTGATGGCCTGGCTCACCTCGGAGGCGAGGCGGCTGGCCAGTCCCGCCCCGCTGCTCGAAGGTCTGTGCGAGCGCCTGTTCGCGCTCGGCGTGCCGCTGTCCCGGGTGTCCATCGTCCTCTTCACGCTGCACCCCCTCCTCCACGCGAAGAGCTTCCGCTGGCGCCCCGGTCAACACGGCACCACGGAGGTCCACCCCCACGGCCTCCAGCACCTGCCCGCCTTCTCGCGCAGCCCCTTCAAGGCCCTGCAAGAAGGTCTGCCCATCATCGACCGTCGGCTGGAGGCGCCTCTGGGCGAGGACGACTTCCCCATGTTCGCCGAGCTGCGCGCGGAGGGCCTCACCGAGTACCTCGCGCTGCCCGTCTGCTTCAGCGACGGCTCGCGCCACGCGGTCTCCTGGTCCACGTCCGCGCCCGGAGGCTTCACCGACGCACACCGGGTCATGCTCCAGGCGCTGCATCCGCTGCTCGAACTGGTGCTGGAGGTCATCGCTCGCAGGGACATGACGGGCGTGCTGCTCGACACGTACCTGGGCCGCGACACCGGCCGACGCATCCTCCAGGGACAGATTCGACGCGGTGACGGAGAGACCACGTCCGCCGTCATCTGTCTGAGCGACTTGCGCAGCTTCACCGCGCTGTCGGACGCGCTGCCTCGCGAGGCGCTGCTGGAGCTGCTCAACGCCTACTTCGAGACGATGGTCAGCGCCTTCCATTCGCACGGCGCGGAGGTGCTCAAGTTCATGGGCGACGCGGTGCTGGCCATCTACCGCATCGACGAGAACTCGCCGGTGGAGGAGCGGTGCGAGGCCGCCGCGCGCACCATCCACCAGGCGGTGGCCGTCTGCGCGCGCGACAACGCCAACCGCCGCCGCGAGGGCCTGACGCCCTACGAGTTCGGCGCGTCGCTCCACGTGGGCGACGTGATGTACGGGAACATTGGCGCCTCGGACCGGCTCGACTTCACCGTTATTGGCCCTGCGGTGAACCTGGCCAGCCGCATCGCTGGCCTGTGCGCGGGGCACAACGTGCCCGTGCTGCTCTCCGAGTCCTTCGTCGCCCACTACCGCGGCGGCGTGAAGGACCTGGGCCACCACCCCGTCAAGGGCGTGCCCCACCCCGTGCACATCTACACGCTCGAATCGGAGTCCTCCGCGCGCACCTTCGCGTGAACGCGCTTCACTTCGCCGGTGTCCGCACCCTCCCGCGTTGCAGCGGCTGCTCCGGCAGTCGCAGCGTCACCAGGAAGGCGAGCAACGCGACGAGGATGGCGCAGCGGTACACCGCCTTCACCGCGCGCGTGAAGGACTCCTTCAGCGCCCGGTCCGTCCGGTCCACGGCCTCCAGCGCGCGCTTTTCCTGGGCATCCACACCCGCCACCGCGCTGTCCGACGCCTTCACCCGCTGACGCTCGGCTTCCAGCTCCGCGCGCACCCGCTGCTTCACCTCCTCCGCGTGGAAGGCCGTTCGCGCCGAGCCCCCTTCGCCTCCCGCGCCAGGCACCTCGGACACCAGCTCCGCGCGGAGATGGGGTGGAAGTCCCTCGGTGGCGCTGGCCACGCGGGTCCCCAGTTCATGGGACAGCGTCGTCGCGAACACCGCGCCCATCAGCGCCACGCCCAGCGTCATCCCGAGCTGTCGGAAGAACGTCGCCGCCGACGTAGCCACGCCAATCTGTTGCGGTGACACCGAGTTCTGGATGGCCAGGGTGTAGAGCGGAATCGACGGCCCCAGGCCCACGCCCACGAGGACCATCTTCACCGTGACTTCCGCCTGCGTGGAGTCCGGCGTCAGCGTGAAGCCCATCACCGTGAAGCCCACCATCAGCAACACGAGCGAGCCGAGCATCAGTCCCTTGTAACGGCCGAGGCGCGACACGAGTTGTCCACTCAGCACGTTGCCCGCCACCACGCCCAACGTCAGCGGCGTCAGCGTCAGCCCCGAGTGTGTCGCCGACAGCCCCACCACGTTCACCATGAACAGCGGAAGGAACACGACGCCCGAAAGGAACACCGCGCCGATGATGAACACGGCCGCGTTCCCCAGGCCGAACGTCCTCTGCCGGAACAGCTTCAAGTCCAACAGGGGTTCCCGCGCGCGTCGCTCCTCGCGGATGAAGAGCGCCGTGCCCGCCGCCGCCAGCGCGAACATCCCCAGCACCTGCCAGGAGCCCCACGCCCAGCCGCCCCCATGAGCCACCTGGTCCGAGCCCCGTCCCAGGCTGAGCGCGAGCAGCAGCGGCACCACCGCCAGCGCGAGCAGCACCGCGCCTGTCACGTCGAGCTTCCCCCGGGACACGCCCTCCGGACGCAGCTTCGGCATGCGCAGCAGCACGAGCGCGAGCGCCACCGTGCCCACCGGCAGGTTGATGAAGAACACCCAGTGCCAGCCCAGCCGGTCCGTGATGAAGCCACCGGCGAGCGGGCCCACCACGCTCGACAGGCCGAACATCGCGCCGAACAGGCCCTGGTACTTGCCGCGCTCGCGGGGCGGGAAGAGGTCGGCGACGACCGACAGTGCGCCGGTGAACAGCGCCGCGCTGCCCAGCCCCTGCACCGCGCGGAACAGGACGAGCGACACCGTGGAGCGCGACACGCCACACAGGAAGCTGCCGAGCAGGAAGACGACGATGCCCGCGGCCAGCACCGCGCGGCGGCCGAGCAGGTCAGACAGCTTCCCCCACACGGGCACCATCATCGTCGAGGCGACGAGGTACGACGTGGTGAGCCACGGGTAGAGCGCCGGAGAAATCCCCAGGTCCGCCTGGATGGCCGGGCCCGCGGTGGCGACAATCGTCTGGTCCAGCGCCGCGAGCAGCAGCCCGAGCAGCGCGCCCAGCATCGTGAAGACCTTCTGTGCGCGGGTGAACGCGGGGAACGCGGCGGGCGCTGCATCCGGAGACGTGGGCGCGGCGGACGGAGCCATGTTCGCGAGCAGGCCCTTCGGTGCGAAGGGTTCGCGCGAACTTGGGCGCTGTCCGCGTGATGTGCCAGCGCTCCCACAGGTCGCGTTGGCGAGATGACAGACGCCTGGCGCGTGGAGAGATGCTGGTCATGGGACAAGCATCTGGCAGCAGTCGCGGAGCTGCGGGAATAGCCTTGGGCCCCTCTACTCCCCGGCGCTCGAGAGGAACGCCCGCGATGCGTCGGCCTTCAATCCTGTTCCTGGTCACAGAGGAGTCGCTCATGCGTGTGTCCTCGAGGTCGCTGGTCGTCGTGTGCCTGCTGTCGTCGCTGGTGGGTTGCAAGGACGAGGAGCCGCCTCCTGTGCCGAAGCCCACGCTCTCCGAGACGCCGCTGTGGCAGGTGAAGGCGGACCCAAGCTTCCCCGACGAGTGCTTCGGCAGCTCCGTGGCCCTCGCGGACTTCGATGGAGATGGTCGCAAGGATCTGGCGGTGAGCTCGCAGGCTTGTCAGGAGCTGCTCGTCAGCTCACGCAACCCGGGACGCCTGTCCATCTTCGTGGGGCAGGAGAAGTTCTTCTCCACGCAGGCCGTGTCCGCCGCGCTGAGCTGGCAGAACACGCACCCGAACGCCTCCGGACAACAGCTCCGCGTGGAGGCCGGCGAAGTGAATGGAGATGCCTACGCGGACCTGCTCGTGTATGGCCGCTACGGCGTCTCCGTCTTCCTGGGCCAGGCGGACCTGGCGGCGATGCTGTCCGCGCCGTCCTTTCGCGTGCCAGGCAATGGCACCTTCCAGAACAGCTTGTTCGTGGACCTGAATGGCGACGGGCTCGACGACCTCGTCGCCAATCACAGCGCCTCGCAGCGCTTCTACCTGTCCACGCCAGGGGCGGGAGGAGAGGGCGGTCTGTTCACTCTCTCTCGCACGCGCACGGGGTACTTGAGGGCCTCGTTCGTGGGAGACCTGAACAAAGACGGGGCCGAGGACGTGTCGCTGGGGTTTGGCGGTGGCAACCTGGGCTACTTCCTGGGCTGCAAGCCCGGGAGCGCCTTCGCGTGCGACGGCCCCATCTCCGCCGAACCCTGGCGAATCGAGACCCTGGTCGGACGCGGCAACCTCCACCCGGACCTGAATGGCGACGGACATCCGGAGACCTTCGCGTTCTCGGAGTCGGGCCCGTTCCAGTTCCACTTCTCCCAGCCGGACGGCACCTTCTCCCCCACGCCCGCCTGGTCCACCCAGGGCGACCCCGCGTTCCCCTACGTCAGCAGCTTCGCCGGTCTGGCCTCCGTGGGGGACATGGATGGGGACGGCGTGCGCAACGACTTCGTGCTGCACTCCTCGGGACGGCTGTACCTCTTCTCACCGAAGGACGGCATCTCCCAGTCGATGCACCCCGTCTGGGCCTGGCCGCGCGCGGACGCGGTCCCCAGCGGCTATGGGACCTACCGGCGCTACTCCATCGCGGTGCCCGGGGACCTGAACGGCGACGGTTACGATGACCTGGTGGTGGCCACCACCGAGTTCGGGGACATCCTCGACGTGCCCATGGGAGAGGTGTCCATCCATGCCGGAGGGCAGGTGCCCGCGACGCCCGCCACGCCACCGCACCTGCCGTCGCCCCAGGCCTGTGGACTCCAGGTGGACGAGGTGAACGGCAAGCCGGACCTCACCGTGGACCAGGACGTGCTCGAGCGCACGGTGCATGTGGTGTGGAGGAACTTCGAGGAGGAGGATTGCGAGGTGAAGGAGCAGTGCGTGCTCGCGCCGGGTCGCCGCAAGCTCCTGCGCTTCAGCACCTCCATCCAGAACCTGGGCAACAAGGCCGCGGTCCTCCCGCCCATCGAGGAGAACCCGGACCTTTACGTCTTCGACGAGTGCCACGGGCATGACCACCTCACCAACTTCGCCGCGTACGAGCTGCGCGACTCGGCGGGCAACGCGGTGATGACGGGGCGCAAGCAGGGTTACTATCTGGTGGACGTCCAGAGCTACTGCTCGGACGCGGCGGCCTCGACCTTCCACGAGCCCATGGGCATCTCCGCGGGCTGGTCGGACATCTACACGCTCGACACCCCGTGCCAGTGGGTGGACATCACCGACGTGGCGGACGGCACGTACTCGTTCCAGGTCAGCGTGGACACCCGGGACATCGTCGAGGAGGGAACGGTCCACCCCAACACCGTGGCCTTCCCGGTGCGGTTGGAGGGAGACACCGTCACGGTGCTGCCGTAATCCTGCGGGGCCATGAGCCCCGAGCGCCCGCTGTACCTGGACCACAACGCCACCACCCCCGTGGACCCGGAGGTGGTGGACGCCATGCTGCCGTACCTCCGCGAGCACTTCGGCAACCCGTCCAGCGCGCACCCGTATGGACGCCGCGCCCATGAGGCACTGGAGATGGCGCGCGCGCAGGTGGCCGCGCTCATCGGCGCGAAGCCCTCCGAAATCCTCTTCACCTCCGGCGGCACGGAGGCCAACAACCTGGCCATCCGGGGCACCGCCGAGGCCCGCGCGGAGCGGCGCCACCTGCTCACCTCCACCATCGAACACCCGGCCACGACGCTGCCCTGCGACGCGCTGGAATGGCGCGGCTGGCGCGTGACCTGGCTGCCGGTGGACGCCGAGGGCCGCGTGCGCGTGGAGGACGCCGAGCGCGCGCTCGCCGCCGAGGGCGAAGAGACCGCACTCGTGTCACTGATGTATGCCAATAACGAAACGGGCGTGTTGCAGCCGGTGGCGGATGTCGCCGCGCGGGCCCACCGTCACGGCGCCACCGTGCACACGGACGCGGCGCAGTCGGTGGGGAAGGTGCCGGTGGACGTCAATGCGCTCGGCGTGGACCTGCTCACGCTGGTGGGGCACAAGCTGCGAGCCCCCAAGGGCGTGGGCGCGCTGTACGTGCGCGAGGGCACGCCGCTGCGCGCGGTGACGCTCGGCGGAGGACAGGAGCGCGGGCTGCGGCCGGGGACCCAGAACGTGCCGTACGCGGTGGGGCTGGGCGTCGCATGTGAGCTGGCGGGCAGGCGGCTGGCGCGGGGTGGGAGCGCGGCGCTCGGGGCCCTGCGGGAGCGGCTGTGGACGGGGCTTCGCGAGGCGGTGCCGGGCATCGTCTTGAGCGGGCAGGGGGCCGAGCGGCTGCCCAACACGCTCCATGTGCGCTTCCCAGGGGTGCGGGGTGGAGCGGTGCTGGCGGCGACGCCGGAGGTGGCCGCGTCGACGGGGTCGGCGTGTCACGACGGGGGTGAGTCCGCCTCGCCTGTCTTGCGGGCGATGGGAATCCCGGAAGCGGACGCCCTGGGCGCGGTGCGCCTTTCCCTGGGGCCCGACACTTCCCCGGAAGAAGTGGATCAGGCGGTGGTTGTACTGGCGCGCGGGTGGAGACAGGTGGCGGGCTGAAATCTCCGTGCAATCATCGCCCCGCTTCCGGCGTAGGGCGTGGTACCGGAGCGTGCCGCCGGTGCGGCGCCACCGCCGACGCGAGAGGGTGTTTCACGTGAGCATCAGGGTCGACGTGTGGGAGGGCGGGCGCATCGCGCTGTTTTCGCTGCGAGCCAACCGCCTGCGAACGGTGCTGACGACGGTGGGGATTGGCGTGGGTGTCTGCACGTTGCTGGCCATCGTCGGCATCATCCAGGGCATCAACCAGTCCTTCGCGGACCAGCTCGCGCAAATCGGCGCCAACACCATCCAGGTGTCCAAGTTCCCCTGGGCCATGGGCGGTGACTGGTGGGAGTACCGCAACCGGAAGAACCTGACCGTGGACATGATACCCGCCATCCTCCAGTCCTCGGAGCACGTGGTGGCGGCGGCGCCCATCTTCTACGACAGGGCGGAGGTGCGCTTCCTGGACCGGCGCATGACGGGCGTGCTGGCCGCGGGCACCACGGCGGACTACTCCATCATCTCCTCCTACACCGTGGACAAGGGTCGCTTCCTCACCGACGCGGATGTGAACACGCGCTCGCCGGTGGTCGTCATTGGCGCGGAGCTGACGCGCACGCTGTTCCCCGGGCTGGACCCCGTGGGCCACCGCATCCTCCTGGCGGGCAGGCCCTACCGCGTGGTGGGCACGCTGGAGCCCAAGGGCACCGTGCTCGGTGAGAATCAGGACATGACGGTGCTGATTCCGTACCGCACCTTCCAGGAGCACTTCGGCAAGCGCAACTCGCCCAACATCATGGTGTCGGTGGACTCGCCCGAAAACACGCTCGACGTGGTGGACGATATGACCGCGGCGCTGCGTCGCGCACGCGGGACGCCGCCCGGGGTGAAGGACGACTTCGCCATCAACCGGCCCGAGCAGCTCGCCAACATGTACGCCAAGCTCACCGGTGCGCTGTACGGCGCGGCGACGGGCGTGGGGCTCATCACGCTGCTGGTGGGTGGCATCGGCATCATGAACATCATGCTGGTGTCGGTGCGCGAGCGGACGCGGGAGATTGGCGTGCGCCGCGCGCTGGGGGCGAAGAAGCGCACCATCATCATCCAGTTCCTGCTGGAGGCCTCCAGCGTGTCCGCCGTGGGCGGCACCCTGGGGACGCTGGTGGGGCTGGGGCTGGCGAAGACGGTGTCGTTCATCACGCCGCTGGCGGCGGCGGTGGAGCCGCTGACGGTGGTGGCGGGCGTGGGCTTCGCCGCCACGGTGGGCCTGCTGTTCGGCATCTGGCCCGCGGCGCGCGCGGCGAATCTGGACCCCGTGGAAGCGCTCCGCCATGACTGAGGAGACACCGCGATGATGGCCTTGCTGGACACGTTGCGGCTGGCGTTCGGGACGTTCGTCTCCAACCCGCTGCGCTCCTTCCTGACGCTCTTGGGCATCGTCATCGGCGCCACCACGGTGGTGGCGATGATGGGGCTCATCGAGGGCCTGCGGAACCAGGTGAACGAGAACCTGTCCGAGCTGGGCGCCAACTGCTTCCAGGTGCAGCGGCTGCCCTTCGGCGCGGGCAACCTGTCCCTGGCGGAGCTGTCGCGCCGGCCCCGGTTCACCTTCGAGGACCTGGACGCCATCCGCGAGCTGCCCTCGGTGCTGACGGCGGCGGGGGAGGACTCCAAGGGTGGACAGAAGCTGTCCACGCAGCAGCGCGAGACGCGCGCCAACATCGGCGTGTGGTCCGGGACGCCGGAGTACTTCCAGACGAACTCCGTGGTGGTGGCCACCGGCCGCGCCTTCACGGACACCGAGTACCTGGATGGCCGGCGCGTCGCGGTCATCGGGCCGGATTTGGCGGACACGCTGTGGCCGGGGATGGAGCCGTTGGGGCAGACGTTCCGCCTGCAGGGCCGCAACTTCACGGTGGTGGGGACGACGAAGCGCAAGGGCAGCTTCCTGGGCGGTGGCGGCCAGGACAACACGGTGATGATGCCGCTGACGGCGTTCCGTCCGCTGTACGGCCTGAACAACTTCCGGGTGAGCGTGCAGGCGCACTCGGCGGAGGTGCTGAAGCGGGCGCAGGACGAGGTGACGGTGCTGATGCGGCGGCGTCACGGGCTGAAGCCGCTGGAGGCGGACGACTTCTTCGTGTTCTCCAACGAGAGCTCCACGGAGATGTTCAACAACATCTCCCAGGTGATTTCCGTGGCCAGCTTCGGCGTGTGCCTGCTGTCGCTCCTGGTGGGCGGCATCGGCATCCTGAACATCATGTTGGTGGCGGTGACGGAGCGGACCCGGGAGATTGGAATCCGCAAGGCGCTGGGCGCGAAGAAGCGGCGCATCCTCGCGCAGTTCGCCACGGAGGCGGTGGTGCTGTCGCTGACCGGCGGAGTGCTGGGAGTCGCCCTGGGTGTGGGGCTGGCGCACCTGGCGCGCTGGGTGCTCGGCCTGCCCACCGAGGTGCCGGGTTGGGCGGTGGGCGTGGCCCTGGCGATGAGCAGCGGCGTGGGGCTGGGGTTCGGAATCTATCCGGCCGCTCGCGCCGCGAAGCTGGACCCCGTGGAGGCGATGCGCACGGAGTAATGCGCCACCCGCAGTCCCGCCGTGTCCCACGAAAAGGGGCCCCGCCCGCGTACAGCGGACAGGGCCCCTTTGAACGTCTAGACCCCGGGAATTACGGGCAGGGGCCGGTGCAGATGAGCTGGCCGGTGATGGGGTGCTTGTAACAGAACGGAGCGCACTCGGACTTGGGGGCCTCGGTCGTGAAACCGGTGGTCACACCAAAGACAGCGACGAGCGCGGTGAGGGCGGCAGCAACACGGAGGTTCTTGAGAGCCGACATGGGGGTGTGTCTCCAGACTGCGTGTCTGTACGGCCCGGCAAGCATGGTATTGAACGCAATTGATAACAACTAAGAAATCAAGAATAGCTCTGGGCGTGTGGCTTTGCCGGAAAGACTCGCACGCAGCGAGCCGGTGAGACATCGCTGCTCAAAGCGGTGGTGTGGCGCGCTTGTAACTATCGAGTGTGTTGGTTGGAGCGAGGCCCACCGCCGGCCCATTGGTAGCCGAGGGTCGCACCCGCGCCGATGAGGGCGAGGCCGATGAGGGCGCGTGCGCTCTTGAGGCGGGTGCTGGGCTCGGCCAGCTTGGACAGCAGGCCGTCGACAGCGGCGGCGAGCAGGGTGCCCGCGGCCGCGCCGCCGAGTGCTCCGAGGTAGGCGTCGGTCTGGTCCTGGCTGCGTCCGAAGGCGAGCTCGCCCATTCCCCAGGTGCCGAGCGCGGCGAGGGGCGGGGTGAACAGGAGTCCTCCGCCGAATGCGGCGACTTCCAGGTCCGCCCAGCGTCCTCCGCCCGGCGTGGTGGGTCGGAGGAAGAGCAGGCGTGAGGGCAGGTAGCCCGCGAGCATTCCAGCGGCGGTCTCCGACGCGGTGGCGCCCAGGCGTGTGTCACCGCCGACGCGCGTCGCGCCCCACACGCCACCGAGTGGCAGCAGGGCCAGTCCTCCGTGGGCGACCCATGCGCCCGTGGACAGCGGGAGGTCTTCCGGGGCCGAGGGGACGGGGACACCGCTCATGCCGGGCAGGCGCGTTCCGTCGGGGCTTGCCGCGGAGGTGGTGTCGTCGCGGAGGGAGAGGGCGCTTCGTGGGTCGTGCGGCGCGCGCGGCCCCTCGGCGTTCGTATCGCGCGGATCCGTTCGTCGCAGCGGTGCGTCCGCGGCGAAGTGGCCTGGTGACGCGGACGCGGAGGGGGTTCCGAGCAGGAGCGCGAGGAGCCAGGTGCTCAGGAGGAAACGTGCTCTCGGAGGCGGTCTTGGCATGGGGCTCGCGGGCCGGGTGCGGACGAGGAGGGTGCTCACTCGCGGGCCCTGGCTCCACCGGGCACATGGCCCGAGTGCCCTGCGTCGCACACTGTGCTCGTCCCGAGGTGTTGGCGGCTGGACGGCCCGGGGTGTGTCCGGTGGCAGGTGCCGACCGGGCGGGGAGCCACTAGCTTCGGACGGTGAAGCTGGCCTGCTCCGTGCTCTTCGCGTTGCTCGTCGCCGGGTGCCCTGCTCCGAACCACCGGCATGACCTCCGGCTGCGCTCTCTGCCCACCGGAGCGGGAGAGACGCGCTCGCTCGCGTTCTTCCAGTCGCTCGGTGTTCCGCTGGCCCCCGGGCATGGCGTGGAGCTGGTGGAGAACGGGCACGTGTTCGACGTGCTCGAAGCGGAGATTCGCGCCGCGCGCTCCAGCATCCACATCGCCAGCTACATCTGGCGTCCGGGAGAGCCGTCGGAGCAGTTGGTGCGCGCGATTCGCGAGCGGCATCCCGGCGTGGCGTGTCGCGTGTTGGTGGACCCGCTGGGCAGCGTCAACTTCGAGCCCGTGGGGATGGAGCTGTCGAACGCGGGCTGCGAGGTGCGCGTCTTCCGGCCGATGCAGGGAGCGCTGCCGTCACTCGATGCGGCGCGCATCAAGACGCGCATGCACCGCAAGCTGGTGGTGCGTGATGGCGAGGTGGGTATCACCGGGGGCTTTGGCATCTGGAAGAGCTGGCTCGGTGATGCGGAGGGGGAGGAGTTCTGGCGGGACATGAGCGTGCGTGTCGAAGGGCCTGTCGTGCGGGACATGCAGGTGGCCTTCGCCCAGAACTGGCAGGAGGCGGGTGGGGACTTCCTTCCGGTGGAGGCGTTTCCGGAGCTCGCCGTGCGCGGTGGGGCTCGCGCGGGCTTCGTCGCGAGCACGCAGAACCGGTTCCTCTCCGACGCGCGGCGGATGACGTTGCTCACCATCGCGGCGGCGCGGCGGCGGCTGTGGATCGCCAACTCGTACTTCATCCCGTCCGAGGCCATCAGCGACATGCTGCTGGAGAAGGTGAAGCAGGGCGTGGACGTGCGCGTGGTGGTTCCCGGGCGTCATCACGACATCGCGCCCGTGCACGCGGCGCAGCGCGCGACGTATGCGCGGCTCCTGGAGGGCGGCGTGCGCATCTGGGAGTACGAGCTGTCGATGATGCACTCGAAGACGATGCTCGTGGACGAGGACCTGTCCGTGGTGGGCTCGACGAACCTGGACCCGCTGGCGCTGAGTACGTCGGACGAGTGCTCGCTGGTGGTGGAGGACGAGGCGCTGGCGGCACGGCTCGCCGCCGCGTTCGAGAAGGACCTGCGTCACTCGCGGGAGATTCACTGGGATGGGTGGCGCCGCCGCGGCCTGCTGCAGCGCCTGGGCGAACAACTCCCGGGGTTCATCGGCGACTATCTCTGACGAACCCAGGGTGAGCGGCGCGCGAGTGTGCTCCGGTCAGAAGCGGAAGGTGGCCGCCATCTGGACGAGGGGCTCCACTGCTTCCTGCTCCTCGACCTTCTCCAGCACGTCCGTGGTCTCGCAGATCATGAGGAAGCAGCGGGTGACCTCGCGCGTGGTCTCCGTCCGGGTATGCGTGGTCTGGGCTCCCGCGCTGACCGACAAGTGCCACCGGTCCCCGAATGGATGGGCGTAGCCCACGAGGCCACTCAGCGAGGTGCGGGTCCCCTCCGTGTTTTCGTCCAGGTCGAAGAGGGTGTGGCTCGCCTGCGCCGACACGAAGACACCCAGGAAGGACTGCTGACTGAAGTAGATGCGGCTGCCGAGCTGAAGGCCCACGGCTTTGATGTCCAGCCCCAGGTGCGTGCCGCCGAACACCGTCAAGGCTGGCTGCAACTGCTGCTCCATGTTCACCATGAACACGGGCGTTCGCGTGGGGCCCTCGTCCATTTCGAAGGAGTGGCCGTGAAACCCGAAGTGGAGCGCCGTGCCCCACGACGCGGTGTCCTGTCTCGTGTCTTCGATGAGCAGAGGCTCACGGGAGGTGTCGTCCTCCTGGGCGAAGGCCAGGCCCGGGATGACGAAGAGCGCGGTGAGGATGACGAGTCGACGGGTGTGGAAAATCATGGTGCCGCCCCCAGGCAAGCGGTGTGCCGGATGAAACCGCGCGAGATGACAACACCAGGGGTGCGCGGATTGCGCAGTGCTCTGCACAAGCGCGAAAGCCTCCTCGCCCTGCCGCGCTGGCCCGGTGGCAGGCACGGCCCCACCCGAGTCTTCGCTCAGCGTGAAGCCGCGTCGTCGGTGTCGCATGACTCGCTCACGTGCGCCCCAACCTCCGCTTAAGGGGCGGCCTGGAGCGGGACGCGGGGCGGAGGCACGTCACACGTGCGCGTGGTAATGGCTGCTCGCATGAGCATCCGGGACTTGGTGGGTAGGGCCGTCATCCGCGAGGCACGGCCCGAGGATGACGTGGCGGTGGGTGACTTGTTGATTGAAGCCTTCACCTCGCAGTACGCGAAGAAGCTCCCCGACGTCGTCTACACCGACGAGCGAAAGCGGGAGCTGCGGGACGTGGCCGCCCGTCGGAAGATCGCCACGTTGCTGGTGGCCGAGGTGGAGGGCGAAATCGTGGGCACCGTGGCCCTCTTCCCCCCGGATGCTCCTGGCTCCGAAGCCTGGCTGCCTCGCGCAGTGGACCTGCGAGGACTGGCCACCGCCGTGAAGTTCCATGGCTCCGGGCTGGCGCAGCTCCTGCTCGACTCCGCCGAGGCGATGGCTCGACGCTGGGATGTCGACGCCGTGTGCCTGCATGTCCGTCGCGGCGCGACCGGGGTTGTTCGTATGTACATGGCCCGTGGCTATCTGCGTGAGCCCTCGGGCGACCTCGACCTGCCCAGCGTGTACCTGGAGGCGTATGTGATGCGCTTCAAGGAGACCACGCACTAGCGAGCGCACCTTCGGGCTCGGAGCCGCGCGCTCGCTGCTTCGCGCCCGAGGGAGCCTGCTCCTCGCTGTATCGACTCCGGGTCTCGTGCCGCGCTCACTGCTGGAGCGCGTTCGCCCGAGCCCCGTTGAGTCGCCGCCCTGATGACCACGGTCATCAGCCCCCCGACGTCTGTCATCAGGCCCGCCCCTGTTTCGGGCTCGGCGTCTCGTACTTCCTCCGTGTTTCCAGGGGCTTGGCCTCCGAGGCCCTGCGTGGAGACCCTGGCACACCATGTGCTCAAGGGTCCTGCATCGGCTGACCTCACCCGGTCCCTTCGCCACCCATCCCCCGAGGAACATCGTCATGGCGCTCTCCCCCATCTCCCGCCCCGTTGGTTCCCTCTCCGCTCCTTCGCTCCCCGCCCGCACGGAGCTGTCGTCGCAGGCGATTCCCCCGCGCGCGAAGGAGTCCTCGGTCCAGTCGCTCTTCCAGAAGGATGGCTTCGAGTCTTCGGGTGGCCTCAAGAGCGCCGAGGGTCTCCAGCAGCTCGTGAAGATGCTCGCCGCGCAGGTGCAGTCCCTGGGCGAGCTGGCGCAGGCGCTCGGTGGCGACAAGGGCGGCCCGGGCAAGCTCGGCGACTCCGCTCCCCTGGGCCGGGTGGGCGGAGTGCGCAACCCTGGCTCGATGGGTGAGGGCGCGCCGCGCATGGGCGGGCTGGCGGATCAGGCTGTCGCGGGCGCTCAGCCGGCCGGGCTCGATTCCTTCGGCGGCATCCCGGACCTCGGTGGTGAGGGCTCGCAGTTCGGCGGCGTGCCCGACCTCGGTGGTGAAGGCTCGCAGTTCGGCGGCGTGCCCGACCTCGGTGGTGAAGGCTCGCAGTTCGGCGGTGTGCCGGACCTCGGTGGTGAGGGCTCGCAGTTCGGCGGTGTGCCCGACCTGGGCGCGGAGACGGGCATTCCGGACAGCATGCTGCCCCCGATGCCGGGCGCGCCCGTCCCCCAGCAGAAGGCCCTCGCCAGCACGCCCACCGAGCAGCCCGCAGCGGGCGCCACGCCGGTCGACGCGAGCCAGAAGGCCGCGCAGCCCAACGGCGTGAAGAAGGACGGCAACACGCTCACGCTCAACAACGACGGCGACAAGCCGATGACCGTGAACTTCACCCCCAACGCGGGCGAGAAGGCCGTCGACTCCGTCACCCTCCAGCCCGGCGAGAGCCGCACCGTGAAGTTCCCCGAGGGCTGGTCCGGCAACTTCCGCAGCGACGCCGGTGACGGCAAGAACGCCACGCTCGGTGAGGTGAAGTTCAACGGCGGAATGGGTCAGACCTACTACGACGTCAGCTACATCGAGGGCCACAACACCGCCATGACGATGCAGCCGGAGAGCGGTGGCCGGAAGTCGGGAACCCTCGACAACCTGCTCTCCTCCGCCCCCGACGCCGTGAAGGCCAAGGGACCGGACGGCTCCGCGTACGGCATCAAGAAGACCACCACCTCGGATGTGCAGGACTCGTCGGTGGTAGACTTCTTCCGCAAGCACGTCGGCGCGGACCAGGGCTACGTCATCCCCAAGGACGACGCGAGCACGCTGGGAAGTGGTGACAGCAACCTCGTTGTCCACCTGAAGAACCTGACCTGAGCCACCTCGACGCCCCCGCGTCAGCCCCCTCGCCCTCATGAGTGTCCGCTGGCCCCAGAATGTCCCCCGACCCGGGGTCCCCGCCCGGCAGGCCAGGGAAGAGGCCGCTCGCGAGCAGTCCAAGCCCGCTGAAGCCAGGTCCTCGAACAAGCCCGCCGCGAAGGGACCCACCGGGAAGCCTGCCACCGGAGGACGCGTCGGTGCCCGCCCCACCGAGGGCGACAAGGACAGCGCGCAGGGTGGCGTCCATCGCGATGGGATGGAGTCCGGCACCCAGCGCGGCTCCGCGGAGGGACTGGCCGGGGGTTCTCCTCGAGGGACTCCGGAAGGGCTGGCACCCGGCACCACCCGAGGCACCACCCCCTCCGCGCCCAACCCCCAGTCCCTTTCGAATCCCTCACAGGCGCCGCGACTCCCGGAAGAGAAGCTCGCGCGTCAGGCCCCCGCTGTCCCCACCGAGTCCCCGCGCGAGCGAGACGTCGCGGAAGAAGGAACCCGCGAGGACGCACGCGGCGCGCTCGAAGGCCGCGCCATGCTCCGCGGCGCCGTGCTGGAACGGCTGGTCCGAGGACTCACCGAGGTCGAACAGAAGCTGGCCACGTTCCTGGAGAACCCCGGCCGCCAGGGCGTCGTCACCCTCCCGGTGGTCCTCAGCGAGAGCTCCGTCACGTACGAGTTCTGGAGGCTCGTCAGCGTCCAGTCCGATGACCGGAACTTCCTGGCCCAATCGCTCGGCTTGCCCGTCACCGCCGACGACGCGCTGCTGCTCCAGACGCTCCGCCAGGAAATCCACGCGGCCTTCGATGAGTTCCAGCGCTCACCTTCCGGCAAGCAGGCCCGCGCGCGCTACGAAGAGGTGCTGACCCGCTACGAGGCCGCGCGAATCCAGCCCGTCATCTCCGGCCACGACACCGGACCGCTCGCGGCCGAGTGCGCCCGCCTCCAGCTTCCCTGCGAGCCGGAGTTCACCCGCTCGCTCCTGCTGTCGCCGCTGCAGCTCGCCGTCGCGCTGTCTCCCGAGGAGGGCACCGCGACGCAGGTCATGGTCGCCGGCCTGACGCTGACGCAGCTCGGCGCGCTGGTGGGCCACCTGCGCCGCCTCAATCCGATGCTCGGCAACGCGCAGGTGCGGCAGTTCCTCTTGCGCGCCGCCACGGACCTCAAGAACGCGCTGCGCAAGCCGTTGGGTGACGCGGAAGTGGAGCGCGTGCAGGAGCTGGCGAAACAGCTCCTGCGCCTCCAGGCCGTGGCGATGCTCCACGTCTGAAGCGACTCCCGCGCTCAGGCGCGGAACGACGAGGGACGCAGTGCCAGGTCCGCCACCGGGTCGAACCGCACGGAGGTGAACAGCGTCTCGGCCTCCGCTCGCGACCTCTCCGTCAGGAGGATTCGCGGGCGAAGTTCGACTTGGACCGGGAGCCACCGCCCTCGGTGTTGCCGAGCGCCGCGACCTTGTGGCCACCCTGCTCCGCGCGCTGCGCTTCGGTGGTGCCCTCGGCCTTGTCGATGACGAGCATTCCGCCGCCCTGGTGCTCGCGCCAGCTGGTGCCCACCGCGTCTTCCAGCTCGCCCGCATCCAGGGAGACAGTCTTGCCGGTGCCAGGGTCCTTCACCTTGTACTTGCCCTGGTCGTCCTTGCCATCCACGGTGACCCAGTGCGCGCGGCCCTTGCCGGCGTCCTTCAGCGACGGGTCCACCTTGTTGGAGTCCACCAGCACGGCGGCCTTGCCGTCGCGCTTCAGGGCCTCGTCCATCAGCCCCCGGTCGAACGTGGAGGCGCTCTGCGTCACCTGCGCGCCCTCGTGGGCAATCATGTTCGACAGCTCGTGCGCCGTCGTCCCGTTGCCGTCGGTGAAGCGCGACTCCAGGGCGTCCATGGTCTGCTGGTCCGACGCGGCGGCCGTCGTCCCGGTGCCCTTCGCCTTGCCCAGCATCACCGCCACCGCGGAGCCGCAGTTGGCGTCCTTGGTCTGCTCCAGGACCGACGGGTCCTTGTCCTCATCCCAGCCGCCCAGCGCCGGCGCGGCCTCGGCCATGTCCTTCACGCAGCTGACAATCCGGGCCGTTGCGGGGGAGACCTCGCCCGCGGCGGCGGGAGCGGTGAAGCGCTGGGACCAGGCCTGCCGGGAGGCTTCCTGCGCGCCGTACGCGTCAGCGGGCTGCTCTTCCAGCTTCGCGACGGGGGCGGCGGGCTGTGTCTCTGTCTCCGCCGAGGGGCCGGCGACGGGCACGCGCACGACTCCGGTGCGCGACTGCTCGACGGGGGTCCTCGCCAGGTTCGGGGGCAGGGTGACACTCACGGGGGGCTCCTGGGCACAGGGAGAGCGTGGAAGGCCAACCTACCCGGAAACCGGCCGGGCGTTAAGTCTCCCGCCCCGCATCCAGCTCGTGTTTGCGCAGCAGTTTCTTCAAGTAGACACGGTCGATGTCCGCCTCGCGGGAAGCGCGGGAGATATTGCCCTCGCAGCGCTCCAGGAGGTTCTTCAGGTAGTCGCGCTCGAACCCCTCGATGAGCCGCTCCTTGGCCTCCTTGAAGGGCAGGTCCAGCTCGACCTTGGTGCTCCCCTCGCCGGAGGACTCCAAATCCGGCAGGGCCTCCTCGCCCAGGTTCATCACCTGCTCCACCACGTTGCGCAGCTCGCGCACGTTGCCGGGCCAGGGGTACTGGGCGAGCAGCGCGCGCGTCTGGTCCGACAGCGCGCTGGGCGGACGGCCCGTCGTCTGGAGCATGTGGTCGATGAGCACCGGGATGTCCTCCGGGCGCTCGCGCAGGGGCGGCAGGCTCACGCGCAGCACGGCGAGCCGGTGGAACAAGTCCCGGCGGAACTTCCCCTGCGTCACCGCCTGCTCCAGATTCACGTGCGTGGCGGCCACCACGCGCATGTTCACCGTCTGGTAGTCGTTGGCGCCCACGCGCTTCACCTGCCGGCGCTCCAGCACGCGCAACAGGCGAGGCTGAAGCTCCAGCGGCAGCTCGCCCACTTCGTCCAGGAAGACGGTGCCATTCTGCGCGCGCTCGAAGGCGCCCGCGCGGTCTCCCTGCGCGCTGGTGAAGGCGCCCTTCACGTGGCCGAACAGCTCGCTCTCGATGAGCGTGGGCGGCACACCCGCCAGGTCCACGATGACGAAGGGGCCCTTCTTGCGCGGGCTCTGCTGGTGGATGGCCTCCGCGCACAAGTCCTTGCCCGTGCCCGTCTCGCCCTGGATGAGCACGTCCGCGCCGCCGGGGGCCAGCCGCTCCAGCAGCGTGAAGGCCTCGCGCATCTTCCGGCTGTTGCCCACCAGCGCGCCGAAGCGGTCCTTCGAGGACAGCAGCACCGAGCGCTCGCGGGTGTCCTCCGGAATCAGCTTCAGCTCGGTGGTGCCCAGGGTGATGACGATGCCGGGGCGCAGCTCCAGGGACGTGAAGCGCAGCCGCTCGCAGAAGGAGCCGTTGTGCGAGTCCAGGTCCGTGGCCACCACGTGCTCGTCATGCACCTCCAGGCGGAGGTGCTGGCGTGACACAGCCTTGTCATCCAGGACGATGTCGCACGTGGGGGCCTTGCCCACGGTGTACACGCCCTGTTTGAGCGGATGCACCTTGCCGGAGTCAGGGCCCGAGAGGACCTTGAGAACCATCTTCACCTGGCCGGCCCGGCCCCGCGTCAACGTGGCCGTGGCATCCAGGTTCATCTCGTCGTCATCCGGCGGCACTGACACCCCATGGACGGTAGCACGGCCCGGAAAGGCCGCCACCCGTCAGTCGCGTGCCTCATTTCCCGCGAGGGCGAGCAGGCTTCACACGGGCGGGCTTCACACGGGCGGGCTTCACGGGTGCGGGCACGGGCAGGGCCGCGAGGAAGGTGTCCACGTCCCCCACGCGTGTGTCCAGGCCCGCTTCCGTGAACCAGCCCCGGGCGCGCGTGGCCTCGCCCCGTGCCTCCGGGGACTGACCCGATTGGACCAGGGCCTTCGCCAGCGCGAAGCCGGACTCCGCCAGCGCATCTGGCGGCGCGGAAGCGAACGTCACCGCCAGACGCAGGGGCTCCACCGACTCACCCACGCGGCCCAGGCCCAGCAGGGCCTGCCCCACGCCGTCGTAGGACGGCTGGAGCTTCTCGTCGTCCGCGGGCAGTGTCTTGCGCTTGAGCGCGAGCGAACGCTCATAGGTCTTCAGCGCGTCCTCGAAGCGGCCCATGCCGAGCTGGCACATGCCCACCTCGTCGAGCGCCTCCGCGAACTTCGGGCTGTCCGCGCCGTAGATGGCCTGGAAGATGTCCGCCACAGACTGAGCATGTGGCAGCGCCTGGGCGTCCTGCTTCAGCTCGCGCAGCGTCATGGACAAGAGGCCATGGCGCCGGGCCACGTCCGGGTGCTGCGGGCCCATGGCGGCGGTGGTCTTCTGGAGCGCGTCCTCCATCAGCGCCAGCGCGCGCGTGGAGTCTCCGAGCGAGTGCACCACGTGCGCGAGGAGGAACGTCGTCCGCGCGCGCTTGGGGTGCTCGGCGGGCAGGGACTTCTCGTAGAGGACCTGGGCCTCCTCCACGCGGGTCTTCGCCTCCTCGTACAAGTCCTGGGAGATGGCGAGGTTGGCCTGGTTGACGCGCACGTCGCCCAGCAGCACCGGGTCTCCGCCCATCCGCTCCAGCGTGGCCTCCGCGAGGGAGCCCCAGCGGGCCGCGGGCTCGTAGTGCTTCAGCCCGTCCTCCACGAAGAGCAGCTTGTTGAGGGCGGTGACTTTCAGCCGGTCCGCGTGCCCTGCCTCCGCGTCGAACACGGCGCTCGACAGGAGCTTGGCGGCCTCGGGCGACTCGCCCACCTGCTCCAGCAGCCAGCCATTCAAGAAGCGCGTCTCCGCGCGCAGCGGCAGATAGCCCGTGGCCTCCACCGGCGCGACGAGCGCCTTCACCGCCTCCAGCGCCTGCGGATGCTTGCCGGCATCCATCCGCGCGCGGACGTGGGAGAGCTTCTCCTCCAGCAGTTCGATATCCGCGCGGCGCAGCGGGTCGGTGGGCATGCGCTGCCGCTCGGCCAGGGCCTCCGTGTCCTCGCATTCCCACAACGAGGGCAGGGCGAGCGCGGCGTCCAGGGACTTCTCCACCAGGGCCGCGTCCGCGCTCGACAGCAGCTCCACCGTGGCGCTGAAGTCCTTGCGGCGGCGCTCCAGACACACGAGCTGCCGGTCCAACTGCTCCTCGGGTTTGACGCCCTGCACGCGCGTGGCCTCGCACGCCTGCACGCGCTGGCGCTTCCACATGTCCGCGTAGTCGCCGAGCGCCCGTGACACGCTCTGGGCCATGCCTTCCGCGAAGGGCCTGCCCGTGGCCTGGAACGCGGTGGAGAGCTTCGCTTGCGTCGTGGGTGACCACACGTCGTCCATCCGCGCCCCGGCATCCACGCACACGCGCGACTGCTGCCACGCCGCGCCGCCCGTCAGCGCGAGCGTCGCGCCCAGCGCGCTGGCGGCCGTCACCCACCGACGCCGCAGCGTCCGGCGATGCTCCTGCGACAGCGCCTCCAGCAGCACGGCCATGGAGGCGAAGCGCGCGTCCGGCTCCAGCGACAGTCCGCGCAGCACGGCGTCGCGCACCCAGCCGGGCACCTTGGAGTCGCGCGGTGGCTCGCGCACGGCGGGGACCGGAATCGTCGCGGGCGAGGAGGGCACCGCCGAGGGCCGCTGTGCGCCCAGCGACTCCGTGCGCTCCGACTCGGCGCTGACGCTGGTGCTGGAGAAGGCATACGCCCGCAGGCTGCCGGGCTCGAAGGGGCGCGCGCCGAAGAGGGCGCCATAGAGCGCGGCGCAGAAGCTGAACTGGTCCGTGCGTCCGTCCAACGTCGTGCCCCGGAACTGCTCCGGGGACATGTAGTTGGGCGTGCCCACCAGCAGGCCGTCCTCGGTGAGCGTCGTCTCCAGCATGCGACGACCGGCCGAGGACGCCAGCGCCTCCCGCGTCTCCTCGGTCAGGGGCTCCTCTTCCTGGGGGAGGTCTCCCATCGTCCGCGCGAGGCCGAAGTCCGTCACGTAGACGCGGCCCGCGCGGCTCACCAGCACGTTGGCCGGCTTGAAGTCGCGGTGCACCAGCCCCGCGGCGTGCGCGGCCTCCAGGCCCCGGCCCGCCTCCACATAACGCGTCACGATTTCGCGCCAGGAGCGCGGCGACGCCTTCAGCCACGAGGCCAGCGTGCCGCCATCCACCAGCTCCATGGCCACGAAGACCTGGTCGCCCCACATGCCCACGTCGAAGACGGGGATGACGTTGGGGTGGGAGACGCGCGCCATGGCCTGCGCCTCGCGCAAGAGCCGGGAGCGCGCCTCCTCCGAGTGGTCATGGCGACCGTCCGGATGCAGCAGCTTGAGCGCCACCTTGCGGTCCAGGTCCGGGTCATAGGCGGCGTACACCACGCCCATGCCGCCCTGGCCCAGCCGCCGCAGCAGCAGATACCGCCCAATCTGGGAGAAGGGCGGCGCGGCGCGGCGCGCCTCGTCGGGCCCCGTACCGGAGAGGTCCTCCCCCGGCCCCGTGCCCGCGTCCCGCCCGCCTGTGTCTTTCCTCGTCATGTCTGGCGCACCTCGGGGCGGAGTGTAGCGAAGCTCTCGCTACAACCCGAGTTCTCCGCCGCCATGCGTCAGCGCCGCCTGGCTGCCTGAACGCTCAGGCTCGCAGCGGCAGGGTGAAGGCGAGCTGGAAGCGGGTGCCGGCGTGCTCGGGCCGGACGGTGGCGGTGACGTGGACGCCGTGGCCGTTGCCGGTGGAGACGACCTCGCCCTTGAGCTGGCCGTCCTCGGTGGCGCCCCGGAAGAGGAAGACCTCCGCGGCCTGCGAGAAGATGGAGGAGACCTCCGCGCTGCCGGAGCCGGGCGGGAGCTGGTCCCTTACCCATGTCGCGAAGCGGACGATTCGGCCGGTGAGCACCTGCGCGGGCAGGGGCACCGCGTAGCCGCCGCCGAACACCGTGGGGGCCGCGGCCAGCAGCACCGCGTCCGCGTTGCGCCCGCTGCCCAGGCCGAGCACGCCGTGCTCCTCCAGCTTCGCCTGCGCGCGGATGGGCAGGAAGACCTCGGTGGGGATGGACAGGCCCTTCTCGCGACCGGAGGGAATCTCCCACGTCGTCGGGGCGCGCACGCCTCCGGCCTGGCCGAAGATGCGCGCGAAGGCGCTGGTGTCGCGGAAGCTGGACGCGAGCATCGCCGCCACCGCGAGCGCGGGGCTGGTGAAGGCCGCGCGCTTCGCCCGGGCCTCGCTGGCCACGACGACGCGGTTGACGACGGCGCACAGCCACCGCGAGGACTCGTCCTGACGCAGCTCCGTCCACGACTCGGAGACCTGCTCCCGACCCTCCTCCAGGCCCAGGGACAGCTCGTCCGGAGACAGGCCCAACAGCGACGGCGCCACGGCGACGACGATGGGCAACTGCGCGCGCTCGCCCATCGCGGCCAGCCGGGCCAGCACCGCCACGTCATCGTTCGTGTCCACCACGAAGACGGCGTCGGGCCGGTCGAAGGGCTCGCTGGCGAGCGCGCCGTCCAGGACTCCGAGCAGGTCGCCGCGGCTCACGTCCAGCACCTCCACCGCCATGCCCGCGGCCGTGGGGCACTGGTCCACCAGCCACTTGAGGCCGCGCCACGCGGACTCCAACCGGGCCACGGGCTCCGCGATGAGCACGTCCGTCGCGCAGCGCAGCACCGTCTCGTCCAGCAAATCCCTCACGGACTTGCGCGCGGCGGTGGCGGGGGTGGACGTCGACGACGCGGAGGCCGGCGCGCGCGGGTTGAGGGCCTTCAAGAACGCATCGACGGCGCGGGACGCGGTGGCCGGCGAGCCAGGCTCGGACGCGGTGAGCAGCGTCTCCATCAGGGCCACGTCATCGGGCGTGGGCGTGGGCACGGGGGCGGGAGGGGGCGGAGGCGCGGCGTCACGCAGGGCCGCGGCGACGGCTTCGGGCAGGCGGCCCGGGCCGGTGATGGCCTCCACGCGCTTCGCCGCCTCCTCGGGCGACAGGGCGGGGGTGAGCTTGTCGCGCAGCGCGTGCAAGTCACGAAGCGCGGGGATGCGGGTGAGCACGTCGGCGACGCCGAAGTCGCGCAGCCGCTCGAACGACAGCTCCAGGGCGCAGGTGTCCTCGGCGCCGAGCCGGTCCGGGACGATGAAGCGCACGTGGCTGGAGGCCTTGGCGAGCTCGCTGGCGAAGGTGTCCGAGGTCACGTGGAAGCGACGACCCGAGGGCGTGGAGGAGAAGGCCCCGGCCACCAGCCACCGCACGCGCGCACCCTCTGCACTGCTTCCGCTCTGACTCATGCACCGCCCCATCCGTGAGTAAGGCGCCGCACGTTAGCGCGAGGCAGGTGTTCTTCGCGAAGGCCCGGCGGGGCACGGGCTTATGCGAGGTCTTCGGACCCGGGGGCTGGTTGCGGGGCTTCCCTGTCATGGGGCCCGCGTCACGAGGCCGTGCCGCATCGGTCCTCGGGGCATGTGGGCTTCGCCACGACCTCCCGGGTGGGGCGCTCCCGTCGGCGACGGGCCCCGCCGAGAGGGCGCTCCCATACCGCTTGCGTCGCCTCCACCCAGGCCTCAGCCTTCACCTCCCATGTCCATCCGCAAGGACTACATCGAGCGCCTCGTCGAGCAGTTCGCCGCCGCCCTGGCCCGGCTCCTCAAGGCCCGTCAGGAGAAGCGTTTCGCGGACGCGGCCCAACTCATGCGCTCCACCGCGCTCGACACACTGGGCATGGAGTACGACGCGCTGCTGATGGTGGATGCCGCCTCCACCTCGCGGATGCTCGGAGACCCCTTGCGAGTGAAGGTGCTGGCCCGGCTCGTGGCCGAGGACGGCGAACTGCACCAGGACCAGGGCGACACGCGGACCGCCACCGCGCGCTTCCACTACGCGCTCGCGCTGTATGCCGAATCACGCGCCCTGGGACGTCCCCACGACGACGAGGACACCGCCGTCCTCACCCGGTTGCGCGCCTGGCTCGGGCCCTCGGCGCGCGCTTGAAAGACAGCCCTCCCACCTGAGTCCACTCTCACCCTCGTTCAATTCATGACGCGTCGCGGCCTTCATGACGCCATGCATTGAAGTCCGGTGAAGCCTCGCGGGAGCCGGTCCTGTTTCCGACAGGAGAAGTGCTGGGGTGCCGGACACTCGGCCGCCGCGCTGACAGGCTTTCTGGGGGGTGGGTTGCCGATCTGTCTGCATTCCCGGATACGATGAGGTGCACGTCCTCACCTGAATTTTTTGGGGGTGCGCTTGTCGTTCGTAGAGCTTCCCGAGAGCGTCGTTCCGTGTCGAAACCTGGTGGGAGGCGAGTGGCAGCTGCCTCAAGGCTCGCCGCTGCTGGACGTACGCAGTCCGTACACCGGCACCGTCATTGGCCGAGTTCCACTCACCTCCGCCGCGGGTGTATCCCAGGTGGTGGAGGCCGCGCGTTCCGCCGCCGATTCGTGGGCCGCCACGCCGCTGCGCGAGCGCACCCAACTGCTCTTCCGCTTCCGGCACCTGCTGGAGCAGAACCTCGCGCGGCTGGCGAACCTGGCCGCGAGCGAGGCGGGCAAGACGGTGGCGGAGGCGCGCGCCGGGCTGCTCAAGGGCATCGAGGTGTGCGAGTTCGCGCTGTCGCTGCAGAACCTGGACAGCGGCGCGCACATGGAGGTCAGCCGGGGCGTCACGTGTGAGCTGCGCCGCGAGCCGCTGGGCGTCGTCGCGGGAATCACGCCCTTCAACTTCCCGGCGATGGTGCCCATGTGGATGTTCCCCATCGCGGTGACGCTGGGCAACGTCTTCATCCACAAGCCGTCGGAGAAGGTCCCCCTCACCGCGTGCGCGCTCGGCGAATTGATGCGCGAGGCGGGTTATCCCGCCGGGGTCTTCTCCATCGTGCACGGTGGCAAGGAGGCGGTGGACGCGCTGGTGGCGCACCCGGACGTGAAGGCGCTGGCCTTCGTCGGCTCGTCCGCGGTGGCGCGGCACCTCTATGCGGAGGGCAGCAAGCGCGGCAAGCGCGTGCTCGCGCTGGGTGGCGCGAAGAACCACCTCATCGTCGCGCCGGACGCGGACCCGGAGCTCACCGCGCAGGCCGTGGTGGACTCGTTCACCGGCTGCGCGGGGCAGCGCTGCATGGCCGGCAGCGTGGTGCTCGCGGTGGGCAACGTGGAGTCGCTGCTGGCGGATATCGTCCGCCGCGCGGGCGGCATCGAGATGGGCCCGGGCATGGGCGCCATCATCGACAAGGGCGCGGTGGAGCGGCTGGAGACGGCCATCGACCAGGCCTCGTCGGAGGGCGCGAAGCTGGTGCTCGACGGGCGCGGTCGTCGTCCCAAGGGCGACGCGTGGGCCCAGGGCAACTGGCTGGGGCCGTCCATCCTGGACCACGTGCGGCCGGACATGGAGGCCGCGCGGCGCGAGCTGTTCGGCCCGGTGCTGTCCATCATCCGCGTGCCCACGCTGTCCGCGGCGCTCGCGGTGGAGAACGCGTCGTCCTACGGCAACGCGGCGTCCATCTTCACCACCAGCGGCGTGGTGGCGCAGACGGTGGTGGAGGGCGTGCGCGCGGGCATGGTGGGCGTCAACGTGGGCGTCCCCGTCCCGCGTGAGCCGTTCTCCTTCGGCGGCACCGGCGAGTCGCGCTTCGGCCACGGGGATATCACCGGGCCGTCCGGCCTCGACTTCTGGACGCAGCTCAAGAAGGTCACCCGCAAGTGGTCGGCGCGCACCGACGGCTCCTGGATGAGCTGAGTCGCGCGCCCCTCTCGTCCGCTTCGCTCGAGCTCCAAAACGCGCCCGCAAGGAGGGCGCTCCCATGGCAGACAAGAAGCCCGTCAATCACATCCGCCTCACCTCGCATCCAGATGGGGACGCCGTCTCCATCCGTTGGGGTGACCCGGACCCGACGCGCCGCGGCCCCGTGGTGGCCACGCTCACCGAGCCCGCGCATCGCAACGTCATCGGCACGCACGCCGGCTCCTACGCCGTGTATCGCGCGCTCGCCGTGGCCGCCGGCATGTTGCCGCAGGACCACCGCGCGGACCTGAAGGACACCTCGCCGGCCGCGCGGATTGGCCCGCACCCGTCCTGGAGCAACCCGGACCGGATTGTGTCGTTGGACCCGTGGGGCGCCGTCGCGCCGCAGGCGTTCAGCGCGCAGTCCGAGCAGGGCATCGACTTCCGTCCCACCATCGCCGTCACGCGCGCGCACATCAACCTGCCGGAGCTGCGCGACGCGGTGGTGGCTGGCCGCCTCAAGCCGGACGGGGACCTGCTCACCGCCAACGGCGACATCAAGGTGGTGAAGGCCGCGGTGGACCCGGTGTGGCACCTGCCGGGCATCGCCAAGCGCTTCGGCATGACGGAGAACGCGCTGCGCCGGGGCCTCTTCGAGCAGACCGGTGGCATGTTCCCGGAGCTGATTACGCGCCCGGACCTGCACGTCTTCCTGCCGCCCATCGGCGGGCTCACGCTGTACGCCTTCGGGGACATCAACTCGGTGTCCAACAAGGACATCCCCCTGGCCGTGCGCGTGCACGACGAGTGCAACGGCTCCGACGTGTTCGGCAGCGACATCTGCACCTGTCGTCCGTACCTGGCCCACGGCATCGAGGAGTGCGTGCGCACGGCGCAGGCGGGCGGCGCGGGCGTCATCGTCTACCTGCGCAAGGAGGGCCGCGCGCTGGGCGAGGTGACGAAGTTCCTCGTCTACAATGCGCGCAAGCGGCAGGAGGGCGGCGACTCCGCGGCCACCTACTTCCAGCGCACCGAGTGCGTGGCGGGCGTGCAGGACATGCGCTTCCAGGAGCTGATGCCGGACGTGCTGCACTGGCTGGGCATCACCCGCATCCACCGCTTCGTGTCGATGAGCGACATGAAGCACGACGCGATTGTCCGCTCGGGCATTGAAATCCTGGAGCGCGTGCCCATCCCCGAGGAGCTGGTCCCCGCCGACGCGAAGGTGGAGATGGAGGCGAAGAAGGCGGCGGGCTACTTCACGAAGGGGCCCGTGGCGGACGCCGCGGCGCTGACCCAGGTGAAGGGACGGGGCCTCGATGTCTGAGCGGCCGTTGGCGAGGGCGGACGTGTCCCCGGCGGTGGCGTGGTTGCGCACGCCGGCCGCCATCCGCGAGCGCTGCCATCAACTGCTGGACCTGGGACTGGCCGGCAAGCTGTCCCACTTCCGGGTGGAGCCCTCGCGGCTGCCGACGGTGGTGGACACGGTGCTGGAGGTGACGCGCGAGGCGTACCCCACGCTGGACATCCCGCTGCACAGCCGCTGGCGCCACTTCGACGCGGGCGGCGTCCAGCGCGTGGCGGAGCTGGAGGCGCGGCTGAAGGACGTCACGCCCCAGGAGCGCGCGCGGGCGAAGCTGGACCTCGCCGTGGTGAGCGTGCTGCTGGACGCGGGCAGCGGCCCCAAGTGGAGCTACCGCGAGCAGGGCGGCACGACGTGGGCGCGCTCGGAGGGGCTGGCCGTGGCCAGCTTCCGCATGTTCATGGACGGCGTGTTCTCCTCGGACCCGGACCGGCCGCTGCGCGCGGACGCAGAGGCGCTGGGCCGGCTGTCGCGCGAGTCGCTGGCGCGCGGGCTCCAGGTCTCCGACACGAATCCCCTGGACGGGCTGGAGGGACGGCTGCACCTGATGCACGGCCTGTCGCGCGTGCTGCCCCGACCCGGCGCGATACACGACATCGTCGCCGCGCAGGGCAGGAGCGTGCGCGGCTCGGAGCTGTTGGGCGTGGTGCTGGAGTCGCTGGGCCCCATCTGGCCGGGCCGCGTCATGGTGGACGCGGTGAACCTGGGCGACGTGTGGCCCCACTCGGCGCTGGGCCCGGTGGAGAGCGTGGACGCGCTGGTGCCCTTCCACAAGCTGTCGCAGTGGCTGACGTACTCGCTGGTGGAGCCGCTGGCGGAGGCGGGACTCCGGGTGGTGGAGCTGGACGGCCTCACCGGCCTGCCCGAGTACCGCAACGGCGGCCTCTTCGTGGACCTGGGCGTGCTGGTGCCCAAGGACGCGCGGCTCACCCAGGAGGCGCTGCACCCGAGCGAGGAGCCCATCGTCGAGTGGCGCGCGCTGACGGTGGCGCTGCTGGACCGCGTGGCGGCGCTGGTGCGTGGCCGGCTGGGGATGAGCGCGGAGGAGCTGCCGCTGGCGAAGGTGCTGCAGGGCGGGACGTGGACGGCGGGGCGCAAGGTGGCCGCCGAGCGACGCCCCGGAGGCGTGCCGCCGATTCGCGTGGAGAGCGACGGAACGGTGTTCTGACAACCGCTGACCAAGAGGGAGGACGCAATGGAGTTCCCCAACTGCACCGTGGTGGACCATCCGCTGGTGAAGCACAAGCTGACGTTGATGCGCCGCGCGGAGACGAGCACCGCCTCCTTCCGGGCCCTGCTCCAGGAAATCTCCCTGCTGCTGGCCTACGAGGCGCTGCGGGACTTGAAGGTCCGTGACGAGGAAATCCAGACGCCCATGGCGCCCATGACGGCGCCGGTGCTGGAGGGCAAGAAGCTGGTGCTGGTGGCCATCATGCGCGCGGGCCAGGGCATCCTGGACGGGATGCTCCAGCTGGTGCCCTCCGCGCGCGTGGGCCACATCGGCCTGTATCGGGACCCGGAGACGCTCACGCCGGTGGAGTACTACTACCGGGTGCCGGGGCAGCTCGCGGACCGCGACGTGGTGGTGTGTGACCCGATGCTCGCCACGGGCAACTCCGCGGTGGCGGCGCTCCAGCGGGTGAAGAAGAGCAAGCCCGGCTCGCTGCGCTTCGTCTGTCTATTGGCGTGTCCGGAGGGCCTGGCCAACCTGAGGGAGCACCACCCGGACGTGCATGTCTATACCGGCGCGGTGGACGAGCGCCTCAACGAGCACGGCTACATCCTGCCTGGACTGGGTGACGCGGGGGACCGCCTCTTCGGCACCAAGTAGCCGCCCCGGGTAGTTGCCTCCGGCAACGATGACTTGGCGTTGATTCCCGTCGAGCGGCAGGATGCGCGCCTCAGGGGGGGCCAGGACTTCGAGACGGAGGTAGACAGGATGCGAGCGAGGACTTTCAGGCCCCGCGTTGGGGCCGCGTGGTTCGGATGGATGCTGCTGGCGGGAGTGGGTGGCTCGCTGGTGGCCCACGCCAGGAGCGAGCAGTGTGAGTGCATCACCGAGCGCCAGAGCGTGGTGTCGGAGATGCCGTGCCTCGTCATCTCCTCTCGTGCGACCTGTGGCGCGAGCACCGTCCGCAATGCCTGTGACGAGCCCGTGACGCTGAAGGGCTGGCCGCTCGTCCAGTGCGAAGGCGGGCGGTGTGACGAGGAGCTGCTGCCGGAGGAGGAGGCCTCCTTCTACTTCTCCGACGGGCGCGGGTTGTCCCTGCCCATGAAGGTGCAGCCGGAGGAGCGCTTCGAGGAGGAGACCTTCATCGTCTCCGTCGATGGAGAGGAGCGCGACCTGGTCCTCTCCGCCACCGTGTCGTGTGTGACGAAGGACGCCTCCGCGAAGGGCTGTTCCTCGTCTCCGGGAGGGATTGCGCTCGCGGGCGTGCTGGCGCTCCTGGGAGGCTGGCGCCGCTCCAGACACCGCTGACTGTTGGCGGGCCAACACTGGCTTGGACATGCGGGCTTGAACAGACGAGAGCAGGAAATCCAGGAATAGTCTGCCGCCCCACTTCGCCGGGGGAGTGAGGGCTCATGCCGAGCTCTCTCCCGCCTCGGGGATGGGGGGCTTCAATGATGCGCATGGGAAGTGGCTCTGCGTGGGTGGTGCTTTCGTGTCTGCTGTTGGGCGCGTGTGGCGTCGAGCAGGTCGCGGAGGAAGACGTCACGGGCACGGTGACGTCTTCGTTGGAGGACCCGAACTACGCGAACGCGGTGGGTGAGGGCACGACGGCGCTGGTGCTCAATCCGCAGGCGGCGGTGGGCGCGCCGGACGGCGTCTTCGCGACGCTCCCGAGCGAGGCCGGCGAAGGGTTGATGCTGGACCTGGGTGAAGGGCAGGAGTCCAGCGGCATCCTGGAAGTCTACACCCAGGGCCCCGTGGGCTCGTCCGCCCAGGCGACGGTGCAATTCCTGACGGCGGACGGGGGCTACTTCTCGAGCGGCGTGCTGTACCTGCGGAGCCGGTGGGAGGGGGTGGACATGCAGTATGTCTGGTATTCGCAGACCATTCCCTATCGCTACGTCGTCATCCGGAGCGTGGCCGGAAAGCCCTTCAACGTGGACGCCGTGGTGGCACGCCGCCGGGCCATCTGCGGTGACGGCGTGATTTACGGCACCGGGGAGCTGTGTGACGACGGCAACCAGCTCTCCGGGGATGGCTGCAACAGCATCTGCCGGGTGGAGACGGGCTACACCTGCTCGGGAGAACCGAGTGTCTGTGTGGACCGCGACGAGTGCGCGCTGGGGACTCACGCGTGCCCCGCGAACACTGTGTGTGTGAATACGCCGGGCAGCTACGTCTGCCAATAGGCCCAGGACTGGCGCGGGGCCGGATTGAAGGCCCCGCGTCGTGAGCAGCAGCAAGTCGTCAGCAGTGGTGCGATTCATTCCATGAGGGGGATGGCCCATTCCGGGTTTCATCCCATCCCTCTGGGGAGACATTTAATGAGAAGCCGTACAGGTGCGCTGTTGTCGTGGGGCTTGGGTGCGACGTTGGCGTTGTTGCTGGGCTCTTGCGGTGTGGAGTCCCTCGATGCCGGGGGAAGTGACGGTGCGTTGACGTACACGAGCGAGGAGTCCTCGCTGACGTGGGACCCGTACGCGGACGCGGTGGCATCGGGCACCACGGGGACGGTGCTCAACGCGCAGGCGGCGGTGGGTGCGCCGGACGGGCAGGCGGCGACGCTGCTGAGCCTGCTGAACACGGCGCTGGTGCTGGACTTGGGTCAGGGTGAGGAAGGCACCGGCGACCTGCGCGTCTACTACCAGGGCCTGTCGCTGGCGCTGGTGGCGCAGGTGGACTTCCTGAAGGCGGATGGGACGTTCATCGGCTCCAGTTCACTGCACCTGGTGGAGCTGGGCCTGGGGACGCATGTGGCGGTGGCGACGTACCCGGGGAGCGTGCCCTACCGCTACGTGCGCCTGCGGGGCGCGGTGCTCGCGCTCTACCTGGTGGACGCGGTGGAGACGTCGCTGCGGCCCATCTGTGGTGACGGCGTGCCGGGTGGCGTGGAGGTCTGTGACGACGGCAATCCGCTCTCCGGGGACGGCTGCAACAGCGTCTGTCAGGTGGAGACGGGCTACACCTGCGCGGGAGCGCCGAGCGTCTGCACGGACATTGACGAGTGCGCCCTGGGGACGGACACGTGCGCGCCGGAGGAGGTGTGCGTCAACACGCCCGGAGGCTTCGAGTGCGAGGAGCCCTCGTGCAATCCGCCGCGCCTCGTCTGTGGCGAGGCCTGCGTGGACCCGAACACCGACAACAACCACTGTGGCGGCTGCGGCAACGTCTGCGGCGAGGAGAAGGCATGCGCCGCGGGCGTGTGCGTGGGAACGGGCAACCTCCAGTTCACCGCGACCTGGAGCCGGGATGGGGATGCGGACATCTATGTGAAGACGCCCACCGGGCGGATGATCTACGTCGAAAACCGAGGTCCCAACGTAGGGACAGACTTCGGCGCGCTGGACGTGGATGACACAGGTGGGGATGGGCCCGAGAACGTCTTCTGGGCTCCGAACCGGACGCCGCCGAGCGGCACCTACCATGTCTGCCTGATGGCGTTCCTCTTCAGCCCGGAGCCCACTCCAGAGGCTCCCGTGCACTACAATGTCCGGGTGCGGCGCCCCGGTCAGCCGGACGTCGACTTCTCCGGCTCAATCACCCAAGCGGTGTTCATCGAGGAGTGCATCCCAGGAGACCCCACCTACGTCGGCTCGGTTGCCTATCCATGAGACCCGAGAAATGACAGACGCCGGTCCGCGAGGGAATGGTGTCCCGCGCGGGCCGGTGGTGGATGGACGGAGCATCGCTCGTCTCGCGGAGCCATTGAGCTGCTGGAGGCAGGCGCTGGCGAGAAGTCGCGCCTGCGGGCTCGCTGGCGCTGCTCGGAGGCTGGCGACGTGCCCCGCACCGCTGATGCATGAATCATGAAACACACGGGGTTGGGTTCCCGTCCATTGTCCCTTCGCACATGTCTGCTGCTGGCCGGAGGACGTTGCCAGCCAGCATGTCGCGTGTGTGAGCTGTGGGGCGCGAGCGGTCATGAGATTCATTCCGCGAGGAAGAGTGGCCCATTCCGGGTCTCATTCAGTTCCTCGGGGAGTCATCCCATGAGTATCCGTACAAGCGCGCTGTGGTCGTGGGGACTGAGCGCGACGTTGGCGTTGTTGCTGGGTTCTTGCGGCGTGGAATCTCTCGATGGAGCGGAGCGTCCCGGAGGTGATGGGGAGGTGACGCAAACGAGCCAGGAGTTGGCGTGGGACCCGTACGCGGACGCGGTGGCGTCTGGCACGACGGGGACGGTGCTCAACGCGAGCGCGGCGGTGGGAGCGCCGGACGGGCAGGCGGCGACGCTGCTGAGCCTGCTGAACACGGCGCTGGTGCTGGATTTGGGGGCGGGTGAGGAAGGTACGGGAGACTTGCGAGTGTATTACCAGGGCCTGTCGCTGGCGCTGGTGGCGCAGGTGGACTTCCTGAGGGCGAATGGGACGCTCATTGGCTCCAGCCCGGTGCACCTGGTGGAGCTGGGCGTGGGGACACATGTGGCGGTGGCGACGTACCCTGGGAGTGAGCCCTACCGGTACGTGCGCCTGAGGGGCGCGCTGCTCGCGCTCTACCTGGTGGACGCGGTGGAGACGTCCATCCGTCCCTTCTGTGGTGACGGGGTGCTGGGAGGCGTCGAAGTCTGTGATGACGGCAATCAGCTCTCCGGAGACGGCTGTAGCATCGTCTGTCAGGTGGAGCCGGGCTACACCTGCGCGGGGCAGCCGAGCGTGTGCACGGACATCGACGAGTGCGCGCTGGGCACGGACACGTGCGCGCCGGGAGAGGTGTGCGTCAACACGCCCGGAGGCTTCGAGTGTGAGGAGCCCGTTTGCGAGCCGCCCCGTATCGTCTGCGGCGAGGTCTGCGTCGACCCGCGCACGGACAACAACAACTGCGGCGCTTGCGGCAACGTCTGTGGCGAGGGGAATGCCTGTGCCGCGGGCGTGTGCGTGGGCTCGGGCAATCTCCAGTTCACCGCGACCTGGAGCCGGGACGGAGACGCGGACATCGCCGTGAGGACGCCCACGGGCAAGGTCATCTACTATCTCAACATAGGCCCCAACGCGGGGACGGACTTTGGACGACTGGACGTGGATTCAAGAGGGAGGGGACCCGAGAACATCTTCTGGGCCACGGGCCGGACACCGCCGAGCGGCACCTACGACGTCTGCCTGCTGACGCAGTTTTTCTTCCCCGGACCCTCGCCTGCGGCCCCCCTGGGCTACGCCATCAAGGTGCGGCGCCCGGGCCAGCCGGATGTCGACTTCACTGGCACGTTCACGGCGCGCTCGTTTGAGGAAGATTGCGCGCCTGGCCTCGCCAGCTACGTCGGCTCCATTACCTATCCTTGAGACACGAGAAATGACAGACACCGGCCCGCGAGAGGGTGTCGCCCCGCGCGGGCTGGTGGAGAGTCCAACGGGAACCCTGTCTCGCAGTGCTGGGTGGAGACCGACGCATGGCTTGTCCAGGCCCCGGGGCGCTAAGGACACCCACGTACTTCGTGTCATGCTTTGGGCGGGAAGGGTGTCGCCTGGCTTGCTCCGCGCGGCCATTCTCCGTCTGGCTTGTCGAGTGGAACACGGGTAAAGCAGGTAAATTAGGGGGCGGAACTCACGGAAAAACCTTTCATGCGTTCCATACGCAAGGCGGGTGCTCGAGGTGGATGGTTTCACCGGAGCGCTTCGTCCCTTCAGCCGGATGGAATGGAGCAGAACATGAAAGTCAGTCGCGGTATGTCTATGACGCGCTGGTTGAGCGCGGCCCTGGCGTTCGTCGTTGTCGGTGCGTTCGGTGCGTGTGGCGCCAGCTCCGATGAAGAAGTGCTCTTCGATGCTGAGAGTTCGAGCGAGGTGTCCGCGTTCGCGGGCGACCCGTATGCCGATGCGGTGGTGCAGGACGGGCTGCTCGGTGTGAACAACCCCCAGAACGCGGTGGGCGCGCCGAATGGGACCACGGCCAGCTTCCTGGGGCTGCTGGGGGCCTCGCTCACGCTGGACATGGGCGCGGGTGAAGAGGGGACCGGGCCGCTGCGCATCTATTACCGGGGGCTGAACCTGGCGGTCATCGCGCAGGTGGAGTTCCTGGGGACGAACATGCAGGTCATCTCCACGGGACAGGCGCAGTTGCTGGACCTGGGGCTGGGGACGCACTCGACGGTGGTGTCCTTCAACAACCCCACGCCCTACCGCTACGTGAGGCTGCGCGCCGGGTTGCTCGCCATCTTCCAGGTGGACGCGGTGGAGGCGACGAGCATCGTGAACACGGTGGTCTGTGGTGATGGCATGGTGGGCACCGGCGAAGGATGTGACGACGGCAACCGCGGGGCGGGGGACGGCTGTAGCGCCAACTGCGCGGTGGAGCCGGGTTACACCTGTCAGGGCCAGCCCAGCGTCTGCCACGACGTGAACGAGTGCACCAACGGCACGGCGCAGTGCTCGCCGAATGCCTACTGCACGAACACGCCGGGCAGCTACACCTGCACGTGCAAGCCGGGCTACTCGGGGGATGGCTGGACGTGCAATGACATCAACGAGTGCACCAACGGGACGGCCCACTGCCCGCCGGGCCAGCAGTGCGTGAACACGCCGGGGAGCTACTACTGCCAGCCGGCGACCTGCGCGCCGCCTCGGGTCCAGTGTGGCTCGCAGTGCGTGGACGTGTGGTCGGACGAGCAAAACTGCGGCTCTTGCGGCAACGTCTGCGCGGCGGGGAAGACCTGCAACGCGGGGGTGTGCACGGGCGGTGGTGGGGGCATCGCGCTGCAGGTCACCGCGATGTGGGGCCGTGACGGGGATGCGGACCTGGTGGTCCGGACGCCGACGGGGAAGATCATCTTCTACGACAACCGCGGGCCTGGGCCGAGCACGGATGGGGGCGAGCTGGACCAGGACGCGTCGAGTGGGCGGGGGCCGGAGAACGTCGTCTGGAACCCGGGCTTCACGCCGCCGAACGGCACGTATGACATCTGCCTCAAGGCGGCGGGCTTCTCGCCGACCGCGTCGTCGGAGAACCCCGTGCCCTACTCGGTGACGGTGAAGCGCGCGGGGCAGTCGGACCAGGTCTTCACGGGCGCTGCCACCAGCGCCGACGTGGGGGCCGCGTGCTACCCGTGCCACCCGTCGTACGTCGGGTCCATCACGTACCCGTCCGGTGTCAGCGGCGGCGGCGAGCCGAACTGCCCGCTGTGAGCTGACGGTGGTTTCACGGTGGGCGCGAAGGGCAGTGCTTCGCGCCCACCGTGGTCAGTCGTACTCGAAACCCGCGGAGTCGAACGCTCGCTCGATGGATTTGAGCGGGCTCCCTTTCTCCCCAGAACTTCAGCGTCTACGGGCTGAACATGCCGGTGAGCACGCTGGCGCGGCCTCGAGGCAGCGAGCGCTTGTACGGGCTCGTCGCGAGGTCCGAGCCGGGCTGGTGCCAGCTCTGGATCTCCGCGAAGTACGTCTGGCCTGCCTGCAGCACGTCCGGGGGCAGGTACACGCTCTGGAGATCCGTGTGCAGCACCGCCACGCGCGTCGCGGTGGTGGAGCCGTTGCTCGTGCCCAGCCGGTAGATGTTCACCACGTAGTTCGTGGCCGTGCCGACCAGCGGCTTCGACCAGCGCAGCGAGGCGTCAGTCCCCACGCCCGTGAGGTTCTGGAACGCGCCGCGCGTGTTCACCAGGGGTGCCTGCACCGGCCCGACAAGGGGCTGCACGGGCGCGGCGGTGAACGCGCTCGCCTCCTGGTCCATGCGGATGTCCACGCTCATGGTGTAGGGCGTCGCGGTCCCCAGCGCGTAGCTCTTCGTGAAGCCCGCGGCGGCGAGCGCCACCTTCTGCCACGTCGCCGGGAGCGGGTTGTTGTAGGTCATGCTCCCCGTGACGATGTCGGTCCGCTGCGAGTCAGGATTGAGCTTCACGAGCACGGGCGACCCGCTGATGGACCCGAGCGCCGAGCTCAGCGCGGCCGGCCGGGCGGACATCCAGATCTCGCTGTACGTGCTGACCGCGCCCGGGTTCACCTGGGTGCGCATGGCTTCGAAGGCCGAGCGTCTCCAGTCCACCGCGAAGGTGCCTGTCGCGACGGGCTGGGTGAAGGTTCCGCTGACGGTGACGGGCTGGCCCTCCACCTGCGTCACGCTCGCGTCGAGCACCTTGTGCATCGCGCGGTAGGGCACTCCATTCGCGCTCGACTGCAACCGCATCTGCGCCAGCGAGAACACATCCCCCTGGCCGCTGTCGAGCAGCACCGGGTTGATCATGTTGGCGTAATCGAAGCTCAGCCCGGAGAGCGACGTGGCGCCCGACAGGGGGAACCCCGTGGCGTTGCCGTTGATGTGGCCGAACGCCCCCGGGTTCAACGAATACATGTCCAGGAAGTCCGCTGGCTGCCAGGGAGACAGGCCGGTGGCGGACACCATCACGGGAGTGGGCAGCGAGACGAAGGTGCCATCGCGGCCCCACTCCGTGGAGCCCAGGTCGAACGCGCGGCCGGTGCTCACCAGGTAGCGCGAGCCCAGCTTCAGGTAGATGCGGCCGGAAGGGACGTTCGGCACGGAGATGGTGCCGTCCGCGGAGCCCGTGCCCGGATAGGCCGTGAACGCCCCGGTCGTCGAGTCCCGCATGTATGCCACCACCGACGTGGCGGACTGGTTGTATGGCTTCGTCTCGTTGCCCGACATGGTGACGAAGGTGACCGGGCTGGTGCCGGTGACATGGGTGACCAGGGCATGGGTGACCTGGGAGGTCTCGTCCGTCGACACGGAGGAGTCCACCGCCTCGGCATCGTCGAGACCCGCGCAGCCGACCCCTGTCATTCCGACCAGAAGCCCGAGGGAAATCAATGACATATTCATGGCGAAGGCAATCCTTCTGGCGACGCCCTGAATGGCGCCGCGCGGGGAGATTCATACCGGGTCGGTCTGACATTTCCGGGAACGCTTCAAGTCCAATTTTCTCTCGGGGCTGTGAAGGCAAACACGCTTGTCGGCAGGTGGGCTCGGCAACGGACTCCGTGATGACTGGCGCCATCCTCACGTCCGTGGGGGTTCGTCACCTCGAGCGGGAGCAGTCGTCAGGAAGTCCACCATCCTCTTCAAGTCCGTGTCTGGGTTGTTCGTGGTGTTGTCCCTGTTCGCCACGATGGAGGCGCAAGCGCAGACCGCCCTCCTCGCGTGTCTGGGTTCGGAAGTCACCGAATTCGAGCCGGGTCTGACCAACGATGCCAGGCAGACCCATGTCTCCGCCCTCGGCACCGACGGGTGCGCGGGGTTGCCGCTGAGTCTGCCCTCCGCCATCGTCACCACGGAGGGGGATGGCATCCTCGGCTGTGGGTTCGGCCAGGGAACTTCCACGATTCACACCCAGTGGAGTGATGACACCGTGAGCGTCGCGTCGGGCACCACCGCGATGAACGTGAAGCCGGCGGGTGAGGTCGTTGTCGTCCTCACCGGGACGGTGGTGAGCGGTCGGTTCGTGGCGCGACGGTGGTGCGCACGCTGACGCTGCTCAACACGGACGTGTTGGGGTGTTTCACGGCGGAGGGCGTCACGGACGTCGCGGGCGTCGTCTCGCTGGTGCTCTGACCGACGGGGTGCGTGCCGGGGCGGGTGGTGAGGCTTGCCTCGCCTTGGTGCGCGGTCCTGTCCTATACTCGCGCCCGGTCGAAAAACGGCGGACCGGTTCGGTGAGCCCCGGTCACTCCCATGGTGGGAGCGCTTGTTCCTCCTTCACGGATGAGAACCCCCGGCCTTGTGGGCATCGCCATGCCCCGAGGGTCTCACCATGAAGCTGAACCACATCGACCTGCAGGTCCCCGACGTCCAGTGCACCGCGACGTTCTTCGAGCACTTCTTCGACTTCGAGCACACCAGCAACCGCGCCTCCCCGGCCATCGCCATCCTCACGGACCGCGAGGGTCTGGTGCTCGTGCTCCAGCGCCTCAAGTCGCCCACGGAGAAGTACCCGGAGGGCTTCCACATCGGCTTCCTCGTCGACGACGAAGCCACCGTGCTCGGGTTCCAGGAGCGGGCTCGCGCCGAGGGGCTCGAGGTCAGTGACGTCATCCGCAACAACCGGGGCACGATGGTCTACTGCAAGGCGCCCGGTGAGCTGCTCGTCGAGGTGAACGCCAGCCCACGCGCACGCTGACCGGAGGATGGCGCCGTGCGCGAAGGCACGGCGCTTCCCCTGGATGGGGCGCGCTGCATGCGACGAGCGCGAGACGCGGTGCGTGGTGGTGTCGAGACGTCACCGTGCCGGAGTGGATTCCACGGAGCGGGGCCTGTAGCACCCGGGTCAACGGCCAGGGATTCCGCGTCCGTGGAGAGGGTGGACTAAGGTGGCGGGCGTGCCTTCGCCCGCGCTGTTGCTCATCCCGCTGTTGTTCGCCGCCGCGCCCGCCACTCATGTCGAGCTCGTGTTCGGCGGGGATGTGATTCCGCACGGCGAAGTGAAGACGGTGGCGAAGCTGCACGCGCGCACCGGGCCGGTGCCACCGACGGGCGGCGTGGCGCCGTCGCTCAACAACGAAGGATGGGACCATGTCTTCGGTCCCATCGCGGACGTGCTGCGCACCGCGGACGTGGGCGTCATCAATCTGGAGACGCCCGTCACGGACAACAAGAAGGCGGTGACGCGGGAGCTGCTCTTCAACGCGCCGTCGGCCATGGCTCGAGCGCTCGCCGCCTCGGGCGTGAAGCTCGTCTCCACCGGCAACAACCACGCGAGGGACCAGCTCCCCACGGGGCTGGTGGAGACGCTGCGGCACCTGGATGCGACAGGGCTGCGCCACACGGGCACGGGCGCGACGAAGGCCGCGGCCTGGGAGCCTGTCTTCATGGACGTGCGCGGGATGAAGGTGGGCTTCCTGTCCTTCACGCGCCTGCTCAATGGCTTCAGCAATCCCAAGGACGCGCAGGCGCCGCACGTGGCCTTCGTGCCGTATCCCATTCATCGCCTGCACCGGGGGCTCACCACCGACGAGGCCGTGGAACAGGTCCGAGCCGTGGCCGCGCGCTGTGACGCGCTCGTGGTCCTGGTGCACTGGGGAACAGAGTACGCCGACACCCCGAACCCCCAGGACCGCGAGCTGGGCCGCGCGCTGCTGGACGCCGGGGCGCTGGCCGTCATCGGGCACCATCCGCACGTGCTCCAGCCGCTGGAGGGCTACACGACGGCGGACGGGCGGCGAGGGCTCATCGCCTTCTCCCTGGGCAACCTGGTGGCGAACCAGGACCGCTTCTACCGCCACGCGCCGGGGAAGAAGGGCGAGGCGGGGGACAAGCGGGATTCCATGCTGCTGCGAGTCTCACTGGCGCGCTCCGTGCCCGGGGCGCCCGTGGTGCTGGGAGACGTGGCGGTGCTGCCGGTGTGGATTGAGAACAACGCGGTGGGGCGCAAGGCCCGGGAGCGACGAAACATCCAGCCGGTGCTCATCGACCGGGAGCTGGAGGCGGTGAGGGAGCGACTCGCGGCGCTGGCGGCTCGGCCCGCGCCGTTGGACAAGGCGACGCTCGCGGAGAAGGCACTTCTGGAGAAGCGTCTCGTCGGCTCCCAGCACCGGCGGGAGCGAATCCTCCGCATGCTGCCCGAGGGCTTCGCCGTGGCCTCCTCCGAGCTGCGCCAGCGCACGGCCTTCGTACCGCCCGCTCCTGGGACTCGGAGCCTGGCGACCCAGACGCCGCCGTAGCCCCTGGACTTCGCGACGCGGTGCAGCACCGTTGCGTCAGTCACGGCATGGCGACGTCCGGCTTGAACTTGGGGTGTGGGCTGGCGCTAAGTGGGGGTTTCCACTTGCAGGGAGTCCCCCATGTCCCTTTCGCGTCGTCTTCGATGGTGTTCCACCTGGGTACTGGCCATGGCGTTGTCGTGCGTGCCGGTGGAGGAGGGGCAAGCGCCCGCCGAGCCCGTGGGCACCCAGCAGCAGGAGCTGGGCGTGCCGGGCTTCGCGGAGCTGCATCACCACATGTTCGCGGAGGAGGCGTTTGGCGGGGGCTGGTTCCACGGCACCGTCACGGACGCGCTCACGCGGTGTGACGGCGGGTGGCCGGAGAGCGACCACGCTCGGGTGCGGATGGACCTGAGCCATCTGCTCAACCTGTGTCCGAATTCGAGCAACATCGACCTGCGCGGGGTGCCGGTGTTGTCGCAGTTGTTCGGCGTCGCGGGCGCGGTGGGTTCGGAGTTCCTGGGGAAGATTGAAGGCACTCAGGGCGACACGGGCCTGCATGACGGGCGGCGCAACCCGAACACGGAGTGGCCGCGCTGGGACACGATTGCGCACCAGCAGTCGTGGGAGGGGTGGCTGCGGCAGGCGCACCAGGGCGGCATGTCGCTGGTGGTGGTGTCGGCGGTGAGCAACGGCTTCTTGTGTGAGGCGCTGCCGCCGCAGAACCGCACGCGGCCGTGTGACGAGATGATGGACGTGGAGGTGCAGTTGCAGAAGGCGCGCGAGTTCGCGGCGACTCGCGACTGGGTGGACCTGGCGCTGACTCCGGCGGACGCGCGGCGCATCATCTCCGAGGGCAAGCTGGCGATGGTGCTCTCCATCGAGACGAGCAAGCTCTTTGGAGCGAAGGACTGGCGCGCGGAGCTGGAGCGCTTCCACGGGCTGGGCGTGCGCACGTTGCAGCCGGTGCACCAGTTGGACAACCGGTTTGGTGGCGCGGCGCCGCACAACGCCATCTTCCAGGCGGCGCAGTTCCTCGAGAACTGTCACATCGACACGGACTGTGGGCTGACGGTGGGCGGGATGACGCTGGGCTTCGACGTGGACGGCAGCTGCCGCAACGTGAAGGGCCTGACGGCGGAGGGGCAGTCGCTGATGCAGGCGATGATGGACAAGGGGATGCTCATCGACCTGGCGCACCTGTCGGAGAAGAGCGTGCGGGATGCGTACTCGGTGGCGGAGCGCAACAAGTACTACCCGCTCTATGTGAGCCACGGGCACTTCCGCGAGGTGATGAACGGGAAGCTGGCGGAGAACGAGAAGACGACGCCGGCGTGGGTGGTGCAGATGTTGCGGCGCACGGGCGGCATGTTCGGTCTGCGCACGGCGCACGACGAGACGCGGACGTATACGAAGTCCGGCGTGGCGAACAACTGCCAGGGGTCCACGCGTTCATTCGCGCAGGCGTACGAGTTCGGTCGTCAGGGCCTCAAGGTTCCGATGGCGTTTGGTGCGGACTTCAACGGGTTCATCCAGCAGACGCGGCCGCGGTTTGGAGATGACGGGGCGTGTTCGGCGGGGTTCCAGGCGGAGGCGGACGCGCAGGCGCGGCAACAGACCTTGCAGGGGCCGGGGCGGTTGGGGACGGCGTTCGACGAGCAGGGCCTGGCGCACGTGGGCCTGTTGCCGGACATGGTGCGTGACTTGAGCAACCTGGGGGTGAACACGGCGGGGCTGACGGGCTCGGCGGAGACGTTCATCCGGATGTGGGAGCGCACGGCGGTGACTCGCACGGGGATGGCGGACGCGGCGCTGGATATCGACACGACGGGTGTGGCGGCGTGGGTGAAGCCGGAGGACCGGGAGGCGGCGTACCCGACGGTGTGTGGGAAGGCCTATTCGCCGGACAGCAAGGAGATGAACCAGGAGTGCCGGTTCGACGACGAGTGCTTGAGCGAGCAGTGCACGTCGGTGTTGTGCAGCACGTTCGATGGACGGTGCGTGTGCAACGGGGACGAGGACTGCGGCGGGGTGGGGTACTGCCAGAAGGACACGCCGGGGAATCCGGCGGACAACGACTGCGTGCCGAAGAAGACGGACTGGACGTCGTGCAGTCGGGATGGGCAGTGCCAGTCGGGGTCGTGTGGTGGGTGCGCGGACGCGGTGGGGTGGTGCTTCACGCCGAGGTCGAAGGCGTACGGGCAGACGTGCAAGTCGGATAACGAGTGCACGACGGACCGGTGCAGCGCGGACTGCTATCTGAATCCGACGGGGAGTTGCCTGTGTGACAGCGACTCGCACTGTGGTGCGAGCCAGTACTGTGGCTGGGGGTTGAACTCCGGCAAGTGCCAGAACAAGAAGGGCCGAGGGGCGGCGTGCGGCTCCGGGCGCGAGTGCCAGTCGGGGACGTGTCGCTGGTCCTTCACCTGTAAGTAGGCGTCAGCCTTGGGGATGCCGGGGGCGAGGAGCCCCTGGCGTCCCGGGTGCGGGTGGGTGGGCTCGGAATCTTGGAATGCTGGGAGAGGGGGGCAGGGGCCCGTGTGCCTGGACGGCCGGGCCGGAGTTTTCCGAGAGGGGTGAGGGCGAGGAGGCGGGAAGCAAGAGGGGAGCGCGAGCGGGGGGGAGGCTGCGGTAGAGTGCGCCCCATGCGTCGCCTTGCCTTGTGCCTGCTCCCTTTGCTGGTCCTCGCGTGCTCCAAGTCGAAGGAGCAGGCGGCGGTCCGAATCCCCGTTGAGTACACCTCTGGATTTCAGAAGGGGTGTTTCAAAGTCGTCGTCCAGGATGATGCGAACCCGGACTTGAAGCTGGAGGAGGTCGTTGCTCCGAAGCAGCGGGCGACGCCCACTTCGGAAGTTCCGTCCCCCATCTTGACGGTGGCCGTGGTCAAGAAGGACGGCTGGAGCAACAAGTTCAAGGTGACGGTCACCGCGTACGAGAGACCGTGTGCTGGAACCGAAGAGCCGTTGGCCGTTGTTGGCCAGCAGGTCGATATCGCTGAGAGGGTGTTCGAATTCCCCAGCGAAGACGTCAAGGACATGGCCGCGTTGACGCTTGTGACCGTCGATGCGGACGACGACGGTTTCGTTTCCATGGCCGGCGACAAGAAGGGAACGGACTGCGACGACGCCGACGCCATGAGGAACCCCGGGCAGGCGGAGATCTGCGACAACAAGGACAACAACTGCGTCGGTCAAGAGGCTGATGAGGGGCTCGCCAAAGTGCCCATGTTCCTTGATGGGGATGGAGATGGGTTTGGTAACGCATCGATTAGTCACTGCGTGCCGGCAGCCGGTGTCACTGGTTATGCAACTGTTGGCGGTGACTGCGGGGACGGAGATACTGCCATCGCCCCGGGTAAGCCGGACGTTTGCGATGACAAGGACAACAACTGCGACCTGGTCGTGGACGAGGGCAATGACAAGAACTGGTACCAAGACGGCGACCAGGATGGTTCGCTTGGCGCGCTCACAGTCAAGGTCCAGTGCGGTCGGCCTGACGCCTCCTATCGTCAACGGATTCAGAACGAGGACTTCGACTGCAACGACGCCAACGGCAACAACACGCCGGGCAAGACGGAGTTGTGCGATGGCGCGGACAACAACTGCGACGGGAACCCGGATGAGGCGTTTCCGACGAAGAATACGGCGTGCAATCTCTCCGGTGTGAGCTGCGCTGGGACGTGGGTCTGCAATGCGGCCCAGTCGGCCGTGGAGTGCAACGCGAGGGCGCCGAGGTTGTTCTACCCCGACCGTGACGGTGACGGAGACGGAGACCAGAACGCGACGGTGGACGAAGTCTGCGCGAACGAGACGCCCCAACTGGGCCACGTGGAGAACCTCCACGGAGACTGCGATGACGTGGACCCCGCGGCCAACTCGGGCCTCGCGGAGGTGTGTGACGCCATCGACAACAACTGCAACGCGGGCGTGAGCGACGAGCCGCTGTCGTGCGGTGGCACGCTGAGGGACGTAGTCAGCTATCACCTGACTTCAGGCAGCCAGGACTGGAAGACGGTGGCGGTGGGGCAGGGAGGATATCCGGTCTGGGTCGCGGGCCAAGGCGGCAAGCTGGCGGTGCGCAAGGCGGCCAACGCGAAGTTCGAGAGCTTCAGCTTCGGAGACACCCCGAATCCGTCGCCTCCTGATGGGAGCCCTCCGCTCAACACGAACCATTGTGGCAATCACGATTGGGCGGTTTCTTGGGTGGACTCTCAAGGCAGTGTGTTCTTGGGGGGCGAGGGAGGATGGGTGGCCAAGCACGCAGGGACGAGTGCCGCCTGTGGGCCAGGGCAGATACCCACCACGCAGAACATCACAGGAATGGTGGGCTTCGAGTCCAGCGGGATGACGACCATCTACCTGTCTGACACGAATGGGCGTCTGTACAGGTGGGCGGTGGGAGCCGGTACCCCATTCACGGAGCTGAACGACAACACCAACAACCTCTACGGCCTGCACGCCCTGCGAGAGGACTTCATGCTCGCGGTGGGACACAGCACGGGCGGGGGGGCGGATAGGCAGCGGTTCGTGTCCTACGCCGTGACGACAGGGACGACCCCGACCGGGACACCGACACTGCACACGTCCAACCCCGCCAACGTGGATGGCAAGGCCACCGCGGTGTGGATGGGAGACGCGGACAAAGCCTGTGCAGTGGGTGAGGGCGGGGCTGTGTGGCGTTGGAACGGCGCGACGACGTGGACCAAGACAGACGCCCCATCGGCGTTCGACTTCACCAGCGTGGTGATGCGGTACGACGCGCAGAACTCACAGAACCCGCTGAACGAGCAGTGCTACATGGTGGACAAGCGCACGGCCACAAATGGCGGCAAGCTGCACCGGCTGACGAAGTATGGCTGGGCCAAGGGGCCGGACCTGACCGGGAGCTTAGCGAACGTGCCGCTGAACGACATCGCCATCACGGAAGCCGGACACCTGTGGATCGTCGGTGAGGACGGCCGGGTGTTCCACTACCCGGAGCCGTAGCCGTAACTGTCGCTGTCGGCCTCCGCCACGCTTCGGGCCTGAATGGCCGGAGCGTGGTGACCTGGACAGGAAAGTCCTGTCTGGATTTTCTGGAGGCCTGTGTTTGGACTTAGAATCCAGGCATGTCCAAGTCATGCCTGTGGGGGGAATGCCTGGCGGTCTTCGTTTGCGTGTCAGTGGCGATGCCGCTGAGCGCGTACGGGGCCGAAGGCGAGGTCCAACGTCAAATCACAGAGGCCATCCGTCTCTACGAGGACCTCGAATACGAGCGAGCGCTGGAGCGACTGAAGCACGCCAGTCGCCTGCCGCATGGCCCTGACGAAGCGGTCTCCCTCTCCCTGCTGCGAGGAATTGTCCAAGCGGACATGGGAAGGTGGGAGGCCGCGCGCAAGGACTTCCGCGAGGCGCTCCAACGCCAGCTTGAGATCCAGCTTCCCTTGCAAGTCTCTCCCAAGGTGAGTCGCGAGTTCGAGACGCAGCGCACGAAGGTCCGCGCGTCAGTGGCCGGTCGACGCGCGGATTCGCCGACAGCGCCCACGGCAGCGGCGGTGGAGGTCGCGCCAGTGGACGCGAAGCCCCCGACCAAGGAGACCGAGGTCGCCGTGACTCACCTGATGCCTCCCAGCAAGGAGGACGGAGTCCCGGAAGCGTGGGCACCAGGCGTCGTGGAAGAAGAGTTGGCGCGAGCCTCCCAAGGTGTGCGCGTCGCAGGACGACGGGTGCCAGTGGTGAGCTGGGCGTTGTTGGGCGCGGGAGTCGCGGCGGGTGGAGTGGGCACGGTGTTCGGCCTGTCATCGCGCAGTCAGATCGACGATGCGCGGTCTGCTCAACTCCAGGAGGACCTTGAGTCCCACCATTCACGGGCACAGAGCAGTGCGCAGACAGCGAACATCCTCTTCGGCGCGGCGACGGCTGCAGCGGTGGGCGCGCTGGCGACGTGGCTCTTGATGGACTCCTCCGAAGCGACCGTGGCCGAGGGAGGTGCGCGATGAGCCGCATGGGAAGACTGGTCGTCGTGAGCCTGCTGGTGCTCGGAGGCTGTTCCGTGCCGAGCCTCGAGGACCTCGAGGCCGAGAGGGGCGTTCGCATCACGGTCGACTACTCGCCGAGCTTCAAGACCGGGTGCATCGTGATGCGAACCCAGGATGAAGCGAATCCGGCGAACTTCACGGAGCAGACCGTCGAGAGCAGCGCGCTCTCTCGTCAGACGCCGCCATTGGAGCTGAGGGCACTCCGCAGGGGGGATTGGAGCAAGAAGGTGCGGGTGACCCTCACCGCGCACGAGCAGACCTGCGCGGGCAAGGCAGTGGACCGGGTGGAACTGGTGGGGGAGGTCGGCAGGTCACTCGCGGCGGTGCTCGCCACTCCTGATGTGGACGGTGACGGGTACGTTGCCACGCTGGGGGGGAGTAGAGGGGGGACGGACTGTGATGACGGCGACGTCAGGACGAACCCCTCACTGCCGGAGATCTGCGACGACAAGGATAACAACTGCGTCGGTGGGGCTGATGAGGGCCTGACCCGAATTGCCATGTTCCGTGATGCAGACGGCGACGGGGTTGGTGGGGAGGCCATTCAGCACTGCGTGCCGACGAGCGGTGTGTGGGGGTACGCGACCACTGGCGGGGACTGCAGGGACGATGATCCGGCCGTAATCCCAGGCAAGACAGATGTTTGCGATGACAAGGACAACAACTGCGACGGGGCCACTGACGAGGGCAGCGACAAGAACTGGTACCAAGACGGCGACCAGGATGGTTCGCTTAGTGTGGCCACGGTCAAGGTCCAGTGTGGTCAGCCTGACGCCTCCTATCGTCAACGGTTTCAGAGCGAGGCCTTCGATTGCAATGACCATGACGGCAACAACACGCCGGGCAGGGTGGAGTCGTGCGACAACGCCGACAACAACTGCGACGGGAATGCGGATGAGGTGTTTCCAACGAAGGGCACGTCGTGCAACCTCCCCAGCGTGAGCTGCGCTGGGACGTGGGCCTGCACGGGGGACCAGGTGGCCGTCGAGTGCAACGCGAGGGCGCCGAGGTTGTTCTATCCCGACCGTGACGGAGACGGAGACGGAGACCAGAACGCGACGGTGGACGAAGTCTGCGCGAACGAGACGCCCCAAGTCGGCCACGTGGAGAACGTCCACGGAGACTGCGATGACGTGGACCCTGCGGCGAGGTCGGGACTCGCGGAGGTGTGTGACGCCATCGACAACAACTGCAACGCGGGCGTGAGCGACGAGCCGCTGTCATGTGGTGGCACGCTGAGGGATGTGGTCAGCTATCACCTGAGTTCAGACAGCCAGGACTGGAGGACGGTGGCGGTGGGGCAGGGGGGATATCCCGTCTGGGTGGCGGGCCGAGCCGGCAAGCTGGCGGTGCGCAAGGCGCCCAATCTGAAGTTCGAGAGCTTCAGCTACGGGGACACCGCGAATCCGTCGCCCCCTGACGGGAGCCCTCCGCTCAACACGAACCACTGCGGGGACCACAACTGGACGGTCTCCTGGGTGGACTCCGCAGGCAGTGTGTACTTGGGCGGGGAGGGAGGATGGGTGACCAAGCATTCTGGGACGAGTGTGGTCTGCGCTCCTGGGACTTTGCCCACCACGGATAACATCACGGGAATGGTGGGCTTCGAGTCTGGTGGGGTGACGACTCTCTATGTCAGCAACTCGGGCGGGCACTTGTACAGGTGGGTGCCGGGTCCGAATCCGTTCACCGAGTTGCATAACAACAATCTCAACTACTACGGCTTCCATGCTCTGCGTGAGGAGTTCCTGCTCGCGGTGGGGGGAGGAACGGGAGGGGGCAGTGGGCAGAAGATCGTGTCTTACGCCGTGACGGCTGGGGGGCCTGCCACTCCTAGCACGCACACGCTCATTCCCAACAACGTGGGCGGTTATGCCAAGGCGGTGTGGATGGGGGACGCGGACAAGGCCTGCGCGGTGGGAGATGGCGGGGCTGCGTGGCGTTGGGACGGCGCGACGACGTGGGACAAGACAGACGCCCCATCGGCGTTCGACTTCACCAGCGTGGTGATGCGGTACGACGCGCAGAGCCCACAGAACCCGCTGAACGAGCAGTGCTACATGGTGGACAAGCGCACGGGCGGAACGGGCGGCAAGCTGCACCGGCTGACACCGTATGGCTGGGCCAAGGGCCCGGACCTGACCGGGAGCCTGGCGAACGTGCCGTTGAACGACATTGCCATCACAGCAGCCGGAGACCTGTGGATCGTCGGTGAGGACGGCCGCGTGTTCCACTACCCGGAGCCGTGACCTCCCGGTCCTGAATCCCCGGGCCCATGTGGCCCGGGGGCCTCCAGCTCCCGCAGCGGCACCCACCGCTCCAGCAGCGGCCCGCCGTGCTTCCTCCGTCCAATCCGCTGCGACGGATAAATCCCCCGGTGGCCCGTCAGCAGATACGCCACCGTCGACACAATCATCACGTGCGGCAGCACCCCCGCGCCCACCAGCTCCACCGCCATGATGGACAACGCCAGCGGTGTATTCGCCGCCGCCGCGAACAGCGCCGCCATCCCCACCGCGGCCCCCAGGTCCACTGGCAATCCCAGCACCCGCGCCAGCACGTTCCCCAGGCTCGCGCCAATGAAGAACAGCGGCGTCACCTCTCCGCCCAGGAACCCCGAGCCCAGCGTCACCACCGTGAACGCAAGCTTCCACGCGAACGCGGACACCGGCAGCGCCGGGTCCTCGAACGCTCGGATGATTCCCGGCACCCCCAACCCCAGATACTCATCCGTCCCCACCCACAACCAAAGCAACACCACCGCCGTCCCACCCATCGCCATCCGCAAAGGCAACCACCGCACCCGCCGCTCCAACAACGCCTTCAGCCGGTGCAGCCCCTCCACGAACACCACCGCTACCGCCGCCACCCCCACCGCGAACACCAACCACTTTCCCAACACCTGCGCCGTCAGCGGCAACACCCCCGGCACCGGATACACCGTGTGGTGGATGCCCAACCCCCGCGTCACCAAATCACCCACCACCGAAGCCACCAGCGCCGGCAGCAGCGCCTCGTAGCCGAGCCGCCCCACCACCACGACCTCCAACCCGAACACCGCCCCCGCCACCGGCGTCCCGAACACCGACCCGAATCCCCCCGCGATTCCCGCCGCCAAGAGCTCCCGCCGCAAATCCGCCCCCGCCCGGAACCGGTGCGCCACCCAGTCCGCCAGGCTCCCGCCCATCTGCACCGCGGTGCCCTCGCGCCCCGCACTGCCGCCAAACAGGTGCGTCAGCACCGTCCCCACCAACACCATCGGCGCCATCCGCAGCGGCACCTGCGCATCCCCCGTGTGCACCGTGTCGAGCACCAGGTTGTTCCCCCCGCGCACCGGCCCGCCCCACTTCGCGTACACCGCCCCCAACACCCACCCCGCCAACGGCAGCGCGTACACCAGCGCGCCCTGTCGCTCACGCAGCTGTGTCGCCGCGTCCAGCAGCCACAGGAACCCCGCAGACGCCACGCCGCACACCACCCCCACCAACGCCCCGAGCACCAACCACTGCCCCAGCACTCGCGCTCCTCCCGTCCACCTCACCGCGCCTCCCTCCGAGACTGTTGAAACATCGTGAAACACCGCGTCATACGTCGCGGCGCGTCAGGAATCAGACAACCCAAGGGCGCGACACTTTGGGTTCCATGCAATCCGCGAATTCTGACTGCTCGCGTTATTCCAGTTTGCGGGTGATTCGCGAATCGACGGCGTGTAGCGTTCGGTTTCCCCCTACATTCCCCCAGCGGGAAGAAAAGAGAGCGGGCATGTCCTTCCGTCGCAATGGGCTGTCCTTCGTCGCCGTTGTCGCGGCCGCCACGGTGAGTGGTAGCGCGATGGCGAGCACCATCAACCAGAACACGTCGTGGACCATCGACCGGTCCACGTCCACGACGAAGTATCGCGTCGTGGCTTACGGCGACTCCATCTATGCGGGCTACAACGGTGGCATCGGTGGCGTTGCGCGCCGCGCGGCCCCCGTCGTCCAGGGCGAGTACCTGGCGAAGCTGTGGAACACGGACATCGAGGTCATCCGCCGCACGAAGTCCGGCGCGCGGGCCGACGACATCTACAACAACAAGATTGTCTCCGAGCGCTCGTACATGCAGACGGCCAACACGCGCGCCGTGATGTTCGAGATGTGCGGCAACGACTACCTGCAGGCGCGCAGCGCCTTCACGGACCAGACGGGCACCTGTAACTACAGCGGCCTGGAGGCGGCGCTGGCGGCCTGCACCACGTACACGGAGAGGGCCATGCAGGCCATCAACCAGTACGCGACCTCCGCCAAGGTCAAGATTGTCTCCAACATCTACTACCCGGGCTTCGCCGCGGACAACGTCCAGACGGCCTGCAAGGACTCGGCGACGGGTGCCACCATCAACAAGCAGGTGAAGTTCCTCCCCCTGCTGGCCCGCAGCAACTGGCGCACCTGCAACCTGGCGGCGCGGTACGGCTTCCAGTGCGCGGACTCCTTCGCGGAGATGATGGGCGCGGACTACGACTCGAACGGCGACGGCCAGGTGGACTCGGCCGCCCTGCGCTACGTCGCGGGTGAGACGGAGGATGCGTATGTCGCTCGCATCACCGGCGCGCTGCGCTCCACGCTGCGCGACGCGAACACGCACTTCGTCAACGCCAGCACCAGCTACGACTACATCCAGTCGGACAACACCCACCCGACGTACTTCGGCACCACCATCAGCGTGAGCATCTTCTCCGGCTCGGGCTCCGGCACGGGCGCGCCCCAGTTCACGGACGCGCAGGTGGTCGACGGCAAGAACCCCGAGTGGAACAAGACGGGCCACGAGCGCATGGGCTGGGAGAGCGCGCGCTTCAACCCCACCGCTCCCTGATGCTCGCACCCGCGTCGGGCGGGTGAGCTTCACCTCGAGGCCTCCGACTCTCGCGAAGAGTCGGGGGCTTCGTCGTTTCCGGCGCCGCTCATGTCACATCAGGAAGCGCGACGCGGTGAAGGCCATGATGCCCGCGTAGTACCCGAGCCGGCAGAGCCACTCGACGCCCCTGCGCACGCCCCGCGTCCACGACGGCGTGAAGCGCGCCGCGGCCAACGACACCAGCTCCGCCACGCCCCGCCAGAAGCACGCGATGAGCAGCAGGCTCAGCGTCACCGGCGCGTAGTAGCGACCGAACGAGAGCAGATAGGCCTTCAGCCCGTTGAGCTGGTACTCGCCGAACGGACCGCCGAAGGCGATGTACTGGTGCGCCCGGAAGAAGATGCCCGCGGGCACGAGCGGGAAGACGACGAGCTTGAGCACCAGGTGATACCAGCGCTTGCGCCACAGCTCCCGGCGCGCCCGCCCATAGCGGACCAGCGGATGTGTCACCGCCGCGCCCAGCGAGCCCTCGCGTCGAGCGAGCGCCTCCAGGAGCGGCACCGCGTCCTCGGCCTCCAGGCCGTAGCCGAGCGCGCGTCCTGACTTCAGGCGCAGCGTCAGCCCGGGCCCAGGGAGTGGCAGGCGCCAGGGACGCACGGACTCCACGGCGTCGAGCGGAATCTCCAGCCGGGCGCCGTCGCGCAGCGTGAGCGTCAGGGTGCTGGCGCCCACCTCCAGCGTGGCGCGGGCGCGCGAGCGCAGCGCGGCCACCAGGGCCACGGGCAGGCCTCCGCCCAGGACGAGGCTCCAGACGAGGGGCTCGGCCTTGAGCGTCTCCGCGCCCTCGAGGATGTCCCACAGCAACCAGGCGGTGAAGAAGAGCAGGCTGCCCACGGTGACGAAGCGGGCCGACATCGCCACGCCGCGTCGCGCGGAGGTCCAGGCATGGAGCGTGAAGCGCTCGGGCTCGACGGTGGGCGAGGCCGTGGGCGGCGGCGCGCTGACAGGGAGGGTGTCGACGGAAGGGGAGCTCATGGCGCGAGGGGCGGGGAGTGGTCGCCGGGAGTGGCCACATTGCCTCGGCGAGAGGGTGTCCGTAGCATACGCAGCGCGGAGGTCTCACGGCGAGCATGCGGCCGCAGCAACCATCCCCTGAACGGCGTGTCGACCGTGACGGCGTCACCCATGTCGCCCCGACTCGCGCTTCCCCTGGAGGCGGTGTCGCGCGGTGGCTGGTGGGCGGCGCGCTCGTCTTCACCGTGCTGTGCATCGCGCTGAGCGCGTGGCTGAGCGCCTCCGACGTGGAGGTGGAGGTGGAGGACACGCCCTATGTCGAAGCCCCGCCGCCGCCCGTCACCGCGCCTGAGCCCGTGGTGGCGCGCGCGCCCGTGCGCAGGCCGCCGGCGAAGGAGCCGCTGCTGGGGGATGCCACGCCCGTCATGGGGGAGCCCACCGCCCCGCCCGCGCCCGCCACGGAGCCCGACGTGCCCACTTCCGGCCCCACGGGGATTCAGCTCTATCGCCCTGGCACCAAGCCGCTCAAGCGCGGCCTCGTCGTGCCCGAGGGCTTCGAGCTGCCTCCCGGCTACGTGCGCCACTACCAGTCCACGGACGAGGGTGAGCGCGTGGAGGCCATCCTGATGTTCCATCCGGACCACCAACCCGTGGATGCGAACGGGCAGCCGCTGGAGATTCCAGAGAATCGCGTGGTGCCCGCGGAGCTGGCGCCCCCAGGCATGCCCGTGCGCATGCTGGAGCTGCCGAAGTCCGACGAGTCCAAGGACGCGCCTTGACGCTGCTGGGGCGAGAGGAGGCGTCGTCCGGCCGGCGCTTCTCCGGGGGCCTGGGCGCCGTCCTCGCCACCACCCTGGCGTTGTGGGTGTTCTCGCTGCTCCGGATGCCGTGGACCCTGCTCGGCTGGGTGGCGCTGGTGCCGTGGCTGGTGGTGGTGGACCGGGCCCGCTCCTCGCGCGAGGCCCTGTTGCTGGGCGCGGGGCTCAGCGTCACCTTCAGCGCCGCCGTCCTCGGGTGGTTTCCGGGCGCGCTGCAGTCGTATTCGGGCGCGCCGCTGTGGCTGTGCTGGCTGTTGATGCTGCTCCTGGCGCCGGTGTTCCAGCTCCAGTTCCCTGTCACGGCGCTGGCGCGGCAGTTGGCGCGGCGCGCGGTGGGGAATCGGGCCGGGTGGTTGCCGCCCATGGTGAGCGTGCTGGTGTACGTGGGCGTGGAGTGGCTCGCGCCCAAGCCCTTCGCGGACACGCTGGGGCAGGGCTTCGTCTACTCGGAGCGACTGCGGCAGTTCGCGGACGTCGCGGGCGCGCCCGGGCTCACGCTGGCGCTGCTGTTCGTCAATGAGTGTGTGTTCGCGATGGGGCGCGCGTTCAGGACGCGCGGGGCTCCGGGCGCGCTGAAGCCCCTGGTGGCGGCGGTGGCGCTGGTGGTGGTGATGCTGGGCTATGGCTCCTTCCGCCTCGCCCAGTATGTGGTGGAGCGGAGCACACAGACGGCGCTGGTGGTGGGCGCGGTGCAGGCCAACATCATCAACTACGAGAAGCTCAAGGCGGAGCACGGCACCTACGAAGTGGTGCGGATGATTCTCGACACGCACTACGCGCTGTCGGACTCGCTGCTGCGCGAGGCTCCTCTGGATGTGCTCATCTGGCCGGAGACGGTGTACCCGACGCCCTTCGGCGTGCCCAAGAGCGAGGCGGGCGCGGAGCTAGACGCCGAGATTTCCGCCTATGTCGCCGCGCGGAACGTGCCGCTCATCTTCGGCTCGTATGACGTGGAGGGCGGAAAGGAGTTCAACGCCGCCATGTTCCTGTCACCGGGAGACAAAGAAGGAGAGGCACCGACGCGCAAGGTGTACCGCAAGTCGAAGCTCTTCCCGTTGACGGAGTGGGTGCCGGAGCTCATCGACTCTCCGGGCCTGCGCGAGTGGCTGCCGTGGACGGGGCGCTGGTCGCCGGGCTCGGGGCCGCGAACGGTGCTGCTGAAGCGGCGCGACGGGCGGATACTCAGGGTGGCGCCGCTCATCTGCTACGACACCCTCTTCCCCTCCTATGTCGCGGATGAGGCGACTGCCACCGCGGACCTGCTGCTCACGCTGTCGAATGACTCGTGGTTCGGGGGCACGCCCGGGCCCAGGCTGCACCTCACGCACGCGGTCTTCCGCAGCATCGAGACGCGCCGGCCCCAGGTGCGGGTGACGAACTCGGGCGTCTCCGCGCTCATCGACGACACGGGCGAAATCCTGACGGAGATTGGCGATGGCCAGCGCGGCACCGCCGTCATGCGCGTGCCCTGGCACACCGCGGGTTATTTCCTGGCGCGGAGGTGGGGCAACTGGCTGGGGCCCGTGGCGCTGGTGATGGCGGTGGCGCTGCTCGGCGGCGCGGTGCTCGGTGGACGGGGCGAGCGGTACTGACGCGGTGGTGCGGTGCTCGGTGGACGGGGCGAGCGGTACTGACGCGGCGGCGCGGTGCTCGGTGGACGGGGCGAGCGGTACTGACGCGGCGGCGCGCGGGTCATCGGAGGTGTTGCTCGCGACGACGCTCGCGGACTGCATGGGTGCCCATCGCGGGCCGTGACGGGGTGAGGACGTCGCGGAGAGGGGCCACCGCCGAAGCGGCTCTGCTCGCTCCAGGACAGTGCGCCACCCGACAGCGCGTCTGCGTGACACATCCTCGCGGCGGTGCGCGGCTGGCCGTTGTCGGCCCGCACCTCCGGAATTAGACGCTCCGGGCAGGCAGTTCTCACCCTGGAGCGCTCGCGCAATGATTGTCGGCCGGAGGCTCTCCTGGCACATCATCCTCCGCTACACGGGCATCCCCGTGGCCGTGCATGTCTTCTTCGCCCTGGCCATCGTCGTGGGCTATCGCGTGTTCGGCGCGTCCTGGATGGCGGTGCCCACGATGCCCATCTCCGTGCTCGCCGCGGCGCTGGGTGTGCTGCTCGCCTTCCGCAACAACTCCGCCTACGACCGTTGGTGGGAGGCCCGCACGCTGTGGGGCGGCGTGGTGAACTGGTCTCGGACCTTCGCTCGTCAGGTGCTCACGCTGCTCCCCCGTCCCGGACGCCAGCCGGGTGACGAACTCACGGAGCTGGAGCTGGCCGCGGTGCCCTCGCGCCTGCTGCGCAGCGCGGTGGACCGCCCCAGTGCCCTGCTGACGGTGCGCGGCACTCGGGCGAGCGACGGCGCGGTCCGAGACAGGTTCGGTCAGGCACGGGTGCCCTCCGGCGCGCGCGACACGTCGGGCGAGGTCGCGGTGCTCGGTACTCCGCTTCAGGCCCAGGGCGAGCCGCGCGGCGTCATCACCCGGATGGTCGAAGACATCACCGAGGACGCACGCGAGCTGGTCTACGCGCAGATGGGCTTCGTACACGCGCTGCGCTGTCATCTGCGCCGTCAGGACCCGCTGCCGGAGATTGTCGCCTTCTTCCGGCCCGACGTCATCGACGCCCTGCGCGAGGAGCACAACGTCCCCTCCGCGATTCTGCTGTGGATGGCGACGCGCCTGCGCCGCATCTACGGCCAGGTGTCAGACCCGCAGAAGGTGCTGTTCCTCCACGTGACGATGGACCGGACACTGACCGAGATGACCAACCTGCTGGGCGCCTGTGAGCGCATCAAGAACACGCCGCTGCCGCGCCAGTACGACAGCCTGCTGTTCGCGATGACGCGCGCCTACCTGGTGCTGCTGCCGCTCGGTGTCGTGGAGGAGCTGGGCTGGCTCACTCCGGCCGTCACCGCCATCATCGCGTTCCTGTTCATCGGCCTGGACGCCGTCGGGCGGGATATCGAGACACCGTTCGAGGACGACCTCAGCGACACGCCGATGACGGCCCTCAGTCGGACCATCGAAATCAACCTGAGACAGATGCTCGGGGAGACGGAGCTTCCCCAGCCCGTGCAACCCAAGGACGGACTGCTCTACTGAGGCCGCGAGCTTCTCGAATGGGCCCTGTCAGTGTGGCGCGGTCCGCTCCGGGTGCGCGCGTTGCGGAGGGTGCTGGCGGGGCGTATACCCGAGGCATCGTGTCTGGACTGTCGCGTCTCCTCACGCTCGTGCTGCTCCTCGGCTGGCAGGTCGCCGCCAGCGGTGTGGCGGGGCTGGGGCACTACTGCGAGAAGCAGGTCCAGACGCGCGCTTCCAAGTGCCGCTGCCATGAGCACTCGAAAGCGGACTCCTCCCACGCGGACTCCCACGGTCAGCCGACGCTCCAGTGGGACTGCTGCGAGGAGCCGCACTGGGACCTGCCTGCTCCCACCGAGGGCAGTCTCTCCAGTGCCAGTCCCTTCGTCGCGCCGCCCGTCGCCGTGCCGCCGGTCGCCTGGCTGCCGCTCAAGGCGCCCGAGTGGGGCTCGCAACGCTCCCTGTCTCTCTGGAACGTGCCCCCGTCACAGGGGCCTCCTGTCTTCCTCCGCATCCGCACGCTGCTCCTCTGAGCGCTCCGGCGCACGGGGCTGGCTCGTGGTGTGTCCTCGGTTCCTGTCGAGGCCCACGACTTGCGGCTCCGTGCCCTGGGCGAGGTCGCGTCCCCGTGTCTTGGGGCAAGCGCGCCCTCGCCTCCGGAATGCATTCAGGAGCCGTGTGCGAGAGGTCTGTCGCTCCGGCATGCCGTCAGCCCGCCTTCAGTAGAGCGAGACCATGGACATGATTTGGGAGTTGATGATTGGCACCGTGCTGTTGACGCTGCTCATCGTGGTGATGACGCCCGCGATGTGGAGCTCGAGAATCAGCCTGCGCGAGAAGCCCAAGGAGCACGAGAAGCACACCAAGCCCGACGCGTGAGGCTTGCTTCGAGGACGCGGCCACGTGGAGCGAAGTGGCCGCGTCCCTCGCGTCAGGGCCCTAGAGCTTGCCGGCCTTCAGCTCGTCGACCAGGTGCGCGCTGGCTCGCACGGCGAGGGCCATCATCGTCAGCGTGGGGTTCTGCGGCCCCTGCGAGGGGAAGCTCGCGCCGTCCATGACGAGGAGGTTGGGTACGTCCCAGCTCTGGCTCCACGGATTGAGCACGGACGTCTTCGCGTCAGTGCCCATGCGGGCGGTGCCCACCTCGTGGATGGCCATGCCCGGCGTGGACAGGGTGTCGTTCACCTTCTCCACCGTGAAGCCCGCTTCCTTCATCATCTCCTGACACGCCGCCACGGCGTCCTTGCACATCCGCAGCTCGTTCTCCGAGTGACGGCAGTCGATGTGCGCCGCCGGAATCCCCCAGCGGTCCTTCACCGTGGCGCTCAACGTCACGCGGTTGCCCGCGCGCGGCACCATCTCCCCGAAGGGGACGAAGTGACAGCTGTCCGCGAAGGTGAAGACCTGCACGCCATAGCCTCGCGCGAAGCCCTCCTCGCGGGACGTGACGTTGCGGAACTGCGGAATGTACGCCCAGCTCTGCTCGGCGCGCTGCTGCTCGGGCGGCAGGTTCATCTTCGCTTCGATGCCGAGCAGGTACGTGTGGTCCATCAGGTTGCGGCCGAGCTGCCCCGAGGAGTTGCCCAGCCCGTCCGGGAACGCCGCGCTCTTCGAGTGCAACAGCAGCCGCGTCGTCTCGATGGTCCCCGCAGCCAGAATCACCACGCGGCCGTGCGCCTCGTGCGTCTTGCCGGATTCGGTGTCGACGTAGGTGACGCCGGTGACTCGGCCCGTCTTCGCGTCGTGCAGCACCTGGTTCACCACGGCGTGGGTGCGCAGGGTGAGGCGGCCCGTCTTCATCGCGGCGGGGAGGGTGATGGGGGCGCCCGCGGTACGACGGACGACGACGCGGCGCTCGGGCCAGCGGCGCTCCACGTGTTGCTTGAGGTGCTGCTCGGCGGGGTTCATCGCGATGGAGGAGGCGAAGACGGAGTCGGGCAGCGTGTCCAGCCCGTCCGTGTTGCCGGAGAGGCCCATCCACCGCTCCACCGTCTCGTAGTGCGGCGCCAGCTCCGCCAGCGTCAGGGGCCAGTCCGGACCCTGGCCGTCGAGCCCGCCTGCCTTGAAGTTGAAGTCAGACAGCCGGTAGAACTGGCGGCCGTGCGCCTTCACCGACGTGCGCCCGCCGACCTGCCGTGCGCGAATCCACGTGAAGGGCGCGTCGCCCGGCGTCGTGTAGGGATTGTCGACGTCATCCACGAACGCGTGCGGATGGAAGGGCCACGCGAAGGTGGTGGACTGCACCGACTGGCGCTGCTTGCGCGTGGTGTCCGTCTCCGCCTGGTAGCCGAGCAGCTTCTGACGGAGGCGGTGCCACACCCAGAGCAGGCGGTCCGCCCGGTCGCTCCGCCCGGCCTCCAGCACCAGCACGTTCAACCCTGCTTCCGTGAGCTGCTTGGCTGCCCAGCCGCCACACGCTCCGGAGCCCACCACCACCGCATCGAAAGTCTTCTTGGACGTGCTCACAGCATCCCTGCGAGTGCAAAGGTGATGCGCGGTATGCGTCACCGCGAGTTGAATCACGCCAGTGTAAGCTGGCACGCGCGAGGTTGACCATGGACGCCCCCCTGTGTCGCGGGTGACTCGCGTGAAGCTGGACGGGCAGCCGGGCATGACCCGGGGAAGGTGTTTCATGAAGGGCTGGAGGGTTGTCGCGGGCGTGCTGGTGTTGGGGGTGCTCGTCGCCCTGGCCCTCTTCGGACGGGCCCTGCGCCACTCGGAGGCGTACTTCCACTATCCCCGCACGCCTCCCACGCGGCCCGCTGATTTCGCGCAGGCGCAAGACGTGCGTTTGTTCACCGAGGATGGGCTGGAATTGCGTGGCTGGTATGTGCCCTCGCGCAACCGCGCCGCCGTGGTGATGGCGCATGGGTTATCCCAGACACGCGCGGACCTGTTGCCAGAGGCGCGCATCCTGCGCGACGCGGGCTACGGCGTGCTGCTGTTCGATTTGCGCGCCCATGGCGAGAGCCAGGGTGAGACATCCACGTGGGGTGACAAGGAGCGGCTGGACGTGCGCGCCGCGCTGGCCTTCGTGCGAGCTCGCCCTGACGTGGACCCCGGGAAGGTGGCGGCCCTCGGTTTTTCAATTGGCTCGGCCGCCGTGGCGGAGGTCGCCGCGAAGGACACGGGCGTGCGCGCGGTGGTGCTGCTGTCTCCGTTCAACACGTTGTGGCTGGCGGCGGCGTATGACTTTCGCCGCTTCGGCTTCGTGTCCCAGTCCGGCGCGCTGGTGCCCTTCTGGCGCCGGGGAATCGCGCTCGACGAGGTGCGCACCATCGACGCGGTGGACCACATCCGTCCCCGGCCGCTGCTCATCGTCATGGGCACGGAGGAGTCCGGCCAGCCGCTCGCGGACGAGCTGTTCGCCCACGTGCGCGAGTACGCCCAGACATGGCGCATCCAGGGCGCGAGTCATGGAGGCTTCAGCGACGTGGAGCCCCAGGAGTATCCCCGCCGACTGCGCGCCTTCTTCGATGCGGCGCTGCTGTCGGGCGGGGAGGGTGCCGCCGGAAGCGCGGCCCCGGCGGTGCCCTGACGACGACGGTCAGGCGACCTTCGGGGTTTCCTTCTCGCGGGCCTCGAGCGCTTCCACGTCCTTGAGGAAGGCGCGGCCCTTGTCCGCGTCCGTCATGTAGACGAAGGCGGCCATGCCCTTGAGCTGCTCCAGGGACTCGCCCTCTCGGCCGGGCTTGCCCTTCTGGCGGTTGTGGATGGCGGCGCGCAGGCGGCGCACCACGTCGCGCGGGACTCGCGCGGACGCCACGCCGTCCCGGGCCTTGTTCACCACCAGCCCCGTGACTTGCTGACGCGTGCCCTTGCGGCTCACCCGCGTCTTGTTCGGGTGAACATGGAAGCCCTCGTCCTCGACGACTTCCTTCACGCGCGCGAGCAGCACCGACACCGCGGGGCCCTGCGCCCGCTTCGCCTTGGGCTGCTTCGTCTTCGTCCAGGAGAAGGTGAGGTCGTCCGCGTAGCGCGTGTAGATGAAGCCCAGGCGCTTCGACAGCGCGGACAGGCGCTTGTCCAGCTTGAGGCACAGCGCGTTGGTGATGCCGGGAGACGTGGGCGCGCCCTGCGGCAGCGCGCGGGGACCCTTGGCGACGTAGAGCGTCTTGCCGCGGAACTGCACCGTCTCGCGAGGCGCCTCGGTGGCCATCAGCGACAGCAGCGTGGCGGTGTTCTCCTGCAAGCCGCCCTTGCGCAGCAGGCCCTTCACCCGCCGCCACGTCACGGTGGGGAAGAAGTCCTTCAAGTCCACCTTCACCACCACGTCCGCGCCGTGGTGGGCGAGCGCGTTGGTGAGGATGGAGCGTCCCGCGACGAAGCCGTGCGCCGCGCCGTGCACGGGCAGCCGCTCCACCACGTTGGACAGCACCCAGCGCTGGGCCTGCTTCAGCTCCGGCTTGGGGGACGTAATCGTGCGCGTGCCGCCGTCGCGCTTGGGGATGCCCCAGCTGATGTAGTGCGAGCCGGTGTCCACCTCGCGGTGGAACGCGAACCAGCGCAGCTTGGAGACGCTGAGTCCGAGCGCCTTGGCGAGCGCGTCCACGGTGCCCAGCTCCGGCAGACCGTTGGACTTCGCGCGCTCCTCGCGGTGGGCGACGTCGAACTTGTCGGAGCCGGCGTCTTCCTTCCAGTGCACGCCAGCGCCCAGATGGCTGATGTGCGTGGCCTTCCAGGCCTCATGGGCCTGGCGGCCCAGGGCGCGGAGCTCGGCGGCCTCGGCCTTCTTCTTCTCCTTCCAGGCGGTCTTCTCCTTCTCGGAGGCGCCGGAGAAGTCCAGGTCCGCCACGGCGAGGCCGCGCGAGACGAGCTGGCCCTGGGCCCACGACTCGGCGCCGCCTGCTTCGACGATGGCCTTCCAGCGGATGAGCAGGGCTTCATGCGCGGCGCGGCGGGCCTCGCGCTGGGCGACCGCGTTGGCGGCGGGAGCCTGGGGCGCAGGGGTGGCAACGGCCTGCGGCGCTGCTGCGGGGACGAACGACTCCAGCCTGGCGGTCATGTCAGAACCTCGAGGGGGCGCGTCGGCGTCGGACGAGGCGGGCAATCATCACGAGCAGTCGAGGGAGGCCAGGAAAGCACCACCATCTTACCTGGTGCACGGTAGCCTCACCGGCTCTCCCCTCCTAGGCACTACGGCCTGCGGGGGCAAACGGCGATCGCGTCGTTGGCTCAGCTGCCCCCGCAGGCCGTAGTGCCTAGGAGGGAGAGAGCCAAGAACAGGCTACCTTGCGGAGAGTGTCCTGCATTCCAACCGGAGCGGCGCAACGCCGCTCCCGCGCTCGAGGCGCTCAGGCTGATGCACTCCAGACCTCTCTCGGCTGCTCGCGCGTGAAGCGCGTCTCATCGTGTCTTCCGTCGCACCTGCCCTTTTGGCCGCTGCGTGAGCGGCCGAGCCGTGAATGGGGGTTTACACCAAGGCTGACGCCGCGTCGATGTAGCCTTCAGCCGAAAGCTTCTCCAGGCGCGTGAAATACGCGGTCCGCGCCTCCGTGTCCGTGTCGAACCAGAGCCGCTGATGACGCGCCTCGCCAGTGCGAGGGCCCCATTCCACGGCGACGACCTGACCGTCCAGAGACACGCGATACACCATCTCCTGTCCGCTCTCCGCGTCGCGCCGCACGTACGAGCGCGTCTCCGCGCGGATGAGCTTTCGCCCCTCGGGCGTCTTGCGCAGGGCCTCTTCCTCGGTGCGGCGGCGCGCGTAGGCCAGGCGCAGCGCGAGCTGGTGCTCGCAGGGGCCTTCGCGCATGCCGGAGCGGCGGAAGTGCGGACACCCGCAGGACGCGTCCTTCACGCGGCCTTCCAGGTCCAACGTGAAGCTCGGGAAGAAGCTGCGCACCGCCTCGCGGTCCACGACTTCGCCGTGGATGCGGGTGCCCTCTCCGACGATGTCGTGAACCTTCGTCAGCTTCACCTCGCCCGCGCCCGGGCCGCCATCACCCAGCAGGCGGTGGGCCCGCGCCTCGCGCTCGCTGCCGAAGCGGATGACGGACTCGTCCACCGGCGTGGCCATCAGCTCGCGGGGGCGGTACTGGCCCTTGGCGACGTCGAAGAGGATTCTGCCGCGCAGGCACTCCAGTTGGAGCGCGGCGCGCACGTGCTCCTTCGACGCGCCACCCGCCGCGGCGACGAGGGTGTCGAAGGGCAGGGGCCCGTCCGCGCGCAGCTTGCCGCGCAGCTTCTCCGCGAGCCCGTCCGGCACCGCGCGGGGCATGAGGACATCGAAGGCCGCCGCGGAGGACCAGCCGCTCTCCGTCCAGCCCGTGAGGCCCAACGTCAGCGTGGCCGCGCCCATGTCGATGACCCAGAACACCGGCAGCCCGGGGCCCATGAGCTGCAGGCGCACCGACTTCGCGTGGGGCAACAGTCGGGCGAGCGCCACCAGACGCTGACGGCCGAACGTCCGCACCACGGCGGGCGCGGTGCCGGTGTACGTGCCGCCATGGCACTCCAGCACCAGCTCCCACGGCTCCAGCACCAGACGCGGCGGGGCGCCGGGGACCAGCTCGAAGCGCAGCGCGCGCGGGGCCTTCTTCGCCTTGCGGGTGCGCAGCGCGAAGAGGAGGTTGTAGAGGTCGATGGGCGCCAGCACGCAGGAGTTCGCCGGCAGCGTGGCGGCGGACTGCACCTGGAGGAAGCCGCGCAGCCAGGCGTGAGGCACCTCCACGTTGCGAGGCTCGCGGGTTGCCTTCGCGGGCAGGGCGACGTGGGCCTCCAGCGACACGGGCAGGTAGGTGCGCAGCCGGTCCATCCGCGAGGAGAGGTTCGCGGGGACGTCCAGGAAGGTGGAGCCGTGCGCGGCCTCGCGGCCCTCGAAGAGGCTGTTGTCGAAGGACAGGCGCGCGTAGGCGCTCTCGTCGCGGGAGAAGACCTCCAGGGACACGCTGTCCGGGTCCACGGTGAGGACGGGGTCGAGCACCTCGTCCTGCTTCTCCTCACCGTCGAGCGCGTTGTCGAGGAACGCCTTCTGCGCCTCCCAGATTTGCGCGCTCGCCCGCTTCCCCTTCGACATGAGGTAGGCGAGGTACGCGGTGCGGTCCTTGCCCCGGTAGCGCAAGTCGCTGGAGAGGATGCCGAAGGCGGCGGTGAGCGCGTCGCGGAAGAGGGCGGGGTCCTTCAGCCGTCCACGCACGCCCACGGTGCCGCGCGAGCCCTCCAGGGCCAGCAGCACGCGGGAGGCGTCCGACGTGGACTCCACGTCGCTCGCGGTGGCGTAGCGAAGCTCGACGGGGTGTCGGGTGGCGGTCGTCACGACGGGGTTCCTTCCTTCCGGTTGCGCGCGCGCTCCACGGCGCGACGTGCACGTTTGTGGGCGCGCCACGCGGCCTTGCGCAGCTCCACGGACTGAGACTTGTCGAAGGCGGCCTCGTGCAGCAGCTTCGCCGCCTCTTCACCGCCGAGCCTACCCAGACCGGCCCACGCTTCCTGCTTCAATTCCGGCTTCGCATTCTCCGCCAGGGCCTTCAGCGGAGCGATGTTCCCGTGGGCCAGCAGCGCGGGCTCGGCGAGGCGACGGCCCTCGGACGTCGTGAATGCCTCCGCCGGCACCTTCGCGCCCGTGGGGCCCAGGGCCACCGGGTCGAAGGGCTTCACCTCCAGCGCCCACGCCGAGGCCTTCTCGGGCGCCAGTCGCGCCAGCGCGTCCGCCGCCGCCGAGCGCACCTGCGCGTCCGGGTCCACCAGCGCGCCCTTCAGCGCCTCCGCCGACGCCGCGAGTTCCTTGGCGTTGGTCAGCACGGGACCGGTGTCCTGGCCCACGAGCTTGAGCGTCGCACCCGCCGTGCCCAGTCGCGACAACACGCGCGCCGCCTCCTGTCGCACGGTGGCCGGAGACGCCAACTCGCCACCCTGGAGGATGGCGCGCGCGGAGTCCGCGAGGCTGGCCGCGCCCAGTCGAGAGCCCGCCCACAAGAGCCGCTCCCACGCGGTGGCCAGTGACTCGCGCTTCTTGCCCGGGGGCGAGGCCGTCCAGTCGGCCGCCGTCTTCCGCTCGGCCGACACCAGCGCGCGAGCCAGCGCCGCGACATCCACCTGATCGGCCTGACGCGCCTCACCGGTCCACGTGCCCACCAGCAGCGCGGCTTCCTGTCGCGCCTCCGGCTTGTCGTGGGCCAGCAGGGCCACCGTCTCCGTCACGGGCAGCGCGCCACGACGGGCGAGTCCCCGGCGCAGTCGCAGCCGCAGCTCCTCGTTGGTCAGCGTGGCCAGGCGGGGCACGAGCAGCACCGGGTCACCCTCGCGCGACAGGTACGCCGCGGCGGGCTCGGAGATGTCCTCGTTGATGCTGGCCACGGCGAGGAACTCGACGCGGGTGCGCTCCTTCGGGAAGAGCGCGTCCAGCGCCTTGCGCGCTTCCTGGCGCAGGTCGTCGTCGCCGTCGTCGAGGATGGTGGCCAGCGTGGCCTCCGCCTCCACGTCCTTGAGCTTGCCCAGCTCCTGCGCCGTGGTGATGCGCACCTCGTCGCGGGTGCCCGTGTCGAGCAGCAGCGCCTCCAGCTTCACTCGGGCGCGCTCGCCGCCGATGGCGCGCAGGCCCTTCACGCCCGCCTGCTGCAGCTCCGTGGTGGAGCCCTCCACCGCGGCGGCCTCCACCTTCTCCTCGACGCGACGGCGCTCCTCGCCCTCGGGCAGGCGACCGGCGAGGCGGCCCAGGCCCTCCAGCGCCGCCCACACCATGGACGGCTCCGTGGGAGCCTCGGGCGTGCCACCCGCGGCCACCGTCTCCAGCTCGCTCAAGGCGCGCGGGTCACCCAGCGTGCCCAGGGCGAGCAGGGCGCGCTCGCGCTGTCCATCCTCACCCGCGCGGGAGTACAGCAAGAGGGGCCGCAGCGCGCTGATGCCGCGCAGGTGCGCCACGCCCTCGGCGGCCGGGAGCATCAGCTCACGCGCCCCACCGCGCAGCACGTCCTCCAGCGGACCCACGGGGATGCCGTGCTCGATGACGCGCTTGGAGTACAGCGCCACCGCCTCCGCGCGCACCGCCAGGTCCCGGTCAGAGAACAGGCCCACCAGCAGCTCGGCCTGACCGGCCTCCGCGCCGTGCTCCAGCTCCTTCAGGGCCGCCAGTCGCACCGCCACGTCGTTGGACTTCACCGGCGAGCGGAGGAAGCGCACCGCGAGCGCCGCGTCCCGCTTCTTCACGTCCGTGCCCGCGATGTTCATCGCGGCGGCGACACACGCGACGCGCACCGCGCTCGCGTCGTCCTCCGTGCTTCGTCGCGCGAGCACGTCCAGCGCCTCCGCGCGCTTCGTCTGTCCGAGCGCGGCCACCAATCGCAGCCGCTCGTTCGCCTCCGTGGCGACGGCCACGCGCGCGGCCAGGGCACTCACCGCGGAGGGCGTGGCCAGCCGGGCCAGCGCCTCCGAGGCGCGCTTCGCCACGGCGGACGTCTCCGAGCGCAGGAAGGAGGCCAGCACCTCCACCGCCCGGTCATCTCCGCGCCACGCCAGGAGCTCCGAGGCGCGCAGGCGCAGGTCCTCGTGCTCGCTGGCCATGGCCCGACCGAGCGCCTCGGTGACGCGCGAGTCGTTGGCACCGGCCAGCCGCTCAATCACTCCCACGCGCAGGTCCGCGTGCTCGCTGCCGAGCGCGGCCAGCAGCGGCTCCAGGCTTCCGGCCGGGCTGAGCTTCTCCAGCAGCTCGAAGGCGTAGCGACGCACGTCCGCCAGGGGCGAGTTGAGCGCGGCGGTGATGCGCGGCTTCGCGGCGTCACCGCGCTCCGCCAGTTCGTCCAGCGCGGCGCGAGCCACGTCCGGCGCCAGCGACGCGAGGGCCAACGACAACGGCTCATCGCTGCCCGCGGGGAACAGCTCCTTGAGGCCGGTGAGGGCCGCCTTGCGCACCAGTTGGTGCGGATCTTCCAGCGCGCGCAGCAGCGCGGCGACGGCGGCGGGAGTCCCGGCGAAGCCCTCCAGCGTGAGCTTCACCACGCGGTCCACGGCATCGCGGCGGACGCGGTGGCTCTCATCGTCACCCGCGGACACCTGTCGCAGCAGGCCCACGTACGCGCCGAAGGCGAGCCGGCGCAGGTGCTGTCGCTCCGCGCTGGCGCTGGCCTCCGGCGAAGTGCCCGGCGTCCCCGGCTTCACCGCCGAGAAGAGCCGCCGCAGCCAGCTCTTGGCGGGCGTGGCCTGCACGGGCGAGGTGCCAGGGGCCGTCTCCGGCTTCCACGGGGCCTCCAGCGTGCGCGGGCGGGCGACCTTCTGGGCCTCGCGGAAGTAGTCGAGCGGCTTGTTGCGCAGCAGCAGCACCTGGGCCGCCGCGTAGCGCTGCTCGGGCTGCTCGCTGGAGAGGGCCTCGGCGAGTCCCACCATGCGCCGGGCGCGCTCGTCCTCGGCGGGCCACTCCTTCATGTCGCCGACCTTCTCCGGACGCGGCGGCAACAGGCCTTCGACGAGGTTTGTGCGGTACGCGTCCGTCTCCGTGCGCAGCTCCAGCGCGCGGGCCGCCGCGTAGCGCACCTCCGGCCTGCCGCTGGACAGGGCGCTGGCGAGCAGGTCGGGCGGCTCGCCCCGACGGCTGGCGCGCAAGTCACGGGCGAGGACGATGGCGAACACCATCTCCTGCACCTCGCGGGCGCGGTCTTCCAGGCCGTGCAAGAGGCCACCGTCGCCCTCGGGGCCCAGGGCCGCGAAGGAGAGGATGGCGCCCAGGCGGATGGGCAGGTGGTCATTGCGCAGGTTGCCGGTGAGCACGGGCAGCGCGCGCGCGTCACCCAGGCGCGACAGGCCGTCCGCGCCCCACGAGCGTACCGCCACGTTGGCGTGGCCCAGGGTGTCCAGCAGGTAGCCCTCGTCGCCCCGACGGCCCGCGGTGGCGAGGCCGCGCGCGCCCTGCTCCTGGAGGTCGCCCAGCTCGCTGGGCACCAGCACGGTGGCGAAGAACGACAGCAGCCGCCGCGAGCCCAGCGACGCCAGCGCGCGAGCGGCGCGGATGCGCAGCGGGATGAGGTACGCCGGAGTGTAGAGCCGCTCCAGGTCCTTGTCGGTGATGAGCCCGCGCATCGGCTCGATGATGTCCTCGGCGCCGCGCGGGGCGAGCAGCTCCGCGGCGCGCACGCGCACCTGCAACTCGCCAGCGGCGATGCCCGCGAGCAACGGCCCGTTCTCCCCGGGCACCAGCTTGTCCAGCGCCTCCAGCGCGGCGACGGCCACGACGACTTCCTCGTCCTGCACGCGCTTGAGCAGCGGCGAGCGCAGCGTCTCCACCGGGGCATGCACGGAGCCCTTGGCGCCCAGCACGCGCACCGACGGATGCGTGGACGCGAGGGCCGCCAGGTGCGGCTCCGGCTTCTCCTTGCCGACCAGCTTCACCCACGCCTCGTACGCGGCGGTGGCCACGCCCGCGTCGCGGTCCTCCACGGACTTCTTCAGGCGCTCCTGCGCCCAGCCCTCGGTGCCGCGCTGAGAGAGGACTTCCACCGCGCGGTTGCGCAGGTCCGGGAAGCGGCCGGCGAGCGCGCGGTCCAACGCCTTCTCCGGCACCTTCTCGTTCCACGCCCACAGTGTGCGGAACGCCTCGCCGCGCACCTTGGCGGATTCGTCCTCCAGCGCGTCGCCGAGCAGCGGCTCCGCGCCCTGCGTCGCCGCGCCCAGCTTCACCAGCCGGTCCAGGCCGCGCACGCGCACGTCCTCGTGGCCGGAGCGCAGCGCCGCCTCGGCGGAGGACAGGGGCGCCTCCACGTCCAGCGTCACCACCGCGTCCAGCGCGGCGGCGCGCACGTCCGCATCCTCGTCGTCCAGCATCCACACCAGTCGCTCGCGGGCGCGGGCATCCTGGAGCGCCTGGAGGGCGGCGGCGGCCTGACGGCGGATGGGGGCTTCCGGCTCGCGGGAGAGCTGGAGCAGCGCGCCCAGCGCCCGCGCGTCACCCAGTTGCGCGAGGCCGCGAGCACCGCGCACGGCGGTGTCCGGCGTGCGGCAGGCCATGGCGGCCAGCAGCGGCTCCAAGTCACTCTCCGCCAGCGCGCCACTGACGGCGCCCTGCGCGGGCATGGTGTCGCGAGCGGCCTGGAGGTCCGCGTCAGTGATGGCCAGGGCGGCGCCGCTCGGGCCGCGCGTGCGCGCGACCAGTCGTCGGGCCACGTCCTTGACGGAGCGGGCGAAGTCCTCGTCGCGGGCTTCCAGGGCGTGGGCCAGGGCCCGGCGCTCCATCACGCGGATGGTGAAGGCCACGCGGCGCACGTCAGCATCCGCGTCGTCCAGCGCCCGCGCCACCAGCGGCTGGAGCTGCGCATGACCCAACAGACCCGCTCCGGCCGCGCGGATGAGCACCTCCGCGCGCAGACGCGCGGGGCCGCGCTCGAAGGCGGCGCGCAGGGGCTCGGTGTCACCGCCCGGCGTCACCTCGCAGAGCGCGTCCAGCGCGGCCAGGCCCACCGCGGCCTCGGTCTCGCTCAGCTTGCCGGCGATGAGACCGGGCACCAGCGGGGACGTGCCCCCCAGCTTCGCGAGCCGGCGCAGACCCGCCACGCGCATGTCCACGAAGCGCGAATCCAGCGCGGCGCGGGGCGCGGCCAGGGGCGACTCCGTCTCCAGCACGTCGAGCGCCTTGAGGGCGTCCTCGCGCACCTGCGGATGGTCGTCATTGAGCCGCTCGCGCAGCTTCGGCCGCGCGGCGATGCGACCCCTGGCGCCCAGTTCGCGGGCGGCGAGGCGACGCACCTCCGCCTCCTTGTCCGTGCCGAGCACCTGGAGCACGAACTCCAGCGCCTCCGGCTCGTCCAGCGCGGCGGCCTCGCGCACGGCGGCCTCGCGCTTGGGGCGGCCCGCCTTCACCGACTCCGTCAGGAGGTCCAGGCCGTGCTGCGAGGTGTCCTGGTCATTGCCCGGCTTGCCGTCCAGTTCGATGCCGAAGCGCAGCACGCGCCGGTCGTCGCTCGCGGTGAAGACGGAGCCGAGCGCCGTGCGCGCCGCGCGCGGGTTCGCGGGCGGCAGGAAGACCAGCGCGTTCGTGGGCTTGCTGCCGCAGTCGAACGTGCGCGGCTTGCGGCGCTCGTCCAGTCGCCACGCCTTCACCTTGCCGTCGCTGCCCGCGGACCAGACGCGGTCCGACGGCTCCTCGTCATCCTTCGCGGCGGGCGTGGGCGGGAAGAGCAGGGCGAGCACGGAGCCGGCATGGCCGGAGTCCTTGTCGCCGCGCACCTCGAACTCCACCGCGCCCACCAGGTACCAGAGGCGCAGCTTGCCGTCGTCGCCGCCGGACACGAGCCGACCGTCCCGAGGCGTGAAGGCCAGCGCGCGCACCGCGCCCTCATGGCCCACCATGTCCCGGCGCTCACCGGAGGCGCGCGTGAAGGAGCGCACCACGCCGTCGTCACCCGCGGTCGCGACATACGTCCCGGACGGGTCCACCGCCACGGCGCGCAGCGACTGGGGCGACGCCTTCCACTCGTGCAGCTTGCGCGTGGAGTCCCACTCCCAGCCGCGCACGATGCCGTCCGCGCCCGCGCTGAAGAGGACCTTGCCGTCCGGGCTGGAGGCGAGCGCGGTGACACCGCCGGGGTGCGCGCCCTCGAGCTGCCACTGCACGTTGCCGTCGGCGTGGGTGCCGAAGCGCAGCGTGCCGTCCGCGCAGGCGGCGGCGAAGCGCTCGCCCGACAGGGCCAGGGCATTCACCGCGGAGGGGAGCTCGGTGCTCCACAGCACCTTGTTGGTGCCCGGCTCATACGCGGTGACGCGGCTGGAGACGGAAGCGCGAGCGCCGCCGAGCAGCAGCACCCGGGGGCTGGCCGCGAGGGCCCGGAGCTTCTCGATGTTGCCGATGGAAAGGACGGACATGGTGTTCTTTCGAAACTCGTTGGAGGCGAGTGACGCGAGGCTCAGAGGCCCCCGAGCTGCGCGCTCGGATGCGCCGTGCGCAGCTGGACCAGGGATGCGAGACAGCTCTGCCATTCACCCTTCGCCATCGAGCCGGTGAACTCCCCCAGCACGGGCGACACGACGCGGGCGAAGTTCTCGTCATCCAGGCCCAGGTCCCTCACCAGCTCAATCACGCGGCGCTTGGCGACGCTGGCCGACAGGCGCTTCTGCACCTCGCCCTCGCGCGCTTCCTTCGCCCGGCCCGGAGGCAGACCGAAGAGCATCTTGCGCAGGAAGTCCCGCAGCGCCGCGACATCCGCGAAGCGCTCGCCGCCACCCGCCGACGGAGCCTCCTTCGCGCCCGCCGGCTTCCAGCCCTCCGGCAGGTGCGTGGGACGGTGCTTCTCCCAGAGCAGACGCACTGCGAACAGGCCCACTTCACGGTCCGCGCTCTGCATCAGCCACGCGAGCCGCTCCGCGCCGCCCAGCCGCGCGTAGTGCCGGCGGATGAGCTCCACGGCGACCTCGCGCGTGCTGCGCTTGGTGCTCTCCGTGAGGGAGAAGACCTTCACGGCGTCCAGTTCCTCCGGGTGCAGCACGTAGCGAGCGTCCGCGCCGTCCTCGCCCGCGCGCAACAGCGCGTCATAGGCCAGGTTGCGAATCTCCTTCGCCTCGGCCTCGGCCAGCTCGTACACCCGCGTGTGCCAGCCCCAGGCGCGCAGCTCCGCGCGGGTGATGGCCAGGGCGAAGCGGCGCACGTCGTCGCGCGCGTCGAACAGCGCGGGCCACAGCTTCTCCGGCGTGTACGCCTTGCGAGGCGCCTTCGGCTTGAGCTCGTACGACTTCGACTCCGGCTGCTCCGGGCCGATGACGGGGTGGTGGCAGCGCAGGTACGTCTGGGCGAACGTGCGCACGGGCACCGGCTGCCTGGCCCCCAGCGCCAGCTCGAACAGGCGCTCCAGGCCCGCCGCCGCGTCACCCGTGTCGCTGAAGTCCGCCGGCACCACGTACTCCAGCAGGTAGCGGTGGGCGAAGTCGTGCAGCGTCGGGTCCGCCCGGCGCGCGAGCGCCAGCAGCCAGGGCACCGTGAGCTGCCGCGCGGTGAACAGCTTGCGGTTGCCCAGGATGGCCAGCGCCACTTCCCGGTGCTTCGCGCTGAAGACCAGCCCCTTCACCTTCTCCACGTCCAGCCCGGGCAGGCTGTCCGCGCGCTTCAGCCACGTCGCCATCTGGTCGCCGAAGTTCGGGTTCGCCGCCTTGTCCAGCATCCACTCCGGACCGATGACCGCGGGCGTGTAGGCCGACAGCGCCTTCACCACCAACCCCTCCACCGGGTAGCGCTTCTTCTTCAGGCGCGGGTCCTCGAGCAGCTCCTTCCAGAAGGCCACCGGCATCTCGCCAGCGGCGTACTTGGAGGAGACGAAGCCCTTGGCCCAGTTGAGCTGCTCGGAGGTGCCCAGGTACATGTCCCGCAGGAAGCCCGACGTCAGCTCCGCGCGGTCGAACGACTGCTCCAGGGACTTGGCCGCGAAGGCCGCCGTGGACTTGTACGACAACAGCCGCCCCAGCAGCTCCAGCCCCAGCTCGCGTGGGTTGCGCTTCTCCAGCACCGCCGCGGCGAACGACTTCACGTCGCTTTCGCCCTGGGCCACCAGCTCCGCCAGCCGGTCCGCCGCCAGGTCCTGCGCGTGCGCCCGCGCGTACTCAATCGCGTACGTGCGCGCCTTGCCACTGGGAGACAAGAGCAACGCGAGCACCGCTTCGTGCAGGCCGAGCGCGCGCAGCTTGCCCTGGTGGAACTCCGGCGAGCCCTGCAGCGTTTCCACGAGGAAGTCGTGCGCGCTGCCCAGCGGCCGGCGGGCGAGCCTGTCCAACCAGGCGGGCGTCACCTTGCGCAGCGCCTCCGGGAAGTCCTTGCGCAGGCCCTGGATGGCGAAACGCGCGGCCGGGTCCGACAGGCACGTGTCCAACAGCCGCATCAGCGCGTCCGGCGAGCGCTTCCACGCGTCGGGGAACGCGCGGTGCTTCAGCGTGTCGTTCGGTGGCTGGATGGGGAAGGCGCTGGCGGTGTAGTTGCCGCTTTCAGTGGCCCAGATGTGGTGGGCCACCCAGACGGAGTGCCAGGACGTGTCCTCGTCGTAGTGACGCAGCACCTCCACGGCGAACTGCGGGTACAGCTCCGGGACGGCGGCGCCCAGGTGGCGCAGGTAGCGCCACGCGCGGCGGCGCAGGTACTGGAGCGTGCCGCCGGAGACCTCGTGCCGGTACGACTGGCGGCGCTCCACGTCGAAGCGCCAGGCGAGCACGCCGAACAGCTCCGCGTCGTGGTTGGCCTCGGCCAGCTTGTAGATGCGCTTGAGGCCGCCCCACAGGCCGAACTTCAAGTCCGCCTTGCGCGCCAGCTCCAGGATGATGGCGCGGGAGGCGTCGGTGTTCTTCGCGTAGAGCGAGACGAGCAGGTCCGCCAGCGCGAGCCGCGCGGGCTGGGGCACGTCCTTCTGCGCCTTGAAGCGCTGCCACGCCTCGGAGGAGGCCTCGCGGCGGCTCTCGGAGCTGTACCGGGCCTGTGCCTGGGAGAGCGAGCGCAGCAGCTTCTCGAAGGTGAAGGCGTCCTTGGGCGGGGCCTTGCCTTCCTCGGGCTCCGGCTCCGACTGCTCGAGGAGGGCGAGCACGGCATCGGCCAGGTCCGGCGACTCCGCCTGGGCCAACCGCTCGAGGTCTGCTGCGTTCAGCGCATCGCTCGTCGACATGGGCCTGGGGACTTACCACAAGCCGACTGCCTGGACAGCGGGGGAGCGATGGGGTCCGGGAGTTCTCGGTTTCGGCTGTTCCGCGAGGCCACCGAGCCTGGCGCCCGGTTACGAGCCCAGGTCCACGCCCCCGCCGGAGCTGTTCTTCCGGTTGTCGAAGTACGTCAGGTCCACGAGCAGCGCGGCGGCCAGCACCATTTGACGCAGCCTGCCGTCGTTGCACGCGGGCTGGAAGTCGAGGCTGAAGTTGTCCGCGTCGCTGAAGGTCTCCTGCAAGAGTCCGCTCCACCTCTTGCGGATGACGGCGACCTCTTCACCCCGCTGGAGGATGCGGAACGTCCAGGGTTTGAAGAAGGGCCCCTCCACGGTGGCCATCACCACGCCCGCGGGCGAGAGGATGTCGAACCGGCGGCTGAAGAAGCGGAAGCGCTGGACGATGGTGCCCATGGGCCGGTCGTCCCACGCCATCACCTCCGCTCGCGCGAAGAAGATGTGCCAGGGTAGCTCCACCGCCAGGGCCAGCGTGCCGCCCACCGTCATGCACTCCAGCCGCGCGCGGTAGAAGGGCCAGAAGTTGCGCAGGAGCTGTGACGCCCAGCCATCGCCCGTCTCGCCCACGTACACGGTGTCGCGGCCCTCCGCGTCGCAGACCTCGTAGCGGTTCTTCCCCTCCCAGCCGATGAGGATTTCGAGCGCCTCCCGGAACTGGCGCATGCGCACCTGGGCCGCCGTCAGCACGGCCTCCAACGACAGGCGCAGCTCCACGCTCATGTAGCGCGGGTCTCCCGGAGGGCCCTTTCCGGCGAGCATCTCCTGGGGCGGGTCTTCCTGGGGAACACCCTGCTCGTCGGCCGTGGGACGCGGCGCGCGCGCGCCCCAGTCCAGCTCCAGCTCCGCGTCGTTTCCCGCCCAAGGCTTGTTGCCCATGTCGCGGAGCCTTAAGTGGCACCCTCGCGGGATGCAAACGGGGCGCGTCGGACCTCAGGGGTCGCTGCTCGACAGGGGAAGCCAGGTGGGCTGGATGTCCGGAGTGACAACCCCCTGCGCGGGGAGGTCCACCTCCGCGCGGTGTATCACCCAGTGCGGGGTCAGGTGGTTCCTGCCCATCAGGACGTAGGTGTAGCGGCCCGCGGGCAGGTGCTCGAACGTGGAGGTGGTGTCCGACGCGGTGGGAATCCCCAGCGTCTCCGCGAGGTGCTCCAGCTCTTCCCAACTGCCTGGCGCCGGCACGGTGCCGGCGAACAGGTGGTAGCGGATGACCGTCACGGCATGCGTCGGGTTCGTGGCGAGGGGCGAAGGTCGCAGCTTCAGCGTGGCGCCGCCGTCCAGCTCCTGGAGGTGGAGCACCTTGCGCTCGCCTGGCCCCAGCTTCACGCGCAGGGGCATGAAGCGGACGGTGTCTCCCTGCTGCGTCGTCGTCTCCCGGGCGATGAGGGTGTATTCCCCGGGCGCCAGTCCCGTCGCGTGGAAGTCGCCGCTGTCCTCCTCCAACATGACGGCCTCCGCGCCAGCCGGAGACAGGGGATGCAGGTAGAGGAAGGTGCTCACGGGCCGGCCCTCGCGGTCCTTCACCGTGCCGTCCAGCCGGGCGCCCGTGGACACGCGCAGCTCCAGCGTCGTCTCTCCCGGGCCCACCTGCCGGCTCAGTGGCAGGTAGTCCGGATGGGAGGCCTCCAGGCGGAAGGATGCGCCCGACTCCATGGGAGGCAGCTCGAAGGCGCCATCGGCGGCGGTGCGCGCGTGCGCCAGGGATTGCTCCTCGGGGTCCTCCTCCCCCGCGGACGGGGTGAGGGGGAGGTACGCCTGCACTTCCACGCCGACCACCGGCGCGGACGTCGCCGCGTCCAGCACCCGGCCGCGCAGCCGACGCCCCGCCTTGAGGACCACGTCACCCAGGTCCGTGTCCTGGCCCGGCTCCACGTGGACCTCCCGCAGCACGCGCGCGAGGCCCGGCGCCTCCAGCGTCAACCACGTGCGGCCCGGCTCCTCCACGGGGATGTGGAAGGTGCCGTCCGGCTCGCGAAAGAACTCCTCGTTGACCTCGAAGCGGGTGATGGGCGTGCGGTCCTCGCGCACCAGCCGGCCCCGGATGCCCCCCTGATAGCGCAGCACCAGCTTCACGTTCGTCGACCCGGCCGCCGCGATGACCTGGGGAGTTCGCGAGCGGGCCGACTCGTCTCCCTGAAGCGGCTCCGCTATCAGCTGATAGCCCTCCTTCCTGACGCTGAGCCTGCACGGGGCCGGCGACAGGTGTTCGAGCGTGAAGCGGCCCTGCTCATCCGTGATGGCGCTGGAGGCGTCATGGAAGGGAGAGCGGCCGTGGTGGAAGAATCGCGGGCGAGCGCCATCCTCGCTGGGGACGTAGGCGTGAATCTCCGCGCCGGGCATCGGCTTGCCGGCTTCGTCCACGACGAGCCCTGACAGCGACAGCCCCGGCTCCAGGCGCAGCGTCACCGTCTTCGTCTCCGCGCCCACGAGCACGACGGAGAGCGAGGCGCGGGGCGGGCCGCCCCGGTTGCGGATGGCGCGGAGGGAGTACCGGCCCGGAGCGATTCCCCGCAGGCTGAAGGAGCCGCGCGCGTCGGTCACGGCCTCGGTGGTGCCGGCGGAGTCCTTGCCGTCTTCCACCAGGGAGACCTGGATGGCGGGCAGCGGAGCGCCGTCGGTGGTCTCCACGGTGCCCTCCACGCTCGCGCCGCGTTTCATGACCAGGCGCACGTCCTGGGAGGGCACCTGGGCCTGCTGCCACTCCGTGTCCAGGAAGCCCAGGGCCTGCGCCTTGAGGCGGTGGAGTCCCGGCTCGGCCAGGTTGTGCACGAAGCGCCCATTCTCGTCAGTCGACGTGTAGACGCTCTCCGCGTTGTTGAAGGGGTCGTCCACGTCCCCTGCCTCGAAGGAGGCGGGCGTGCCGTCGCGCCGGAGCTTCGAGTCGTGGCGCGACGGCATGGCGATGACCTCCGCCTCCGTCAGCGGGTTGCCCTCCGTGTCGGTGACGAGCCCCTCCATGACGAACGCGCGCTTCAGGGTGAAGTCCAGGGGCGCCGGCGTCGCCGTCACCACCACGTCGCTCACCGAGAGGAACTGGTGGCCCACGGCGGACACCGTGAAGTCGTTGTGGCCCAGCGTCGCCGAATTGAACACGAAGCGCCCATCCGCCTCCGTGGTGACATCGGTGCTCGTGGACACGTCGCCGTGGGTGTTCAGCGTCACCAGCGCGTCCGGGATGGGCTGTCCCGCCTCGTCGCGCACCTGGCCCACCACCTTGACGACGGTGCCCAGATGCAGCGTCACCTCCACGTCGGCCTGCTCCTCCGCGAGCGTGGTCTCCGTCTCTCCCTGCTGGTCGCCCCGCCGCGCCCGCAGCACGTAGCTGCCCGGCGCCATGTCCTCCAGGATGAAGCGCCCGTCCGCGTCGGTGATGGAAGTGAGGGGGTCCTCGGAGTCGCTCTCGGGCTCGTAGTCGGAATCGTGGGCGCGGACCTGGACCCCCGGGACGGGACGTTCGTCCAGGAGCACCTGACCCAGGATGCGCCGGGGCCGGTGCAGCACCAGGTCCTCGGCCGAAAGCTCCTCCGGAACGAGGTTCGTCTGGTGCGCGGTCAAGAACCCCGGACTGGAGACGACCAGCGCGTAGTCGCCCTCGGGCAGCGGTCCGATGCGGAAGCGGCCCTCCGAGTCGGTGCGGGTCTCGAAGTAGCGCGAGTGCTCGGCGTGGAAGAGCGTCACGCTCGCATCCACCACGGGCCTCACGGCCTCGTCCACGACGCGGCTGGAGAACACGGCGCTCGGCTGGAGGACCAACTCCACGTCCTGCGCGTGGGTCTCCACGTCCAGCTCCAGCGCGGAGCCCTGGGGCCCCACGGCCCACAGCGCGACGCTGCCCTCGGGCAGTCCCTCCAGCACGAAGGTGCCGTCCTGGGCCGTGGTGGCGCGCGTCAGCAGGGGGGCCGTGCCCCGGCCTTCGTCGATGAGTCCTCGCAAGTCATGCAGGGCCCTCGGGTCCTCGCAGGCGGAGGAGGACAGGGGCGTCTCGACATCCTTGCCGCAGGGGAGGCCGGACAGGGACTCGCCGGGCAGGGCCCGCGACGCGGAGACCTCCACCCCCTGGGCGGGCGCTCCGTCCTCGGTGAGCACGCGGCCTCGGAGGGACAGCGAGCCGCGCGGCGGAGGCGTGGGTTCGCTGGGGCCGGGCAGCTCCCGGGAGGAGGGCCTGGAGACGGTGGGCGTGGCGTCGCCGTCGTCGGGGGCGCGGAAGGTGACGACGGCGATGACCGAGCTCAGGCCAATCACCCCGAGCATGAGCGCCACCACGGCTGGCCTTCGCATGGTCCCCTCCCGTCGGGGGCCCACGCTAGCAGGGCGCTCGGGGCGAAGTCGCCGGGGGCTCAGGCGCGGGCGGGGAGCGACTCCAGGCGGGCCTTCTCCGCGACGATGAGGTCCCGGACGTGGTCGCGCAGGACGGCGACGTCGTCGAACCCGCTGACGTCCACCGGGGGCATGACCTGGACGTGGCAGTGGGCGGAGGTCTGCATCACCAGTCCATGCTTGGGCAGGACGCGCGCCGTGCCGGTGAGGACGATGGGGATGATGGGGCAGCGCATCTTCAGGGCGAGCGCGAAGGCGCCATCCTTGAAGGGCTTGAGCTGGCCGTCCGCGGAGCGCGTGCCCTCCGGGAACATGAGGATGGGGACGCCGCGCTCCAGCCAGCGCTCACTCAGCCGCATCATCTTGATGATGCTCGGCTTGTCGCCGCGCACCAGGGGCACGTAGCGGTTGAGGCTCATGTTCCAGCCGATGAGCGGCAGCCGGAAGTTGGCCTGCTTGGAGACCCACTTGAAGGGGCGGTACAGGCCGAAGAGGACGAGGATGTCGCCGAGCGACTCGTGGTTGGACACGAGCACGGCGGGCCCGTGCCACGGCAGGTGCTCGCGGCCGTCCACCCGCAGGTGCCACAGCGGGTTGACGTAGAAATACAGCTGCGCCCAGAAGCACGAGTACAGGTGCAGCACCCGGCCGTTGCGGTCGAACGGCGTGGTGACAGCCCACACCACGATGGCACCCAGGAAGAGCACCAGGCTGGAGAGCGCGAGGAACGTCCAGAAGAGGATGGAGAACAGGAGTCGAATGGCGCCCGCAGTGTGCCACAGGCCCGCGAGCGGAGGGCAAGGGAGTTGGGAGAGGTGTCACGCCCGCACGTGGATGGCCACTGGCGCGGCGGGGAGCGGCAGGTGCGTCGGAAAATCAGAAGCGAGCTGATACTCCGATGACGCCAGTCGTGGCAGCACGACGAGCCGCGTGGCTTCGAGCGCCACCAGGGGCAGCGGCCGCTCCACTTCCAGGAACAGGACGCCTCGCGCCGTCAGCCGGGGTGGCGCGTGGGTCAACTCCACCGCGCCCGCCACCATGAACAGATGGGAGCCCGGCGCCATCAGCAGCTCCTGTCCTGGCGCGAGGACATGCTCCTCTCCGCGCAGCAGCCACGCGCGTCGCTCCTTCCGGGCCAGGTGCGCATAGCGGCGCTGCCCCCGCAGCATGTCGTCGAAGAGGCGCTCCGCCAGGGTGCCCCAGACCTTCCTGCTCAGGCCCGCGTCCTGCTCCAACAGCAGACGCAGCGCGGCGCCTGGAATCCGCACCACGGTGGAGGTCGCCGCCGTGCGCACCGTCGCCGAGCGCCGACCTCCCACGAGCGTGGAGAGCTCCCCGAACACCGTGCCGCTGCCGAGCTGATTCACCAGGTCTTCATCGGTGCCGTTCCGGGCGAGCACGTACGCCGCGCCCCGTGCGAGCAGGTACAGTTCGTCGCTCACTTCTCCCTGGCGGAAGACATCGTGGCCCGCGGGCAGTTCCTGTATCTGGGCCCGAGCGGCGAGCGCCTTCAGTGCGCGCGTGTCGAAGTGGGCGAACAGCGGCGACGACTTGAGCTGCCGCGCCACCTTCCCGCGCAGCAGGCGGGAGCCTCCTGGCAGCCGGTACGCCCACTTCATCGCCGTCTCCACGGGCTTGCGCAGGCCGCGCCCGCACATGACGCGCAGCACACCGACGATGTTGGCCCGAGTCACCGGAGCGAGCGTCAACAGCCCGTGCCCCTGCGCGTAGCCGGGGTTGGCTTCGATGAAGTAGCGCGCGGAGAGCTTGTCGCACTGTCGCCAGTAGTCGCGCTCCACCTCGGAGTCGCGGGTGCACCAGCCCACCTGGCGCAAGAGCGGGTTCGTCGGGTCCACGCGGGCGAGCCCGAACTCCGAGCCGAGCTCGTCGAGGAAGGCGCGCAGTGGGGAGGGAATGGGCTGCTCGCGGCGAGGCCACAGCTCGGTGCAGTACTTGGCGAACAGGGCGTAGCTGGAGGGGTGGACCAGCGCGCCCAGGTAGTACGCGGGGCGGCCCGGGTGACGCAGCAGATACTTCAGCATGTGGAACAGCCCGAAGCGCGTGTTGGTGTTGCCGCCCCGGTACGCGCGCAGCGAGCCGGCTTCCGCGCGGAACACCGCCGTCGTCACGCCGCCCAACTGCTTCTCGAAGACGTGCAACGCGAAGTAGCCGACGAGCGCGCCCTCTTCGTTGCGGTGGAGCTGAATCCAGGTGTGCTCGGCGGTGGACTCGACCACGTACCTGGCGAAGCCCTCTTTCGTGACGCCCTCAAAGATTTCTTGATGCACGGCGTAGAGCGCGTCCGTCAGGTGTCGTCGCTGCTCGGCGGACAGGGACTGGGGGATGACGACCTCGGTGCTCGCAATGCGGGACATGGTGGGGTGGCTCTCCGTTCTTCGGCGTCGGACCTGTGCGGAATAAGTCCGGACCCACCGAGCGAGGATGCCCACCAGGGGTGGATGCCGAGTCCTCAACGTCGACCGCGTTTCAGGGCACGCGCGCGCGTTCGAAGATGATGCGAGCCCTTGTACGAAGGTCTTGTTCGCGTCCACGTGAGGGTGAGCGTGGGCCGGGCCTTACTGCTTGATGGGCTGCCAGACGGGTGTCACCTCGCGCACCACCATGCCCGTCTCGGGGAGGTCGATGACCTCGCGATAGACGCCCCGCCAGTCGTCGGTCACCAGGAAGAGTGTCGCCTTGCCGGGCGGAAGGTTCCGGAAGGTCATCGTTCCCTTCTTGCTGCCTTCGTGAGGTAGCGAGCGTTCACGCAGTTCGACGATGTCGTGGGTGAAGACCAGGAGAGGGACCTCGCCCGCGAGCAGGGCCGTCACGCGGCGAGAAGGGCCGTTCACGCGCAGCTCCAGGGTGGCTCCCGCGGAGCGGGCCTTCAAGGTGACGGAAACGTCACCGCTCGAGGGAATCTGGACGTGTTGGGGCGCGTAGGTTTCGAAACTCCCTTCAGGGGGGCTGGCTCGCGCCTGGTAGTGGCCTGGAGGGAGGTCTCGCACGACGCGCGGGCCGTTTGGTGAGACATCGACCCTCGTACGGGACAGTCTCCCGCCTTCGCGGTCCATGAAGACGGAAGCCTCGGCGGGCTGACCTCGTGAGTCCATGACGGAGATCTCCACGCGCGCGCCTTTCTCAAGGAGCACCGTGAGGTTTTCCTGGGGACCCGGGGCGAGCATCAACCGCTTCGTGGGGTACCCATGGGCCCAGACGTCCAGCGAGGTGGAGCGCTCGTCCACGTGAGGGATTGAGAACGAACCATCCTTAAGGGTGTGCTGCTCGGTCCAGTGCGGCTCCAGCGGTTCGCCTCGCAGTGTCTCCGGGTTGATTGAGAACATGGCGCCCTCCAGCGGAGCGGAGGTTTCCGCATCCAGCACATGTCCGGCCACCCTGCGCCCTGGGCTCATCCGGACCTCGCCCAGGTTCACCACCTCCGTGTCATGATGCACCTCGACCTCGCGGACCACGGGCGCCAGGTCTTTCGCCTGGAGCACGACAGTCCACGAGCCCGCGCCCTCCACGTCGAGGGAGAACTCGCCGCGGGGATGTTCCACTGTGTGATGCAGGAGCTGGAATCGGGTGAGCGGTTGACCGTCTGGGCCCACCAGTCGTCCGTGGATGCGTCCCTGTCGCGACATGACGAGGCGGACGGGCGGTCCACCCTCTCGGGCATGAACTGAGTCGAGGCCAGGCTTGCCTCCAGTGGACAGGTGGGGGGCGAGGTGGAAGGACTCCTTCATCACTCTCAACTCCACTTCCTGGCTCGGCAGGTTCCGCAGCGTGAAGCGACCATCCACCTGGGTTTGAGTGAAGGGCTCCGTGGAGCGGTGATGGCCCTCTCGCCACGCGGGAGCGGAGTCCGGAGTCCCATGGATGAAGACCCCCGCACCGGAGAGAGGTTGTCCGCCGCCGTCCTCGACCCGGCCTGACAACGTCCAGCCGGCCGCGAGGCGCAGATCCACGTGGGCCGCTTGCTGGTCGCGCAGCTCCACGTGCTGGGTGGCGAAGCGCTGCACGGCTCCGGATTCGTGGGCGGCTTCGAGCACGAAGCGTCCCTGCCGCATTCCGCCGAACGCATAGTGGCCCCGCGCGTCCGTCCGGGTCTCTCCCAGTGTGTAGTCCATCCACGGCTCACTCGTCGTGCCTTCGGGAGGCACGGTCGACAAGCGCACGAGAAGCCCGGCCATGGGCGTGTCCAGCTCATTGAAGACCGTGCCGGAGACCGTCGCTCCCCGTTTCAAGACCCAGCGGACCTTCGCATCCGGGGCTCGGACCTGGAGCTCTTCCATACTGAAGCGAGGGTCGTCCTTGATTTTGAGGAGGAAGGTTCCGGGCTCGGGGAGGTTCAGGTGGAACCGGCCCTGCTCATCCGACCGGGTCTCGTAGGGTGCGAGGAGATGTGAGTCATAGGTGTCGGACATGGCGGCGGTGTCGACATCGATGAGGACGTCTGGCACGGGGTGCCCTGTTTCATCGACGAGGACGCCATCAACCCAGCGGGGGAAGCGGAGCACGAAGTCGAGCCGCTTCGTGCCGGGGCCCAGCTTCTTGAGTGATGAGCTGGCCGGAAAATGCCGAGGCGTGGTGGCTGCGATGTTGTGGGGGATGGGGGGCAGCGGGCCGAGCCGGTAGTGGCCCATGGCATCCGTGGAGAACTCCGTGCGCCACTTGGGTTCAACAAGCTCCAGGAGGGTGATGGTGGCGCCTTCGATGGAGGCTCCGGACTCGTCGCGCACGGTTCCCTCCAGGAAGGTCGCACGACTCAACTCCAGGATGACCTCGGATGCGGGGACATGGGTTGCCATGTCGACCAGGGTCCTGGCTTGGGACTCGCCCTGGCTGGCCTCGAGATGAAGCAGATGCGAGGGGAGCGCCTCGAAGGCGAAGCGTCCTTGTTCATCCGTGGTGTCAGTTGTCCCGGGACCACGGGGGGCCAGACTCTCCCCCTTGAGGGTGAGGTCCCACAGGTGGACTGTCGCGTTGGGGACGGGGGTGCCTTGGAGCATCACTCGGCCGACGATGCGCCGGGGCCGCACGAGCTTCACGGGCTGTTCCATCCCATCGGCTCGGAGGGAGGGAAGCCACCCGTCCTTGGCGAAGGCGAGGACATGATCGTCTCCGACGAGGAGGGGCCCGATGCGATAGCGCCCGCCCGCGTCCGTTTCCCCGTCGAAGAAGCGCGTGGACCCTTTATTCACGACGGTCACCTGGACCTGGGGCAGGGGCGCGAGGTCCTCGTCGATGACCTGTCCCTCCAGGAACACGCCCTCCTCGAGCCGGAGCAGGAGCCCCTGTGTTCCCGCCGGGATTCCCGGTTGCAGGTGTGCTCCTCGCGGGCCGATGGCCCAGAGCGTGAAATCTCCCTCGGGGAGGTTGTCGAGGCTGAAGCGACCGTCCTCCGTGGTGAAGCTCTCCGCGTACACGGGCGCTTCTCCCTGACGAGAGAGGAGCAGCTCCAGGGTGAGACCCGGGTCGCGGAGGAAACACAGCGGAAATCGGCGGTGGTCTCCGCGACGGTGAGGCAGCACCTGCTCACAGGTCAGCTCGGAGAGTGTTTGACCTGCCTCGGGACGCGTGGCTGTGACGCGGACTCCGGCGAGCGGGCCTTCATCTCCGAGCACGACGCCCTGGATGCTCAGTGTTCCTTCGGGACGTGGCGCGGGAGGAGGCAGCACAATGCCCGTTCCCGTTCGAGGCGCGGATGCGCGCTGGGTGGCGGTAGGCGCTTCGGGCTTCGGGAGGAGAAGCCCACCCAGGATGCCCGCCAGCACGAGAACTCCGATTGCGACCGTCACCCGTCGCTGCACCCGCATGCCGCCTCCGCTCGCCACGCCCGCGAATGCAGCCGCGGCTGTGTCCGGGGCACTGACACCCAGGCTGGGATTTGGTTCGCGCGGTGTTGGTTTTATCGCGAGACGTGCGCGTATGCGGGGCGCTTACTGCCTGATGGCCTGCCAGACGGGCGTCACGTCGCGCACCACCGTGCCCGCTTCGGGAATGTCGATGAGTTCCCAATGGATGTAATCCTGGTTCGGCCTCATCAGGACGAGCGTCACCTTGCCAGGAGGCAGGTCTCGAAAAATCCTGGCTCCGGCGTCGCTGGGCTTACTGTGCAGTCCGCGGCTTTCCAACTCACTGACGTCACCGGCGCTCTTCGGCGGAGGGATTTCACCCGCGAGGAGGATGGGGCTCAGGTTGTCATCGGTCTTCACCCTCAGCTTCAAGGCAGCCCCTTCGGGCTGGGCCTTCAGGGTGATGGCCACCCTCCCGCTCGCAGGAATCTGGACGCGTTGGGGCGCGTAGGTGGCGGGGCGCTCGAAGGGAGAGATGGCTCGCACCTGGTAGTCGCCGGGCCCCAGGTCTCGCACGACGTACTGGCCGCTCTCAGGGACGAGGATGGGGTCAGCGGCCATGGCCTCGCCATCGCGGTCCAAGTAGACGGTGGCGTCAGTGGGCTGCCCCCGCGCATCCACGACGGAGAATGCCACGCTCGCACCTCGCTCGAGGAGCACCGTGAGACCTTCATGAGGACCGGGTGCCAGCGTCAGTTGCTTCAATGGGTAGCCAGGGGCTTCGACGAACAGCGTGAGGAGCTGCTCCTCCACGTTGGGAAACGAGAAGGAGCCATCCCGACTCGTCGTCACATGCCTCCCGAGCCGTTTGAGTGGCTCTCCGCGCATCTGGCCTGGAGCGACGCGAAGGCTGGCGCCCTCGACGGGGGCGGATGTTTCCGCGTCCAGCACGCGCCCAGCCACCTGTCGTCCGGGACTCATCCGCAGCTCGCCCAGGTCCACGACTTCAGACCCGTCATGCAGCTCGACGCCGCGAGACACCGGCGCCATTCCCCGTGCGCTGATGTTGATGCGGAGCGAGCCCGGACCGTCCACGTCCACGGAGAACTCGCCGCGTGGGTGCTTGACCTCCCAGGGCATTGTGAAGTGCGTGATGGGCTTTCCGTCGGGGCCCACGACGCGCCCCACGACGCGCCCCTCCCTCTTCATGACCAGACGCACCTGGGTGTCACCCTCGCGCACGAGAAAATCCCCGAAGTCGTGGTGACCACCCGTGGAGAGGTGGGGTGCGAAGCGGAAGCCCGTACTCCATACGCCCAGCTCCAATTCCGGGTGCTGGAGGTACCGCAGCGTGAAGCGCCCATCGGCCCCCGTGCTAGCGGCGGGCGGCTCGCCACAGCTCCTCCGGCGACGTCGCCACTCAGGCACCTGCTTCGAGGTCTCGAAGATGCCGACCGCGGCATCCGTGATGGGCTGGCCGGCGGTGTCCTCGACGATTCCCGACAGCATCCAACCCGCCACCAGTCGCAGGTCCACTTTCGCTTCTTCCTGGTCGCGCAACTCCACCGACTGGGAAGCGCTGCGCTCCAGGGCTTTGGATTCGTGGAGGGCTTCGAGCATGTACCGCCCCGACTTGAGTCCGCCGAGCGTGTAATGACCTTGTGGGTCCGTCGTGGTTTCGCTCACCGGGAACGCATCGGATTCCTTGCTCCACAGGCTCACCCTGACCTTGGGCAAGGGCGTTCCCAGTTCATCCCAGACCGTCCCCGAAACACTCGCCCCCTGTTTCAGGACCCAACGGACATTCGTGTCGGGAGCCTGGACCTGGAGGTGGTCCTCCACGAAGCGCTTTGACCGAGACTTCAGGGTGAAGGTGCCAGGCCGGGCGAAGTCCAGGTGGAACCGTCCCTCTTCATCCGACCGGGTCTGGAGGCTGCCGATGGCGAGTGATTCATCGACGGGCTCTTGCTCCTCCTCGTGAAGCTCGATGCTGACGTCTGGAATCGGGCGGTCTGCCTCATCGAGGACGACGCCATCGACCCAGACGGCGGTGCGGAGCGTGAAGTCGAGTTGCTTCGTGCTGGGACCCGGCTCGGGGATGGCTTGCTTGATGCGGAAGTAGCGACTCGCCTGAACCTCGACCTCATGGGGCCTGAGGGGCAGAGGGCCCGTCCGATAGTGGCCCGCGGCGTCGGTCCTTGCGCTCGCTGCTTCGTGCTGATTGACGCCACGGACGGAGATGGTGGCTCCTTCGATGCCAGCTCCAGCCTCGTCCCGCACGCTTCCGTCGAGAAGCGCCGCACTGCCCAGCTCCAGGGTGACCTCGGACGAGGTCCCGGGGACCGTCAAGTCGACCTCGGCCAGTGCGTGTTGCTCGCTCTGGCTGGCACTGAGCTGAAAGGAACGGGGAGGGAGAGCCTCGAAGGTGAAGCGCCCCTGTTTGTCCGTGATGCGCATCGCGGAGGGCGGGCTCCTGTACCACCGCAGGGTTACGTCATGCAGGGAGACCGTCACGTCGGGGACGGGTGAGCCCTGGCTCAACACCTGGCCGGTGATGCGCCTGGGGCGATGGAGTGTCAGGGGCTCCGAGAGTTCCTGGCTCACCAACGTGGGAAGCCAGCCGTCTTTCGCGAAGGAGAGGGCATATCTTCCGGAAGGAAGCGGACCGATGCGGAAGCTGCCGTCCGTTCCCGTTTCCCCGTCGAAGAAGCGGGTGAAGCCTTGATGCACGGCCATCACCCGGACCTGGGCCAGGGCCGCGAGGTCCTCGTCAATGACCTGTCCCTCCAGGAACAAGGCTTCTTCGAGCCGGAGCTGAAGTCCCTCCGTGCCCGCTGCGACTTCCTGCTGGATTCGTGCGTCGCGCGCTCCGATGGCCCAGAGGGTGAAGCGACCTTCGGGCAGGCTGTCGAGGGTGAAGCGACCCTCTTCCCCGGTGAGTGCCTCCGCGTACACGGGTGCCTCGCCCTGGCGTGAGAGGAGCAACTCCAGCGTGGTGTCTATCTCATCGAAGAAGCACTCTGAAAACTTCGAATGACTCCCGCCGGTGTAACTCCGCAGCACCTGCGAGCAGGGCAGCTCGGAGAGTGTATGACCTGCCTCGGGACGCGTGGCCGTGACGCGGACTCCGGCGAGCGGGCCTTCATCTCCGTGTACGACGCCCTGGATGCTCAGGGTGCCTTCGGGACGCGGCGCGGGAGGAGGCAGCACGATGCCCGTTCCCGTTCGAGGTGCGGATGCGCGAGGCGCAGAGGTGGCGGTAGGGGCTCCGGGCTTGAGGAGGAGAAGTCCACCCAGGATGCCCATCAGGGCGAGAACTCCGAATGCGCTCGTTGCCCGTCGCTGCACCCGCATGCCGCCTCCGCTCGCCACGCCCGCGAATGCAGCCGCGGCTGTGTCCGGGGCACTGACACCTGGGCTGGGATTTGGTTCGCGCGGTGATGACTTTATCGCGAGACGTGCGCGTATGCGGGGCGCCTACCGCCGGATGGCCTGCCAGACGGGCGTCACGTCGCGCACCACCGTGCCCGCTTCGGGAATGTCGATGACCTCGCGATAGCTGCCCCGCCAGTCGTTGGAGATCAGGATGAGCGTCAGCTTTCCGGAGGGGAGGTTCCGGAAGGTCATCGTTCCCTCCTTGCTGACTTCATGAGGAAGGGAACGTTCGCGCAGTCGCGAGAAGTCGTAGCCCTCGCGCGACCAGGAGTCTTCGCCGGAGACGAGCACCAGGGTGTAGCGCGGGGGGCTGCTCACGCGCAGCTCCAGGGTGGCGCCTTCGGACCGCGCCTTCAGCATGATGGAGACTCCGCCGCTCGCGGGAATCTGGATGCGCCGCGAGTCGTAGCTTTCCAGACTCCCTTCGCGAGCAGCGGCGTGCATCCAGTAGGCGCCTGGCGCGAGGTCTCGCACGACGAAGAGTCCCTCGGCGGGGACCTCGATGGTGTAGGGGGACGACTCCCTGCCTTCACGGTCCAGGAAGACGGTTGCGCTCGTGGGTTGACCTCGCGCGTCCAGGACGGAGAACTCCACCCGCGCGCCCTTCTCCAGGCGCACCGTGAGGTCTTCCTGGGAACCTGGGGCCAGGTTCAGTTTCCTGGAGAGATAGCCGCGGGCCCGGACGTTCAGTGCGGAGGAGCGCTCGTCCACGCGAGCGATGGAGAAGCTTCCATCCTTCGCGGTGTACGCCTGGGTCCAGTATGTGTAGGGGTGGAGCGTCACGCTGTCGAAGTGTTCCACGTCGGGGACGAGCAGAGCGCCCTCCACCGGGGCGGAGGTCTCCGCGTCCAGTACACGTCCGGCCACCTTGCGTCCCGCGCTCATCCGAAGCTCGCCCAGGTCCACCACCGCCGTGTCGTGAGGCACCTCGACCTGACGGAATACCGGCGCCAGGCCCTCGGCCTTAAGGATGACGGGCCACGAGCCCGCGCTCCCCACGTCCAGCGAGAACTCACCTTGGGGATGCTCCACGTCCTCTCTCATGAGCTGGAAGCGCGTGAGGGGCTTGCCGTCCGGGCCCACCACGCGCCCGTGGATGCGGGCCCGTCGCGACATGACGAGGCGGACAGGCGGTCCGCCCTCATGGGCATGCAGTGAGTCGAGCCCGGGTCTGCCGCCGGTGGACAGGTGAGGCGCGAGGCGGAAGGACTGCTTCGTCACGCTCAGTTCCACGTCCTGGCTCGGCAGGTTTCGCAGCGTGAAGTGCCCGTCTGACCGGGTGCGCGTGACGGGGTCCGCGGCGTGGTGGCGATGTCCCACGCGCCACTTGGGAGTGGAGTCCGGCGGAGACTGGATGAGGATGTCGGCGCCGGAGAGCGGTTGTCCTTGGGTGTCCACCACGGTGCCTGACAGCGTCCAGCCCGCCTCGAGGCGCAGGTCCACGTGGGCCTCCTGCCGCGCTCCCAGCTCCAGGTGTCGGGTGACGAAGCGCTCCACGGCGCCGGATTCGTGGACGGCTTCGAGCACGTACCGTCCTGGCTTCATGCCCCCGAATGCATAGTGGCCTCGCGTGTCCGTCCGGGTCTCGCTCAGCACCTCTGGCCACGGGCTGCTCGTCGTGCCTTCTTCGGGCGGCTCGGTCGACAGGCGCACGAGGAGCCCAGGCATGGGCGTTTCCAACTCGTCGAAGACGGTGCCGGAGACAGTGGCTCCTCGCTTCAAGACCCAGCGGACCTTCGTGTCCGGGGCCTGGACCTGGAGCTCCTCCATGCGGAAGCGAGGCTCGTCGAGGAGCTTCAGGAGGAAGGACCCCGGCGTGGGGAAGTTCAGGTGGAACCGGCCCTGCTCATCCGACCGGGCCTCGTAGGGCGCGAGGAGGAGCGTGTCGTCGGTGTCCTCGGAAGGAGGATTGTCGACGGTGACGTACACGTCCGGGACGGGGCTCCCTGCTTCATCGACGAGGACCCCGTCGACCCAGAGCGGGGTGCGCAGCGTGAAGTCGAGCCGCTTCGTGCCAGGACTCAGCTCCGCGAAGGATTCGCCGGTGGGAAAGTGTCGAGGGGAGGTGAGCTCCAGTTCATGGGGCGCGAGGGACAGCGGGCCGAGCCGGTAGTGGCCCATGGCGTCCGTGGTGGTCTCCACGGACTGGCGCTGTGCTCGACGTTCCTGGATGAGGAGGCGCACGCCTTCGATGGCGGCTCCGGCTTCGTCCGTCACGGTGCCTTCCAGCATGGCTCCGGGGCCCAGCTCCACGACGACCTCTTTCTGGGTGTCGTGGGTCTTCATGTCGACCAGGGCCCTGCCGTGGTGCTCGCCCTGGGTGGCGTCGAGCTGGATGTGATGCGAGGCGAGCGGCTCGAAGGTGAAGCGTCCCTGGGCGTCCGTGGTCTGCTGCTTCGCGGACCCTGGGGGCATGATGCCCCGCTCGTTGAGGGTGATGTCTCGCAGTTGGACTGTGGCCTGGGGGACGGGGGCGCCCTGTTTCGTCACTCGACCGACGAGGCGGCGGGGACGCAGGAGCTTCACGGACTCGGCGAACCAGGAGTCCTTGAGGTCGGGAATCCAGCCGTCTCTTGTGAAGGCGAGGGCGTAGTCTCCGGCGGGGAGCGGGCCGATGCGAAAGCGCCCGTCCGCGTCCGTCTCCACGTCGAAGAAGCGGGTGAAGCCTTGATGCACGGCCATCACCTGGACCTGGGGCAGGGCCACGAGGTCCTCGTCGATGACCGTGCCCTCCAGGAACACGCCCCCTTCGAGCCGGAGTTGGAGTCCCTCCGTTCCCGCGAGGACTCCCGGTTGCAGCCGCGCACCTCGCGGGTCGATGGCCCAGAGGGTGAATGCTCCCTCGGGGAGCTGTTCGAGGGTGAAGCGGCCGTCTTCGTCCGTGACGGTCTCCGCGTACAGGGGCGCTTCTCCCTGGCGGGAGAGGAGCAGCTCCAGCGTGGTGGCGGGCTCCGTGTAGAAGCACAGGGTGAAATCGCGACGGTCTCCGCGACGGTGGGGCAGCACTTCCTCACACGTCAGCTCGGAGAGTGTCTGATGTGCTTCGGAGTGGGTGGCGGTGATGCGGACTCCCGCGAGGGGGCCCTGGTCTCCGTGCACGACACCTTGGATGCGCAGGGAGCCTTCGGCCCGTGGCGCGGGCGCGGGGAGGACCAGGCCCGTGCTCTTTCGAGGCGCGGGTGTTTGGCGCGGGGTGGGTGCGTCCTCGGACTCCAGGAGGAGTGGCACCGACAGCGCGCCCAGCAGCGTGAGCACCGCGAGGGTGAGCGCCACCCGTCGCGACCTCCTCATGTCTCGTCCATTCGCCACGTCCGCGAATGTAGCAGTGGAGTACCCCGGGGCGCCGAGACCCGGGGGCTCGATTCAGCCGGCTCGGAGCGCGGTGGCGGAGTCGCGGGCCTCCAGGGCTTGCGTGTGGGCGCCCTCGGCGTCGAACAACTCGCGCAGCCAGGGGTGGCAGGTAAAGGCAATCACCTGCTGGTGCTCGGCGATGCGGGCGAGGAGGTGGATGGCGCTTCGGGCCCGGCCGGGGTCGAAGTTCACCAGCACGTCGTCCACGATGAGCGGCAGGGCGCCTCGCGTCTCTCCGAAGTCGCGCACCACCGCGAGACGGAAGGCGAGGTAGAGCTGCTCACGAGTGCCGCGTGAGAGCTGGGCCGCGTCCCAGTCCCGCTCACCATCGCTCACGCGCAGTTCGTGCTCGTCACCCGCGGGGATGAACACGCGGCGGTAGCGACCCTCTGTCAGCAGGGCGAAGTGCTCCGACGCGAGCTGCACCACGCGCGGCTGTTGCTCCTCCTCGAAGCGCCGCCGCGCGCGACCCAGCAGGGCCAGCGCCAGCTTGTCCTCCGCGTAGCGAGAGGCGAGCTCCGCCACCTTCGCGCGCAAGGTCTCCTCTTGGATGCGCAGCCGTGCGAGCAGGTCGTCGTTCTCCCACTGTTCGAGCTGGTTCTGGGTGGCGCCCTGCTCGGTGAGCACCGCTTTCGATTTCTCCTGGGCCTCGGTGTGCCGCGCGCGCAGGTGACTCAACACCGTGCGCAGACCTTCTTCTCCGCCCAAGGTGCGCAGGGCCTCGCGGGCCTCTGTGTCGGACAGGCCCGTGCGTGCCTCGATGCGGTGGGCCAACTCGCGCGCGCGACTGGTGAGCTCCGCGTACCGGCGTGCCTGTACGGCCCGTCGACGGAAGGTCTCCTCGTCACCGCCACCACCCTCGGTGAGCAGCGCCGCGAGAGTGGCCTCCTCGGTGCGACACAGTTCGTCGAGTCGCGCCTTTTCTTCGCGCAGCTCGCGACGACGTTCCTCCACCGTGCGCCGCTCCGTCTCCTGTTCGCGTGCCGCTTCCAGGGCCGCGCTCACACGCATGACCAGCAGGTCCATGGAGCCAGACGTCAGCGACTCGGGGGCTTCGCGCGAGGAGCCTGGTGCCAGCGGCGTGCCTCGATGGGCGGTGCTGTTCTCCGTCGACGACGATGTACTTGAGACTCGCTGCGCTCCGATGGATGTGGGGATGCCTCCCCCCGATGCGGCGGGTCCGTCCTCCATCACCGACGATGGACTTGAGACTCGCTGCGCTCCGATGGATGCGGAGATGGTTTCCACCAACGCGGCGGGTCGGTTCTCCGTCGCCGACGATGTATTTGAGACTCGCTGCGCTTCGATGGATGCGCGGATGGATCCCCCCGATGCGGCGGGTCCGCCCTCCGTCACCGACGTTGTCCTGGCCGTGCTCTCGGTCGCCACGTGCGCGAGGTCGTGCTCCTGAACACGCGGCTCCTCGGGAGTGTGGAGTCTTCTCTGCGAGCCCTGCGCCACTTCCGCCGCGAGCGCTCGCAGTCGCGACACCACGTCCGCGCAGGCTGCTTCGTCGGCGGACAGCGCCGCCTCGTCCGCCACCATGTCCTGCCAGCGCTGCCGGAGCGCCGAGGCATCGCGCCACAGGGCCAGCGCCGCCTGCGCGGGAAGTCCGGCCGGGAAACGTCGTGACGACAGACACGCGGCGAGCTCATTGCTCAACGACGCGTGCCGCGCCTCGTGCCCGTGCAGGGCTTCACCTGTTCGCCGCTCTTCCCGCAGGGCCACGTCATGCGTGGCGCGCAGCGTGTCCCGCTCGCGTGACAGCGACTCCCGTCGACCGGCCTGCTCCAGCGCCTCCACCAGCGCGGTCTCGTGTGCCGTCATGTCCGCGGCCGTCGCCGCCGGAGACAACCCCGCCTCCGTCGCGGAGGCGAGCAGTTCCCGCCGCATCAGCTCCTCGCGAGCCACGAGCCCCGAGACCTCCACCCGCTGTCGCTCCTCCTCCTGCTTCCGCTCCTGCTGCCGTGCTTCCCACGCCCCACGCTCCGCATCCCGCCCGGACTCCACGCGCCGCCGCGCCAGCTCCAGCAGTCCCGTCAGCAACAGCCCACCGACGAGCCCCAGCACCCCCACCACCGTGCCCCCGAGCAACCACGCCGCCACCGCGAGCGCCACCGCCACGGCTGCGGCCACCGGAACCCACCACACCGGAATCACCGCGCTCGACGAAGTCGGAGGCTCCGTCATCGGCCCGCGCAGTCCTTCGAGCAGTCGCCGGGCATTCATCTTCTGCTCGCCCAGCCGCTCCAGTTCCCCACGGGCAACCCGCATCCGCGCGAGTCCCGCCTGCTGCTGACGCACCTGCGCGGGCCGCACCTCCGGAAGCTCCGTGAGCTCCGTCTCCGTGCGCGCCAGCACGCCATCCAACCGCTCGCGCTCCGAGCGAGCCCGAGCCAGCGCACCACCCACCTCGCGCCGCCCCGTCTCCTCCACGTCCAGCCGGGACGACAGCGCCTCCAGCCCCGCGCGTGCCCCCGCGCTCAGGTCCAGCGCCACGAGCCCCGGCCCATCCACGCCGAGCCCCAGCTCCTCCAGCGCTGACTCCACCTGCCGTCGCTTCATGCCCAGCGCCGCGCGCCGAGCCGGCAAGGCCCGCACCAGCTCCGAGCGCTCCGAGTACGCCGCCACCGCGGCCCGCAGCACTTCCTCCCGCCCTCGCACCGGCGACGGAATGGACAGCCGCGCCAGCTCCGTCTCCGCGGAGCCCAGCCGCTCCACGAGTCGAGCCACCTCCCCGCGATAGGTCGTGCTCCGCTGGAGCGCATCCTCCAGTCGCGCCTCTCCGCCCTCGGGAAACGTCTCCAACGAGGGAAGTGACTCCAGCTCCGCCCGAGCCTCCGCCAGCGCGGCGACCTCGCCCAGCGCCGACTCCAGCCGCGCCAGTCGCTCCAATTCGCGGCCATCCTCCCGCACGCGCGCCTCCAGGCCTCGCAGCTCGATGCCCAGCGCCTCCAGGTGCTCCCGCTTCGCGAAGTAGAGCGCGGGCCGGTTGCCCTCCTGGCGAAGCTGCTCCTGCACCTCCTCCAACTCGCGCAGCTTCACGTTCAAATCCGACTTCGAGCCCGTGGGCTTGTAGAGCTGCTCGGTGCTCTTGCTCAGTTGGGACATGGCCACCGGCAGCCGCCGAGCGCCCTGCATGCTCGCGGCGACCAGGGCCTCCGACACCCCGCGCTCCTTCGAGAACTGCTCGAACCCCGCCAGTTCCTCCAGTCGGAAGGCGAAGACATCGAAGAACAGCTCGCGCGTGACATGGCCGCGCGCGTCCTTCAGTCGCTCCTCGGACACCGGCTCTCCGTCCGGCCCGAGCACCGTCAGCGTCTCCGACTTCCTCCCCCGAGGCGCCGCCATGCGCCGGACGAGCAGCGGCCCCGTTCCCGTGAAGAGTCGAAGCTCACCGCCGATGGGCGTGTCCTCGTCCATGGCCGCGTACCGCTCTGGATTCCCCCGGCGCTCGAAGCCGAACAGCATGGCGCGCAGGAAGGCGAGCAGCGTGCTCTTGCCCGCTTCGTTGGGACCATGGAGCAGATGCAGCCCAGGCCCCAGCTCCAACGTGAGGTCCGAGAAGTGTCCGAAGCGCCGCACCCGTACCGTGTCGATGCGCAACCCTGGCTTCATGCCCCCTCCTCCTCTTCGTGAAGCGCCTCCACGCCCAGCAGGCTCGCGCGGGAGATCCACTCCGTCCGTGGCATCTCCAGCACATCCACCCCCAGTCGCTTCAGCCGCTGGCCCAGGCTGCCCAGCGCTTCCTGCTCCCACAGTCGCGCCAGCGCGACCGGGTCTTCTTCCAGCAAGCGCGCCTCTTCCAGCAAGGTGCGCGCGAAGCCGCCTTCCGTCTGGAGCGCTTCCCAGTCCAGTTCCGGACGACTTCCATCCCGCAGTGACTCCAACAGCACCGGCGGATGCCCCCGCGCCAGTCGCGCGCGCAAGTCCTCTTCCAACTGCGCCAGCGCTCCGGGCCGCGTGAGCTCGCGATGCAGCGGCCCGCGCCCCGTGAGCACCAGGCGCACCGCGTGGCCGTCCAGCTCCCGCGCGCACGCGGCGTCCACCACCTCACCCACCGTGCCCAGCAGCGCGTCCAGCGTGGCCACGCCCGTCAGCGGCACCTCCAGCCGATGCCAGCGCACCGTGTCCACCGGCACGAAGCGCCGCCGCATGCCCCCGTCCTCCACCTCGACCAGCACGCAGCCGCGCTCCCCTGTCTCCAGCGCGTGCCGTCCCTGCGGATTGCCCGGGTACACCGCCATGCCGCCACCGGGCAGCATCAGCTCGCTGCGCGTGTGCACGTGTCCCAGCGCCCAGTAGTCCAGCCCGCGCGCGCCCAGGCCCGCGGGGGTGCAGGGCGCGTAGTTGGCGTGTCCCTCGGCGCCGCCCAGGTTCGCGTGCAGCAGGCCCACGCTGAAGCCGTCCCCGGTGCGACGGAAGCGCGCGGACAAGTCGTCGCGCACCTCCACGTCCGGATAGGAGATGCCCTGCACGCGGCACAGCCGACGTCCCTCGCGCCGCACCTCCGCCTCTTCCCAGTCCGGGCCGAACACCTTCACCGACGAAGGCAGCCCCAGCGTCCCGGTGTCGCCGCTGAGCGGATCATGATTGCCGTGGACGATGAAGGACTCGATGCCCGCGTCGTGCAGCCGCCCCAGCTCGCGCCGCAGCGCCAGTCGAGCGCGCACCGAGCGGTCCTTCACCTCGAACAAGTCTCCGGCCAGGAGCAGGAAGGCGACGCGCTCGCGCAGGCACAGGTCGACGATGAGCGACAGCGCGCGGAAGGTGGACTTCTGGAAGCTCCCCAACAGAGGGCCTTGAGCGGCCACGCCACGGAAGGGAGTGTCCAGGTGCAGATCGGCGGCGTGGACGAACTTGAAGTGCATGTCGGGCCCCGCACCGTACCCGAAGCACGGCGAGGAGCCTGCTTTCCACCCGTGGCTCCCGCGCGCTGTCAGGCAGGCGAGAGGCGCTCACTTCTCCGCGACGTCGAGCCTCCGCCAGGACGGCTGTAGGGTGAGTGACACCGTCCCTCCCGCCGGGATGTCCAGCTCCTCGGTGTGGAACTGACCGGGCACGTCGGACGTGTGGAAGAAGACGGTGACCCTGCCCTCAGGGACATGGGTGAAGACGACCTCCGGGTTGTCCTCCCTGTACTGCCAGGGCAGGCCCTGGAATATCAGGTGGCGCAGCGCCGATGAGGTGCTGGGAGGCGGCACCACGCCGGGTACCAGCCCCAGGCCCACGCCCACTTGCGAGGGCAGGCGCAGCTTCACCGTGGCCCCTCCCGTCGCGGGCAGGAAGGCCACCGTCAGCGCTCCGCGCTCGGGCAGGTCCACGCTCAACGGCTGGAAGTCCGGCAGTGACTCGTTGCGGTGCCGCGCAATCAACTTGAGCGCATAGCGGCCGGGCTCCAGGCCGCGCAGCGTGCTCACGCCCTTGCCCATCTCGACCAGGCCTTCGTCGCCCGCTCCCTGGTAGCTGATGAACGCGTCCAACGGACGGCCCTGGCGGTCCCTCGCCGTCACCTTCACGCGAGCGCCAGACTCCATCCGCGCCGTCACCTTCTCCTGCGTGGCGGCCACTGGAACGAGCAGCTCGCGGTAGTTGCCTGGGTGGCTCATCCGGAGGGTGTGGGGACCGGAGGCCACCTTGTCCAGATAGAACTCGCCGTCGCTGTTCGTGCGCGCGCCCGCGAGCTGGCCCCGCTCACCGTCCTCGTCAGGCTCGGCGTCGAGTTCGACCGTGGCGCCCTTCACCGGCGCGCCTGTCTCCGCGTCCAGCACCAACCCCTGGATGTAGCGCCCCTCCTCCAGCCGGATGTCCCCCAGGTCGACATCCGCCACGTCCACGCCGCCCTTCACCGCGCGCGTCGCCGTGGGCATCTCGTACACGCTGAAGAGGTACTGACGGGTGATGGGCTCTTCGTGGAGGGGGACGGCGAAGGTGCCGTCCTCGCTCTGGACCCGCGTGTGTCCCACGGTGAAGGAGTGCTGGGGCGCGCCGTCTGGTCCGAGGAGCCGTCCCCGGATGTGGGGGTGGCGCCGGAACACCAGCCGCACCTGCTTCGTGTCCGCGGTGAAGTGGACGCCCTCGCTGTCGCGGACGATTCCCGAGCAACGCTCCGGCAGCAGCTCATGACCTGGCTTGATGGCGAACAGCGCATGGTCGAGGGGGCCCAGGCCGCGAAGGACGAAGCGCCCCTCCGCGTCCGTGAGGACACCGCGCGGTCTCTCGTGCCGGTCCCCGTGGATTTCGATGAACTTGGGGCCATCGACCCTGGCCAGGGACTGGGCTCGCACGGAGAGGCCCTGGACGGGCTGGCCGGCGGTGTCGACGGCGATGCCCTCCAGCGAGTGCTCCTCCTGGAGCCGCAGCTCCACCTTCGTCACCGTGTCCGGCAGCAGCTCCACGTCGGCCCAGACCCTCCGGTCCACGCTGGACGCCCATTGCTTCGCTTCCACGCGGTAGCGCCCCGGGTAGATGCCCTTGCGGCGGAAGTGGCCCTGGTCGTCCGTGCCCTCGGTCTCCAGCAGGCGTTCCTGCTCGTCGTCGTGGTCCAGCGGGAGCACGTTCACCATGAACCGCGCCACCGGCAGGCCGCGCGCATCCGTCAGCGTCCCCTCCACCGTCGCGCCCGCGCGCAAGGTGAGCGTCACCTCGGGGCCAGGGGCTGTCGCCACCACGGTCTCATGGACGTAGTCGTCACTGCGCGCCGTGATTTCGTAGGAGCCGCCGGCACGCGTGGCATCCATCACGAAGCGTCCGTCCCGGTCGGAGAAGGTCAGCTCTTGCGGCTCGTAGTCCTCGGGGCCTTCGGTCCCCATCAGCTCCATCGCCAGGGGCACGCCCGATATCGGCTGGCCCGCGCCGTCCACGACGCGACCGGTGATGGTCTGCGTGCGCTTCAGCGTGAAGTCCCGAGGGCCCATGCCGCTAGCCAGCTCGTGCTCCTGGCCCACCGTCAGGTCCACATGGCCTTTCGCCTCGACGGTGAACTCCCACGGGCCGGGCTCCACGGGGCCCAGGCGGTAGTGGCCGTTCGCCGCGGTGACTGCCTCCAGGGACTCCCGTCCGCCCTGTCTGAAGTGCGCCTTCACACGCGCGCCCTCCACCGCGCCGTGCGCATCATCGAACACCGTGCCCTCGACCTGGAGCGCCTCGCCCAGCTTCAACACCACCTCGGGAGGAGGCGCTGAACCCAGCACCACCCGTGCGAAGGCGTACCGGCCCCCTTGCTCGACTGTGAGCGCGTACCTGCCCGTGCTCAGCTCCAGCGTGAAGCGTCCCTCCGCGTCCGTCTTCGTCCGGGGAACCGGCGCCCCGTCGTCCAGGTCGGCGCGTGCCGCTCGGACCTCCACTCCCGGCACGGGCGCTCCGTCGGACAACACCCGGCCATGGAGCGCGCGGGGCCGATACAGCGTCACCTCCCGGAACTGGTCGCTGTACCGCTCCGGCGCGAGCGTCGGCAGCCAGCCCTCCTTCGTCGCGAGCACCTGATAACTCTGGCGGGGAAGGGGCCCCAGCCTGAAGCGGCCCTGGTCATCCGTGCTCGTGTCGAAGAAGCGGGTGTGGTGCATGCTGACCGCCGTCACCGCGACGCCCGCCAATGGCTCGCCGTCCCCGTGGACCTGTCCTGTCACGAACCACGGCGGCTCCAGCAGCAGCTCCACGTCCTGGCTGCCAGAAGGAACGGCGGGGCGCAGCGCGGTGCCCCGCTCGGAGAGCGCGAGGAGGGCTTGAGGGCCCTCGGGCAGTCCCTCCAATACGAAGGCGCCGTCGTCGCCCGACACGGTCTCCGCGTGGATGGGAGCTTCACCCTGCCGCGCGAGCAGCAGCGCGGTGAGCGTGTCCTCCACCTGCGGCAGACACCACGGGAGCTTGCGCCGACCCTGGGACGCATCGACCAGCGCCTCCCAGTAGGGAAGCACCTCCTCCGGACAGGGGAGCTCCGACAACGTCTCGCCCGCCTCCGGCCACGACGCGGAGACGCGCGCGCCCGCCACGGGTCGACCCAGCGAGTCCACCACGGTGCCGCGAATGGACAGTCCCGCTCCCGCCTGCTCCGCCCGCGTGGGCGCGGACGTGCGCGGAAGCGAGTCCCCCGAGGCGCGCCGGGGCGCTGGAGCGACTTCGCGCGCGGGCGCCAGGGGCTCGGTGCTTCCGAGCATCCACCACGCCAGGAGCGCGAGCACCCCCGCGATGACGCTCCCCCACTTCCACCCGCGCATGATGTGCTCCGGCTGTCCGACGACGTCGAGTCGTCACGATAACAGCCGGAGCCCACCTGGCGCGGTTGGCGCTACCGCACGGTGCCCGCGTCCGTGCCCTTCGTCGGCTTGCCGGACCCGCCCGTGCCCTGGTGGTCCAGGGCGCCCTTGTTGTCGCCAGAGCCGCCCATGGCCCCGGAGTTGTCCTCCCGGCTCCGCTCACGGCACCCCGTCATCGTCAGGGCCGCCGCCACCGCCGCCACCGTCAGCCATCGCGTGAAAGTCCTCATCGCGCGTTCCTCCCTTTTTTAAGGCTCGCCCAAGGCTGGGGCCGCACCGCGCGCGGGGCATGGTGTCCCGGGGTGCTTGCTTGCTCGTCAGCCCCGGGCCGGAGGACAGGCGCGGTGCTCAGTCCTCGCGGCGCAGCACGAGCAGCGCGTACTCCAGTCCGCCATCCATCAACGCCTGCTGGAGTCGCAGGTGCTCGCGGCGGGACTCCCCTCGGGCGAGGACGCGCGCCGGAGGCTGACCGGGGGACGTGAAGCGCTCGTGAGCGAGCAGCTCCAGCGTGAGGGACCAGAAGCCCACCACGCGCGCGGACACATCGTCGCGGACCTCCAGCTCCAGTCCGACGGCGTGCGCGGCGGACAGGTATTCGTCCAGGGAGCCGATGCGCGTGCGCCAGTACCGGTCGAAGGGCGCGGCCAGCTCGGGGCGGCCCAGGAAGCAGTCCGCGATGGCCACCACGCCTCCGGGCCTCAAGAGCGCACGCACGCGGCGGAACCACTCCGCGCGCGGCAGGTAGCTGCTGCTCTCCACCGCCACCACGGCGTCAAAGCAGGCGCGGCCCGGGACCGCGAGCGCGTCACAGTGCAGGGGCTTCACGCGCGCGCCCACGCCCTCGATTTCGGCGAACGTGCGCACCAGCTCCACGTGCGAGGGCACGTTCGTCACCGCCGTCACCCAGGCCTGATGCTCGGCGGCCCAGTACAGCGAACCGCCGCCCAGGCCGCAGCCCACGTCCAGCACGTCGGCTCCGCGAGGGAACGAGCCCACCGCGCGCGCCAGCTCCGCGAGCAGGGCCTCCTGGGAGGCGTGGACGCGCTCGCGCACGAGCGGCTCCGGCTCGCCCGGTGGAGGCACGTCGTCCACCAGCCCCACGTGGAAGTGGATGCGGGGGCCGGGCCCGTAGCGACGGAGGATGCGCTCCGTCTTCTCCTCGTAGTAGGCGGCCACCGCGTCATGGCGGGCTTCACACCGTGGGGGTTCCGCCCTCATGGCTCCACCTCCGGAAGTATCGGTTCGATGCGGCGCAGCGCCGCGTCCAGGCAGCGCAAGTCTTGTCCGCGCAGCGCCTCCGCGGCCTGCCTGCCCCACGTCACCACGGTGAGCCGGTCGCTCGGGGGCATGGAGGTGAAGCGCGGGTCCTTGGAGCGGATGTCCTCCGCCACATGGGCGGCCACACCCAGGCTCAGGCCCACCGACACCGCGCGCTCCTCCAGCCACGTCCCCGCCCAGAGCACGCGCAGGTACGCGGCCCACTGTCGCCCGGCGATGCCCTCCGCCACCCGGCGGAACAAGGGCGCGCTCCACGCCTGGGCGCGCACCTCCAGCGCCTGCGGTCCCGCGGCTTGCGCCAACAGGCGTGCGCTCTCCTCCATGGCGTTCGGGAGCACGCGGGCGCGAGGCTCCGCCAGCGTGGCCCAGGCCAGGTTCTGCAGCAGGAACTGCGCGCACGGGCCCATGCGCAGGGGCGCGTCGTAGTAGGTGCAGTCGCCGTCGATGAGGTCGTCGGCGAGGTTGCCCGCGCAGAAGATGAAGAAGAGGCCCACGCCGCGCGCCGTGAGCACGGGGCGCTCCAGTCCGGCCTCCGCGCCGGCTTCGTAGAAGAGGGGCAGGGGGCCAGGCTGGGCGGCCTCCAGCGCGGCGAGCACGTCGTGCTCCGACTCCTCGGGCAGCTCCAGTCGCCGCAGCACCCGCAGGGCCTCTTGGTAAAGGGCTCCACCGCTCATCGGTACTCCCTGGGCAGAAACAGGCGCAGCAGGGCTCCGCCGTCCGGGGCGTTGCGTCGGTACAGCATTCCGCCGCTGGCGCGCAGCAGGCACTCACTGGTGTACAGGCCCAGGCCGGTGCCCTCGGGCTTGGACGTGTAGAGCTCCTCCGCGGGGACGTCGAGGAGCGCGGCCGGGAAGCCCGGCCCGTCATCCGCGATGACCACTTCCAGCCGGCCGCTGAGCGGCTCCACCCGGGCCTGGATGCGCACGCGCGAGGCGCCCTGCTTGCCGTCTCCCTCGCAGGCGTTGAGCACCAGGTTCTCCACCACCCGTCGCAGCGTGGTGGCCCCGCCTCGCATCAGCGCGCGCAGCGGCTGCCCCGGCTCAACCGCCACCTCGAAGTCCACGTCCGGGAAGCGCAGGCCCATGCTGGTGCGCACGCCCTCCAACAGCGGCGTCAGCTCCACCGGCTCCGGCTCCGAGCCGACATAACGCCGGCCCTTCGCGCGAATCTCCCCGACCATGTTCCGAATCTGGGTGAGGCTGTCGTTGAGCGTCTTGACCAGGTCCTCGAAGTCGCCTCGGGCCAGCGCGTTGCGCTGCACCCCCATCACCGCCAGCATGTCCGCCGCGGTGCCCGCCGACATGAGCGCGCTGTCCAACTCGTGGTGGTAGCCGAGGATTTCCCCCAGCGCGCGCGACAGCCGGCCCACGTCCTGCTCCTGCTGTTCCAGCAATTGCGCCTGCACGGCGGCGCGCAGGCGCTCGGCCTCCGCGCGGGCCTGGTCGTGCTGCACGGCGAAGGTGCCCAGGTACAGCTCCGCGGTGAGGGCGGCGGGGCCGATGACGCCGAACAACACCAGGTGCTCTGGGCTCTCGAGCAAAGGCAGCGCGGCCACCAGCGCCAGCGCCGTGCCCAGGGCGAGGAAGGGCTGCCGGGGCGTCACGCGGTGCAGCCGGCCGTGGAACGCGGTGGTGAAGAGGAAGAGGGAGGTGATGACGGTGGCGCCCTGCAGCTCCGACATCGCCATCAGCGCGGCGAGGAAGAAGTGCAGCGACGTCACGCCGAGCAGCAGCCACAGCCAGCCCCACGTCTCGATATGGCGCCGCTTCCGGTGGACCGCGGAGAAGAGCAGGCCGCTGACGAGCATGGGCGCCGCGCACAGCAGCCCGTCGACGAAGGAGATGCCGAAGAGGGTGCTCGCGCCCGGCGCCCACGCGACGGCGGCGAGCACCGCCAGCACGACGGTGGTGAGCGCCCACCAGGCCCCCACGCCGGCGGCGGCGAGCACCTCCGCGGTGTCCTGGGCACGCGTCCAGCGCCGGAACGAGGCCGTGACGGCGGCGCCGCCGGCGAAGCGTGTCTTCATACGGTGGTGGACAGGGTGCAGCCCGCCACTCGTTGGAGCTCGTTCACCTCGCGCGTGGCGTCCTCGACGCGCTGACGCAGCTCCTGGACGAGCCGGGAGTGTCCGCGCCGCGTGACGCGGACCTCCACCTCTCCACCGGCCAGCAGGTGGTGCAGCGCCTCCATCACCGGCTCCAGCGCGGGGTTGAGTCCCACCGCGCCACCGGGGCCTTCCACGGCGCCCAGGTCCTGGATGCGCTGCAGGTAATCGCTCACCGCGCCGACCAGGGGGACGCTGACCAGCCGGGGTCCCCAGGTGTCGTTGTCGCTGCTCATGTCGTCTCTCCCCCGGGCGCCCGCTGGCGTCCCTCGCTGCGGTGGTGGTGGTGGCGCGCGGGGCCAGACGCCTCACGCGGGGCGTCCGCCTCTCGCCGCGCACCTGGGGGGCTGCTTCGAAATGGCTTTCGATGCGACACGTGTCGAAGCCACATGCTGGTTGCCCCCCGCGAACCAGGCAGGCACGACTCCTTCGTCGCGCGAACGGAAGCAAAGCGAGCCGTCAAGGACGGAGTCAAACCGCCGGGGCCGCGAGTGTTCTTTAGTGTCCGGCGACACCGCCCCGGAGGGTGGCGAGGTGGTGGAGAGCCGACGTGATGTCCGCGAGGCGACTGCCCTGGGAGCGGGGCCTTCCAGGCGGCCGGGTGCGCAGAGGGAGGTGTCCACCGCGCCCCGCCGTTCCCACCGTTGCCGGGGGTGCCGGTATGGCCAGGGTGAGACAGGTGAGCGAGCACGGGGCGGAGGGCGGTGTCGAGCGCGTCTACCACGAGCTGCGGCGGACGATGCGCGTGACGGGCGTGGACGTGTCCTTGCGCACGTGGGCCGCATACCCGCGCTTCTTCGTGGCGATGTGGGAAGCGCTGGGGCCGAACGTGGAGACGCGCGCCTTCGAGGAGTCCGCGCTGGGCCTGTGGCAGGAGGTCCTGGACTCGACGGTGCAGTGGGAGGCGCTGGGCGCGTGGGGCGCGACGAAGCTGGGGCCCAGCCAGCGCTTCCACGCGCGCGGAGCCCTGGAGCTGTTCGAGACGATGCAGCCTCGGGTGATGTTGATGGTGTCCGCGGTGCGGATGGCGCTGGAGGGCCAGCCGGTGGGACAGCAGGGCGCCCTGGGGACGTCGGAGCGGCTGGAGCGTGGCGTCCCCTCGCGCATGGCGGCGATGGACTGGGTGGCGGAGAAGCCGGGCGACGCTGTGCTGCGGACGTTGTTCGCGGACATCGTGAAGACGGTGGGGCCGCCGGGAGTGCCGGGTGAGTACCGCGCGCTGGGCTGCTGGCCCTCGTATCTGGAGACCGCGTGGCGACGGCTGAAGCCGCGCATGAAGGACGAGGCCTTCCAGCGCGCATCGGAGCAACTGTTGGAGTCCGCGCGACGGCGGGCGCGGGCGCTGCCGTACCCGGTGGCGTTGAGTCGCGAGCGGGTGTCGGCGTTGGGGGAGAACGCGGAGGCGGTGCTGAAGGTGACGCAGGCGCTGGAGCGGCGCTCGCCGGCCTTGCTGTTGAACCTGTCGCGGCTGGTGCAGGACGTGCCGGACATGCTGCGTCAGCCGATGCCGGGAGCGTCCCGGCTGGTGCCGGACTGGGTGGCGGCGGAGGAGCTGCGATGAACTGGCGCGAGTGGCAGGGGCGACAAGAGGTGATGGAGCTGGGCAGTCGGTTCGTGAGCTACGTGGACTGGGGCTCGGGGCCGCCGGTGGTGTTGCTGCACGGCATTCCGAACTGGGGCTACCTGTGGAGCGGGATTGCGCCGGGGCTGGCCGAGTCGTACCGCGTGCTGGCGCCGGACCTGCTGGGCTACGGGTTCTCCGACCGGCGCGACAGGTTCGACCGTTCGATATCGCGGCAGGCGGAGGCGCTGGAGGCGTGGATGGACCGCCTGGGCGTGGTGGACGCGACGGTGGTGGGGCACGACGTGGGCGGCGGCGTGGCGCAGCAGCTCGCGGTGCGCTTTCCCCAGCGGGTGGGGCGGCTGTGTCTGATGGACAGCGTCTGTTACGACGCGTGGCCCAAGGGGTTGATGGCGCAGCTGGGCACGCCCGCGATGGCGCGCAGGCTGACGCCGGAGCGCCTGACGCGCTTCTTGACGCAGGCACTCAAGCGCAAGGGCTTCGCGACGCCGCAGACCGCGGAAATGCTGGAGGGGTTGCTGGCGCCGTACGCGACGGAGGTGGGGATGGTGTCGCTGTCACGCGACGCGGTGGCGCTGAACACCAACCAGACGCTGGAGCTGGCGTCGAAGCTGGGGCACCTGGTCGTGCCAGTGCTGGTGTTGTGGGGGGAGAAGGACGGCATCCTGCCCGCGAAGTACGGCGAGCGACTGGCGTGGGACATCCCCGGTGCGCGGTGGATGAAGGTCCCGAATGCGGGGCACTTCGTCATGTGGGACGCGCCGCACGCGGTGGCGATGGAGCTGTTCCGCTTCCTGGAAGGGGTGGCGCCGGTGAGTCACGCGACGACGCGCTCGGTGGCGGAGGAACTCTGGGGCTCGGAGGCGCCCGCGCCCGCATGACGGGCGCCGCGTATTGGTGCCTTGGCGGGGGCGGCGTCTTGGTGCTCGCTCCCGGGCCGTCCTCGCGCTAGAGGCGCGGTATGCGTGACCGAATCCAGGCGGTGCTTCGTCAGTTGGCCCAGGCTCCCGAGCTCGAGGCTCGCTGGCTGCACACCCTGTCCCTCATGGAGTTCATCGGGGCGCGGAAGATTTCGCGCACGGTGGCGGACCGTCATCCTTCGCTGGAAGTGCTCGGACATCTGTCCGACGAGACGCGCCACGCGTTCGCCTTCAAGCGCCTGTCTGCCGAGGTGGCCGGGGGTGAAATCACCACCTTCCTCTGTCCGGAGGCGGCGGGCCGCTACTTCCAGGGGCTGGACCACGAGCTGGCCACCTGGGCCACCGCGCACACCGGCCAGCCCGACGTGTACCTGCACTACCTGCTCACCACGACGGCCATCGAGCGCCGCGCCATGGTGCTCTACCCGCTCTACAAGGCGGCCTCGCGCAACACGAGCGTCCGTGAGGAGCTGGGGCGCGTCGTCACCGAGGAGCAGAGCCACCGCCGCACCATCGAGGACGCATGCGTGGCGCGCCTCACCGCCGTGGGCGCTTCGTTGGAGGAAGCGCTGGCCCTGGAGGAGCGCCTCTTCGGAGCGTTCCTCGCGGAGCTGGAGCCCGCCGTGGAGAGGGAGCTGGCGGCGCTGCCGTCACCCTCGGCCCTCGCGGCTTCCGACGTGGGCACCTCCGCGGTGCGGGCATCGTCCTCGGTGAAGTAGGGGCGACGCGGACCGTGGACTACGACAAGGGCTGCGCGAGGTAGTCGCTCGCCACCAGCACGAGCTTCCCCTCGCGCCACTCCGCGCGCAGGTTGCGGGCCTTGCGCGCGCGCTTGCGACTGAGCTCCACGCCCACCGCGTCCAGGCCCATGGCGTTGGCCACGGCCAGCGCGGTGCCGTGGCCACAGAACGGGTCCACCACGGTGCGCGTGGACGTGTTCTCCAGGATGAAGCGGCAGGCGAGCTGGCACGCGTCGACACCCATGCCGCGTGTCCAGGTGACTTCGCCCGCGTCCGCGAGGACATCCGCGGTGGACTTCGCCAGGTCCGGGCGCACGCCGCGCGAGAAGCACAGGAAGTGGGAGTACGCGGGCCGGCCGTACGTCACCGTCCCGGGGGCGCGGCGACAGACGACCTTGTGCCAGAGCAGGCCCAGGCCCGTCTCCTCGGCGGCGCGTGAGACGAGGTAGCCCTTGTCGACCCAGAGGCCTTCGTCCTTCACGTCCGTCTGGTAGAAGATGGCGACACCGTCGTCGGGCACGCGCGTCATCACCAGCGCCGCCGCGCGGATGAACCACGCCTTCCACTCGGGCAGGGACAGCGAGGGGAACTCCGACGCGTCCGGCAGCGACGCCACCGCCGAGCACCCCGCGAGCACCGGCTGGGCCGCCAGCCACGTCAGCGCGTCCTCGCAGTGCACCGTGCGCCGAGCTTCGTGCCGCGCGCCGCCCGTCCCATCCCGTTCGTCCGCCATGAGGCGGCGGACTCTGCCAGAGCGGAACGCCGCCCGTGAGACAACCCACCACCTCCGCTCCCCGCCAACCCGACTCATACCCACCGCGAACGCCTACATGCGCCCCCTGGAACTCTCCTGAGTGTCATGGCTTGCTTTCGCTTCTGCACATTTCTTCAATACTGCTTTATCCTTTTCGTCTGAGGAGACGACATGGGCACGATTTCCGCATCTGACGGGACCTCGCTTCACTATCGCGTCATCGGCGAAGGACCGCGCACGGTGGTGTTGGTGCATGGGTGGATGGTGTCGGGTGCGGTGTGGGACTCGATGGTGGAGCGGCTGGACCTGACGGGGCTGCGGCTGGTGGTTCCGGACGCGCGCGGCACGGGTCAGTCGGGGAAGCCGGCGGGTGGGCATTCGTTGGAGGGGCTGGCGAAGGACGTGCTGGCGGTGGTGGACGCGGTGGGTGCCCAGCGCTTCTCGGTGGTGGGGCACAGCATGGGTGGGCAGTTGGCGCAGTGGATTGCGTCGCACGTGCCGGAGCGGGTGGAGGCGTTGCTCTTGCTCAACTCGGTGCCCGCGTCGGGGCTGCCGTTGCCGCCGGATGCCGCGGGGTTGTTCCGGACGTCGGCGGGAGACCGCGAGAAGCAGAAGATGATTCTGGGCCTGGCCTGCAAGAAGCTGTCGCCGGAGTCGCTGGAGTCGCTGTTGAAGGACTCGGGGTCGGTGAGCGCGGCGTCGATTGAGCAGGCGTTCGACGCGTGGACGCAGGGTGGCTTCGCGGACCGGCTGTCGAAAATCGCGGCGCCGACGTTGGTGGTGTCGACGGACGACGCCTTCCTGCCGCCGGCCTTCTTGCGGCAGGCGGTGGTGGAGCCCATCAAGCGCGCGCGCATGGCTCACATTCCGGGCCCTGGACACTATCCGCAGGTGGAGAGCCCCCAGGAGACCGCGGCGGTGTTGTCCGCCTTTCTGGCGGGCTCCGCGCCCGCCTGATTCCGGCTTCGAGGAGGCAGCACGATGGCCTGGAACATGTCCTTCGAGTACGACGCGCAGAACGACGTCGTGACGGCCTACTTCACCGACTGCGTCCTGGTGAATGAGGAGGACGTCCTGCGTTGGCGGCGGGAGGTGGAGGTGCACCTGTCGCGCTACGCGGGGTCTGGCAAGGTGGACCTGCTCATCAACCTGGACGGGTTGGTGGTGAAGTTCACGGCGGGGCGAGTGTTCGGCAAGGAGCGGCGTGAGGTGCTGGAGCGTTTCACGCATCGCTCGTACCGGTTTGGTGGGGACGACATGACGCAGATGTTCGTGCTCACCAGCGGGGCCATCAACGGCGCGGCGGTGAATCACTACGCCACGCGCGACGAGGCCCTGGCCGCGCTGAAGGCCGAGCGCGAGGCCCTGCGTCAGCGCGGACCGTCTCCGTTTGGTGGAGGCTTCGCCGGCAGCAAGGCGTGAGGGAGGGGCCTGTGCTCGGCCCCCTCGCGCGGGTGTGTCAGGACGCCTCGGAATACGCGGCGCGGATTTCGGCCATGGGCAGGAAGAGCCGCAGGGGCCAGGGCGAGGTCGGAGGCTCGCTCTCGGCGAGCAGCGGCTCGTAGCCGAACCTCTTGTAGAAGTCGCGAGCGTGGGCGTCCTTGGCGTCCACGATGACCGCCACGGCGCCACTCTGGGCGTTGATGGTGAGCGCGCGAAGGTGGGCGTCTCCGAGGAGGTCTTCGCCATGGCCCCGGCCTCTCACGCGAGAGTCCCGTGCGAGGCGCGCGATGAGGACCGCCGGGAGCGGGTAGTGCGGCAGTCGTTTGCCCAGGTCGGGCGGAAGCGTCTCCCGTTTGAGGGTGGTCAGCGAGAGCGTGTAGTAGCCCAGGACCAGCGGAAGCGCGGGGTCGTCGGACGCGGTGCGCCGAAGGACCCAGGTCCGACTGATGTCTCGCTCCTGGTTCTGCCGGGCGGACTCACGGAAGAAGCGATTCAGGGCCTCGTGCTCACACGTGAAGCCACTGCCCGTGTCGCTCCGGGTCACCGCTTGAGTGATGGGAGCGGGGAGGACGAGGTCGGACGAGGCGGGTGGTGGCATGAATCCCAGACAAGCCCACGAAGAGGAGGACCCGAGCGTGGGCTAGGGGCGGCGGCGCTTGCGAGCGAGTGCGCGAAGCGCGGCCGTGGGTTTCGAGGGCTTCCCGAGTCGGGTCACCACCCGGTCGAAGTCCGCGTCCGGGAGGACGATCTCCGAGGGGTCCTTCTGCGCGGTCTGTTCCATGTGCGTGAGCAGGGGTGTGCTGAACTCCCGCACGGTGCCTTGGGGTGTCGAGGGGAGGAACACGAGCCGGGACCCCTGCCTGGCCTCCAGGGCGGCCTTCGAGAAGAGGGAGAGGGCCTCCTGCACCACCGTGCTCTTGTCGACGCCCAGCTCCTTGCTCAAACGGGTGAGCTCCCTCATCGAGAAGGCGGGCAGGGACGCCTGGAGACGTTCGGTCTGGGGCACGACGGGCTCCGTTCTCTCGGGAATGCTGTGGACTGAGGTCATTGATACTCAGTTTCTACTCAGTTCAGGGTAATGGCCGAGGAAGGCCTCCGCAAGCGACGGCCTGGATAGCAGGAGGGGCCGACATCGCTTGAAGGAGTGGGGCTACACGCCCGCGTACCACTCGTAGCCGCGCTCCTCCCAGTAGCCGCCGGTGGGCTCGGGGAGGAAGTTCACCTCGGTGAGGTACTTCACCATCTTGTAGCCGAGCTTCACCGCCGAGTAGAGGCGCAGCGGCGCGCCGTGCGCCGGTGGCAGCGGCTGCCCGTTCATCCCGTAGGCGAGAATCGTTTGCGCGTGGAAGGCGCTCGGCCTGTCCCACGAGGACCAGTAACCCGAATCGAACGAGCGCAGCTCCACGTAGCCAGCCCTCGGGTCCGCGCCCACGTACCTGGCGACGTCACTCACGCGCACCCCATGCCACGACGCCACCGCGCTCCAGCCCTCCACGCAGTGGTGCCGGATGCGGTACTCCGTGCGCGGCAGCCGCCGCAGGTCCTCGAGTGACAGCAGCGCGGGCCGCTCGACGAGCCCACCCACCTTGAGCGCCCAGCCTTGAGGCACGAGCGGCATGGACTCGGAGACGAAGTACTGGGGGAAGTCACCGGGCAGCGTGGCCTCTTCGGGCGGTAGCTCCGGCGCGAGCCTGTCCTCGTCGAAGAGAGCCCCCTGGAGCCGCTGATTGACGCGCTCCATGGCCCCGAGGAAACCCTCGCGAGGACGCGCGCTGTCACAGGCGGACGTCGTGAGCGCCGCCGCCCCGAGCAGGGCGGAGCGACGCGTGAGGAGCAGAGGACGTCGCGACGGAACGAGGAGCCTAGGCATCCGGCTTCCTCCCGCCCGTCACCATCTCCCCGAACGAGCGCGGATGCAGCAACACCATGACCACGTGCCCCACCGTGAAGAGCACGAACGAAGCGAGCACGAGCAGATGGATGGCGCGCGCGGAGTCATAGCCGCCGAGCAGCGTGGCCAGCGCACCGAGCTGCACGGGCTTGTAGAGCGCGAGCCCCGAGAGCACGGCGAGGATGCCCAGTATCAGCGCGCCGGTGTACGCCAGCCGTTGCAGGCCGTTGTACAGCCCCTGGTCGGGAGGCTGTTTGCGCAGACGCAGATAGAACGCGAGCGTGCTCACGGCGTTGCGCGTGTCGCGACGCGGAAAGAAGAGTCGCCGCCGCCACTCGCCGCTGAGGGCCAGATAGAGCAGGTACACGAAGCCGTTGAGCGCGAGGAACCCGCCGAAGGCGAAGTGCCAGCCTCGTGCACCCGCGAGCCAGTCACCGATTCGGGCCCACTCGGGAGGTGGCGTGCCCTGGAAGGGATACCAGCCATAGGGCCGCCCCTGCGTGCCGAGCATGGGATAGGCCGCGAGAATCTGCAGTCCGCTGCCCGCCATGATGACGAGCAGTGGCACGTTGACCCAGTGGGCCACGCGGATGGGCCAGGGCTGTGGGCGACGTGATTCAGGGGCTCGCACGACGCGGCAGGAGAACACCGTGCGTCAACGCCGCGCCGACGCTCCTGACGCACTGCCCGCTTCCGAACCGCGCTGCTCACCCGATGTCGTCCGCTCGACGCGGCGCTGCCTTGCGGGGCGGCGCGAGCAGGCGGGCCTCCGGGTTGGCTCGGCCGGTTGCTTGGGCGCATGGCCGCTTGCCGGTATCGTGAGACACCGGACATCGCCGAGAGGACGTCACCATGAACCGAGCGAACGCGATGCGACTGGCCCTGCTTGCCAGCGCGCTGGTGCTGGCCACGGGGTGTCATCAGGAGGAGCCGCTGGGCGTGCAGGTGGAGCCCGCGGGATCGCTGCGGGTGGTCACCGTGCTGCCGCGCTCACTGCCGCTCGACAGCGTGTCTCGCGTGGAGGTGTCCGCGACGCCGGCTCGGGGTGCTGTCGTGACCGCGGCCCTGAGCAGCTCCGAGGCACCGCTGTGGCAGGGACTGCTGCGGAGCCTGCCATCGGGTGCGGGAACCTCGGTGGGGGCGCGGGTGCTCGATGCGACGGGCGCTGTGCTGGGACAGGTGGACGTCCCGGGCGTGGAGTTGTTGAAACACCACGACGCGCTCGTCGTGCTGGTGCCTCGCGCGACGGACTCGGAGGCGCCCCTCACGGCGCCCGTCATCGATGCGGTGGTGGGCTCGCGGGCATCGGTGTCTCCAGGAGCCGCGCTGAAGCTCCGTGCGCTGGCGCATGCCGTCGATGCGTCGGAGGTGCTGACGTATGCGTGGAGTGCGACCTCCGGCACCTTCGATGATGCGACGGCTGTCGACGCGGAGTGGACGGCGCCGCTGCGGCGTGGCGCGGTGAACCTCACGCTCGCGGTGACGAGCGCGCGAGGCGCGGTGAGCACGCTGCGCTTCTCGGTGGACGTGGAGCTGGCGGGCGGCGGGGACCTGGTGCACACGGCCTCGCTCAATCACGCGCCTGTCCTGACGGAGCTGGGGGCCCAGCCCGTGTCCCAGGCGCGCGTGGGGCTTCCGGTGACGCTCCAGGCGGTGGGCGTGGATGACGACGGAGACGCCCTGACCTTCGCCTGGACCGCGACGTGTGAAGGGACTTTTGAGAACGCGGCGGCGGCGGCGACTCGCTTCACGCCGAGCGCCGCGCCTCAGGCCGCGTGTGACAACTGTCGGCTGACGTTGCGAGCGAGTGATGGCTTCGGGGCGCATCGTGAGCGCTCGTTGGACTTGTGTGTGACGAACCCGCTGCCGCCGAGCATCATCGACGCCTCGCAGTCGGAGACGGACGTGTCGGCGGGGAGGCCGGTGCGACTGACGGCGATGGCGGCGGACCCTCAGGGGGAGCCGCTGACCTTCGCGTGGACGACGAACACGGGCCTGCTGGGGAACGCGGTGCGCGAGAGGGACTCGGGTTCGGTGGACTGGGTGGTGCTGTCCTGTATTCCCGTGGACACGCCTCCGACCATCACGCTGACCGTCACGAACCTTTCGGGCCTGAGCGCGACGCGGGAGTTCACGGTGGAGTGGGGGGACTTGCTGTGCGGCGAGTTCCCGCCGTGCGCCGCGACGCTGGAGGACTCGAGGGTGACGCTGGCGGCGGACTGCACCACGGAGCAGACGGTGTGGATTCCCGATGGATACACGTTCGATGGAGCGGGGCATGTGCTCACGGCGGTGGACCCGCGGGGACGGCGCTTCCGAGGTGCGGTGTTGAGCAGCCTGGGAACGACGGCGCACGTGCGAGCCGTGACGGTGGCGGCGCGAGGCCTGTCGGAGCTGGCGTGTGACGGTGGCGCCGCGCGGCTGCGGGGCATCCTGTTCGAAGGGGCGAGTGGCTCCATCGTCGACAGCGAGGTGCTCGACGTGAACCAGAAGGAGGGCGAGGGCGGCTGCCAGGAGGGCGTGGCCATCGAGGTGCGGAACGCGCGTGACGCCGAGACGGTGACGAGGGTGGAGGTGCTGCGCAACCGGGTGGCGCGCTACCAGAAGGCGGGCATCTCCGGCACGGGGCGAGTGGAGCTGAACGTGGAGGACAACCAGGTGGAGGGCGGGGGACCGGTGCCCTTCATCGCGAGAAATGGAATCCAGTTCAGCGATGGTGCGACGGGGCGGGCGACGGGGAACCGGGTGACGGGGAATGCGTACTCGGGAGGAGAGACGACGGGCTCGGGCATCCTCGTCGCGGGCGGGGCCTACTACGACATGGCGCTGTGTGAGGACGTCGTCATCTTCGAGAACACGCTGGTGGACAACGACGTCGGCATCAACCTGTCCCAGGCGGAGGAGGACGGTGGACCCTTGTCTGTGTCGACGCGGCTCCGGGTGACGCGGAACACGGTGACGCATGATGGGCCGGTGGTGACGAACGGCTATCCCTATCAGGCGGGCATCTCCGACCTGGGAGGTGCCAACCTCATCAGCCAGAACCACGTCAGCGGGCCGGGGTACGCGCGCGAGACCGAGCCCGATGTGACGTTCGACGTGGACGTGGTGGCAGGGACGGCGTCTCGCCTGGATTTCCTCACACCTGACCGGGAGACAGGAGTGGGGCAGTGCTCGGAGGAGTTGGTGGTTCAGAGTCAGGACACGCTGGGGAACCTGTCCGCGCTGACGGCGCCGTCACTGGTGCTGGAGGTGGCGGGCACGGCGGCGCCGGGAGCGGTGCTCTACTCCGACGCGACTTGCACCCAGGCCCTGGCCACTTCGGGAACGGGCTGGGCACTGGCGCTGGAAGGGCCGCAGCAGGAGGCGACGTTCTACTTCCGCGCGACACAGGCAGGAGCGCTGACGCTCACGGCCACGGGCGACGGCGCGAGCGGGACGCAAGCCCACACCGTCCGGTGAAGCCATGTCGTGAACGCGGCATCTGCGCGCGGCTCACTCCGTGCGACGCCGCCCCGTGGCCGTCACCTGCCGCATGCCCCACCGCATGGGGATGGTGCCGTCGGTGCGACGCAAGGGCTCCACGGCCTGGACAAAGGCGTGCTTGAGCGAGGCTCGCGCCGCCGTGGAGAGCCGGTCCGCGTCATAGGTCGTGCTGAGCGACTCCCACGCGTGCTCCGGAGTCGCATCGCCCTGGACCTCGAGCCGGCGGATGTCCACGTGCGTGAAGCCGCCGAACAGCCCCGTCAGTCCTTCCACGGAGCGCACTCGCGCATCCCCCAGCGGAACGGGGACCCGCGCCTCCGCGGCCAGCATGGGCTTGAGCAACCCCAGATACACCTCGAACGCCTCGCCTCGCACCAGGTCGCCACCGACAACGACGGACACCCGCCCCGTCGGCTTCAGCACCCGCTGCATCTCCGTGAGCACCGTCTCCACGTCGTCCATCAACATCAGCGCCAGGTGGCTCAGCACCACGTCGACACTCGCCTCCGCGAGCGGCAGTGACTGCGCTCGCCCCTGATGCAACGTCGCCGCGCCGTTCAGCCGCGCCCGCGCCACCGCGAGCTCGTGCTCACTCATGTCGAGCCCCACCAGCGCGAGCCCGGGCTGGTTCCTCCGCGCGAGCAGCTCCAGCAGATACCCATCACCACACGCCAGGTCGAGCACCACCCGGGGCCCGTCCTCCTTCGGCACCGCCGCCTCCAGGAGCGCATAGGTGGACGGGAACACCTCACCGTCGCGCAGCACCGGAGCACCTCCGAACTCACGCGAAGTCACCCCGGCGAGGCGACGATGGAAGTCCAGCAGGTAGGACTCGGCGGGGGAGGGCGAGGACATGCCGAAATAAACCCACGTTCGCCGCATCCCCGCCACCTTCCGCAACTTCCGGAGCTGACGCGTGTTGCTACTCCCATGCCCCTGCGCGCCCTGTTCCTCGCTCTCGTCTGTGCCGTCCTCGCCTGTGCTCCTCCTGCTCCTGAGGAAGGGGCCACCGAGACGCCCACCTCTCAACCCGAAGCCACCGTGGCGTCCCCCCGGGACGTCCCACACGGTCTGATCGCCCCCCTCGTCTTCCCCACGGATGACGCGAGCTGGCCCACGGTGAGTCCAGCCAGCGCGGGCTGGGACGTGGCGAAGCTCAACGCCGCGCTCGACTTCGCGGGCTCCCGCGACACCCGGGCCATCGTCATCCTCCAGGACGGGAAGCTGCTCGCCGAGCGCTACTGGCTGGCGAACTCGAACTTCATGCGCGACATCGCCTCCGCGCAGAAGAGCGTCGTCTCCGTGCTCGTCGGCATCGCGGTGGACAAGCAAGTGCTCTCGCTCGACGAGCGCGTCACTCCCATTCTCGGCGCCGGCTGGTCCAACACGGGCGCGCTGGCCGAGGCCCGCATCACCGTGCGCCACCTGCTGACGATGACCAGCGGCCTGAACACGTCACTCGGACTTCAGGCGGCCCCCGGAACGACGTGGCTGTACAACAACGACGCCTATCACCGGCTGCGCATGATTCTGGAGCGGCGCACGGGCCTGGGCATCGACGCGCTCTCCCACGCCTGGTTGTTCAACACGCTGGGCGCGACGCGCAGCCAGTGGGAGCAGCGCTCCGATACCGACAGCAAGGGCCTGCCCCTGTGGGGCCTGACGATGAGCGCGCGAGACCTGGCGCGCTTCGGCCTGCTGCTGCTCGCGGACGGCGCGTGGGCGGGAACCCGGGTCGTCTCCTCGGCGTACCTCAACACCGCGACCAATTCCTCGCAGACGCTCAACCCCGCCTATGGCCACCTGTTCTGGCTCAATGGCAAGGCCTTCACCCTGATACCGCCGCTGAGCGCGCGCATCGACGGCCCGCTCATTCCCAGCGCACCGCAGGACGTCTTCGCCGGACTGGGCAAGGACGACCAGAAGGTCTACGTCAGCCGCTCACTGGGCCTCGTGGTGACGCGGCTGGGTGCTCAGGCGGGGACTCGCTCGGCGGAGACGCTGTCCGACTTCGACGAGGAGCTGTGGGCTCGAATCATGGCCGCGCGGCTCTGACCCGCGAGGCGAGGTGGGCCGCGAGCCGGTCGAAGTTCTGCTCGTTCGCGGCCTCCACGAACCCGCGCACCTTCTCGACCTCGTCCTTCGACTCGAACCGCATGCGCCACGTGAGCCGCGTCCGCGCCCCTTCGTCCGCGAAGTCCATCCGCATCTCGAAGTGATGCGTCTGCTGGTGGTGCTGGATGACGATGCGCTCGGCCGGCACCACCTCGATGAACTCCTTGTCCATCGCGTAGCGCGCGCCCTCCGCGCTCTGCATCGTGAAGCGCCACTTGCCGCCGGGGCGCAGCTCGAACTGCTCGAAAGTGTTCGTCGAGCCTTGCGGCCCCCACCACAGCGTCAGCTGCTCCGGGTCGCTGAACGCCGCATAGACCTGCTCACGGGGCGCATCGATGAGCCGGGACGAGATGATGTCGCGCGAGGACTCCAGGATGAGCGCCAGCCGGTCGAAGTGCGCCGCCGTGCCCTCCTCGCGAGAGCGGGTGCCGTCTTCCCCGTCGAGGAACGCGGCCTGCTCGGTGAAGACCATCCGCGTCCCCCCGGTCTTCGTGGCGTGGAGCTCCACCGTGGCCAGGGACACGGAGAGGTGCTTGTCGCCCACGCTCATGTCGTAGGCGTAGACCATCCGCTCGTTCGGGATGATGTCGTGATAGCGCGCGGTGAAGACGGTGGAGTGCTTGCCGCCGAACTGCCCATGCAGCAGCTCCTGGCCGCCCACGCGGAAATCCAGCTCGCGCTTCACGAGCGTCCAGCGGTCCGGCGGACCGATGAACCACTGCGCCTTCGTCTCCACGTCCGACCATGCGGCGAAGACGCGAGCGGGTGACGCCTTGTAGGTGCGCTCGATGGTGAACGAGCCATGCACGACGGGAGGGGTCTTCATGTCTTGGCCTTCTTTCGAGGGGTGGGGTTCGGGCGCTCGGGCCCATCGAGCAGCTCGCCGAGTCGGTCGAAGCGGCGCTCCCAGAGTCCGCGTCGGTTCGACAGCCAGTCCTCGGCCACGCGCAGTCCACCAGGCTCGAGCTGACACGAGCGGACGCGTCCGATTTTCTCGGTGCGCACCAGCCCGCTCTCCTCGAGCACCTGGAGGTGCTGCACGACGGCGGCGAGCGTGATGTCGAGCGGCTTCGCCAGGTCGCTGACCGACATGGTTCCCCGACTCAGCCGCTCGACGATGGCGCGCCGATTGGAATCGCCCAGGGCATGGAAGATACGGTCGACGGCGCCATGGTTAAGCATGGACTTGAGTATTGGCGAGGGTCGCTGGATGGTCAAGCAGATACTTAAGTATGGATTGAGCCTGAATCGACGCTGGGTTGCGGTGGCCTCGGCTATCCTGTCCGGGTGAGCCACCTGCTGAAGGAGTTGCTGGGCCGCACGGAGGAGGCGCTCGCTCGGCGGGAGGACGATGCGGCCCTCACGTTCCTGTTGGAGGCGTGGAAGGAGTGCCGAGCCGAGCCCGTCATCGCGCTCATCCAGCGGCTCTCGGACCACCTCGCCACGGGGCTTCCCTTCTTCGAGGTGCCCGTCCGCTGGGTCCTCGAGGAGGTCCGCAGGCATCCCACGGACCTTCCCCGAGCGCTGGGATGGCTGCGGGAACGCGCGGCGAGTCTTTCGCGCTGTGCGTTCTCCACGGACCTCGACCGGCTGCGACGATGGTGGCCCGCGGACCCGCGCATCATTCCGCTCCTGCTCACCCTCGTCCGTCTTCCGGGAGCCGAGACTCCAAGCGAGCTGAAGATGCTCTGCAGCCTCTTCATGTACGTGGGGGCGCCCTATGACGTGGAGCCCCTGCGCGAGCTGAAGGCCCGACTCCCTTCAACGCAAGGAGAGGAGGTCGAGCGGTTCGACCTCGTCTTCCGGCTGGGCGCTCGTTGGGTTCCTCCCGTGCTCGATGCGGAGACCCTGGCGCGGTGTGACGCGCTGAAGGAGGTCATCGAGGAGCGGGTGGAGCGTGCACGCCTCGACGCGGCGACTCGGGAGGCGCTGTTCGCCCGCGTCTATGAGACGCCGGAGGATGACTCCGCCCGGCAGGTGTTGGCCGACCAGTTGCTCGAGCAGGGCGACCCACTGGGGGAGTTCATCATGCTCCAGTATGCGAAGGCGCCGGATGAGGAGCGCATCGCTCGACTGCTCGTGGCGAACCGGGAGCGGTGGCAGGCGCCGTTGGGACCTTACGTCGAGCGAGGCTACACCCGCTTCGAGCGGGGCTTTCCCGTCGCGGTCCGCCCGATAAAGGGGGACCACTTCCCCAAGTCCTTTCCCAAGCCGGAGCCCGGCTGGAACACGGTGGAGGAACTCCACTGGAATCCGGAGCACCACAGCGACGGCAATGACGTCGCACAGTGGGGGCGCATGCTCCGGCACCCCGCGTTGCGCCGTGTAACGAGGCTGCTGAATGTTCCAGGCGAGCTGGTGAGCTTGCTGTCCGCGAACAGCTCCGTGAGGCGGCTGGAGTTGAAGAGCTCATTTGAGAGCGGCCTGGCCAATGCGCTGACGGCCCTGCCCCACCTGACGTGGCTGACCATCCCCTATGCCTCGACGGACCTCTTCATCCGGTGTGCCCACTCCCGTCTGGCTTCCCAGTTGGAGTACTTCAAGGCCTCTGGGGAAGATGGATTCTGGAGGCTCGAGGTGACCCGAGGCGCGGAGGTTCCCATCCGGGCCACCGTCACGGGACCGCGCACGCGGGAGTTCGCGCCCGTCCTCCTTGCCGCCGCGAGGTTCAGCTCCCAGGGGCTCCGGATTGAATTTCGGGACGGAGCCGAGGGGGCGCCGCTGCGTGAGGCGCTTGCCGCCTACGCACGGGTCATCCGGGAGTGAGCGGAGGACTCCCGCGCATGCTCAGCGCCTGAAGTTCGCGACGATGAGCAGCAGGGGCTGCTCACGGCGTGAGTCCACGGTGAAGCCCTCGTGCCGCCTCCACGAAAGGCACGACTCCCAGTAAGCGCGACCCCTTGGAACAATCCGCGCCGTCATCGTCGCGCCGTACATCAGGCGGGATGCGAGAAGTCTTCCCCGGCTTCGTGCGAAACGCGCGGTGCTTCCAGGTGTCAGTGCGCCCGGCCTTGTCCCCACCCGCGCGGCCTCAACCTGCACGATGCCTGGAGACCTGTCGTGCAGGTTGCAATCCTGCCCCACGGGGCATGTCCGCAACCCCTCGGAACACCTAGGGTCCTCGGGGGACGGGGTTGGTACGGGCGGTGCTCAAGGGGGGGGCACACCTATGTGGCCTCTCACCACGCCTCCATTGCTGCTCTCCCTGCTGCTCCAGCAGGCCGACGCCTCCTCGCCACCACTTCAAGGACCCACGGATACCCAGGCCGAAGCGGAGGCCCCTGGCTTCTTCTCCCGCCTGAAGCCCGAGGGAGGCGTCGACGTGTACTTCGGTCACAACTTCAACCGGCCCGCGAACGCGGCGAACTTCATCCCAGGCACCGGCACGTCCGCGAAGCGCGACAGCGAAGTGGCCATCAACCTGGCCTCCATCGGCGTGAGCGTGGCCCCGGCGCCGGTGGGCTTCAAGGTGCTCCTCGGCTTCGGCACGGGAGCGGAGGTCGTCCATGCGGCCGAACCCGAGGGCGTCGCCTCCGGGCCCGACTTGTGGCGCTACGTGCAGCAGGCCTCGCTGTCCTTCGCCACCGGCCCGCTGACGTTGGAGGCCGGGCTCTACCCGAGCCACATCGGTCTGGAGTCCTTCCAGTCGCAGCTCAACTGGACGTACACGCGCTCGTGGATGGGCGAGCTGTCGCCCTACTACCAGACGGGCCTCAAGGGCACGTACGCGCTGGATGACGCGTGGAGCGTGCAGCTCCAGCTCCTCAATGGCTGGCAGACCCTCGGTGACAACAACCGGGGTCTCGCGCTGGGCACCCAGGTGGCCTACGCGGGCGAGCGCCTGTCCGCGTCCTTCAACACCTTCATCGGAAACGAAGGCACCGAGGGCAGCGACGGCCTGAGGCTCTTCGCGGACGCGGTGGCGACGTACGCGGTGACGGAGTCGTTCAAGCTCGCGGCCACCGTGGACGCCGGTACCCAGCGGATTCCCGGCGCGGACCGCGCGGTCTGGTACGCGGCGGGACTCAACGCCCGCGTCCAGCTCACCGAGCCCGTGGCGTTGGCCGCGCGCGTGGAAGCGTATCGCGACGCCGACGGGCTCATGACGGGCGTGGAGCAGACGCTGTCGGGGGGCACGCTCACCCTGGAGGTGAAGCCCGCCGAGCAGCTCACGCTCAAGCTGGAGGCGCGGCATGACCGCTCGACGGCGGACGTCTTCGCCAGCCGCGCCACCACCGACGCAGGCACCCCCATTCCCAAGGACTCCGAGACGCTCGTCGTCCTCGGAGCCACCGCCTGGTTCTGAACCTGGAGTCCGTCCATGGACGTCGTCCTCATCCTCGTCACCCTTGGTTTCTTCGCGCTCGCGTGGGGCTACTCCCACGGCTGCGAGCGCCTGTGAGGTCCTCCCGATGACTTTCGAATACGCCGCTGGCGCCGTGCTCGCCGTGCTGCTCACCGCCTACCTCGTCTACGCCCTGCTCCGTCCCGAGCGCTTCTAGGGACTCCGCCATGACCCTCATTGGTTGGTTGCAGATTGTGTTGTTCTTCGCCCTCCTGCTCGCGCTGACGAAGCCGCTGGGCACCTATCTCTTCCGTGTCTTCGAAGGGCAGACGCAGCCGTTGCCGCGCGTGCTCGGCCCCGTGGAGCGCGTCCTCTTGCGCCTGACGGGCGCCAGCGCGCGGCGCGAGCAGACGTGGGTGGAGTACTGCGGCGCGCTCCTGGCCTTCAGCGTCGTCGGCATGCTCATCCTCTACGGGCTCCAGCGCGCGCAGCACGTGCTGCCGCTCAACCCGCAAGGCCTGGGCGCGGTGGGACCGGAGCTGTCGTTCAACACGGCGGCCAGCTTCGTCGCGAACACCAACTGGCAGTCGTACGCCGGTGAGTCCACCATGAGCTACCTCACGCAGATGGTGGGGCTGGCGTGGCAGAACTTCGTCTCCGCGGCGGCGGGGCTCGGCGTGGCGCTGGCGCTGGCGCGCGGCTTCACGCGCCGCCCGGGGCCCGAGGGCGCGAAGACGCTGGGCAACTTCTGGGTGGATGTGGTGCGCGGCACGCTCTACGTGCTGCTGCCGCTGTGCTTCGTCGTGGCCTTGTTCTTCGTCTCACAGGGCATGTTGCAGAACTTCGCGCCCTACCACGAGCTGACGACGCTGGAGGGCGCGAAGCAGACGCTCGCCATGGGTCCGGTGGCCTCGCAGGAGGTCATCAAGATGCTGGGCACCAACGGCGGTGGCTTCTTCAACGCCAACAGCGCGCACCCCTTCGAGAACCCGACGCCGCTCACCAACCTGGTGCAGATGCTGCTCATCTTCTGTATCCCCTCCGCGCTCACGTACACGTACGGGAAGATGACGGGGGACACGAAGCAGGGCTGGGCCCTCTTCGCGGCCATGTCCGTCCTCTTCTTCGCGGGTGTCACCGCCGCGTACGCCGCCGAGTCCCAACCCAACGCCGCCGTGGCCTCCGCGCAGGTGGCGCAGGTGGGCAACCTGGAGGGCAAGGAGGTGCGCTACGGCATCACCGCGTCCGCTCTCTTCGCCACCGTCACCACGGATGCGTCGTGCGGCGCGGTCAACTCCATGCACGACAGCTTCAACCCGCTGGGCGGTCTGGTGCCGCTGGTCAACATGCAGCTGGGCGAGGTCATCTTTGGCGGAGTGGGGGCGGGCCTCTACGGCATCCTCATCATGGTGGTGCTGTCCGTCTTCATCGCCGGCCTGATGGTGGGCCGCACGCCCGAGTACCTGGGCAAGAAGATTGAAGCGAAGGAGATGAAGCTCGCGATGCTCTACGTGCTCATCTTCCCGCTGTTCATCCTGGGGATGTCCGCGGTGGCGGCGGTGATTCCGCAGGGCGTGTCCTCGCTGAACAACGCGGGGCCGCACGGCCTGACGGAAATCCTCTACGCGTTCACCAGCGCCACGGCGAACAACGGCAGCGCGTTCGCGGGCCTCAACGCCAACACGCCCTTCTGGAACATCTCCCTGGGGCTGGCCATGCTCGGCGGGCGCTTCCTGATGATTGTCCCCGCGCTGGCCATCGCCGGCTCCATGGTGGGCAAGAAGGTGGTGCCGGCGGGTCCGGGCACCTTCCCGACGAATGGCGCCCTGTTCACCGGCCTGCTGGTGAGCATCGTGGTCATCGTCGGTGCGCTCACCTTCTTCCCCGCGCTCTCCCTGAGCCCCATCGTCGAGCACTTCCTCGCCGGGGCCGGAAAGGTCTACTGAGCCATGAGCTCCGCATCCTCGAAGCCGGCGTCGCTGTTCGACGTGTCTCTCCTCAAACCCGCGCTGCTGGACAGCCTGAAGAAGCTCCACCCGCGTGACGTGGCGCGCAACCCCGTCATGTTCGTGGTGTGGGCGGGCAGCCTGCTCACCACGGTGCTGGTGGTGAAGGACCTGGTCTCCCCGCGCACCGACGGCGCGCCCTTGTGGTTCACCGTCTGGGTGGCGGTGTGGCTGTGGTTCACCGTGTTGTTCGCGAACTTCGCGGAGGCCGTGGCGGAAGGGCGCGGCAAGGCCCAGGCCGGCGCGCTGCGAAAGATGCGCAAGGACACCACCGCGCGGCGACTGGTGGACGGGCGCGAGGAGCGTGTGCCCGCGCCGAACCTGCGCAAGGGCGACCTCGTCGTCTGCGAAGCGGGTGACCTCATCCCGGGTGACGGTGAAGTGGTGGAGGGCATCGCCAGCGTGGACGAGTCCGCGATTACCGGCGAGTCCGCGCCGGTGATTCGCGAGTCCGGTGGAGACCGCTCGGCGGTGACGGGTGGCACCAAGGTGCTGTCGGACCGGATTGTCGTGCGCATCGCCGTCAACCCGGGTGAGTCCTTCCTGGACCGGATGATTGGGCTGGTGGAGGGCGCGGCCCGGCAGAAGACGCCGAACGAGATAGCGCTGCACATCCTGCTGGTGGGCCTGACGGTGGTGTTCCTGCTGGCGTGTGTGTCGCTGGTGCCGCTGGCGCTCTACTCCGGTGTGCCGCTGTCGGGTACCGCCGTCGTCGCGCTGCTGGTGTGTCTCATCCCCACGACGATTGGCGGCCTGTTGAGCGCCATCGGCATCGCGGGCATGGACCGGCTCTTGCGCAAGAACGTGCTGGCCATGAGCGGACGCGCCGTGGAGGCGGCGGGGGACGTGGACACACTGCTGCTCGACAAGACGGGCACGATTACGCTGGGCAACCGCATGGCCACGGAGTTGCTGCCCATGCCGGGTGTCCGCATGGAGGACCTGGCGGAGGCGGGGCAGCTGGCGAGCCTGGCGGACGAGACGCCCGAGGGGCGCTCCATCGTCACGCTGGTGAAGGACACGTACAAGATGCGTCCGCGCGAGCTGCTGGCGCACCACGCGACGTTCGTCCCGTTCACCGCGCAGACGCGCATGAGCGGGTGCGACCTGGTGGACCCGCACCCGCGTAGCATCCGCAAGGGCGCGGTGGATGCCATCGTCAAGCACGTGCAGGCCCAGGGCGGCGCGGTGCCGGCGGAGCTGACCGTGGCGGCGGGCCGCATTGGTGACGCGGGCGGCACGCCGCTGGCGGTGGCGGATGGCTCGCGGCTGCTCGGCATCATCCACCTGAAGGACGTGGTGAAGGGCGGCATCAAGGAGCGCTTCGACCGCTTCCGGGCCATGGGCATCCGCACGGTGATGATTACCGGCGACAACCCGCGCACCGCCGCGGCGATTGCTCGTGAGGCGGGCGTGGATGACTTCCTCGCGGAGGCGACGCCCGAGGCGAAGCTGGCGCTCATCCGCACCGAGCAGGGCAAGGGCAAGCTGGTGGCGATGACGGGTGACGGCACCAACGACGCGCCCGCGCTCGCCCAGGCCGACGTCGGCGTGGCGATGAACACCGGCACGCAGGCGGCGAAGGAGGCGGGGAACATGGTGGACCTCGACTCGAACCCCACCAAGCTGTTGGAGGTGGTGGAGGTGGGCAAGCAGCTCCTGATGACGCGCGGGACGCTGACGACGTTCTCCATCGCCAACGATGTGGCGAAGTACTTCGCCATCCTCCCGGCGCTGTTCATGGGGGTGTTTCCCCAGATTGCTCCGCTCAACGTGATGGGCTTGTCGTCGCCGTACAGCGCGATTCTGGCGGCGGTCATCTTCAACGCGCTCATCATCATCGCGCTGATTCCCCTGGCGCTGCGCGGTGTGCGTTACCGCCCGCTGGGCGCGGCGGCCCTGCTGCGGCGCAGCCTGCTCGTCTACGGAGTCGGCGGCGTCATCGTTCCCTTTGTCGGCATCAAGGCCCTGGACGTGTTGCTCACGGCCGTGGGCCTGTCCTGAAAGTGAAAGGGCTCCTCATCATGGTCTCCACTCTTGTCACCGCCCTGCGCGCCTGTGTCGTCACCCTGGTGCTCACGGGTGTGCTGTATCCGCTCGCCGTCACCGGCGTGGCGCAGCTGTTGTTCCCCTCCCAGGCCCAGGGCTCGCTCGTGAAGGACGAGCAGGGCCGCGTGGTGGGCAGCGCGTTGATTGGTCAGGGCTTCACCCGAGGCGGCTACTTCCAGCCGCGCCCGTCGGCGGCGGGGGCGGGCTACGACGCGGCGGCGTCCTCGGGCAGCAATCTGGGGCCGACGTCCCAGAAGCTCCGGGACCGGGTGACGGCGGAGGTCGAACGCCTGCGCCAGGAGAACCCGGACACGCCAGGGCTGGTGCCCGGTGAGCTGGTCACCACGTCGGCGTCCGGCCTGGACCCGCACCTGTCGCCGGAGGCGGTGCGCTGGCAGGCGCCGCGCGTGGCGAAGGCGCGAGGCGTGGCGCCGGAGCGCGTGCTCGCGGTGGTGAACTCGCACGTCGAGGGACGGACGCTCGGCGTGCTGGGCGAGCCGCGCGTCAACGTGCTGCTGCTGAACCTGGCACTGGACCGGCAGTTCGGTCGGCTCGCCTCGGAGCCTTCACAGCCGATGGGCGCGGCGGTTCCGACGGCTCCGTCGACCGGGACGCCGTGACGGGGCGCATTCCGCGCATGCATTCGTGTGGAGGCGCGGGCATTGTCGCTCGCGCCTCCGCTGTGGAGGCCCGAGGGTGACGATGACGCGACGTTCGCGTGCGGAGGACTTCCTGGAGCTGGTGGAGCGGGGCCGGCGCGGTCGGCTCAAGCTCTACATCGGCTTCGCGGCTGGCGTGGGGAAGACGTACCGCATGCTGGAGGAGGCGCACGCCCTCAAGCGCCGGGGCGTGGACGTGGTGCTCGGCTTCGTGGAGACCCACGGTCGCAAGGAGACGGAGGCCCTGGTGGAGGGGCTGGAGGTGGTGCCACGCAAGGAGCACACCTACCGCGACGTCACGGTGGAGGAGATGGACCTGGACGCGGTGCTGGCGCGCAGGCCCCAGGTCGCGGTGGTGGATGAGCTGGCCCACACCAACCTGCCGGTGTGTCGACACCGCAAGCGCTACCAGGACGTGCAGGAGCTGCTCGACGCGGGCATCAACGTCATCGGCGCCTTCAACGTGCAGCACCTGGAGAGCCTCAATGACCTGGTGGAGCGCACCACCGGCGTCATCGTGCGCGAGACGCTCCCCGACAGCTTCCTGAAGGGCGCCGACCAGGTGGTGAACCTGGACCTGGCGGTGGAGGACCTCCACGAGCGGCTGAAGGCGGGGAAGATCTACGCGGAGGACAAGGTGCCACGTGCCCTGGAGAGCTTCTTCAAGGGGGAGAACCTGTCCACGCTGCGCGAGCTGGCGCTGCGAGAGGTGGCGGAGAGCCTGGACCGCGCCACCGCCGGGCTGCCGTCGCGCGCGGGAGACGAGGGACAGCAGAAGGGCGCGTCCTGGGGCCGGGTGCTGGTGGCGCTGTCGAGCTACCCGCCGCGCGCGGCCACCCTGCTGCGGCGAGGCTCGCGCATGGCGGGGCGGCTGAACACGGACTGGTTCGTGGTGTACGTGGAGACGCCGCGCGAGGCCCCGCACCTCATCGACGCGGAGGCGCAGCGGCACCTGCTGGCCAACATCGAGAAGGCGAAGGAGCTGGGCGCGGAGGTCGTGCGGCTGCGCTCGAAGGACCCGGTGGAGGCGATTCTCGACTTCGCGCGCTCGCACGGTGTGGGCCACATCATGGTGGGCCGCTCGCATCAGCCCTGGTGGAGGCGGGCCTTGGGGCGCGCGGCGGACGTGCGGCTGCTGCGCGAAGGCGAGGGCTTCGACATCCATGTCGTGGCCTTCGACCCCGCGCCCGAGGAGAAGCGTTCATGACGCTGAGGCTGAGGTTGCTGCTGGCCCAGGCTCCCCTGGCCCTGGCCCTGGCCCTGGTGGGCGTGGTCGCCGTCGTCACGTTGGCCCGGCTGGGGCGCTCCGGACAGCGCATCCTCCAGGACAACTACCGCAGCGTCCTCGCGACCCAGCGGATGACCGAGCAGTTGGAGCGGATGGACAGCGCCGCCCTGTTCATCGTCGCTGGGGAGCTGGAGCGGGGTGAGGCCCAGCAGTCCGCGCAGCGTCAGGTGCTGGAGTCGGAGCTGCGCCTTCAAGAAAGCAACATCACCGAGCCTGGCGAGGGCGAGGCCACGCGCAGGCTGCGCGCGGGTTGGATGCGCTATCAGACGGCGTATGACGCATTCCTCCTGTTGTCCTCGGAGGCGGAGCGGAAGGTGGTGTACTTCCGAAGCATCGAGCCCGCCTTCCGTGAGGTGAAGGAGGCGGCGGCATCCATCCTGGCGCTCAACCAGGACGCGATGGTGCACAAGAGCGAGGAGCTGCGGCGACAGAGCGACCAGGTGAACACGCTGATGGTGCTGGCGGTGCTGGCGGCCTTCGGTGTGGGGTTGTTCGCCTCCACGTCCCTCACGCATCGCGCGCTGCGGCCCGTGTCGGTGCTGTCGCAGGCGGTGCGGCGATTGGGCCGAGGTGACTACGCGGTGCGCGCGGTGGTGGAGGGGACGGACGAAATCGCGCAGCTCGGGCAGGACTTCAACTCGATGGCGGAGGCGCTCCAGCAGTATCGCCAGAGCAGCCTGGGCGAGCTGCTCCAGGCGCAGTCCGCCTCGCAGGCGGCCATCGACAGCCTGCCGGACCCGGTGGTGGTGTTCGGCTCGGATGGGGTGTTGCTCAACGTCAACCGCTCGGCGGAGGACGTGCTGAAGCTGTCGCTGGAGGGGGGAGGGGACGTGCTGGGCCGCGTGGTGCCGGAGGCGCGCGAGGTGCTGGAGCGGGTGCGCGGCCATGTGCTGGGCGGCAAGGGCGCGTATCAGCCTCGCGGCTACGAGGAGGCGGTGAGGGTGGAGCTGGCGGATGGAGACCGATGGCTCCTGCCTCGTGGGAGTCCGGTGTACGGGGAGACGGGCGAGGTGGTGGGCGCCACGGTGATTCTCCAGGACGTGACGCGGCTGCGTCGCTTCGACGAGCTGAAGAACGACCTGGTGGCCACGGTGGCGCATGAGTTCCGCACGCCGCTGACGTCGCTGCGCATGGCGGTGCACCTGGTGGCGGAGGGCATGGTGGGCGCGGTGACGGAGAAGCAGGCGGACCTGCTGTTCGCGGCGCGCGAGGATTGCGAGCGTTTGCAGGGCATCGTCGATGACCTGTTGGACTTGTCTCGCATCCAGGCGGGGCAGCTCCGGCTGGAGGTGCGGCGGGTGCCGGCGGAGGAGCTGGTGGAGGCGGCGCTGGACTCACAGCGCTCGGCGGCGGCGGAGCGCGGGGTGCGACTGTCGAGGCAGGTGGGGCTGGAGGTGGAGTCAGTGGACGTGGACCCGGACCGGCTGGGCCTGGTGTTGGGGAACCTGGTGGGCAACGGGGTGAAACACACGCCGGCGGGGGGCGAGGTGGAGGTGCGAGTGGCTCGTGAGGGGACGCACGTGCGCTTCGAGGTGCGGGATACGGGTGAGGGCATCGCACCGGAGCAGCAGGGCCGCATCTTCGAGAAGTTCTACCGCGCGCCCGGGGCACCGGTGGGTGGCGCGGGGTTGGGGTTGTCCATCGCGAAGGAAATCGTCCAGGCGCACGGCGGAGAGCTGGGCGTGGTGAGCGCTCCGGGACGAGGGAGCACGTTCTGGTTCACGTTGCCGCAGCAGGCGGCGGCGGTGGAGCCGACGTGACACTCCCGCCCGTGCTCCTTGTCGGAGGCACGGACGGGAGCTCGTTCACCAGGAGGACTTCGTCACACGGAGGCTTCGCCCCAGTCCTTCATCTCCTCGCGGCGAACCTTGGAGGCCTCGCGGACGAGGTCCTTGCAGGACATTCCGATTTCCTTCTCGGTGACGTTCTTGGTGACCTGCGGGAGGATGTTCTGCTCCTCGTCGGCGATGTGGCGCTTCACCACTCGCTCGAGTGAGTCGACCCGGGCCTTCACGGCGTTCATGTCGTCGCGCATCCGGACGATTTCGCCCAGGAGCTTCGTCATCTCCTGATGGTCTTCTTCCGCGTGCTCGATTTTCTCGTCGCCCACCACGCGGGTGGCCTTCGGATAGACCCAGCGCTCCTCGATGGTGGTGTGCAGCATCAGCGCCTCCGCGAGCTGGATGCAGAGCTCCTTCCGGCTCGTGTCGTCCGGGGCGCGGCGGAATGCCTGGAACAAGGCGTCGACTTCGCGGTGCTGTTGAATCAAGAGGTCGATGACGTCCACGGGTGCGCTCCTTGTGTCGTTGGGGTCGCCGCACAACGGTCCGCATGCATGCGGGTCGTGGCAATCACAGGCATGGGCGCGCAAGCTCCCTCGCCATGTCCCACGTGGGGGAGTGGGCAGGGGAGCGCTCCCTCCGGGCACAAGGCGTCGAGTGCTTGAAACCGTGCGGGGCTACACCGGGGACAGCGGAAATCGCCGGAGGATGCGTGGCTCCTGTCCCACTTCGAGCAGGAACAGGGAGTCCTCGCTGGCGATGAGCAGTCGCTCGCCGGTGATATCGAAGGCGCCCGCCGAGCCCTGGAACGCGAGCCTGCGAACGGGTGCGCCATCCACCACGAGCAACCCCAGGTCCAGGAAGCGCCACCGGCCATCCGCTCCCAACGTGAATGCGGAGTCCGTTCGGCCGCCGTGCTCCTTGGCGAAGTGCTCCAGGTCCTCGGTGAAGTCCTCCTCCGTGGGCGCCGGTGTCACCGTGCCATCCGCTTGCAGCTTCGGGACGGGGGTGTCGAGCCGCCAGCCACCTCGGTCCACCCACCGCAGGCCCGTGTCCACCGAGTACACCCCGCCACGTCCCGAGCGGTCCTCCGCCCAGAGCAGCCTTCCATCCGGTGACGTGGCCTGCCGCTGGAGGTACTTGCGCACCTCGACCAGCTCCACCGTCGAGTCCACCCGTGCATTCGCGAGATAGACGCTCCCCGCGCGCTCCACCGCCGCGGCGAGCGACATGCCCGGCGCATCCGTCACCCACGTCCCGTCGCGCAAATCCAACACATGCAGCTCACCATCGAAGGTGAACAGCGCATGCGCACCCTCCGGCGACACCGCGACGAGCCGCACCGGTGAAGGAAGCTCGTGCGTCGCTCGCACCTGTCCATCGTCGAGCCCAAGGATGACCGCGACCGAAGGGAAGCACACGAGCGCGGCATCCTGACCGAGGAACGCGCAGCCCGTCGGCCTCTGCGTCTCCGCTTCACCCTCGAACGGCGGCGGCGGGAACAGCTCCACGTCCATCCGGTCATCCCGCAGCCAATACCGTGCCTCGCGAGAGAAGGTCATCCCCGGCCGGACCGAGCGCTCCTCAGGTGGCGCTCCAGGCTCCGCGCCGAGCTGCACACACAGGGCATCGAACGCGGTCTGGAGCGCGAGGTGCTCGAAGTCCGAGTACACATCCTCGCGGCCAGCCTCGCGCATCGCACGCAGCCGTCCATTGGACGCCAACAGCTCCTGATAGCGCACACTGTCGAGGCCCGGCATCCGCGCACCACCGGGCATCCGGTTCAACGGACGCTGTGCGGGCGGCGTCACGGGGACCTCGTCCAGAATCAGCTCGCGCGGCGTGAAGCCCGCGGCCGCCAGCTCCGCCGGCCAGTCGGCGCCTACGCCCTTCTCCGAGAGCAGTCGGCGGAGTTGCTCCGGTCCGCTGTCCGCCATGCGCGGGTCACCTCCCGGCATCAGTGGAACCACTTCGCCCTCCTCGACACAGGCCTGGAAGAAGGCGACCTGCCACACATGCTCTTCCGTCCAGCCCAGACATCGAGCCACCAGTCTCCCCAACGCGCGGTGGACAAGTCCCCCCGAGGCCGCGACATGTCCCCACCGCTCCGCTCTCGCCGAGGAGGCAATGCACTCGACGTGGCAGAGGGGACACCGCGCACCCGCATGCTCCGGGCCTACGAGTTTCCCGCATGCGCACCGGAAGTCCCTCACCGGGCCGAACACGACTTCCGACAGCGCGCCTTGTGGACTCGGCGTGCCCTCGTTGTCCTCGGTGAGGAGGACACCGGTGATTTCGCCCGACGAGCGGCCTCGCAGCGCGCGCGCGGCCTCCAGGATGGCGAGCTCCGGCGAAGTGCGTGGCGGGCGGAAGAACGCGGTGGGCTCTGGGACCTGGGTCGGCATGGCAGACCTCACGGGTGGGATGTGCCCGCGCCAGTCACGCCCCCCTGGGCGCTGGCGGTTGGCACCCCGCTCCACGGTTGCGCTAGCTTATGTCGCTGCGGCGCGAGCGGGGTGTTGAAAGCTGTCATCGAAGCGGGGGACGCACGATGGCCCAGGCGAAAGCGAAGGCGCTCCAGACGCCAGCTCCATCCCGTCCGCCCCCCGCACCTGCGCGCTCCACGCAGAATACGCACGACTTCCAACCGGCCTCCGCGCGGTCAGAACTCTTTCTCGGTGCGCTCGCGGGCGGAGGCGCCACGGAGCAGGACGCTGACGCGCTGTCCCTGTCGGGTGGAGGCGCCACCTTCGACTTCGCCTCAATCCCTCTCTTCCCACCGTCACGGCCGCCCACCGCGACGGGATGGGGCATCCAGCGCAAGGCGGCGGTGGGCCCGGAAGACGACCCCTTCGAGCGCGAAGCCGACGCCATCGCCATGGAGGTCCTGGGCCTGCGCGGCGCATCGCCCGGTGGCTCGGAGGCCCTTCCCTCCGCGCCCTCGAACGCGCCTGTCCCGCCTGCCGCCAGCGTCGCGGCTGCTCCGGGCATCGCGCTTGCCGCCACGCCGGAGGCGACACTCGAAGGTCCCTCGAATGAACCGGACGAGCGTGCGAGCGGAGCCCTCGAGTGGGAGCACGGGCTGGCTCCTCCGAGCACGCCCCCTGCGGACAGCGCGCTCCCTCCGCCTCCTGCTCCACCCCCGGCGGGTGCCGCGCCGTCCGGTGGCGACGAGGCGGGCCTCACCCTGGGCGGCAGTCCCATGCCCCAGCGGGTGCGGCGCTTCTTCGAGGAGCGCTTCGGGCATGACCTGTCCTCGGTGCGCATCCACGCCGATGGCGAGTCGGTCCGACGCAACGAGGCGCTCCAGTCCTACGCCTTCACCTATGGAAGCCATGTCTGGTTGGGCGCGGGCCAGCGCGCGGAGCCGTCCTTCATCCTCGCCCACGAGCTGGCGCACGTGCTCCAGCAGACGCAGCCGCGCGCACTCGGCGGCGAGGGCGCGGGCGGCGCACCCCAGCGCATCCAGCGTGTCCCGTATTGGGAGCCCGCCCACGAGACGGGCACCACCGCGCACCGACGGCTCATCCCCGCCATGGCGAATGCCTCCGGTGTGTTCGGCGAGGCGCCCGTGCCCGAGCGTGGCACTGGCGCGGGCGGCCTGGGGACGCGCGGTGAGGCGGACTTCTACCGGGCCTCCGGGCCCGGCGGGAACAACACCGTGGCCGTGCGCTTCAACGCCCACGACGACCCGAGGTGGTTGGGTGCGCCCGGCGACCTCGTGGCTCCCGGCGGGTATGACCATGCCGTGGGCAGTGCGCCGCAGGGCCCTCGGACGCGCGGCGGGGCCATCACGCGCGTCGACCAGGCGCCGACGCAAATCACCCTCGGCGAGATGAAGCCCGCCTTCGGCGCGGACCCCGAGCCCCAGCTCACCCGCTACGAGGAGGCCTTCCGCGCGGCGGCGGGCCACACCAACGACTACGCCAACCGGCAGCCCTCAGGGACCAACTGGAACCCGAGCATCAACCGCTTCGCTCAAGCGGACCTCACCATTCCCCCCGAGTACCAGCCCGGCAACACCAGTCAGGTGTCCCAGGACCTCATCATCAAGGAGTTCGACCTGGAGAAGCGCTCCGTCCGGCGCTACCTCCGGGAGCAGGGCTACGTCTCCGTCCCAGGACGTCTGCGCGTGAGGTTCGAGGGCAACCCGGGCTCGTGGGTCTACGCCTGGGTGCCGGACAGCATCCCGACCAATCCCCGGCTCCCCCGGAGCATCCAGGCGCTGGGGCCGCAGATCATCACCCATCTGAGAGATCCGCTGTTCCAGTTCCCCATCCGGCGCAGGACGCCTGGGCGACAACCCAAGCTGCGTCCCGCCCGGCTCGCACGTGTGCTCGGGGCTCCGCCCAAGGCGCTCAAGAAGAAGTTCGGAAAGGACTTTGGCCGAGCCATCCGGCGCCGAGGCCCGCCGCAGCTCGACCCGTTCCGCGCGCAGTATCCGCAGTGGACGCAGGCGCTCACGCGCTACTCGCAGCAGTACCGGCAGGTGTCTCGCGCGGACAAGCAGAACGCCGACGCCGCCACGGACCTGGTGAGTGCCCACCAGCGACTGTTGCGCGACGGCTGGACGACGACGCCGCTGTCCGCGGTCGAGCTGGAGTCGCGCAACACGAACAGCGCCGTGAAGATGTGGACGGGGGCGAGTGCGCGCACGTTCGGCTTCTTCCGCTACCACTTCGGCTGGCTCTTCGAGAAGGTCGCCAACGCCTATGAGTGGCTGAGAGACCGCATCCAGGGCGCGCTCAGTGCGCGCTCCACCCGCGCGACGGGCGACGGCCTCACTCGCGCTGTCATCAACGCCGCGTTCCAGCTCTTGAAGGTGGCGGGACGCATCCTGGTGGACCGCACCTTCGACCAGCTCATCCAGTCGCTCGTCGGAGGCGTGGAGGACAAGATTCAGGAGTGGACGGGCGTCGACACCGAGGAGGCGATGGACGCGCTCGCGGGTCGGATGAACGAAATCAAGGACCAGGTCCAGCGGGCCGCGATGGAGAACCTGGAGCAGTTGCTCGGAGAGTCGGTCATCAACGGTGTCATCACCGTGCTGGACCAGCTCAACGAGTTCCAGACCATGGTGGCCGACATCGGCCGGCTGGTGAGCTACGCGCGGTGGGGGCTTCGGCTCCTCGAGTGTCTGTCTCCGCCCGGCTGGGGCTGTCTGTGGATTCTCGCGCAGGCGGTGGGCGAGGCGCTGCTCGCGGAGGTGGTGGCGTCCTGCTGGTTCCAGACGAAGGCCGCGCCGTATGTCACCGCGATACCGTGGCTCGGGCGCCTCCCCACGCAATTGGCGAGCAGCGTCGTCACGTTCACCAACGCCCAGTTGCCCGGCTGGCTGAGCGGCATCCTCCGCCCCATCACCGTCTCCACGCAGGTCGCCGCCAGCGAGGTGGCTTGCCAGCCCGGAAGCGGTGGTGGAGGTGGCGGCGGCAGTGGGCGCTCGATGCCGGACCCGGCGTTGGCGGATGCGATGATTGAGCTGGCCGAGCGCGTGGGCGAGGAGCGTCTCCGGGCCTTCGCGCGCATGTCGCGACGCATGGGCATCCCCGCGGGCCGGCCGCTCACGGCGGAGGACATGCGCACGATAGGCGACCGCATCATCGCCAGTGGTGCGACGGCCGCGGACATGGAGCGCTTCGCGGCGCAGAGCAATCCCACCGCGACGGGAGGGCTGCTGGACCTGGCCACGTACCTGTTGGAGGTGCGGCGCACGGACCCGTCAGCGCCGGTGGACACCACGCAGCAGTGGGGCGTCACGGCATCGGACCGGGAGCGCCAGCGCCGTGAGCAGGCGGCTCGCGGCACGGGCACGCAACCGGGTGACGCAACGGCACCGAATCCTCCGGGGCCTGGAGGCGGAACGACGGCGTCGCGGCCCGAGGCACCTCGTGGAGGCACGGGGCCGGACACGGTCGCGGTGCCGCAGCCGGGTGCTGGCGGCGCGCCTGACACGGGGGAGGATGACCTCGTCATCGATGCGCGGACGGGACCCGCCGTGGTGGATGCGGCGACGCGGCCGTATCCGGGACGTGGCTCGGGCAGACAGGTCGAGGATGCCCGGGTGCAGGTGCGCAACGGGAGTCCCGACCATCAGTTGAACACGGAGGTGCTGCTCTGGATTTCGGGCTTCCGTCCGCCGACCGAGGAGCAGATCGCGCTCTACAACGTCCGAGCCCGCGTCGTGGTCCGGGAGCAGCAGACGGACCGGTGGCTGCTGACCTATGAGCTCATCGAGGGCGTCTCGCTGTCTCCGGAGATTCCCAACGGTGTATTGCCCGCGGGCTTCCGAATCAGCGCGCATCCTCGTGTGGCGACGCCGCGTTGAGTGAGGGCGCGGGCAGCCCATGTGGTTTCACGCGGGACACGTCTCTCCGCTGTGCGCCGGACAGGTCGAAGCCAACCTGGAGTGCTCTTCTCCCAATGAGTGGAGCCGTGGTGGTGTGGTGACTTCGCTGGGGGACGTCACCATGCATCTGCGCTTCGTCGCGACACTGTTGCCATTGTTGCTGCTGATGGGCTGTGCCACCGGGAGAGTGGTGCGACTGGAGACAGGTCAGGGTGAGGTTCTCTCCATTACTCCACGCGCCGATGAAGCGGAGCCCGTGGAGTTGGAGGAGGACGAATTCAAGGCGGCCCTCGCCCAGCAGGCTCGAATCCAGAGACCATCGGCGCAGCCGGGTGAAGCAGCTCGGCGGCTGTTCGAGATGGACGTGCGAGAGGGCGCGTTTCTCTTCGATGTGCGCACCCATCGTGTCACGCCGCTCGGGCGAGGGCAGCAACTGGAGGTGAAGCCGTCGGAGGCGGATGTCGAGCTGACGCGCGCCTACCTCCTCTGGTGCGAGCGAACAGGGCGTGAGGGAGATTGCCTGCGCTTGTTGACGGAGGGCCCCACGGTCAACGGGGAGGGGCGCTACGCGCTGGCGATGGGACTCGCGCAGGGCGCGGTGAATGAAGAGATGTTGGAAGCCTTCAAGGAGATGACGGACCCGCAGGCGATGTTGGCGGCGGCGGTGTGGACGGGGACGCTGTACCTGATTTTGTGGACGGTGCCCGAGCCGGTGAGCAAGGGCCTCGCGGCGGTGATGACGGCGACGCTGGTGGTGTACCTGGGCGTGGACACTTTCTGGGGGCTGGTGACGGGCTTCCGCGAACTGATGGAGTCAGCGGACCGAGCGCGCACCTTTGGAGAGCTTCGCGACGCAGGGGAGCGGTACGGCAAGGTGATGGGGAGGAATGCGGCGAGGGCCTTCGCGCTGCTGGCCACTGTGGCCGTCGGAAGTACGGCGGCGGGATTCGCGCGGCAGGTGCCAATGCTTCCCGGTTCGGCGCAGGCCTCCATGCATGCCGGCTCGCGGGCGGGGCTCGTGCTCTCCGCCGTGGGCGAGGTGCAGGCGGTGACTGTGACGAGCGAAGCCGTCACCATGGCGGTGGGGCCGGGTGCGGTCGCCACGACAGCCCAGGGGTTAGGCGGTACAGCTGCCGCGCCGGTGGACGCCAAGGGGCATGACCACCACATCGCCACGGACAAGTGGTGGGAGTCCACGAATCAAGGGGGGCCCTGGTCGCCGCAGTTCCAGAGCCTCTTCGATAAAGCGGGCATGTCGCTGAACGACCCGGCGAACATCGTCCGCATCAAGGGGCACAAAGGGCCGCACCCGCAGGAGTACCACGAGGAAGTCTTGAACCGGCTGTTCACCGCGACGCGAAGCTGCCGAAGCATCCAGCAGTGCCGTCAGGCTTTGACGGCGGAACTCCAGCGACTGGCGCGGGAGATTTCCAAGGAAGGCTCCGAGCTGAACAGGTTGGTGACTCGTGCCAGGTGACGCCACAATGGTCGGCATGCCAGAGCGGTACTTCGAACTCACCGAAGACATGAGCATGCCGGGGCGTTGGGCTCTCGGAACACCCACGGACGCTGGCGGCAGGGAGCTGGATGACCCCTGGGCCTTCACGGATGGCCGCGCCTTGCCCGACCCGGGGCGCTTGAGGGTTCCCGTGGTGACACCGGGAAAAGCGCTCGGCTTCACTCGCGCGGGTCTCTGCATCCCCGTGGTTCATGCCGGGGTGGCCGCGGTCTTCTCAGCGTTTGCCCCGGGTGACGTGCAGCTCATTCCGGTGGAGGTGCGGGAACAGGCCGAGCCGTTCTACATCCTCGTGGCGACCCGGCTTGTCCGATGCATTGATGACCAGGCCTCGCGTTTCATCGAACGCTGGACGACAGAGGACGAGCAACCCGAAAAGGTAGGCGAGTACCGCAACGTTCGGGGACTGCGCATCGACCCGACCCAGGTGGGGTCGACGAGGGTGTTCCGCCCGTGGGGCTGGAACGTGGCGCTGATTGTCTCCCTGGGCATCCGCGAGGCCCTGGAGCAAGGGGACACCACCGGCATGAAGTTCACGGAAGTCTAGGGACGGCCTCGCCGGCTCAGCCCTCGCCCTTTCCGCCGGATTCGTACTTCTTGCGCTTGCGCCACAGCGTGGACGCGTCGATGCCGAGTACCTTCGCCGCCTCGTCCAACGTCGGCGCGGAGGTCATCACGCGCAGGGTGTGCTCGCGCTCCACTTCCTCCAACGTGTGCGGCCCGCCCAGCGTCACCACCGAACCCGCCGCCGCGGCGATTCGCTCCGGAAACGCCTGCGGCTCCAGCACACCCGCCGGCCATACGATGAGCGCTCGCTCCACCGCGTTGCGCAGCTCGCGCACGTTGCCCGGCCACGGATACGCCAGCAGCATCTTCTCCGTCGCGGGCGACAACTCCGGCGTCGTCGGCCGCTGCGCCGCCTTCGCGAAGAACGCCACGAACCGCCTCGCCAGCGGCAACAGGTCCTCCGGCCGCTCCCGCAGCGATGGCAGCTTCACCTCGATGACGTTGAGCCGGTAGAGCAGGTCCTCGCGGAACCGTCCCTCCGCTACGTCCTTCTCCAAGTCGCGATTCGTCGCCGCCACCACGCGAACGTCCGCCTTGCGCGTGCGGCCCTCGCCCAGTCGCTCGAACTGCTTCTCCTGGAGGAACCGCAACAACTGCGCCTGGAGCGCGGGGCTCATCTCCGCGATTTCATCCAGGAACAGCGTGCCCCCTTCCGCCTGCTCCACCCGCCCCGGCTGGTCTTTCACAGCCCCCGTGAATGCCCCGCGCACGTGGCCGAACAACTCACTCGCCAGGAGCTGTTCCGACAGCGTCGGACAATTCACCGTGACGAAGGGCCGCCGCCGCCGGGCACTCATCGAATGCAGCGCCCTCGCGAGCACGCCCTTGCCCGTGCCGCTCTCTCCCCGCAGCAGCACCGCCGCGTCGGACGTCGCCGCGCGGGAGACCAGTCCAATCGCCGCATGCATCACCGGCGACGTCGTCTCCAGCGTCGCTTCCGGCACCGCCTGCGCCAGCTGCCCCTCCAGGCTCTCCAACTGCGACGACAGCGCCCGGTGCTCGCGCGAGCGGTCCAGCACATGCCGAATCTGCGCCGGCGTGAAGGGCTTGGGCAGGTAGTCGCGCGCGCCCCTCCGCACCGCCTCCACCGCCGTGTCGAACGTCGCGTACGCGGTGATGAGCACCACGTCCAGGTTGGGTGACTCGGCGAGCAATCGGGGCAGCAAATCCAATCCGCTCGAGGTGCCCAGCCGCAGGTCGACGAAGGCCAGGTCGGCCGGCCCCTGGGCGAGCGCGGCCAGCGCCGCCTCCGGAGTGGCCGCCTCCCGCACCTCGCAGCCGAACCCCTCCAGACACACCCTCAAGGTGTGCCGGATGTTGCGCTCGTCATCCACCACCAGCACCCGCATCGGGCGCTCCCCGGAAACGGGGGCCTGCTCCAGCCGTGCATCCATGCGTGGAGTCTAATTGCATCACCCGAGCCCGGCCGTGCGACCTGCACGACGTGAGTCCTCACGGGGACTTCCACGGCGCCCGACTCGCTCCCGCCGTGCGGTTCGCAACCCGCGCCCCGCCCTTTCGTGCAGGCTGCAACACACCCCCTGCAACCAATGCTGGCGTTGGTCCCCGGATTGCGGTGGAACAGGGGCCTATGGGTTTGAATGGGAACAACGAGGGTGGCGACGACAACATCTTCACCCGAGACAGGCCCCCCACCCGCAACGAGAAGCGCGTCCGCCAGGGAGTGACACTGGGCATCGTGCTGTTGGTGCTTGCCGGCGTGTGGGCCTATCTCCAGGGCGGAGAGAACCGCGCCATCAACGCCATGTCCCCCGCCCAGCGCGAGGCCCTCTTCGAGGAGACGCGCGACAGCTTCGACCTCATGTGCCTGGGCGACGCCGGCCCCCGCCTCCTCCGGCGCTGCCAGAAGCAGGCGGAGTTCATCCAGCGCTTCCCGGAGTGTGACGAGGCCTGCCGCCAGGAGCTCGCCCCCGTGCTGCGCAACGCCGTGCGCTGAGCACTCCGTCGCGGACTCGACGGTGGAGGCCTTGCGCGATGCACGGCCTCCCACGCGCACGCTTGCCGAATGCAACGGCCACGGGACTTCGAGGGACACGGCCCCTCGGAGGACCGACGACGACGCGCGGCACGGGGCTTGCCCCTGGAGTCGCCGTCATGCGTCCCAATCCGCACCTGTCCGTCGTGTCGTCCTCCCCTGACTCCGCTGTCGAGCGCGAGCCCGCCACCCTGGCGCGTCCGTGGTGGAAGGACCTGCTCTGGGTGCTCGCGCTGGGAGGCGCCCTGGCGGCCATGGTCGGCTGGTTGGCCTCGGAGCGCCGCGCGGTGCTGTCCCTGGAGCCCGACGCGCGCGCCGCCGTGTTCGACGATGCGTGGGCGGGCTTCCAGCGCCTCTGCTCGACCCCCATGCACACGGGGTTGGTGCCGCGCTGCCGTGAGCAGGCCCGCTTCCTGTTGCTCTTCCCCGAGTGCCAGGGCACCTGTCAGGAGCAGGCCCGGCTCCACGGCCGCGCGCTGCGCTAGTTGAAGTTCACCGTCGTGCGCGCCAGCACCAGCCAGGAGGTGCGTCGGTCCGGCTCCTCGAGCGGCGCCGTGTCGTAGCGCTGGACGTATCCCGCGACGCCGACCCCCAGGAAGGACGTGGTCCACCAGCGCACGGCGAGGGCGCCGCTCGTCCCGCCACCGGATTGCACGTCGGAGGCACCACGGCCCAGCCACAGTCGCTCGACGCGCGCGGCCACTTCCAGCGCACCCAGGGGGAGATGCCCCTCGCGCAGCGCCTGGAGTGCCTGGGCGGAGTCCTCGTTCGCTCGGGGCCAGGAAGGTCCGTCGTCGCGAGGCTTGCCCCAGGCCACCCAGGACACCTCCAGCGAGGCGCCCTGGCTCTTGAGTTCGGGCAGGGCTTCGCGCGGCGTCTCCGGGTTTCCATCCGTGTCGCGCGAGCGCCGCTCCCATGCGGCGGCGGCCTCCGCGGCCACTCGCACCGGCCCCACGTCCAGGCGCGCGTGCGCCTCCGTCACGGTGCGCGTCCCACTCACGGGAGGCGGCCGGTAGTAGACGAAGCCCTGCGGGCCGATGCCGCCGATGCCCGCGCGGTCATAGGCGCTCTCCACATGCGCCCCCGCGCCCACGCGCACGCCCCAGAAGGACTCCGGCACGCCCGCCGAGCGGCCCCACCGGCCATCGACCCGGGCATCCAGCGCGGGCAGTTGGTTGTCATTGCCCAGGGGGCTGCGCGAGCCGTTGCCCACGCGCACCCAGGTCTCCACGGGCAGGTTCATCGGTGACCACCGGGCCTCGAGTCCCAGGTCTCTTCGGGGCCAGAAGGACTGCGCCAGGCCCGACAGCTCGGGGATGGCGCGGGCCTGCAGGTTCTCGTCGTGCGCGCTGGGGAACAGCGGCGTCTTCGTGTAGCCGAGCGACAGGCGCACGTCGCGCAGCACCGTCACCGCGACGAAGGCGTCGATGAGGGCGGGCTTCTCCTGGGCCCACTCCGCCACGCCGCGCGCCACCAGCCAGGGGAGGGGACGGGCCTCCGCGCCCAGCCGCAGGCGCGCGAGGGTGAAGCCGTCGAAGCCCTCCACGTCCGAGGCGTGCTGGCGGTAGTCCAGCTCCCCCACGAGCGTCGGCTTCAGCCACGCCTCGTCCGCGAGCGCCGGCGCGGAGGCCAGGGCCCAGAGCAAAAACCACGGAGTGTGTCGCATCAGTCGACCGGGATGATTTGGAGGAAGTGCGTGGTGCCGTTGGTCTCGTCGTCGTCGTGGTCCGCGGCGAAGAGCCGGCGGTTGACGGCGTCGTACGCGAGCCCGCGCACCTGCTGGAAGCCCGTGGCCAGCGCGGACGTCGAGCCGTCCGTGGTGGAGATGCGCAGCACCGTGCCCTGGCGCGTGCCGGTGAGCAGCGAGCCCCCAGGCCCCAGGGCCAACAGGTCCGGCTCGGCGATGGTGGCGAGCGTCGTGAGCGACGACGGGTTGGACAGCGGGGAGCGGTACACCTTCCCGGCGATCTGGTCGGCGATGTAGAGCGTGTCTTCCACGGCCAGCACACCCACGGGCTTCTGGAGCGCGCCCACCAGCTCCGTCTCGGTGCCCTCCAGCGTGACGTGCGCCACCGAGCCCACGTTCACGTTGTTGTTGCGCACGAAGTAGCTGTCGAGCAGCCGCCCGTCCTTCGTCACCGTGAGGCCGATGCGGCGGCGGTTGACGGGGAGTCCCGGCACGGTGCCCGGGGTGCCATCCGGACGCACGAACAACACCGCGCCCGCGTTGCCGAATCCGAAGCGCACGGTGACGAGGGTGCCGTCCTGGAGCCGGACGACCTCGCCCAGGTTGGGGCTGTTGGCGGGCGCGTCCGGGAGCGTGGCCGCCACCGAGACGCCTTCTCCATCGCGGTACTTGAGGAGCCGGTGGTTCTGGTCGTCGGCGATGTAGAGCGTCTGCGTGGTGGCGTCCCAGAACAGGCCATTGGGGTCGCCTTCGAGAGGAATCGCGCGAGGGCCGCGCTCCACCTGGGTGCCCGAGTCCGGGGAGCCCGGGTCGGAGTCGTCACAGGCGCAGAGCAGCGCGCAGAAGAGGAGTGCGGAGGAGAGGGGCTTCATGGGGCGCGCATGCTGCCACACCGGGTGGGCGGGCAGGCGGGCGAGCGCGGCCCGGGACACGCGGGAACATCGCAACGTGCCGTGCCGCGCGGGGCTCCAGGTTGCGGTCTGCACGGTGACGGCGGGGACCCTTGGAAAAAGGCTCCGGATTCCGAGCGTCTGGCGCGAGGGTGGTCGGCACGGCGGATGCGATGGGGAGGGGCGTGCGCGGGTCATGAAGGCCCGGCACGGAGGACCCATGTGGCTGCCCCGATTCGTGAAGTCACTGCCGTTGTTCCACTCGCGGGCCACGCCGGAGGTCGGTCCGTCGCTCGGTGAGGCACCGTTCAAGGCGGTGCGTCTGCTGGGCGTGGAGCGGCTGGTGGAGGCGCGAGTGCGTGCGGAACATGCATTGGATGGTGCTCGGCGGTGCTCGTGCTGCCGAGGCCTGCTGGAGCACGTGTATGACCGGCTGGGCTCCACGCTGTTCCTGGATGACGACCCCGAGCTGCTCGCACGGGCGTTCGACGACGACGAGCGGGATGCCTTCACGGCGCGGGTGCTGGCCGCGTGCATCGTCCTGTCCGGGCGCGAGCGTGTGGCGGCGGCGATTTGAGGGTCCTCGAGTCGGGCGAGTTCGTGGCGGAGCCTCGGTGCTCCGCCGTGCGGGTGGTGATGTGCCGCCCTGGGAGGAAGGCATGTTGAGGTGGACCGAGTTCCTGGACGTGGAGGCCATCCGCCCGTCGCTCGTGGCGAGAGACAGGGGGGCGGTGTTGCACGAGCTGGCGGGGCTGATGTCGGCCCGGGCCGGGGTGTCGCAGCGAGAGCTCGCGGTGCACCTGCTGGCGCGAGAGCAGCTGGGGTCGACGGTCATGGAGGGAGGCGTGGCGGTGCCGCACTGTCGCCATGCCGGCGTGGAGCGCATCGTCACCTGTTTGGGCATCCACCGGGGTGGGCTGGCGTTCGGCGCGCCCGAGGATGGGCTGGTGCGCATCTACGTGGGCATGGTGTCGCCGCCGGACACGGCGGGGCTGCATCTCAATGTGCTCTCGCGCATCGCGACGCTGCTGCATGACCCCGAATTGCGCGCGGAGTTGATGGCCGCGCCGTCGGCTGGAGTGATGCGCGCGCTGCTCGTTCGCGCGGAGGAGGCGTGCCTGCCGCTTCGCAACGAGATGTCTCTCTCTCGCTGAGTGCCGTGCGCGGATGGGCCGCCCTGGAGGGCGAGGCGGATGTCGGGCACGGAGCATCTGGCGGAGCCGGTCCAAGGGCGACGAGGCGTGGACCGGGCCGCTCCGGAGGGCGTGTCCCGGGGCGCTCGACGTTCTCGCTCGATGACGCGACGGTCCGTGGGCTCGCCTTCGACGAGGTTGAGAAGCCGAGAGGGGCGGGGTCGAAACGACTGAGCCCGAAAAACCGGAGAGAAGTGTGTAGTGGGCTCGAAGAAAGACAGCGGAGGGATGCGGAATCGCGGCGGTGGACACATCTCTGCGCCGACTCGGGAGGCAGCCGGGCGCCCGAGGAGGTGAGGCATGCTGAGGTGGACTGATTTCCTGGACGTAGAAGCTGTCCGCCTGTCGTTGGAGGCGCGCGAGCGGGTGGGGGTGGTGCACGAGCTGGCGGGGATGATGTCGGCTCGGGCGCGGGTGTCGCCGAAGGAGTTGGCGGCGCATCTGCTGGCGCGTGAGCAGCTGGGTTCGACGGCGATGGTGGGGGGCGTGGCGGTGCCGCACTGTCGGCTCGCCGGCGTGTCGCGCATCGTCACCTGCGTGGGAGTCCATTCCCAGGGCGTGGATTTCGGCGAGGCCGACGGAGGGCGCGTGCACGTCTTCGTGGGCATGGTGTCGCCGCCGGATACGGCGGGCCTGCATCTCAATGTGCTCGCGCGCATCGGTGCGCTGTTGCGCAACGCGCGGCTGCGCGAGGCACTCCTGACGGCGCCGTCACCCTCGGCCCTGCGCGCGCTGCTCGTCTGCGTCGAGGACGCGCACGTGAATCACCGGTCCGAAGTCGCATTGGCCCGGTGAGGGCAGGGCGGCTCGCGCACGGTCGCTGACAGATAGCGAGCACAGTCCGAACCCGGGCCATCCCGCGCCCGGTGCTCCTGGTAGCGTGGCCGGCCGTGACGACGACTTCGAGCTCGACCCCCCGCTGGCTGCTGTATGGCGCCTCTGGATACACCGGCCGCCTCATCGCCGAGGAGGCCGTGCGTCGGGGCCACCGGCCCGTGCTGTCCGGCCGCTCCCGCGAGAAGCTGACCCCGCTGGCCGACGCGCTCGGCCTGGAGGTCCGTCCCGCCGCGCTGGACGACGCACGCCAGCTCGCCGCCGCGATGGAGGGCCTGCCCCTGGTGCTCCACGCCGCCGGCCCCTTCGTCCACACCAGCGAGCCCATGCGCCAGGCCTGCCTCGCCTCGCGCACCCACTACCTGGACATCACCGGCGAGATTCCCGTCTTCGAGGGCTCCTTCCGCCATGACGCCGAAGCCAGGGAGCGCGGCGTGTCTCTGATGTCCGGCGTCGGCTTCGACGTCGTCCCCACCGACTGCCTCGCCCGCTACGTCGCCGAACAGGTCCCCGGCGCCACAGAGCTCGACATCGCCATCTGCGCCGGCTCCCAGGCCAGCGCCGGCACCACCAAGTCCGCCCTCCTCCAACTCCCCGAGGGCGGCAAGGTCCGCCGCGACGGCGTCCTCCAACCCTTCCCCATGGGCCAGGGCGCCCGCCGCCAGCGCTTCATCGACCGCGAGCGCACCGTGATGCCCATCCCCTGGGGCGACCTCTCCACCGCGTACCGCACCACCGGCATCCCCAACATCACCACGTACATGGCCTTCCCCTCGTCCTCCGCTCGCGCCCTGCGGTGGACCTATCCCGTGCTCAGCCAGGTCCTGAAGGTCGGCCTCGTGCGCGACGGATTGATGAAGCTCGTCGAGTCCCGCGTGAAGGGCCCCGACGCCGACATGCGCCTGTCCAGCCGCTCCCAGGTCTGGGCCCAGGCCCGCGCCCCGGATGGCCGCTCCGCCCAGGCCTGGCTGGAAGTGCCAGAGGGCTACGCCTTCACCGCCCGCGCCTCCATCCACGCCGTGGAAGAGCTGCTCGCCCAGCCCTCTCCCGGCGCCCTCACCCCCGCCGGTGCCTTCGGCGCCGACTTCGTCCTCCGCGTTGATGGCTGCCGCCGCCTCGACTCCCTGGGATGATCCTTCCAGTGCAGGGGTCTATTTCCACCCAGACTGGTGGAAACCCCTCGGGTGACACTGTGGGATGACCTTCGGGGGGAGGCTTAGCAGCAAGTGTTCAGTTGGCTATCCTGCGCTTCGGCGGATCACCGGTCCGTCCGAGCTTCAGGGGGTCCTCGGGGCCCCTCGGAAGGATGGCGACATGAGCTGGCGCAGCAGGCTCCCCAGGGAGCCGCGCTTCAACTGCCGGAGCCTGGCCGGGTGGGACGGCGGCATGACGCCGGAGGGCTCCGTGGTCGCGGAGAGGGAGGGGGCTCGGTGCGTTTGAAGCTGAAGCAGAAAGTGATGCTGTCTCCGGCTGTCGCCGCGGTGTTCCTGGCGGTCATCTTCACGGTGGTGCTGGCGGGTGGGGCCTCGTGGCTGGTGGGGGCGCTGTCGCTGGTGTGTCTGGCGCTGATGGTGGCGCTGTCCTTCTGGCTGCACCGGGAAGTGGCGGTGCCCATGGCGCGGCTGTCGGCGGTGGCGCAGAAAATCGCCCAAGAGGGGGATTTGACGCAGCCCATCGACACGGCCGGGCAGGACGAAGTGGGTGACCTGGGCCGCAGCCTCCAGGTGATGGTCAACCGGCTGCGCGAGGTGCCCGCCACGCTGCGGTCCGTGGTGATGGAGCTGTCCTCGGCGGCCGCGCAACTGACGCAGGCGAGCCAGGACCAGGTGAACTTCCTCACCAACCAGTCCCGCAGCCTCACCGAGGCGAGCACCACCATCGCCGAAATCGCGCAGACCTCCAGCATGGCGGCCAGCCGCGCGGAGATGGTGCTGAAGGTGGCGGCGCAGGCGGACGCGTTCAGCTCGTCCGGTCAGCAGTCGATTGAGCAGAGCGCGGAGGGCATGCAGCAGATTCGTCAGCGAGTGGGCACGCTCGTGGGCAGCATCGCGCACCTGAGCGACCAGGCCGTGCACGCCGGGGAAATCATCAGCAGCGTGAAGGACCTGGCGGACCAGTCCAACGTGCTGGCGCTCAACGCGGCGATTGAAGCCGCGCGCGCGGGCGAGGAGGGCCGGGGCTTCGCGGTGGTGGCGCGGGAGATGCGCGCGCTCAGCGGCCAGTCCCTCCAGAGCACGCAGCGCATCGGCAAGATTCTGCTCGAAATCAATCAGGCCATCCGCCAGACGACCTCCATCGCGGAGGGCGACAGCGAGAAGATGGAGGAGAACATCGAGCAGGTGCTGGCCTCGGCCGACTCGCTGAAGGAAATCACCACGGTGGTGCAGGAGAGCAGTCAGGCCGCGCGCCAGATTGTCGCCTCCGTCACCCAGCAGAACGCGGGCATCGCGCAGATGACCGAGGTGATGACGCAACTGTCCTCGATGATGGCGGACGTGGTGACCTCCACCATGACGGCCGAGGAAGCGGTGACGCAGATCAACGCCACGCTCGGCCGGCTCCAGGAGCTGTCCACGTCGTTCCGCGTGTGAGCGCAAGAGCGGCCCGACGTCCGGGCCGCCCGTGCTCGTCGATGCACCGGGCGACGGCTACTCGCCCTGCATCAACCCGGTGATGCGGCCGTCGTCGTGGACGGTGATGCGCTTCGCCGCCGGCTCGCGAGGCAGGCCCGGCATGGTGAGGATGTCGCCCGTGAGCGCCACCATGAAGCCCGCGCCCGCGGACAGGCGCACCTCGCGCACCGTGAGCGTGAAGCCACGAGGCCGGCCCTGCTTCGTCGCGTCATCCGACAGCGACAGGTGCGTCTTCGCCATGCACACCGGCAGCTCCGAGCCTCCCAGCTCGCGCACCATCTCCAAATCCTTGCGCGCCGACGCCGTGAAGGCCACGTCCTCCGCGCCGTACACCGTGCGGGCAATGGCGCGGACCTTCTCCTCGGGCGACTGCTTCAACTCGTAGAGGAAGCGCGGAGTGGGCGGCGCCGCATCCGTCGCGTCCAGCATCGCGAGCACCCGGTCCGCCAGCTCCAGCGCGCCCTCGCCGCCGCGCGTGAAGCCCTCGCACACGGCCATCTCCACGCCGCGCTCCTTGCCGAAGGCGCGCAGTTCGTCGAGCTCCGACTCCGTGTCCTGCGGGAAGCGGTTGACGCACAGCACGGCCGGCAGGCCGAAGGCGCGCACCGATTCCAGGTGCTTCTCCAGATGCGCGAAGCCGCGCGCCAGGGCGGCGCTGTCCGGCTCGGCCACGCGCGCGAGCGGTGCGCCTCCGTGGTACTTCAGCGCGCGCAGCGTCACCACCAGCACGACGCCCCGAGGCCACAGGCCGGTGTTGCGGCACTTGATGTCGAGGAACTTCTCCGCGCCCAAATCGAAGCCGAAGCCCGCCTCCGTCACGACCTCGTCCGCGTAGGCCAGGCCCATCCGCGTACCCACCACGGAGCTGCAGCCGTGGGCGATGTTGCCGAAGGGGCCGGCGTGCACCAGCGCGGGGCCTCCCTCGCGCGTCTGCACCAGGTTGGGCATCAGCGCGTCCTTCAGCACCGCCACCATGGCCGCCGCCGCGTCCACATCGCGCGCGCGCACGGGCTTGCCGTCCGGCGAGTGGCCCACCACGACGCGGCCCAGCCGCTCCTCCAAATCCTTGAGGTTCTCCGACAGCGCGAGGATGGCCATCACCTCGCTGGCGGCGGTGATGTCGAACGCGGCCTCTCGCGGGACGCCGTGAGCCTTGCCGCCCAGGCCGATGATGACGTTGCGCAGGAACCGGTCGTTCATGTCCATCGCGCGCCGCCACCGCACCCGCGTGGAGTCGATGGCCACGGGCTGGCCGTAATACACGGCGTTGTCGACCAGCGCGGCGAGCAGGTTGTTGGCGCTGGTAATCGCGTGCAGGTCACCGGTGAAGTGCAGGTTGATGTCCGCCGCGGGCTCCAGGCTGGACTGTCCGCCGCCGGTGCCTCCGCCCTTCACGCCGAAGACGGGACCGAGGGACGGCTCTCGCAGCGCGGCGACGGCCTTGCGTCCGCGACGGCGCAGGCCCATGGCCAGGGCCACGGACATGGTGGTCTTCCCCTCGCCAGGAGGCGTGGGGTTGATGGCGGAGACGAGCACGAGCCGTCCCTGCCGGTCGCCCTGCTTGCCGAGCGCGTCGAGTGACACCTTGGCGCGATTCGTTCCCCAGGGATGCACGTCGTCGGGAGCCAGGCCCAACTCGGCGCCCACTTCTGCGATGGGTCTCAGCTTCATGCCGAGGACTCTCGATGCGGCGGCGTCACGGGTCAACGGGGGAAGTGTACGGGACGCGCGCCTGTGGTCAGTCAGTGTCCTCGCGTCGCGCGTTGTCGGACGACACGCAGCCGCCACAGGACAATGGGGAGGCCCACGCCCGTGGCCACCGCCACCCAGGGCCAGGCGCCCGCGCTGGCCAGCCCCTGTCCCAGCCGCGCGCGCAGTCCGAGGGGAAGCTGGGCCCACAGCAAGAAGGTGGCCGTGGCGAGCACGAAGACCGCGAAGCCCTTGCGCAGCGAGCCCGGCGCCACGTGTCCCGCGAGCTTTCCTCCAAGCAGGCTCCCCGCCAGTGCCACCGCGAGGACCTCGCCCGTGAGCTTCCACGGCAATTCCACATGACCCAGATGTCCCACCAGGCCCGCGGCGCACTGGAGCGCGATGACCACCAGCGAGGTGGCGGTGGCCATCGGCGTGGACAGGCCCACCAGCGCGAGCGCGGGGACGATGAGGAACCCTCCGCCCGCGCCCACGAGGCCGGACAGGATTCCCACGCACAGGCCTTGAAGGAGTATCCGTCCCACGTGGGTTGTCGCGCGCGGAGTGACTTCGGTGGACACCCGCGTGGCCTCCGTGCGCAGCAGCATGGCGATGGCCGCGGCCACCATGACCCCCGCGAAGAACAACATCAGCGTGCTCGCGGAGAAGAGGGGATTGAGCTTCCCTCCCAGGAACGCGCCCACCATCCCGCCCGCGCCGAACACGAAGGCCGTGCGCCACCGCACCCGACCTGCCCGCGCATGAAAGAGCGCTCCGCTCGCGCTGGTGACCCCCACCACCACCAGCGACATGGCGATGGCCGTGCGGGGCTCCACACCCAGCACGTACACCAGCAATGGCACCGTGAGGATGGAACCCCCGCCACCCAACAACCCCAACAACACGCCCACGAGCAACGCGCCCGCGAGGCCCACGTACAACATCATCGCGAAGCGCCCCCAGACCGCGCGACGGCGAGCAGGTCCCTGACCTCGCGCAGCGTCCGCTCGAAGCTCGCGGTGTCCACCAGCCCCGAGGGAGTCGTGGCCTGGAGCGCGTCCAGCACGGCGCCAAGCTCCGCGCGCGAAGGCTCTCGGGGCAGCGCCTCCACGTCGGAGACACCAGGGAGCCGGGCTCGCAAGGTGTCGCGGACCTCCGCCAGGGTCGGCGTCGCACTGGAGGACAGCCGCACCACGGGCAGCGCCTCCGTGTTCCACGCGAGCATTCCCCCGCGCAGGTTCATCATCCGCGTGAAGCCCAGCTCCACCAACTGCGTGGCGGCCCGCGCCGACCGCGCCCCCGAGCGACAGATGAGCAGCACCTCCGTGTCCCTGGGCCACAAGGCCGCCGCCTCACGCACCGTGGCCAGCGGTGCCGCACGCACGCCATCGAGGTGTCCCAGAATCCCATCCAGCTCGGACGGCTCGCGCACGTCGACCAGGTGCAGCCCCGAGGGGCGCTCCGCCGCGAGCTGTCGTACGTCCACGTCGCGGTATCCGGCGGGCTGGGGATGGGCGCTGTCGAAGAGGTGACTCAAGACGGTGACTCCTTCTCTCGTCCTCCCAATGAGGGAAGGACGCGGGCAATAGGGTGCCGTCCCGTTTCTCGGGGTCGGACACCAGGGTTCTGGGATGACGGCGCGGACGCCCGTGCCCGAGGGCACGTCACGTCATGCGGAGGACGGTGACAGGGGCTCGGGGTCCAGACCGCAGGCGCGGTTGGCGGGGACGGCCACGTCCAGCTTGCGCGGGGGTGGAATCCGCCGCTCGTTCATGAAGGTGATGAAGTCCTCGCGAGACTTGCCCGCCAGTCGCGGATTGTGTCGCTTCTCCTCGCCCACGGAGGACGCGGTGAAGCCCGCGTAGTCGTGGCCGGGATACAGCTCCGTCGCATCGGGCAGCGTGAAGAGCTCGCGGGTGATGGAGTCGTAGAGCTGCCCCGAGTCGCCGTTCTGGAAGTCGGTGCGGCCCGTGCCGCGAACGAGCAGCGCGTCGCCCGTGAAGAGCCGCCCGTCACACAGGAAGCTGAGGCTGTCATCCGTGTGCCCGGGGGTCTCCAGCACGCGCAGCTCCAACCCGCCCACGCGCACCTGGTCCCCATGCACCAGTTGTCGGTCCACACAGGGCGCCCCTCGGGCGGAGGCCATCACCTGGGCACCCGTGCGCGCGCGCAGGAGTCCCGCCGAGGTGATGTGGTCCGCGTGGACGTGGGTCTCCATCACCACCGTCAGCTTCAGCCCGAGCTCCGTCAGCAGCCGCAGGTCACGCTCCACCTGCTCCAGCACCGGGTCGATGAGCACGGCCTCTCGCGTCGCCGGGTCCGCCAGCAGGTACGTATAGGTCGAGGACTCCGCGTCGAAGAGCTGTCGGAAGAGCATCGCCCGTTTCCCTGAAGAGATGACCGCCATGCGCCCCCGACGATATTGCGAGTGCCGTGCCAGTGCCCCTTCTCCGAGCAGGGCCCGGGTCCATTTCGGAGGGAGCGCCGTCCCCGGGGAAACAACTGAAACACCCTGGTGAAACAGTTGTCGCCCCAGTGGAACAGGTTCAGTGCCCGGCTTCGCCCAGGGCGCGCAGGCGGCGCCACAGCGTCACGCGACTGACGCCGAGCAGGCGTGCGGCCTCGGAGCGGTTGCCGCCTGCTCGGGCCAGGGCCGCTCGCACCTTCTGTTCGTCGAGCAGGACACCTGTCGTCGGCGAGAGGGCGACACCGGGGGATGAAGCAGTCCTCCCTTCGGAGAACTCCGGGGGCAGGTCCACCTCGCGCAGCACCGCGCCCTCGCCAATGACGTAGGCGTACTCCATGACGTTGCGCAGCTCGCGCACGTTGCCGGGCCAGGTGTGGGCTTCCAGCAGTCGGCGCGCGCCCGGGGCGATTCGCTCCACGCGCCGCGTCCCGCGCTGGTGCAGCTCGCCCAGGAAGCGCAGGGCGAGCGGGAGGATGTCCCCACGTCGCTCCCGGAGCGTGGGCAGGAAGATGGGCACCACGCGCAGGCGGTACATCAGGTCGGCGCGAAAGCGGCCCGCCTCCACCTCGCGCCGCAGGGCCCGGTGCGTGGCGGCGATGATGCGCACGTCCACCGGCACCGGCGCCCGGCCTCCCACGGGGATGACGGTGCGCGTCTCCAGCACGCGCAACATCTTCGCCTGGAGGTCCAGCGGCAGCTCCGCCACTTCGTCCAGGAACAGCGAGCCCCCGTGGGCCAACCGGAAGTGTCCCGGACTGTCGCGCACCGCGCCGGTGAAGGCCCCGCGCACGTGGCCGAACAGCTCGCTCTCCAGCAGGTTCGGCGGCAGCGCCGCGCAGTTGATGGCGCGGAAGGGCCCCTTGCCACGCGCGGACAGCGCATGCAGCGCGTGGGCGATGTTCTCCTTGCCCGTGCCCGACTCGCCGCGCACCAGCACGCTCGACTCCGCGCGCGCCACCTTCTCGACGATGCGGAAGACCCGTCGCAGCTCGGCGTCCTGGGTCCACAGGCCGTGGAACACCTCGACGCCCTCGGCGCTTCGCGCGGTGGGCTCCCGGGTGACGGTGAGCGCCCAGCCCTCTTTCTCCAGGGCCACCGCGCGCACGCGCACCGCCTGTGTCTCCGCCCCCGCGCGCAGCCGCGCCGTCGTCTCCCGCCCCGTGGTGAGCACGGCCTCCAGTCGCTCGACGCCGCCCTGCGGGATGAGTACCTCCGAGAGCAAAGTCCCCTCGCGCACCGGGGCGCCGAGCTGCGCCTCCAGCGCGGAGGTCAGGCCCACCACGCGCCGACTCGCATCCACGAGCAGCACGGCGCCCGCGAGTGCATCGAGCGCGGACAGGGCGAGCTGGGACGAGCGCGGAGTTCGGGACGTGGGCATCTGTCGCTGCATAGCCCGGTGCGCGGCGGCTCGCACCTGGCCCGGCTCAGGCCCGGCCGCGCATCATCAACTTCCAGTACAACTGGGGCAGGCCGTACTTCTTCATCAGCCACATGTCCCGCCGCTCCTGGAGCGTGTCGATGAGGGGGAAGCTGGGCGTGGGCTTGCCGTCGTAGTCGAACTCGGCCAGCAGCAGCTTGCCGTAGCCCGTGGTGAGGGGACAGGACGCGTAGCCGTCATACCGCGCGGTGGGGATGCGGCCGGCCATGACGGCCCGGAGGTTCTCGACGAGCACGGGCGCCTGCTTGCGGATGGCCGCGCCCGTGCGGCTGGTGGGCAGGTCGGAGGCGTCTCCGAGCGCGAAGACGTTGGGGAAGCCCGGGTGCTGGAGCGTGTGCTTGTCCGCGCGCACCCAGCCGACACACGCGCCGTCGCGCGATGACAGCGGGCTGTTCTTGATGAAGTCCGGCGCGCTCTGGGGCGGGGTGACGTGGAGCAGGTCGTAGCGAAGGGTGACGCGGTTCTTCTGTCCGTCCCGCGTCGTCTCGAAGGTGGCCTCGCGGCGGGCGCCGTCCACCGCGACCAGGTTGTGCTCGAAGTGGGTGTGGATGCCGTAGCGCTTCACCACGTCTTCCAGCACGCGGGCATAGGGCTGCACGCCGAAGATGGTTTTGGCGCCCGAGCCGAACACCACCTCCGAGCGCTCCATCACCCCCGTGCGGCGGAAGTGGTCGGCGGCCAGGTACATGATTTTCTGCGGCGCGCCCGCGCACTTCACCGGCGTGGCCGGGTGGGTGAAGAGGGCGGTGCCTCCCTGGAAGCGCTGGAGCATGCGCCACGTCTTGGGGGCGAGCTTCACGTCGTAGTTGCTGCTGACGTGTTCGGTCTCCAGCGCGTCGCGAAGGCCTGCCACCTTGTCCCAGTCGAGCTGGATGCCGGGCGCGACGACGAGGAAGTCGTAGCCCACGCGCAGCCCGCCCCGGGTGCGCACTTCGCGGCGGACGGGGTCGACTTCCTCGGCGGCATCCTTCAGCCACTTCACGCCCCGGGGGATGAAGTCGGCCTCATCGCGCACGGTGTCCTCGATGCGCGCTTCACCCGCGCCCACCAGCGTCCAGAGCGGCTGGTAGTAGTGCCGCTCGGAGGGCTCCAGAATCGCGACGCCCTTCTGGCCCAGCCGAGCCAGTCGCGCCGCCACGCAGATGCCGGCCGTGCCGCCGCCGATGATGAGGATTCGGTGGCGCTCGCTCACGGGTGCCACGTGGGGCATGGGCGTGGTCGCCGGGTCCGTGCAGCCGCAGTCCTCGCTCGGGTTCATCGCGCGCTCGCTTCCTGTCTGACGTGGGACGTCGACAGGGGGCATTAGCAGGGCGCGTGCCACCATCGTCCCCGAGGGCGACACGGGTGTCGCTCGGGGACGAGAGCTGTTTCACATCGTTTCAGGCCGTTTCATGTAACAGGGGCCCGGGGATGTGGCTCAGAGCAGTCCGAGGAGGGTGATGGTCATCGGCCCGGAGATGCCCGCGAGTCCCTCGGGAGAGTCACAAGCGGCGAGGTCGGTCGAGAGCAGGGTGACGGTGCGCACGGCGGTGGCTCCCACGAACTTTCCGGAGAGGACCGTTCCAGTCTGAGTGATGATGAGGGCGTTGCCATTGACGGCCGTGGTGAACTGCGTCAGTCGCAGCGTCGAACTCTCACCGGTGTTCCAGGTGAGCTGCGTGGTTATTGGACGGACGTCGAGCAGGCCCGTGCAGGAGTAGCCCGGTCTGAGGAATGAGACAGACGACGTCGCGGACGTCACGCTGGAGCCCAGCAGGGAGTAGCAATTGCTCAACAGCCCGATGGACGTGACGTTGACGTCCTGAGGCTGGGTCCGCAGCGGCGGCGAATACGTGGCCTGGGTGGACCCAACGGGACAGGAGACGAGCGTCAACAACCGCTGCTCCGACTGCCCCACCTCTGGCGGTACCGCGGGCGACGACTCCGGTCCGCCACACCCCGCGAGCCCCACCGCCACGAGAACGACCCACGACTTCGACGAGAAACCCGACATGAGACCTCCCTTGCTGACAGGGAGCGTCTCCAGGCCCGACACTTGAGACAACGGCCCGGCTTCAGGCCGGGCTCATTGCAAACACTGTCATCGGACCAACGTACAACCAGACAGGCAATCCCGGACGCGAGCCAGGGAAGCTCCCTGGCCCGCACCGCGACGGGGCTACTTGCCGAAGATGCCGCGCAGGCGCTTCTTCGCCTCATCCTCGGCGCGCTTCTTCGCCTCGGCCTCCAGCCGCGACTTCTCCTCGGCGGCCTTGGCCTCCAGTTCCTTGCGCTTGGCCTCGGCGTCGGCGCGCAGCTTCTCCTCACCGCCTTCGATGACCTGCTGCACCTGCTCGCCGCGCTTGCCGCCAATGAGGTTGCCCGCGAGCGACGAGGCCGCCAGCTTCGCGAGCGTCGTCACCGCCGGCTTCACGTCCACGCCCGTCACTTCGGGCTTCCACGCCGGGCCCGTCAGCTTCAGGCCCACGGGGATATCCGAAGGCGGCGTCACCTTGCCCAGGGTCAGCGTCTTCACTGTCGACGGCGTCAGCGCCACCGAGCCGATGAGGTCCAGCGTGCCGTCCAGCTTGATGCCACCGTCGAAGCTCATCGCGGCTTCCGGCCGCGTCCAGGTGATGGGCTTGGACAGCTGCGCGACGCCGTTCTTGATTTGAACGCCGAAGGGCAGGTTCTCACTCAGCGACGTCACCTCGCCGCTCTTGAGCGCCTTGGAGGCGAAGGGCAGGGCCTTGGCGAGCGGCTCGGAGACGGACGCCACCAGGTCCTTGCCCAGCAGCGTGCCGCCCAGGATGTTGCCGCTGATGCCGCCCAGCAGCGTCTCCTTGAGCTTCTCCGGCGTGTAGCCGATGCCCTTCACGTCCACGTTCCCGTTGAACGTCCCCGTCATCACCTTCTGCGGCGTGGCCTGGGCCAGCGCCTGCGCCACCTGCACGCCGTCCACCTTCACCTTCGCCTCGAAGGGCCGCTGCGCGGCGGAGGGGCCCAGACGAATCGTCGTCCCGTCCGCCGCCACCTTGCCGCCGAAGACGCCCGAGGAGAACTTCTCCACGGAGATGAGGTCGTCCGTCATCTTGATGACGCCCGTCACGTTGCTCAGGTCCATCTCGCTGTAGCGCAGCGCTCCCACCGCGAAGCGGATGTCACCCCGGTAGCCGTTGAAGCGCGCCGGGTCCTCGGGAGGAAGCTCCGCTGACTCCGGCGCCGGCACCGTGCCACCGTTGCGCGCCGCCAGCTCCTTCTCGTCGAACAGCAGCGCGTCCGCGTCCAGCTTGTTCGCCTTCACGTCCGCGGAGAACGTCGTCGTCTGCTTCTTGCCCTGACCCGCGAGCGCGAAGGACGCGCTGCCCGTCACCGTGTCCTCCAGGACGTGCGCGGTCATCTTCGGCACCTCCACCTTCATGCCGGCGCCGCCCTTGCCGGGCGCGTAGGTGCCGGCGACGGCGAAGTCCATCCGCTGGCCGGGCGACTTGTCCACCAGCAGGCCGGGCCGCAGGTCCACGCCAGACAGGTCCGCGTTCGCGTCGAACTTCAGCGCACCGCCGCTGGCCGCCGCACCCGCCACGCGCGCGGTGAGCTTCATGGCGCCGCCCGCGTTCTTCGTGAGCTGCGCCGGCACGCGCAGGCGCACCGGCGTCAGGTCCACGTCCACGTTGATGGCCTGCGCGTCCTGCGTGCCGCTGCCGCGCACCTCCAGGCCGATGGGGCCGGCAATCATGCCGTTCAGCTGCTTCTTCAGCGGCGGGTAGTACTCGGCGAGCACGGCGGGGTCCAGGTTGCGGCCCACCAGTTCGAAGCCCTGCACCGACGGCTTCTCCGACAGCAGGCCCTTCACCTGGCCCTTGCCGGTGATGTTCGCGGGGCCCAGGTCCAGCTTCAGCTTGTCGAGCGACAAGTCACCCGTGGCGAGGTCGCCCGCGACGTCCGTGTCGAGCACCACGTCCAGCGCCTTGCCACCCTCGGAGCCCGCGAAGCGCAGGCCCAGCGCGGAGATGACACCCACGAGCCGCGTGGGACCCTTGCCACCGGGCACCGCGCCGCCCAACTCCGCCTTCCAGTCCGCGTCCACCGTGCCGGCCTGGAGGCCCACGTCGGGAGGCAGGAAGGGACCCAGCGGAGACAGGTCGATTTTCTGCGCCTTGAGCGTCACGCGCTCCGGCGTGGGAATCAGCGTGGGCGGCAGCGGCGCGGCGTGCAGCGACAACTGGAGGTTCTGCTTGTCCGCGAGCACCGCGGCGGCCAGGTCCACCACCAGCGGCTTGCCGGCGCGCAGGTCCTTCACCTCGATGTCCAAATCCTTCACCGCCAGCTCCCGCGCGGCCTGTCCCCCTGCACGGTCCACGAAGCGGATGGTGCCGTCGGTGAGCGCGGCGCGCTCGACATGGACGCCGGAGAGGTCCGTGGGCTGCGACTCGTCCTCGGACGGCTTCTCTTCCTCCTTCGGGCTCTGCTCCTCCAGCCGCTGCAGCAGGCGCTGCACGTTGGTGGTGCCGTCGGCCAGCCGCACCACGTTGACGGTGAGGCCGGACAGCTCGGCGTTCTTCACCTGGATGTCCTTGCCTCGCGAGGACAACAGGGGGCCGGCCGCGACGCTGATGTCCAGCGAGGCCATCTGCGCGAGGGGCAGCTCCTCACCCTCGGCGGCGCCGATGGAGACGTTCTCCACCTCCACGCCCACGGTGGGGAAGAGCTGGGTGGAGATGTCCCCGATTTCAATCGGGCGACCCAGCTTCTGCGAATACGTGGCGGCCTGCTCGCGCGCTGTCTTCAGCAGGATGGCGTCGAGCCGCCAGAGGACCCCGAGCACGACGACGACGAGGAGCGCGAAGACTCCTCCGAGCACGTAGGGCCAGCGGCGCTTCTTCTTCACGACGTCAGACATTGCTTGGTACCTCCTCCAGCGAGCGGGCCCCGGGGCTCGGCCCGGCGCGGGGCCAGGACCGCGGTGAGACGCTTAGCCCAGCCAGGACCTTGCCGCACGCGTCAGGCGCAAGAACCCCCCTGCATGCGGCGGAAGACCTCATCGCATCCCGGGACGGGCGAGGGGCGTGGAAATGCACGCGACCCGCGCGGTGGGGTCGTCCGGCCGTCCCAGGGGCGAGAAACGGAGGCGCCAGCCGGCCCTCTGGCGCCTCCAGCCACCCAACACGCTCCATGTGCGCACGGAGCAGGCGAGAGGGAAGGGGCCTTCACCTCCGTGGTCGCTATCAACCCCCGGAAAACGCGCGGCTCAGGGGCCGCTCGGAGAGGGAGCGGCGGAGGTATTCCCGGGTGGGCTCGTGGGTTTCACGGAGGGATTCACCGCGGGCTCCCACTTCACGGGGCCCAGGGGCACGGTCTTCTCGGGCTTGGGGTCGGCCCATGCGGGGGCGGCATGCGTGTAGCGCAGCGCTCCGCCCCGCGTGTCGATGGCCAGGGGCGCTTCGGTGACGGGACCCAGCACCTGGCCGGTGCCCAGGTCCATCAGCCATCCCATGTAGAGCACTCGCTCTCCCGCCCTCTCCTGGAAGTCTCCACTGGCCTCGCCGACCAGACGCTTCTCGCCGGTGTCCGCGTTCCACAGCCACAGTCGAGGCCTCCCACGCTCTCCGCCGTCTCCCGTGGGGTCCTCCCGCAGCAGCGCATGGGAACCCTGTGCATGAACCCAGGTGCTGGCGGGGATGGGAGGAGGCACGAGCGTGTGGCGCTCCATGTCCAGGATGAAGACGGCATAGGTGCGCTCGGTGTCCTTGCTGGTGAGGACGAAGGTGGGCAGCAGTCGAGGACGCTCTTCGTTGGAGGACCTCCTCACCGGTGCGTACGGAGACACCTCGCGCTCCAGGGACAGGTGCAGCTCGGGGCCGTGCAGCTCCAGCATCGTCCCCAACGGGTCCCTCGTCTTGCAGCCGACGACGAGCAGTCGACGGGGCTCGTCCACGGCGTACAGCCGGGCCCGGCAGCTCTCGGGCACCCACGTCTGCTGGTTGCCCCGCGCGTCCTCGAAGGCGATGGCGCCATGCGGCAGGGTGCGAAGCAGGCCGTCACCCAGCGGCTGGAGGATGTCCCTGCCCTCGACGAGCGTGCCGCCGTCCACGCGCAGGAAGCGGCGCACGGGACTGTCGCCCTTCCGCTCGCCCTGGGAGGCGGAGCTGACCGGTCCCCGGCATCGCGCCGGAGCGAGGGACGTCTGTTGATGAGGCCAGGTCAGCGTGCCGTCCTCGTCGGTGTCCTGCGCCACCACGTCGAAGACGGCCCAGAGTCCGTTCTCATGCAGCCTCGCCTGTCCGAGCAACCCCGGGCCCGCGTCCAGCACGCGCTCCTCGCCACGCGCGACGTCCCGCAGCACCGCGACCTTCTTCCCAGCCTCGGTCTTCAGATAGAGCAGGCGCTGGCCGTCGCGCGAGAAGCTGGCGCGCACGGGCGGCTGGGACGCGTTCGTGCCCACGTCGTCGGCGGTCCAGGGCGCGAGCACCTGCTCCGTGCCCGTCACGGTGTCGAGGAGTCGGAGCGCGCCCTCGCGCACCAGGACGATGTGTCGTGCCAGGGAGTCCACGGCGAGCACGTCGTCGACGGCGAGGCCCGCTCCAGGCTCCCGGAAGAGATACAGCCGCGCCTCGTCACCGCCGAGCTGTCCATGGCTGCCCACCCTGACCGCGATGGTTCCATCCTTGTTGGTGTCCTCGCGCGCCTGACACGCGAGCAGCCACCGGCCATCGGGCGCGGCGGCCTGGAGGAGGAAGGGGTGCGGAGTTCCGTACTCCGCTGGAGGAGGTGGGGTGCTCGGGAGGTGCCCACGCGAGGCACACGCACTGGACAGCCACACCAGGGACCACAGGACACAGGCGCGCGGAGTCATGTCGTCCCAGCCTGCGTCACGTCGTCATGGGTGAGCAAGCAGGCGTTGTGCGCGCGTCATGAGCGTCCGACTCAGGACGGACCCACGGGGGCGTTCGCGCAACGGTGGGTCAGCGCACGTCAAGGGTGTCCTCCGGGGCGACCCGACGGGTTGAGCGCACGACGGCGTCTTGCGAGCGCGCTTGTTTCCGCCTACCCCTTGCCCACACGAGTGCCGAGACTTCGGCCCGTCATCCTTGAAGAGAGCCCTCATGCGCATTCGTGTCGCAGTCATTTTGCTGGCCAGTCTCTCCGCGTGCGCGTCGCGCTCGAAGGACGGGTCGGAGTCCTCCTCCTCCTTGCCAACGCCCTCTCGCGCCGCCACCGCTTCCTACTCGCACTTCATCCGCGAGTATCTGGACTGGTTCTCCGCGGCCAACCCCGTGCGCGCGACGCGGCTGGGCTTCCACGCGCACGACGCGCACCTGCAGGACGTCTCCAAGGAAGCGCTGCAACGCAAGGCGGAGGCGCTGCGCGGCTGGCTCACCCGGCTGGAGCAGGTGAACTGCTCCGCGCTCTCCGGTGACGACGCCGTCGACGGCGTGGTGCTGCAGAACGCCATTCGCGCGGAGCTGCTGGAGCTGGAGGAGGAGCGCATCTGGGAGAAGAACCCCGGCGCCTACGTGGGCCTCGTCTCCGGGGGGCTGTCGAGTTTGTCCTCGCGAGACTTCGCGCCGCTGAACGAGCGGATGCGGGACATGCGCTCGCGCATGGCGCGCATCCCTCAAGTCCTGGAGGCGGCGAAGGCGAACCTCACGGGTGTGCCCCGGCTGTGGGCGGAGCAGGCCATCCGCGATGCGCGCGGCACGCAGGTGTACCTGCGCTTGGACCTGCCGCGCGCCCTGGAGGCCCAGGGCCTGGACAAGGTGCCTCCGGCGGAGCGCGAGGCCTTCCACGCCGCGCGCGCGGACGCCCTGCGGCAGATGGAGGGCTTCACCGAGTGGCTGGAGGAGGAGCTGCTGCCCCAGGCCAACGGCGACTTCCGGCTGGGCCGCGAGTTGTTCGAGAAGAAGCTGGCGCTGGAGGAGCACATCTCGCTGAGCGCGGACCAGCTTCGCGACATCAACGAGCGGGCCATCCGTGAGTACAAGGCGTGGGTGGCGCGCGAGACGGCGAAGGTGGACCCATCGAAGACGCCGGAGCAGGTGATGGCGGTCCTGGTGAAGGACCACCCCACCTCCGAGGAGCTGATTCCCCTGGCGCGCACCCAGCTGGTGGAGTTGCAGCGCTTCGTGCGCGAGAAGGACATCCTCACGCTGCCCTCGGACGCGCTGCCGTCCGTGCGCGAGACGCCGCCGTACGAGCGGCTGGGCTTCGCGTCCATGGACACGCCGGGCCCCTTCGAGAGCAAGGCCAAGGAGGCGTACTACAACATCACCAACGTGGAGGCGGAGTGGTCCACCGAGGAGAAGTCGCAGCACCTGACGTACTTCAACCGCGCGGGCCTGTTGGGCATCACCGTGCATGAGGCCATGCCGGGCCACTTCGTGCAGCTGCTCTACGGGTCCAAGATTCCCACGGACGTGCGCAAGGTCTTCACCCCCGCCTCCGTGGTGGAGGGCTGGGCCCACTACGCCGAGCAGATGATGGTGGACGAGGGCCTGGGGCAGGGTGACCCGTCGGTGCGCCTGGGCCAGTTGCGGCGCGCGCTCCAGCGGCACGCGCGGTGGTACGCGGCGCTGGCGCTGCACGTGTACAACGAGCCGGTGGACGTGGTGGCGAAGCGCTACGCGGAGATTGCGTACTTCGAGCCCTTCCCCGCGATGCGCGAGGTGGAGCGCGGCACGTCCAACCCCACGTACCTGTACTACGCGGCCGGCCGCATGCAGATTCTGAAGCTGCGCGAGGACTACCGGAAGCACCTGGAGGCGAGCGGGAAGAAGTTCGTCCTGAAGGACTTCCACGACCGCTTCCTGCAACTGGGCCTGCCCGTGTCGCTCGCGCGCAAGGTGCTCATCCCCAACGACGAGTCACCGTCGCTGGAGTGAGCACCCCGCTCGCGCGCCTGGCTACAGCTCGATGACGTCCGACGGAGTCGTCGGCGTCTCGCGGGACGTCAGCCCCTCGATGGTGAAGCCCCGGGGCGCGCGGATGGCGGCCCCGTGGTTCGGGTCGATGAACAGGCGCACGGGGAGCTCCAGCCCCTCGTAGCCCACCTCGAACACCTCCAGCCCCGCGTACTCGAGCGAGGGCGTGGGGCCGGTGTCACAACACGGGCCCAGCCGCTTCCACGCCACGCGCTGACCCTGGGGGCCGCGCAGCAGCTCGAAGAAGGCCATGACGCCCGGGTTGCCCCAGCCCACGCGCACCGGGTCCTCCGCGCGGTAGCCGTAGGTGCCGCCCTCCTCCTGGAGGCCCACCACCGGAGGCGCCTCCTCGCGGGGGGCCCTCACCACGGCCGGATTCGACGAGGCACACGCCGACAGTGCCATCAGCAGTCCGAGACAGGCGATTCGAAGCGAAACCATTGCACCCTCCTCCTCCACGCCACCCGCGGCGAAACTGGGACCTGCCTTTCTCGCGTGCACGCACTCGCCTGCCCGAGTCGTTCGCCAGCCGACGCTCCCAAGCCCTCGCGGCGGGCCCCCGCCTGCCCGTGCCTCTAGGACCGCCGTGCGCGCGTCTTTTCAGAACCGCGCATTTGCGCGTTGCGACCCCCGGAAGAGCCGCCCCGCGCGCCCGGGCTTTTCGCCCCGCGACACCGGCTCCCGGCTGGAATTGACAGCCCCGGGTTGCACGCCGAGCGTGGGTGCGTGCGCCTGTCTCCACGCCCATGTCGCGCCAGGTGGCCTCGGCTCTCGGGGCCGGGTCGCCGTGTGCTCGTGTGGGGGCTGGCGGCGGGGCTCGTGGGCCTGTCCGCGTGCCAGACGCGCAAGAAGGAGACCTGTGCCTCCGTGCAGGCCCTGGTGCTGGAGGAGCTGCGCGTGACGGATGGCTTCCGAGACAGGCAGCATGACTCCCACTCGCTGGCCTTGAACGCGAGCCAGCTCGAGGAGCTGTCCTCGCGGGTGAAGTCCCTGGAGGTTCGTGACGCCCAGCTGCGCGAGGCCGTGCGGCGCTACGGCGCGGACCTGGATGTCCTCGCGCGCGCCTATGCGCACCATGCTCGTGCGCGTGCGCGGCCGGCGCTGGAGCCCGCCGAGTCGGATGACGGGCACGTGGGGCCCGGCCTCTCGCTGGCCACGCATGAGGGCGTGGTGAACGAGGCGCGCTCCGCCGTCTCGCGCCTGTGCGCCCTGCCGTGAGGCCCCGTCACCTCACACGCCCCAGTAGTAGCTCCACTTGAGCATCACCGCGTCGTTGGCCGGACCCGCCAGCAACTGTCGCGGACGCAGCGTCGCGGAGGGCCGCTCACCTTCCGGCTCCGGCAGCCCCTGCTGCGAGCGTGAGTAGATGAGGAAGAGCGTGGAGCCCAGTTGGTACTCCCACCGCGCGACGACATTCACGTTCAGCGCGGTGTCGTAGAAGCTGCTGTCGTCGTCGTGCGCGACGGCGGTCAGCGAGTCGAGCCGGATGCGCGACCGCCGCGCGTCGGACGTCGCCGTGAAGAAGGGGCCGTAGGTGCCGTGCGCGGTGAAGAGCTGCGCGTAACCCTGCAAGGTGAGCCGGGGCGTCAGCACCCACTGCTGTCTCAGCGTGAGCGACAGGAAGCGCGAGTCCAGCGAGCCCAACAGGAAGCGGCCCTCGTCCAGCGTCTCCACGTAGCGCGGCCCATGGTCCGTCTTGTCGTTGCCCACGGAGAGCTCCGTCTGGAGCGAAGGGTGCGGCCTCGCGGACAAGGTGACTTCCCCACCCCAGTCCCAGGCCGGAGCGCTCGGTCCGCCCTGGAAGCGGTGGCCGAGCGCGACGTACCCCTCCACCGACACCTTGCGGTTGGGGTTCGTCTCGCCGCTGAGGCTCACGAACATCCGGTCCGGTCGCTCCAGCGGGATGCCTGTGTTCGCCAGCTCCCGCACGTCGTAGCCGTTGAGGTCCAGGCCCGTCTCCACGCTCAGCGTGTCGAAGCTGGGCAGGGTGGCGCTCGCGTAGAGGTTGAACCAGGTGACCCGGTGCTCGCTCCGGTCATCCGCCGTCCACTTTCCACCGGCGTGGGCATTGGCGAACAGCGCCTTGAACGGGCCCAGGCCATTGGGCCGCGCGTAGCGCAGCGAAGCTCGGGGGGCCACCTCGTTCTGCGAGCGCTGGAAGCCCGTGGCCACCAGCGACAGCTTCGGCGTGGCGACATCCACGCCGACCTCCGGACGCAGGCCCTCGCCACCGAAGCGTCCCGCGCGCAGATAGCCGCCCACGCCCGAGTCCCCGGTTTGCAACCGGGTGCCATCCGCGAGCACCCGCTCCGGCGGGCCGCCATCCACGCGTGAGGCCACCATCATCCCGTACACGCCCCAGGTGCTGTCCGCCGTCTTCAGGTCGAAGTCGAGCGCGCCCGCGAGCCCGCCGCGTCCCCGACACGACGCCGGTTGCTGTGAGTCTTCCAGGGCCGCGTCCTCGGCGGTGCAGGTGCCCGACAGCGGGTTGGCCATGGCCACCGCGCCGCCCACGCGCGAGCCCGCGCCCACCTTCCCTCGTGCCACCGCCACCAGGTAGTGCGTCGTCGCGGAGGGCTCGTCCGGCAGCTCCAGCCCCGCGCCCAGGTGCAGCGGCCTGCGCCAGTCGAAGCGCAGGTTCCGGTCCGGGCTCGCCTCGTCGCGCGCCTGCCAGGGGCCGGTGACGAGCGCGTCCAGCACGCCCACCTGCACGCCGCCCACCGAGCCCGTCACCTTCGCCGCGCCGAGCAGCGGCGTATCCAGGCCGATGCGCCGCGAATAGAAGAGCGCCAGCGGCGCGCCGCCCACGTCCATGCCCACCGGTTGGAACAGCTCCATGCCCTGCGTGAAGAAGGGGCGCCGCTCCGGGAAGTACGCCTCGAAGGTGCTCAGGTTGAGCAGCAGCTCATCCGCCTCCACCTCGCCGAAGTCCGGATTGAACGTCGCCGCCAGCGCCAGTTGGCTGGTGAGCGCGGCGCGCACGTCCAGGCCCACGTCCATGGACGGGCTGAGCAGACGCGGCGCGGGCCGTGACGCGTCCGAGAACTGGGGCCGCGCCAGGCCCCGTGCCGCCAGGTACGGCATCAGCTCCCACCGCCCGCGCGGCTGGAGGTTCTCCAGGCCCGTCAGGTGTCCCAGCCGCGACACGTTGGCGTTGTGGTTGCGCGGGTTGTCCACCGACTCCAGCTCCTCGTTCTTGCGCGCGATGTCCCGCCGCACCGAGAAGCCCCACGTCTGCACCGGCGCCTCCGGGAAGCGCAGCAGCGAGAGGGGAATGGCGAACTCCGCCACCCAGCCGTCCTCCACGCCGTCCGAGGCGCCCGCCCAGATGCCGCTCCAGTCCTCCGTGTAGTAGCGGTCGTCGTAGTAGAGCCCGTCGCTCTGCACGCCGCCGGCGGTGACGGAGAAGCTGTACGCCGTGCGGTGGTCATGCGTCGGGTCGATGAGGACGTGAATCGTGTCCGAGTAAGGCGCGCTGTCCCGCCGCCCCAACCGCCGGTCGATGCGCGAAGGCTCCGAGTCGCGCGCCACCACGCCCACGTACAGCATGTCTCCGTCGTAGAGGATGCGCAGCTCCGTCTTCTCCGACGGCGTCCGGCCCGCCGCCGGATAGCGCTCCACGAAGCCGTCGAACACCGGCGCGCGCGCCCAGTCGTCCTCGTTCAGCTTCCCATCCACCTGAATCGAGCCCGTGGCCCGCGCCGCCTGGAGAAACTGCTCCTTCCCTGGCCCCTCCACCGCCGCGCTCGTCGCCAGACTCCACAGCGACACTCCGAGCGCGACGGCCCCTCTGATACCGGATGACATGACCCATTTCCCTCGTGTCCCGCGAAGCGGGGACACCGGGCTCCCTCGGTAAAGAACGTGAGTAGGCGGAGTTTCCTGAATGACCCTGGAGTGCTACTTGCCGCCCGCGTCGCCCTTGCCGCCGCGAGACATGGAACGCATGAACGTCTCGTCGATTCCATGGATGCGCAGGCGCACCAGCTCGTCCGGGGTGATGTTCTTGTAGCCCGCGTCGCGCAGCTTCTTCACGAAGTCGGACGTCACGCCGTGGATGCGGAAGGAGACCAGTTCTTCCTGCGTGATTTCCTTGAAGCCCAGCTCTCGCATCTCCTTCACGAAGGGCATGGTGACGCCGTGGATGCGCATGGCGACGAAGTCGTCCGAGTCCAGGTCCTTGAAGCCCAGCTCGCGCATCTCCTTCACGAAGGGCGTGGAGACGCCGTGGATGCGCATGGCGACCAGCTCGTCGGCGTCCAGGTCCTTGAAGCCCAGGCCGCGCATCTCCCGGGCGAACTCGGTGGTGATGCCGTGGATGCGGAAGGCGACGATTTTCTCGGCGTCCAGGCCGCCGTAGCCCATGGCGCGCACGTCGCGGATGTACTCCGCGGTGACGCCGTGGATGGACATGGCGAGCAGGTCCTCCCAGGACAGCTTGGGGAAGCCCGCGGAGCCCAGGTCCTTCACGCGCTGGGACGTGACGCCGTGGATGCGGCCCTGCACCAGCTGCTCCAGCGTCAGCTTCTCGTACCCCAGCTTCGCCAGCTCGCGGATGTACTCGGGTGACACGTTGAAGATGCCCACCGTGAGCAGCTGCTCCAGCGGGATGTCCTTGTAGCCGAGCGCCCCCAGCTCCTTCACCCGCTGGGTGGTGACGTTCGTCGCGGCGAGCTGGAACTGTTGAAGCTCGGTGAGCTTCGGGTAGCCGAGCGTGGTCATGGACTTCGCGTAGGTGTCGCTCGGCGCGAAGCGGTAGTGGCCCGCGCCGTCTCCGGCCTGGAAGGTGCCGGTGAAGGTGAAGACGCCGGCCTCGCGGGAGAGCGTGAAGGTGGCCGGGCCGTCCGCCGTGGGCAGGCCCTGGAAGGCCGCGCGGGGCTCGGAGAAGCCCATCTGCCCGTTGCCGCCGTCCTCGTCGTCGGGGTGGATGAGGCTGATGTGGAAGTTCTCGGCGGACTTCTCCCGGGAGGAGGACGTCCAGGTGCCTCTCAGCTCCTTCGCGGCGGAGGCGGTGGTGGCCACCAGCAACAGGGCACAGCAGGTCAACAGCGACGACACGCGACGCATCATGGTGAGGCTCCTTCGGTTCTGGACGGAGCCCTGCCGTCCGGCTCGCGTCCGGTGTGGACGCGTCCGAGGGGAAGGGCGTGAGAGGAGCGGGGTGTCACGGGGCCGGGGAGCGAGCGATGCTCCCCGGGCCACTCTGTGACAGGTGTTTCGGTGTGACGGTGTTACTTGGAGTCGCGCAGGCGCCGGACGAAGTCGGCGTCCACGCCGCCGGCGCGCAGGCGCACCAGCTCATCGGGGGAGAGGTTCTTCAGGCCCGCGGCGTTCAGCTCGCGCAGGAAGTCCGGGGTGATGCCCAGGGCGCGCAGCTCGGTGAGCTCCTTCGGGTCCTTGGTCTCCACGCCGGCCGAGCGCATCTGCTCCATCCACTCCGGCGTGACACCCACCGCGCGCAGCTCGTGGAGGTCACTCACGGAGAGCTTGGGCAGGCCCATCTTGCCCAGCGCGCCGATGTACGCCGGGTCCACGCCCACCGCGCGCAGCTCGGAGATGTCCTCCAGCGACATGCCGGAGTAGCCCGCGGCCTTCAGTCCGCGCACGTACTCCGGGTCCACTCCCACCGCGCGCGCCTCCACCACGTCGTCCGGGTTCTTCGTGTCGAAGCCCGCGTCCCTGAGCGCCGCCACGTACTCCGGAGTGATACCCAGGGCGCGCAGCTCCACCAGCGCGTTGGCCTCCAGCTTGCGGCCGAAGCTCACGGTCATCTGCTTCATGTACTCGGAGGTGACGCCCATGTGGCCCATCTCGACGAGGTTGGCGACGGTGGGCTCGTAGCCCATCGACTCCAGCTCCCGCACCCGCTCCGGCGTCACGCCCGCCGTCTTCAGCGCCACCAGCTGGTCGACGGAGAGCGACTGACCGGCGCCCACCTTCGTGCGCTCGTCGAGGTCCGAGTCCTCGTCGTCCTGGCGCGTGGACACCTTCACCTTCACGTCGGGCGCCGCGGCCAGCTTCATGGGGAGGGCCACCTTGACGTCTCCGGGCGGCCTCGGCGCCGTGGGGAGGCGGGGGAGGGCCCGCGGGCTCGGCGGCGCGGGGGGCTCGGAAGCCTCGGGCGGCGCGGGGACGGCGGCGTTCGCGACGCCCGGCCTGGACACATCGGAGGTGGGGGCCTGGCCCAGCACCAGCGACGTCAGGGGCGCGGCCACCGCGAGGCTGCTCATGAGCGTCAGCACCGACGCCCCCGCGACCCAGCGGGAGGAGCAGCGCGGCGCGGGCGGAGAGACCAGGCGACGCACGCGCTCGGGCAGCGAGCCGCCCAGCGCGGACATCGCGTGGCTCGGCTCCGACGAGGGCAGCACCCGCAGGGACTCCAGCGCCGTGAGGGCCCGAGCGTAGGAGACGGAGTTGCCGCTGGCGCTCACCGCCACGTCGTCGCAGCAGTGCTCGCGCTCCACGCGGATGACGTTGGACATCCACCGCACGGCCGGGTGGTAGAAGAAGAGCGTCTCCACCACCACCTGCGCCAGGTTCACCGCGAAGTCATGCCGGCGGATGTGGGCCAGCTCGTGCGCCAGCACCATCTCCAACTGACGGGTGGGCAGGCCGGAGAGAGCGGACACCGGCAGCAGCACCACCGGAGACAGCCAGCCCACCGTCGAGGGCACGTCCACCTCGGTCGTCTGGAGCAGCCGCACCGCGCGCGAAAGGCCCAGGCGACGCGACAGCGTGTCGAGCCGCTCCTGCCACTCGTGGGGCGCGGGCAGGGCACGGCGCGCGAGCCGGCGCAACTGCACCCACTCCGCCGTCAGCCGTCCGGAGCTCAGGCCCACGCCCGCCACCCACGCGAGCACCACCCAGCGCAACAGGTCCGCCAGTGACTCGCGCACCCGCTCCACCACCAGCGTCAGCAGGCCCGCGGGCTCCATGCGGGTCCAGTCGGAAGTCGCGGCCCGCGCGGGCTCGCGCTCGGAGACCCCGGTGTGAGCGGAGCGGTCCCACCGCGCCATGGCCCGGGTCCGCGCCGCGACGAGCGACTCCTGGCGGAGGTCCCGCGTGGACACGGCGTGCTCGGCCGCCCGCGTGGCGCGTGCTTGCGTCGCGTGCCGCCACCCCGTGGCCACTGGCAGCACCACGGTCAGCACCAGCGCGCCACACGCCAGCGCATACCGCGCGTTGGCCGCGCGCCGGCCCACCGTCATCAGCGCGACCGCCAACCCCAGCGCCACCAGCGTGCCCTGCCAGAGCGAGTGCACCAGCGCCCATCCCATCGACTCCATCACCAGGCTGCTCATTCGTCCGCTCCTTCCATGGAATCGAGCAGCTGGCGCAACTGGGCCAGCTCCTCCGGGCTCGTCTTGCGCGAGGACAACGCCTGCATGGCCAGCCGGGCCGGAGAGCCGCCGAAGGCGCGCTCCACCAGGTCCGTCACCAGCTGCCGCTGCGTGCGCTGCTCCGTCGCATGGGCCCGGTACACGTGCGCGCGCTGGGACTCGTCGCGCGCCACCAGGCCCTTGTCCGTCATGATTTGCATCAGCTTCAGCACCGTCGTGTAGCCCGTGGCCTCCGCCGGCTCTCGCCGGTGAAGCGCCTCGTGCACCTCTCGCACCGTGCTGTCACCGCGCTCCCACAGCACCCTCAGGATGGCCAGCTCGCCATCCGTGGGGCGCGGCAGCTTCGACTCGCTCATGGCTTCCTCGCATCCAGCATCCACGAACTCATCATACGAATGGGTTCGTAGATGTCAACGAAGGTCTTCGTAGATGCTCCCCGTGACGTCGGATTCGCTCGGGAAGTGCGGGCCAGTCCTCAGCCTGGGAACGAGAGGCCTCACTTCCGTGCCTGCCTGCTCCCGGGATTTTCCCAGGAGGAGAAGTCATCGCCTTTTCGAGTCGGAAGCGTCGTTCCCACCGAGGGGAACGCGAGTTCCACGCAAGGGGCCCTCGCGTCGCGCCTGCTCGGCCTCCAGGGAGGTGGGTTCGTCGGCGTGGAGGCGACCTGACACGTCCCTCGCGTGGCACATCCGGTGAAAAAGGTCCCCCCGACACGAGTCATCCCGGCTCGAGAAGACGAAGCAGGACGGGGCAAGAAAATGAAGGCGTTGAGCGGTTGGATGGGTGCGGCGTGTGCCGCCGTGGTGGGGCTGGCGGGTGTGGCGGAAGCGCATGATTTGACGTGTTCGAAGCTGGTGAACGGGCAGTCCTCGGTGCAGGTCACGACGTATCCCTTCACGGCGAACTTCAGCTTCCAGGTCAACAACATCCACCCGACGTTGCCGTCCATCTTGTTGACGGCGGCGGACCCGCTGCTGGTGTTGGAGGGCTTCTCCTTCATCCCGCCGCCGCCGGTGGTGATTCCGGTGGGCCAGTCGGTGACGTCGAACTTCGCGCTGACGATCAACAGCTACGACGACTGCCGGACGCTGGCGCTGCTCGATGGGCTGGTGGACGACCACATCGACAACGTGTTCACCTCCGGGTTCGACCTGGGCTCCTCGCTGTGCACCGCGCGCATCACCTGCGTGCAGCCGCCGCCGGAAGTGTGCACCGCGACGCGGACGCTGGGCTTCTACAAGAGCCACATCTCCGCGGTGCAGCAGTGCCTGGCTGGCGGCCCCATTCCCCTGGGCAGCATCGGCATCGTCGCCACGCTGCCGGGCGCGGAGGGCCTCCTGTGGGGTGACCCGGCGAAGTATCCCATCACCGGCCTGCCGCGCAGCCAACTGGACCGCATCCGCTTCCTGGTCGCCCGTCAGATGCTGGTGGCCACCTGCAACCAGCGCCTGTTCGGCGGCCTCACCGTCCCGCCCAACCTGCTCGCGCTCGTGCTGACCGCGCTGGGCTCCGTCGACTGCACCACGCTCGAAACCCTCAACACGCAGTTGGACGCGTACAACAACTCCTGTGACGCCGGTGCGTTCCCCGGTGGCTTCGACCCGGGCCCCGCGACGCCCCAGGCCGCCCAGGCGCTCGCCGTCGACTTCACCATTCCCACGGGCCTCATCTGCATTCCCTGAGCCCCGTTCCACACACACCTTCCAGACATCGATTCACTCAAAAGCTTTCGAGGAGACACGTCATGAAGAAGTTCCTGCTGTCCACGCTGGGGGCCTCGGCCCTCGTGCTCGCCGCCTGCAGCGGTGATGACTCCGTCCCGTTCCCGGGCGACGACCCGGGTGTGGAGACGCCCGTGCCTGGTGGTGAAGACCCCGCTCCGGGTGGTCAGGACCCGGGCCCCGTTCCCGGCGGTGAAAACCCCGGCCCCACTCCCGGCGGCGGGCAGGGTCCCGGCACTCCCTCCACGCAGAGCTTCGAGCTGCGGGTGAGGGGCGAGGGCCTCGCGGACTACACCTCGCTGAAGGTGCCCGTCTCCGACGTGCTCATCACCACCGCCGAGGGCAAGCCCGTGCCGGTGCAGGTGATGTCGAACATGCTGGAGCTGGCGACGCCGGGCCACTCGCCGCTGGCCGCGCGCTTCACGGTGCCGCCGGGCGTCGACAAGGTCAAAATCACCGTGCACTTCAACGCGCTGGGTGACTTCGCCCGGAATGGCGCTCAGGCGTCGGAGCTGGACGCGCGGGTGGCGCCGGTGACGTTCGAGGCTCGCGTGAGGGACTTGTCCGTGCGTGGCCGCGCGGTGCTCGTGCTGGACATGGCGCGCTCCATGGTGGCGCTCCAGAAGTCCAACTCGACGCTGATGCTGCCCAACGGCTCGGTGAAGTACTAGCCGCGTCGGGCGGGTGAGCTCTTCCGGCGAGCCTCTTCAGGAGGCTCGCCGCTTCCCTTCGTCTACGGCTCGCCGCCCACTCGCGCCGAAGCGTCTTCCGGCTGCGTGCCCTGGCCTTCCTTGCCCTGCCAGAAGCGGCGCGGGTGGTCATCACCGCGCGTGCCGTTGGAGAGCTTGTCCACCCACGGGTAGCGCTTGGCCTCCTCGGCGGTGTAGCCCAGGTTGAAGACGGTGGGGCTCTTGGGCTTCTCACCGGCCTTCGAATAGAAGGTCCCGAAGAGGCGGTCCCAGAAGTAGTTGGTGATGCCGTAGTTGCCCTGCTCGTTGTGGTAGTGGTGAGACAGGTGCAGGCGCTTGATTTCCTTCAGGAAGCCCACCTTCGGCGTGTAGTTCAGGTGCTGGATGCAGTGGCAGAACTCATAGAAACACGTAACCACCATCGCCCAGCCCAGCGCCGCCGCCGCTCCTGACTTCCCGCCGATGAGATAGCCGATGGGCGCGATGACGCCGCCCACCGTCGGCAGCACGTTGGCCAGCGCGCCGAAGAGCACGCGCAAGTCATTGGGGTCCTGGTGGTGGTCGAAGTGGATGCGCTTCCACGTCGCCGCGGTGAAGGGCGTCTTGTAGAGGAAGCGGCTGTGCAGGATGTTCTTGTGGACCAGGTACCAGCCGAACGGGAACACCACGCTCGCGGCCAGCATGGCCAGCAGCATGCGCACCGGGTTGTCGAACCACTTCACCGCGTACACGAGGCTGACGATGCCCACGGTGATGTAGGCCAGGACCGCGTAGTACGTGAAGAACGAGTAGACGAGGTCGCCCAGCGTCATCCGGTCCAGGTTGTGCTTCCGGTGCTTCAGAAATGAAAAGGGTTCGCTGACCGCCACGGTATCCCTCGCAATTGGACGCTGCCCGCCCATGCGGCGTCGCTGTGAGTAGCAGGGGCCCGGCACCCTTGCGCCACAATCATCCGGCCTGCTTTTACGTTTTTCTGCGATGCAAGAGAAGCACCGCTGCTTGCCGGTCCGCCGGCTGGGTGCCTGCCCTCCCGCCTGGATGGGGGCCGAGTTGAGCGGCGGACTTCCCCGACAGGAGACCACGGCCCACTTTCGACGGAAGGGATCAGCGCGTGGAGGCTCCCATGGCGGAAAAGGCAGGGGAAGACAAGTCGCGAGGGAGCAGGGCCCGGGGGCAGGCAGCGGTGGCGCGGAGCGTGGAGCCAGCGGACCGAGGGACACTGGCCCTACGTCGGACCACCTCGGAGTACCGAGCCGCGGCGGAGGAGCAGGCGGCGCGGGTGCGCGAGGAAATCGAGGCGGCGCTCATCGTCGCGCGAGACACGCGAGAAGCCATCGAGCGGAGAATCGCCGACGAGCTGCACGCGCCCCCCGGCAGCTTCCGGGCGAAGACCCAGCGCAAGCAGCCGGCCCGTGTCGCCGTGCGCAAGACCCGGAGCAAGGCCAAGAAGAACTAGGGGCGCGGCGTCAGCTCCGCAGGCGCGTGGCCTCGGAGGTGGGACGCGGCGTGTCCTGCGCGTCCTCGGGGGCGGGAGGTTGGGTGGAGTCGTCACCCAGGCCCTTGAGTCGTCGCGCGAGCTGCGCGGCCTGCTCTCCCTTGGAGCCCAGCTCATGGCCCTGCACGCCGATGAAGGACACGCGGGCGCGCTCCAGCAGCGCCACCTGCGCGTGGAGCTGGGCGAACAGCCGCTCGCGCTTGCGGCTCAGGGCATCCAGGTGGTTGAGCTCCTCGCCCAGTGAGGACGCGGCGAGCTCCAGCTGGCGCCGGGCGATGGTGTCCTGGATGGCGGCGGCGCGTGCTCGCAGCTCCTTCACCTGCGCGTCCACGTCATGGGCGACGACGGAGTCCAGCTGCGCGGTGAGCGCCGCGTGGGCCTCCGCGAGCGAGAAGCTCTCCGACGCCATCTTCTCCAGCACGCCCACCAGCTCCTGCCGCCCGGTGCTCGCGGGCATGCGCAGCACCGCCGTCTTGCACTGCTGGTACAGCCCGAGCGCGCGTGCGGCCAGCTCCCGCGCCTCGCCCTTGAGCGTGTCGCCGAGCGCCAGGCCCCGGGCCTCCACCGTGTCGGTGTGCAGCACCAGGTGCGAGGGCAGCGTGCCGATGCTCCAGAAGAGGGCCACGCAGGCGAAGCCGACCACCAGGGACACCAGGTTCATGTCGCCCAGGAAGCGGGCATCCAGCACCTGCTGCACGTACAGGCCCACCGGGGCGAGGATGCCGGCGGCGGCGGCGCTCGCGGCGACGGCGGTGGAGCTTCCCGCGGCGTCACGGCCGTTGCCGAGCCACGTCACCAGCGCCGCGGCGATGCAGGCCGCCAGGCTCTGGGGCAGCGGGTGGGGCGCGGAGAAGAGGAAGGGGAAGACGGGCAGCACGGTGAGCGCCGCGCGCAGGCCCAGCCCGTAGCCCTTCAGGGGCCTCGCGGCGGCGAGCGCGGCGGCCACCACCGCGAAGTAGCCCGGCTCCAGCGTCAGCCGGACGATGGGCGTGAAGGGCTCCCAGACGCGCAGCGCGAGCGCCGCGAAGATGCCCATGCAGGCTCCTCCCCCCAGCGCGCGAAAGGTGCGGGATTCAAACTCCTCGCGGTGGAGGAACTGCAGGGAGAGGGCCATGGGGGCTGCACCGTCCTGACTAATAGGCGTTGTTCTCGCCGAAGTTCTTCATCGTCTTCTTGTAGAGGTTCAGCGACTCGCGGCGAACGTCACCGTCATTCGACGCCCGCCCATAGGCTGCCTCTGTCTGGTCCAGCTCCGCAAGCTCCCCCGACAGCGCGGAGGGGGACGAGCCAAAAAGCTTCTTGGCGTTGCCCAGCAGACCGACGGCGGCCTTCCGGTTGCCCCGCTTCATCTCCTCCACGGCGGCGCGCATCTGCTGGGTACCCAACGCTCGCACCGCGTGCACGCGCACGTCCCGGTCCAGGTGGGCGCGCACCAGGGCGGCGTCCTCGGTGACCTGGGCGGTCAGGGGCAGCGTCGCCTCCGCCGTCGCGTCGCGGGCCACGTCCAAGTAGCGCACGGTGGCGTCGAGCAGCCGCACGGGCTCGGTGGAGGCTGTCGCTCGCAGCGTCAGCTTCACGACGACACGCACGGACTGCGCGCTGGCCAGGTCGTACAGCGGCACCTTCACGACGTTGCCCTCGCGGGTGGTGGGCAGGCCCATGACCTCCACGTCGCGAACGCCCGGGGGCAGGGTCAGCCGCAGCTCCACGCGGCGGGCGACGGTGCTGGTGGCCTGGTCCAACTCGCGGGAGAAGACCTCGGCCAGCCGGGCGGAGTTGTCGATGAAGCCGGAGAACCCGCCGCCCTGCTCGGCCATGCCGCGCATGAGGCTGGCCTGGAAGTCCTCGCCCACGCCGAGCGCGCTGACGGTGATGCCCTCGTCGCGCAGGCTGCGCGTGAGGTTGAAGAGCTCCGGCTCCGTCACGAAGCCCGTCGTCGGCTGGCCGTCACTCAGCAGGATGGCGCGGCTGACGCGGTACTGGGCGAGGTGGCCGCGCAGCGCGGTGGCCGCATCGGAGAGTCCGCCGCTGATGTTGGTGGAGCCATCCGCGCGGATGGCGCTGATGGCGGCGAGCAGCTCCTCGCGGAAGGCGTCCGTGACGAGTCGGCTGGCGATGACCTTCGTGTCGGTGCCGTAGTGGATCAACGCCAGACGGTCCTCGGGGGTGAGGCGGCTCACCAGCTCGGCGGCGGCGCGCTTGGCGTCCGTGAGCTTCTGCCCCTCCATGGAGCCGGAGCGGTCCACCACCAGGGCCATGTTCACCGGGACGCGGCGTCCGCTCTCCACGGGGCGGGCCTTGATTTCCATCCACGCGAAGGCCTCGCTGGCGCCCGGCTGGACATAGGCGCCGGACAGCTTTCCGGAGAGGGTGAGGGCGCCATCGGAGGGCTGGGCGACGATGAGCGGCAGCACGGCGGTGGCCGGCTGCTCATCCGGCTGGGCCACGGTGTGGCTGGTGTCGGTGACGGGCGGCGGAGGGGGAGGCGGAGGCCTGCCCAGCGAGAGCGCGCCCAGGGCGAGCAATCCAGCGGCGGACAGCAGCAGCAGGGTGCGGTTCATGTGGTTCCTCGGGGTGTGAGGGCTGACGTGGACGGCACAGTCTCCCGTCCGCTCCCGGGCCGCATCGGTCACCGGGAGGAGGGTCCCCCCGATGACCGATGGAGCGATGTCAGGCGTTGCGGTGGCGGGCGCTGGAGGGTGGAAGTAAACCCAGACGTCTGTCCTTGCGCGGGGGGGCTTGCGCCGGCCTTGGCCACGCGGATCCACCGATTCGCTCCCAGGAATCAAGAAACGAAGCAACTCCGACCTGGGGACCCCGATAATCGGGGAGGTCGGCGTTCGTCCGCCCCGGCATTGGCCGCTGGGACTGTACCGGGTGCCTCGTTCTCAGGGAGAAGTCGTCATGACCACGATTGGCAAGTCCGGTTCGCGTCCCACCACGTCCGTGAAGCCCGAGCCGAAGCCGGAGCCGGTGAAGCAGCCCGCCCAGGCCCAGCGTCCCGACGCGGTGAAGACGGCCGTCGCGCAGCGGATGCAGGACGGCTTCGAGGCGGCCCCGCGCACGGGTTCGGCGTCCCGTCCGGTGCTCTCGGAGATTCGTGGCGAGGGTGCGCCGGTGGGTCCGGGGTCGGCCGTGGGCAAGGCCGTGGCCAAGGTCGGCGAGAAGATCAAGGACGCGGCTGCTGCCGCGGGTCCCCAGGTGAGCACCAACGCCAGTGGCCAGACGGTGGTGGACCTGGGAACGGGGAACAACACCGCGACGGTGTCGCAGGGCAAGGACGGTTCGCTGACCGTCACGTCGGGCAAGGACTCGGTGACGTTGACGGCGGAGCAGGCCAAGGGCGCCATCATCCAGGGCGGCGATGGAAACGACAGCATCACCCTGGACGCGAGCGTCACGCAGGACGTCACGGTGGACGGCGGCGCGGGCAACGACAAGCTGACGGGCGGCGCGGGCAACGACACGCTCATCGGCGGCGCGGGCAACGACGCGGTGTTGGGTGGCGCGGGCACCGACACCGTGTCGGGTGACGACGGCGACGACTACGTCGAGGGTGGCGCGGGCGACGACCTGGTGAACGGTGGCGCGGGTCGTGACGTGCTCTACGGCCTGGACGGCAATGACCTGGTGAACGGCGGCGAGGGCCGCGACTACATCGACGCGGGCGCGGGTGACGACACCGCCACGGGTGGCGCGGGTGACGACCAGGTCATCGGCGGCCGGGGCGATGACTCGCTGAGTGGTGGCGAGGGCAACGACGCGGTGGCGGGTGGCGCGGGCAAGGACACGGTCAACGGCAACGGCGGGACGGACAAGCTCTACGTCGAGGAGGGCGAGGAGAGCGCCGACTCGGCCGGGGACACGCGGACCATCGTCGACATGACGGACGCGGACAAGCGGGGCAGCTCCGTGTCGGTGAAGGGCACTCCGGAGTTCCAGGCGCGCGTGCAGTCGGACCTGGACGCGATGCGCTCGCTGCCGTCGGGTCAGGACCTGCTGCGCTCGCTGGATGCCAGCGGAAAGACGACGACCATCTCGGAGACGTCGGGTGGCAACACGGCGTCCGGCACGGCCTTCAACGACGGCTTCTTCAACAAGGACGGCACGCCGGGCAAGGGCACGGACGCGACGGTGAACTACAACACCTCGCGCATCTCCCTGGGCGCTGACGAGTGGATGAACCGTCCTCCGATTGTCGGCTTGTTCCACGAGCTGGTGCACGCGTCCGACATGAACAACGGCACGCTGGCGAACGGCTCGAAGGACGGCACGCGCAACCTGGAGACGTCCGCGGTGGGTCTGCCCGTCGACCTGGACCAGAACCCGGCCACGCCGGACGTGGTGCAGGGTGGCCGCCCCGGTGAGAACGTCCTCCGCGACGACCTGAACCTGCCCACCCGGCCGCACTACTAGCCGCTGCGTAGCAGGTGAGTGCCGCCGGCCGCTCCGCCACAGCGGAGCGTTGCCGGCTGCGTCGCCGCATCCGAGCCGCACGGGCCGCTCCGTCACATCCGCGCGTTGCCGGACGCTTCGTCACATCCGCGCATTGCCAGCAGCTTCGCCGCATCCGAGCCGCACGGGCCGCTCCGTCACAGCGGAGCTGTGCCGACGTGCGGCCACACGGAGCCCTGCACCGTCGTACCAGTCAGCCGAAGCTGGTCAGAGAGGACCCGCCAGCAGGTGCTGGCCCGTGGTCCCGCCCCTGAGCGGATGATCCGCTCCCGGCTTTAGAGAAGCGACGCAACTCCCACCTAGGAGCCCCGATAATCGGGAAGGTCGGCGTTCGTCCGCCCCGGCATTGGCCGCTGGGACTGTACCGGGTGCCTCGTTCTCAGGGAGAAGTCGTCATGACCACGATTGGAAAGCCCGGTTCGCGCCCCACCACGTACGTCAAGCCCGAGCCGAAGCCGGAGCCGGTGAAGCAGCCCGCCCAGGCCCAGCGTCCCGACGCGGTGAAGACGGCCGTCGCTCAGCGGATGCAGGACGGCTTCGACGCGGCCCCGCGCACGGCGTCCCGCCCGGCGGCGTCCGCGCAGGGCAGTGACTTCGAGGGCGCCCCCCCGAGCACCCCCGGCTCCGCGGTCGGCAAGGCCGTGGCCAACGTCGCCAACAAGATCAAGGACGCGGCGGCGGCCTCCGGTCCCCAGGTGAGCACCAACGCCAGTGGCCAGACGGTGGTGGACCTGGGCACGGGGAACAACAGCGCGACGGTGTCACAGGGCACGGATGGTTCGCTGACCGTCACGTCGGGCAAGGACTCGGTGACGCTGACGGCGGAGCAGGCCAAGGGCGCCATCATCCAGGGCGGCGATGGAAACGACAGCATCACCCTGGATGCGAGCGTCACGCAGGACCTCACCGTGGACGGCGGCGCGGGCAACGACAAGCTGACGGGTGGCAAGGGCAACGACACGCTCATCGGCGGCGCGGGCAACGACTCCCTCATCGCGGGCGAGGGCAACGACTCCGTCTCCGGTGACGACGGCGACGACTACATCGAGGCCGGCGCGGGCGACGACCTGGTGAACGGTGGCGCGGGTCGCGACGTGCTCTACGGCCTGGACGGCAATGACCTGCTGAACGGCGGCGAGGGCCGCGACTACATCGACGCTGGCGCGGGGAATGACACCGCGACGGGCGGCGCGGGCGGCGACCAGGTCATCGGTGGCCGGGGCGATGACTCGCTGACGGGTGGCGAGGGCAACGACGCGGTGGCGGGTGGCGCGGGCAAGGACACCGTCAACGGCAACGGCGGGACGGACAAGCTCTACGTCGAGGAGGGCGAAGAGACCGCCGACGCGGCCGAGGGCGAGCGGACCATCGTCGACATGACGGACGCGGAGAAGCGCGGCAGCTCGGTGACGGTGGAGGGCAGCCCGGAGTTCCAGGCGCGCGTGCAGTCGGACCTGGACGCGATGCGCTCGCTGCCGTCGGGACAGGACCTGCTGCGCACGCTGGACGACAGCGGCCACTCGACGACCATCAAGGAGACGACGGGTGGCAACTCGGCGTCCGCCAAGAACAAGGATGACGCCTGGTTCAACGCGGACGGCACGCCGGGCAAGGGCACCGACGGCACGGTGAACTACAACACCTCGCGCATCTCCCTGGGGAGCGAGGAGTGGATGAACCGCCCGCCGGTGGTGGCGCTGTTCCACGAGCTGGTGCACGCGTCCGACTACGCCAACGGCACGCTGGCGGTCGGCGAGAAGAACGGCACCAACAACCGCGAGACGTCCGCGGTGGGCCTGCCCATCGACCTGGACCAGAACCCGGCCACGCCGGACGTGGTGCAGGGCGGACGCCCCGGCGAGAATGTTCTCCGCGACGACCTGAACCTGCCGACCCGGCCGCGCTACTAACAGCCCTCTCTCATGAGAGCCCTGCTCCAAGCTGGCGCCTGCTGCATGGCGCTGGCGATAATCGTGGGCTGCACGCGGGCTTCGAATCAGCCCGCGCATCCGGGAGGACGCGTGGCCCAGGCGGAAGTGGAGCTGAAGGTGGAGTCGGTGACGAGCGGGCCCGAGGGGCTCGCTGTCGCGTACGCGGTGCGCAACGCCTCTTCCCACGCGGTGCTGCTGGTGGACGGGCTGCCGGAGTGGGGCCCCACGGGCTACGTGGGCCTCGCGCCCGAGCGCGCCTATGTGGACCTCTCCGGTGACGGCGCGGTGCTGCTGCGTCAGCTCGTGCCCGTGCCGGAGAACCTGGACGTGGAGGCCCCCGAGGTCCCCGCCCTGAGTCGCGTGGAGCCCGGCACCACCGCGTCCCGCCGCCTGCTCGTGCCCCTGCCGCTGCGCACGTCGATGCCCTATGCCACGGGCCCTGAGGTGACGCGCGAGCTGTCCGCCGTGCGCGAGCTGCGTCTGCGCGTGGGCTACCTGCCCGCCGCGGACGACGTGCGCCTGCACGGGGCGACGGAGTCCGGAGGCACCGCGTACCGGACAGCCGAGTACGGCCAGGTGGTGACCCGGCAGCAAGTCCTGGACAGCGGGCCGCTGCCGCTGGACGGCGTGAAGTAGGACGCGCTCAGGGCTCGTGGGGCAGCACGAAGGACGGCTCGTCGTGTCCTGGAGTGGCGAAGAATCGGAACGACTCCTCGCGAGGCAGCTCGCGGAAGGCCTCTGACTTCACGGCCTTGCGCACGGCCGCGTGCGCGCACTGGAGCGTGCGCACCAGCAGCAGCTTCTTGAGCGGGACGAACACCTCCAGCTCGTTCAGCGCTTCGTCCTCGGCCAGCTCCACCAGCGTCGCTCCGGGCGCGCCCAGGTCGAAGCCGCCAGAGGAGTCGAAGTTCGTCGCGCCGAACTCCAGCACGTTCTCCGACGCCGTCTCCTCGTAGTGGTGGCCGACGAGTCCCGTGCCCCACACCACCTGCGGCACGTACGGGCTCACGTCCCCGCCCGCCCAGTAGAGGAGCAGGGCGGACAGCGGCCGGATGCGCGCCGTGCGCACGCCGTCCCGCTCCTCCCAGGCATATGCCTCCGGACGCAGGTAGCGAGGCTGGCGGTACATCCCGAAGCTCTTCACCAGCCCCGCCGTCATCTCGGTGACGAGCCCTTCGTCCACGGCCTCGGCTTCGGCCGCCTGTTCGCGAACGAAGGCGAACCCGTCCGCCCGGCGCACCTCGTCCAGCAGCCGTGCCGCGCACGCCGGAAGGTCTCTCAGCTCCACGTCATTCCACATGGGTTCTCACGCCTCCGCGGTGGGACGTCGCAGCCGGACCAGGTCTTCCACCACGCGCCGCACGCGGCCCTCGTCGAAGGGCTTCTCCAGCAGGAGGTTCGGGATGCTGGCGAGGAACTCCCGGGCGCCGGTGGTGAAGGCCCCGCCCGACACGAAGACGAAGCGTCCCTCCAGGCCCGCGTGCTCGCGCCGCACGGACTCGTAGACGTCGCGGCCGGTCAGGTCCGGCATCATCACGTCACACAGCACCGCGTCCGGCTCCATGCCCTGCTCCAGTAGCTCCAGCGCCTGGCGTCCGCTGCAGGCGACCTCCACCTCGTGGCCCCGGAGGATGCGCTGCAACACGCGTCCCACCGCGGGCTCGTCGTCCACCACCAGCACACGTCCACGGGGCTGGACCAGAGGCCGGGGCGTCACGTCGAGCGCCGCCGCCACCGCGCGCGTGTCCTGCTCCATGGTGGGCAGGCTGACGCGGAAGATGGTGCCCTTGCCCGGCTCGCTCTCCACGGTGATGTCACCGCCCAGCCCGTGGATGATGCTGTGACAGATGGACAGGCCCAGGCCCGTGCCCACGCCCACCGGCTTCGTGGTGAAGAACGGGTCGAAGATGCGGTCGATGACCTCGCGCGGAATCCCCACGCCCGTGTCCTGTACCTCCACCACCACCCGCGAGCGTCCGTCACGCCGCGTCGCCAGCCGGATTTCATGCCGGTGCGCGGAACCCTCCGGAATCGCCTGCGCCGCGTTCACCACGAGGTTCAGGAACACCTGGCTCAGCTTCCCCTCGTTCGCCATCACCGAGGGAATGTCGCCGTACTCGCGCCGCAGCTGCGCGCGGTGGCGAATCTCGTTCGCCGCCATCATCGCCACCGACTCCAGCACCCCGTGCACGTCCAGCGGCGACACGTTCTCCTCGTCGGGCCGGGAGAACGTCTTGAGCTGACGCACAATCTGCCGCACCCGCTCCGCGCCCTCGCAGGCCTCGTGCAGCACCTCCACCCATTCGCCCAAATCAGGCTCGCCCCGCAGCCGGGCCTGGAGCGCCGTCGCACCGTCGCCCGGCGGCAGGTTGCGGCGGAACTCGTCCGACATGAAGCTCAGGTTGGACAGCACGAAGGCCAACGGGTTGTTGATTTCGTGCGCGATGCCCGCGGCAAGCGTGCCCACCGACGCCAGCCGGTCCGCCAGCGTCAGCCTCGCCTGGAGCTGCCGCTGCTCCGTCACGTCGCGCGCGATGGACACCACTGCGGGCTGGCCGTCGAAGCGCAGGGGCAGGGACACGACCTCCGCCACGCGCGTGCGTCCGTCGCGCCGCACCAGTCGCCGCTCACCGGTGAGCGCGCCCGCCCTCACCGCCTCCGTGCCGCGCATGTCCTTCACGAACTCCGACAACTGGCGGCCCACCAGCTGCTCCGCGCGCTCGAAGCCCAGCGTGCCCACCAGCGCCGCGTTCGCGTAGACGATGTGCCCGTCCCGCTCAATCGCCGCCGCGTCCGGCACGCCCTCCAGCAGCGCGCGGAAGCTGGCCTCGGACAGGCGCAGCGCTTCCTCGGCCTGACGTCGCTCGGTGATGTCGCGCGCCAGACCTTCCACCGCCACCATGCGCCCCATCGGGTCCGTCACCGGGACGACGACGTGCTCCAGCCACAGCGTGCGCCCATCCGGATGCAGATAGCGCACCGTCACCGGCGCACCGGCCGAGGCGCGCGGGGCCTCCAGCAGTCGCTCCAGCGCGTCCCGGTCCTCCGGATGCACGCGCCGGTACCACAGGTCCGCGTCGCCGTAGTGCGCCACCGGCCCATAGCCCAGCTTCGCGTGCGCCACGCGGCTGACGTAGACGAAGCCCCTGGGCGCCTCGCAGCGGTACAGATACAGCACGTCCGACGCGTTCTCCGCGAGCTGCCGGAAGCGCCGCTCCCGCTCGCGCAGCGCGCGCTCGGACTCCTTGCGCTCCAGCGCCACGGAGATGGCGCCCGCCGCCGCGGACAACAGGTCCACCTCCAACCGGTCCCAGCGTCGCGCCTCCGCGCAGTTGTCGAAGCCCACGAAGCCCGTCAGCACGCCCTGCACGCGCAGCGGCAGCACCAGGATGGAGAGGATGCCCTGCGGCTCCAACAGCTCGCGCTCCACGGGGGGGAAGGTTTCGACCAGCCCCTCGATGACATCCCCGCGCGACAGCGTCTTCGCCCACCGCTCCAGGTTCGGCTCCATCGGCAGGTTCTGGAGCTCCGGGTTGTCTATCTCCGCGCGCACGCCGGGCGCGCACCACTCCGCGCGCTGACTGCACCAGCGCTCTCCCGCGGGGCCCGGGTGCAGCTCGAAGACGTACACACGACTGGCGCCCGACGACTGGCCCAGGGGCTCCAGCACCGGCCCGTACAAATCTCCGCCGTCACGCACCGCCAGCAGCCGCTGCTGCATCTCCACCAGCGCCGTGAGGTAGCGCTCACGCCGCGCCAGCGCGCCGTCGGACGCCTTGCGCTCGGTGATGTCGTTGAGCGTCCCGGACGTGCCCAGCACCGCGCCGTCCTCGCCCACCATCAGTCGCCCGTAGACCTCCACCCACCGGAAGCCGCCGCCGCGATTCACGTAGCGCACCTCCGTGCGCACGTACTCCAGCTCCTTCGTCACCAGCCGCCGCAAGCCCTCCAGGCTGCGCCGCTGGTCCTCCTCGTAGACGAACTCCGAGAAGGGCTTGCCGAGCGAGTCCTCCACCGTGTGGCCCGTGATTTCCGTCCACGCCGGGTTGAGGAACGTCCACGCACCCTGCGCGTCCGTCTGGAAGACGACCTCCTTCAGGCTGTCGATGACGAGCCGGTACCGGCGCTCGTGGGGAGTCCAATCAGGCCTGGCGGGCGGCGTCTGCATGTTGAGGCTCGAGGAAGTGGACGCGTCGCACGAACGAGGAGTCCGGGCGATGTACAACTATCCAACGATTCAGGATTTCCTGCAGTACAGGCAAGGGGGCTGACCTGACCCCAGGAAGGTTGGGATTCAGACCGCGCCCTCTCAGGTGTTGAGCGAGGGCGGGGAGCTGTCTTCCTTCGGGCGGGTCGGGATGCCACCATGCCACGAGCAGAAATCCCCTGAACTCATGTCCTCTGGCCGCGCCCAGCTTTCGAAGATTCGTCAGGTGCTCGTGGAACGGGCGGAAGCCCGGCTGAGCGACGCGGCCCTTCGTCTGCTCGTCGAGCAGACGGGCGAAGCGCTCCTGCTGATGGATGCCGCGGGCCATGTCCTGGCCTTCAACGCCGAGGCGGCGCACCAGTTCCGCATCCCCGCCCCCGAGCGCCTGGAACAAGGCTGCCTGCCTGGGTGCGACTGGGTGCGCCCGGAGAACGCGTCCGTGCCACTGGAAGTTTCTCCGCTGACGCGTGCGCTCGCGGGAGAAGGGGTTCGCGAGGAGCGCTGGGGACTGCGCCGGCCGGATGGCACGGTGGTGGTGCTCCGAGGCAGCGTGTTCCCGATATCGCCCGCCGGGGGCACGGAGGAGGCTCCGTCAGGGGTGCTCCTGCGTGCGCGGGAGGAGCTGCTGCCCCGCCTGGACGCGACGCGGGCCGCGAGGCTTCTGGCCGAGGCGGGCGCGCTGCTGGGCGCCGAGCTGGAGACCGAGGCGCAGATGGAGCCGCTGCTGCGGCTGCTGGTGCCCTCGCTGGCGGACGCGGGCATGCTCTTCCTGGGCTCGTCGGGCGAATCGGTGCGCGCCGTGGCCGCGGTGCACGCGGAGCCGGAGCGGCACGTGCTGCTCGTGGAGATGTTGTGCCGGTATCCGCCGGACACGCTGGACCCTCGGGGCCTGCCCTCCTTGTTCCTCACGGGCCGGACGGAGCGGACGGCGGAGCTGACAGAGGAGCATCAGGTGGCCCTCACGCGGGACGTGGAGCACGCGCGGCTCCTGCTCTCGCTGGGGCTGAGCAGCTACCTGGGCGTGCCGCTGGTGGCGCGCGGGCGCATCATCGGCGCGCTGGCGCTGTTCCGCACGGACGGGGCGCCGGCCTTCGGCGACGAGGACGAGCGACTGGCGGAGGAACTCTCGCGGCGCACGGCGCTGTCGCTGGACAACGCGCGGCTCTTGCGTGAGGCGCGCGAGGCGGTGCGCCTGCGCGACGAGTTCCTGGGCATCGCGAGTCACGAGCTGAAGACGCCGCTGACGCCGCTGCACCTCAAGGTGCAACTGCTCCAGAAGCAGGTGGACCTGCTGGCGGCGAATGGCAAGCCCGTGTCCGCGGAGCGCGTCTCCGAGACGCTGGACGTGGTGCAGCGCCAGGTGCGCAAGCTGACGAGCCTGGTGGACAACCTGCTGGACGTGTCGCGCATCACCGCCGGCCGCTTGAAGCTGGAGCTGGAGGAGATGGACCTGGCGAGCGTGGCGGCGGAAATCCTCTACCGCTTCGCGCCCTCCGCGGCCCAACTGCACTGCTCGCTGGAGATGCACGCGCCGGTGCCGGTGCTGGGCCGGTGGGACCGGCTGCGGCTGGAGCAGGTGGTGACCAACCTGCTCTCCAACGCGCTGAAGTACGGCGCGGGCCAGCCCGTGCTCCTGCGCGTGGAGGCGGACGGGCGCACCGCGCGCCTCATCGTGGAGGACGGGGGCATCGGCATCTCCGCGCGAGACCTGCCGCGCATCTTCGAGCGTTTCGAGCGCGCGGTGAGCGACAGGCACTACGGCGGCCTGGGCCTGGGGCTCTACATCACCCGGCAGATTGTCGAGGCCTTCGGCGGCACGGTGAAGGCCACCAGCGAGCTGGGGCGCGGCTCCACCTTCGTGCTGGAGCTGCCGCGCGGTGACATCCCGGAGGAGTGGCTGTCGGTGCCGGGCGCGCCCGAACCCAAGCCTTGAGGCGAGGGCCGTGGATGCTCAGGCCGCCACGTCGGTGACCTGGGGCTCGACGAGGCGAGGCAGGCGCACGTGGAAGGCGCTGCCCTGCTGTGGCCCCGGGCTCTCCGCCCAGATGGTGCCGCCGTGGCGGTCCACGATTTCGCGGCAGATGAAGAGGCCCAGGCCCAGGCCGCCGTAGTGCCGCGCGGTGGCGTTGGACGCGCGAGCGAATGGGCGGAACAGGCCCGCCAGGCTCTCCGGGGGAATGCCGATGCCCTGGTCCTTCACGTGGATGAGGACGTGGTCCGCCGCCTCCTCCAGCGTCACGCACACCGCGCCGCCCTGGGGCGAGTAGCGCACGGCGTTGCTCACCAGGTTGGTGATGACCTGGTCCAGCCGGGGCGCGTCCCAGTCGCCCTCCACGGGATGTTCGGGCACGCGCAGCTCGAAGGTGATGCCGCCCTCGCCGCGCAGCTCGAAGCGCTCCATCACCTCGCGCAGCACCGGCGTCAGGTCCACGCGCTGGCGTTCCAGCTCGAAGCGTCCGCCCTGGATGCGCGCGGTGTCGAGCAGGTCATCCACCAGTCGCGCCAGCCGCTCCGTCTGCCGGGCCATGGAGCGCAGCGCCTTGAGCAGCCGCTCGCGCTCCGGGAAGTCGCCGCTCTTCTCCAGGCGCTGGAGCGTGAGCGCGGCGAAGCCCTTGAGTGGCGTCAGCGGCGTGCGCAGCTCGTGGCTGGCCACGCTGAGGAACTCCTCGCGCGTGCGCACCGCTTCCTTCAGCTCCTGCTGCGCCGCGCCCGTGCGGTCCGCCATCTCGTTGAAGCCGCGCGCCAGCTCCCCCAGCTCGTCGTCCTCCTCCACCTCCACGCGTCGGGCCAGGTCACCCGCGGCCAGGGCGGCGGTGGCCTCGCGCAGCGTGTCGAGTCGGCGGATGACGTCGCGCGCGACCAGCTGGGAGAGGCCCAGGGCCATCAGCACGCCCATCAGCACCAGGCCCACCACCGCCGCGCTCATGCGCGTAATCGCCGCGTACGCGACGCCCAGCTCCTGCGTCACGACGACGCTCCACGGCGAGCCCTCCACCGGGGCTTCGGCCGCGAGCACGCGCCGGTCCGCCGCGTCGAAGGCCTCCAGCACGCCCCCGCCTGGACGCTCCAGTTCCTCGCGCAGCGCCTCCGGCAGGTGGGCTTCGCCCAACAACTGCGCGCCCTCCGCGGTGTCTCGAAGCACCTTCTGGCCGCGCCTATCCAACACCTGCACGCGGAAGCGCTGGGACGCGGGCGTGGCGGCCTCGCTCAGTCGCTCCAGGGACAAGAGGCCCACCAGCACTCCGCGCCGGGAGCCCTCCAGCTCGAACGGCAGGGCCACCGCCACCAGCGGATGGTTGTGCGGACGGATGAAGGGCAGCGACAGGGGCAGCTCGCCGGGCGCGGGGGGCTCGGGGAAGTACCCCTGGATGTTGAAGCCCCAGCCCTCCGGCCCCTCGGACGTGGCCAGCACCTGGGCGTTCTCGTCCATGGTCAACGCGGCGTGGAAGGTGCGCTCGCGCGCGGCGAGGTTCGCCAGGTACGGCTCCAGCCGCTCCCGCTCTCCGCTGGCGAGCGCCGCGCGGAAGCCCGGGGACTCCAGCAGCAGGTGCAGCGACTCGCGCGAGTCGTCCAGGTAGCGCCGCAGGAAGTCCGCCTCGCCCGCGGCGGCGTAGCGCGTGTCGTCGCGCACCTGCTTCTCGATGGCCCGCTGTGCCATGTACGCGGCGAGCCCGCCCAGCGCGAGCAGCGGCACCAGTCCGGCGAAGGCCAGCCCTCGCAGGAGCTTCCAGCCCACGGTGCGCGGCGCGCGCGGTCGCCAGTTCATCGCCTGGGCCACGCACGCGAGGGCCAGCACGGTGTACACGCTCGCGCCCAGCCACGCGGAGCCCCGGGCCAGCGCATAGGCCAACAGCCCGTAGGGCACCGCCAGCGCGCCCATCAGCAGCGAGGGCATGCGCGGGTGCAGCCAGCGCGCGGGCAAGAGCAGCCCCACGCCACCCACGGTGAACAGCAGCCCCACCACCGGGCGCAACGGGGACAGGTGCGCGTAGACGGACAAGGGGAAGCGCTCGGGCGCGGTGAGCAGCGCCACGCCGAAGGCGGTGCCGGTGAGGGCCGCCAGCATGCGCAGGGTGGGCCGCTGACGCATGGACGGCCATGCCTCTAGCAGCAGCCCGATGAAGAACAGCGGATACAGCACGATGCCCGTGAGGCTGCCGGGCATGACATTCAGCACCCACCAGTACAGGCCGATGGCCGCGCCGAGCAGCACGCGTCCGCCCACGTCCAGCCAGCGCGGGGCGCGCGGATACAAGAGCGCGCCCATCAAGCAGATGCTGCCGGTGAGGTAGGTGAGTCCCAGCAGGCGAACGTATGGGTAGAGCGGCCGGAACGCGGCCACGCGGAACTCGTACGGCACATACGTCATCAGCACGCCGAACAGCAGGCCGATGAGGGCGGCGGGCCACGTGAGTGGCAGCAGCGTCGAGTTGGAGGGCGCCTGGAGTGAACGCGGTGCGGGAAGTGGGAACATCTTCCTGGATTCACGCGTGTCAGGGCCCATGGGTTCTAGTGCTCGCTGACGTTTCGTCGGGGGCAGGACACCCCGGACGACAGGGGTGGGACACCCGGGCTCAGGCGACCTCGAGCACCGTCCACTCGCGCACCTCGCCCGCCAGGGTGACTTCGATGGTGTCGCCCGCCTTGCGGCCCATGAGCGCGCGGCCCACGGGGGAGGCGGGGGTGATGACGGACAGGAAGCCGTCGCCGCCGGGGCCGGTGAGCTCCGTGCCCGCGCCCACGGGCAGCACGAAGAAGGTGCGCTCGGCGAAGCCCTCTTCGTCCTCGGTGCTCACATCCACCAGCGCGCCCAGGCCCACGGGCCCCTGACGCGGGAAGCGCGGCACCGGCCCCTGGCCGAAGTTGGAGAGCGCCTTGAGCTCCTCCTGCACGCGACGGGCGCGATTCGCCTGTCCCGTGGCCAGGCTGCCGAACTCCAGCGCGGCGCGGCCGTCCTCTCGCTTCTCCGACTCGGTGGCCAGACTGCGGGCCGCCTCGCGGGCCTCGGCCTCGGCCCGGTGGGCCAGCCTGTCGCTCTGCTGGAGGCGCTCGGCGAGCTGGAGCATCAATGCCTGCTTGTCGAGTGACATGATGGCACAGAACTGTAGCGCCCCTCCGTGACACCTCCAGTTTTTGGCCTCTCGCCTGCGATGGAGTGCGGGCCGTGGATGCGGGCATGTGCGTGAAGGCCGGCGCGATGCGACATCCCCTGGGGCCTCCCGTTCTCCTGCCGGTACGTGGCCCGCGTCTTCGCGATGCTCTCAACAAGTAGGAGCCCGGTGTGAACGAGGAAGAACTGAGGGCGCGGGTGCGCGCCATCTCCGACGAGGTGATGGCCGGTGTGGCGAATGTGAATGTCGCGACGTATCCGACCTCCCGCACCGCGTTCGTGGGCATCGACTTGATTGATGAGAGAGTGGGACTCGTCATCACGCGTTTCCTCGCGTCGACGCGGGGCGAGGTGAGGTTTCCGCTGTGGGCCCGGCAGCGCGGGCTGTTCGAGCGGGCGACCGAGCTGGCGCGGCGGCTGGGGGCCCTGGACACCGGGCCGAACCCGGCCGACGACGTGCTGGAGCTGGAGGCGCTCGCGCTCGGCCAGGAGCTGCTCGAGCCCGCGGGGCAGGACGCGGCGACGGAGTGGCTCGATGACGGGCACCTCGCGGTGGGAATCGAGACGTTCGACGAGGAGGACTGGAGCTTCCGCTTCGAGGTGCTCGCCACGACACGCGGTGACGTGCCGATGCCAGGGCGGGCGCGGCGCTTGGGGTTGGAGTCGCAGGCGGAGGCGCTGGCGAAGCGACTGGGGGCTCTGGGCTTCGTGCCCGAGGTGGTGCTGCCCGAGGATGAGGTGGCGCTGGTGCCCGGCGTGGTGGAAGGCGTGATTCGGGTCTTCGAATACGGCCATCACCCGCTGGACAGGGTCTTCGACTACACGGGCAGCTCTGACTGGGACGACGTGGTGGATGTCCGGGTCCAGCGGAGGGTGATGGAGCAATTCCTCGCGTTCATCCGGGCTCGGGCGGAGGAGGAGAAGACGTGGCCGGAGGTCATTGACTCCGACCGGTTGGAGGCGGCCTTCCAGGAGCTGCGGCGCGAGGGCTTCGTCGCGGAGATGTCGGCCTCCACCACGATGAGCGGCGGGTGGGAGGTGTCCCGGGGCGTGGCGGATGAGCGCCGGGCGCGAGGGGAGACGATTCGGGGCACGGTGTTCTTCCACGAGCAGGACACGGACTCCGCCCTGGAGGGGCATCCGCTCCACCTGGCCTATGGCCTGGTGAACGACGTGGAGGACGACGACAGGGAAGGCGAGCTGTCGGAGGAAGAGGACGCGAAGGTGTCCGCGCAGGCGGAGGAGGTGGGCCGCGTCGTCGTGGAGACCCTGCGCAAGCACGGCTTCGAGCCGGAGTGGAATGGCAGCGCGCACTCCCGCATCGTCCTCATGCCCGCCTTCACCTGGCGGCGCCGGCGTGTGCATGTCGACACCACGGAGACGCTGAGGCTCGGCGCCCGGCAGTCCGCCATGAGCCTGCTGGTGGAGTTCCTTCCCCGGCTGAGGAGCCTCACGTTGGAGATGGACGGAGGGATGAAGCTGGAGGACGTGCGCTCGGACAGCGTGACGGAGCTCACCCTCGAGTACACGCGGGAGGATGACGCCCGCGACAGGCTGGATGGGCTCGTCGCCCTGGTGAAGCCGCGCTTCCCCAGTCTTCAGACGCTCATCGTCCAGTCGGAGGAGGACTTCTCGGAGACGGTGGACCTCCACGCGGGAGGGGCGGAGGAGTGAGTGGCGCGTTTCGCCGTGAAGGCAACACGGGCTCGTGTGAAGCGCGAGCCACTGTTGCCTGAATCAGGCATGCTGCCGCGCATGACGCCCCAGGAACTGTCCCAGAAGGCCCGGCAGCTCGTCGCGGATGGCGCGGTGCTGCTGGACGTGCGCACCCCCCAGGAGTTTCAGCAGGGCCACCCCGACGCCGCGCGCAACATCCCCGTGCAGGAGCTCGCCCAGCGCGTCGCCGAGGTGGGCCCGCCCGGCACCCCCGTGGTGGTGTATTGCGCCGCTGGTGGTCGCAGCGCGGTGGCCTCACAAATTTTGCGCGCCAATGGTTTCCCGGACGTGTTCGACCTGCGGTCCGTGAACAACTGGTAACCCCCTGTCCGGGCTGGAGGGGCCGGACGCGTGGCGCGTGACATGGGGCGCGGCTTGGAGCAGCGTGCCGCCGCTCCCGTCATGAATCGCACCGCTGGCTTCCTCATCGTGGCCCTGTCCGGAGCGTGCTTCGGCGCGCTCGGACTCTTCGGCCGCCTCGCCTATGCGGCGGGCGCGGACGTCTTCACGCTGCTCTTCCTGCGCTTCACGTTCGCCGGAGCGGTGCTGGCCGCCTTCATGGTGGCCATGCGCCAGCCGTTGCCGAAGGGCCGCCTGCTGGTGGGGCTCATCCTGCTGGGCGCGGTGGGCTATGTGAGCGAGGCGGGCGTGTACTTCGCCGCGCTCCAGTTTGCTCCCGCGGGGCTGGTGGCCCTGCTGCTGTATTCGTTCCCCGCGCTGGTGGCGCTTCTTCAAGTCCTGGTGTTCCGCGAGCGCCTGGGCCGGCTCAAGTGGGTGGCGGTGGTGCTGGCCCTGTGTGGCACGGGGCTGACGGCGGACCTGCGGCAGGGCGCGGTGACGCCGACGGGCGTCTTCCTGGGCCTGCTGTCCGCGCTGCTCTACGCGGTGTACGTCGTCACCAGCGCGAGGGTGGCGGGCAAGGCGGGGCCGCTGGTCTCCAGCACCGTCATCCTCTCGTCCGCGGGCCTCGTCTTCGGCCTGGCCATGCTGGTGAAGGGGCCGTCCTTTCCCACCACGGGCCTGGGCTGGGGCGCGGTGGTGGGGCTGTCGCTCATCTCCACCGTGGCCGCTGTCTTCCTCTTCTTCCTCGGCATGGCGCGCATCGGCCCGGTGAACACCTCGCTGGTGTCCAACATGGAGCCGCTGACGGCGGTGGTGCTGAGCGCGCTCTTCCTCGACGAGCGGCTCAGCCTGCGTCAGGTGTTTGGCGGCGCGCTCATCCTCACCGCCGCCGTGCTGCTGGCCCGCTCGGACACGCCGGGGGCGAACCTGAAGCCCCCCGAGGAAGCGACGGCCGAGGGGTCCGCGTAGCCCGCGCCGAGCGTTACCGGGACACGCGCCGCAGGAACTGGCTCACGTCGCGCACGAACGTCTGGGGAAGCTCCGCGTGGGGCGCGTGGCCGGTGTTCGGGTAGAGGATGAAGCGCGCATCGGGCAGCGCGTTGACGAGCGCCTGCTGCTGCGCGACGGGGAAGAAGCCGTCCTGGTCGCCGCCCACCACGAGCACGGGCACGCGGATGGAGCGCAGGCGCGAGGAGTGGTCCTCCGCGAGCATCCCGTCGAGCGTGTCCTGCCACACGCGCGCGGGGACCTTCAGGCTCTCCGAGATGAGCGTGTCCAGGTACGAGGCGGGGACGGGGCGTACGAAGGTGCTCGACTGGAACTCGCGGACGAAGTCCGGGTCCACGGTGCCCACCTGCTCGTCGACGACGGACTTGAGGAACAGCGCCACCTCGTTGCCGGCGACGGTGGGCGCCGAGCCGACCAGCACCAGGGCCTCCACGCGGCGCGGGAAGTCGAGCGCCACCTGCTGCGCGATGAAGCTGCCCATGGAGTGGCCGACGATGATGGCGCGCCGCTCGCCGACGGCGTCGAGGAAGGCGGCCACGTCCGCGGCGAAGAACTGCTGCGTGTAGCAACACACCGGGCGCGAGGAGTCCCCGTGTCCGCGCTGGTCCAGCGCGTAGATGTGGAAGTCACGGGAGAAGAGGGACAGGTTCAAGTCCCAGGTGTGGTGCGAGTCCGTGTAGCCATGAAGGAAGACCACGGCGGGGCCGTGGCGCGAGCCCTGCTCCACGTAGCGCAGCGTGACGCCGGTGCGCAGGCGGATGGAGCGCTCGCGGGGCGCGGAGGAGGACAGCTCGCTGGACTGCTCGGACAGTGCCTCGGATTGCGAAGGCGTCTCGGAAGGCGCGGGCTCGGAGGCGGGGCCACAGGCGAGAAGGGGCAGCGTGAGCAGGGCGGCGAGGAGCATCTTCATGGGTGCGTGCCTTGTTCAGAGCCGGCGGGAAATCCGCCGTGACGTCCATCATTCTACGACTACCTCTGACATTGCCTCCTCTGGCATGACGTCTGGGGTCGTATCCACTCAGGGACGAGGTGAACCAGACCCGGAAGCTGTGTCTGTCATCAACCGGGGCGGAAGGTTTCCGTCCGAGCGAAATCAAGTATCAGACATGTCTCAGCGCAGGAGTTGGAGGGCGTCGAGGAGGCTCGCGTCGGCGGGGCGGTCGTCGCGGTCGTCGCCGAGGTAGCGCCAGACGATGTGGCCCTGGGCATCGACGAGGAAGGTGGCGGGCCGGGCGATGTGGATGCCATCGAGGCCGAGCGCCTTGTAGACGTCATAGGCCTTGGCGACGGTGCGTTGTTCGTCGACGAGGAGGGGGAAGGGGAGGGCGTTGAGGGCGAGCCAACTCTTCACCCAGTGGCGGCCCTGGCAGACGACGCCGACGAGGTCCACGCCGCGCGCCTGCAGGGTGGTGTGCAGTGGGGAGAGGCGCTCCAGGAAGGCCTGGCAGGATGAGCACCAGGTGCCGCGCAGGAAGGTGATGAGGGTGGGGCGGCCGTGACGGAGCAGGGGGCGCTCGACGTCGTGGGCGGGGTCCAGCAGGAAGAATGACGGAGCGCGGAGCGGCTGAGTCGGGGCGGCGAGCTGCGGCATGGGGGCACGTCCTGGGGTGGCGCGAGCGTGCGCGCCATGTGACGAACCCTGGTACGTGCGACCCTTCCGGGAGGTTTCAGGAGGCTTCGTCGGCGTCCTTGGACTCTTCTTTTTCAGCGTCCGGTGCATCCGAGGAAGGGGCAGGTCCGTACACGGGCTCGCTGGAGGGGGCGGGGGACGGCTCCCTGTAGACGGGCTGGGTGTTGGACCGGGTGCTCGGGTGGTCGAAGCGGTCGATGGGGAGCAGTGGGGCAACCCACCAATAGTTGCTGCAGCCCGTGAGAAGCAGACCCGCGACAACGGCGATGGTGACGTGGCGCATGCGTGACTCCAACCGGCCCTGAGTGCCCGCACCATAACCGGGATTTCCGTGCAGGCGACTCGCGATGAATTCGCGGGGGAAAGGGCTCGCGAGGGGATGACACCTGGCTCGCGGAATTTGCGCATCCGGGCTGCCCGTACGGTGCGTTGCCCGGCACGACGCGCCGCGTCCTGGTGGTGAGCCTCCTGTAACCTTTCGCCCCCCATTTTCGTGGAGTCGTCGAGTGCTCGGGATTTTCCCGGGCATGACTCGACGGAGGGCGGACATGGAAGCGAAGAAGGTGGCGGTGGTGGGCGGCGGGCTGGGGGGACTGACGGCGGCGGCCCTGATGGCGCGCGGCGGCTGCGCGGTGACGCTGTACGAGCGCTCCAAACACCTGGGAGGACGCGCGCAGACGTCGGACGTGGAGGGCTTCCGTTTCAACCTGGGGCCGCACGCCCTCTACCGCGCGGGAGCCGCCATGCGGGTGCTCGGGCGCCTCGGGGTGAAGCCCCAGGGCGGAATCCCCGGCCAGTCGGGCGCGGCCTACGCCCTGCGCGCGGGCCGGCTGCACACCCTGCCGCGTGGCCCCGTGTCGCTGATGACCACGGACGTACTGAGCCTGCCCGGCAAGCTGGAGATGGCCCGGCTCCTCGCGAGCCTCCCCCGAATCGACCCGGACACCCTGGCGCACGTGTCCCTGCGCGAGTGGTTGAACACGCGCCTGTCTCGCGATGACGTGCGCGCCGTCATCGCCACACTGGCCCGCGTGGCCACCTACTGCGGAGACCTGGACGCGCTGAGCGCGCAGGTCGCGGTGACGCAGCTCCAGCTCGCGCTCGAGGCGAACGTGCTCTACCTCGACGACGGCTGGGCCGCGCTCGTGTCGTCGGTGGAGGCCGTCGCCCGCGATGCCGGAGTCACGCTGGAACTCTCCGCGAAAGTCGACGGTGTCGTCATCGAGTCGGGCCAGGTCCAGGGCCTGCGAATGGGCGACGGCACGGTGCGCGCCGCGGACGCGGTGGTGCTGGCCGGAAGCCCGGGTGACGTGTCCAGGCTCCTGCCCGAGGACACGGTGCTCGCGCGAGAGGCCGCCGAGTCGACGCCGGTGAAGGCAGCCACGCTGGAGCTGGGCCTGTCGCGGCTGCCGAGGCCCGAGGCGCTGTTCGCGCTCGGCATCGATGGTCCATGGTACGTCTCCGTGCACTCGGCCGTCGCGAAGCTGGGGCCGGAGGGAGGCGCCATGGTGCACGTCATGAAGTACCTCGCGACGCCCGACACCGAGGCGACCGAAGCCGAGCTGGAGGCGGTGATGGACGTGCTGCAACCCGGCTGGCGCGCGCACCTCGTCGCCCGGCGCTTCCGACCCTCGCTGGTGGTGAGCCACCGGATTCCCACGGCGAAGTCGGGAGGACTCGCGGGCCGCCCGCCGTCGGAGGTGCCTCACGTGCGCGGCCTCTACCGCGTGGGGGACTGGGTGGGCGACGAGGGCATGCTGGTGGACGCGTCCTTCGCCAGCGCGGAGTCGGTGGAGCGAGCCCTGCTGCGCCATCGCCACGAGGAGCCGCGCCTCGCGGTGGGAGCCTGAGACATGGCGGACCAGGAGCACGGCGCGTTGGCGCGGGCGGCACGGGAGCACGAGCGCTACCTCTGGGGGCTGTGCTACCGCATGACCGGCGTGGCCGCGGACGCGGACGAACTGGTGCAGGAGACCTTCGCCCGCGCGCTGACCTCCCCTCCGGAGCGTCACGAGGAGCTGCGCCCCTGGCTGACGCGCGTGGCGGTGAACCTCTCGCGAGACGCCCTGCGCCGCCGCCGACGCGAGGGCTACATCGGCCCCTGGCTGCCCTCGCCGCTGGAGACTGGTGACGAAGAGGTGCCGCCCGCGGTGGAGGCGCGGCTGCCGGGCGGCGGCTCGACGGAGGGCCGCTACGAACTGCTGGAGAGTGTCTCCTTCGCGTTCCTGCTGTCGCTGGAGGCCCTGACCCCCAAGCAGCGCGCCGTGCTGCTCCTGCGCGACGTGTTCGACTCCACCGTGCACGAGGTGGCCGAGGCGCTGGGCATGACCGAGTCCAACGTGAAGGTCGTGCATCACCGCGCCCGAGCGGCCATGGCGGCCTATGACGGCGCGCGCTGCCTGCCGACGAAGGACCTCCAACAACGCACCCGCGCGGCGCTCGAAGGCTTCCTCGGCGCGCTATTGGCCGGAGACGTGGCGGCGGCCGAGGCGCTGCTCGCCCACGACGTGCTGACCCTGACGGACGGGAGGGGCGAGGTGCGCGCGGCCCACGTGCCCCTGGTGGGCCCCAAGCGCGTGCTGACGTTCCTGACGCGGCTGATGGAGCAGCGCGGGACTCCCCTCGCGGTGGAACTCCAGTGGCTCAATGGCCTGCCCGCGCTGGTGCTGGTGTACCCGCCCGGAAAGGACCCGCTGCTCGCCACGCGCGCGGTGGTCCGCGTGGAGCTGGGAGCGGACGGCCGCATCGCGCACATCCACTCGGTGCTCACCCAGCGCAAGCTCTCCGCCGTGCGCATGCCCACGCCCGCGTGAGTCGAGCGGAGCACCCGGGCGCGGCGACGTCACCCGGCCCGGACAGCAGAAGGCCCTCGCGAACCACCGCGAGGGCCTCGGGGAACGACGTCCTGCCTACCGTGCCGCGCCCAGTGTGTTCCCGGGGGGCGCTGAAGGCGCGCGCGACTCGCGGCGGCGCAACAGCCCCCACACTCCATAGGCCACCAGCGCGAAGCAGCCATATTGCGCGGGCGTCAGGCCGAAGTAGCGCGCGTCCACGTAGTTCATGTCCGTGGCGCGCAGGAAGTCGAAGCTGAACCGGCACGCTGCGTACAGCAGCGAGAGCAGCGGCAGCAGCCGTCCCTTCATCTTCTCCACGTCGCGCAGCGCGTACAGCAGGCCGGAGATGAGGAAGAGGGCAATGGCGTCGTACATGCCCAGGTCGTGCCGGGCCCCGTTGGGGAACGCCACCGCGAGGAAGAAGTCGGTGCGCACGCCCGGATGGTCATGCACCGCGAAGCAGCCCAGCCGCGCCACCGCCCAGCCCGGCGCCACGCCCAGGGCGAACGCGTCCGCGTAGTCGTTGAAGCGCAGCTTCCGGTGCCGGAAGAAGAAGATGGCCGCGATGATGCCGCCCACCAGGCCGCCGAAGGACGACAGCCCGTCCCACACCTTCAGAATCTGGAGCGGCCCCTTGGCCAGCTCCTCCGGGTGGTAGAAGAACAGGTGCACCCAGTGGCCCACCAGCACGCCCACGCCCACGCCCCAGGGGGCGTAGTCGGCGAGCGGCGTCGGGTCCAACCCTTGGCGCTGCGCCTGGCGACCGAGCAACCGCGCGGCCAGCAGGATGCCCACGGCGACGAAGATGCCGAAGGGCTCGATGGTGAGGGGCCCCAGCTTCAGCGAAGGGGCATGCCAGTAGGGAATCACGTCGATGGCTCCAGGGGGCGTACCGTCCCACCCACTTAATCCGTCGTGGGGGACGTAGGCGAACAATTGTGGGGGCGCGAACTTCCCCCTCCCTCCCCGCCTCCTCCGACACCCCAGGTCGGCTGGCGGACACCGCTCGTGTGACGCTCCGAGCAGTCAGGGGGGCCTCCTTCATACTTCCCGACGCTCCGGAAAGTCCCGTTAGGACCGATTCAGGGGGGCTCGTGCGTCTACAGCATGGAATCCCTGGTTTAATTGTCAGGCCCGTCCTGTCCAATCTCACAATGGGTTCAGGGATTCCTGGAGGAGAGCGCGAAGCCATGGAAGGGCGAACCCCAGCCACCGCAGGTCGGGCGCCAGTGACGGCGACGGGCCGGGGTGTGCGCGGGCTCGCACGCGAGGACGCGGTGGCGTCCTTGAAGTCCTGGGGAGTCGGGGGCCGGAGGGCTGCCCCACGCAGCGAGGAGGTCTCATGCGCCGGGGGGGAGGACCCGGCTGTTCGGCGCCGCTCAGCGCGCGCCATCCACATCCGCCGGGCTCGCGAGGCTCCGGGCGCGGCGGACGCAGCTTGGGTGCCGGTGGCCCTTGCCTCACGCCGCCAGCGTTGCACGGTCGTTCAAGGAGTAGACAACCCATGAAGTCCTACCTGTTGGTTCCCAAGGAGTCCATCGAAACGCAGGCCCGCGTCGGGCCTCGCGGTACGCAGCAAGGCGAGCGCGTGCTGCCGCGCACCACGGCACTTCGCTTCGCGGTCGCCAACCGCGCACCGGACACCCTGTCGTCGCTGGGCCTGCGCTCGGCCACGCTGCCCGGCCCGCGTCCGGCCGTCAGCGGCCAGGAAGAGCGCAAGCGCGTGGCGAAGGGGTCCAAAATCAAGCGCCCCACCACGCGCGGCGCCGACGCCTCGACGACGCCGCTGCCGGGCTCGCCCGTGACGGAGCAGACCGGCAGCGAGGCGGGCAGCTTCCGCTTCATGCCGCTCATCGGCGCCACCATGGCCCACTTCTACTCGGAGGCCACGGAGGCCGAAGCGCGCGGCGAGCTGTCCGCGGACTTCGAGTTCATCCCCGACGTCGTGCCCCTGTCCTTCCCCGGCCCCGTGTCGGCGGGACAGTCCGGTCCGCGCAACCGGGGCATGAGCTCGCTGGCCGAACGCGAGTGGCCCGAGGAGAGCGGTGTGCCCCTGGCCCACGCCCAGGGCATCCGCGGCGCCGGAGTGTTGCTCGGCGTGCTCGACACCGGCGTGGACGCCGACCACCCCGAGCACGCCGCCAAGGTCATCCAGTTCCGCTACGTGTCGCTGTTCCCCAACTCGCCGCACAATCCGGCACGCGACATCCGCGGCTTCGACCCGGATGGCCACGGCACGCACGTGTGCGGCATCGCCGCGGGCACGCACCACGGCGTCGCTCCGGAGGTCGACCTCTACGTCGCGTCCGTCATCGAATCGGAGACCATCCGCACCAGCCTGGGCCGCGTGGCCGCCGGCATGGAGTGGCTGCTGCACCAGTTCAGCAGCCCGCAGAACGTCACCCGTCCCGCCGTCGTCAATCTCTCGCTGGGCTTCCCGCTCAAGCCGCCTCCGGGCATCTCCGAGGCGGACTACAAGCTCAACCAGCGCGCGCTCCAGACGATGATTCGTCGGCTGCTCGACAGCAACGTCCTGCCTGTTGTCGCGGCAGGCAACAGTGGACCCGACACGGTTGGTTATCCAGCCGCCTTTGACGAGTCCCTGGCCGTTGGTGCAGTCGACTTCGAGCGCAACGTGGCTCATTTCTCCGCCAGCGGTGTCGTGGAGCGCCGCGTCGTGCCCGACATCATGGGTTACGGAGTGAACGTGTATTCCAGCACTGAAAGGCGCTGCAACAATCAGGCGTTCTACGAGCGAATGAGTGGCACGAGCATGGCGGCGCCTTATGTAGCGGGTATCGCGGCGCTCTATCGGTGTCGTGCCCCTGACTTGACGGCGCTCGAGGTGCGGGATTTGATTTTGGCCAATGCGGTCAAACTTCCTCGCTCAAGCGGACACCGGACAGGCAAGGGCCTGGCTGTATTCAGGTGACGGCGGTGGGTTGAAGCCGGGGTCGGCGCCAGTGGAGCGCCGGGCCCGGGGGAGGATGAGGCCATGAGCAGAAAGATTGGCGAGCCGGGGGACGGCTTCGCTGCGGGCATGCCCCGCGTGTCCTCGGCGGTCCGTCCGCTGCCCGGCCTGGCCGGGGCGAGGACGCAGCCGGAGTGGATAGACATCACGGTGATGCCTCGCGAGGAGCCCAAGGCGCCTCGAGGGCACGCCCCTGTCCGTCCTCCGCCCTTGTCACGGGCGGAGGTCCAACGGGCCGGGCTGGCGGAGAGCGCTCGCTTCCACGAGAGCTTCATGCGCTGGCTCGAGGCGCACCACCTCCTGGGCTCCGTGCGTTCGGTGAGCGAGCCGGGCTCGTTGCCCATGCTCCACCTGCGCTGCGCGCCGCGCGTGCTGGACCAGCTGCGGCGTGCTCCGGAGTTCGAGGCGGGCGCGATGATGCCCGTCGACCTCTACTAGCGGTGGGTGCCCCTCGCCGTGCACCCCTGGTCTGGGCTCCCCATCCGATGCTGCGGAGGGCGGCCCGCGGTGGCTTGTCCCACCATGCGCGATGCCCGTGGGCTGCTCGCGTGGGAGAAGGGGAGGGGACGCCGTCTCCTTTCCGGGAAACGCACGGGCTCTCCGCTTCTTCCTGATTAACGTAGAAAGTCGCGATTCTCATGTCATCCCGCAATCGCCCCGCGGGGCATGTGGGCGTCGTGGGGCGGTCGAAAGAGGACAGCCGCGAGAGCGGAGTATGTTCTCGGTGTCTTGATGTGAGCGGACATCGCCTATGGGTCGGAAGAAGTCGCAGCTCCTCATGAGGGACCAGTATGGGTGCTTGGTGGTCGCGCGGCGTGCCGCTCAGGTCATCCGGACTCGGCTTTCGGGAGTGGAGGGGCCGCATGTTCTTCGGGTCGAGGATGCTCGCTACGAGCCTTGGGGCGACCTCACGGAAGAACACCGGAATGAGTTAGGCGCGGTCACCGAGCATGTATGGCAAGTGAAGAGGCAGCACGGCGCGCTTACTCGCGAGGATATGGAGACTCTCCTTGGTGCGCTAGCGCGCTACCCGGCGGTAAGGGCTCACCTGGCGCTCTACAGCATGGTGGACGTGACGAGTTTGGGCCCACTTGGCGTGCTCGCCGACCTGTGTGCGCGACTCCAAGAGGTGGGCCTAGACATGGGCGGTGACCTTGCCCTGAGCAAGAAGGAGCGGGTGTGGATTCAGCTCATTCAGAGACTCCTGGGAAGCAGTTCCGAGCTTGATGCGCTGAAGCTGCTCGGGCGTTTGGAGTTACACACGCTCGGCGCTGAGCGAGAATATCGGCAGGGGACCCAGGATCTCCTCGACAGATATGTCGAAAACGCCGAACAGGTTCATCAGCGATTGATGGCGTTTCTAGCGGCGCACGCGGATGGCGCTATACCGATGACCTTCGAGCTTCTCGAAGCCAAGGTGCTAAGTGGGGTCACTCGTCGCCTCGTCTCGGGTTCGGCTTCGCTGGCGCTGGAGCCCCCCTGTGTCAGGGAAGATGTCGCCTCGGCTGACGCGCCGAGCTGACGACGCCCTGGGGGCGAGCGCAGGCGGTTGAAGTGCCGTACACAGACGCATTCAAGGCGCAGATGGTGAAGCGGATGATGGGCCCGAGCGCGGTGAATGCCTCGACGCTGGCCCGGCAGGTAGGAGTGTCCCAACCGACGT
>NZ_JABUMS010000079.1:0-524 GCF_013336705.1 Myxococcus sp. CA051A | reverse complement strand
GCGATGTTGTCGCCCGGCATCACCATTTCCACGTTCTCAGGCAGCTTCACCGTTCCCGTCACGTCCGTCGTGCGGAAGTAGAACTGGGGACGGTATCCCTTGAAGAACGGGGTGTGGCGACCACCCTCTTCCTTCGACAGCACGTAGATCTGCGCCTTGAACTTGGTGTGCGGCTTGATGCTGCCCGGCTTGGCCAGCACCTGCCCGCGCTCCATGTCCTCGCGCTTCAGACCACGCACCAGCGCGCCGATGTTGTCTCCCGCCCGGCCCTCGTCCAGCAGCTTGCGGAACATCTCCACGCCCGTGACGACGGTCTTCTGCGTATCGCGCAGACCGACGACTTCAACTTCCTCGCCAACCTTGATGATGCCACGTTCCACGCGGCCCGTCGCCACCGTTCCACGGCCGGCGATGGAGAACACGTCTTCCACCGGCATCAGGAAGGGCTTGTCCGTCGCGCGCTGCGGCGTCGGGATGTAGCTGTCCACCGCCTCCATCAGCTTCAGGATGGCGCCCTCGCCGAC
>NZ_JABUMS010000078.1:0-533 GCF_013336705.1 Myxococcus sp. CA051A | reverse complement strand
CCCGCCTCTGGCTCGAAGCGCCCGGAGGTCCTCGAGGAGACCGCGGAGCAGGTCACCGCGCTGGGGGGCCACGGCATCGCCGTGCGGTGCGACCACACCGTCACGGAGGAGGTCGCCGCCCTCTGCGCGCGCATCCAGAAGGAGCAGGGGCGGCTCGACATCCTGGTGAATGACATCTGGGGCTGCGACGCCATCTCCGAGCTCGGCGTGCCCTTCTGGAAGCAGTCTCCCGAGCACGCGCGCACCGTGTTGGAGCGCGCCGTGCTCACCCACATCCTCACCAGCCGCCACGCCGTTCCGCTCATGCTTGGGCAGGAGCGGGGCCTCGTCGTCGAAATCACCGACGGAGACCATTTCGGCTACCGCGGCAGCGTCATCTACGACGTCGCGAAGATGAGCGTCATCCGGCTCGCGTTCGCCATGTCGCGAGACTTGCGTCGCACCCGCGTCACCGCGCTCGCCGTGACGCCCGGCTTCCTGCGCTCCGAGGAGATGCTGGAGGGCTTCGGCGTCACCGAGGCGAACTGGCGCGA
>NZ_JABUMS010000077.1:0-534 GCF_013336705.1 Myxococcus sp. CA051A | reverse complement strand
CGTCTGGCAGCGCCAGTGGCTCCAGGGCGACGTCCTCTCTTCCGAAATCGCCTGGTGGCGCACCCAGCTTGCCGGTGCCTCCTCGTCCCTGGAGCTGCCCACTGACAGGCCTCGCCCCGCCGTTCAGTCCTATCGCGGTGCGGTGTTCCCCATCGGGTTGTCTCGTGAGTTGACCCAGGCCGTGAAGGCCCTCGCTCAGCGTGAAGGCGCCACGCCCTTCATGGTGCTGCTGGCTTCCTTCCAGCTTCTGCTCTCCCGCTACTCGGGCCAGGACGACATCTCCGTCGGCTCTCCCATCGCGAATCGCAATCGCTCCGAGACCGAGGGCCTCATCGGCTTCTTCGTCAACACCCTCGTCCTCCACTCCCGACTCGACTCGAAGCAGTCCTTCCGTCAGTTGCTCTCCCAGGTGCGCACGTCCACCCTCGCCGCCTACGAGCACCAGGACGTCCCCTTCGAGAAGCTCGTCGAGGAGCTTCAGCCTCAGCGTGACCTGAGTCGCTCACCGCTCTTCCAGGTCACCCTCACCCTTCA
>NZ_JABUMS010000076.1:0-558 GCF_013336705.1 Myxococcus sp. CA051A | reverse complement strand
CAGTGGGCAGCTCCAGGGACGAGGAGGCACCGGCAAGCTGGGTGCGCCACCAGGCGATTTCGGAAGAGAGGACGTCGCCCTGGAGCCACTGGCGCTGCCAGACGGAGAAGTCGGCGTACTGGATGGGCAGCGGAGAAAGCTGGGCAGGCTCGCCCCCAGCGAACTGACGGTAGAAGGCGGCGAGTTCACGGACGATGACGCCGATGGACCAGCCGTCGGAGACGATGTGGTGATTGGTGATGAGGAGGAGGAACTCGTCATTGGTGAGGCGCACGAGAGTGGCGTGCACCAACGGGCCACGAGACAGGTCGAAGGAGTGAAGAGCCTCCTCGCGCATGATCCGCTGGGCTTCGGAATCGCGAGCAGAGGAGTCCAGGGCGCGCAGGTCGACGACGGGCAGCGCTATGCGGACGTCGGGCAGGATGCGCTGGACGGGCTGGCCCTCGTGAATGGCGAAGTGGGTGCGCAGGGCCTCGTGACGCTGAATCAGCGCGTTGAGGGACTGGAGCAGTGCGTCCGCGTTGAGGTTGCCTGTGAGCTTGAGCGCCCAGGGGATGT
>NZ_JABUMS010000075.1:0-591 GCF_013336705.1 Myxococcus sp. CA051A | reverse complement strand
CGAGCTGCTGGGTGTGGAGCTGCTGGAGCCAGGAGAGCGCGGTGGCGTCTTCGTCGACGAAGATGCGGACGGGCAGTGTGTTGATGAAGAGGCCGACGGCGTGCTCGATGCCGGAGACGTCGGCGGAGCGACCCGAGGTGGTGGCGCCGAAGAGGATGTCGTGCTCACCGGTGTGACGTGAGAGCACCAGCGTCCAAGCGGCCTGGACCAGTGCATTGAGGGTGAGGTGGTGCTGGCGCACGAAGGCCTGGAGGTCCGCGGTGAGTTGCGCGGGCAGCCAGACATTCAGGTGCTGACGCCGGAGCACCGAGTCCGGGCTTCGGGGAAGCGCACCGGGCAAGGGCGTGGGCGCGGTGAAGCCACGCAGCGTCTTGCGCCAGTAGTGCTCCGCGGGCTCCAGGGACTGGCGCTGAAGCCAGGCGATGTAGTCGCGGAAGGAGGTCGACTCACTCTCCGCCGGGAGCCGGCCGGAGCGGACCTGCTCGTAGGTGGTGAAGAGTTCCTGGAAGAGGAGCCCGAGGCTCCATCCATCCACGATGAGGTGGTGCAGCGTCCAGAGGATGCGCCACGTGCGCTCATCCGTGCGGATGA
>NZ_JABUMS010000074.1:0-591 GCF_013336705.1 Myxococcus sp. CA051A | reverse complement strand
CGAGCTGCTGGGTGTGGAGCTGCTGGAGCCAGGAGAGCGCGGTGGCGTCTTCGTCGACGAAGATGCGGACGGGCAGTGTGTTGATGAAGAGGCCGACGGCGTGCTCGATGCCGGAGACGTCGGCGGAACGCCCCGACGTCGTGGCGCCGAAGAGGATGTCGTGCTCACCGGTGTGACGTGAGAGCACCAGCGTCCATGCGGCCTGGACCAGTGCATTGAGGGTGAGGTGGTGCTGGCGCACGAAGGCCTGGAGGTCCGCGGTGAGTTGCGCGGGCAGCCAGACGTTCAGGTGCTGACGCCGGAGCACCGAGTCCGGGCTTCGGGGAAGCGCGCCGGGCAATGGCGTGGGCGCGGTGAAGCCACGCAGCGTCTTGCGCCAGTAGTGCTCCGCGGGCTCCAGGGACTGGCGCTGGAGCCAGGCGATGTAATCGCGGAAGGAGGTCGACTCACTCTCCGCCGGGAGTCGGCCGGAGCGGACCTGCTCGTAGGTGGTGAAGAGTTCCTGGAAGAGGAGCCCGAGGCTCCATCCATCCACGATGAGGTGGTGCAGCGTCCAGAGGATGCGCCACGTGCGCTCATCCGTGCGGATGA
>NZ_JABUMS010000073.1:0-610 GCF_013336705.1 Myxococcus sp. CA051A | reverse complement strand
CATCCCTTCAGCAGCACTCCTGGTGCTCGCCTCTACCGCACCGGTGACCGAGTCCGCTGGCTCGCCGACGGCACTCTCGAGTTCCTCGGCCGCTCCGACTTCCAGGTGAAGGTCCGCGGCTTCCGCATTGAGCTGGGCGAAGTCGAGGCTGCCCTCCGCCTCTTCTCTGACATCCAGGAAGCCGTCGTCCTCGCTCGCGAAGACGTCCCCGGCGACAAGCGTCTCGTCGCCTACTTCACGGCCGCCGAGCAGGACATCGACACGTCCGCGCTCCGCTCATTCCTCTCCCAGCGCCTGCCCGAGTACATGGTGCCGGCTGCTCTCGTCTCCCTCTCCGCCTTCCCCCTCTCCGCCAACGGGAAGCTCGACAGGAAGGCTCTTCCTCCTCCCGACTTCGCCGCAGCTGACGCCTCCGGCGACGACTTCGCCCCTCCCTCCACTCTCACCCAGTCCCGCCTCGCCTCCATCTTCTCCGACGTCCTCGGCCTGGAGCGCGTCAGCATCCACGGCGACTTCTTCGAGTTGGGCGGCCACTCTCTCCTCGCCACTCAAGTCGTCTCTCGCATCCGCTCCACCTTCGACGTCGAGCTGCCCCTCGGTGAGCTCTTCT
>NZ_JABUMS010000072.1:0-613 GCF_013336705.1 Myxococcus sp. CA051A | reverse complement strand
GCACGGAGCAGCGGGGCCTGGGAGAGCTCGAACGGCTTCTGCGCTTCGAGTTGGGCCAGTCGCCGCGCTTCTGTCTCACGCGAGGCTTCGGGCACGGCCTCCAGGTCCGTCACCGGGACGGACAGCTCCACACGAGGAAGGATGTGCTGGACGGCCTCTCCATCTTCCTGGACGTGGAACGAGGTGCGCAGCGCTTCATGGCGCTGCACCAGTTCCTGAATCGCCCGCTCCAGCGCGGCGAGGTTCAGTCCCCCATGGAGCTGGATGGCCGAGGGGATGTTGTAGAACGGACTGCCCGGCTGGAGCCTGTCGAGGAACCACAGGCGCTGCTGCGCGAAGGACAGCGGCAGCGGTCCAGTGCGAGGCACCGCCACGAGCGGAGGCAGCTGGAGCGACAGGTCCCCGTGGCCTACGGCATCGACACGAGCCGCGAGCGCAGCAACGGTTGGCGCCTCGAAGAGAGCGCGAAGAGGCAGCTCGACGTCGAAGGCCTTGCGGACACGAGAGACGACCTGGGTGGCGAGGAGGGAGTGGCCACCGAGGGCGAAGAAGTCGTCGGAGACGCTGACGGAGTCGAGGTGGAGGACCTCTGCCCAGATGGCGGCGAGGCGAG
>NZ_JABUMS010000071.1:0-658 GCF_013336705.1 Myxococcus sp. CA051A | reverse complement strand
CGCGGGGCCACCCCGAGCCGCTCGCAGATGGCCTCCAGGCGCACGCCTTTCTCCAGGGCCTCGTCGACGTGGGCGAGCGTCATTTCTCGCTCTTCTCGTCCCCGGAGTCGTCCTCGTCTGCCAGGTGCCTCTCGTCCCACCCCATCGCCTGAAGTTTTTTTTCGAGCACCAGCAGTGCCGCCGTCTCCGCCAGCGCCTTCTCCTTGCGGTGCAGCTCCCGCTCGAGCTCCTTCACCCGCTTCTCGGCGGCGGCCAGCCGCTTGCGCTCCTTGGCCGGCAGCGGCTCGCTCGCCGTGCCGGAGAGCGCCCCCGCGGCCGCCTGCTGCCACTCCCGCAGCTGCGCTTCATGCAGCCCCTCTCCGCGCAGCAACGCCCCCAACTCCTCGCCTTTGAGTTCCTGGGCCGCCGCCAGCACGCGCACCTTCTCCTCGGGTGTCCACTTCTTGGGCCCAGCGGGCGGGGCGGGCTTCTTCTCGTCGGACGGGGGCATCATGGCCGCTACCCTATTCGCCGCGCGCAACCACTGCGACAACGTCGGTTGGGACACTCCTACCTGCCGGGCCAGCGTCGAGGCATTCACCGCGCTCGGGCCCATCATCCGCTTCACCATCTGCGCCTTGAATGCGTCTGTGTACGGCACTTCAACCGCCTGCGCTCG
>NZ_JABUMS010000070.1:0-680 GCF_013336705.1 Myxococcus sp. CA051A | reverse complement strand
GCCACGCGCGCCAGCGCTTCCAGTGTCTGGTGTTGGAAGAGCTGGTTTGCGGCCAGATGCAGGCCGGCCTGACGCGCGCGTGAGACCACCTGGATGGCGAGGATGGAGTCGCCGCCCAGCTCGAAGAAGTTGTCGCGGAGGCCGATGCGCGGCACGCCCAGCAATTCGGTCCAGATGCGGGCCAGCGCCTGCTGTGGCGGAGTCTGGGGTTCGAGGAAGTCCCCCGCTTCGCGAGGCTTCAGGTCCGGAGCCGGGAGGGCCCGTCTATCGACCTTGCCGTTGGGGGACAGGGGCAGGGCCGGCAGCGTCACGAAGGCCGAGGGCACCATGAACTCGGGCAGGCGCGCGGAGAGAGAAGCGCGCAAGGCCTGGGTGTCGAACTCGGCGGAGGCGACGAGATAGGCGACGAGGCGGGGAGCGGAAGCATCCTCGCGAAGGACGACGACGGCATCGGAGACGCCGGGAGCGGCGAGGAGCGCGGCCTCGATTTCGCCGAGTTCGATGCGGAAGCCGCGCAGCTTGACCTGGAAGTCGGCGCGGCCGAGGTACTCGAGGGAGCCGTCAGGCAGCCAGCGAGCGACGTCGCCGGTGCGGTAGAGGCGCGCGCCGGGGATGGCGGAGAAGGCGTCGGGGAGGAAGCGCTCGGCGGTGAGCGCGGGACGGCTGAGGTAGCCGAGGCC
>NZ_JABUMS010000006.1:357347-590957 GCF_013336705.1 Myxococcus sp. CA051A | reverse complement strand
TTTTCCGGTGGCTATGTCGGAGGGGTCACACCCGTTCCCATCCCGAACACGGAAGTTAAGCCCTCCAGAGCCGATGGTACTCCGCGGGAAACCGCGTGGGAGAGTAGGTCGCTGCCGGATTCTTTTTGAGAGAAGCCCTCGTCGCCTCGTGCGACGGGGGCTTTTCGCTTTTGTGCGTCTGGAGTTTCCGACGCCGTGGGGAGGCCCCGTGCCCGCTTCGGCCGCCAGGGCGCCCGCGGGCTTGCGGCCCGAGGCCCCCTCGAGGCCTGACGGCCCGCGCGGCTTCAGGGCACTCGCAGCACCACCTTGCCCACCGTCGCGCGCGACTCCAGTCGTTGGTGGGCTTGGGCGGCTTCCTCCAACCCCACCACCAGCCCCAGCTTCACGCGCAGCTGCCCTCCCGCCAGTGCGCTTCCCAGCGCCTCGCGCGCCCGCCGCTGCAGCGCGGCCGGGTGTGGCGTGCGCAGCCAGTACGCGCTGACTTTCAACGACTTCGCGTACAGCGTCTCCACTTCCACCGCCGCCGGGGGCCCGCTCGCGCTCCCGTACGCCACCAGATGCCCGAAGGCGGCCAGCGACTCCAGGCTGCTTGCCCATGTGCTGGCACCCACGGAGTCCAGCACCACCTCCACTCCATCTCTACCGGAGCTGGGGGCGGCTGGGATTGCGGTACGCGGCTATATCCACTGGCGTTGGGGCTTGGCGGCGCTTCCGTACGCAACGCCAGGTGCCTGGGAGGGCGCCGTGGCTGGCTCGATGATGCCTGCCGCACGCGTGCGCGGGCTCGGCTCTCACTGGCGCGGTCTCGAATCCGGCTCGTGGCTTCAAACCGCTCATCCACATGCTGGCTTCGCACGGGCCGGTGCGAACTCTCCTGTTCCACCTGCGCCGGAGTGCGTCGCTGGGTTCTACCCACGGATCCCAGGTGGCCTCGCGGGATGGTGGTCTGCTTCAGCGGCGCCGCAGGCGCTCCGGTTGTCGCTGAACACCGTGAACGACAGGGGGCGATGTAGGGCTTCACCTCGCGGCTTGGGGCATGGGTCGTCCGACATGTGACGCGCCGCCTCCTTCCCGCTCCTGCTTCCATGGGGCTCAGAAGCGTTCAAGCTCCCGAATTCCTTGAGGTTTCAGGGGTGTATGCGTGTTTGACTCGCTATGAAGGCTGCGACTAGAGTCCAGTCCTCCGCCCGGTCTGCGCTCCGCCTGCCGCGGTGCTCCCCGGCCCCGGACCGCTCCACGAGATGAAGAAGCCGACCCTTTTTGGGAAGTACCTGCTCCTCGAGCGCATCAACGTCGGCGGAATGGCCGAGGTGTTCATCGCGAAGGCCTTCGGCGTCGAGGGCTTCGAGCGCATCCTCGCCATCAAGAAGATCCTCCCCACGATGGCGGAGGACGAGGAATTCATCACGATGTTCATCGATGAGGCGCGGATCAGCGTTCAGCTGAACCACGCCAACGTCGTGCACATCCACGAGCTCGGGAAGCACGACGACACGTACTTCATCGCCATGGAGTACGTCGCGGGCCGCGACGTGCGGACCATGCTGGAGCGATACCGGCGGCGTAAGGAGATCATGCCCACCGCGCAGGCGGTGTTCATCGCCTCCAAGCTCTGTGACGGCCTGGACTACGCTCACCGGAAGAAGGACGCACGCGGGCAGGACCTGCACATCATCCACCGTGACGTGTCGCCTCAGAACGTCCTCATCTCCTATGAGGGCGAGGTCAAGGTCATCGACTTCGGCATCGCCAAGGCGGCCAACCGCTCGCAGAAGACGCAGGCCGGCATCCTCAAGGGCAAGTTCGGCTACATGAGCCCGGAGCAGGTCCGGGGCATGCCCATCGACCGGCGCAGCGACATCTTCGCCGTCGGCGTGCTGCTGTACGAGATGCTCACCGGTGAGAAGCTCTTCGTCGGCGAGTCGGACTTCTCCACGCTGGAGAAGGTGCGCAACGCGGACGTTCCGCTTCCTCGCGAGTTCAATCCGAACATCCCGCCGGGACTCGAGAAGGTCGTCCTCAAGGCGCTCGCGCGTGAGACCGAGGACCGCTACCAGTGGGGTTCGGATCTCGCCGAGGACCTGATGCGCTTCCTCCTCGCTGGGGATGCCATCTACTCGTCGAAGCACCTCTCCTCCTACATGAAGGAGGCCTTCGCCGAGGACATGCTCCGCGAGGCGGAGAAGATGGAGCGCTACGCGGGAATCGAGCGCCCGGATCAGATCGAAACCTCGGGCGTCACCGTTCCCCCCTCGCCGCCGCGCCAGAGCACGAGGCGCCCGCCGCCCGCGGTGGTGGTGACGGGTTCTCCCGCGGGCCGCGCGCCCACGGCACCGGCTCATCCCGCCCCGAATTACATTCCGCCCCCCACGGCCGAAGAGCTGGAGGAAATGGACGGCGGTGGCGCCGACAAGACGCAGATCGTCGACTCGACCCAGACCTTCATGTCCCCGGAGACGCGCGTCGCCGAGAGCAGCGTGCTGGTGGACGACAGCATCACGGGGCGTTCGGAGATTCCGACCCTCCAGGGCAGTGGCACCGCCTCGGCCTACCCGTCGCGGGAGCCGGAGCCCTCGGTGCGCAAGGGCAAGAGCGGACCCAAGTCCCAGGTCGTCATCACCAGCGAGGACGGTGAGGCCTACGCGGGTGCGACGATGATCGGCCCCGCGCCGACCGCCCCCCCCACGCGCTCGAAGGCCTCGGCGGAGCCGCCCGAAGAGACCACCGGCAACATCACCGTCTCGGCGAACGGGCGGAGCAATCGCGTTCCGCAGCGTGGCTCGTCACCCCAGCACCAGGATGCCGGGGGCTACGACGCACCCCAGGATGATGGGGGCTACGACACACACGACGGCTACGGCTCCGAGGACGGCGGGGGTTATCCCGACGACACGCAGGAGCGCGAGGAAGTCACCGGGACGCAGACGCCCGCGCCCGCGCCGAAGAAGGGCGCCAAGGCCACGGCCAAGCCCGTTCCTGTCGCGAAGCCCAAGACCAAGACCAAGTCCAGGCCCGCCGCGAAGGGCTCGCCCCTGCAGTCGCTGGCGAACCTTCCCAAGCCGGTGCTCTTTGGCTCCGCGGCCGGCATCGCCGTGGTGGTGCTGCTCCTGTTGGTCGTGTTGTTCGGCGGCCCTTCAGGGGAGCAGGTCACCTTCACCGTGCCGCAGGCCGGCGCCGTCGTCGAAGTGAATGGGCAGAGGGTCGAGCCCAACATGATGCTGGCCCTTCCGGCCGGCGACTACGAGGTCGTGGCCAGTGCTCCCGGGCACAAGCCCGAGAAGAAGTTCGTGACGGTGGTCGAAGGCCCACCCCTGGCTGTGTCCTTCAACCTGGTCCCGGAGGTCGTGGCGCAGGCTCCGCCGGAGGAGCCACCTGCGAGGCCCTCGGAGCCCGTGGCCAACCCGGGAGGCCAGGAGCGGCCTTCGGGCACCATCGTGGACCCGGGGCAGACGGGGACTCCAACGCCCCCCCAGAACCCGGATCCTCCGACCGCCGTCGTCGACGCTCAGCCTCCCGACACCGCTCCCGCCCCAGGCACGGAGACGCCCACTCCGCCTCCCACGCAGAAGCCTCCTCCCGCGAACCCTGTCGTGGAGAACAAGCCCGTGGAGCCTCCGCCGCCTGCGCCCAAGAAGCTCGCTGCTGTCTTCGAGGGTGAGAGCGGCGCGGAAATCGCCGTGAATGGAAAGAAGGTCGGACGCACCCCGGCCGCGCGGCTCGCCAACCTGGAAGTGGGGAAGACCTACCAGTTCACCGCGAAGCTGGCGGGCTACAAGACCTACTCCGGAGAGTTCCTGGCCGAGGGTGATGGCGGTGAGCTGACCATTTCCTTCGACCTCACCAAGGAGGAGAAGCGCGTCGAGACGGTGAAGCCTCCTCCCGCGCCTCCGACCCCGCCGAAGCCGAAGGCCACGGGAATGCTGGCTTGCAGCACGAAGCCCGCAGGCGCCGAAATCCTCGTCGACGGCAAGAAGACCGGCCGTCAGACGCCGGTGACGCTCGGAAGCCCCCTCGTGCTCCCAGTGGGCAAGAGGAAGATCTCCTTCAAGCTCAATGGCAAGACGACCAAGCCCGTCGTTGTCTCGATCTCCGAGAACAAGATCGAAAAGCTGGTCAACTTCGCCATCGAGTAGGGAGCGGGCATCGGGCGTCGTCGACGATTTGTTGAATGAAGTGGTGCTGGGCGCGGTATGACGCCCGGCCCGCGACGCTACATGCTGAGGTGATGCGCCATGCAATCGACGCCCATCCGGGGCAAGGCCGAGGCCGGTCCCGCGCAACAGCCGTTTTCTTATCCGCTCCGCCGTGAGTTCGTGGAACCCGACTGGCGGCGCATCCCCGGCTACAAGGACGTCACCCAAGCGGAGTGGGAAAGCTCCGTCTGGCAGCGCAAGCACACCGTCAAGAACCTGAAGGAGCTCAGGGCTACCCTGGGTGCGCTCCTTCCGGACGACCTGGCGGAGAGCCTCGAGCGGGATCAGCGCGAGCGCGCGACGATGTCCATCCTCGTCCCGCCGCAGATGCTCAACACGATGGACTACCAGGACCTGTGGAAGGATCCGGTGCGGCGCTACATGCTGCCCGCCTTCGCGGACCGCCTCACGGACTGGCCCAATCACCCGAAGGCCAGCCGTGACAGCCTTCACGAGCAGGACATGTGGGTCGTCGAAGGTCTGACGCACCGCTATCCGACGAAGGTGCTCGCGGAGATGCTGCCAACGTGTCCCCAGTACTGCGGGCACTGTACGCGCATGGACCTGGTGGGCAACGACGTCCCCCAGGTCAGCAAGCACAAGTTCTCCATCGGACCGAAGGACCGCTACGAGCAGATGCTCGAGTACCTGCGCCGCACGCCCACCGTGCGCGACGTGGTGGTCTCCGGCGGCGACATCGCGAACCTGCCCATCCAGCAGTTGGAGCCGTTCGTCAGCTCGCTGATGGACATTCCGAACATCCGAGACATCCGGCTGGCCAGCAAGGGGCTGATGGCCATTCCCCAGCACTTCCTCCAGGACTCGGTCCTCCAGGGATTGGACCGGCTGGCGAAGAAGGCCGTGGAGCGGGGCGTGGACCTGGCGATGCACACGCACGTCAACAACGCCGCGCAGCTCACGCCGCTGGTGGGCAAGGCCGTGCGCAAGCTGCTGGACATGGGCTTCCGTGATGTCCGCAACCAGGGCGTGCTGCTGCGAGGCATCAACGACAGCGCGCAATCGCTGCTCGAGCTGTGCTTCACGCTGCTCGACCACGCGAAGATCCTGCCGTACTACTTCTACATGTGCGACATGATCCCCAACAGCGAGCACTGGCGGCTCTCCGTGGATCAGGCGCAGCGGCTCCAGCACGACATCATGGGCTACATGCCCGGCTTCGCGACGCCGCGCATCGTCTGTGACGTGCCCTTCGTGGGCAAACGCTGGGTCCATCAAATCGCCGAGTATGACCGCACGCGCGGCATCTCCTTCTGGACCAAGAACTACCGGACGGGCATCGAGGCGAATGACCCCGAGGCGCTCGACCGGAAGTACGAGTACTTCGACCCCATCGACTCCCTGCCCGAAGAGGGCCAGGCGTGGTGGCGGGAGCAGACCCGGGCGGCGTGATGGACACCTCCGCGGTTGCGATGAATGGGGCGGCGGACTCCCTCACCGAGCGCTCCTCGCTCAGTGACGCGGGGCGCCGTCGCCTGTTTCCCCAGGCCACGGATGCGGAGTGGGGCGACTGGCGCTGGCATCAGCGCCACGCGGTGCGCGGGCTGGAGCAGCTCGAGCGCTTCATCCCATTGACCGCCGATGAACGCGCGGGCGTCCAGGAGACGTCCTCGCTGTTCCGCATTGGCATCAGCCCGTACTACCTGTCGCTCATCGACCCGGAGCATCCGTTCTGCCCGGTCCGCATGCAGTCCATTCCCGTGCGGGCCGAGGCTCGCGTACGCCCCGGCGAGCTGGAGGATCCGCTCGGTGAGGACAAGACGCGGCCAGAGGAGTGCATTGTCCACAAGTATCCAGACCGGGTGCTGTTCCTGGCGCTGGATACGTGCTCGGTCTACTGCCGGCACTGCACGCGAAGGCGCATCACCCAGGGCGGCGTGGCGGAGCTGTCCAAGGACCAGATGCGCCGTGGCATCGACTACATCCGGCGCCACCCCGAGGTGCGTGACGTCCTCATCTCCGGCGGGGATCCATTCCTGCTCAGCGAGCAGCGCCTGGAAGAGCTGCTCGCGCCGTTGAGCGAGATTCCCCACGTGGAGATGATTCGCATTGGCACGCGTGTGCCAGTGGTTCTGCCCATGCGCGTCACCGATGCGCTGGCGAGCACGCTGCGACGCCATGCGCCCGTCTTCGTCGTCACGCACTTCAATCACCCGAAGGAAGTGACTCCCGAGGCGCGCGAGGCGTGCGAGCGACTGGTGGACCACGGCGTGCCCGTGGAGAACCAGGCTGTGCTGATGCGGCAGCTCAACTCGGACGCTCGCATCATCAAGGAGCTGTCCCACCTGCTGCTGCGCAGCCGCGTGCGGCCGTACTACCTGCACCAGATGGACGTGGCCGAAGGCTGTGAGCACCTGCGCACGCCCATCGCCAAGGGGCTGGAGATCATCCAGCAGCTTCGTGGTCACACCACTGGACTCGCCGTGCCGCACCTCGCGGTGGATTTGCCCGGCGGCGGCGGCAAGGTGACGCTCCAGCCGGATTACGTCGTCGAGCGGGGCGAACGAGAGACCGTGTTCCGCAACTACAAGGGCGAGCGCTACGCCTACCCGGAGCCGGAAGAGACCGACTGCTCGTGCCCGTATGACGAGACCTGGCGTGCTCGTGCCCAGGAGTACGGCTACCTGCGGAAGGGCTGAGCGTCAGCGGCTCCCGGCAAGCGTGCTTCCGGGAGCGGACGACTTCGTCAGTCGTCGTTCGAGCTCCTTCTCTTCTTCGCCGCCTTCTTCTTCACCTTGGGCGACTGTGAGCTGGCGCGGCGCGCGGCCTTCTTCGAAGGCTTGTCGTCCCCACCGCCCATGATCTCCACGGGCACCTGATCCTCATTCGCGGCAGCGGCCTGGGCTGCCACCGCGCCCTCCGCGTTCGCGCCCTCGCCACCCTCGGCCCCCGCGCCACCTTCGGCTCCCTCTTCGTCCTCGACGGGAATGCCAATCTCGACGACGGGATTGTCGCCCTCGGTGGACTCCAGCTCGACGGGGTTGTCGTTGCTGAAGCCTTGCTGAATGGTGACTTCCTTCTCCTCGGCGGGCTTCGCCGCGGCCTGCTTCGCCGACTTGGCTTGCTCTTCCAGCCGCTGCCCCTCGGCCTTCGCCCGCTCGTTGCCCTCGGGGCCCATCTTCGCGGTGAAGCGGTCGTACTCCTTCGCGGTGACGCCGTGCTTCTCCAACACCGACGAGGTGGCCGCGGACTGCTTCTGGATGGCTTGTCCGCGCTCCTCGTTGCTCATCTCCGAGGACTTGCGATTGCCGAACTCGTCGTCGACCTTCTTCATCGCCGCCGCTTCGTCTCGGCGGATGTGAGCCACCTTCTCGGGGGTCAGCTCGCCCCCTTCGTCCGCTCCGGCGATGCCCGGAAGGACCAACAGGGCTGCCATGAGCATGGAAATGGGACGGGACATGACGCGGCTCCTCGACGGTGGAAACGCGCGTATCTAAGCACGGTCCGCCGTCGGTGCGCATCGGTCGCGTTCCGTCCACTTCCCCCGGCGAGGACTGTCGCTGAATCCGGTGATTCCCCCCGCGAGCCCGTCGTCGGCCCGGTCAGCCGTTCTGGCAACTCGTGCAGCTGTCCCTCGCGCTGGAGCACTGCTCGCGGCCCTGTGCGCAGCGAGGAGGGAGATCATCCCGGTCCGGGTTCCGGTCCACCAGGGAGCACTGCTCCTCGGCCACGCCGCAGGTCTGGTTGGCCACCTCGCAGCGGTCCTGGCACGACAGGTCATCCTGGGCCGCGCGTGCCCTTAGTTCTTCGAGCCTCGCGGATGCACCGTCGATGGCCGCGTCGTCGTCACCGGCGACGCGTGTGTCCACGTTCTTCGAGCAACCCACGAGGAGGCAGGTGACCACGAGCAGCGGGAGGCCGACGGAGGGGGCTCGCATGGGCCTCCCTTATTCGCGCGGACAGCACTTCGTCCAGCAAGGGCATCCGCGAGTGTCGGACGTTTGTCGGGACACAGTGGACTCACTGTTGTGGGTGACGCGCGACACTTGCTGGACGCGGCCGCGCCCGTCACCCGGCGTCAGGCGCCAACTGTTGTTGGGGCGGAGGGCGCGGGCGGCGGGGCGGCTCTTCCGGACGCGACAGGTACAGGTATGCAGTCAGGGCCAGGAGGGCCGCGACAGCCAGCCTCCGCATCCAGTCCTCGCGCTGCCGAACTGGCGAGGCCTGGTCTTCCCGCGTCGCGGCTTCCAGGCCCGCGGCCACCTCGGCGCTCACGGCGCGCACCCGACGGCAGACCTCTACCACCGGCACCAGTCCCGCGGGCACCGGCGCGTCCTCCCGCTCCAACGCCACCGCGAGCATCCGCGCCCAGGCCGCTTCCTCCTCGCCCTCCGTCGGCTCCCTCGCTGCCGTGCCCGTCCTCATCGCCAGCAACACCGAGGCTCGCAGCAAGCGCACCGAAAGGGCCTGATCCGACACCCCGTAGAAGCTCGCGCAGTCCTCCAGGGAGGCCCCCGAGACGAGCCGGCGCCTCAGCAGGGCGGCGGGACGGGGCTCCAGCCCCCTGAGGGCCTGGACGAAGGAGGAGGGGGGCAGACGGGAAATGGGCGGCTCGGAAGGTGTCACGGCCGCGCCATCCTCTCCCATCCTCTGGCCGTTTTCTTGAGGCACGTGGCCACGCTCCTACACTCCCAGGCCATGTTGCGACCTGTTGCACTGCTCCTGCTCCTGCTCGCTCCCCTGCGTTCACTCGCGGTGGAGACCCTGCGCATCGCCATCGAGGACACGGGAGTGGAGGTGCGCATCAGCGGGCGCGGACTCGGATTCGGCGTGGACAGCGAGGAAGCCACCTTCGTGCCCATCCCCTCCGATGTCGCCACCATTCGTCGGAAGGCAGGCCGGCTCGAGGTCAACGGGGCACCCGTCATCGGAGACTCCGTGCGCTTCCGCGCGGGTCTGAGCCCCTCCGCCGACGCGGGGAGCGCTCCGGGTGAACAGCCGCTCAAGGCCGGCAGCGCCCAGGTGCGTGGTGATGTCGTCGTGCGGCCATTCCGCGAGGGGCTCCAGCTCATCAACGTCATCTCCCTCGAGGACTACCTCGCCGCAGTGCTCGGCAGCGAGATGCCGGTCTCCTTCCCACCCGAGGCCCTCAAGGCCCAGGCCATCGCCGCGCGCACCTATGCCCTCCAGAAGAAACTGGAGAGCTATAGCAACGCGTTTCACCTTGGCAGCAGCGTGCTCCATCAGGTGTATGGCGGCGTCAACCGCGAGGACCCCCGCACCCGCGCCGCCGTCGACGCCACCCGAGGGCAGGTGCTCACCTACGAGCTCGCCCCCATCGAGGCCTACTTCCACGCCTCCTGTGGCGGTCGCACCGAGTCCGGACAGGACGCCCTCCACCGCGACTTGCCCTACCTCCAGCCCGTCGACTGTCCGTGCGGACGGCTGCCCGCGAGCCGCTGGTCCGCCTCCATGTCGGACACCGAAATCAAGGCCGCCCTCAAGCGCCCCGCCCAGGGCATGAAGGTGTCCGCGCGCACGCCCACCCGCCGTGTCACCCGCATCACCATGGGCGATGGCAGCACGGTGGACGGCGTGGAGCTCCGCCGCAGGCTCGGCTACACGCGCCTCAAGAGTCTCGACTTCGAGGTGGAGCGAACCGACCACGGCTATGTGTTCTCCGGTCGCGGCTATGGCCACGGGGCCGGGCTCTGCCAGTGGGGCGCCAAGGCGCTCGCCGACAAGGGCAGGGGGTACCTGGAAATCCTCACCCACTACTACCCCGGGGCCGAGCTCCAACAGCTCTACTGACGTCCCCTTCGTCGGCGCGCTTTCCGCGGCGGCGCGGGGGCTGCTACAAGCGCCAACCCCGTGTCGTCCCGCCTCTCAGACTACGACTTCGAACTCCCCGAGTCCCAGATCGCCCAGGCGCCGCTCGCCCAGCGCGACGCCTCGCGACTGATGCTCGTCCGCCGCTCCACCGGCGAAGTGAGCCACCGCCAGTTCTCCGATGTGCTGGAGCTCCTGCGCCCCGGTGACCTGCTCGTCCTCAACGACGCCCGCGTCATCCCCGCGCGCCTGCTGGGTCAGAAGGCGGGCACCGGCGGACGCGTGGAGCTGCTCGTGGTGCGGCCCGCCGCCTCCACGCTGACGTCGGCCGCGCTCGATGGCGCTCCCGAGTCGCTCGACTGGCTCTGTCTCGGTCAGGCCTCCAAGGGCCTCAAGCCCCCCCAGCGCCTCACGTTCGCCGGCGGCCTGGAGGCGGAGGTGCTGGAGGTGCTCGGAGGAGGGGAGTACCGCGTGCGCTTCCACGCGCCCCCGGGGGCCTCGCTGGCCTCGTTGCTCGACGCCGCCGGTCGCCTGCCGCTGCCGCCCTACATCACCCGCGAGCCCGATGCCGCGGACGCCGAGCGGTACCAGACGGTGTACGCGCGCGCCTCCGGCGCCGTGGCCGCGCCCACCGCCGGCCTGCACTTCACGCAGGACACCCTGGACGCGCTGGCGGCCAAGGGCGTGCGCCGCGCACTGGTGACACTGGACGTGGGGCCGGGGACCTTCTTGCCGGTGCGCGAGGAGGAGCTCGACAAGCACCACATGCACCCGGAGCGCTTCACCGTCCCCGAGGCCACCGCGCGCGAAGTGAACGCGGCGCGAGCGGAGGGCCGGCGCGTCGTCGCCGTGGGCACCACCGTGGTGCGCACGCTGGAGTCCGCGACGGACCCGGCCACGGGCCTGCTGCGCGAGGGACCTGGCGAGACGACGCTCTTCATCCGCCCGGGCTTCACCTTCCGCCAGGTGGACGCGCTCCTCACGAACTTCCACCTGCCGCGCTCCACGCTGGTGGTGCTCGTCAGCGCGCTCCTGGGGCGCGAGCGCACGCTGGCCGCATACGCGGAGGCGGTGCGTGCGGGTTATCGATTCTTCAGCTACGGCGACGCCATGCTGGTGTCGGAGTGAGTGCCATGAGTGAGCAGGACGCGGGAGTACGGGAGACGGCGCGCGAGAAGGGCGACACGCGGGTGGCACCGGGCCTGGTGCGCTTCGATTTGCTCCACGAGGACGCCTCTGGAACGAAGGCCCGCCGCGGGCGGCTGAACACCCCGCACGGCCCCATCGAGACGCCCATCTTCATGCCCGTGGGCACCGTGGGCAGCGTCAAGGGCGTGGGGCCGGATGACCTGCTCGCGCTCGACGCGCAAATCATCCTCGGCAACACCTACCACCTCATGCTGCGCCCCGGCGAAGCGCTGATGCGGGAGATGGGCGGCCTGCACCAGTTCGTCTCCTGGAACCGGCCCATGCTCACCGACAGCGGCGGCTTCCAGGTCTTCAGCCTGTCGGAGAAGCGCAAAATCACCGAGGAGGGCGCCGCCTTCCAGTCCCACCTCGACGGCGCGCGTCACTTCCTCACCCCCGAGCGCTCCATCGAAATCCAGGAGACGCTCGGCGCCGACGTCATCATGGCCTTCGACGAGTGCCCTCCCTCCACCGAGGACCGCCCGTACCTGGAAAATTCCCTCGCACGCACCACGCGGTGGCTGCACCGCTGCGTGAAGGCGTGGAACCGGGAAGGCCGCTCGTCCCTCTTCGGCATCGTCCAGGGCGGCCTCCACGAGGACCTGCGCAAGCGCCACGCGGAGGAGGTGTGCGCGGTGGACCTGCCAGGGTACGCGCTGGGGGGGTACTCCGTGGGCGAGGCTCCCGAGGCGATGCACGCGGGCGTGGCCTACGCGGCGCCGCTCCTGCCTCGCGACAAGCCGCGTTACCTCATGGGTGTGGGCACCCCCGTGGACCTGGTCACCTGCGTGGAGCACGGGGTGGACATGTTCGATTGCGTGCTGCCGACCCGTTGTGCGCGCAACGGCCTGCTCTTCACCTCGGAGGGCAAGCTCACCATCCGCAATGCGGCATTCGCCAGGGACCCCAGGCCGGTCGACCCGGCGTGCTCCTGCTACACCTGCCGCAACTTCAGCAGGGCGTACCTCCGGCACCTCTTCGCCGCGGGCGAAATCCTCGCGATGCGCCTCAACACCCTGCACAACCTCCACTACTTCCTCGGGCTGATGGCGGATGTGCGCAAGGCCATCGCCGAGGACCGATATGCCGCTTTCGCGCGGGAGTTCCGGGAGAGGGCTCGGGCCCAGGAGGCCGAACGGACCCGTGGTCGCTGAGCGACCGGATGGAATCCCGAGTTCCCGCGTTCACTTGCTCACATGGGGACCCCTTGCTAAGAGGGCCCCCTTTCAGGATGGGTCCTTCGGGTAGTGTGGGGGGTCCCCCATCCCAAGCCTTCCTCAACCGACGAGGCAGTCTGTGGCTGAGAGCTTTTTGATGCTGGCGCAGGCCGGGGGCGGGACCAACCCGCTGAACACCCTGGCTCTGCTCGTGGGACTGGTGGCGATCATGTACTTCGTCATGATCCGCCCTCAGCAAAAGCAGATGAAGGAGCACCGCACGCTGCTCACTTCGCTCAAGAAGGGCGATGAAGTGGTCACCTCGGGCGGCATGCTCGGGAAGATCCACCTCGTCGAAGAGCGGACCGTGACGGTGGAAGTCGCCAGTGGCGTGCGCATCCGCATCCTGAAGACGTCCATCAGTGCCAAGGGCACGGTGGCTGAGGGGCCCGCGCAGGCGGCGCCCGCCGAAGAGAAGAAGAAGGAGGAGAAGTAAATGGACCGCGGCTGGTGGTGGAAGTTTGGACTGATTGTCGCGGTGACGCTGGGGACCATCTGGTTCCTGATTCCGTCGTACTACTCGCTGGTGGTCATGGACCGTGCCCAGCGCAATGACCTGGCGGCGCTGCAAGCGCGGCTTCCCGCCTGGGCGCCTCCCGCGAAGTACCGGCTCAATCTGGGCCTGGACCTTCAGGGCGGCATCCACATGGTCATGCGCGTGGACACCAAGACGGCGCTCCAGAAGCGGACCGAGCGCCGGGGCCAGCAGATCGCCACGTACGTCGCCGACAAGAAGCTCGGCGAGGTCACGGCGGAGACGGATCCAGAGAAGCTCCAGCTCACCTTGACCGCGAAGGACCCGGCGACCATGGACGCCATCGAGAAGGACGTCCTGGCGACCTTCGGGGACTTCAAGCGGGTCAACCGCGATGGCGCGACGCTGGTGCTGTCGCCCGACGAATCCCAGGTGAATCGCTTCCGTGAGGAAGCGGTCGACCAGGCGATGCTCGTCATCCGCCGCCGCATCGACAAGTGGGGCGTCGCCGAAGTCGACGTGCGCAAGCTCGGCACCGACTCCATCCAGATTTCGCTGCCCGGCCGCAGCAACCCGGAGCAGGCCAAGGAACTGGTCGGCACCACCGCGCAGCTCGAGTTCCGGATGGTGGACGACACCAACCCGCAGTTCTTCGCGCAGCTGTTCCAGTCCAACCCGCCTCCGGCCGGCAGCGACATCACCGTGTCGGAAGAGGGTGGCTTCCCGCAGCTGCAGAGCGCCTCGCGTGACGCGCTCCTGAAGTACACCGAGGGCAAGGTTCCGGAGAACCGCCAGGTCGTCACCGAGTGCATCGCGAACCCGCTGAAGAAGAATGAGTGCTCGTCCTACCGGACGTACCTGCTGGACAAGGTCGTGCCGCTGACGGGCGAGAGCCTGGCGGGCGCCGACGCGTCGGTGAACCAGATGAACGAGCCGGAGGTGAACATCGCCTTCGACCCGGCGGGCGCGCGCGAGTTCGAGAAGCTGACCGAGGCGGGCGTGGGCCGTCGCATGGCCATCGTGCTGGACGACAACGTCCACACGGCGCCGAACATCAACGAGAAGATCGGCGGAGGCCGTGCCCGCATCACCATGGGTCGCATGGGGGCTCGCTCCCACGACGAGTGGCTGGGCGAGGCGCAGACGCTGGCGCTGGTGCTCAAGGCGGGCGCGCTGCCCGCGCCGGTGACGGTGGGTGAGATTCGTCAGGTGGGCGCGAGCCTGGGTGACGAGCTCATCAAGAAGGGCGGCCTCGCGGTGCTGGTCGGCCTGGGGCTCGTGCTCCTCTTCATGGGTCTGTACTACCGCAAGGCGGGGCTCATCGCGGACGTCGCGCTGCTCTTGAATGGTCTGCTCATCCTGGCGGGCCTGGCGTTCTTCAACGCGACGCTGACCTTGCCGGGCATCGCCGGATTCGTGCTGACGTTGGGCGTCGCGGTGGATGCCAACGTGCTCATCAACGAGCGCATCCGTGAGGAGTTGAGTCACGGCAAGACGGCCAAGGCGGCCGTGGACCAGGGCTATGACCGCGCCTTCTGGACCATCTTCGATGCGCACGTGACGGCGCTCATCGCCGGCTTCATCCTGTTCTTCACGGGCACCGGACCGATTCGGGGCTTCGCCACCACGCTCATCGTGGGGCTGTTGGCCTCGCTGTTCACGTCCATCGTGGTGACTCGCGTCATCATGACCTACTTCGTCCACGGCCGTAACGCGCAGTCGGTGTCGGTCTGAGACCGGCGGGAGCCCGGTAAACTGCCATGCAGATCCTCAAGAACAAGACGAACATCGACTTCATCGGCAAGCGCAAGCCGGCCATCTTCATCTCCACCCTCGTCAACCTCGCCATCCTGGTGGGCATCGCCACGGTGGGGTTCAACTACGGCGTGGACTTCGCCGGCGGCACGGTGGTGGAGCTGAAGTTCGACCACTCCATCAGCGCGGCGGAAGTGCGTGAGCGCGCCCAGAAGGGCGGCCTGCACGACGTGAGCGTGCAGAACATCGGCGGCGCCTCGGAGAACGCCTTCCTGCTTCGCATGGGCGGCGTCACCCAGCTCAACGAAGAGAACGCCGCGAAGGCCAAGACGGCCATCGAGGCCCTGGGCACCGTCCGCAATGTCTACTCGGACCTCGCCAACGGCATCATCAACTTCCGCTCGGCCACCCCGCTGACTGCGGAGCTCATCAAGAGCGCGGTGGAGGGGTCTGGCACTGGCGTGCAGGAGGTCCGTGTCCTGGGCGAGTCCCAGGGCGGCACCGGCGTCGACTACCAGGTCGTCGCCAGCGGCATGGCGGACAAGGTGAACTCCGCGCTCAAGGCGGGCCTGGAGAAGCCGGACTTCGAGCAGCGCCGCGTGGACTACGTGGGCCCGCAGGTGGGCAAGCAGCTGCGCAACCGCGGCGTCATGGCGCTGCTGTACTCGATGGTGGCCATCCTCATCTACGTGGCGTTCCGGTTCGACTTCAAGTTCGGCCCGGGCGCGCTGCTCGCCATGCTCCACGACGTCATCATGGTGGCGGGCTACTACCTGGTGAGCCGCCGCGAGTTCAACCTCACGGCCATCGCCGCGCTGCTGACCATCGTCGGCTACTCGGTGAACGACACCATCGTCATCTACGACCGCATCCGCGAGGACATGGCCAAGTACAAGGGCAAGCCGCTGGCGGAGGTCATCAACATCGCCATCAACGACACGCTCGGCCGCACCATCCTCACGTCCGGCACGACGGCGCTGTCGCTCATCGGTCTGCTCATCTTCGGCGTGGGCGAAATCTTCGACTTCGCCATGGCGATGCTCGTAGGCATCCTCGTCGGCACCTACTCCTCCGTGTACATCGCCAGCCCGCTCACCATCTGGCTGGACGAGCGCGCGGCGGCGAAGGAAGGCCGTCACGGCGACGGCATGAAGCAGGAGCCGAAGGCGGCGTGACGTACCCCGCCTGACTCCCGCTCGCGGGAGCCGAACGCGACGAGGGCCCTGGTCTCCCACGTGGAGGCAGGGCCCTTGTTGTTTTTCAGGCGGGTGCGCGTGTCAGAAGCGCGCGCCCAGCGTCACCGAGGCGTCGAGCAGGCCGCCGTCGGTGTCCTCGTCCAGCGCGTCATTCGCGAAGCCGTTGTCGAGCAGCACGCGCCAGGTGGCGCGGACGCCCGCTGTCAGCGCTCCGCTGTTGAACTCCACGCCCGCGGCCAGCGGCACTTCTTCCATGGTGTCGGAGTCGTAGAGGCCGCCGCCGATGCCGCGCACGTCCACATACGAGAGGCCGAAGCCCGCGCCCACGAAGGGCCGCACCGCCGTGAGGAAGGGCGGGGAGACCTTCACCAGCGCGCTGCCGCCCTGCCGGACGATGGAGGGGCCGTCATCCAGCAGCCGGATGTCGTCGATGCCGTTCTGCGAACCCTCGTAGCCGAGCTCGAACCCGATGAACGTGGTGGGCTGCACGTTGAGTGTGAGACCCCATGCCGGACCGGTGTTCGTGAGATCTCCCAGGTTGCCCGTGTAATCGCCCAGGCCGCCCTTGAGGAACACGTTGACGTCGCCTCGCTTGCCCGGCTTGCGTTCTTGCGCGGAAGCCGTGCCAGCGGCGAGCAGCGCGAGCGCCAGCGCGCCGACCTGGATACCCTTTGCAGCCATGCGGTCCTCCCTGTCAGGTGGTGTGCAATCAAGCTGTGCACCGGGTGGCCGACGCGCTCCCCACCGGCAGACGACAGGGCAAGCGCACGCCTGAACGCCTGAGCAGGAAGGGAAATGTCGTGCCCAAGGTTGGACTTTCCTCGTCAGACGTCTGAGGTACTGTCGGACTGTCAAGATTTCGTCCCGGCCACGGAGGAGTCCCGGTGGCCGAGGAGGGGAGCTGCGAGTGCGGTGGTTGCTTCCAGACGTGGTCGAGGAGGAGGTGGGGTCGCTCGCTGGGGAGCTGTCGCTCCATCCGCTCGCGGCGAGGGTGCTGCTGCACCGCGGTTACCGGACGCCTGAGTCCGCCTCCGCGTTCCTGTCGGACCGTCTGGCGGACCTGCCAGACCCCTTCCGGATGAAGGGCATGGTGGCGGGCGTGGAGCGGCTGGTGCGTGCACTGCACCGGCGCGAGAAGGTGACGCTGTACGGCGACTATGACGTGGATGGGGTGTGCTCCACGTCGCTGATGTTCCTGTTCCTGAAGGAACTGGGCGTGCCGCCGGCCACGTACATCCCCCACCGGCTGGACGAGGGCTACGGCCTCAACATGTCCGCGGTGGAGCGCATCGCCGCGGATGGCACGCGGGTGCTGGTGACACTGGATTGCGGCATCACCTCCGTGGCGGAGATCACCCGCGCGAAGGAGCTGGGGCTGGACGTCATCGTGGTGGACCACCACACGGTTCCTCCCACACTGCCTCCCGCCGTCGCGGTGCTCAACCCGCATCAGCCCGGCTGCGAGTACCCCACCAAGGCCCTGTGCGCCGCGGGCGTGGCCTTCAACCTCTGCATGGGCCTGCGCAAGCGGCTGCGCGACGATGGCTACTTCGCCACCCGCAAGGAGCCCAACCTTCGCGCCATGATGGACCTGGTGGCGATGGCCACCGTCGCGGATGTGGTGCCCCTCACCGGCGCCAACCGCATCCTGGTGACGCACGGCCTCCAGGAACTCACGGCCGCCCGCCGTCCGGGGGTGCGCGCGCTGAAGGAAGCCGCGGGCATGGACCCGGACACGACCATCACCGCGGGCCAGGTGGGCTTCCGCCTGGGGCCTCGCATCAACGCCGCGGGACGGCTGCATGACGCGTCCCTGGGACTCCAGCTGCTCTGTTCGGAGTCCTTGGAGTCGGCGCGCTCACTGGCCTCGGTTCTGGACCGGGCCAACGCGGAGCGGCAGGGAATCGAGAGCGGCATCCTCACGCAGGCGCTGGCCCAGGCCGAGGAGCGCAAGGACGCGCGCGGCTTCGTGCTCTTCGACGAGGGCTGGCACCCGGGCGTCATCGGCATCGTCGCCTCGCGCGTGGTGGAGCGCTACCACCGGCCCACCGTCATGGTGGGAGTGAAGGACGGGGTGGGGAAGGGCTCGGCGCGCAGCATCGAGGCCTTCCACCTCTACGACGCGCTCAGCGGGTGCTCGGAGCTGCTCACGAAGTTCGGCGGCCACAAGCACGCCGCCGGCCTCACCATCGACGCGGACAAGCTGCCCGCGCTGCGCGAGGCGTTCGAGAAGATCGCCTGGCAGCGCCTCACCCCCGAGGACCTCATTCCCCGCTGCCGCGTGGACGCGGTGGTGAGCGCCCGGGAGCTGGATGCGACGGCCGTGGAGGCCCTCCAGCGCCTCGGTCCCTTCGGCCAGGGCAATCCCGAGCCGGTGCTGGTGCTGCGCCATCAGGTGGCCCGCTCGCGCGTGCTGCCGGCCAAGGCGGCGGGTGGCAGCGGTCACCTCAAGCTGGCGCTGGCGGACGCACCGGAGCTGGACGCCATCGGCTTCGGCATGGCGGACCGCGTGAGGATGGTGGATGGCCCGGTGGACCTGGCCTTCCAGGCGGGCTTCGACACCTTCCGAGGTCAGCGAAAGCTGTCGCTGCGCCTCAAGGACGTGCGCGTCGCCGCGTAATCTGTTCGTCAGTGAGTGAGGGCCCGCGGTGGTTCATCCGCGGGCCCCGGAAGTCCTACGCCAGTCCCCAGCGCACCCGGCCCGGAGTCATCAGCGCGCCGACGCGGGCCAGCTCGTTGAGACGGAAGCGCTCGGCTTGTCGCTCGAAGGCATGGCGGCACCGTTCCGAGCAGAAGAAGTAACGGCGCTTCTTGTACTCCGAGGATGGCTGGCCATCCGGTGTCTCCAACTGCTTGCCGCACACCGGGTCCCAATGCTTGCCCTGGCCTTGGCCCTGTCCCTGCCCCTGCACGCCCTTCATGCCTCGCCTCCCCGCCCTGGGGCCCCACGCCCATTCCCGACGGTGGCTACAAGCAGGGCATATGCCAACCCCCAACTCCCCGGAATGCCGAGGAGCGGAGGGCCGCACGAAGGGCCGGAAGCGGAAAAACTTCCACCCGTTCACGCTCCTTGCGGGGAAGGAGCGGTCGGGAAGTGTTCTTCAGAAGGTGGCGCCGACGCTGCCACCCAGGAAGAAGTCGTTCATGTAGCCCCGGCGGTAGCCCATGGCCTCCAGGCGGAAGGACAGCCGGAAGTTGCTGCTGCTGGACAGTCGGGGACGGCCCCGGAGGCCCACGCCGTACTGGAGGAGGGGCTTGAGGCCATTCACCTTCGTCTCGTTGGCGTCCACGGTGATGGAGGTCGTCTGGTAGGCGACGCCGCCACCCACCTGGCCGAAGAAGCCGAAGTCGGACTTGCCGAACTTGAACTCGTAGGCCGGGGCGATGGTGAAGTAGTGCTGGCTGGTGCTGCCGCGAATGAAGTCGGTGCCGTCGCTGCTGTTGCCGTACGTCCAGCGCAGGTCCGCCCAGAGGTTCTCGCGAAAGGGCTCGAGGTCGAACGTGCGGCCGAACTCCCACGTGGTGCGCACGCCCAGGCCCAGCACGGTGTCGGCGAAGCGGCCCCGGGGGCTCTCCAGGAGGAGCGCGCCGGCGAGGAGCTCCACGCCCACGCCCAGGTTGGGGTCGTCCAGGCCGGCGAGCTCCTTGAAGTCGCCTTCCTCGCCCTCCTGCTCTGACGCGTTCCGGAACTCGTCGGCCTGGTCCACGTTGCGACGGCGGCGCTCGGCGGCCTCCTCCTCTTCAATCTGCTCCTGGCTGGGGCCCGGCTCGTCCTCGGGATAGGCGTACGGGTCGTCGTCATCCTGTGCGAAGGCGGGGGGCGCTACGAGCAGGCCGCCGACGAGGCAGCGGGTGAGCCAGTTCTTCACGGTGGCGGTCCTCATCAGTCGGCGCTCAGTCGGGGGCAGGTGGTACCGCCAGCGGCGCTGGCCGGGCAGAGGTTGGGATTCGTGGTGCCCACGAGCAGATCGCGGGGAATCTGCAGGTGGTCCATCAGCTCGTTGCAGACGGCTTCCTTCAGCCGCAGGTCCGTGATGTGGCTGATGATGGCGCTCGACGCCACGGCCAGCGTGAAGTTCGTCTGGTCGGAGGTGTACTGCTGGGTGAGCTGGAGCAGGCCGGGCGTCGCCGTCGAGGTGTCGCTGTAGCCGGTGACGATGGAGCGCAGCAGGATGTCGCGCTGCCCGGTGGCCTCGCCGGCCTGGTACAGCGCGCTGGCGAGCAGCGTGCCCACCCGGTACTCCTTGCCGCTGAACTCGCTCAGGCTGTTGTTCCGGATGCTGTCGCGCAGGGACGCGTCCATGCAGCGGTCCGTCTTCGCCAGGTCCCGGTCGGCTGGGATGGAGCCGTACTCGGGGCCCTCGAAGGACGAGGAGAGGAAGCGGGTGTCGCAGCCGTTCTTGGAGCGGCAGGTGGCGCCGTATGCGTGCAGGTCCGCGAGCCCCTCGTCGAACGCCTTGAGGATGTTGGCGCCCGGGCTGGGGCCCCCGGTGCTGGCCCACGCGGTGAGGGCCGCGGGGAAGGCCTGCCCGGCGTACACCTTCAGGTTGAAGATGCGGTGCGAGTACTCGTGGGTGATGACGCCGGCGTTGATGGCCAGGGGCGCGCGCTGGAGCTCATCGAAGGGCAGCACGAGGAAGGACTCCATCGCCGAGAAATACAGGGCGTTGTCCTTCAGCGAGTCGCGGCTGACGTCGGTGATGGTGAAGTCTGGGAAGTAGTACGTCTTGACGGGCTTCTTGAAGTCGGCCGTCGGGATGTTGGTGACGTCGTGGAAGTAATCGAAGGCGCGCTCGAGGTTGTAATACGTCGTCACCATGTTCCAGGTGTGGAAGTCCGCCGGCCAGAGGACGTCATCCTGGGAGATGTAGCTGGCGGTGACGTCGCGGCCTTCGCCCTTGAGCAGGGCGTTGGCGAAGGCCTCGGGCGTGGTGGCGGTGGCGAGGTCCTGGTCGTTGGAGTCGTAGACGATGCGCGCGCCGCCGTGCAGGTCGGCGACGCTGCCGCTGAGACCGACGACGTCGGCGACCGTCTTGAGTTCGACCTCCTCGGGGACGTACTGCCCATTGCTGGAGAGCACCAGGGCGCGAATCTTGACCGGGGCGCTCGTGTCGGGCGCACAGCCGGCGGCCAGGCCCAGCACGGCGGTGGTGGCGATGACTGTTCGGAGCATGGGGGCCGTTTTACTCCGGTCCGCTCAGAACGTGTATTCCCCCCCGAGCGTCACCAGGCCGGAATGGACCGGGGAGGGGGTTTCCGGGTCCGCCGCCCCCTCCGGGTGGTCCTGCTGGAGCGCCACGCTGGCCCACACCCTCAGTGGCGTCCCCAGTCGCACCGTCCACCGGGTGGCCAGCAGGTGGGACCACCCCTCGCCCGAGACGTAGCGGGTGAAGGCGTAGGAGAGCTGTCCCCGCACGTCCCGTCCGGGCTTCCAGGTGACGGAGGGCCTGACGTCGAAGCGCGCGGGCGCGGTGGGGATGCCCGCGGTGGCGTTGACGTCCGCCATGCGTCGGGCCAGGACGGTGCCCAGGTCCCTGTTGACGCGGGCCTGGTAGCGGCGCAGGGCCCGGCGCGTCTCGACGGCGTTCTCCACGCGGCGCGCCATCGCCGCCTGTTCCTCCTCGGTGAACTGGCCGGCGGAGAGCGGGTCCTCGCTGTAGAGGGAGAGGCTGCCGCGCGCGCCCAGCTCCCAGCGCGTTCCCAGGAGAAGCCGGAGGCCCAGCCCCGGCCGCGCGGCCCACAGGGTGTCCTCGCGGGTGTAGCGCGTGGTGTTGCCCTGGATGTGGGTGACGAGCAGCGCCCGGCTCAGCGGGTGGCGGGTGAGGGCGAGGCTCGCGTCGGCGCCCGACTCCACGTCGGAGAGGCCCGCCGAGTCGTAGGCCACCGACAGGAGCGCGCCCTGGCTGGCGTAGCCGGTGCTGGCGTCGACGGCGGGAAGGCGGCGCGCGGGTCGCTCGGGGATGAGCTCGACGCGGGTGGACTTGGGCAGGCCCGTGCTGACGATGGCGGACAGGAGCCAGTGCTCGCCCAGCACCTGGTCGGCGCCCAGGCTGAGCTGGTGGGTGAGGGCGGTGCCCGCTTCGGGGCGGGCGCCCGTGTAGCCGAGCGTGAGGAACGTGGCCCCGTCGCGCAGCTCCACGTCGCCCAGGAGGCTCCAGGCGCGGAAGTCCTTGCCGACGGTGGTCTCCACGCTGACGGTGGTGTCACCGGACTCCGCGCGGGCGGTGAGCAGGGGGGCGAGCAGTCCGAGCAGGACGCAGGCGTGGCGAAGAGGGCCCGAGGGCCTGGGCATGCGCGTGCTGGGCTCCCCCTTCATGAGAAGGCCAACACGGAAGGCGGCGGGAAGTTGCACTCGGGTGGGGCGGACGTCAGGAAGCCCTCCACGAGTCGACCGTTTGAGAGCAGTCAGCACGGCGCGGACTCCTTGACGCACCGTTTCCACGGTCCCTATGGTGCCGCGCCTTTTCCTTCTACGAACCACGCAGGCGGTCTCCATGGCGGTCCCGTTCATCTCCGAGGTCAAGCGTACCCACACGTGCGGTCAGCTCACCGCGACCAATGTTGGCGAGGAGGTCGTCCTCTTCGGCTGGGTGCACAATCGTCGAGACCACGGCGGCGCGGTCTTCATCGACTTGCGGGACAGGGACGGGTTGACGCAGGTGGTGTTCGAGCCGGACCACGCCGAAGCGCATGGGTTGGCGGGCAGCCTTCGGTTGGAGTTCTGCATCGGCGTGCGCGGCAAGGTCGTGTCGCGTGGCAAGAACGTGAACCCGAAGATGAAGACCGGGGAGATCGAAATCAAGGCGACCGATCTCACCATCTTCAATCGCTCCGAGCCAACCCCGTTCCCCATCGAGGACTCGATTGACACCTCGGAGGAGAAGCGGCTGGCGCATCGCTATCTGGACCTGCGCCGGGCGCCGCTCCAGAAGTCGCTGATGACGCGCTCGAAGATGCACTCGCTGACGCGCGCGTACATGGTGGACCACGGCTTCCTGGATCTGGAGACGCCGTTCATGGGCAAGTACACGCCCGGCGGCGCGCGCAACTTCCTGGTCCCCAGCCGCATGAACGCGGGCAAGTTCTACGCGCTGGCGGAGAGCCCTCAGCTCTACAAGCAGCTCTTCATGGTCGCGGGCTTCGACCGGTACTTCCAGATCGTGAAGTGCTTCCGTGACGAGGACCTGCGCGTGGACCGGCAGCCTGAGTTCACGCAGATCGACGTGGAGATGAGCTTCGTCAGCCAGGACGACATCTTCACCATCATCGAGGGGCTCATCAAGAAGCTGTGGGGCGAGGTGCTCGGCATCGACGTGCCCACGCCCTTCGCGCGGATGGACTTCTACGAGTCCATGGCGAAGTACGGCAACGACAAGCCAGACCTGCGCTTCGGGTTGGAGCACACGGTGCTCACGGACCTGATTCGCGAGCACGGTGACGCGGGCGGCGTGCCGATGATGTTCGAGGCGGTGCAGAACAAGGGCATCGTCAAGGCGATGGTCGTCCCCGCGGAGAAGGCGATGAGCCGCGCCGAGAGCGACAAGCTGGAGGAGTTCGCCAAGCAGGCCGGTGCGAAGGGCCTGGCGCGCGCGAAGGTGGCCGAGGGCGGCGAGTGGACGCAGTCCCCGCTGTCCAAGACGATTACCCCGGCGCTGCGCGCGGCCATCAACCAGGCGGTGGGCGCGAAGACGGGCGACCTCATCCTGTTCCAGTTCGGCAAGGAGTCGCTGGTCCACACGGTGATGGCGAACCTGCGCGTGCACGTCGCCAAGAAGCTCGGGCTGATTCCTGAGTACGGCAGCGGTGGCCAGTGGAAGTTCCTGTGGGTGGTGAACCCGCCGCTGTTCGAGCACGACGAGGACTCCAACACCTGGGTGGCGGCGCACCACGCCTTCACGCGTCCGCATGACGAGGACGTGCCGTTCCTGCTCAGCGACCCGGGCCGGGTGAAGTGCCACCGCTACGACGTGGTGCTCAACGGCTTCGAGATTGGTGGCGGCTCCATCCGTCTGCATGACCCGAAGGTCCAGGCGGAGGTCTTCAAGGCGCTGGGCATCGGCGAGGAGGAGGCGCAGACGAAGTTCGGCTTCCTGCTGGACGCGCTCAAGTTCGGCGCGCCTCCGCACGGTGGCATCGCCCTGGGCATGGACCGGCTCGCCTTCCTGCTGACGGGCGCCGAGTCCCTGCGCGACGTGATTCCGTTCCCCAAGACGAAGACGGGCACGGACCTGATGACGGGCGCCCCTGGCGACGTGGACGACAAGCAGCTGCGCGAGCTGCATGTCCGTCCGGTGCCGCCCCCGCAGAAGTAGTCAGACGATGGAGGCGAGGGGCTCCGGCCCCCCCTCCAGTGTCTCTCGCAGTCGATGCAGGCCCTTCTCCAGCGAGGCGCGGGTGCGTGGGGTTCCCAGGCACACGCGCACCGCCGCTGGAGCGGTGGCCGGGCCCACGGTGAACAGCTCGGCGGGCATGACGAGCACGCCGCGCCGCCGGGCCTGAGAGGTGAACGCCTCCGCGCGCCAGGTCGAGGGAAGCTTCAGCCACAGGTGGTACGTGGTGGCCTTGCCTGGACGTGGCATCAAGTCCCCGAGCACGTCCTTCGCCAGCTCCAGTCGCTCGTGCGCTTCGCGGCGTCGGCGCACCACCAGCTCGTCGGCGGTGCCATCACGCACCCAGCGCGCGGTGATGTCGGCCGTGAGCGCGGGAGTCATCCGCGCGGCGAGGGCTGCTTCCTCCGCCAGTCGCTCGGTGGTCGGTCCCGCTGGCGCCGCGAGGTAGCCGATGCGCAGCCCCGGGGCGAGCAGCTTGGAGACGCCGGCGATGAACCAGCCGGACTCCGGCAGGAGCGTGCAGAGCGGTGGGGGACGCTTGTCGAGCAGCAGGCCGTAGGCGTCGTCTTCCACCACCGTGAGGCCGTGTCGTCGGGCCACCGTGGCGATGCGGCGACGGCGCTCCTCGGGCATGACGGCGCCGGTGGGGTTCTGGAGATTGGGCAGGCAGAAGAGGACCTTCGCGCCGGTGCGGCACGCGGTCTCCAGCGCGTCTGGGATGAGGCCGTGTTCATCCATGGCCACGCCGTGCAGTCGCAGGTGGAGGCGGTTCGCGAGCACCTTGAGGCCGGGGTAGGTGAGGGCCTCGCAGAGCACCGTGTCACCGGGGCGCGTGAGGGTGCTGAGGGCCACTTCCATCGCGTGCTGACCGCCGGAGCACACCATGACTCGCGAGGGTTCGACTTCCAGGCCGAAGCGGGACATCCACTCGGCGCCGGCCTCGCGGTGTGCGGGGTTTCCCGCGGGGGGTTGGTAGTCGAGCAGCTCCGCGAGGCGAGGCGAGCGTTCCAGGGCGTCCAGCGACTTCTTCAGCGCGGAGCCGGCCGGGTCTCCGGGGGGCGTGGCTGGCCAGTTGAGGCCCAGGTCCACGAGCGAGTCGTCGCCCGAGTCCTGTACAGGGGGCGGGAGCTGTCGAGGGGCATCCCGGTGGCGCACGAAGGTGCCTCGACCGACTTCGCCGCCGATGAGGCCCCGACGCTCGGCCTCCGCGTAGGCACGCGTCACCGTGCCCACCGTGACACCCACCTTCTCCGCCAGCTCACGGTGCGTGGGCAGGCGGGTTCCGGCGGCGAGGCGCCCTTCCTCGATGTCCGCTCCGAGCGCATCCGCGAGGATTCGATACAGCGGCCCCTCTCGGCCCCGGAGGTTGGGCGTCCAGATTGTCATGGTGACAATGCATACAGTTGACGGGCGCCTCCGCGCAATGCATCGATTGTGTCGATTCTTGAGCTGGATTGTATCGGTACACTCGAAGGACGGTTCGGGCCCTGGCCCGGTTCCGTGGATGGGAGACGCACGCCATGCAGGTGACCATCGTCGATGCCTTCACGCAGACCGCTGGGGCTGGCAATCGCGCGGGAGTGGTGCTGGACGCCGCGGGGCTGAGTGTGGAGGCCATGCAGCGCATCGCGGCCGCGGTGGGGGCTTCGGAGACGGCGTTCGTCGTCTCAGGCCCCACGGCGCAGGGCGTGCGGCTGCGCTACTTCACTCCCACGGTTGAGATTGATTTCTGCGGCCACGCCACGGTGGCATCGTTCCACCTGATGGCGGAGCGGGGGCTCGTGCCTCGCTCGGGAGCGCTCAAGTTGGAGTGCGCGGCGGGCGTCCTCGACGTGGAGCTGGAGGTAACGAGCACGCGAGGGAGTCGGGCGTGGATTGTCACCCCTCGGCATCCGTGGCTGGAGACGCCGGTTCCGCTGGCGCAGGTGCTCGCGCTCGTGGGCGGGACGGTGGACATGGTGGATGGCTCGCTGCCCGTGCGGCGCAATGCGCACCGGGTGATGGTGCCGTTCCGACGAAGAGAGGACGTGTGGGAGCTGGCGCCTCGCTCGGTCGCGTTGGACACACTGCTGCGGCCCCATGGCGTGAGCGGCGTGTACTTCTTCACGCGCGAGACGCTGGAGGCGGGCAGCGTGGCACACTCGCGATACTTCGTGCCCGGCATGGGCGTGGCGGAAGACCCCGTGACGGGCTCGGCGGCCGGGCCGCTCGGCATGTACCTGGCGATGCACGGCGTGCTGCCGCTGCCGGCGGAGGGTGGCACGGTGCGCGCTCGCATCGAGCAGGGGGATGCCATTGGCAAGCCTGGGCGCATCGAGGTGGAGGTCACCGGCCGTGCCGGGCAGCCCGAGCGGGCGCGCATCGGCGGAGTGGCGGTGACGGTCCTCGACGGCACGCTGCACGTGTAGACCGGCCTACGGTCCCCGGGTGGCGCCTTCCATGGACCCGCCACCCGGAACGGGGCCCCACCGTGCGGTGCGTCAGCGGTGCGCGGGGTGGCGGGAGACCTGGACGACCCTGGAGGTGCGTCGCGGAGTGGAGTACCGAGCCACAACCGCGTAAACAGGGGCGTTACAGGGAGGGGTAGGTGCCGATGAAGACGTTCCTCGTGGTCAATCCGCGCAGCGCCAATGGCCAGACCGGGAAGCGCTGGGTGGAGATTGCCGCGCAGGTGGGAAAGGTGCTTGGCGAGTTCGGGCACGGTTTCACCCAGGGCGGGATGGATGCCGCGCGCATCGCCCGCGAGGCGATTGACCAGGGCTACGATTGCATCGTCGCGGTCGGCGGCGACGGCACGCTGAACGAAGTCACCAACGGCTTCTTCCGCGACGGCAAGGCCATCAATCCCAACGCCGCCCTCGGCCTCATCCCGCGAGGCACCGGTGGCGACTTCCGCCGCACCTTCGGCTGGGGGCTGGACCTGGAGTCCTCCCTGGAGCGGCTCCGCTCGGACACGACCGAGCCCTTCGACGTGGGCCGCCTCGACTTCATCGACAACGACGGCAACCCCGCGACGCGCTACTTCGCCAACATCGCCTCGCTCGGCGTGAGCGCGGTGGTGGCTCGTGAGGTCAACAGTGGCAGCAAGGCGCTCGGTGGCAACTTCAGCTTCGTCTGGGGCACGCTGAAGGGCCTCGTGAAGTACACCGAGCGCAAGGTCCAGCTGTCGACCGATGGTGGGCCCCCGGAGACGCTCGATGTCACCGCCGTGGCGGTGGCCAACGGCCGCTACTTCGGCAGCGGCATGTTCGTCGCCCCCGAGGCCGTCACGCACGATGGGCTGTTCGACATCACCATCTGGTCCGGTTACGGCCTGAGCGACTTCCTCCTCAAGTCCAAGGGCGTCTACAACGGCTCGCACGTCACCTGGAAAGGCACGCGTCGCCTGCGCTGCCAGACGGTTCACGCGGAGTCCGTGGATGGCCAGGAGGTCTACCTGGACGTCGACGGAGAAACGCCGGGTCGACTGCCCGCGACCTTCACGCTCCTGCCCGCCGCCATCCGCATCAAGGTGTAGCGGGTCTGCGGCTCCAGCGGTCCTGCTGCTTTTCAGGCCCGTGAAAGTCGCGCCCAAACCGTGCCGGTGAAGTGGAAGTTTGTGCGGGCGCTGTGTCTCGCGACGGTGATGCGTGTCGATTCTCGCGCGCATCCCTCGACTGGAGCGTGCGCCGCCGCGTGGCTGCGTTTATCCGGCGAGCATGCACAAACCCACCCTGTCCACACCCCTGGCTCGTGGTTCCCTGTCGTCGCGGCTGTTGCCCTCGCTCGCGGCGCTCCTGCTGCTCCCGCTCCCCGCACTCGCGGCGCAAGTGCCTGTCGCCTGCAACAACACCGTCACCGATGACGAGACGCTGAACGCCGCCGTCGCCGCCAGCGCGGTGGGGGACGAGTTGGTCATCTCCGGGCCCTGCCTCATCAACTCGACGGTGCGTCTGCGCGGCCAGCGCGCGTATCGGGGAGGCGAGCCCTCGGGCACCGTCATCCGTCAGGCGAACGGCGCCAACCTCGCGGCGCTGCTGGCCAGCGACACATGGCTGGATGTGGCGACCTTCACGGGCGACCCGGTCAGCGTGAAGAACCTCACGCTGGAGGGGAACCCGACCAACAACACCGGCCGTGCCACGGACGGCATCGTGCTGATGTCGTGGAACTCCACCGTGGAGAACACCCGCATCAACAACATGCGCGGCTCGGGCATCCGCCTCACGAACACCAACAGCGCGGGGACGCCCATCGTCAACACGCAGGTGAACGGGCGCATCGTCCACAACTTCATCAGCGACTCGGGTGTCCACGGCGTTCACGTCCAGGACTCGGGCAACTCCGTGACGGACTGGGACCTCATCGACAACTGGATAGCCGACTCGGGTGTCAGCGCCATCCGCCTGGAGAACTCGGCGGGCTGGAAGGTGCGCGGCAATCACCTCTACGGCGTGGGCCAGACGGCCATCGTCGCGCAGCGGCTGTTCGGCACCACCATCTCCGACAACTACATCGAGGGCTTCGGAGAGGGCACCACCGCTGGCACCTGGGCGGGCATCGGCGCCACCGTGCAGGGTGATGCGGCGTCGGTCATCTCCGACAACAAGATCTTCAACTTCGGAGGCGAGCCCAACACCGCCTCGCGCTACCACTACCTTTCCATCAGCCAGGTCAACTACGGCACGGGCTTCGTCTCCGTGACGGGCAACGCCATCCGGGGCATCGGCAGCACGCGCAGCACCGGACTGAACTACGAGAAGGGCGGGGGCACCGCGCTGACCGTCACGTCCACAGGGAACCTGGTGACGGGCGTCACCACGGCGCGGAACGTGGGCACGGGCGTCACCGTCACCACGGGACAGTAGTCGCCCCTGGGGTTCGCCTCGGTCCTCGTGGCCGAGGCGGCCTCCCTGGTGTCTCGGTGCATGTCTCGAACGAGTGGCCTCAGGGGCAACGGTCAGGACTCGGAAGCCGCGCGCGAGTGCTGTGCATGGGCAGGAGGCGGGGCGCGGTCGGGACGCGGGCTCTTGCTCTTGGCCGCGAACTTCCCCTGGTAGTAGCGCTCCCACAGCTTGAGTCCCGGAACGCCCACCAGCGTGGGGCCGAGGAACACGGCGAGCTGCATGCCCTCGATACCCAGGTGCCTCGCATTGACGACCAGCACGGCCGTCAACGTGGCGATGCCCGAGCCCACCATGGCGCCCATGTGCTGGAACCACCAGTGCATCCGCTCCTGGGGCGGGCGGAGCCAGTACCTCAGCGATGCCGCGCCCTGGAGGATTCCCACGGGCGCGAAGCCCCACAGGAGTGGAACGTCATTCACGAGGCCCCACGCTCCGGTGAACAGGCCCAGCCCCAGCGTCAGCGCGGAGAGGCCCAGGTCGAAGGGGTGACGATGCGCCGTCGTGCGAGACTTCGTGCGCAGCACGCGTACTCCCATGGACGCGGAGCTTCCGCTCATCACGCTCAGGAACATGAAGAACAACGCATGGGCCTGATGCTCCGGCCCCTGCAGGAATCTCCAACTGGAGATGATCAACCCGGTGATGGCCACGACGCCCATCGCAACCACGTAGACCCAGCCCACGCGCCGGTGGAGTGAGCCTCCCTTGCGCGCCACCAGGGGCAGCCACAGCGAGGTGAAGCCGACGACACCCGCCATGATGTGAATCGCGCGAGCGAGATAATAGAAAGACATGCAGGACTCCGACGTGTTGCGAGACGGAGGCCAAGGTACGCAAGCGCTCCAGGGCCCACATCGGCTGGAAGTCACACGGGGGCACCATGACTTCCGGCATATGTCCCGCCGCCGAGGCGGGTCCTATGCTCCGCGCCCATGGCCTTGAAGCACGCCGCACGAAAGCCCGCATCGATCCGAAGACTGCTGCGCGTGGCGGGGTTGCTCACGTGGGCTGTTGTCGGCTCTCCCCATGCGGAGGACGTGCTGCGCGAGCCCTCGCTGCTCTCCACTCCGCGCGAGCTGGCGTGGTTGGTGGCCTTTCTCGCGTTCGGCCTGGCCTATTGGTGGAATGCACGGGCCGAGGTCGAGGACCGGCGCGGGATTCCGCTGATGGGAGTGCAGGCCGTCAGCGCGCTCGTCATCGTGGCCACCAGTCGCACGGGTGTGGACGGTGCGCTGCTCGCCATCGTCGCGGCCCAGGCGCCCGAGCTGCTGCCCCAGCGGCGCGCGATGCTCTGGGTCCTCGCGCAGTCGGTGGCCCTGCTGCTCGTCTTCGTCTCCATCTACCCGCTGTCGCGCGCGCTGCTCCAGGCGCTCATCTTCATCGGCTTCCAGGGCTTCACGTTGGGTTCGGCCGTCGTCATGGTTCGCGAGGCCGAAGCGCGAGGCGAGCTGGCCCGCCTCCACGCGGAGCTCCAGTCCACCCAGGTGCTGCTCGCCGCCAGCGAGCGGGAAGGGGAGCGGCTGCGCATCGCCCGGGAGCTGCACGACTCCCTGGGCCATCACCTCACCGCCCTGTCCCTCAACCTGGAAGCCGCCGCGCACACCGCGAAGGACACGCCCTCCGCCGAGCACCTGCGTCGCGCACGCGAGGCCGCCCGCATGCTGCTGTCCGAGGTGCGCGAGACGGTGTCGGCGTTGCGTGACACCCCCGCGCCGTTGCTTGCGACGCTGCGTCAGCTCGCCCACCACATGCCCGGGCTCGCGGTCCACCTCGAGGTCCCAGAGACGCTGGCCCTCGATTCGGCCGAGGCGACGCACTCGCTCATTCGCTGCGTCCAGGAGGTCCTCACGAACACGCTGCGCCACGCCCACGCGACGCAGCTCTGGATTCGCATCGTCCCGACGGAGGAAGGCGGCGTGCGGGTCATGACCCGAGACGACGGCCGGGGCGCGCGGTCGCCGATGCCTGGCGCGGGCCTCACCGGCATGAGAGAGCGCTTCACCCGCCTGGGAGGCCGCGTGGACTGGCGCGCGGAAGAAGGGAAGGGCTGGGAGTTGGATGCGTGGCTTCCGGCCGCGAGGAGGGCCGACGCGTGATTCGAATCGTCCTGGTGGATGACCATGCGTTGGTGCGACAGGGGCTTCGCGGCCTGCTGGACCTCACGCCCGACCTGCGCGTGGTGGGCGAGGCGGTGGATGGCGAGGAGGCGCTGCGCAAGGTGGCGGAGCTGAATCCCGATGTCGTCCTCATGGACGTGCGCATGCCGCGCATGACGGGCCTGGAAGCGCTGCGGGAGCTGCGGCGCGGGCCCGTGCATCGGCGCGTGGTGCTGCTCACCACCTTCGACGAGGACGCCGCCATCGTCGAGGCGTTGCGCGCGGGCGTGCAGGGCTTCCTCCTCAAGGACGTGTCGCTGGAGGAGCTGGCCGACGCCATCCGTCGCGTCCACGCGGGCGAGACGCTGCTGCCCCCCGGTGTCGCCGAGCGCGTGACCCGGGGGCTCCTGGAGCTGTCCCGGGACTTCGCGCACGCGGAGCTTCCCGAGGGGCTCACGCGGCGGGAAGTCGAGGTGCTGCGGCTCATCGCCCGGGGACTGAGCAACCGGGAGATTGCCCACGCGCTCGGGACGGCGGAGGGCACGGTGAAGAACCAGACCTCCAGCATCCTGTCGAAGCTCGGTGTCCGGGACAGGACTCGAGCGGTGCTCCGGGGCATGGAGCTTGGCTGCCTGTAGTTCGGACATCCCTCTTGGGTAGGCCCCGGGTTCTGAGGCAACCTCCTGAATCATGTGGCGCCCGGCGTTATCCCTGCCGGACGCGCGGCACCGTGCTTCGGTGTCCGCAGGACGCAGGAGATGCCCGATGGCCCAGCAGCGTGGACCCTCCCAGCTCGACCTCTTCACGGGCGCGCCCGTGGAGGCGCCCACCCGGAGCCGGAGCAGGACCCAGCCGGTAGCTCCCGCGCCCGTGGAGGAGTCCCTCGCGTCCCTCGGTCGCGAGCTGCCCACGGGCATCTACCTGGGCACCTCGTCGTGGACGTTCCCCGGTTGGTCCGGCCTCGTCTATGACCACGAGGCCGCCGCGTCGCAGCTCGCGCGCGAGGGACTGTCCGCGTACTCGCGCCACCCCGTGCTGCGCACCGTGGGCATCGACCGGACGTTCTACGGCCCCATCAACGCCGAGGCCTTCGCCGAGTACGCGGAGCAGGTGCCCGCGGACTTCCGCTTCTTGGTGAAGGCACACGAGGTCTGCACGCTGGCGCGCTTTCCCATGCACGAGCGCTACGGCGCGCATCGAGGCCAGCTCAACGAGCGCTTCCTTCACGCCGCCTACGCGGAGGAGGCCGTGGTGCGGCCCTTCGTGGAGGGCCTGGGCGACAAGGGCGGCCCGCTCGTCTTCCAGTTCCCTCCGCAGGACCCACAGGTGCTGGGCGGCCCCGCGCGCTTCGTGGAGCGACTGCACGCGTTCCTCTCCGCGCTCCCCAAGGGCCCGCTGTACGCGGTGGAGGTGCGCAACGAGGAGCTGCTGACGGAGGGCTTCGCGCAGGCGCTGGCGGACGTGGGCGCCTGTCCCGTCCTCGCGGTGTGGGCCCACATGCCCTCCATGGGCATCCAGGCCAGGCGCACCCGGGCGCTGGAGGCGCGAGCCCTCGTGGTGCGGTGGATGCTGCCGCCGAACCTCGGCTACGAGGAGGCACGTGCTCGCTATGCGCCGTTCAACCGGCTGGTGGACGAGGACGTGCCCACCCGGGATTTGCTGGCGCGAGCGTGCCTGGCCGCCCAGCGCCGCGAGCGCCCCGTCTTCGTCACCATCAACAACAAAGCCGAGGGAAGCGCGCCTCTGTCCGCCATCAAACTGGCGGAACGTATCGTCACGAGCAGGACGACGGAGGGGAGCCAGCGGAGCGTCGCGTCATGAACGAGACTTGCCACCGTGCACAACACTTGCTTACTTGAGGGGGCATGAAGTCCGTCCTGGTCGCCGCACTGGTGGTTCAAATGACGACAGCCGGAGGCGCGGGTGCGCGCGAGGAGCGTGCGAACGCGCGCGACACGGCGGCGGCGGACGATGTGGGCAAGCACCTCTCCGCGCTGAAGCAGGAGCTGGACTCGGTGTCGGAGCAGTACCGGCAGGCCCGAGAGCGGCGGCGTCAGGAGTCAGAGCGCAAGAAGCGCGAGTCGGGGGAATGGACGAATGAGCCCGCGACGTCTCCCCCCTCTCCCAGCAGGCGAGCCATCGCTCCCGCCGGAGGGGCCGGAACCCCCGCCCGCTGACGATGAGGTCTTCGAGTTGCCCATCGACGGCAACCTCGACCTGCACTTCTTCCATCCTCGCGAGGTGAAGCCCCTCGTCATCGAGTACCTCTGGGCGTGTCGCCAGAAGGGGTTGCTCGATGTGCGCGTCATCCACGGCAAGGGCACGGGCGCGCTGCGGCGCACGGTGCACGCGCTGCTGCCCAAGCTGGAGGAGGTGGAGTCCTTCCGCCCCGCCTCCGAGTTCGACGGAGGCTGGGGTGCGACGTGGGTGCGGCTCAAGCCGCTCCCGCCTCAGGACAGCCAGAAGTAGGCGGAGGCGATGAGCGAGCGCTTCTCGTTCACCTTGGCCTTGTTGGCGAGCTCCGCGAGCTGCCGGTCCTTGGCGGCGTAGCGCTTCTCCTCCTCGTTGCGCAGCGAGGACAGCTTGCGGCGGTACTCGCGCTCCATCCGGTCCGAGTTCGCCCGCGCCTTCGCGCGCTCCGCGATGTCTTCCACGGACGCCACCTGCTTGCGTGCGTCGATCCACTGCTGCCGGGCCGCCTCGACGCCCTCACGGGACTCCATCAGGCAGTCCTCGACGTAGCGGTCCGCGCGCTCCTTGGCCTTGTCCAGCTCCAGGGCGTTGCGGCGCTCGGCGGCGCGGACGATTTCGTCCTTCGCCGTCACCAGCGACTGCTCCTGCATGAGCTGCACGGACACGGGCGCGGGCTGCCGGCGCTTTTCTTCCTTCGCCGCCAGCTTCACGAAGTGCGCGCCATCCTGGAGGGGCAGGGCGCGGAAGTTGCCCTCGCGGTCCTTCACCAGCACCAGGTGGACGAGCTTCTCCTCGGGCTTGAGGCCCGTCGTCTCGAACTTGTACGCGAACCACCAGCCCTCGCTGCCAGCCAGTCGCGCCAGCCGAGAGGGCAGGCCCGCGGCGTCGAGCTGGAGGTAGCTGACGGCGTCCTGCTTGCGCTCCTTGACGGCGTAGGCGGCCTTGGCGATCTCCAGCCGTCCCGAGGTGCGGCTGCCAAGCACCGAGCTGGTGAGGGCGCGCGCCTCCTGCTGCCGCTTCGCGAGGGCCTCCTTCGTCTGCTCACCCTGGCCGCGCAGGCGGCGGCGGACATCGCCGTCGAAGCGCTCCAGCACCACCGAGCGCATCTCCGTCATGCGCTGGCTGATGCGCCCTTCCATCTCCGAGCGCAGCTTGTCGAAGGCCGCGTTGATGTCCTCCACCTTGCGGCAGCCCTGGTAGATGTCGAGCACGCGGCGCTCGAAGTCCACGCCGCTCTCCAGTGCGCCCAGGATTTCGTCCGACGCGCCGAAGACGCCGTCGAAGAGGTTGAGCTTCTTCTCCAGCAGCTCGAACAGTCGCGCGTCCGCCGCGTTCATCCGGTTGAGGAAGTTGATGACCAGCACGTCGCGCTGCTGGCCATACCGGTGGCAGCGGCCAATGCGCTGCTCCACGCGCTGCGGGTTCCAGGGCAAATCGTAGTTCACCACCAGGTTGCAGAACTGGAGGTTGAGGCCCTCGGCGCCGGCCTCGGTGCAGATGAGGATCTGCGTCTTGTTGCGGAAGTCGTCCACCAGCGCGCGCCGGTCTTCCGGCGTCCCCGCGTCACCGGACAGCAGCGAAATCTTCCCCCGGTACCCGTGCTCCGACAGGAGGTTGAAGAGGTACTGCTGCGTGCGCTTGGACTCGGTGAAGATGAGCGCCTTCTCCGGCCAGCCGTGCGCGCGCATCACCGTGAAGGTGCGGTCCAGGCCCCGCTTGAGGGCCTCGCCCTTGGCGTTGACCTTGATGGAGTCCGCCAGGTCCGCGTACTGCCGAAGCTCCCAGACCTCCTGCTCCAGCGCGCGCACGTTGGGCGCCTTGGCCGGGTCGTCGGACCACTCCTCGCCCTCCTCGACGAACTGCTTGGCCTCCTCGGGCTCGAACATCGCGAGCGCCTGCTGGCCCAGCTTCGCCGCCGCGAGTCGCTTCTCCAGGTTGTCCGAAAGCCGCCGCAGCGTCGGGGCGATGGCGTACGTGGAGGACGCCAGGAGCTTGCGGTAGCACAGCGTCAGCAGCGTCTTCTTGCCGGGTTCAATCGCCGCGGCCTCCGAGCGCTGGAGGTACTCGCTGACCTTCTCGTAGAGGTCATGCTCCTCGGGCGAGGGCGTGAAGTCCTCCACGATGGAGCGGCGGTTGGTGTAGCGCACGTACTCGCGCACCTGCCGGCGCAGCGTGCGTTGCACCACGGGGGCCAGCCGCTCCTTCAGCTCGCCCGCGGCGGCCTCGGACATGCCGCCGCCCTCGTCCACGCGGTAGCGGCTGCGGAAGGCGTGCTCGGGGCCCAGAATCTGCTCGTCCAGCAGCGACATCAGGCCGAACAGCTCCATCAAGTCGTTCTGGAGCGGGGTGGCGGTGAGCAGCAGCTTGGGCTTGCCGCCCAGGGACGCCTTGAGCGCCTGGCCCATCTTGTTGTTGGCGCGGTGCGCGTTGCGCAGGCGGTGGGCTTCGTCGATGACGACGAGGTCCCACGCGATTTCCGACGTCAGGTGCGCCTTGTTGGCCGCGAACGGGTGCGAGCAGATGACGGGGAAGGGCTGGTCGAAGCAGTTACCGGTGGCGCGCACGGTGCGGCCGTCCACGAGCACGCTGTCCAGGTCGAACTTCTCTCGCAGCTCGCTGTTCCACTGCGCGCGCAGCGTGGCCGGCGCGAGGATGAGGATGCGCGTCTTCCCCTCGGCCATGAGCTGGGCGATGACGAGCCCCGCTTCAATGGTCTTCCCCAGGCCCACCTCGTCGCCCAGCATGCAGCCGCCGCGCGAAAGCGAGTCGAGCGCGAACATGGCGCCTTCGACCTGATGCGGGTTGAGGTCGACCTTCGCCTCGGACAGGGCTCCCGCCAACCGTTGTTGCGTATCACCACTGCGCGCCAGCAGCTCTTCCGCCAGCAGGCGCTCGTGGAAGGGGGTCAGCGTCGTCCGGGCGGGCGGCTCCGTGGCCTCCGCGCGGGCGGCGATGGCCGCCGCGTCTGCCTCCACCTCCAACCTCAAACCCCTTGCGACCTCCGCCAAGACTGTCTCCATCCGTGTTGTTTCGGGGCGCCCACCGACACAGCGGGCGAGAGAGACGGGCCATTTTGTTGACGGAGGCTCCGCTGTAAAGGGGGTCGTCTCCGAGGCCGAATTCTAGGCCTCCGCGCGATTGGCATGCTTCTTCGCGAGCGACGCGCGCGTACTCGATAAATGAGTGTCGCGCGAACTTTCCGCTGGACATCTTCGCGAGGCCTACAACAGGCCGCGAGACTTGACGTCCAGGTACACGTTGAGCGCGGCCGCGCCGAAACCCTGGGCCGGTGCGCGGACCACGAGGGCCCCCGCGTCGCGCAGGGTGCTGGCGGTGCGGCGGAACTCCGACTCCAGCCGCGTGGCGGCCTGTCGCGAGTACGCGTCCTGGGCTTCCACGGGCACGTCGGTGGCCGCGTCGCGCACGTCCTCGTCCAGCAGCGAGGCGACGACGGGGAGGTGTCGGGGGCGCAAGGCCAGCGTGCGGGTGAGCAGCCCCGCGGACGCGTCCGGGTCCACCAGGTCCGTGAAGAGGACGACGAGGGTGCGCCGCGTCTGCCGGGCGAACGCGAAGTCGTACGCGCGCCCGTAGTCGCTCTCTTCCAGCGCGGCCTCGGCGCGGTAGAGCGACTCGGTGATGAGGCGCAGGTGCTCGTGGCCCTTGCGCGGTGGGAGGAAGGTGAGCACGTCGCTGGCGAAGGCCATGACGCCCACCACGTCGCCCGCGTCCAGGCCCACCCGCGCCAGTCGGAGCGCCGCGTCCACCGCGTGGTCCAGCTTGCGCCGGCCGTGCACCTTGCCCGCCATGTGCCGCCCGCAGTCGAGCAAGAGCAGCATGGGCTGGTGCCGCTCCGGCTGCCACGTGCGCACCAGGGTGTTGGCGTGGCGCGCGGACGCCTTCCAGTCGATGTGCCGGTAGTCGTCGCCGGGGCGGTACTCGCGCAGGGATTCGAACTCGCGCCCCTCGGCCGAGCGGCGGCGCAGGGTCCGTTCCGAGGGCGCGTCCGAGGAGCGGGCCAGGGCGAGGGCCTCGCTCGAGAGCGCGGTGAGGTCCGGATAGATTTTCACCGTCCGCGTCGCGGGCAGCCGCACCTGTCGGGCGCACAGCCCCAGCGGGCCGAGCAGCCGCAGGTGGAGGTCTCCGAAGCGCGCATCCCCTCGGGAAGGAGGGGTGACGAAGTACGTCAGCCGTGAGCGCGCGTGTGGCGTGGCGCTCCGGGCTGGCACCTGGAGGGACTGGCGGTGGCCGGTGCTGGCGACGACGTCGGGAGGCTCATCGCGGACCTCCAGGCGCAGCGGTGTAGTGCCCGCGTCGAGTCGCTCGAAGTCGAGGTGCACGGCGTTGCGAGTGCCCGAGGAGAGGATGGGCTCCACCTCGCGTGACACCTTCACGTCGTCGCCGCGGGGCGCGCGGAGGAAGTCCACGGTGCACAGCGCGAGCACTGCCACGTCCAGGGCCAGCGCCAGCCAGCCGAACACGGGGCTGGCCACCGTCAGCGCGGCCGGGACGAGCCCCACCGCGAGCAGTGCGACAGCGAGGCCGGTGGGGACGGGACGGCCCAGGCTCACCGAGGGACCCGGACCCGCTCGAGTGTCTGCTTCAACACGTCGTCCGCGGTGACGCCTTCCACCTCGGCCTCGGCCTTGAGGAGCAGGCGGTGGTTGAGCACGCTGCCCGCCGCGCCCTTCACGTCGTCGGGGGTGACGAAGTCATTGCCCATCAGCGCCGCGCGGGCCTTGGACGCGGCGAGGAGCGCCTGTGCGGCGCGGGGGCTCGCTCCCAGGCGCACGCGGGGATTCGCGCGCGTGTCCCGCACCACGGCGACCACGTACTGGAGGATGGACTCGTCGCAGGTGACGCGGGCCGCGCGGGCCTGCAGTTCCGCGAGCGTGGGCGCGTCCAGCACGCGGTCCACGGAGGGCGGCCGTCCCTCGCGCTGGTGGAAGGCGCGCAGCATGGTCGTCTCGGAGTCGGAGTCCGGATAGCCCACGCGAATGCGCATCAGGAAGCGGTCGAGCTGGGCCTCGGGAAGAGGATAGGTGCCCTCCAGCTCCAGCGGGTTCTGCGTGGCGACGACGAAGAAGTGGGGCGGCAGTGGATGGGTGACGCCGTCGATGGTGACCTGGCGTTCCTCCATGGCCTCCAGCAGCGCGGCCTGGGCCTTGGGCGGGGTGCGGTTGATTTCGTCCGCGACGAGCACCTCCGTGAAGATGGGGCCCTTCACCAGGCGGAAGGCGTTGTCCTGCGGCTGGAAGATGTTGGTGCCGAGGATGTCCGCCGGCATCAGGTCCGGCGTGAACTGGATGCGGGTGAAGAGCAGCCCCAGCGCTCCGGCCATGCTGCGCGCGGTGAGCGTCTTCGCCACGCCGGGCACGCCCTCCAGCAGGACGTGGCCTCGCGCCAGGAAGGCGGTCACCAGGTCGGCGAGCACGCGAGGCTGGCCGAAGACGGTGCCGGCGAGCGCGGCGGTGAGGCGGGCGAGGGGAGTGGCGTCGGACATGGTGGCGGGGAACGGTAGACCGCCGTCGAGTCGCGCGGCACCACTTTCGTGGCGCGCGCGCCGTGTCGTCAGTCGTTCTTGCTCTTGAGTCCGAGGAACGCGCCGATGAGCGCGGCCACCGAGCCCAAGAGGCCAATGAAGACGCCGAAGCTGGGCGAAGAGTTCATCATCTCCGCGTTGCCGATGGGCGTGGGCACGAGCGTCGTGTCCGAGGACACCTTGATGAAGACGATGCACCAGATGAGGCACAGGAACGTGGTGAACAGCTGCGCCATCCACGGCACCACGGGATTGAGGTTGGGGAACGCGCTGCGCACCCGGACGCCGATGGCCACCATCACCATCAGCGCGAGCAGGAACGCGCCGAAGCCCGTGCTCATCAGCCCCAGGGCGTCACCGTCCGCCGCCGTCTCCTTCCACGGCGTGAAGCACGAGAGGACGACCAGCCCGGCGCCATAGAAGGCGATCTTGTCGCCGGCGCCCATCGCGCCCATCAAATCCCTGGCGTCCTGCATCAGCTCGTCGGGGTCGACGATGGCGCTGCCGTTGTTCTCGTCGTCGTCCCGGCCCCCTCTCGCCCACGGGTCCGCTCCAGACGAGGCCGGCGCGGGTGCGGGGGCAGGGGCGGCGCGTCGCGGAGCCGTGTTCGGCGCGGCGCTCTTCGCGGGCGCGGGACGGCTGGGACGCTGAGGTGCACCGCGAGCGATGTCCTGCACGCTCTTGACGTTGGTGGCGTCCCCGCTGGCCGGCGCCGGGGGCCTGGCACCGGACTTGGCCGGTCGGGGCCTGGCGGGCGCGGGCTTCGGGGCGGGGCGAGGGTCTTCACTCGCGCCCGTGGATTCCTCGTCGTTGTCGGAAGGCGGCTCCGCGGAGAGGAACGAGGTGTCGATGATGTAATCGCAAACAGAACAGATGGATGCGTTCGCGGCTACCTTCGAGCCGCAGCCAGGGCAGTTCAGGACCAGCGCTCCTGCTGAGAGATGCGAACACCCATCTTCGGAGCCCGGGACCGGGTGTGTCAAACGGCATGCGGCCTAACCCCTGGATTTTCGCGGGGAATTGGCCTAGGCCCCAGCGCATGAGCCGCCCGAGCCCCGTCCGACTCCCAAGCGTCTGTCTGGCCCTCCTCGTCCTCGTCTCCGGGTGTGTCCGCTCCGTGCCGGGCCCTGATGTGGACCCGCCCGACGCGGAGGTGATGGCTCGAATCCGGGATTGGGAAGACCGGCGCTCACTGGGCGACGGACAGCTGGTGGCGCTCGTCACGGGCGCTCCGGATCCTCGCGTGCGGGCGCGGGCCCTGCGCGCGTTGGCCCGCATCCAGGATGTGGCCACGCTGGGCGCCGTCGTCGCCGGACTGAAGGACTCCGAAGCCCTGGTGCGAGGTGAGGCTGCCTTCGCGGTGGGCGAGCTGGCGCTCTCCTGGGAGCCGCTCACGGAGGCCGAGCGGGCGAGCCTGGCGACGCCGTTGCTGGTGGCCGAGGCGGAGGAGCGCGACGCGGCGGTGCGTGCCGCCCAGCTCGATTCGCTGGGGCGTCTGGCGACGACGGACACGCTGGCGCGCCTCGTCCAGCGGCTCCAGGGCGACGACGTCGAGACGGCCGGGCGGGCGGCGCTGTCGCTGGGCGTGGCGGCGCGACGTGGAGGTGCCGCGGTGGTGAAGGACGTGCCCCTGGCTCCCGCGCAGGCGTTGATGGCGGCGGGGCGGCCGGTGGCGGCCCGGTATGGCGGCGCGTATCTCCTGGCCACGGCGAAGCGCGCGGAGAGCCTGCCGACGCTGCGCGCGTGTCTGTCGGACGAGGACGCGGACGTGCGCGGCCTGTGTGTGAAGGCCTTCGGCGATGTGGGCGGCCCGGAGGACGCGGTGGTGCTGGGCCGGTTGCTGGACGACACGGTGCCTCGCGTGGCCTCGGAGGCGGCGCGTTCGCTCGCGAAGCTCGCGGCCACGTGTGGTGGGCCGTGCGCGCCGCTGGAGGCCCTGGAGGCCCTGACGCCCCGGGCGAAGCGCGTGGCGCGGGGCATGGAGACGCCGATGCCCACGGGCGCGGCGCCGCGCGTGGAGTCGCTGGCGCGTTCCGCGGACGGTCACCCGCTGCTGGCCCTGGCGCAGCAGGGGCTGCCGGAGTTCGGCGCGCCGTTGCTCGTGTCGCTCCGGCTGGCGCTGGCGGACGCGGAGCGAGGCGCGGCGTCGGAGGTGGCTCGCGCGGACCTGGGCTGGCTCGACTGCCGGCTGGCGGCGGCGTTGGACCGTCAGCGCGGCATGGTGGCGGACACGATGAACTGTGGCTTCGGCCGGGTGTCCGACGAGCGCCGACTGGCCCTGGGCCTGCGTGAGGCCGCGCTCTCCCCGAAGAAGACGCCCGCCGACTTCGCGGTGGGCTACCTGCGCCACCCGTCGGCGCGCGTGCGGCTCACGGCGATGGAGGTCCTCGCGGAGCGCCCGGTGCTCCGGACGGCGACGGCGGTGGGCTCGCTTCTGCGGAGCGAGGACCTGGTGGTGGCGGGCGCCGCGGCCGCGACGCTGGGCAAGCTGAAGGCTCCAGGGGCCCATCCGGACCTGGAGGCGCTGGCCGACCGCGTGCCCTCCGAGCCGGACCTCGCGGACCCCGTGGGCGGTGCGCTCGTCGCGCTCCAGATTCCGGGCACCGAGGCGCGCATGAAGCAGTGGTTGACGCTGCCGCACGCCAACGTGCGCCGCGTGGCCGCCGAGGCCCTCACCCAGCTCACCGGCCAGCCCGTGCGCTCCGAGCGCGTGGAGCTTCCTCCCTACGCCTTCCGCCCGGAGCCCGCGCCCAGGGACGCCGCGCTCGTGTTGCGCACGGACAAGGGCGACATCACCGTGCGGCTCGACGCGGACGAGGCGCCGCTCACCTCCGGCAACCTGTTTGCCCTGGCGCGCAAGGGCTACTTCAACGGCATCACCTTCCACCGCGTGGTGCCGGACTTCGTCGCGCAGGGTGGAGACCCGCGTGGGGACGGGGAGGGCGGCCCGGGCCACTCCATCCGCTGCGAGATGACCCGGCGGCCGTATCTGCGCGGGGTGCTCGGCATGGCGCTGTCAGGCAAGGACACCGGAGGCAGCCAGTTCTTCTTCACGCACGCGCCGCAGCCGCACCTGGATGGCCGCTACACGGCCTTCGGTGAGGTGGTGTCGGGTCTGGACGTGGTGGATGCGCTGCTGGAAGGCGACGTCATCCGCGAGGTCAGCGCGGTGACGCTCACCCCGTGAGGTGGCTTCAGGCGCCGCTGGCGCGCGTCAGCGGTGCCTGGGGGCCCAGCGGGTGGCTTCGCCAGCGCTGGCTCTCTTCTTCCTCCAGCGCCTCCACCTGGTTGCGGATGCGCTGCCACTCCGTCTCCGGGATGCGCAGGAAGGCGTCCGCGAGGTTCGGGTCGAACTGCGTGCCCGAGCAGCGGCGAATCTCGTCCCGGGCCACGCTCATGGGCCGGCCCTTGCGATAGGGGCGGTCCGACGTAATCGCGTCCACGGTGTCGGCGATGCAGAAGATGCGCGCGCCGATGCAGATGTCCTCGCCGGCGAGCTGCTGGGGGTAGCCCTTGCCGTCCCAGCGCTCCTGGTGCTGGAGGACGATGAGCGCCGCCTCGTGCAGGTAGGGCATCTTGCCCATCATCCGGTAGCCGAACTCCGGGTGCTTGCGCATCTCCACCCATTCGTCCGGCGTCAGCGGTCCGGGCTTGAGCAGGATGGAGTCGCGCACGCCAATCTTGCCGATGTCGTGCAGCAGCGCTCCCTGCTCCACCACGTCCAGCGCGGCCCCCGCCAGCCCCACCTCCTCCGCCAGCCGGCGCGAGTAGAGCGCCACGCGACGCGAGTGCCACTGCGTCTCCGTGTCGCGGTAGTCCAGCGCGCTGATGAGACCATCCAGGAGGCCCGTGGTGCGCTCCACCACCCGACGCTCCAGGTCCTGGTTGATGGCGACCAGCTCCGCGTTCTTGTCCGCCACCTCGCGCGTCAGCCGCTCGTTGGCCTCCACCAGCCGGTAGTGCTCCACGGCCTGCCGCACGCTGCTCGTCAGCTCGCTGAGCGACCAGGGCTTGCCGAGCAGCCGGAACACCTCGCCCCGATTGACGGCCTCGGACGCGGTGCGGAAGTCCGCCGCCGCCGTCAGCATCAACCGCACGGCCTTCGGATTCTTCTCCCGGAGCACGCCCAGCAGTTCGATGCCGTTGAGGTACGGCATCATGAAGTCCGTCAGCACGACGCTGAAGCCCACCTCGCGAGCGGCCAGGGCCGGGTCGCTGTAGGTGACGACGTCATAGCCTTCCGTCTGGAGGATCCGGGAGAGCGCGGCGAGGATGAGCACGTCGTCATCCACCACGAGGATGCGGTCCATGTTGGAGGTCTCCGGGAGGTCGCGGGCCTGTCTTTCGTTATACACGCCTTGCCGTGCGCCCAAACAGGGCCCCCCCGCAGGTTTTGCGCCTGCAAGCCCCGGAAATCCTTGGAGGTTCTTCCTTTGTGCAAGAGTGGTAGAACCAAGTCATGCTTGCCTGCTCGCCAAGGTGTGATTTATGGTGCGCGGCAAGGCTGCGTTTCAACGCTAACCCCTTGGAATCCTGGAGCAATCTCCGATGGCTAGAGCCCCAGCAGGGCCGGTGCCGGTGGTGGTGATGGGGCTGGGATTCATCGGGCAGGGGATTGCCAGAGCTGCCCTGTCCTGCCCGGAAGTGGAATTGATTGGGGCCGTGGATACCCACTCCTCCCTGGTCGGTCGTCCGTTGGGCGACGTGCTGGGAGGGCCCGCGCCGCGCGTCAAGGTGATGGACTCGCTGGAGAAGGCCGTGGGCCGCCGGAAGGGCGCGGTGCTGTTGCATGCCACGGGCTCCCGACTGCCGGCGGTGATGGACCAATTGCTGGCGGCGCTGAAGCTGGGCCTGCCCATCGCGAGCACCTGTGAGGAGCTCGCCTTCCCGTACCTGAAGTACCCGGAGCTGGCGGACAAGCTGGACCGCGCCGCTCAGCGCGCCGAGGTCTCCATCGTCGGAGCGGGTGTCAACCCGGGTTTCGTTCTGGACAGACTGGTGGCCACGGCGGGGCAGGTGTGCGGCCCGGTGCGGCGCGCGACGGTGACGCGGGTGGTGGACGCTCGCACCCGCCGGGAGGCCCTGCAGCGCAAGGTCGGCGCGGGTCTGACCGAGGAAGAGTTCTTCGAGTTGGTGGATGGTGAGCAGCTCGGCCACGTGGGGCTGGTGGAGTCGGCGGCACTCGCGGCACTGGGCCTGGGGTTGGATTGTGATGACTACGAAGAAGAGGTAGCCCCCGTGTTCGCCGAGGAAGACATCTCGGGCGGTGCGTTCGCCGTGAAGAAGGGACGGGTGGCGGGCATGTTCCAGTCGGTGGTCGGGTTGGAGGACGGGCAGGAGCGGGTTCGACTGGAGCTGACCATCGCCGTGGGGGCTGACGACCCGAAGGACCGCATTGAAATCGATGCGGATCCTCGTTTGGTGTTGGAAATCCCGGGGGGAGTGGCAGGCGACCGGGCCACCGCGAATGCGCTGGTGAATGCCGCGCCACGCTTGACGGCCGCCGAAGCAGGGCTCCTCACGGTGCTCGAGCTTCCGGCCGGACGTTAGAGTCAGGAGAGGGATAATGCTGGACAAGAATGCGATCGGCCGTGCCTCGCCGCCGACGCTCAACGAAGTGGAGAAGGGTGCCATCCGCCGCTTCGCGGAGGCCATCGGAGACTACAACCCGATCTACTACGACGAGGAGTACGCTCGGGCCTCCGGATATCCCACCATCATCGCGCCTCCCACGTTTCCCGCGTCCTTCCATTCGGCCGCGGACTTGAGGGAGCTACTCGGCGTGGGCATCAAGAGCCTGCTGCACGCCGAACAGGGCTTTGACTACGAGCGGCCCATCTTCGCCGGGGACCGCATCTACGTCTCCACCCGCGTCGCGGACGTCTCCGAACGACAGGGCATGTCCGGCAAGATGGACATCGCGGTCATCGAGGATGAAGGCCGCGACGAGGAAGGCAACCTGGTGTTCCGAGCCCGCCGGACGTTGGTGGTCCGCGCCTCCAAGGAGACCCCGTGATGCCCGCGCGCAAGCTCTACTTCGAGTCCATCCGCGTCGGAGACGAGCTGCCGGCGCTGGCCAAGGCCCCGGTGGACCGTGTCCAGCTGTCCCGGTACGCCGGCGCCTCTGGCGACTACAACCCCGTGCACGTCGACGAGCTCTACGCCAAGAGCGTGGGCATGCCGAGCGTGTATGCCCCAGGCATGCTGGTGATGGGCATGCTCGGCCAGCTCATCAGCGATTGGGCCCGGGGCGGGCAGATGCGGCGCTACAACGTGCGCTTCATCAAGATGGTGTGGCCGGGTGACACCGTCGTCTGCAAGGGCCGGGTGAGCAACCGCCACGGCACCGCGGGCCGTTACTTCGTGGACATCGACCTGTGGGCGGAGAACCAGCGCGGTGAGCTGGTGATGAAGGGCGGCGCGCAGATTCAGCTCTTCTACTCCCTGGAGGACGAGAACCGGCAGCGCTCCGGCCAGTCCCCCATCGTCATCGAAGTGCCCCGGGAGAGCCTGGCCGCCACCCCCACCACGTCCACGGGCGGAGGCTCGAGCGAGGCCTCGGCCGTCGACGAGGAGGCCGACGAGTCGGACGAGCGCCGCACTGGCGCCTCGTCCAAGAAGACCGTCCCCCGGGAGAAGCCCGCTGCCAAGACGGCGACGCTTCCCTCGCCCAAGAAGGCGAAGAAGTAGCGGTTTCATGGCCTGCGGTGAGGGGCGGCCTGGGCTGCCCCTCAACGCAGGGTGTCATTCAGGGTTGACTCAAAAATCAGTCGCCGCCACACTTCCTGTGTCTCATTCGCGCCGCTGACCCGAGGCCTTCCCACCGAAGGCGGGCAGCGAGCCGTCACGCAGGAGTGGCCATGTCCGCCGGCATCAACACCTACAAGACCGACCTTCGAGAGATTTTCTTCGCTTTGTTCGAGCAGTTCGGCTTCGGCCAGGTGGCCGGTCAGGCCCCGTACGACGCCTGGGGTCCGGATGAGGCCAAGGCGGTGTTGTCGGAGACGTACCGCTTCGCGCGCGAGGTGCTCGGGCCCCTCAACTCCGTGGGAGACCGTGAGGGCTGTCGGGTGGAGAACGGCTCGGTGCTCACGCCCACGGGCTTCAAGGACGCGTGGAAGAAACTCTACGAGCAGGGCTTCAAGACGGTGGCGGTGAGCCCGGAGCACGGTGGCCAGGGCGCGCCGATGATGCTGCAGGTGACGGTGGAGGAGCTGCTATCGGGCGCCAACACGGCCTTCAACATGTACCCGGGCCTGTCGTTCGGCGCGGCGGAAGTCATCGCCGAGTGCGGGACGAAGGAGCAGCAGCACCTCTTCGTGGAGCGCATGCTCAACGGCACGTGGGGCGGCACCATGTGCCTCACCGAGCCGCACGCCGGCTCCGACGTGGGCGCGGCGAAGTCCACCGCCCGGCGCAACGCCGACGGCACGTACAACATCCGCGGGACGAAGATCTTCATCTCCGGCGGTGACCACGACATGGCCCAGAACGTCATCCACCTGGTGCTGGCGCGCATCGACGGCGCGTCGCCCGGCACCAAGGGCCTGTCGCTGTTCATCGTCCCCAAGCTGCGCATCAACAAGGACGGCAGCTCCGGCCAGGCCAACGACGTGTCCGTGGGCTCCATCGAGCACAAGATGGGCATCAACGGCTCGGCGACCTGTGTGCTGAACTTCGGTGAGAGCGACGGCTGTCTGGGCGAGCTCGTCGGCACCGTCGAGCACGTCGGCATGAGCCAGATGTTCAAGATGATGAACGGCGCGCGCATCGCCGTCGGCATCCAGGGCGTCGCGCTGGCGTCGGCCGCCTACTACAACGCGGTGGACTACGCGAAGGACCGCAAGCAGGGCTCCCACTTCACCAAGTGGAAGGACCCCACCGCGCCGCGCGCCGCCATCATCGAGCACCCGGACGTCCGCCGCATGCTGCTGGACATCAAGTCCCACGTGGAGGGCATCCGCGCGCTCATCATCAAGCTGGCCATGCACCTGGACAAGGCGCGGCAACTGGCGGGTAAGGACGACGAGGCGGCCACCTACCACAAGGGCCAGGTGGAGCTGCTCACCCCGCTGGTGAAGTCCTACGGCTCCGACCAGTCCTTCCGTCTCTGCGCGCAGGCCATCCAGGTGTACGGCGGCGCCGGCTACATCCAGGACTACCCGGTGGAGCAGTACACGCGCGACTCGAAGATCTTCTCCATCTACGAGGGCACCAACCACATCCAGGCCATGGACCTGGTGGGCCGCAAGCTGGGGCAGGCCGGTGGCATGCACTTCCAGCAGTTCATGGGTGACGTGGGCGCCTTCGTGGAAGCGCACCGCGAGCACGCCGTCTACGGCGAGGCCGTGAAGCTGCTGGCGAGCGCCCAGGAGGCCCTCATGTCCAGCGCGATGACGGTGTTCAGCTGGTCGCAGGACGGCGGCAAGTTCCCGCTGATTCCGCTGTCCGCCAACCGCTTCCTCAACATGATGTCCGAGGTCGCCGTGGGCTGGCTGCTCCTGGACGCGGCGCTCATCGCGGACAAGGCGCAGGGCGCGCTGTCGGCGGACCACCCGGACCGCGCGTTCTACGAGGGCAAGAAGTACAGCGCCCTGTACTACGCGCGCAATGTGCTGCCCAACGTGGAGCAGGCCGCGCGCCTCATCGCCCTCGAGGACACCTCCCCGATGGAGATCACCGACGCCGCGTTCGCGTCCGTCTGAGTCGCGACATCGTCTGACGGGGCGCCCTGACAGAGGGGTGCCCTCCAGAAACACCGAGGCCACCTGGGGATTCGCTCCCGAGGTGGCCTTCGTGTTTCAGCGGCGGCCGTGTGACGGGAAGGGTGCTACTCGCCCTCGCGCACGCCGATGGCGAGCTGACCCAGGCCCGCCTTCTTCGCCAGCTCCATCACCTGGACGACGGTGCCGTGCGGGACGCCCTCATCGGCCTGGACGATGACGACGGTGTCCGGGTCCTTCACCTTGGCGGCGTCGAAGGCCTTCTGGAGTTCGTCCTGGCTGACGACGTTTCCGGCGAGCACGAAGCGGCCGTCGGCGAGCACCGCGACGGACATGTCCGTGGTGCGCGCGGTGACGTCCGCGGCGCCGCCCTTGGGCAGGTTCACCTTGAGGCCCGACTTGGCGCCTCCTCCGGGCCCCTGCTGGACGATGACGGAGCTGGTCACCATGAAGATGATGAGCAGCACGAGGAAGATGTCGGTGAGCGGGGTGATGTTGATTTCGGCGAAGACACCTTCTTCGCCTTCGTCACCGGACCCCGGTGTCTTGCCCATGGCCATGGCGCTCGGTTCCCTGGGACTAGGCGGGCTGCGTGTCGACGCGCGCCGGAGAGGTGGGGGGCTGCTGTGAATCGACGCGGGGCGCGGGCTCGGGAGGAAGGCCCGAGGCGCGCTCCTTGAGCAGCTCCGCGAACTCGTCGCCCATCAGCCGCAGCTCCACCAGCACGCGCGACAGGCGGGCCTGGAAGTAGTTGTAGAAGACCATGGCCTGCACGGCGACGAGGATGCCCACCGCCGTGGCGACCAGGGCCTCGGAGATGCCCGTCATCACCGCGCCGGTGCCGCCGGTGCCGCCGGCCTCCACGTCCAGGCCCAGGTCCTTGAACGAGCGCATGATGCCGGCCACGGTGCCGAACAGGCCCACGAAGGGCGTAATCGAGCCGATGGTGGCCAGAATCCAGAGGTTGCGGCGCAGCTTGAGGCCCACCTGGGCGCGCTCGCGCTCCACGGCGGCCTCCACGCCCGCGCCGCCTGAGCCGCGGGTGCGCTCCCACCGGTCGAACCCCGCGAGGAAGATGTCGGCGGCGACGGAGTCGGAGCGCTCGGCGGCGGTGCGGGCCGCTGGCACGTCGCCACGAAGCAGGTGCTTGCTGACCGCCTCGCCCAGGAGGCGGGAGCGCTCGCTCACCCCCCAGAGGGCGATGATGCGCTCGACGGCCACGACGAGCGCGCCGACGGAGGCCAGCAGCAGCAGGGCCAGGGTGACTCCGCCGAGGCGGAGGTAATGCAGGATGTCGTTCAGGCTCATTGGTGGGTGACCCGGCAGGGCGCCATGGCCCAGACTAGGAGATATGAACCGCGCAGCCGCCGCAATCTTCCTGGCAGTGCTCTGTTCGGCCTGCCCCAAGCGCATCGAGTTCGGGCCGGAGGGGCAACTCACCGACGCCGAGGTCGTCTATCAGCGTGTCCGGCAGAACCAGGACAACGTCGTCTCCCTCGAGGGAGACGCAAAGCTGCGTGTCGAGTCTCCCCAGCAGAGTGGCACCATTGGGATGTTCCTTTCCGTCACCCGCCCGGCCCTCCTGCACCTGGAGACGTTCGATTTCTTCAACCGGCCCCTCGCCTCCCTCGTCGCGGACGGGACGCGCTTCGGCCTGTACCAGACGGAGACGCACACGTACTACCAGGGGCCGGCGAGCCCGCAGAATGTGTCGCGCTTCCTGCCCGTGGTCCTGCCGGGCGAGGAACTGGTGGCCATCATGCTGGGCCAGGTACCCCTCATCCCTCCGGAGCGCATGACGCTGGAGCTGGACACGAAGGAGGGCGTCTACGTGCTCACCCTCCATCGGGGGACGGCCCGCCAGGTGCTCCAGGTTCACCCAAAGTATCTGCGCGTGGTGAAGAGCCAGGTGCATGGCGTCCCCGGCTATGACCTGGCCTTCGACGACTTCCTCGAGCGGGGAAACCTCATCTTCCCGGGCAAGGTGGAGCTCATCGCGAAGCAGGCGGGGACGAAGCTCCAGCTTCGCTACCAGCAGATCAAACTCAATGGCCGGCCGGACCTCACGCTCTACGAGCTGACGCCCCCGGAGGGGGCCAAGGTCGTGGAGGTGGATGACTCGGGGCGGGAGCTGCCGGCCGGTGCCCCCGAGTCGCCGGCGCCCCCGGTGCCGGGTTCCTGACCGGGCAGGCACGGAAGAAGAAGCGCAGCGGCTGGAGTCGGGTAGAGTGGCGCCCACGACATGGCACAGATCAAGCTCGGAGAACTGCTGATCAAGGCGAATGTGCTCCAGGAGAGCCAGCTCAAGGCCGCGCTCGCCGAACAGGCGAAGTGGGGCGGCAAGCTCGGCGAAATCCTGGTCCGGATGAGCCTCGTCTCCGAGGACATCCTGGTGCGGGCGCTGTCCAAGCAGCTCGGCATGCCGGCGGTGAACCTGGACGCGGTCCAGATGGTTCCCCCGCATGTGAAGGCCAAGATTCCGCCGCAGACCGCCCGCGACTTCTCCGTGCTGCCGTTGCAGCTGCGGGACGAGGGCAAGACGCTCGTGGTGGCGATGTCGGATCCGCTCAACATGCGGATGCTGGACGAGCTTCGGGCCGTGACGAAGTGCCGCATCATCCCCAACGTGGCGGGGCGTACCTCCATCGCTCGGGCCTTCGCCCGCATGTACGAAGAGAACATGGAGCTGGAGGACGCGGACACCAACTTCAAGGTGGTGGACGCCCAGGGCCGCACGGTGGTGAAGAACCTGAAGGACCTGGATCCGGCCGCCGCCGCGGTCATCTCCGCGCCCAAGCCCGCGCCCCCAGTCGCGCGTCCCGCGCCGCCGGTGCCAGAGGCCCCTCGCAGCACGGCGGGCACTGGCAGCCCGGCCGACCTGTTGCGCAGCGTGGAAGAGGTACAGCGCAAGGAAGTCGCGGCCCTCAAGGCCATGGTGGAGCTGCTCATCGAGAAGGGTGTGTTCTCCCGCGACGAGTACCTCGCGAAGGTCAAGCGGTAGCCCGGCCTTATGCGCAAGAAGATTGGTGAGCTGCTCGTCGAGGCGGGGGTGGTGACGGAGGAGCAGGTGCGGGTGGCGCTCGGGCGTCGAGGCGCTCCGGGGAACCTGCGGCTGGGCGAGACGCTGGTGGCGCAGGGGCTGTGCGCGCCGCTGCATGTGGCTCGGGCGCTGGCGGTGCAGCACGGGCTGCCGTTCGTGGAGCTGCCCGAGGAGATTCCCTCGGCGGTGGCCTCGCTGGTGTCCCTGGACTTCCAGGCGGAGCATCGCGTGCTGCTCTTCCGCATGGAAGTGGAGGGGCGCAGCGAGCGCATCCACGTCGCCGTGGAGGACCCGGGGGATTTGACGTTGGTGGACGAGCTGCGCTTCCAGCTCCGCAAGCAGGTGCGGGTCTTCGTCGTCGCGTCGGACGACCTGGACGCCGCGCTGGCCCGGGCGCGGGGAGAGCCGCTGGACATCGTCGAGGCGGAGCCGCTGTACGAAGAGGATGGCTCCGGCCCTCCTCCCGTCACCGCGGGGACGCCACTGGAGTGGGAGATGCCGGAGACACCGAAGCCCCCCGCAGCGAGACCCCCCGCCGCCGCCGCGGCTCCCTCGGCCCGTCGGCCCGGGACGCCGCCCCCCCCGCCCGCGGAAGCCCTGCGGCCGGGGGCCGGGGGAGATGCGCTGGATGATCTGCTGGGCGTGAAGCCGGCCGCTCGGCCACCGCCTCCTCCTCCGCCCATCTTCGAGGCGGACGAAGAGGAGAAGCCCCGGGTGCCGGTGGTGATGTTCGGTGGGGCCGCGAAGGGTTCGCAGCCCGCGCTGGCGCTCACGCCGACGCCTGACTTCTCCGATGATGATCTGGCCATCCTCGACGACCTGGAGCGCATGTCCCGGGGCGACGAGGCGGTGCTGGACACGGAGAAGGTGAAGCCCGCGCGCATGGTGGCCAGCCTCATCCGCCTGCTCATCCGCAAGGAGATCATCCAGGAGGTGGAGTTCCTGGAGGAGCTGGCGAAGAAGTGACGCCCGGCGCGTCGCCCTCGGGGGACGGGCCCCTCCTGGACGTCCGAGGGCTCGCCGTGGAGCTGTCGCGGGACGAGGGGACGGTGCGCGCGGTGGACGGTGTGTCCTTCGCGGTGCCTCCCGGCGGAACCCTGGGCGTGGTGGGGGAGAGCGGCTGTGGCAAGAGCCTCACCGCGCTGTCCCTGCTGCGGCTGGCGCCCCGACCTCCCGTGCGAGTGGCGGCGGGCGAGGTGTTCTTCCAGGGCAGGGACTTGCTGACGCTCTCCGACGAGGAGCTGCGGCGCGTGCGCGGACGCCATGCGGCCATGGTGTTCCAGGAGCCGATGACCTCGCTCAACCCCGTCTTCACCGTGGGGGAGCAGATCTCCGAAGGCGTGCGGCTCCACCTGGGGGCCTCGCGCTCGCAGGCTCGGGAGCGCGCGGTGGAGATGCTGCGCCAGGTGGGCATCCCCGCGCCGGGTGAGCGCGTGGACGCCTGGCCTCATCAGCTGTCGGGCGGAATGCGGCAGCGGGTGATGCTCGCCATGGCGCTGGCGTGTGACCCGTCGCTGCTCATCGCGGACGAGCCCACCACCGCGTTGGACGTCACCATCCAGGCGCAGATCCTCGACCTGCTCAAGCGCCTGCAGGCCGAGCGCGGCATGGCGGTGATGCTCATCACCCATGATCTGGGCGTGGTCGCGGAGAGCTGCGACACGGTGGTGGTGATGTACGCGGGGAAGGTGGTGGAGCACGCTCCGGTACGCGAGCTGTTCGCCCGGCCCGCCCATCCCTACACGGCGGGCCTGTTGCGCTCGCTTCCGGCGCTGGGGGGCGAGGTGGAGGAGGGACGAGCCGGGCCTCGGCGCCGCCTGCGCGCCATCCCCGGCATGGTGCCCGCCCTGGGGCGGTTGCCGTCGGGCTGTGCGTTCCGCGAGCGGTGCGAGCGGGCCCAGGAGGCATGCGCTCGCGTGACGCCCGTGCTCGAACTCAAGCGGGGCGGGCAGCTTGTGGCCTGCCATCATCCGGTGCCCGCGCCATGAGCACCGAGCCGCTCCTCCAGGCGAAGGACGTCGAGGTCCACTTCCCCGTGCGAGGGGGCTGGCTGGGTCGCTCGCGCGGCGCGGTGAAGGCGGTGGACGGCGTGACGTTCGACGTCTTCCGGGGGGAGACGTTGGGGTTGGTGGGGGAGAGCGGCTGCGGGAAGAGCACCCTGGGGCGCGCGTTGCTTCGCCTGGTGACGCCCACCGCGGGCTCCATCCACTTCGACGGACAGGACCTCACGGGGCTGTCCCAGCATCGCCTCCGGCCGCTGCGGCGACGCATGCAGCTCGTCTTCCAGGACCCGTATGCCTCGCTCAACCCGCGCATGACGGTGCGGGATATCCTGGGCGAGCCGTTCGACATCCATGGTCTCGCCCGAGGGCCAGGGGAGCGTGAGCGCGAGGTCGCCGCGTTGCTGGATGCGATGGGCCTGCCGCGCGAGGCATTGGGGCGCTACCCGCACGAGTTCTCCGGAGGGCAGCGTCAGCGGCTCGGCATCGCCCGGGCCATCGCCCTGCGCCCGGACCTGGTGGTGGCCGACGAGCCCATCAGCGCGTTGGACGTCTCCATCCAGGCGCAGATCGTGAATCTGTTGGTGGACCTGCAGCGCGAGCGCGGCCTCACCTATGTGTTCATCGCGCACGACCTGAACATCGTCGAGCACGTCTCCACTCGCGTGGCGGTGATGTACCTGGGGCGCATCGTGGAACTGGCGTCCTCGGACTCGCTGTATCGGCGACCGCGCCATCCGTACACGCAGGCGCTGCTCGCGTCGGTGCCGGTGCCGGACCCTGAGCGGGCACGCACCCGGCTGCTGGTGCCCGGAGAGCCGCCCTCGCCGCTCGCGCCGCCTCCGGGCTGCACGTTCCACCCGAGGTGCCCTCACGCGATGGAGCGGTGTCGACGCGAGTCGCCCCCGCTGTATCCGCTGGGCTCCGGGCATTCCGCCGCGTGCTTCCTGGCGGAAGGGGAGTCCCACCAGTCCTCGACCGCCCTGCGGTCCGGAGGTGCCGACGGTGTTCTGGCTCAGTCACCATCATCCGGATGAGTACAACCGCACGTACCGGCTCGGCGGGCTTCGCGTCTGCGCGCGGTGCCTGGGGACCTATCCGGTGCTGATGGCCACGCTGGTGGGGCTGTTCATCGCGCGCGCCCCGCTGGGTTGGCCCTGGGATGTTCCCGCCGTGCTGCTGCTCACGCTGCCGGCGCTGGTGGACTGGGCGGTGGGGCGCTTCCGCCCGGCCTCCGGTTCCAACGCGGTGCGGACGGCGACGGGCGTCCTTCTGGGGATGGCGCTCGGCCGGTCGCTGTACGTCCACGTCCAGCGCCCCTTGCCGGGGGTGCTGCTGGCGCAGGCCGCACTCGTGACAGCCGTCGCGCTCCCTGTCATTCTCGCCACTTACCGGAAGCCACGTCCGGATTAGACCCTGGTGGCCCGTCGCCCGTTAAGAGGGCACGGGTTGAGGGTGGGCCGGAGTGAACGTGGCTCCACGAGCGATGGGGGAGTGTTGGGACCGGAGACCTCAGACGAGCGATTGATGCTCGCCTTCCAGGCGGGGGACGCTCGCGCGTTCGAGGCGTTGGTGCGAAGGCACCGGACACCGGTGTTCAACTTCATCCTTCGCTTCGTCGGGCAACGGGCACGGGCGGAGGACGTGCTGCAGGAGACATGGCTGAAGGTGGTACGCAGCGCCGGCGAATATCAGGCGAAGGCCCGGTTCACGACCTGGGTCTACACCATCGCGAGGAACCTCTGTGTGGACAGCGCGCGCAAAGAGAGCTACCGCCAGGCCGCGTCCCTGGAGTCTCCGGTGAGTGGCGTGGACGGCGAGGAAGGCCGCGCGCTGGCGGATGCGCTGCCGGACTCCGGCGCCAGTCCGGAGCGGGGCGCGTACAACGCCCGGCTGCGTCCGCTGCTGGAGCGCGCCCTGGCCTCCCTGCCAGAAGAACAGCGTGAGGTGTTCATCCTCCGCGAGTACAGCGGCATCCCGTTCAAGGAAATCGCCGACGTGACGGGCGTCTCGGAGAACACGGTGAAGAGCCGGATGCGCTACGCGCTCGACGGCTTGCGTCGCCGACTGGCGGAGCTGGGCGTGGATGGCGATCTCGCCGAGGACGGAAGGACGGTGGTGGGATGAAGCCGCAGAACCTCCATGCGCACGAGGACCGGCTCCTCGACTTCGCCTATGGCGAGCTGCCCGCCCCGGATGCCCAGGTGGTGGAGTCGCACCTTCAGGGATGCGCCCGCTGCACCCAGGCACTGGACGACATTCGTGGCGTGCGAGTCACCATGGGCCATCTCTCCGAGGAGAGCGCGCCCGACGCGGGGCTGGAGTCGCTGCTGGCGTATGCGCAGCAGTCCGCGCGCAGGGCCAGCGCGGGGCCCGCGCCCAAGCCGTCGCGCTGGCGCCGCTGGCTGCTTCCCGTTGTCGGGCTCGCCTCGGTGAGCACGCTGGGAATCCTCACGTTCTCCGCGCAGTCCCCGGAGCTGACCCAGGCCAATCTCGCGGCAGCCGAAGTGATGCCGAGCAAGAAGGCCGCACCCGTACCGTCCGCTTCGGCACGAAGCGCCGAGCCCTCCGCCGCGCCGGCTCCGGCCGCCGCCGCGGAGGCTCCGCCACCTCCTCCGGAGATGCGTGACGATGATGCCGAGTATGCCCCCAAGGACGCGGCGAAGACGCGAAGCGCGGAGGTTCAGCGCGCGGAAGGCTGGGCGCTGGCGGGTAGCGGAGGCGACGTGGGGGGCCGAGGCCGTGCCGATGAGCTGAAGGCGAAGGTCAAGGGCGCGGAGTCGTTCGGGGGCAAGCAGAGCCGCTCGAAGGCCGCCCCCGCCGAGAAGTCCCAGCGAGAGGTGTCGAACCTCGATGAGGAGGCCCTGGCGGAAGCCGCTCCGGCTCAGGCCGTTGCATCCAGCAGCCCTCCCAGGGATGGGCTGCGGCTGGGGGGCCCGTACGCGAAGAAGGAGGCGAACAAGCCCAGTGCGGATGACCTGGCCAAGGACGGCGCATGGGACGAAGGCCCGGGGGCTCCCGCCCTGGAGGCCGTCACCGAGCCGCTGGCCCAGGGCACCGTGGTCAGCGCCCCCGCGCCATCCTCCGCCAACGAGAGCCGTGGAGGCGTGGCCCAGCAGCCGTCCGATGCGCGAGAGCAACAGGCGCTGGATCGCGCTTCAGCCTCCCGTGCGAAGTCCCCGATGAAGGCGACGAGGAAGGCGGATGCCGTCCCCGAAGCCCCGATGCCGCGCCCCGCTCCGGTCACCCCCGCGGCGGTGGAGCGCTCCGAGGCCGAGGACTCGGCGTCGGGTTCCTCCGTGGCGGAACTCTCCCGTCAGGCCCAGTCCGCGAACCGGGCAGGGGACAGGAGCCAGGAGGCGAGGCTGTTGAGACTCGCCCTGGCCGCCGGGGCGTCTGGGACCGAGCGTGCGGGACTGCTCAACCGGCTGTGTGACGCGGAGCTGGCCCTGGGGCGTCGACGCGAGGGGCTGGCGGCGTGTAATCAGGTTTTGACGGAAGCTCCTGGTTCCAGCGCGGCCCAGGCGGCGCGTCGCCGATTGAGCCATGAGGCTGAATCGGTTGAAACACCGACGAGTGATTCCCAGCCGGCGCCGTAACCGCCCGCGATTTTTCAATAAATGGGAGAGCGGGACGGTTGAAGCTGGCCATTTGACCGATGCGTCTCAGGGGCGCTGATCGAGATAATGGCACCATGGGAATGGAACAGGACTCGCGGCCGCGGGGGGCGGCTGGCCGGCAATCCGGGCAGGCCATGGTCGAAGCGGCGATGATCATGCCGCTCGCTGTGTTCATGACGCTGGGAATCATCCAGCTCACGTTGATTCAGCACGCCAAGCTGATGACCGAGTACGCCGCGTATCAAGCGGCGCGTGCCGGCATCGTGTGGAACGGCAACAACGAGCGCATGCATGACGCGGCCATCGTCGCGTTGCTGCCCACGTTGGGCCGGACCGATGACATCGGCAACCTGGCGAAGACCTTCGCCATCCATCAGATCTACGACTCCGCGATGCGCACGCTGAACTTCGGCGGCGGCGTGGTGCCTCGGACGGTGAACGGCTCGAACCTGTTCGGCCTCATCCGGGTGGACACCATCAACCCGGCGTACTTCACGCCCATCAACACCATCTGGAAGCTGCGCACCGGCTTCAACTGGCAGGAGCTCGACTTCGACGGCTCGGACAGCTTCCCAGAGGTGCCGTCGCTGGAGAACAACATCCGCAAGTTCTTCAACCTGCCGGAGCCGGATGACTCCGAGCTCGTGTACCGCAAGGCGACGCGGCTCACCATCCGCCTGCGCTACTTCTACGAGATGAAGGTCCCGTTCGCGAACTGGATCATCTTCACCGCATGGTACGCGTCCAACGCGCAGGTGGCGCTGCGAGGAGCCATTGACCGGGCCACCCTCGTTCCCAAGTCCAACATGATGTCGGATGGCGGCAACCTCACGCCGCTGGCAGCGATGGCCAAGGGGATTGACCATGAGCAGGGCTACAACTCCCTGTACCCCGCCGAGATGTGGGTGCTCTGGGGGCTGGCCACTGGCAGCATCCCGCTCGTCTCCAGCCTCGTGGGCAAGCGCTACTTCATGCCCCTGTCGGCGACGTACACCATGCGCATGCAGTCCAACTTCCACCGCAAGTGGATCATGCACCTCAACCCCGACTGGGGCATGTAAGAGGACTCACGCACCATGTTCACTCGAATCCTCCGAAAGAGCTTCCAGCGCCAGGAGGGCCAGGCCCTCGTCCTGGCCGCATTGATGGTGTTGGTGATGTCCATCGCGGTGCTGACCACCGTGAACATCGGCCACACCGTGCATGAGCGCGTGCGCCTGCAGAACACCGCCGACGCCGCCGCCTACTCCATGGCCGCCATGGAGGCGCGCGCGTTCAACTTCTACGCGTACGCCAACCGCACGCAGGTCTCACAATACGTGTCGGCGATGATGTGGCACTCGCTCATCTCGCTCATCTACTCGGCCGAGGCGTTCTTCACGGACCTCTTCGGGTTCATGAAGACGCTCAACCCATGTGCCGGCAAGCGGAAGAAACTTTGGATCGTCCTCTGTCCCATCCTCGAGGTGGTCCCGTACGTGGGGCAGGTCATCAAGGCGATCAACAAGATCATCACGGCGTACAAGAACATCTTCCTCAAGCCGTTCCAGCAAGTCCTGAAGGCGGCCAACCCCGATAGATGGTTGGGGAAGTACATGATTCCGGCGCATCGGGTGCTCAACGGGGCCATGTATTTCATGTCCCAGGCGGTGATGATGTCCGCCTCCACGCACGTGGTGCAGACCGCGCAGGGCGTGCTGGACTCGAACGACAAGAACCTCAACTCGATGGCCAGCCAACTGGCGACGGGCTTCTACAGTGAGTGCCTCTTCAGTCAGGCGCACAACGAGCACTCCGGCGGCAAGCCGCTGAACCCGGGCACGTGGAAGAACCCCTTCGGCGCGCTGGACGTGACGAAGTACGCGCGCAATGACGAAATCGCCCGCGCCAAGCGGTCCATGGGCGGCATCACCAACGCGACCCGTTACTCGTGTGACCGCGAGGGCGGCTCCTGCCCCGAGCGCTTCATCACTTCGCGCCGGATCGGCGACGTCCTGCCGCTGCCGAATGCGCTCGGTTTCCTGCGCGACATGTTGAACAACGGTGTGAATGCTCCGGGCATCATGGAGTTCCAGAAGATGGGGCAGACGCGCATGTTGTCCGCGACGTTCCCCACCGCGCGGAACACCATCAACTCGCGCAACTACATCCGGGATTGGAACGACAACCTGAACCCCTGGGGCATGACGGCGCAGGGCGACAACATGGGCGCCGACGACCTGTACTGGCTGAAGCTGGGGCCCGCGGAGGTCGACGTGGGCGTGGGCAAGGCGGACAACCCCCTGTCGTGCAACAACTCGGACCCGTATACGCGCTGCTTTGGCGACAACCGGAAGGGGAAGGGCGACAACTCGCGCACCAAGCTCCCCTACAAGGAGATGACGAAGCCCAGTGTCTGGGCGCTGAACGACAAGGACACCGGCAGCGTCAAGGGCGGCGTCCACTGGCGAGTGCACTACCCGCGGAACACCGAGCAGTGGCGCAACCACTCGGCACCCAGAGGCGTCGAGCGGGAGGTGGGCATCCACACCGAGAAGGTCTGCGTGCTCAAACTGGTGGTCTGCTGGTTCGAGGTGGACGTCTACACCGCGAACGTGCGTCCGGCCCAGGACGGCAACCACCCCTGGGGTGGCGTCACGCCGTTCATGCACTTCGAGCCCGGTCAGTATGCTGGAAACACCTGCAACCCGACTGCGAACGCAAACAAGGGTGAGCTGGCCAAGCGCACGATGGACTTCAACCAGCCCTCCGCGTGGGTGGCGCTGAACAAGTCGCCGGAAGACGTCGTGAACAAGGCCAACACGGATGGCACGGGTACGAACGCTCCCGCGCTGTTGAACGACGAGGGCAAGGTGAAGTTCACCTTCACGCCGGACTCAGAGGGCCTGGAGATGCTGAACAACCGCAAGAAGTTCCTCAGCCTCACCGAGGGCCTCAACGTCATCTCCCGTGGCCAGAGCTACTACCACCGGCCGGGCAACTGGACCGAGCAGCCCAACTTCTTCAACCCGTACTGGCGCCCGCGCCTGGCGTCCGTGTACCAGGGCCGCAATCAGCTCCCGGTGGTCGGGTCCATGCTGGACGCGCTGCCTGGCGCGCTCCAGGGCTTTGCCCCGAAGGTCATGACGCACTGAGGACCGCGATGAAAACTCTCATGTCTCGAAAGAGTTTCCGACGCGGAGCCGCCACGGTGGAGTTCGCTCTCTCCGTGCCGCTCCTCGTCATGATCCTGATGTTCAGCATGTACCTGACGGAGTTGGTCCGGGCGAAGCTGAAGCTCCAGGAGATGGCCCACTACGCCGTCTGGGAGATGACCAGCTACACGCTCTCCGACTTCGCCAAGGCCGACCACGATGCCGCATTCGAGGATGCGCGGCAGGAGGCGCACAAGGAGCTCATCGAGCGCTTCAAGGACATGGACTCGGTGGAGCCCAACGGGCCCGCGGGATCGTTCATCGCGCGCTACAGCTCGGTGCAGGGAACCATCACCAACAAGGAGATTCCCTTCCTCGAGTCCGGGATGCTGGGCAATCCCGGCAGCACGGGCGAGGGCGGCAGCCTGGGCAGCGGAGTCATCAGCATGCTCAACCGCGGCGCTGGCGCGGTGCTGAACGGCTGGGGCTTCAACAACAAGGGGTGGGTGGAGTCCGAAGTCACGATGAACTTCGACAACGTCATCATCCCCCGCAGCTACCTCGACGAGAACTCCGGTCCTGGAGGCTTCTTCAAGTCGGACACCACCGGGGGCCATGACCTGTCGAGCCTCCCCATGCGCTCGAAGTTTTCGATGTACGCCAACGGCTGGCACATGCCGGACGGCGGCGACGCCATCGTCCGGGACCGGCGGGCAGGCAACCACCGCGGGGGAAGCGACCCTCACGGCATGCATGCCCAGGTGGAGCGGATGGTGTTCCTCGGCCTGACGAAGGCCCTGGATGGAGCCGTCGGCGGCGTGCTCGACTTCCTGGGGAGCATCCTGCCGAACTTCTTCGGCACCTATGTCGTCGCGCGAAACTACGGTATCGATCCCCAGCAGAAGGGGGACTGCAACGGTCTGACAGGCTATGACGGCCCGGCCAGCAGCGGCCTGCATGCGATGCGGGGCCTGCTCGACCACGACCGCCCGGACTGTTTCGACACGGCTCCGTTCCGTGACGAGATGACCTACGGCGACAGCAACTACATCAAGCTGTTCCTGGCGCGTGGCCCGCACTTCATGGGGTGCAAGAAGGCCATGGCCGACGACCCGTCGGATCCGGACGCCACCCAAGAGGCGACGAACAAGGATGAGCAGGACAACAAGATTCGCTGTGAGCAATAAGGTGGCCCGCCGGCTCCTGCTCGGTTTCGCGCTCCTGGCCGTGTGGCCCGCGCTCGCCGAGCAGGAGGTGCCCGTGTATCCGGGCACCATCCACACGCGCATCGGCAACGACCTCATCATCGGAGGCGAGTACTACCGGCTCGCCTACTTCACGACGACCGACCCCATGAAGAAGGTGGTCGCGTACTTCGCGCAGAAGTGGCGCGACGAGGGCTACCCCACCGTGGTGGAGGGAGACCTGGAGGAAGAGGCCGTGGTCTCCGCCCTCTTCACTCGCGAGGGCCTGCAGCGAGGCGTGGTGTTGCGCACGCACCTGGGCAAGACGGTGGGCTTCACGGCGCTGAGGGACATGTGGACCCGTCCGCCGAAGTCTCCTCCGTCCGGCCTGCTGAAGTTGGAGGGCACGCTCTACAGCCAGGACCTGGCGACGCGGGACGACCCGGGTGGTTCGCAGAACCGCACTTCATTGGTTGCGGGGGACTTGTCGGACGTGCAGCAGCGGGTGGGCACGGAGCTGACGCGCCAGGGCTTCGAGCCGGTGCGCAGCACGGTGACGAAGCTGGGGGGCGGCACGCAACTGACGATGGAGCACGCGCGCAAGGGCGAGCAGGTGATGACGACCATCTCCCAGGTGGACGAGGGCATGTCGTCCGTCATGCAGACGTGGGTGGGCACGGACCGTCCGGATGGGGTGCCCAACGACGAGGCGGTGCGCAAGAGCCGCGAAGCGTGGGAGCGGGAGCAGAAGGCGAAGCCTGCGAAGGGAGCGGGGAAATGAGGGCGTCGTGGGCGGTCATCGCGGTGATGCTCATGGCCGCGCCCGCGCGCGCGGAGGAGAACCCCGCGGCGCGTGAGGTCATGTCCCATATGGCCCGGGGCGCTCGCAGCGCGCGCGTGGGCGACTGGGTGACGTACCGCTTCGACGGCGGCGCGGGCGGGATGCGCATCTACTACTGGCGCATGGCGGTGGTGGGGGAGGAGAAGGACAAGGAGGGCCGGGACGCGGTGTGGGTGGAGATGGAGGCGGGCATGCATCCGTCCATGAAGTCGCCGCTCATGCAGATGCGCATGCTGGTTGCTCGCGAGGGCGAGCAGATTCGCTATGACGCCATCTCCCGGCTCTTCGTCGGTGGGCCCACGGACCGTCCCCAGGAGTACTCGCAAGAGGCGCTGGACCACGTCCTGAAGACGATGGACCAGGAGGAGAAGGACAACAAGGTGCCAGACCCCGAGGACGCAAAGGTCGTCCTGCCGGCGGGGGTCAAGCCCGTGTTGCGCACCGGCAAGGAGACGCGGGTGATGACGCTCGCGGGGACCGTGACAGTTGTTCCGGTGGAGCTGGTGATGAAGAAGACCGTCGTCAAGCGGATGTGGATCAGCCGCGAGATTCCGTTGATGCAGTTGGCGAAGATGGAGATTCCGGGCATCGCCCATTCGATGGAGGTGGCGGAGTACGGTATCGACGCCAAGCCGCGTATGGTTCTACCGCCCCCCTCCGCGCCCAAGGTCCGCCTGGAGTACGCTGACCGCATCTTCCCGGACCTGCCAGGGATGGACGCCCCCAAGGAACCCGCCGATTCGGAGAACGCCCCATGAGCTTCCCCAAGACGCAGCGCCTGCGCGCCTCCCGACGTGGGCAGGCGATGGTCGAATACTCCATCCTGAACTGGGTGCTGGTCGTCGCGCTCGTCATCGGCGCGTCGGTCAAGGTCCGCTGGACGGATGACGTCCAGTCGAACGTCATCGACCTGTTCATGCGCTCGTACCAGATCTACTACGACTCCTTTTATTTCGTCCTGAACCTGCCGTTCCCGTGACGACCCGGAGCGAAGTGGGGGCGCCGTCGCCCCTGGGGTTGCGGCTGCTGCATGCGGCCGTGTTCCTCGCCATGGCGGCGGGCGTCGTGTACGTCGCGGTCCCCGAGTGGCGGCACCTCGCCCAGGTACTGGGCCAGTCGTTCCATTCGGGCCCGCTGCCGCGCTGGACGCTGCTCGCGGGTTCCGTGTTGGCGGTGGTGAGCGGACTGCGCCTCGTCTGGGGACTGGTGCGGGGTACGTCCGCGCCGCTCTGGGCCTCGGCCGTCGCGTTGCTGTCCGTGGTCGGCGCGGTCGGGGCGGGGGATGGACGCTCGCTCAAGGAGACGCGCTCGGAAGAGGCGACGAACCTGTCCCTCCTGCGGGTGGCTCGGCGGGTCCATCTGTCGATGGTGCAGGAGCTCCAGGCCCACGGCGAGACGCCCACCGATGAGGAGTCCTGGCGCAAGGCGCTCGTGGTGGCCGGTCCCAACAACGAGCAACTGCGCACGCGCGAGTTCCGCGCCGTGCCCGTCCAGATTGTGTGGCTCGAGTCGGAGGAGTCGCGTCCCTCGCAGCTCGTTCCCAACACGCTGTGGGTGCACGTGACGCCGGACGGAATCGGCTTCAGCATCCGCCCGGTGGGGCTCCGAGCGGGTGAGCCCGCGCTGCTTCAAGACGACCGCGCGCGGGAATTGGTGCTGCGCGGCCTCTACAACCCGGACCTGCCGCCGATGCAGGAGCCCGCCGCGTCGCCCATCGAGCAGCTGTCTCCTTCGCCAACTCCCTGACACGTCGGGTGCACGCCGGTGTTGCCGACGACCCGGGACTCAGCCAGTCTCGGTCCACCTCATGACGCGGTGGCCCAGGGCCGGAGGGGTCGCTTTCGCATCAACGACGAGGACAAGGAGCGCGCAATGGCGCATGCGGCCTGGAAGTGGGTGGTCGTCGCGGCGGCGGTAGGGGCAGGGGTGCTGGCTTGCAGTGATGACGATGACGGCGGCGGAGGCGGGACGGACGGCGGCCCCATCACCTTCGATGCGGGGGTGAACAAGCAGCGGCCCGGCTTCGGCGAGGACCCGGGGGCTCCCGTGGGCACCGCCTTCGCATTCCCTCCGGGCGTGGAGATCGCCGGAGAGCTGTACGGCGCGAATGACTCCACCAAGGACTGTGGCAACGGCGTGGCGCCGGTGGGCACGGGTCCCGCGGTGCTGGTCTGCGTGCCGCTGCGAAACAACACCGGCGCCCCGGTGCTGATGACCTTCGAGCCGGGCCTCGTCATGATGAACACGGCGCCCAGCCGAATCCAGAACGGCATGTTGATGGACCGCGTGCTCATCAACCTCCCTCCCACGGGCATCGGCCCGGGCGGCATCGACGCGGGCACGGATGGTGGCACCGAGGAAGAGGTCTACGTGGTGCCCTTCCACCTCTATTGCCTCAACCAGGAGCGGGCCCCCTCCGAGCAGGATGGCACCTTCGCGTTCGGCCCCGTCTCCACGGACCCGGACATCCAGGAGCTGCTGCGGCTGCTGAGAGGGAAGACCATCGACAACGAGGACGAAGCCAACGTCGTCCAGGACGCCATTTACAGCATCACCGAATACAACGGGTTGACCGACGACGACCGCAAGGCGCTCGCGGGCCTCTGACGCAACCGCTGAATTCGACAGGGATGGCGCGGGATTCGGTGCTGTCGCGGGAGGTGGTTTTGACACCTGCTGTATCGCACGGCTAACATCCCGCGCCATCGGCGCCAAGGTGCGCCTTTCTAGATTTCTACACCCTCGAACGCCTTCGCCGCCGAACGGCGCCCCCCCGTTTTGGAGGTTCCTGAACCATGCTGAAGGGCAAGACCCCGCTCGTCGTCGCGCTCGTACTCGGCCTTCTGGCCGGCGTCATCGCGTACTCCGCCATCAAGAAGAAGGAAGCGGACGTGCGCCGCGGCTGGAACCTGGTACCCGTGGTGGTTGCGGCCCAGGACGTCCCCGAAGGCACCGTCATCTCCTTCGAGATGATCTCTCAACGTTCGGTGCCGGAGCAGTTCGTCACCTCGTCGGTGGTTCGTCCGGACTCGGCCTCCTACGTCGTGAACCAGAAGGTCCTCGTGGCACTGCAGGCGGGTGACCCGCTGCTGTGGAGCCAGTTCGAGACGACCAAGGCCGCCGAGCGCCTGTCCTCGAAGGTGCAGAAGAAGATGCGCGCGATGACCATCGAGGCGAAGAACACCACCGCCGTCGGCGGCTGGATTCGCCCCAACGACCACGTGGACATCATCGGCACGTTCCGCGACCCGCAGACCGACGAGAACGTCGGCGTGACGCTGCTGCAGAACATCATCGTGGTGGCGACCGGAAAGATCACCGGTACCACCAACGTCAACCTCATCCCGGAAGGCCAGCGCGACTACAACAACGTGTCGCTGATGGTGCTGCCGGAAGAGGCGGAAATCCTCGTGCTGGCCGCGGAACTGGGCGCTCTGACGCTCAGCTTGCGCAACGAGGACGACGTGGACCTCATCGAGGAGCGCGGCCGCGCCACCATCAGCACCCTGCTGTCCGGTGAGCGTACCCGCGTGCTGGAAGCCAAGCGCCGGGAGATCATCCAGATCATCAAGGGCGGCAGCGAGAAAGCCGCCGCCGCTGGCGCCCAGTAGTCGGCGCCACGCCGCCCTCACCCCCAGGGAAGCGCGCCCATGCTTGCCGGAATCGTCCTCCTCCTCGTCACAGGCTCTGTCTTCTTCTTCAGCCTGGTGATCTTCAGCGTCCTCTCGAAGGCGTACGAGCAGTACCAGGAGCGCTATGTCGCCAAGTCGATGAACGACTTGAGCGACATGTTCCTCTTCATCGATGCGCGCCAGATGTTGGTGCTCAACATCGCGTGCATGTGCTTGCTGGGCATCCTGACCTACATCATCTTCAACCCCATCCTGGCCGTCGTGGCCACGGTGTTCGGCTTCTTCCTGCCGATGCTGATGGTCAAGCACTACCGCAAGCGGCGCATCAAGAAGTTCAACGTCCAGCTGGTGGACGCGCTGCAGGCGATGGCCAACGCGTTCAAGGCCGGTCTCACCTTCCCGCAGGCCATCGAGCACGTGGCGCGCGAGGCGATGGCGCCGCTGTCGCAGGAGTTCGGCCTGTTCGTGAAGGAAGTGAAGCTGGGCGTGCCGTTGGAGGAGGCGCTCATCAACATGGGCCGCCGCGTGGGCAGCGACGACCTGGAGCTGGTCGTGGTGTCCACCAACATCGCGCGTCAGCTGGGCGGCAACATGGCGGAGATGTTCGAGACCATCTCCACCGTGATTCGCGAGCGCTTCCGCCTGGAAGGCAAGATCGACGCCCTCACCTCGCAGGGCAAGCTGCAGGGGTGGATCGTGGCGGCCATGCCCGGCGTGCTGGGCATGGTGCTCAACTACATGCGGCCGGACTTGATGGAGCCCATGATGAACCACTTCTTCGGGTGGATCCTCGTGGTGATCATCGCGATCATGGAAGTGCTCGGCATCCTCATCATCCGCCGCATCGTCAACATCGATATCTGAGGGGTGCTCCGTGGACATCCTGACGCAAGTGTTGGTCGGCAGCTCCGCGCTGCTCTTCGCGGGGGCCATCGGCTTCCTCGGAATCGGCCTGTACCAGGTGCTCTTCGAGCGCTTCCTGTCGGAAGTGCGCGACGAGTCCCAGGGCGGCATGAAGGGCTTCGGCTCGGTGGCCATCCGCCGCCTGGGCGCCATGAACCGCCGCTTCATCTGGCCGAGCTACGAGGCGAAGTCGCGCCGCAACCTCATCAAGGCCGGTGAGCCCCAGGGCTACAAGCCCGAGGACATGATGGCGCTGCAGGAAGTGAGCGCCGTGGTGGGCCTGCTGATGGGCCTGTTCATCCTGAACGGCACCGGACAGAACCTGGTCTGGTCCCTCCTGTTCCTGCTCTTCGGGATGTACTACCCGATGCTCTGGCTGAACGACCAGGTGAAGAAGCGCCACCTGCTCATCAGCCGCGCGCTGCCGTACAACCTGGACCTCCTGACGCTGTCGGTGGAGGCGGGTCTGGACTTCACCGCCGCGCTGGCCAAGGTGGTGGAGAAGGGCAAGGCGGGTCCGCTTCGCGAGGAGCTGCAGCTGGTGCTCAAGCAGCTCAAGATGGGCAAGACGCGCGAAGAAGGCCTCAAGAGCATGATTGTGCGCGTGGACCTGCCGTCGCTGACGACGTTCGTCACGGCGCTCATCCAGGCGGACAAGATGGGAACGAGCCTGGGCAAGGTGCTGCGCATCCAGTCCACGCAGATGCGCATCGACCGCACGCAGCGCGCGGAGAAGCTGGCTGGCGAGGCCCCGGTGAAGATGCTCTTCCCTCTCATCGCCTGCATCTTCCCGACCGTGTTCATGGTGCTCTTCGGGCCCATCGTGTTCCAGTTCTTCTTCGGTGAGCTCGCGGGGGGATAGTCCTCTGCCGATTCTCCTCTCCATCACCAAGGGGCTCCAGCAGGGAAGGGAGCTCGTCTTCGAGCAGGCCGAGGTGAACATCGGTCGCACGCCGGAGAACGACCTGGTGCTGCACGACCATGGCGTCTCCCGGCTGCACGCCCGCATCGTCATGCGTGGCGGGCAGTACTTCACGCAGGACATGGGCAGCTCCAACGGCACGGCGCTCAACGGCAGCCGGCTGCTGGGCGAGCAGCTCCTGCGTGACGGAGACCGCATCGGCGTGGGCCCGGTGGAGTTCACCTTCCTCTGGGTGCCTCCGGACGGGGACGAGGACGCCACGCGTCCCATCCGCCGCAACGCGCCCGCGCCGCCGCCCCCCGGGGGCCTGGATCAGCACTACCTCCCCACGGGCGAGGTCCCCCTCATCGCGCCCGTCGCCCCGCGCCAGGCCCCGGTGCTGATCGAGGACTCGCCAGCGGTGTCTCCGCCCAGCGGCAAGCGACCCCTCGTCGCGCCCGTGGCGCCACGCCCGCCGCCACCGGTGCTGGCGGATGAGTTCCCAGCGCTGCCACCGCCCAGCGGCAAGCGCCCCCTCGTCGCACCCGTGGCGCCTCCCAGCCTTCCGTTCATGGAGGTCCTGGCGGAGGAGCGCACCGAGGTGGCCTTCACCGGCGAGCGGCCCGTGGTGGTTCCGACCCTCCTCCCGCTCATGGACTCGCAGCCGGAGGAGCGCACCGAGGTGGCCCTGCCCCTCCGGGTGCCACCCATCGCCACCGCCATGCCTCCGGGGCTCATCGAGCTTCCGACGGAGGAGCGAGAAGAGCGCACGGAGCTGGCGCTGCCCACGCTCCCCGACCTGGGCCTCCTGGACGAGCCGACCCTGGATGATGCCACCCGGCCGATTCGGACCCGCGCTCCAGGAGCCCCGGCCTTCGCCCCCTCGGCCCTGGCCATCGCGCCGGCCCCCGGGACGTCGCCGCTCGCCGCGGAGTCCACGACGAAGGTTTCGCCCGCACCCGCTCCCACGGGGCCGAGCGCCGCGGACCGGGCCCGTCAGCGGAGGGAACTCGCGAGCTCTCGCGGCGGACGGCTCCTGCTCTGGTGGCGAGGGCTGCCGCTGGCCCGCAAGCTCCTGACGAGCACGGTGACGCTCTTCGTGCTGGGGCTGGCGGGCAGTGCGCTGGCCTTCGTCTTCCTGCCGGGCGGCCTGTCCGCGGGGGGCCCGGGTTCGGAGCCCTTGAGCCTGGGCGTCGAGAACGTCCCCGACTCGTTCGGCCTGGGCGAGGGCGTGCGCTGGGAGCGCACAGACCAGAAGTCCTTCGACTTCCAGTTCGTCGCTCCCACCCGCGCCGTGGCCCTGCTGCACTACCAGGCCAGCGGAATCTCCAAGGAGGAGGTGTCCCTGGCGCTCAACGGGGTGAACCTCGGCTGGGTCCCTCCGGATACCACCACCACCGCCGAGCGCGAGCTGGAGCACATCCTCCCCGCCAATACGCTCAAGCGCGGGGCGCTCAACAGCTTCGTCTTCGACAACGTTCGCAACCCTCCCGGAAATGAGACGTGGCGGGTCTGGAACCTGCGGCTGGAGGTCATCCCCGTGCCGGAGCTTCCCCCCGAGCAGCTGCTCTCACAGGCGCGGGAGTATGCCTCCACGGGCCGGCGGTTCTTCGACACCAAGGGCGTGGGCGCGGAGAACCTCTTCCGGGCCTGGCAGCAGTTCCGCTTCGCCTGGCTCACCCTGGAGGCCCTGGACACCAAGCCGGACCTCTACCAGGACGTCCGCTACCAGCTGTCCCAGGTCTCCGCCGAGCTGGACCACCAATGCGCTCAGCTCATGCTGGAATTCCAACGGAGTGTGCAGTTCCGGAGCGCGAGGAAGGCCCGGGCGGCGCTGCAAGAAGTGAGCAGACGCTTCCCTACCACCGAGCATCGCTGCCACAATCTTGCCCAGGAAAAGGCGTTCGAGCACGAGCTCTGAGCTGGTGCTCTTTTTTCAGGAAGTCGGTGATTCGCCATGTCGAACGGTTCCCCTCCTGCTCGTCGCAGGCCTCCTTCCGGGACGCCCTCGGGCGGGACAGGAGCTCGCCCCGCTGCTCGCAGGACGTCTCCTGTTTCCGCTGCCCGCGCCCCCGGGGCGGCCACCCCTCGACTCATCTGCGTCGCGGGGCCCAAGTCAGGTGAGGAGTTCTCGCTGGAGGATGGCGAGTACGTCATCGGTCGCGCCGCGGACAACCCCATCTGCATCCCCGACACCTCCGTGTCGCGCAAGCACGTCATGGTGCGCAAGGCGGGTGCGGGCTGGATGGTGAGCGACCTGGGCTCCGGCAACGGGACGCTCGTCAATGGCGAGGCCATTGGCGAGGAGACGCCCCTGGCCAACGGCGATGTCATCACCCTGGGCGACACGGAGCTGCGCTTCGAGGACGTGGTCAACTCCACGATGATGGTCGCAACCCCGTCGCGGGGGCGGACGTCGAGTGCCTCCTCCGCCGCTTCCGGGAGCCGGGGCTCATCGCCGGCCCGGCCGCCTCCGCGCGTGGAGGGCGGCCGCGTGCGCAGCGCGCGCTCTTCGGCGATGGCGCCGCCCGACCCCGAGGTCCAGCGCAAGAAGATGCGCCTGAAGCTGCTCGCTGGCGGCGTGGTGGTGGTGCTCTTCGCCGGCCTGGGCATCGCGCGCATGCGCGTGGTGAAGGAGCAGGAGGCGATTCTCGTCCGCAAGGGCGAGCAGGACGCCGTCCGCAAGGAGCTGAGCACCATCTTCCAGGACGCGAAGAACCTGGTGCGCGAAGGCAAGTGGGTGGAGGCCAAGGCGAAGCTGGAGGAGCTGGCCGCCTCCGCTCCCGACTACCCTGGCGTGAAGGACTATCTCCAGCACGCCGAGCGCGAGATTCCCGTCCAGGAGCGCCTCACGGAGGCGCGCACCGCACTCGCCAGGAACGAGCTGGGCAAGGCCTCCGCGGCGCTGGGCAAGGCCGGTGAGAGCCAGTTCCTCTACGAGCAGGTCAGCGCGGCGAAGCGGGAGCTGTCGGAGTTGGCCGACAAGCGCACGCGCGAGGCGAGGGCCGCGCTGGATGGCAACCAGTTGGACTCCTCCAAGGCCATCACCGACGATGTCCTCAAGGCCTTCCCGGAGCACCGCGACGCCAAGATCATCAACGAGCAGGCGGCGCAGGCCATCACCGTTCGCGACACGCCCCGGGTGATTCCCACCGGCCCCGCCCCCAAGCCCTGGGAGCCCGCCGTCGAGCGCTTCCGCGACGGCGATATGTCCGGCGCCGTGGCCATCCTCAACGCGTGCATGTCGAAGAACCCGCAGTGCAAGAAGCTGCTCGCGCAGATGTCGGAGTTCAGCACGCTCTACAAGCGACTGGAGGACCTGGAGGCGAAGGGGCTGCAAAAGCTGCTGTCGCTCGACAAGGACATCACCGACGGGCGCACCAGCAAGATGGCGCGCAACGCGGGCACTCGCGCGGCGACCATCTTCTACAAGAGCGCCAGCTCCGCGAAGGCTTCCGGTCAGTGGGCCCGCGCCATGGAGTTCGCGCGGCGCACGCTGCAGGCCGACCCGGGCCACGCGGGCGCGGCGAACATCATCAGCGAGCTGAAGACGAAGGGGCGGGAGCTCTACCTCCTGGCCTACTCCCTGAAGGACGGCAGCCCCGAGGACGCGCTGCCCAAGTTCAAGGACGTGGTGGCCATGACGCCTCCGGATGACGAGTACCACGACAAGGCGAAGTCCTGGGTCGAGAAGCTCTCGCGATGAAGAAGCGCAAGGGCGCGGGCGGCGAGTCACCGCCGCCCGTCACGTCGGGTTCTCAGTGGGACTTGTTCGGAGCCACTCCCGCGCCCTCCACCGCCGCGCCGCCGTCGGCGCCGCGCGTGGTGGCCCTGCCGAGGAAGGCGCCTCCACCGCCTCCTCCGGTGGACGCGGACGGCACGGGGCTCTTGGGGCCGTTGGAGGGTGTGCCCGCCGCGCCGCCCAAGCCCGAGCGCTCGGTGCTTTCGGTGGCCGAGCTCACGCGTCAGCTCAAACAGACGTTGGAGTCCCGCTTCGCGCGTGTGCTGGTTCGCGGTGAGGTGACGGGCTTTCGCGGCGCCAACGCGCGAGGGCATTGGTACTTCTCGCTGAAGGACTCCGTCGCCTCCATCGACGCCAAGGTGTGGGCCTCGATGGCGGGGCGGATGCGCTTCGCGCTGCGCGACGGCATGGAGGTGCTGGCCGAGGGCAGCGTCGACCTGTACGAGCCGCAGGGACGCTACAGCCTCATCGTCTCGCGGCTGGAGCCGGTGGGGGAGGGCGCGCTGGCGCTCGCCTTCGAACAGCTCAAGGCGCGACTGGCGGCCGAGGGGCTCATCGGCGACCGCCGGGTGAGGGCCCCGCGTCCGTTGCCGTTCCTGCCCCAGCGCATCGGCGTGGTGACGAGCCGCACGGGCGCGGCGCTCCAGGACTTCTTGCGCGTGCTGCACTCGCGCAACCCCCGGCTGAGCGTGCTCCTGGCGGACGCGCGCGTGCAGGGCGAGGGCTCCGCGCCGGAGGTGGCCCGGGCGATTGCCCGACTGGCTCGCACCGACGTGGACGTCATCGTGGTGACGCGCGGCGGTGGCTCGGTGGAGGACCTCTGGACCTTCAACGAGGAGGAGGTGGCGCGCGCCATCTTCGCCTCGCCGGTACCGGTGGTGTCGGCCATCGGCCACGAGATTGACTTCACCATCTCCGACTTCGTGGCGGACTGGCGGGCGGCGACCCCCAGCGCGGCGGCGGAGCGACTGGCGCCGGTGCTCGCGGACCTGGAGCTGTCGCTGGCCACCCAGGCGGGGCGGCTGCGCCGGGCCATGGAACGCCGGGTGCTGGAGCTGCGTGAGCGACAGGGTCAGCTCGCCTCCCGGCTGGATGATCCGCGGCGGGCGCTCAATCATCAGCGGCTGCACCTATCCGAACAGGTGGAAGCGATGATGCGCGTGCTGCGGCCCGCCGTGCGCGAGCGCCGTGAGTCGCTGCGCGCGCTGACGGAGCGCCTGCAGCGCTCGCGGCCCCAGGCCCGGCTGAGCGAGCAGCGGGCACATCTGCTGAAGCTGGCCATGCGACTGTCGGAGGCGGCGCGCGCGGGCGTGGCGACGCGGCAGGCGACGCTGGCGACGGCGCGACTCGGGTTGGAGCGGGCCTCGCCGACGGCGCTCATCTCGCGAGAGCATGCCCGGCTGGCGGCGCACCAGGCACGCCTGCGGGCGCTTCAGCAGGGGACGCTGGCGGAAGCGCAGAGGCGTTTCCAGCGTCTGGAAGGGCGACTGGACGCGATGAGCCCGCTGAAGGTGATGTCGCGTGGCTACTCGGTGGTGTTCCGTCAGCGAGACGGCGGGGTGGTGCGCTCCGCCGCGGATGTCGAGGTGGGAGAGCGCCTGGGCATCAAACTCGCGGCGAATGGGGCGAAGACGCTGGGCGGATGTGAAGAAGTCGAAGCCACTGTCACGTCGGTAAAAGGGCCGGTGGACTGCTAACGGGCCACCCTCTAGAGTCCCGCGCCCCGAACGGGGAGGTGGAAGGCTGTGGCGAAGGCGGACAAGGCGTCCAAGGCGGACAAGGCGGCGGAGGGCGAGGTTCCCGGGCAGTACGGGGACGTCGTGTCCCGGCTCGAGGAGACGGTGGGCCGGCTGGAGAGCGGCAATCTGTCGTTGGAGGACTCTCTCAAGGCGTTCGAGGAAGGCATCCGGCTGGTACGCCGGGGTGAGAAGCTGCTGACCGAGGCGGAGCAGCGCATCGAACAGTTGCTCCAGGATGAGGACGGCAACGATGTGGTGGCGCCGCTGTCCGTGGCTGCCCGTCCCGCCGCCCAGGCGGCCCCCCGGGCGCCTGCCCCCCGACCTCCCCCCGAGGATGACGTCCCGTTCTAGTTCGTGCGGGACGCGCACACCGGCATGTCGAAGCCGAAGATCACCATCGTCGACGATGACCGCGACACGCGGGAATTGCTCGCGGCGGCCCTCGAGGACGAGGGCTTCGAGGTCACGCTCGCGGCCAACGGCCTGCGGCTCATCGCCTCGCTGCAGCTCCACCGCCCGCAAGCCATCCTCCTGGACGTGAACATGTCCTGGATTGACGGCTTCGAGCTGTGCAAGGCGGTGAAGAAGAACGAGCACTTCCGGGACATCCCCATCATCTTCATCAGCGGGCGGGGAGACTCCGACGACAAGCGGCGAGGTCGCGAGGTCGGCGCCGCGGACTACTTCGTCAAGCCCCTGGATACGGAGAAGCTCGTCCGGCGCATTCGGGAGCTGGTGACTCCACCGGCTCCCTAGTATTCCAGCAGCGCAAGGAGCACCGACGCTTGGCCCACTTCGACCTGGACACCTTCCTGCGCACCCAGCAGGCGCGGGTGGAATCGCTGTTGCTCGAGCGCGCGGACCGGCTCGCTTCCTCTGGTGCGCCTCCCCGGCTGGTGGAGGCCATGCGCTACTCGCTGCTCGCGGGCGGCAAGCGGCTGCGGCCCGTGCTGTGCCTCACCTTCGCGGACACGGTGGCGCGCGCTTCCCTGGTGTCTCCCGTGTCCGGTGACGCGGCCTGCGCGCTGGAGTACGTCCACACGTACTCGCTGGTGCATGACGACCTGCCGGCGATGGATGACGACGACTTTCGCCGCGGCCGGCCCACCAACCACAAGGTGTACGGCGAGGCGATGGCCATCCTCGCGGGCGACGCGCTCTTGACGGAGGCCTTCGTGTTGCTCGGCGACGGGCCGGAGCCCGTGCGGGGCGCGCTGTGCCGGGAGCTGGCGGTGGCCTCGGGCGCTGCGGGCATGGTGGGTGGACAGGTGCTGGACACCGCGGAGGACCGTCCCGCCGTCCTGGACTACCTGGTGCGGATGCACCGGCTGAAGACGGGGGCCCTCATCCGCGCGGCGTGTCGCATGGGCGCGCTGGCGGGCGGTGGAGACGCGGAGTCGCTGGTCCGCGCGCAGCTCTACGGTGACGCGGTGGGCCTGGCCTTCCAGATCGCCGACGACGTGCTGGACGTGACGGCCACGCGCGAGCAACTCGGCAAGCCGGCGGGCGCCGACGCGGAGGCGGGGCGCCACACGTTCCCCGCCGTGGTGGGGCTGGACGCCTCGCGGCGGATGGCCGAGGAGCAGGTGGCCCTGGCGGTGGAAGCGGTGCGTCCGCTCGAAGGCGAGGATGGACCGCTGGCGGCGCTCGCGCGCTACGTGGTGGAGCGGAAGTCCTGATGGCGCAGCAGTTGCTGGCACGCATCGCCTCTCCGACCGATGTGCGGGCGCTTCCCGAAGCGGACCTGCCCCAGCTGTGCGAGGAGCTCCGGGAAGACATCATCTCCATCTGCGGGAAGGTGGGCGGCCACCTGGGCGCCTCCCTGGGCGCCGTGGAGCTCATCGTCGCGCTCCATCGCGTCTTTCACTCGCCCACCGACGCGATTCTCTTCGACGTGGGTCACCAGACGTACGCGCACAAGCTGCTCACCGGGCGGCGCGAGCGCATGCACACGCTGCGGCAGGCCGGTGGCGTGGCGCCCTTCCTGGACCCTCGCGAGAGTCCGCATGACGCGCTGCTGGCGGGCCACTCCTGCACGGCGGTGTCGGCGGCGCTGGGGCTGCTGGAGGGCCGCAGGATGCTGGGCCACCGGGGCCACGTGGTGGCGGTGCTCGGGGATGGGGGCCTGACCGGAGGGCTGACTTTCGAGGGCCTCAACAACGCGGGAGGCAGTCACCTGCCGCTCGTCGTCGTGCTCAACGACAACCAGATGTCCATCAGCGCCAACGTGGGCGCGATTCCCTCGCTGCTGCGCACCCGGGGCGCGCGCGACTTCTTCCAGGGCCTGGGCTTCACGTACCTGGGGCCCGTGGATGGCCATGACCTGGGCGCGCTGGTGCACGCGCTGCGCGAGGCCCGTGCTTCGTCCCGGCCCGTGGTCGTGCATGCGCTGACGCTCAAGGGCAAGGGGTTCCCTCCCGCGGAGGCGGACGCGCAGACGCGGGGCCACGCCATGGGCCCGTACGAGTGGCGCGACGGCAAGCTGGTGCGCTCGCGCGGAGGCCACCGCACGTACAGCGAGGCGCTCGCGTGGGCACTGGAAGAGGCGATGGCGCGCGACTCGAGCGTCGTGGCGGTGACGCCCGCGATGTTGGAGGGCTCCGCGCTCAATGCCCTCAAGGCGCGCTTCCCGGACCGCGTACACGACGTGGGCATCGCCGAGCAGCACGCCGTCACCTTCTGCGCGGGACTCGCCGCCGCGGGGGCTCGCCCCGTGTGCTGCATCTACTCCACGTTCCTGCAGCGCGCGTATGACCAGATCATCCACGACGTGTGCCTGCCGGGCCTGCCCGTCGTCTTCGCGGTGGACCGCGCGGGACTGGTGGGCGCGGACGGCGCCACGCACCAGGGCACCTACGACGTGGCCTCGCTCCGTCCGCTCCCGGGCCTCGCGTTGTGGGCGCCCGTGGTGGGCGAGGACTTCGCGCCCATGCTCGCCACCGCGCTCCAATCGTCGCGGCCCTCCGTCCTCCGCTTTCCTCGGGGCACGCTGCCCGCGCTGCCTCCCGAAGTGCGGGTGGAAGAAGCGCCCGTGCGGGGAGCGCGCTGGCTCGTTCGCGCCGAGCGTCCGGAGCTGACGCTGGTGACCCTGGGCCCGCTGGGCCTGGCGGCGCTGGAAGCCGCTCGGAATGAGCCTGGGTGGAGCGTGCTCGACGCTCGGGGCCTGTCGCCGCTGGACGAGGCCGCGCTGCTGGAAGCCGCCTCCCACGGGCCTGTCGTCGTGGCGGAGGAGGGGACGGTGCGCGGGGGCCTGGGGAGCGCCGTGCTGGAGCTCTACGCGGAGCGCGGTGTCCACGCGCGGGTGCGGGTGCTGGGCATGCCGGACACCTTCATGCCCCACGGGGACGCGCGGGTGCAGCGCGCGGAGCTTGGGCTGGACGCGGCGGGACTCCGGCGGGCAGGACTGTCGCTGCTGGAGAGGAGCGAACCGTGAAGCCTCGCAAGGAGCGGGTGGACGTGCTGGTGGTGGAGCGCGGCCTGGCCGAGTCGCGCACCAAGGCCCAGGCGCTCATCCTCGCCGGGCTGGTGGTGGTGGATGACCAGCGCGTGGACAAGCCCGGTTCCCTCATCCCGGTGGAGGCCGAGCTGCGCCTCAAGGGCGAGGTGCTTCCCTATGTCTCTCGCGGAGGGTTGAAGCTGAAGGGGGCCATCGACCGCTTCGGGCTCGACGTGCGCGGGAAGGTGGCCGCCGACATCGGCGCGAGCACGGGAGGCTTCACCGACTGCCTGCTCCAGCACGGCGCGGTGCGGGTCCACGCCATCGACGTGGGCTACGGCCAGCTCCACGAGAAGCTCCGGAAGGATGACCGGGTGCGCTCGCGTGAGCGCGTCAACGCGCGCTACCTGACGGACGAGGACCTGCCGGAGAAGGTGGGCGTCATCGTCATCGACGTCAGCTTCATCTCGCTCACCCAGGTGTTGCCCTCGGTGCTGCGCTTCCTGGAGCCAGGCGGCCTGCTGGCCGCGCTGGTGAAGCCCCAGTTCGAGGTGGGGCCGGACCGGGTGGGCAAGGGCGGCGTGGTGAGAGACGCCGCCGCGCGCCAGGATGCCATCGACACCGTGACGGCCTTCGTGCGCGAGCAGGGCCTCACCGTGCGGGGACTGATGGACTCCCCCGTGCCGGGGCCCGCCGGCAACGTCGAAGCCCTCCTGGTCGCCGAGCGGCCCTGAGTCCGCCCGTGAGTGCTCGGATGGGTAGGGCGGAGCGTGTGCGCCGCGCCCTTCCCGAAGGTCCTTACGGCCGGGCGCTGCGGTACTGCGAAGAGGGCTGGAGCTGGAGCAGCTTGAGTCCGGTGCGCATCCAGAGCCGGCCGGTGTCGTCGAAGGCGGCGCCCATGGAGACGGGCACCTGGTAGCGGAAGAGCTCGCGACCTTCGGCCACGCTGCCCGAAGATTGATCCACGCCCACCAGCTCCACCGGCAACGTCACCGTCTGCCCCTGCGCGGCCGGCCCGTTGAGGAAGAACAGGTCCGAAGAGGGGTTCGCCGGGAGCAGGAACTTCACGTGGAGCGCGCCGTTGGCGTCCACCGAGCGGCTCTCCCGGTTGCGGATGACGCCCGTGGTCGCATCCAGCAGCCACACGCGCTGCGTCGTCGCGGCGGCCACGCGGTTGCCGTTGGCGTATGTGGCGATCTGCTTCACCTGACCGGTGAGCACGCCCGTGGCCCACTTCGACGCGGCGCCCTCGCAGCCATCCAGGGTCGCGACGCACGCGAGGACCTGCGACTTGTCCTCGGGCAGGGCGAAGCCCAGGTACAGGATGCTGCCATCCGGGCTGAACGAGCCCACCGGAAGCGGCGTGGAGGTGTTGGACGTGAAGAGCTGACGGATGATGCGCGTGGCCTGCAGCGTTCCGCCCGCGGAATCCGTGCCGCCGTCCAGCTCCTCGACGATGACGTCCGAGCGGTTCTCGCTGTAGGCGATGTGGCTGGCGGCGAGCACCCGGCCGTCGCTGCGCACCACGAGGTCACCAATGGGGTCGCCGACCGAAATCTCCCGCGTGTACTTCCACCGGGTGACGCCGATGCCCAGGCCGTCCGTGGTGTCGTGGGTGATGCGGTAGATGGGCCCAGGCTCGGAGCGGATGACGGCGTCGCCGTTGGGCATGACGGTCAAATCCTCGACCTTGAGGTCGATGGGCGTGCGCGACGAAATCTTGAAGTCGTCGCCGACGGCGAAGGCGCCGTAGCCCGGCGTCCAGACCCAGCGCTTGCGCGTGACGGCGTGGCGCGGGGTGATGACCGTGGACGCGTTGCAGAGGGTGGGGACCTGGAGGGCGGAGGCCCCGCTGCCCGCGGAGTTGTGGCGGTACATCGTCTCCAGGCCGCCCGTGGTCGTCTTGGCGCAGCTCAGGAAGGTCATCCCGGCGCCCGTGCCGTCGATGGCGAGCGGGGTGGAGTAGACCTGGGCGCCCTGGGGATCCTCCACCACCCGGGCCACCGGGAAGAACGTGGCGGGCTGGGGAAGGGACGTGTTCTTCCGCCCGTCGTCGCACACCACCTCCGCGGTGAGCGACAGGCTGGCGGCGATGCCGACCAGCGGGTTGGCGTAGGGAATGTCCGACGCCAGCAGCTCCACGGGGGTGGCGCCGCTCCCATAGGGGAACGCCTTGAGGAAGGTGGTGCGGTCGTACATGTTCAGCGTGGCGACCTTCTCGCAGCCGGACACGGTGACGCTGAGCTTGAGGGACGTCCCCGCGGAGTTCCCTTCGAGGACCGTCAAGGCGACCTGGGGGGGATCCGGCGTGGGCGGCGGCGGATCATCGCCGCAAGCGGTGGCCAGGCTGGAGACGAGAACGAGGGCGGTGCGCCATGCACGCCGAGTCACGGGAGGGTGGAGCATGGCACCGCACTCTACCTCGCTCGCACCATTCCCGGCATCATCCCCCCTCCCGAAACGCTTCCGCAGGCCGGGGCAGGCGTCGATTGCGGCCCTTGACAGGCCCGTGACGTGATAGCCGCCGATACTCCGTACGTGGAGGCCGGTAAATCCGCGAAGCCAGGGTGATACGGAAACGGGTGGGAGCAAGCGATGAGGGCCGGATGGATGCTTGAATGGACGGCGCCCGACCGGGCGACCGGCGCTGGCGCGTCAAGGACCTGGGAAGGTTCTTCGCCCGGCGCTGTTCCGCGCGCCCATTCCACTCGGAGCACCCGGTGGGCGCGGCGCGGGAGCCCGCGAGGAGCACCTTCGACGTTCGTGCGGGAAAGCCACGATGGGCGTGGCGCATCCGCGTCTCCACTCACAGTTACCGCCGTCTCCGGATGTGCGCCGCTCTGGCCCACGGACGTGATCAGCGGCATGATCGGGATCCGAACCATGAACCCTTACGCACTCAACGGGTTTTTGCAGCCTCCCCATCGAGTCCTGGTCCGGGCCCGGTTGGCGAGAGGTTCACTGTGAGAGTCGAGATGCAGGCGGATCAGCGGGGACGCGTGCTGGTGGTGGCCGGGAAGGAGTCCGGCGACGCCTTGATGGAGCGGCTGACCGCGAGCGGCTACCACTGCGCGTCGGCCGAACGGGAGAGCGGCCTCGCGGAGGTGGCGGATTCGCTGCAGCCGGAGGTCGTCCTGCTGTCGGTGACGGCGAAGCGCGCGGCGGAGCTGCTGGAGTCCCTGCGTCGGGTGGAGCGCCTTCAGCGGTTGCCGGTGCTGGTGGACCTGGGGCGCAGCCGGTCCGCGGAGGCCTTCAAGCGCCTGGCCGTGGACGACTGGATTCGCGGCGCCGACGAGGTGGTGCCCCGCCTGGAGGCCGCGCTGCGGGCCGGCCGGTTGAGGGACCGCGAGGAGCGCGTCCGCCTGCGCATGGGGATGCTGCTGGAAATCACCCAGGCGGCCACCAGCTCGCTGGAGCTGGAGGAGATCCTCCGCATCGCGGTGGACAAGGTGGGGCGTGTCACCGGGACGGACCGGTGCTCGGTGGTGCTGGTGGAGGGCAGCCATGCCCGCACGGGCCGGGTGGTGGCCACGCAGGAAGACCCGAGCCTCGTGCAACTGGATATCGAAGTGGCGCGCTATCCGGAGCTGCGCCGCGCGCTGGAGACGCGAGAGCCGGTGCTCATCGAGGAGGCGCAGCGAGATCCGCTCATGGCGGAGGTGCGCACGTCCCTCGTCCCGCTGGGCGTGAAGTCCATCCTCGTGCAGCCGCTCATCTGTCAGGACGACCTCCTGGGCGCGCTGTTCCTGCGCGTCTCTCGCATGGACGCGTCCTTCGGTCGCGACGAGCAGGAGTTCACCCAGGCCGTGGCCGGTGTGCTGGCCAACTCCATCCGCAACGCGCGGCTGCACACCGCGGTGAAGAAGAAGCGCGAAGACCTGGAGATGGCCTACGTGGAGCGCTACCACGAGCTGCTCGAGGCCAACCGCCGGCTCAAGGAACTCAACCGCCTCAAGGATGAGATCATCGCGGTGGTGAGCCATGACCTGCGCGCCCCGCTCCAGGTGCTGCTGGGGCACGGCCGGCTGCTGCTCGAAGGTCCGCTGGAGTCCCAGCAGAAGCAGTCCGCCGAGGCGATGATTCGCCAGGGCAAGAAGATCCTCGGCCTCGTCGAATCGCTGCTGGAGAAGGGCAAGGGCGAGGCGGCGCGGCTGTCCATCGAGCCTCGCGTATTGGACGTGGCGCAGCTGTGCCGCGACGCCGTCAACGAGCTGGAGATTCTCGCCGCCGAGCGCGGCGTGTCGCTGCGGGCGGACTGCCCCGACAGCCTGATGCTCATCGGCGACGAGGTGAAGCTGCACGAGGTGCTGCAGAACCTCATCACCAACGCCATCCACCATGCGCGGGACGCGGGCGAAGTCGTCGTGTCCACCCGGCGCCTGGGACGTCCCGACGGTGACGCGGCGAAGGTGTGCGTGCAGGACGACGGCGTCGGCATTCCGCAGGACGAGCTGCACCTGGTGTTCGACCGCTACCGCCACGGTGGCAAGGGCACGGGGCTGGGGCTCGCCATCTGCAAGGAGTTCGTGGAGCTGCACGGCGGAGAAATCTGGGCGGAGAGCCCGCCGGAGCATGGCTGTCTGTTCGTCTTCACCCTGCCGCTCGCGCAGGAGGCGCCGCGCAATCCGCGTCCGCCCGTCGCGGCGACCAGCGTGCACGAGCAGCCGCGCGTCCTCGTGGTGGAGGACGAGCCGGAGATCGCCGCCGTGTTGTCGGAGGTGCTGCGCTCGAAGTACCGCGTGGAGGTGGCGAGAGATGGAGCGGAGGGCCTGGCCCGGGCGCGCGCGCAGCGGCCGGACCTGGTGGTGATGGACGTCTTCCTGCCCAAGCTGGACGGGCTGGATGCGGCCATGGCGCTGAAGTCGTCGTCCGACACGGCGCACATCCCCGTCATCCTGCTGTCCGCGCACCAGGGGGTCGCGGAGAAGGTCCGCGCGCTCAACCTGGGCGCGGTGGACTACATGAGCAAGCCGTTCAACGCGGTGGAGTTGCTCAACCGCACGGACCGCGCGCTCAAGCTGCGGCAGGGCGAGCGCGAGCAGCAGGAGCGCTCGGGGTCGCCGCTGCAGCGTCGCACCGGGAGCGACCCGACGACGGGGCTGCATGACCGGCGAGGCCTGCTGCTGCGACTGGAGCAGGAGCTGGCGCGCAGCCGTCGCTACCACCGGGCCCTGAGCCTGGCGGTGCTGCGGCCGGAACGTCCGGTGGAGCCCGTTCCCGGCAACATCGCGGACGTCATGCGCAAGCGGGTGCGTCACCCGGATGCCATCTCCCACCTGGGCGGGGGCGTCTTCGTCGTCGTCCTGCCCGAGTGCAACGCGGAGGCCGCTCGCACCGTCATCGGCCGGCTGATGCCGGATGTGGAGAAGGCGACGGACACCGAGTACCGCTCGGCGGTGGCGGACGTGAGCCAGGACAGCGACCCGGTGGAGAAGCTGCTGGAGAAGCTGGGGGCCCCACCTCCCGCGGAGGGCTGAGGCACCTGCACGGCGCTCGGGGCCGCGCTAGACTTCGTCTTGCGTGAGCCCCTCTCGCCTCCTCGCCGTCGTCCTGCTCGCCGCCCTGTGGGGGCCTGGTGCCCTCGCGGCGGCGCCCCCGTCCCGCCGCCCGCGCGTGGACCGGGAGGCGATGAAAGAGGCCATGGATGCGGCGGCCACGGACGAAGGGGCCTTCTCCTCGTCGGCCAGCTACTCCCACTACCTGCGCTCGCGGCTGCTGCACCATGCGGGGGACCACCGCGGCTCGGTGGACGCGCTGCGCCTGGCCCTCGCCACGGATGACGGACACCCGCTGCTGCTCACCCGCCTGGCGGAGGAGTACGCCCGGCTCGGAGACCTGGACAAGGCGGAGCGGGAGCTGCGCCGCGCCGTGGAGCGTGCTCCCGCGTACTACCCGGCCCACGTCCTGCTCGGGCGCGTGCTGCTGGAGTCGGGCCGCTTCACCCGCGCCCGCCTGCACCTGCGCCGGGCCATGTCGCTCAAGCCTCGCGAGCCCGAGGCCTACCTCGTCCTCGCGCAGCTCTACCTGGAGTCGGGCTCCCCCGCCGAGGCGGTGAAGGTGGTGGAGTCCCTCGCGCGAGCATTGCCGGGCGAGGCCTCTGGATACCGGCGCCTGGGGCTGGCCCTGGCCGAGCGCGGAGACACCCACCGGGCCGAGCGGCTGCTGACGGAGGCCGCCTCCAGGGACCCCGGTGACGTGGAGGTGCTGGGCACGCTGGCGAAGCTGTACGAGGAGACGGGGCGGCCCGCGCGCTCCGAGGAGACGCTGGCCCGGGCCCTGGAGCACGAGCCGGACAGCCAGGAGGTGCTGCTGGCCGCGGGCCGCTCGGCGCTGAAGGCGGGCTCCGTGGTGCGGGCCCGGGCGTACTTCGACCGGCTCCTGTCCCTCTCCGGAGAGCCGGAGACCGCGGTGCGGGTGGCCTTCAGCTACCTGGCCGAGCGTGAGCACACCGCCGCCGCGGAGGTGTTGGAGTCCGCCCGCGCGGCCAGTGGTGATGAGCCCCGGCTCGCCTATTACGCGGGGCTGGTGCACGAGCGGATGCGGCGCTTCGCCGACGCCGCGGAGGCCTTCGCGGGAGTGCCCGAGAGCGCGGATGTCTTCGCGGATGCCCGCGTGCGCCGTGCCCGGTGCCTGTCGCTCGCGGGGCAGCATCCCCGGGCCCTCGCGCTGCTGCGCGCCGCGCTTCAGCAAGCCCCGTCGGACCTGGAGATTCGCGCGCAGTACGCCCGCGCGCTGGAGCGGGGAGGGGCGCCCGCGCGAGCCGAGTCCGTGCTGAAGGAAGGGCTGGCACAGGGGCCTTCCGCCTCGCTCTACGACGCGCTCGCCGGAACGCTGCAGCGCCAGAACCGGGGCGCGGAGGCCCTGTCCCTTTTGCGCGAGGCCGTGGCGCGCGCACCGAAGGACCAGGCCCTGCTGTACGTGCAGGGCGCCGCATTCGAACGCCAGGGGGACGTGGCAGGCGCGCAGGCGCGCATGCGGGCCGTGCTGGAGGTGGAGCCGGACCATGCCGCGGCCCTCAACTTCCTGGGCTACCTGCTGGCGCAGACGGGCCGGGACCTGGACGAGGCGGAGCGGCTGGTGCTCCGCGCGCTGGAGCTGCGCCCAGACACCGGCGCCTTCCTGGATTCCCTGGGCTGGGTGTACTTCCGGCGGGGGGACTACCCTCGCGCCGTGGAGGCGCTGGAGCGCGCGTCGTCGCTGTCGCCCGACGAGCCGGTCATCCTCGAGCACCTGGGGGATGCCTACCAGCGCGCGGCTCGGAGCGCGGATGCGGCGGGTGCGTGGCGCCGGGCGCTGGAGGTGCTGTCGTTGGACCCCGAGTCCGCCGAGCCCCCGGGGCAGCGGGAGGCGCTGGAGCGCAAGCTCAAGGCGCTATCCATGGGTGCGGCGGGCCGCTAAGTTGCTGGGCCTATGGCTCGCCACGACGAGGGCTATTTCACTGGCCGGGATGGGACGCGGCTCTTCTGGAAGACGCATCTTCCCGACGCCGAACCGCGAGCGCATGTCGCGGTGGTGCACGGCTATGGCGACCACTTCGGCCGCTATCAGTACGTGACGGACGCGCTGCTGGCGGACGGCTTCGCGGTGCACGGCTTCGACTATCGGGGCCATGGCCGCGCGGAGGGCCGCCGCGCCTACAGCGAGAAGTGGCAGTACTTCGTGGACGACCTGGAGGTCTTCTGGGAGCGGGTGCGCGGCGCGGCCGGTGGCAAGAAGACGTTCGCGCTCGGCCACAGCCATGGCGGGCTGATGGCGGCGCACTGGGCCGGTGGCCGCAAGGTGGAGGGCCTGTCCGGGCTGGTCATGTCGGGCCCGTACTTCAAGCTGGCGTTGACCCCGCCCGCCATGAAGGTGATGGCGGCGCGCGCGGTGGGCTCGCTGGTGCCGTGGCTGGGCCTGGCCTCCGGACTGAAGATCGAAGCCCTCACCAAGGACCCGGAGGTGCAGCGCGCCACCCGGGAGGACCCGCTGTACCTGTCCATCGCCACGCCTCGCTGGTTCATCGAGTCCACGAAGGCCCAGGCGGAGGCGATGCTGTTGGCGCCGAAGATTCAAGTCCCGCTGTTCGTGCTCTGCGGAGCCGAGGACGGGGTGGCGGCGCCGGCGGCGGCGCGGGTGTTCTTCGAGACGGCGGGCTCGGCGGACAAGAAGTTCAAGGAGTACCCCGGCATGAGGCACGAGCCGCTCAACGAGGTGGGGCGCGCCGAGGTGTTCCGGGATATCTCCGGCTGGATCTCCGCGCATCTCTGACATAATCAAAGCGCTCGGCTCCTCGGAAGGAGCGGGCTCTGGGTGAGGTCACCGCATGGCAACGGGTGAAACGGGCATCATCGGTAAGGGCATCGTCATCAAGGGGAACCTCACGGGCGGTGGGGACCTTGTCATCGAGGGACGGGTGGAGGGGCAGATTGCCCTGAAGAACCACCTCACCATCGAGAGCACCGGCAAGGTGCAGGCGGACATCCGCGCCGAGGAGTTGACCATCAACGGCGAGGCGAGCGGCAACATCGACGCCTCGACTCGCGTGGCCATCAACGCTTCGGCCAAGGTGGCCGGCGACATCAAGGCGCCTCGCATCGTCATCGAGGATGGCGCCGTGTTCAACGGCTCCATCGAGATGGACGTCCGGCTGCCAGACGACATCTGAAGCTCACGCCGCGGCGCTGACGGCGCGGCACACACCTTTCTAGAGGGCGGACAACACTCATGGCGAATACGGTCATTGGTTCGAGCATCGTCATCGACGGAGAGATTTCCGGAGACGAGGACCTGGTCATCCAGGGCACCGTGAAGGGGAAGATCTCCCTCAAGGAGAGCCTCTACGTCGAGGGCAGTGGCGTCGTCGAGGCGGACATCGAAACGCAGAACGTGGAGATCGCCGGCCGGGTGACGGGCAACATCGTCGCCAGCGACAAGGTCGAGCTGAAGACGGACTGCCGTGTCGTGGGCGACATCAAGGCGCCCCGCATCCTCATCGCCGATGGTGCCTCCTTCAAGGGCAACGTCGACATGGACATGAAGGAGCGCTGATTCGTGGCCACCCCGAAGGAGTTGAGCGGTAACAACGACGTCAACAACACCGTGGTGGGGCCTTCCATCCTCATCAGCGGTCGGTTGACGGGCGATGAGGACCTCACCGTCCGGGGCCGCGTCGAGGGCGAGCTGACGCTCAGCCGAACCCTCATCGTGGAGCCGTCGGGCGTGGTGAAGGCCAACGTGGCGGTGCGCAACGCCATCGTCAGCGGCGTGGTGGTGGGCAACATCAACGCCACCGAGAGCGTGGAGCTGACCCGCGAAGGACGCATGGTGGGTGACATCCACGCACCGCGCGTCATCATCGTGGACGGCGCCAGCTTCCGCGGCCGCGTGGACATGGGTGACGTGGAGCCCGGCCGTCTGCCGTCGGAGCGCCCCGTGGTGGCGCGTCCCGCCGCTCCGGTGACGCGGCCCACCGCGACGCCTGCCCGCCCGAGCGCCCCTCCCGCGCGTCCGAGCGCGCCTCCCGCGCGCCCCATGCCCCCCGCGGCGACCGCGCGCCCCGCGCCGGCGCCCACCGCGCCCGCCCGTCCCGCGAGCAAGCCGCTGCCGCCGCCTCCGCCCCCCCGGGCCGAGACGCGTCCGGTAGCCCCGCCCGTGGAGCAGCCTGCTTCTGCCGAGCCGCCAACGCCCTTCGCGTTGGGTGCTGGCGCCAAGAAGAAGGTCGTGGTGAAGAAGAAGACCCGCTAGAGCTCGCTTCCCGCGCCGCCGGAGTCGGTGGCGCGGGAGTGGGTAGACCAGGGGTGCCACCATGGACGCCGAGCACAGGGTTGACGGAGAGGATGGGATGCCGGGTTCTCCGGAAGGTGGCTCGACGTCCACGCCCGAGGCTGTTTCGGCGCGGAGCGACGGTGGGTCCCAGGACTCCGCGCCGGGCGAGCCCGCGCCGCGGGAGCTGACGCGCGTCGAAGGTGGGGAAGGGGAGTCCGCCCCCGTCACCGCGACGGATGCGGGGGCTGTGTCCCCGGAAGGAGGCTCGGTGGAGTCTCAGGGTGTCGCCGCGGAAGGAGCACCCGTCTCGGGTGAACCGGAGCGGGCCATGGAGTCGTCGGTGGGTGTGTCGGAAGAGTCTCAGGTGAAGTCCACGTCGGAGTCGGGAGTGTCTGAAAGGGAGCGTCCGCCGGAGTCGCGGCTCGATGACGCGCCCAGGCAGGAGCCATCCGCCCCCGAGGGGACTGTCTCCTCCGAGGAGGCTCGGTCCGAGACGGAAGCTTCCGCCGGGGTGGAGTCAGGTGTCTCCGAGACAGCGGCTTCCGCGGGGCAGGAGTCGGGTGCCGCCGACGAGGAAGAGTTGGGACCCGAACTGCTGGCCGCGCCGGAGGAGCGTCTCGCCGGCCGAGTGGTGACGGTGCTGATGCCGCTGGAGCGGCTCGAGGACGAGTCGGCGTACCGGCTGCGTCCGGAGGGTGACGTGTCCGGGCTGGCCACGGACATCGCCCGGCTGGGGCAGTTGTTCCCGGTGGACGTGCGTCCCCGGGGCGGAGAGAGCTACCAGCTGGTGTGCGGCTTCCGGCGCGTTGCCGCGCTGCGCTTCCTCAAGCGGGACGCGGTGCAAGCGCGCGTGCACACGGACCTGTCGGACGAGGACGCGCTCCTCATGTCGCTGGCGGAGGCCATCCACGCCACGCCGGTGGGCCCCGAGGTGCTGGAGGCCAAGCGCGACCAGCTGGAAGCCCAGGGCCGGCTGAGCGCCGCCGTGGCCGACATGCTCGCCAAGGCGCTTGCCACCGATGACGAGCTGGCACCCGAGGGTGTGGAAGAAGAGGTCGACGCCGACGAGCTGGCGGCGGACGTGTCGCAGCGGTTGGGGACCATCAACCAGGAACTCTCGCTGCTGGCGGACGTGTTCACCTCGCTGGATGAGTCGCGCCGAGCGGAGCTGCTGATGCAACTGCGGTACTCCTCCGAGCTGGTGGCGTACCTGGAGGGGTTGAAGTGATGTCCGACTTGTTCGCCCGTGACAGGGCCCGGCTGCTGGAGCTGCTCACCGAGCGCTCCTTCGAGCGCCGTCGCGTGGTGCTCTCGTCCGGCAAGGAGTCGGACTTCTACATCGACTGCAAGCGCACCGCGCTCCTGGCCGAAGGGCACTTCCTCATCGGCCGGCTCTTCCTGGAGGCCATCCGCCGCGAGGCGCCCGAGGCGGTGGGCGCGGGCGGACTGACGCTGGGCGCGGATCCGCTCGCGTCCGCGGTGAGCCTCACCGGCTACCTGTCCGGCTATCCGCTGGCCGCGTTCATCGTCCGCAAGGAGCCCAAGGGCCACGGCACCGGCCAGTGGATTGAAGGCCTGAGCGGGCTGGGCGCGGGCGCGAAGGTGGCCATCGTCGAGGACGTGGTGACGACGGGTGGCTCCACGCTCAAGGCGATTGAGCGGGCCAAATCCGAGGGACTGACGGTGCTGGGGGCGTTCGCCCTGGTGGACCGACTGGAGGGGGGACGCGAAGCGGTGGAGGCCGCGGGCCACCGGCTCACCACGCTGTTCACCCGCAAGGACTTCATTCCGTGAAGAAGCTTCTCGCGACGGGAGCGCTGCTGGGCCTGTTGTCCGGCTGCTCCACCACGCCTCCCACCATCGGCGAGCAGGCCCCCACGCTGCACGACGAGAACGCGGAAGCGGCCTACCGGGCCCTGCTCGACAAGTACTCGGGCCAGCAGCAAATCTACGACGGCTTCGACACCCGCCTCTTCGCCGGGGTGACGCTCCAGTCGATGGCGTTCCGCGAGGCGCGGGTGAAGCGGCAGGCGGCCTTCCAGGTGCTGCCGCCTCCCAAGGTGGAGCAACTGCTCTCCGAGGAGCGCACCGAGGCAGGGCAGGTGCACGAGTTCTTCCTGGGCGTGCACGTCAACGACTACCGGTACCTCGACTTCGACTTCAAGAAGACCATCTGGCGCATGGCGCTGGTGACGCCCGCGGGCGAGGTGACGCCGGTGCGCATCCGCCGGCTGGGCCGCGCGGACCTGGAGATGCGCGCCTACTACCCGTACACCAGCGTCTTCTGGGTCGGCTACGAGGTGCAGTTCCCCACGGTGATGTCCACCGGGCAGCTCGTCATTCCCCCTGGTACGGAGCAGGTGATGTTCCGCCTCGCCTCGTCGCTGGGGCAGGCGGAGATGAAGGTGGCCGCGCAGTAGCACGCGGCCCCGTGTCGCTTAAGTCTGCTCGGGGCGCTTCAGCCACTTCTCCGTCACCGTGAGCGTGGGCCCGTCGAGCATCCGGTCCACCAGTTCCTGGGGTGACGCGCTCACCGCGAACGGCAGGGCCTGCTCCGGCGACGCGAAGCCCTCGTTGGCCAGGTGTCGTGCGAGCGTCACCAGGGGTTGGAAGAAGCCGAGCGTGTCGAGCAGGCCCATGGGCTTCTGGTGCAGGCCCAGCTGTGCCCAGGTGATGATTTCGAAGAGCTCGTCCAGCGTGCCGAAGCCGCCGGGCAGCGCGAGGAACGCGTCCGAGCGTGAGGCCAGCAGCGCCTTGCGCTCGTGCATGGAGTCCACGCGGATGAGCTCCGTGAGGCCCAGGTGGGCAATCTCCCGCGCGCCCATGAAGTGCGGCAGCACGCCCACCACCTTGCCTCCCGCGGCCAGGGTGGCGGCGGCCACGGTGCCCATGAGGCCCACGCTCGCCCCGCCGTAGACGAGCGTCATGCCGCGCCGTCCCAGCTCGGTGCCCAGGGCCGTCGCCGCCTCGGCGTACTCGGGCCGTGCGCCCGGCCGCGAGCCGCAGAAGACGCAGATGCTGCGCACGTCCATGTCAGAACGCTCCGTGCCGCTCGGGGTGGGCCGCGTAGAGGGCCACCAGCGCCGTGAGGAACAGGATGATGGGCAGCGCGAGCGCGTACACCTGCCGGCCCTGCCGCAGGGCCACGCCACAGGGCAGGCCGAAGAGGAACCCTCCCAGGTGCCCGGACCAGCTCACGAAGGGCAGCAGGCTGAGCACCGCCACCTGCACCAGCCAGATGCCCAGCTCCCGGCGTCCCTGTCGCGTGGCGATGGGCAGCATGGCGCCCGCCCACCCCAGAATCATCCCCGACGCACCCACCATGGGTGTGTCGAAGTTGAAGAGCAGCGAGAAGGTGGACGCACCCAGCGCGGTGACGAGGGACAGCCCGAGGAAGCGCAGGCTGCCGATGCCGCGCTCCAGCGTGAAGCCCAGCGTCACCACCACGGACATGTTGAACACGAGGTGGAGGATGCCGCCGTGCTCGAGTGCCGCTCCGAGCAGTCGCCAGTACTGCCCGGCCTGCACCGCGGGGCCATACAGGGCGCCCAGCGGAAGCTCCCGGGAGTTGAACGACGGGAGCTGACCGGCTTCCTCCAGGCCGAACACCACGACGCAGATGCCGATGATGGCGTAGCAGACCCACGGCTTGGGCTGAGGCGCCTGGGGCGGCGGCGGGGTGCCGAACGGATGGCCTCCTCCCCGCTGCTCAGGGCTGGAGCCCGGTGCGTCGAGGATGTGTCGCGGTCCGGAGGACATGTCGCTCACAGCTCCCGGGAAAGGGTGGTGTCACGCAGCCAGTGGTGGTCGTCGGGGTGCGGGTAGTCGAGCGTGAAGTGCAGGCCGCGGCTCTCCTTGCGGCGGCTGGCGCAGTCGACGATGAGCAGCGCGACGTCGGCGATGTTGCGCAGCTCGATGACGTCGCGAGTCACCTTGAAGCGCCAGTAGTAGTCGCGAATCTCCTCGCGCAGCAGCTCCAGCCGGCGCCGCGCGCGCATCAGCCGCTTGTCCGTGCGGACGATGCCCACGTAGTTCCACATGAGCCGGCGAATCTCGTCCCAGTTGTGGCTGACGACGACGCTCTCGTCGGACTCCACCGCGCTGCCCGCGTCCCACGCTGGTGGGTCCTCGCCCGGCGTGGACAGGGAGGCCAGCTCCTCCTGGGCGACCTTGACGGCGCGCTGGCCGAACACCAGGCCCTCCAGCAGTGAGTTGGAGGCGAGCCGGTTGGCGCCGTGCAGGCCCGTGCAGGACACCTCGCCGATGGCGTACAGGCCGGGCACCGAGGTGCGCCCGTGCAGGTCCGTCACCACGCCGCCGCACTGGTAGTGGGCCGCGGGGACGACGGGGATGGGCTGCACCGCCATGTCGATGTTGAACGCCTTGCAGGTGGCGTAGATGTTGGGGAAGCGTTCGGTGAGGAAGGCCCGGCCCATGTGCGTCATGTCCAGGTACACGCACTCGTCGCCGGTGCGCTTCATCTCCGCGTCGATGGCGCGCGCCACCACGTCGCGCGGGGCGAGCGCGCCCAGCGGGTGATAGCGCTCCATGAAGGTCTGCCCGCCCTTGAGCTTGAGCTTGCCGCCCTCGCCGCGCAGTGCCTCGCTGATAAGGAAGCTCTTGGCCTCCGGGTGATAGAGGCAGGTGGGGTGGAACTGGTAGAACTCCATGTTCGCCACCTGCGCGCCCGCCCGGTACGCCATGGCCACGCCGTCACCCGTCGCCACATCCGGGTTGGACGTGTACAGGTACACCTTGCCCGCGCCGCCCGTCGCCAGCACCGTCACCTTCGCCAGGAAGCGCTCGATGCTTCCGTTCTCCTGCAGCGCATACGCCCCCACGCACCGGCTTGTCCCCGGCCTGGGCTGACGCCGGTCCAGGATGAGGTCGATGGCGGCGGTGTTGGCGAAGAAGGTGATGTTGGGGGTCGCGTCACACTCGGCCAGCAGGGCGCGCTGCACCTCGCGTCCGGTGATGTCGCCCGAGTGGATGATGCGGCGCGCGGAGTGGCCTCCCTCGCGCGTCAGGTCGAACTCGCCGGAGGTCTGCCGGTTGAACTCCGCGCCGAGCGTCACCAGCCCCTGTACGCGCTCGGGCCCCTCTCGCACCGTCACCTCCACCGCGTCCCGGTGGCACAGGCCCGCGCCGGCCACGAGGGTGTCCTCGATGTGGGCGTCGAAGCTGTCAGTGGGGGCGAGCACACTGGCGATGCCCCCCTGGGCATAAGCGGTGTTGCTCTCCGTTCGCTCGCGCTTGGTCAGCACGGCCACCGTGCCGTGCCTGGCCGCCTGGAGGGCGAATGAGAGGCCCGCAACGCCGCCTCCCAGGACGAGAAAATCGAACCGATGGGGCATGGCCGACAGCCTTAACGACTGTAAGTGCCGGAAACAAGGCGTTTTCTTGAGGACTTTCCTGCGTGTGTCTAAGGTTCGGGGGCCGATATGCGTGCCATTCCCGCGCTCAGCCTCTTCGCCGTGCTGGCCTTCCCGTCGTGGGCGGGAGCGTCCGAGTCCATCTACCGTTACGTGGAGAAGGACGGGACCATCGTCTACACGAACGTCCCGCCCTCCGGCTCCAAGGCGGCGAAGAAGATGAAGGGCTCGTTTGCCCAGGCGCCCGCGAAGAACTCGCCGGCGGTGGGACGCAAGAACACGCCGCCGGACCTGGACCCGCACATCGCCGCGGCGGCGCTGCGCTACCGCATCCCCACCGCGCTCGTTCGCGCCATCATGCACGCGGAGAGCAACTTCAATAAGAATGCCCTCAGCCACAAGGGCGCCAGCGGACTGATGCAGCTGATGCCGGCGACGGCGTCGGACATGTACGTGAAGGACATCTTCGACGAGCGCGACAACATCGAGGGCGGCGTGCGCTACCTTCGCGTGCTCGCCAACATGTTCGACGGCGACATGGTGAAGATGATTGCCGCCTACAACGCGGGGCCAGACGCGGTGAAGCGCTACGGTGGCAAGGTGCCCCCCTACGAGGAGACGCAGGGGTACGTCCGCAAGGTGCTCCAGCTCTACTACCACTACAAGGAGCGCGAGCGGCCCGCCGAGAGCGGTCCCCGCGAGCCCACATCCCAGAATGACGACGCGCGTGAAGGGGCGGGCGGAGACGAGCCCCGCTGACGACGAGTTCCTCCAGCAGCTCCAGCGCGGTGGCGAGCTGCTGGCCGCCAACAAGGTCATCGAGGCGAAGGAGTTCCTGGAGCGAGCCCACCAGCTCCAACCCCGCAACGAGAAGGCACAGAACCTCCTGGGGCTCTGCTACTTCAAGCTCGGCCTGTTCGACAGGGCGGCCGAGCTCTACGAGATGCTGGTGCGCGACAACCCGGTGGACCCGACGCTGCGGGTCAACCTGGGCCTGGTGTATCTCAAGACGAACGCGCTCCAGCGCGCCGTGCGTGAGTTCGAGACGGCCACGGACCTGTCGCCCGAGCACCAGAAGGCCCAGAACTACCTGGGCCTCGCCCTGGCGCAGATGGGCGAGTACGGCCGCGCGCGTGAGCACTTCCTGCTCGCGGGCAGCGACCAGATGGCGGACAAGATGTCGCGCGCCATCGCCGGGGAGAACTACTCCCGGCCCACGCCCGCGCCCGTGTCGCCCCCCGCGCGTCCGGAGCTGCCCCCGCCGGTCCCCGTGCCTCCACCCGCTCGCGAGGTGGCTCCGCCGCCTCCCGCGGTGGACGCCGCGCCGAGGGATGAGGAGATCCGCTTCGCGGAGGACGAGGGCCCGAGCGCGCTGAGCGACAGCGACGGCGAGGGCGGTCCGGTGCTCACGGCCGCGCCCGAGGAGACGGTGGACCTGGAGGAGGAGACTCCCGCCGCCACCGCTCCGACTCCGAACGGCGACGAGGCGCCCCGGGATGTGGCCACCGTGCCGACGCCGGTGCCCCTCACGAAGCTGCAGCTCACCAAGGTCGCCGCGCGCGGCGCGGATGCCGCTCTGACGGAGAAGGCCGCCGCCGCGCCTCGGCGGGGCGTGTCCGGCGCGAGCGCCCCGGGGGCGACGGGGACCCTGGTGTCCACGGCGCCACTGCTGTCGGAGCTGGCGCCCTCGCTGTCCCTGGATGACGAGCGGGGAGGGCGTCCCTTCGTGTTGGGCGAGGGGCGCTTCAGCGTGGCGGTGGACGGGGAGCTGTTGACCCGGTTGGATGGCGTGGTGGCGCTGCGGGGGCAGTTGGCGTTCCAGCCGGAGATGAAGCGCTTCCGGGGACGGGCAACGGACAAGCCCTTTGGCGAAGGGCCGTCGCGGATGGTCCGGGCGAAGGGGCACGGGGTGCTCCACCTGGAGCCCGCCGAGCGCCGCACCTTCCTCGTGGTGGACCTGGGCGAGGACTCGGCCTACTTCCGGGACGAGAACGTCTTCGCCTTCGAGGAGCCGGTGATGTTCGAGAATGGCCGGGTGCCGTCGGACATCGCCCCGGACCTGGACCTGGTCCACCTGCGCGGGCAGGGACAGGTGCTGCTCAGCCTGCCGGGGCCGCTGCGCTCGGTGCAGGTGCGCCCGGATGCGCCGGTGACGGTGCCCCTGACGCACCTGGTGGGCTGGCAGGGCAACCTGACGCCCCGGGTCGTGCCCCTGCTCAAGTCCCCCGCCGGCGAGTCGCTGCGCACCGCGGTGGAGCTGGGGGGCGAAGGTTTTGCCCTCATCGCCCTCGGGGTTCGCTAGAAGAGCGCGCCATGGCCACGGACCGAGCGACCCGGAAGCAGCGCAAGCGGGAGGAGCGGGCGCGCCGGCGCGCGGAGCGCAAGCCCAGCGTGCTGGTGCAGGAGTTCTGGAACCTCCCCAACATGCTCACGTTGGGACGCATCCTCCTCATCCCTCCGTTCGTCTGGTTCCTCTACGACGCGGACCCGCTCAACTCCCTCTTCGCGGGCCTGGTCTTCGCCGTCGCCTCCATCACCGACGTGGTGGACGGCTACCTGGCGCGCAAGTGGAACCTCATCACCGTCGTCGGCAAGTTCATGGACCCGCTGGCCGACAAGCTCATCGCCATGGCCGCGCTGGTGATGATGGTGCGGCTGGGGCGCATCGCCGCGTGGGTCGTCATCGTCCTGCTCGCGCGCGAGCTCATCGTCAGCGGTCTGCGCACCATCGCCGCGAGCGAGGGCATGGTCATCGCCGCCGGCCAGGAGGGGAAGTGGAAGACGTCCCTCCAGCTCGTGGGCATCATTTCACTCTGCGTTCACTACGTGCACCCGCTGACGCTCGGCTCGTTCAGCACGCCGGTGGACTACAACCTCGTGGGCAAGGTGCTCGTCTACTTGTCTGGCGCGTTCTCGGTCTGGAGCGCCGTCGTCTACTTCCGCGCGTTCCTCGCCATGCTTGCGAAGCGAGGGGATGAAACGTCGGCTGCGAAAAGTGTTTGACGTGTTCGGAGGGCCTCTGTATACCCCACCTCACTTCGGACGCGGCGCCGACGCGGGGCGCGGACGAGAGGGAAGTCGCAGTACCTGATGCGGGAATAGCTCAGCGGTAGAGCATCGCCTTGCCAAGGCGAGGGTCGAGGGTTCAAATCCCTTTTCCCGCTCCAATACGAAGGCCCCCTGGGAAACCAGGGGGCCTTTTTGTTTTGGCTCAATCACACGCATGACTGTCTTGTCCTCGGCGACCCCGCATGGCGGCGCGTCTGGGACAACGCTTCCTTGCCCTGGGGGATGGGAGTGCTGGCGCGCGTGGTGGGCCTGCCCGAGCGGTGGGCGGACGGCCCTGTTGCGTCATGGTGGTGATGCGTGCGGGGCCATCTGCCGGCCTCGCTCCCACCCGGGCCCTGCTATAGAAGGGCCCCCTCATGATTCGCCTCGTCCGAGAACTGTACCAATACCGGGGCCTGCTGCTCAGCCTCGTCCAGCGGGAGCTCAAGGCGCGTTATCGCGGCTCGTTTCTGGGCTTCCTCTGGACGTTCCTGAATCCCACGCTGCACATGCTGGTGTACGCGCTGCTGTTCACCGTGGTGATGCGGGCGAGCACCCCGAACTACTCGTACTTCATGTTCGTGGGGCTCCTGCCGTGGATCTGGTTCTCCTCGTCGCTGGGCGCGGGGGCGAGCGCCATCAGTGACCGGCGCGACCTGATGACGAAGGTGCGCTTCCCGGCGCAGGTGCTGCCCACGACGGTGGTGCTGACGAACCTCAGCAACTACCTGCTGTCGCTGCCACTGATGGTGGGGCTGGGCTTGTTCCACGGCCAGGTCCCCACCTGGCACGTCATCGCCTTCCCGGTGGTGGTCCTCATCCAGCTCATCTTCACGCTGGCGATGACGTACATCCTGGCCGCCATCAACGTCACGTTCCGGGATTTGCAGCACATCGTCGGCAACATCCTGACGATGTGGTTCTTCACCACGCCGGTGCTCTACCAGGCCTCCACCATCCTCGACGAGAGGGTCCGCACGGCGGTGCTGGTGGTGAACCCGATGTCCAGCCTGATGCTCTCCTACCAGGCCATCTTCTACGAGCACCGGTTGCCGGACCCCCTGCCCCTGGCGGCACTGGCCCTCTTCTCGCTGGCGCTGCTCTGGGGCGCCTCGATCCTCTTCGAATCCCGCCGCGAGGAGTTCGCGGAGTCCATCTGAGCCGTCGCCATGCAGGAACCCCTCGACGCCATTGTCTTGCGCGATGTCGTGAAGAGCTTCCGGAAGAGGACCATCCGGGGCGAGTACACGACCTTCAAGTCCGAGCTGCTGCGCTGGTTGCGCGGCCAGCGCCAGCCCCGAGAGGGTGGTCTCATCACCGCCCTGCGCGGCATCAACCTGAGCATCCCTCGCGGCAAGACGGTCGCCATCATCGGCCGTAACGGCTCCGGCAAGAGCACCCTGCTCAAGCTCATCACCGGCATCTACACGCCGACCTCCGGGGTCATGGAGATCAACGGCCGCATCTCCGCGCTGCTGGACCTGGGCGCGGGGTTCCACCCGGACTTCTCCGGCCGGGAGAACATCCTCATCAACGGCATCATCCTCGGCATGTCGCGCGCGGAAGTGCGCGAGCGGATGGATGACATCATCGCCTTCAGCGAGCTGGGTGAGTTCATCGACGAGCCGGTGCGGACGTACTCCAGCGGCATGTACATGCGGCTGGCGTTCGCGGTGGCCACGCACGTGGACCCGGACATCCTCATCGTCGACGAGATTCTCGCCGTGGGCGACGAGCACTTCAGCAAGAAGAGCATGGCGAAGATGACGGAGTTCAAGAAGCGCGGGAAGACCATCGTCCTGGTCACCCACGACTTGAGCACCGTGGAGCGCTGGTGTGACGAGGCCGCGTGGATTGACGGTGGCTACATCCGCCGCGTGGGTCGTCCCTCGGAGGTCGTCGCCGAGTACAAGCAGGCCATCGCCCTGGCCGAGGCCCAGTCGGTGGTCTTCACGCCCCCGGCGCTGACCGAGGGCGGCGGCGCGCTGCCCCAGGTGAACGTGCCCGGCGCGGACGCGCCCGTGCGCCTGTCCGGCCTGCGGTTGTTGAGCCCCTCGGGGGAGGTGGCCCCGCAGCTGTCGCCCGAGGCCGCCGTGGAGGTCTGCGTGGACTTCACGACGCAGGGTTCGTACGAGGACCTGGTGTTCGAGGTGGCGCTCCAGACGCTGGAGGGGCGCCCGCTCTACGAGACGAGCACCCGGGTGGAGTCGGTGTCGTTGCCCAAGGAACTGCCAGCCTCGGGGCGGGTGCGCTTCGTGCTGGAGCGCCTGGGGCTCCTGGCGGGGACCTACGTGTGCGAGGTGACGGCGCGCACGGCCGGGGGCGTGTCCCGGGAGACCTGCACCTTCGTGGTGAACTCCTCCGTGGCGGAGCGCGGGGTGTTCCGCCCCGTGCATCACTGGGTGGTGGAGTCCGTCCCGGTGTCAGTGGTACCCGCGCTCGCGGGCGTGGGTCATCCCTGAGTGGGGCGGGTGGGCTCGCGTCGCGAGGGGGCGTATCCGTAAGGCCGGCACGCGAACGAGAGAGAAGGTACGGCGGTGAAGACAGTGCTGGAGAAGCTCGCCGGTGACACGGGGGCGCCCGATGCGGCGCCGGGTGCGGGGGACCTGGCTCGGATGGTCGCGGTGGTGCGCGCGCTGCTGGACTCGCGCCGCCCCTGCCTGCCCGAGGCCTGCGAAGAAGTGACGGCGCTGGAGGGCGCGCTGCGGCTGCTCACCGAGCACCTCCATCGCGCGCGTCCAGAGGGCGCGCATGCGCTGTCGCCGCTCCAGGAGGCCGCGCGGTGGGCGGTGCCCCACGAGTTCGCGGTGCCGGAGTCGCACCGCGCCGCCCGCCTGGGCAAGGTGGTGACGGCCACCAAGCGTGCCTTCATCGAGGGACTGCAGCCCTTCCACGTCGAGTCGCTCCGCCCGCAAGCGGACTTCAACAAGGCCGTGGTGCGGGTGCTGGAGTACCTGACGGTGCACCGCGCCCTGGGGCTCGGCGAGGACCTGTCGGCGTGGGCGCGCGCGCAGCTCGAGCCCAAGGCCGACCCGACGCGCTGGAAGGTGCAGCGCTCACATCGGGCCGGCGCGCTAGGCTCTCTGGTGCAGGCCGCCAAGCGCTCCTATCTCTCCGCGGCGGGCTCCCTGTTGGAGGGGTTGCTGCGAGGCCAGGCGGAATGGAACGCGGCCATGGTGGAGGCCGTCGTCGCCGCATCCGGGCCCCGGGCTCCGGACGAGGCCACGGGCGCGAAGTGGGTGGCGGACCTGTGCGAGCGCAATGACCCGCTGCGGCCGGAGGCGATGTCCCGGCCGCTGCGCGCGGGAGCGCCCCTGTGGACCGAGCTGTTGCGTCGACAGACGCGCTTCAACGAGCAGGCGGTGCTGGCGCTGGCGGGGGTGTTGGGGACGCGCACGCCTCCTCCCCGGCCACCGGAACTCGGAGACTACGAGGGCTGGTGTGCTCGCCGGGAGCCGGCGGATATCGGCGCGGCGCGCGAGGCCCTCTCGTCACTGACGGCGCGGCCTCGGGTGTCGCTCATCACTCCCGTATCCGACACGCCCGAGTCCGTCTTCCGCGAGTGCGCGGACTCCGTGCGGGCGCAGGTGTATCCCGACTGGGAATGGGTGCTGGTGGATGACGCCAGCACGGCCCCTCATGTCGCGGCGATGTTGCGCGAGGCGGCGGCCCAGGACGCGCGCATCCAGGTCGTCTCGCTGGAGCGCGACGGGGGCTCGGCCCGGGCGACGAACGCGGGACTGGCCGTGGCGACGGGCGAGTGGGTGGGCTTCCTGGACCCCGACGCCACGTTGGCGCCGCACGCGTTGGCGGAGGTGGTGCTGGCCACCTCGGCGGAGCCCTCGCTCGGCGTCGTCTACAGCGACGAGGACCGACTGGACACGGAAGGGCGGCGCACCGCTCCCTTCTTCAAGCCGGACTGGTCTCCCGACCTGCTGCGCTCGGTGAACTACGTCCGCAACTTCCTTGTCGCGCGCAAGCGCCTGCTGGAGGCGGTGGGGGGCGTGCGCGATGGGTTCGACGACTCGTGGGACTTCGACCTGATGCTGCGGTTGAGCGAGGCCACGAGCGGTATCGGCCACGTGGCGAAGGTGCTCTACCACGGTCGCTCCCGGCCGCTGTCCTCCTCCGGCGAAGCGGCGGGGTTGGCCCAGGCGACGGACGCGGGCGAGCGGGCGCTGCGGGAGCACCTGGGGCGCCGCTCGGAGTCGGCCGAGGTGACGAGCCCCGCGCCCGCCCAGTACCGGGTGCGCTACCCGGTGAGGGGCACGCCGAAGGTCTCCATCATCGTCCCGTTCAAGGACCGGCCGGACCTGCTGGAGCTGCTGGTGCCGGGGCTGCTCTCGCGCACCACGTACCCCCACTTCGAGGTGCTGCTGGTCTCCAACAACAGCACGAAGCCGGAGACCTTCGCGTTGCTGGAGCGGCTCACGGACCCCCGGCTGGTGAAGCTGACGTGGGACTTCCCCTTCAACTACCCCGCCATCAACAACTGGGCGGCGAAACAGGCCACCGGCGAACTGCTCCTCTTCCTCAACAACGACATGGAGGTGGTGGACCCCGGCTGGCTGGAGGAGCTGGTGTCGCAGGCCCAGCGACCGGAGGTGGGAGCGGTGGGGTGCAAGCTGCTCTTCCCCGAGGGGACTGTGCAGCACGCGGGGGCGGTGGTGGGCATCACCGGCATGGCGGGGCATCCCTTCTGGCGCCTGCCGGACGGCCCCATCTCCACGCCCTTCGGCCACACCGACTGGACGCGCAACTGGCTGTCCGTCACCAGCGCCTGCGTCATCTTCCGGCGAGACGTCTTCGAGGGACTGGGGGGCTTCGACGAGCGCTTCCAGGTGTGCGGCAGCGACGTGGACATCGGCCTGCGGCTGAACCAGCGTGGGCTCCGGGTGGTGTACACGCCGCACGCGCGGCTCATCCACCACGAGTCCGCCAGTCGTCGCGCGGATGCCGTCCCGGAGTCCGACTACTGGCGCTCCTATGTCTCCTATCGCCCCTGGCTGGGCGAGAAGGGCGACCCCTTCTACAACCCCAACCTCTCGTTGCTCGGCACCGACTGCACGCTGCGTCAGCACGCGGAGATGGGTGAAACGCTGGCCCTGCGCACGCTGACCCATGACGTGCCCAGCGCCCAGGACGCGGCGATGGAGGCGCGGGCCCTCGCGCAGCGCCACCTCGTGGAGCACCTGGGGGAGCTGGACTTCACGCCGGAGCAGGCGGAGGAGTCGCGTGCGACGGCCCCGGCGGCGCTGGCCGCACTGCGCTCACGCGGCAAGGTGCGCACGGCGTCCTGGTTCATCCCCGCCTTCGGCCACGTCTACGCGGGCATCCACACGTTGTTCCGCTTCGCGGAACTGATGCACCGACGCCACGGTGTGCGCAGCGACTTCATCGTGTACGACAAGCCCGGGGCCAGCCCCGGTGACTTCGAGGCGCGCGCGGCCACCGTGTTCCCGGAGGCGGCGGGCGCCTTCCGCGTCCTCTCTGGCGCGGCGGACCTGGACCAGCTCCCCGCGTGCGATATGGCCATCGCGACCTACTGGACGTCCGTTTACCAGGTGCTGCGTCACCCACGCGCGGGTGTGCGCACGTACTTCGTCCAGGACTACGAGCCCATGTTCTTCGCGGCGGGCACCCAGTCCGCGCTGGCGGAGCAGACGTACCAGCTGGGCTTCCAGGGCATCTTCAACACCCCGGGCCTGCGCGACACGGTGCGGGCGCTGCACGGCATGGACGGCTTCGCCTTCGAGCCCGCGGTGGATGGCGCGCTCTTTCATGACCGGCGCCCCGCGCGTCGGGGGCCCGTGCGTGTCTTCTTCTACGGACGTCCGGGCAACGAGCGAAACGGCTTCGAGCTGGGGCTCGCGGCGCTGACACGACTCAAGCGCGAGCTGGGCCCGGCGGTTGATATTGTTACAGCTGGAGCTGAGTGGCACCCGGAGTCGTATGGCGTTCGTGGCCTGGTGACAAGTCTGGGCGTGCTCCCCGCGGAGCGTACGGCGGCGCTCTACCGAGAGTGTGACGTGGGGCTGTGCTTCATGTTCACCCGGCACCCGTCCTACCTGCCGCTGGAGATGATGGCGTGCGGGATGACGGTGGTGACGAACGACAACCGCGCCAACCACTGGCTGCTGGAGGACGGGAGCAACTGCCTGCTGGCCGCTCCGACGCCGGGCTCGGTGCTGGCGCGCCTGCGGACGGCGGTGATGGACGGGGACCTGCGCGTCCGGCTTGGGAGCCGCGCCGCCGAGCGCGTACGGCGCACGACGTGGGAGCAGCAGGTGGACCGGATGATGGAGCATCTGCTGGGGCTGGAAGTCGGCCCGGCCCGCTCGGCCGCCGAGTGAAAGAGGTCACTCTGGGCCCGCCTGGCTGGTGAGAGGCCGGGCGGATAGCCGAGAATGAAGAAAACTCCAATGCGTCCAGGGTCCTCCCCGGTCGCTTTTACCCTTCACTTTCAGCGCGTCTCTTGCCTGACTGCCGCCAGGCATGGGAATGGTTGCGCTGCTGCGGGAACTCCGCTGGCAACCCTCCTTCGGTTCATGCAGGCGGCGTAACTCCACATCGGCACATGTACAAAGACATCAAGAGCGAGGGCCCGAATGGGGACGTGGCCCAGATGCGCGACAGTCTCCATTTCTGGAAGACGACCAACGGCCACTCCTATCGGGAACTGGTGAGGGTCCGCGAAGGGCAGGGGCACCTCGCGTACGGTCAGCAGGAACGTGTGCTGACCGCGCTCATCCGCTCCGAACAGCGCCGGCTGGACCGCGCACTGTCCGTGTTGGAGTTTGGCTGTGGCTTCGGCCGGCACGCGACCTCCCTCTCCCAGCTCTCCCAGGTGCGCTACCACGGGTACGACATCTCGGAGTCCATGACGGAGCCGCTGCGTCTGGAGCCGCCCGCCTCGCTGCGCCCCGTCGAGGAGCGCATCTTCTGCGGGGACGACCCGCTCATCGCTGTGGGGGGACGGCGGTTCGACCTCGTCTTCTCCGTCTCCACGCTCGTGCACAACCCGAGCGAGCGCATCCCCGCGCTGCTGGAGACCATGGGGCAGATGGTGCTGCCCGGCGGCATGCTGGTGCTGGTGGAGAACCCGCTGATGCCCACCAGCGTGTGGGACCCCTCGTGTCATCCGGGCTCCTGGCACCACGCCTTCGCGGACCTGCTCCCGGAAGGGTGGGATTTGCACCACGGGCCGGGTCTCGTGGACCACCAGGACGTCTATGTCCTCAAGCGCCAGCCGGGCCATGGCCGGCGCTACTTCCAGCTCGTGGGCCCCGAGGCCCCGCGCGATGAGTCCCAGCCGCTGACGTTGGAAGCGCTGCACGCGCGCGCCATGCCCCGGTTGCTGGAGTGGGCGGGCAGGGCCAGCAAGTCCCTGTCGACGCCCGCCGCGAACAGCGAGGCGCGGGTGGCGGAGCTGACCGAGCGCCTGGCGGTGGAGTCCGAGCGCTTCGAGCGCCGCCAGCGGCTTCAGGCGCTGTCGGATGACCTGGCCCGCCTGCGAGCCTCACGTGCGCCGTTTCCGGACGCACCGGCCCCGCACGTGCCGGCGACCGCGTCGGTCCCCGGCTTCATCCTCAACGCCGCGCTGGACACCCGCTGGTCCGCCGACCTGCCCCAGTTCGGGAAGCTGATGCATGTCTTTCATCAGGACTGGCACGGCATCCGCGCCGCCGCCGGATACCTGCCGGGACAGAAGCTGGCCATCGCAGCCGAGCGCGTGCTGGACGAGCGAGAGCTGCGAGCCGCCATCGAAATCGTCGCGCGCAGCGGTTGCCGCCAGATCATCGTCCACGGCTTCTCCTCCAACGCCCGTGACTTCGTCGTGTTGCTGCGCCGCGCGCTCGGCTCATCTGTGCGAATCCTCGCGCTGTGGCATGGCTCGTCGGCGCAGTTCCATTACTCGTTCGAGCTGGATTGCTTCGCGCAGCTCATCGAACTGCGGCGGCGGGGCGTCATCAACGGGCTGGCGACGGTCAAGCCGGGCATGCACCTGCTGGCACCGGAGGTCTTCCCGAAGACCGTGCTCAACCTGCCTCCCAGGCTTGCGGAGTCCGACCGCGTTTCGCCGGAGCGCGCCCTCACGCATGCGGCGCTCATCCCCACGCCCAACGACTGGCGGAAGAACTTCTTCACCAACCTCTTCGCCTGTCAGGCGTCCTCCCGAATCAAGGACATCTACGTCACGGCGAGCTACCGGCTGCCGGACGTCATGAAGAGCACCCGGCGCATCCACCACGTCGCGCGCCCCAGCCGCACCGAGCTGTTCGAGTTGGTGCGCCGCTGCGACATCGTCCTCAATGCCTCGCTGTCGGAGTGCCAGCCCATGACGGGGCTGGAGGCCCTCGCGCTGCGTGTTCCGTGCGTGTATGGGTCGCTCAGCCTGGGCGCGCTGGATTCGCACCCCTATCAGCGGCTCGCGCAGATCCCCGGTGTGGACTCCGTGGAGGTCGTCACCGCGGCCATCGAGCAGATGGTGGCGCTGCGCGAGCGCTCGCCCGTGGAACTCACCCAGATGATGGTGGACTACGAGCGGGTCCTCACGAACGAGGCGGTCAAGGTCCTCGAGGAGTTCATTCAATCATGAGCCCGCGGCGTGTCTGCCTCGTCACTGACGAGCTGTATCCCTTCACCGCGGGCGGCATTGGCCGCGTCACCCACAACCTCGTCGAGGACTCGCTCCGACGTGAGCTGGATGTGGAACTGCACCTGCTGTTCCCGTCGTACACGACGGTGAAGCCGCGTGAGGTGGAGAGCTACTTCCAGGACAAGGTGAAGGCCCATGTCGCCGCGGCGCGCCACGAGTGGGACGCGAGCTTCGACGAGGGAGGTGTCTACCCACCGCCCGGAGCATTCACCGATACCGTTTGCCATGCCCAGTCGATGGAGCTGCTGCTCCACCTGCGCCGACTGGAGGCCGAAGGGGTTCGCTTCGACGCGGTCGAGTTCCCGGACTACCGAGGCTGGGGCTTCTGCGCCAGCCAGGAGAAGCTGCTTGGCTGTGGCCTGGAGGGCACCCAGGTGGTGGTGCGGTTGCACTCGACGGGCGGGATGCTGGTGCCCTTCGAGCGCCAGTTGCTGAACTGGGAGCACATGGGGCAGTACGAGCTCGAGCGCAAGGCGTTGCTGGATGCCGACCTCGTCGTTGCCCACATCCCGGGTGTCGCCGAGCTCAACCACGCGTACTACGGCTTCCCTCTGCCATGGCTGGACAAGGTCGTGCGGGAGTTTCCGCCCGTGGCTCCGAAGGGGGACGGGGTGCCGCCACGCGGGGAGGGCGAGCCGGACCTGCTCTTTGTCACCAAGATCCAGAACTTCAAGCGGACCGACTTGTTCGTGCGGGGAGTCGCCGCGTTCATGCGCCGCTTCCCCGAGTACGGAGGGAAGGCCGTCCTGGCCTGTCATACCTCCAGCTCAACGTACCTCTCCTACATCCAGGCGCTGATTCCGGAGGACCTGCGCGCGCGCTTCCTGTTCACCGGGCCGGGCAAGGACCGTGACGCGCTGATGCGCAACGGCATCGTCGTCATTCCGTCCGACTATGAGTCGCTCAACCTCACGGCCTACGAGGCCTCTGGCGCGGGCGCCAGGCTGGTCCTCAACAGCGCATGTGTCGCGTTCGCACCGGGGAGTCCCTTCATCGACGGCGTGAACTGCCACACGTTCGACGGCTCGGTGGAAGGGCTCGTGGATGCCATCGAGCGGGCGTGGCGCTCTCCGGTCCTGCTCCCGGTGGAGTGGGCGGCGGAGCCTCCGTATTGGGGGACGCTCAGGCCGAAGCCCGTATTGGCCCGGCGCCCCGTGGATGCCGACCTTCCTCGTGTCAGCGTCCTCATCACCAACCACAACCTGGGACGTTTCCTCCCGGAGACGTTGGCGAGCATCGCGGACAGCAACTACCCGGAGATTGAAGTCATCATCGTGGATGACGCCTCGACGGGCGCGTTCGACCACGAAGTGCTCGGCCGCATCGAGGAGGCCGCCCACTCCGGCTCCAGCGGCGTGAAGCTCATCCGCAATCCCGTCAACAGGGGCCTGCCGGCCTCTCGCAACATCGGTCTGCGCGCGGCGACGGGGGACTACATCCTCCCGTTGGATGCGGACGACTGCATCAGCCCCACCTTCATCCACCTGGCGGTGGAGGCGCTGGAGCGCCACCGGGAGTTCGACGTGGTGGTGCCGTCCACGGGCTACTTCGACTCCGACGACGGGCGGGCGCAGCGGCGCTTCATCGACTACGCCCTCTTCATTGGTGACTGTCCGTCGCTGGGCATGGTGGCCAATCGGCTGTCCTGTGCCACGTCGCTCATGCGCCGCTCGCTGTTCGAGACCATTCGCTACAACGAGCAGATGACGAGCTACGAGGACTGGGACCTCTACCTGCGCCTGGCGCATGCGGGGCACCGCTTCCTCGTCACCAACGCCATCCACTTCCATTACAGGCGGCGCAAGGGGTCGATGATCTCCGGCGTCAATCCACGCCGGCATCAGGAGCTGCTCTTCCAGCTCCACCAGAACCTCGCGCGTCCGCTTCCCGCGGGAGTCCAACTGGCGGCCTTCCTGCTCCTGGCCTCGCCCCCCAACGCGGCCCGCGCGGCGCCCGCGGAGCCCTCTTCCTTGGTGGAGAGTGGGGAGGTGCCGCTGCGCTATGGCGTGGTGGACACCCTCAACGCCACGCTGAAGCGCCTGCCGATGATGCACCGGCTCCTCAAGCTCGCGGCCAGTGGCCTGACGCCGGAAGGCGCGGAGGCACGCCCCACGCGCTACGCGCTGGTGGACCTTCTCAATCGGACGATCAAGGCGATGCCGGTGGTCCACCCCACGATGAAGCACGTGATGAAGACCACCAGCAAGCTGGGCATGGGGCGACGCTGAGCCACCCGTCCTGGTGCCTGCCTCGTGAGTCGGGCACCACGGCGGGCCACGGGCTCAGCGGTCGGGTCGTGACTTGCCGCTGAGTCGGTCCGCGAGCTGGTGACGCAGGGGCCGTGAGTCGCCCTCCGCACCCACCACCCATGAGACGGCGCCGCGCAGCGTGTGGTGGACGAAGTCCATGCGCTTGAGCGTGCCGTTGAGCCGGTCGACGACCCGGGTGAGCAAGGGCCGGGGAATGGCCGCCGCGGCCTGGGCGAGGAGCCGGGCCTCTTGCTTGCGAGCCTCGCCTCGGAGGATGCGAAGCGCGCGCTCGGGATGAAGCGCGAGCCCCGGATGCTTCTGGTTCAGGTGGGCCAGCAGCCCGTCTCGCTCGGAGACGAGCGAGGTCCGCGTCATCGAGTCCATCCGCACGCGGTAGGAGAACAGGCTCTCGGGGATGACGGAGCCTTCGAGCCCACGCTCCGCGAGCGAGCAGAAGACGTCCCAGTCCTCGAACCCGGTGAACCACTCGTCGTAGCCGCCGACTTCCTCGATGCGTCGGCGCTCCATCAGCGCGGTACACGTGGAGGCCACGTTGGCCACCCAGAGCGCGTCGCGCTCCATGCCCCACGGCACCCAGCCGCCCGTTACGCGGGTGGCGTCGTCGACGAAGTAGTTCACCAGGGACGTGGCGTAGCCCAGCCCTGGCGTGCCCTCCATCACCGCGACGGTCTTCTCCAGGAACGTCGGGGCGATGAGGTCGTCTGGGTCCAGCGGGAGGATGTAGTGCCCTCGGGCGTGCTTCAGCCCGGTGTTGCGTGCAGCGCTCAGCCCGCCATTGCGCTGGCGGACGATGCGCAGGTCCGGGGCCTGGACCCGCTCGAGCAGTTCGATGCTCTCCGCTTCGGTGGAGCCGTCGTCCACGAGGACAATCTCGTAGTCGGTGAAGGTCTGCGCGCGAATGGAGCGCAGTGTCTCCGGCAGGTAGTGCCCCATGTTGAAGTAGGGCACCAGCACCGACACGAGCGGGGTGTCCGACCTCGGCGTGCGACGCTTGGGAAGCACGCGGTGGCGCACGTCCGCCACGGACTCCACGGCGGCTTCCACCTGCTTCACGATGCTCGCGGGGGCGCAGTAATTGGCGACACGGGCAGGGGCCTCGCGGCGCACCGTCTCGCGCAGGGCGGGGAGGGTCAGCGCCTTCTCCAGCGTGGCCGCCAGGTGGGCCACATCCCCCGTGCGGAAGAGCAGTCCACTGCGCTCGTCCTCGATGAGCTCCGCCATGCCTCCCGCGTTGCTGCCCACGACGAGCGCGCCGGCGGACATGGCCTCCAGGCAGCGGTGGGGGAAGTTCTCCCACAGCGAGGGGAAGCAACACACGGAGGCGTCAGCGAGGGCGACGGCAAGCCCGGGAGTGGAGCGCGCGAGTTCGAACTGGATGCGCTCGTGCCACGCGGGAGCAATCCGGCGCTCCAGCGAGGCGCGCATGGAACGCCCGGCCGGCCCCGTCGGAGTGTCCTCTCCGATGAGGAGGAGCGTCGCGTTGACGCCTCGCTCGAAGAGCGCCTGCATCGCGTCGACGAGGAGATGGACGCCCTTCCGGTGCTCCAGCGGGCCGAAGTACAGAACCTGTGGTCGGCCTTTCTCCGCGTGTGCGGAGCGCGTCGAGGCGTCGTGAGGGAAGGGATGGGGAACGACGACGCCTCGGGTCTCCAGCTTCAGCCGCGAACGCACCTTGTCAAGCAGGGCGTGCGTGGGAGACAGGACCAGGTCCGCCTCGCGGACGGAGGTGTCCTCCATGTACTCCCACCGGGCTAGGTCCAGATCCAACGGGGAGATGCCGTTGAGAGCCCGAAGCTCGCGGGTGGGCGTGTGCAGGCGCACGGCGAGCACGGCGGAGGCGAAGTGTCCCAGCGTGCGCCGGGCCCTCAGCGCGAAGTAGCCCTCGAAGTCACGCTCGGGGAACTCGATGAAGTCGAAGGCGTGGCGTGCATGCAGCTCGCGCAGGGATGAATAGACATCCATGGCGTGGCGCATCGGAGCGAAGGGGAAGGCGCCCGCGAAGGCCGAGTCCATCTCCGAGCGAACGGCGTGCACGTGGACGCCGGGCAACAGCGTGTCGGCGCGTTCGAGGCCCGCATGAGGCGCGGTGAGGACGTGCACCTCATGGCCCGCCTCGACGAACGCGCGGCTCATCAGCGACGCATACGTGCCGATATCGCCCCCGAGAAAGGGAGAGAGTTCTCTAGAGACCAGGCAGATGCGCACGAAGACCTCGAGGGGAAAGGCTAGCGCCGACCAGAGCGGCGACGAGAGGGGCCACCCGACGGACGAGGGGGGCGCTCGGGAGACTCGTTGTTGGCGCCTTGTCGTCGCGGGGCCCGTGACGATGAGTCTGTGCTGTCCGTCTCCCGTGAGGCGCGAGGAGGGGATGCGGCCTCGCCATACGTCGTCGGCGAGGACGACCTGGTCTCTGCGCTCACCGTCTCCCGCGAGGCGTGCGGAGGGGATGCGGCCTCGCCGTCCGTCTTAGGCGGAGACGACTTTGTTGCTGCGCTCGCCGCCTCCCGTGAGGCGCGAGGAGGGGATGCGGCCTTGCCGTCCGCCTTCGGCGACGACGACCTTGTCTCTGCGCTCCCCGTCTCCCGCGAGGCGTGCGGAGGAGATGCGGCCTCGCCGTCCGTCGTCGGTGCGGACGGCTGCTGCTCCGTGCGCTCCGTGGTCGACGGCTCGGGAGTCACCCCGCCAGCGGCCTCATGGGAGGCGCGGCTCCGAGCCGAATCCTCGATGCGCGCGAGTCGACGCTCCACGTCTTGCCGCCAGGTGGCCTGCGTGCGCGCGTGCTCGCGCTGGACGTCATGGATGGTCGCGAGCGCATCGAGGATGGACTCGTTGAACTCCACCTGCTTGCGGAGCGCCTCGTTGATGAATGGCTGGAAGACGAGCCGGAAGGCTTTCTTCGCGAGCACGAGCGCCGGGCCCGACAAGCCACCCCGGTGTGACGTCACCGGACCGGCATAGCGGCTGTCCATCTTCCCGCGTGCCTCCTGGAGCAGCGCGGGCCAGGGCGTGGGAGTGGCGGGACGCGCGGATGCCTCCAGCGTCTGGCGCAGTGACTCGCGCGCTTCGGCGGAGGGCTCCGGCAGCTTCTGGGTCTCCTTCGCCACGGCTTCGGACGAGGGGATACGGGTCAACAGGTCCTCAGCGCGCACGCGCATCACCTCGAACGGAGTTGAATCCTTCCAACAGCGTCATGACTGTCTCCTCGGGGCGCGACGGCTCCATCATCACCAGCCCGTCACCCAGGTGGCGGCGCGCGAGCTCCACCACCGTCGACGGATGCTCGGCCGTATACGTCCCCAGGGCCCTCGCTCCCACGTGAGGCATGAGCGCCTGGGCCGAGAGAGAATCCACCCCCAGCAAGATGACCGCCTCCGAAGACACGCGCACCGCGGTCTCCAGCGACGACGAGCCGGGCAACGCTCCAGGCCCTCGTCCCACGGGCTGGTCCGGCGTGAAGTACCGCACGGACACGCCCTCCACCTGCTCGGGAGCGACCTCCAGCGAGGCCTCGGCACCACGAGGTCGGAGCGCGAGGACTCTCGCCCCGGGCAGCCTCTCCGCCAGGTGACGCGCCACGCGCGACGCCACGTCGTCGGGTCGCACGGTGTACCCAGGGCACACCAGCTCCACGGTTGTCGACTCGCGAGCCGCCACGGAGGAGGGCGCCTCCGTCACGCTCGACGTCAGCATCGCGTCGAAGGCCGCACGCACCTGCTCGGCCACGCGCGCTTGCGAGAGGACCTGGAGCCGTGCTCGCTGTGCTTCGAGCACCTGCGCTCGCAGCCCGGGGCTCCGGTCCAGCACCGCGAGCAGCTCCGCCACCTCCGCCGGGTCATCCGACAGCGTCGCGAGCCCCGCTCCCCCCAGGGTCTCCGGGACAGCCGCCGCGCCATAGGCGACGACGGGCACGTTCCGGTACATCGCCTCCAGCAAGGGCACTCCGAAGCCCTCGTGCCGGCTCATGGAGAGATACGCCGACGCGGTGGCGAAACACGCGGAGAGCTGCGCCGCGCTCACCCGGCCCAGGAAGAGGACACGCTCCGCGCCGAGCACTTCCTTGAGCCCGTGCAGGTACGCGCCATAGGCGCCATCCCGATGCAGATACCCAGCGACGACGAGCCGGCTGCGCGGCTGGTACAGCCGCTGGTACGCGGTGAAGACGCGCAGCACGTCATCCACCTTCTTGCTGGGCACCGCCCGCCCGACGAAGAGGACGTTGGCGAAACCGTCGCTCAGCTCCGCGAGCAGCGCGGGGTCCGGCTCCGCGTCGAACGCACTCCAGTCGATGGCGAATGGCAGCGTCGACACCGACGCGTAACCCGCCGCCACCAGCTCCTCGGCGCTGAAGTGCGAGTAGGCGAACGCCCGCTCGATATGGGGGCGCAGTTCGAGCAGCTCGTCCCGGGCCGCGTCACATGCGGCGGCCACCTTGCGCTCGAACCCCTCGAACAGCCGGGCAGGCGTCACGTTGTGGTACACGAGCACCTTGCGACCAGGCGCTCGGACGATGAGCGGCACGAGCCGCGACTGGAAGCTGTGATGCACCAGCAGCACGGAGTCCGGGCGGGCGTGCTTCGCGTACTCGCGGACGTGCCGGACCTGGTCCTTGCAGGCGTCATCCCAGTCCTCGGCGTAGATTTCCGAGGCGAAGCCCCAGCTGCGCAAGAGGCCCTGGAGGTAACGCACCTGGTTGCCCACCGCGTCTCCCCACGCGAGTCGTGGCAGGAGCTGATGGACTTCCCGGGGACCCGACGTGGGGGAGCTGCGTCTGGATGCGTTCACGCCCGGCTCCCTTAGCGCCGCGAGGGGGAGCACACAAGCCCGAGGCCCCTGGCGCCTTGACCGTCGACGACCCCTCCGATACGCAGGCACCCTCTCTGAGCACTCGAGGCCCGCGGCACATGAACGTATTGGTGACAGGAGGGTGTGGCTTCATCGGCTCCAACCTCGTGAGGTACCTGCGACGCGAGCGACCCGAGTGGACGGTGGTCAACCTCGACCTGCTCACGTACGCGGGCAACCTGGAGAATCTGTCGGACCTCGAGGGCGACCCCCGCCATGTCTTCGTCCGAGGCGACATCGGCGACCGCGCGCAAATGGAGGAGCTGCTCTCCACGCACGCCATCGACGCCGTGCTGCACCTGGCCGCGGAGAGCCACGTGGACCGCTCCATCCTGGGGCCGGAGGTGTTCATCACCACCAACGTGCTGGGCACCCAGCGGTTGCTGGAGGCCTGCCGCGCGCGGGGCGTGAAGCGCTTCCTCATGGTCTCCACCGACGAGGTCTACGGTTCGCTGGGGCCCACGGGCGCCTTCACCGAGTCCTCGCCGCTCCAGCCCTCCAGCCCGTACTCGGCCAGCAAGACGAGCTCGGACCTGGTGGCGCTCGCGTACCACCACACGTTCGGAATGGACGTCGTCGTGACGCGGTGCTCGAACAACTACGGGCGTTACCAGTTCCCGGAGAAGTTGATTCCGCTCATGGTGGTCAACGCGCTGCATGACAAGCCGCTGCCCGTGTATGGCGACGGCGCGAACGTGCGCGACTGGCTGCACGTGGAGGACCACTGCCAGGCGTTGCTGCGCGCGCTGGAGCAGGGCCGCGCGGGCGAGGTGTACAACATCGGCGGCGGGGCGGAGCGGCGCAACATCGACATCGTGAAGGCCATCCTCGGGCTGGTGGGCAAGCCGGAGTCGCTCATCCAGTACGTGAAGGACCGGCCGGGGCATGACCGGCGCTATGCCATCGACCCGTCGAAGATTCGCGCGGAGCTGGGCTGGACGCCCGCGCACACCTTCGAGCAGGGCCTGGCGGAGACGGTGCGCTGGTACGTGGACCACCCCGCGTGGTGGGAGCGGGTGATGAGCGGCGCGTATCGGCAGTACTTCGAGACGCAGTACCGCGGTCGTCTCCAAGGGAGGGCGTGACATGCGCGTGCTCGTCACGGGCTCCAACGGACTGGTGGGAAGCCGCGCCTGTGTGCTGCTGGAGCAGCGGGGACACACGGTGGTGGGCTTCGGCCGAGGCCCCCGGCGCACGGGCGGCGAGTACGGCTACGTGTCGGTGGACCTGACGCGCGAGGCGGAGGTCGCCGCGGCGATGGAAGCCGCCGCGCCCGAAGTGGTCATCCACTGCGCCTCCATGACGGAAGTGGACGCCTGCGAGAAGGACCCGGAGGCGGCCTACGCGGGCAACGTGAACGCGACGGCGGCGGTGGCTCGCGGGGCACGCAAGGCCGGGGCGCACCTGGTGCACGTGTCCACGGACTACGTCTTCGACGGTGACGCGGGCCCCTACGACGAAGCCTCCATCCCCAACCCGCGCGGCGTCTACGCGGTGACGAAGCACATGGGCGAACAGGCGGCTCGGGTGCTCGCGCCCGGCTGCGCCATCGCCCGGACGGCGGTGGTGTATGGCTGGCCTCCGGTGGAGGGGCGGCTCAACTTCGGCGCGTGGCTGGTGATGACCCTGGAGAAGGGGCAGCCCGCGCGGCTGTTCGAGGACCAGGTCGTCTCGCCCAGCCTGGCGGACAACGTGGCGGCGATGCTGGTGGAGCTGGGCGAGCGCAAGCTCGGTGGCGTGTGGAACACCTGCGGCGGCACCGTCGTGGACCGCGTGGCCTACGGCCGGGCGCTGTGCGAGGTGTTCGGGTTCGACGCGAAGCTCATCGTCCCCACGCGCATGGCGGAGCTGAAGCTGCCCAGTCCCCGTCCGCTGAAGGGCGGGCTCAAGACGGACAGGGTCCGTGGCGAGCTGGCGGCGAAACCCCTGGAACTGGCCGAATCGCTCGCGCGCTTCCACGCGACGTGGAAGGCCGCGCGCGGGCACTGACTTCGAGAGGTGGACATGAAGGGCATCATCCTCGCCGGCGGCTCGGGCACGCGGCTGTACCCACTGACCCGGGTGGTCAGCAAGCAGCTGTTGCCGGTGCATGACAAGCCGATGATCTACTACCCGCTCAGCACGCTGATGCTGGCGGGCATCCGCGACGTGCTCATCATCTCCACGCCGCAGGACCTGCCGCGCTTCCGGGAGCTGCTGTCGGATGGCACGCAGTGGGGGATGCGCTTCGAGTACGCGGAGCAGCCCCGCCCGGAGGGCCTGGCGCAGGCCTTCATCATCGGCCGTGACTTCGTGGGCAAGGACCCCGTGTCACTCATCCTGGGCGACAACATCTTCTACGGGCACGGGCTGAGCAGCCTGGTGCGCGGAGCGGCGCGGCGCGCGGCGGGCGCCACCGTGTTCGGCTATTACGTGAAGGACCCGGAGCGCTACGGCGTGGTGGAGTTGGACGCGAGCAACCGCGCGGTGAGCCTGGAAGAGAAGCCGCTCAAGCCGAAGTCGAACTACGCCGTCACCGGGCTCTACTTCTACGACAACCAGGTGCTCGACATCGCCGCCGCGCTCAAACCGAGCAAGCGGGGCGAGCTGGAGATCACCGACGTGAACGCGGAGTACCTGCGTCGCGGTCAGCTGAACGTGGAGCTGATGGGGCGCGGGTACGCATGGCTGGACACAGGGACGCACAGCTCGCTCATGGAGGCATCCAACTTCATCGAGATCATCGAGCGGCGCCAGGGCCTCAAGGTGTCGTGCCCGGAGGAGATTGCGTACCGGATGGGCTACATCGACGCGAAGCAATTGGTGACGCTGGCGGAGCCGATGCTCAAGAACGAGTACGGGCAATATCTGATGTCCGTCGCGGAGAACCGGGGCGCGGTGTCATGAAGGTGACGCCGCTGGAGATTCCGGAGCTGTTGCTGGTGGAGCCGAAGGTCTTCGGTGACGACCGGGGCTTCTTCATGGAGCTGTTCCACGAGAAGCGCTACGCGGACGTCGGCATCCCCGGGCCCTTCGTCCAGGACAACTACTCGCGCTCGGCGCGGGGCACGCTGCGTGGGCTGCACTTCCAGGAGCCGCAGGGGCAGGGGAAGCTGGTGCAGGTGTTCGCGGGCAGCGTGTACGACGTCGCCGTCGACGTCCGTCGCGGCTCGCCGACATTCGGCCAGTGGGTGGCGGTGGAGCTGTCCGCGGAGAACCGGCGTCAGCTCTGGATTCCGCCGGGCTTCGCCCACGGCTTCTGCGTGACGAGCGCCACCGCCGACTTCCATTACAAGTGCACCACGCTCTACGCGCCGGAGACGGAGCGCTGCATCGCCTGGAACGACCCGGACCTCGCCATCCCCTGGCCGGTGCCCGAGCCGTTGCTGTCACCCAAGGATTTGCGCGCGCCCCGACTCAAGGACGCGCCGGTGCTGCCCTCGCTGTAGCCCGGGGCGAGGGCAGCTCGGGGGGCTCCCTCAGTAGGCGCCACCCGCGCGCAGGTTGATGCCGAACTCGAGGTACGCCTTGAGACACAGCATCATGTGCATCCAGCCGCCACAGTTGTCGTAGGACGCTTCGATTCCCTGGGCGTCCTCCTTCCAGCCGGACTCGCGGATCTGCACCAGCGTGCTCCGCGCATCGATGGGCTTGAAGAGCATCTCCACGCGGGTGTTGTAGCCACCGCCCGCCGCTTCCCACTCGAAGACGATGCGCTCGTCCCTGGCCACCGTGCGGACGATGACGTCGTGCTCGCCGGGGGCCTCCGCGAACCGCCACTTCACCGTCGTGCCTTCCACCAGGGGCGCACTGGCCGCCTGCACGAAGTACCCGCTCAGCTTCTTGGGGTTGACGACACCGTCGAAGACCTCGGCCACCGGCTTCTGGATCTTCAACTGCACCTGGAACTTCGGCTCCATGAGGATTCTCCCGTTGGGGTTCCACTTCAATACATGTTATATTTTTATAACATGTCGAGCGAAGCCAGGGACGACCAAATTTTCAAGGCGCTGGCGGACGCGCGACGGCGGGCGATGTTGGACCTGTTGAAGGCCGCGCCCCGGACCACGGGTGACCTGTGTGAGCACTTCGCGGCGTCCCTGGACCGGTGCACGGTGATGCAGCACCTTGGAGTTCTCGAGCGGGCGGGCCTGGTCATCGCCGTGCGGGAGGGCCGCACGCGGTGGAACTACCTCAACGCCGCGCCCTTCAAGGAGATCCACGACCGGTGGATCTCCCCCTATGCGATGGAGGCAGTGAGCCTGCTGGCGAGGATGAAGCGGGACATGGAAGAGGACTGAGGCCCCGTCGGAGAAACGTGGCGGGGCGTCCGGCCGCTCCCTGGCGCCTACAGGCTCTTCAGGAACTCGACCAACTCCGCGCGCTGCGCCGCATCCGGGACGTAGACGGCGTGGGGCGCCTTGTCTCCCCGTGCCGGGTCCAGCAGCGACGCCAGCCCCACCACGGAGCTGTCATGGAGGAAGCGGTCCTTGCGCCCCAGGTCGAGCAGGAGCGGCATGGCGGAGCCCCGCGGCTCTCCTCGCCGGCTGGCCTCCACCACCACCGTCTTGTCGTCGAAGATGCTGGCCGGGTCGTCCTGGATGGGCGCGAAGGCGATGGGGCGCACGCCCGCTTCCTCCGGACGCTGGGCTATCACCGTCGGGTTGTAGCCCGGGAAGATGCTCTTCATCGGCACGATGAAGGACGGGACGCGCTTGCCCTGGTCCACATTGTGGCAGTTGGTGCAGCGCGCGGTGAACTGCTCCTTGCCTCGCGCGGCCAGGGTGGCGTCAAAAGTCCCCGGCGCGGGCGCGGCGAGGCTGTCGGTGTACGCATTCAAGTCCCGCAGCGCGTCCTCGTTCACGCGCAGGCCCACGGGCGCCTCTTCCGTTCCCGCCTTGTCGGAGACCTGCGTCGCGGTGATGTACGGGAAGCCCTCGCCCACCACGCCTCCCTTCCCCTTGACCTGGGTGTCCTTGAGGATGGTGAGGTAGTCATCCGCCAGCTCGTTGCCCGCGGCCACGCCGCCCAGGGCCCGGAGGAACGCGCGGCCATCCGGCGTCACCAGGCTCGTCGGGTCCAGCAGCACGGTGTAGACGAGGTTGTTGAAGTTCTCGAGCCGAGCGATGTCGCCGGGAGTCCCCCACGGCGCCGCCAGGTCCGTCCGGAAGAAGGCCGCGATGTGCTGCTGCGCTCCCGTGCCGTCCGGGGCATCGTCGAACGTGCCCAGCGGATAGAAGGCCGGGTTGCCGACGAGCGCGTCGACCTGCGCCTCCGTGGACGTCTCCGTGAGCCCCTGGTCCGACGGCGCCCGGCCAATGGACTTGTTCCCGTTGGCGGCGAGCTTCACCTGGAGCAGCGGGTAGAGCGCGCGCGTATTGGCGGCGACCGCGAAAATGCCACCGACGTTGAGGTTGTGCGGGGTGGGCCCGTCCACCTGCTTGCCGATGGAGCCACCTCCGAGGTTGTTCGGAGACTTCACCACCGAGCCATCGGTGATGGCATGGCACAGCGCGCAGCTCACGCCGACCTTGTCGCCGCTGGCGACATCGCGCTTGCCGTCGCCATTGGTGTCCTTGACCACGACACCAATCACCGCGTTGGCGTTGATGAGCAGCAGGGTGGTGGCCGGGTCATTGAGCAAGGGGCCGCTGGTGCCTTGGCTGGCCAGCTCATTCGCCACGGCGGTCTTCGTGGCCGCGTCGAGCGCATCCACGTTGACGCTCAGGCCCGCTTGAAGCGCCTGCACGGGGGTGAGCTTCGCGGCCACGATGCCCGTGGGCAGCCGCACCGCGTCCGTCCAGAAGCCCTCGTTGCCGAAGGTCTCGAAGCGGAACACCTGCTCGCCCCGCGTCTTGTCTCCTCCCGTCAGCCGGGGGAGGTCGGGTCCCTGGTCCACCGGGCCGTCCTTCGTCTGGTTCTGATTGACCGGGTCGCCGTTGTCCTTGTTGCTTTTCGAGCAGGCCACCTGCGATGTGGCCATGGCCGCGGCGAGGAATACCCAGCCGACATGCCCGTGAGTCTTGTTCATCCCATCCCCCAATGCTGACGCGCTTCAAGGCGCGCTGCTATTGAGGCAAGCCGCGCATGCGAGGCACGTGCATTTCGCGCACGCCCTCGGGCCCGTCGCGCCGGCAACACCCGTGCTGATCTCCGGTGCTCAGTTCGGCCCCGGAGTCGGACCCACCCTTTCGCCGGATGACGCTTCCTCGGCGCGGTCAGGTCTCGACGCCGGTGACGCTCGTGCGGGCGACGTCGCATTCCTCGCAGCCGGCGTCCGGAGGACAGAGGAAGGTGAGCGGCGCCGAGGCAAGGTGGGCCACAGCGAGGTCCACGAGCGCCCGCGCGTCGAACAGCCGTGCGTCGGCGTTTCCGACGTTCCCCTCGCGCTGGAGGCCCCGGGCCCGAAGCCAGTCGTCGGCGAGCCGGAAGTTCCGACAGCAGTGGTCCGTCTCGGCGATCATCACCGTGCGCGCCACGCCATCGACCTCGACGACACAGGGATGGGAGACGGAGTAGGGCACCTTCGCGAGGGCCTCCGCCAGATGCAGCGTCGTGTTCTCCCCCTGCGTCACCCCGAGCAGGAGGACCTGTCCGTCCAGGTCGTGAACCCGGCCCACCGGGCTGTCGGGGCCGTGCGGAGGGGAGAGCGGTTGCGGCCGACAGATGACCGCCGCATGCGGGCCCTCGGCGGCGAACGAGCCTCCCGGATGCGTGCTTCGTGAGACTCCGGGCTGTCGCCAGAACAGCTCCGCGGTGATGCCCATGTCCGTCGTCGGCGTGGACGCGGGGTCGAACACCGTCTCGCCATCGGTCATCGTGGGCATGACCAGGGTGCCGTCACGCCCGAGCGCCGCGCGCAGGGCGCCAATCAACCCGAGAGGGCCTCCCTCGACGGGCCGCACCGCCTTGAAGGACGTGTGGACCAGGAGCACGCCTCCCTCGCGGACGCCCAGGGACCGGAGCTGCTCCACCATCTCCCGCTGGCTGACCTCGCGCATGGCGCCGGGAGTCTACCGGGCCTCGCGCCACACCGCTTCACGGCCCGGTGACGAGGGAGCGTCCGAGCCCTCCCGCGTTTCCCGTGCGCTCCCGGGGGCCCACGGTTAACGCTGGGACGCCGGGGGTGGTGCCGCCCGGGACGGGACGGGCCCGTCCTCCGTTCCGCGTGCATGCCCTGGGGTCCCTCGATGATTCCCTTCTCCGTTCTCGACCTCTCCCCCATCCGCCAGGGCAGTGACGCCGGTGACGCCCTGCGCTGCACGCTGGACCTGGCCCGCCATGTGGAGCGCTGGGGCTATCAGCGCTTCTGGCTGGCCGAGCACCACAACATGACGGGCATCGCCAGCGCGGCCACCGCCGTCGTCATCGGCCATGTCGCGCAGGGCACCTCCACCATCCGCGTGGGCGCGGGCGGCATCATGCTCCCCAACCACTCGCCGCTCGTCATCGCCGAGCAGTTCGGCACGCTGGAGACGCTGTATCCCGGTCGCATCGACCTGGGCCTGGGCCGCGCTCCCGGAACGGACCAGCGCACCGCCTCCGCCCTGCGGCGCAGCCGCGTGGACTCCTCCGACGCGTTTCCCCAGGACGTCGCAGAACTGCAGGCCTACTTCCAGGAGCCGGAGCCCCATCAGGCCGTGCGCGCCGTGCCGGGCATGGGCCTCAAGGTGCCGCTGTGGCTGTTGGGCTCCAGCCTCTTCAGCGCGCAGCTCGCCGCCGCCATGGGCCTGCCCTTCGCGTTCGCCTCGCACTTCGCGCCGCAGCAGATGATGACCGCCCTGCGCCTGTATCGCAGCCAGTTCCGCCCGTCCGAGGTCCTCCAGAAGCCCTATGCCATGCTCGGCATCAACGTCTTCGCCGCCGACACCGAGGCCCAGGCCCAGCGCCTCTTCACGTCGCTGCTGCAAGCCTTCGTCAACCTGCGGCGCGGCCGGCCGGGACTGCTTCCAGCCCCCGTGGAGACGATGGACGGGCGCATCACCGAGTATGAGCTGGCGGAGGTCGAGTCCATGCTCGCGTGCTCCATCGTCGGCGACCCCGAGCAGGTGGGAGAGGGACTGCGCTCCTTCATCGCCGAAACCCAGCCCGACGAACTCATGGTCACCGCGCAGATCTTCGACCACACCGCGCGACTGCGCTCCTACGAGCTGCTCTCCCAGGTCCACGCCCGGCTGTCCGACGACGCGAGACCCGCGCCCACCACGGGCGGGTGAGGCGCCCTGGCGTTCGGGGGCGCCTTGATGCAGCGGAGATTTGTGACAGCAGATTTCGGACGCGGGAGGGACTTCATCGGAAGTCAGGGCTTATGCATGATGCTGGAGTTCCATCTCTGGCTCAGGAGTCCTCCATGAACGCCCCCCGAATCCTCGCCGCGCTGACCGCCTGCTTCTCCCTGTCCCTCCTGGCTTGCGGAGGAGGCGAGCCGACGGCGGACGCCCCCGAGACGCAGGCCCCCGTGAGCAGCGTGGAGCAGGGCATCGGCTACCCGCCGTCCTGCGCGAGCGGCGACACGCTCATCTACTGGGTGGAGAACGTGCAGGCCTGCGTCCTGAAGTGCGGGTCGACGCGTCTGCCCGGTCAGCCGGCGACGCAGTACGCGGCCTGTCAGTCGAACATCTCCGGGACGAGGACGCTCATCAACGTGCGTCACTGCATCCCCGGCTGTAGCCTTGAGTAGTCGTTGCTCCGCGCGCTGACCTGGCGCTCCCCGGTCCGCTCCGATGCGTGGCTTCCTCACGGGCCACGCCTTTGCGTGAGCGGACTTGGGTGGGACGCCTTCCGCTACTCGGAGACGTCCGGTGGCAGCATCTGGCGGCACCGCGCCATGCCACGCTGTGCATCGGCGAGCCGCGGATAGTCCCGTGACACGGCCCCGTAGAGCTTGATGGCCTCCTCGCAGTTGCCCTGTTCCTCGCGCGCGCGGGCCCGTGACAGCCGCTTCGTCACGTCCTCAATCTTGCCTCCCAGCTCCGCGAGCTTCGGCTCGACAGAGTCCAGGCCCATGCTCTTGGCCAGCGCGAACTTCTCCGAGGCCTTGGCCAGCTCCCCGTTCGTGAAGTCGTCGCCGATATCGATGAGTCGATCCAGCGCGCGCTCCTTCTGACGCTCCAGGGCCGAATCGCCCGCTCCCGCCGCGACACCCTCGGTGGGGGGCGGGGCATGCTCCGCGCTGGGCTCGTGGGGCGGGGGGCCTTCCTCGGCGGGTGGTGGACCTCGAGGGGGCGGGGGACGCGGAGGCGGGCCGTGAGGCGGAGGATGGGGAGGAGGGTGCCCCATGTCTCCCATGCCGTGGGGGCCCGGAGGTCCCTGGCCGTCACCCGGAGGCGGGCCCCGCAGGGCAATCACGCCGAAGCCACCGGCGAGCAGCGCGCCCGCGACGCTCAGGGCCAGCACCCAGCCCGGGCGACCGCTCGGTGGCGGCGCGTAGGGAGAGGCTGCGTGCGCCGTCTTGTCGAACCCGTCGCGCGCCGTGCGTTGCGGAAGCTCGGGCATTCCTGGCGCGGGCTGCGTGAGCTGGATGGGCGCCACGCGGCCCGTGTTGTAGAGGCCCGGGTCGATGGGAGGCGGCGTCGACACGGCGGCGCCGCGCAACATCGTGTCCTCGGTGCCGTCGCCGTAGAGCATGGTGCCCGGCGAGGACTCCTCGGCCGCGCCTGGCTTCACCACGGGGCTGACGCCGCTGATGGCGGGCCGACCGGACATGGTGGGCAGCGCGTTGCTCAGGTCCGCGGCGAACGCCTCCATCGTCATGTAGCGCTCCACGCGCTTCTTCGCGGTGGCCTTCTGGATGACCGCGTCGAGCGCGGGCATGTCCAGGTCCGGCACCACGTCCACCAGCCGGGGAATGGGCTGATGCACCTGCTTCTGCATGATGTCCGCGACGCTCGTTCCGTCGAACGGCTGCACGCCGGTAAGCAGCTCGAAGAGCACCACGCCCACCGCGTAGATGTCCGCGCGCGCGTCCACGTCCTGGCCCATGGCCTGCTCGGGGGACATGTACCGGGGCGTGCCGGCCACCGCGCCCTGCGCCGTGAGGCGCGTGGCCCCGTCGGCGATGCGGGCGATGCCGAAGTCCAGCACCTTGACGTGCCAGCCGCGCATGCCCTGCCGGACCATCACGTTCTCCGGCTTGAGGTCCCGGTGCACCACGCCGCGCGCGTGCGCGTACGCCAGCACGTCCGCGACCTGGAGGATGATGTCTCCGGCTTCATGGAGGCTCAGCCGGCCCACGTTCGCGAGCAGGCGCTTGAGGTCATCACCCTCCACGTACTCCATGGAGATGTAGAGGCTGCCCTCCTCGTCCTGGCCGAAGTCGTGCAACGTCACCGCGTTGGGGTGCCCCACGCGGGCGTAGCTCTTCGCTTCGTTGAGGAAGCGCCGCGCGACGTCCGGGTCCAACGACAGGCCGCTGTTGAGGAACTTCATCGCGACCTGCTGGCCAATGCCCACCTGCTCCGCCAGGTACACGGAGCCCATGCCGCCCTGGCCCAACCGCTTGAGCACGCGGTAGCGGCCCGCCACCGTGCGGCCCAGCATCCGGTCCACCTGCGGCGCGACCTTCAGCTGCTCGGTGCTTCCACAGCTCGGGCAGGCGCCGCCCCAGGTGTCGTGCTCCGTCTCGCACCGCTGACAGATGAAGAGGGCCATCCAAGTCCTTCCTGACCGCGAGGTGGGTGCGACGTCAGCGTGACGGGGGCGCGGCGTAGCGCTGGAAGAGCAGGCGCTCCAGCTCGCGCGCGCCGTCCTCCTTCGACGTGCGCTGCGCCACCGCCGCGCGGAGCAGGTCCGTGCGAGGGTCCTCCGGCAGCTCCGCCTCCATCACCGCCAGGGCACCTCTCAGGTCCCCCGCGCGCTGGAGCGCCGCCGCGCGCCACACCCGGTACTCCGTCACGCCCGGCGCCGCCGAGGCCGCCTTCGCGAACAGTCCCTCGGCGCCCTTGGAGTCATTGCCCTGGAGCGCAACCAGCCCCTCCAGGAACAGGCCCTGCGCGGGCGCCTGGGGCGCCGCTTCTCCCGAGTCCTTCGCCCAGTCCAGCAGCTCCCGGCCGGTGCGCAGTTGCTCCGTCGTCAGCGCCTCGCCCTTCAGCGCGCGCTGGTGCACGTCCTCCGCGGAGGCGCGGCTCGCGGTGCTCAGGCGCGTGCCCATCTCCGCCAGGTCCACGCCCAGGTAGTCCGCGGTCACCAGGGTGCGCAGGTGTTCGCCCGCGCCCGCCGGGCCCGCGAGCGTGCCGGCCTCCAGCGCCTCGAAGAAGTCGGCCTTCAGCTCCACGTGCCGCGCCGTCATGTCCGCCGGCACCGGGCCCTTCTTCTTCTTCTTGCGCGCGGCCTTGAGCTGGCGCTCGCACAGCTCAAGCTCGCCCTTCGCCTTGGGACGCTCCTGGATGTCCGGGGCGCTCTTGAGCCAGGCGCGGTACGCGGCGCACGCGCCCGCCGTCTCCTTGGCCCCCATGCGCGCGCGGCCCAGGCCCAGGTAGGCGGGCAGCAGCGAGGGATTGGCGCGCGTGGCCTGGAGGAACACGCGCGAGGCCTCCGCGTACTTGCGCTTGTTGTAGAGCTTCGTGCCCTCGGCGACGAGCGCGTCGGCGTTGCCCACCGAGGGGCCCACGAGCGGCGCGGCACTGGCCGTGCCCCACACCAAAAGCGCGCACGTCAGCAGCAGTCGACGCGACTCAGAATGCATAGCCCACCCCTCCACGGAAGTTGCTCGTCCCGGCGATCTTCCCCAGCAACGAGAAGCCCCGCTGGTACGCCACGGAGGCGTACAGCCCCTCGTAGACGAAGACTCGCGCGGAGGCCTGTCCGGACGCGTGCAGGTCCAGCGCGTAGAGGCCGTCCTCGAAGCGGGGCGAGTTGCCGGAGCCGTCGTCCTCCTCCTTCGCGAGCGCGCCGCGCAAATCGAGACCCGCCTGGATGGCGAAGGACACCGGGCCCAACACGTATCTCAGTTGCGGTTGCAATGCTCGCAGCGACACCATCTGGACCTTGGTGTCGACCTGCGTGAGCCCGGCCACGTTCGGGTTCTGCACGTCCTGCGGGACGTTGACGCCCATCGTCCAGACGTCGCCGGTGGAGTACCAGGTGGCGCCCACCAGCATGACGCCGAAGTACTGGCCGTAGCGTCCGTACTCCAGGCCCAGCCCTCGCAGCCGCCGCGAGCCCGGCGCGCGCACGCCGTTGCCGCGCACGTCGCTCAGCCCGCCCTCCGTCTTCACCGGCTGCGCGGTCAGCGTGTCGGACGTGAGGCTGGTGAACTCGTAGGCCGCCTCCAGGTAGCTCTGCCGCGCCATGGTGGCCTCCTGCCGCCGCTTCATGGCCAGCTTGAAGGCCTGCATCGACGTGGGCTTCAGCTCCCGCTCCAGCGTGTACGTCGCGCCCGGGGCAATCTCCGCCTGGACTTCCTGCGGCTCGTAGCCCTCTCGCGCCAGTCGCAGGGTGCGTGAGCCGGGTTGGATGCCCTGGTCCACCGCGTCCTTGCCCACCACGGCGCCGTCCACGGAGATCTCCGTGCCCTCCGGCAGGACCTTCACCACCAGCCGCGCGGGCACCTTCTCCAGGGCCGGCCGCAGCTTCACCTGCTCACGCGAGCCCACCACGCGCGTCTCTTCCCTGGGCAGGTGCGAGGCCAGTTCGAAGCGGAACGTGTGCTCGCCGGGCAGCACCTCCGTGGCGTACGGCGTGACGCCCATCTTCACCCCGTCGATGAACACCGTGGCGCCCGCGGGCACCGACACCGCTTCCACCAGCGCGTTGAGGGACAGGAACTTCACCAGCACGCCGGCCAGGGCCTTCTCGAAGGCGGGGTTGCTCGTCTCCGCCTCCGCGCGTGCGCCGCTCTCCGAGCGCACGCTGACGGCGCGGAAGCGGTAGCCGGCGTCGTCCTGGCCCACCCGCACCAGCACCACGCGCTCCAGGCCGAGCGACGCCAGATAGGTCCCCAGGGGCTCCCGACACCGGGCGCCGCCGGCCAGACAGCCCAGGTCTCCTTCCCGGCCCTGGAGGTGCGAGGCCAGCGCCCCCACGCCGACGACCTGTCGAGGCTTCACGTCCCCCGGCAGCAGGCCGGTGATGCCTTCCTCGGTCCGCTTCACCAGGGCGTCCTGCCCTGGATACATGGGCTGGATGAGCCAGAGGGTGTGGGCCGGGGCCTCGGCGCGGGCTTCCGGTGAAGCGCCGGGTGTCGCGCTGGCGACCAGCGCCAGGCTGACACTCAGGAGAGAGGCGACGAACATTGCGTCCTCGGGGCGGGCTGAGGCGGTGAGGTCCCGTCTGCCCGGGTAGGGCGGAAAACGGGCGCCGGGTGTTTTTTACCGGATGAAATGTTTTTCAGGAAGACGGCCCCCCGAGGGTGGAGCGGCCAGGGAGGCTGCCCATTGGGGCAGGGGCGCCACCGAGGGTCCGCATGGCCATCTTCCCCAGGGCTTACATGGGTGAGGGGGCGAGATGGTCCTGCCAGGCAAGGGGATGGGGTGGTGGGAGTTCTTCAAGCTCCTGAAGGACGAGTGGAAACGCGACGATGTGAGCGACGTCGCCGGGGCCTTGACGTTCCGCGCCATCCTGGCGCTGTTCCCCTTCCTCCTGTTCCTCGTGTCGCTGGCGGGCGTCATCATCGACCCCAACCAGGCCCAGGTGCTCATCCAGGAATTGGGGAAGGTGGCGCCCAAGGAGGTGACGGCCATCCTGGGGCAGCGCATCCAGTCGCTGGCGGACAGCAACCCGGTGGGGCTCTTGACGGTGGGTGGTGTGGGCGCCATCTGGGCGGCCTCCGGGGGCATCGTCGCGTTGATGGACGCACTGAACACGGCCTACGGCGTCGAGGAAACGCGGCCGGTCTGGAAGCTTCGGCTCATCGCGGTGACGACGACGCTGGTGGCCGCGGCGGTGGCCATCTTCGCGGCGCTGGCGGCCGTGGCGACGCCCGCGCTGGCCAGCAAGCTGCCGGACCCCGCGTCCACGGTGGCGCTGTGGCTGCGGCTGCCCGTGGCGGGCCTGCTGATGATGTTCCTGTGGGCGGTGCTCTATTACGTCCTGCCCAACGCGAAACAGAAGTTCCGCTTCATCACCCCGGGCTCCGTGGTGGGCGTGCTCATCTGGGTGGCGGCGTCGTGGGCCTTCTCCAAGTACGTGGCCAACTTCGGCAAGTACGACGTGAACTACGGCGCCATCGGTGGCGTCATCGTGCTCCTGCTGTGGATGTGGCTGTCCTCGCAGGTGGTGCTGCTGGGCGCGGAGATCAACTCCATCCTCGAGCAGCGCTCGCCGGAGGGGAAGGCGCCGGGACAGCACGTGCCGGGGCAGGGCAAGGCCGTGCTGGCGACCAAGTCGGAGTTGGAGCAGGGCGGGGCGGACATCCCTGGCGCTCGGGACTTCCGTCCGGCGGTGGACCCGGCGACGGGCCAGGGCCTCGCCAGCGACGCACCCCCGAAGCTCCAGCAGACGCCGTTGGCCGCCGCCGCGAAGTGGGCCGCGGGCCTGGGCCTGGGCGTCTTCTTCCTGCGGCGAAACACCGGTCGCTGAGCCTCGACGCATTGAATTCGCAGATCTGCTCCCGGGCCCTGGCTCCCGCGCCCCTGGAGGGTGCTGGGGAGGAGCCGCCCTTCCCCGGGGCGAGTCTCCGCCGGGAACATTGACTCGGCCGACGACGAGGCGGCTGACATCAGAATCCTCGGCGTCGCGAGTCCTTGAGTCCCAGGAACGGACGCTCACGGAGGCCGTCCTCGGTTTGAATATTTCCCGGGGCTCAGCCATGTGTCGGCTGGGTGTGTCACTCTCAGGCGTCGCACGTCGCCGTCGCCCCCTCCGACAGCCCCGTTATCCGTTCCCCCCGCTCAGCGGGGCGTGGACGCGCATGCCATGGATATTTGATGTCTCGGACTGTGTTGTTCCTCATCCGCCCCTTGTCGGCATTGCTCTGCCTGGGGGTTCTCATGAGTGCATGTGGCGACGCGGGGTTGGGCCCCGGGCCGACGCCGCCCGGGTCCACGGACACCGTCGCGCCCACCACCGTGGCCTCTCCGGCGGGGGGACTCTTCAACAGCCCTCGCACGGTGACGCTCACCTGTGATGACGGGACGGGCTCCGGCTGCGAGGCCACGTACTACACGCTGGACGGCAGCGCTCCGACGACGCGGTCCATCCGCTACTCGGACTTCGTCATGGTGGAGGCCAGCGCCACGCTGCGCTTCTTCTCCGTGGACCGGGCGGGCAACAGCGAGAGCGCGCGCTCGGCGGAGTTCGTGGTGGACGTGGACCCTCCGGTGGTCTCCGCGTCTCCGGGTTCGGGTACCCACGATGCTCCGCTCATCGTGACGCTGACGTGTGATGACGGCACGGGCTCCGGCTGCTCTCGCATCCACTACACGCTGGACGGCGCTGTCCCTTCGGAGACGTCTCCCCTCTACTCGGCCCCGCTCACGTTGATTGCCGGCGCGCGGCTGCGATTCATCGCCATGGACCGCGCAGGCAACGCGTCGCGCGAGGGCACGGAGCTCTACTCGTTCGACAAGGGCGGGCCTGCCTCCGCCGCCACCCCTCGGGGTGGGGTGTTCGCCGGTCCGATGCAGGTGGCGCTCACGTGTGATGACTCGGGCGGTTCCGGCTGTGCCAGCACCCGCTACACGTTGGATGGCACGGCACCGACGCTGGATTCCCCCGTGTACGCAGGCCCGCTCCAACTCACCACCACCACCACGGTGCGCTTCTTCTCCATGGACACGGAGGGGAACCGCGGGGACCTGGTCATCGAGACGTATGTCATCGATACCGCGCCGCCCACCGCCTCCGCGACGCCTCGGGGTGGCACCTACTCCTCGGCGCAGTCCGTGACGCTGAGCTGCGAGGACACCGGGGGCGCTGGCTGCTCCGCGCTGCACTTCACGACGGATGGAACCACTCCCACGACCGCCTCCGCGCGCTATGGGCAACCCCTGGCGCTCTCGTCGTCGACGACGCTGCGCTTCCTCGCGGTGGACGGTGCTGGGAACCTTGGACCGGTGGTCTCGGAGGCGTACGTCATCGATACCGTGCCGCCCACCGCGTCCGCGACGCCTCGGGGTGGCTCCTACTCCTCGGCGCAGTCCGTGACGCTGAGCTGCGAGGACACCGGGGGCGCCGGCTGCTCCGCGCTGCACTTCACGACGGATGGAACCACTCCCACGACCGCCTCCGCGCGCTATGGGCAACCCCTGGCGCTCTCGTCGTCGACGACGCTGCGCTTCCTCGCCGTGGACGGCGCTGGAAACCTCGGAGCCACGGTCTCGGAGGCGTACGTCATCGATACCGTGCCGCCCACCGCGTCCGCGACGCCTCGGGGTGGCACCTACTCCTCGGCGCAGTCTGTGACGCTGAGCTGTGACGACACGGGGGGCTCCGGCTGCTCCGCGCTGCACTTCACGACGGATGGCACCTCTCCAACGACCGCCTCCGCGCGCTACGCGCAGCCCCTGGCACTCTCGTCGTCGACGACGCTGCGCTTCCTCGCGGTGGACGGTGCCGGAAACCTCGGTGCCACGGTGACGGAGACCTATTCCATCATGCTGGCCCCGACCACCGTGGCTCAGCCCGAGGGCGGCCTCTTCCGGACCCCGCAGACGGTGACGCTCGTGTGCACCGACGGCGCGGGCCTCGCCTGTGCGGGGACCTGGTACACGCTGGACGACAGCGAGCCGACGCCGACGACGGGAACTCCGTATACCGGCCCCATCTCGCTGTCCTCCACCACGCGCCTTCGCTTCGTGTCGAGGGATTCGGTGGGCACCCTGGAAGCGTCCCGCCTCCAGGTCTACACCTTCGACGTGACGGCCCCGCTCACGCAGGCCGAGCCTCCCGGAGGCACGTTCAACGGCCCCGTCACCGTGCGGCTCACGTGCACGGATGCGCCCGCGGGCTGCCGTGAGACGCGCTACACCCTGGACGGCACGGCGGTCTCGAGCAGCTCGCCGCTGTACACCGCGCCCATCGTCCTCGGGCGGAACACCACCGTGAACTTCAAGTCGGTGGACAACGTCGGGAACGAGGAACCGGGGCGGCAGGAGATCTACACGTTGCCCGATGTGGCCAACAACGCCTCGTCGCAGATCGATTGGCTGCGTGGCGCGGCGGACGGCGCCCAGCCCATGCTGCCCATCAATGGAGCCATCGTCACCTTCGTCAAGCCGGGCGTGGGCGACCCCACGAGTGATGGCCCGGGCATCTTCCTCCAGGCGAAGCAGGAGGGGCCGGCCATCTTCGTGTCGGTGAACCCCGCCGGACTCGTCCCGCCTCCAGTGGCGGGTGACTGGGTGAGTGTCCGGGTGAATCACCTGCGCACCGTGAACGGCCTGCGCCGCGCGAGCATCGACACCAGCAGCTACGCCGTGCTCGCCAAGAACTTCCCCGTGGCGACGCTGGCCCAGGAGGTGAGTTCCGTCGATCTGCCCCTCGTGCGGGACATGTTCGACTCCGAGCTCATCTCGCTGCAAGGTGTCATCAACGGCGCCTTCACTCCCTCCGGCACGGGCCATATCCAGGCGCCCTTGACGACGTCGGCCATCCCCGTGGGCTCCTCCAGCGCGGCCCAGTTCCGTCTGCGCATGGTGGCGACGGTGAACGACACGGTGGAGCTGACTCCTGGTTGCACGGTCTCTCTCACTTCACCCCTGTGGCACTACGTGTCCGCCTCGGCGTCGACGCAGCCCTCCCTCTGGGTCCCCGAGCAGCTCACCTCGCAGACGTGCCCGTCCCCGGCTGTCATCGAGACGAAGGCCCTGAGCGCGACGAGTGTCCTGGTGCGGTTCGACCGGCGGCTGGATGCGGGCAGTCTCCTGGGGAGCGGCGCCCAGTTCTCCATCACCGCCCTTGGCGGGCTCGCCGTCACGGGCGCGACGCTCCAGTCACCCACGGAGGTGGTCCTCACCACGGCGCCGCAGACTCCCCGCCAAGGCTATGACCTCAAGGTCGCCTCGACGCTGAGGGACAGGAGGGGCGTCGGCGTGCAGGCCCCGACAAACAGCGGTTTCTTCCAAGGCTTCTCGATCTCCGCGCGCCTGCGCATCACCGAAGTCGCGCCCAACATGACGGGCGGCCGCGACCTCGTGGAGCTGCGCGTGCTGCAGTCCGGCTCGGTGGGGGGCATGACGCTGTTGCTGGACGGGGGCCCCGCGCCGCTGGCGACGTTCCCCGAGGTGGAAGTGCAGGCCGGCGACGTCATCGTCATGCACCTCAATCCAGACCTCGTGCAGGAGGATGCGGGGCCGCAATCAGAGACGCTCGGGCGCACGGAGTTTCCGCAGGCGGCGTTTCCCGCGAACCATGACTCCGCGTGGGACTTCCACAGCGGCGCCACCGTCAGCCTCCCCACGGGCAACCGGGTGCTGCGTGTGCGGGACGCCCAGGGGGCCGTCCAGGATGGCCTCGCCGTCACGGTTCAGAGCAACACCAGCGCCGGTTTCCTGGGCGAACTCCAAACGCTCCAGGGTCAGGGCCAGTGGTCACCCACGAACTGTGGCGGTGTCCCCTGCACGTACTCCACGCTCCCCACCGCCTGGAGCGTCTCCGTCAGCTGGTCGTCGGCCTTCGTGTCGACGGGGAAGCAGATCACCCTGGGCCGTGTCACTTCCGTAGACAGCAATAGCGCCTCGGACTGGGCCGTGGGCACGGGGACCTTTGGACTCGTGAATCCCTGAGCCCCAACCGAAGGACTCCTTCGCGGAGGGCCGCCGGAATTTGAAACTTCCGCGAGGCTCCGCTATCAGGCGGTGGTGCGTGCCATCCACGGATGGCACACGGCGCCGTTCCCTCCCCCGACAGCCCCGATATCCGTTCCTCCCCGTTCGCGGGGAGTGGACGCGCATGCCATGGATTCGCGATGCCTCGGTTTGTGTCGTTCTTCTCTCGTTCTCTGTGGGGAGTGCTCTGCACGTTGGTGCTGACGAGCGCGTGCGGCGGAGGAGGCTCGGATCCCGTCCCCACGCCCCCCGGGTCCACGGACACCGTCGCGCCCACCACCGTGGCCTCTCCAGCGGGGGGACTCTTCAACAGCCCTCGCACGGTGACGCTCACCTGTGCTGACGGGACGGGCTCCGGCTGCGAGGCCACGTACTACACGTTGGATGGCAGTGCTCCGACGACGCGGTCCATCCGCTACTCGGACTTCGTCATGGTGGAGGCCAGCGCCACGCTGCGCTTCTTCTCCGTGGACCGGGCGGGCAACAGCGAGAGTGCGCGCTCGGCGGAGTTCGTGGTGGACGCGGACCCTCCGAAGGTCACCATGTCGCCGGGCTCGGGGATTTATGGCGTTCCGCTCGTCGTCACGCTGACGTGTGACGACGGCACGGGCTCCGGCTGCGCCCGAATCCACTACACGCTGGACGGCGCCATCCCCTTGGAGACCTCGCGACTCTATACGACGCCGCTCACGTTGCTGGCCGGGGCACGGCTGCGCTTCATCGCCCTGGACCGGGCAGGCAACGCCTCCGCGCCGGGAGCCGCGCTGTATACCGCCGACATGACCGGGCCGGACTCCGTCGCCACGCCTCGGGGGGGACTGTTCGCCGGCCCGACTCAGGTCGCGCTCGCGTGCAATGACGCGGGGGGCTCCGGCTGTGCTCGCATCCACTACACGCTGGATGGCAGGACGCCGACGATGGACTCCCAGGCGTACGGCGGCCCTCTTCAGCTCACCAACACCACCACGGTGGTGTTCGTCGCCGTGGACGTGGTGGGAAACCTTGGCGAGCTGGGCATCGAGACGTACGTCATCGACACCGTGCCGCCCACCGCCTCCGCGACGCCTCGGGGTGGCGCCTATTTCTCGGCGCAATCCGTGACGCTGCGCTGCGAGGACACGGGGGGCTCCGGCTGCTCCGCGCTGCACTACACGACGAACGGCACCGCGCCGGGCACCACCTCGCCGCGCTACACGGAGCCGCTGGCGCTTTCGGCGACGACGACGCTGCGCTTCCTCGCGGTGGATGGCGTGGGAAACGTCAGTCCCTCGGTGACGGAGACCTATTCCATCCTGGTGGACCCGACGGCGCCCACCACCGTGGCACAGCCCGAGGGGGGCGTGTTCCGGACCCAGCGGACGGTGACGCTGGCGTGCGGCGACGGCGCGGGCAGCGGCTGCGCGGGGACCTGGTACACGCTGGACGACAGCGAGCCGACGCCGACGACGGGAACTCCGTACACCGCGCCCCTCACGCTCTCCGCCAACACGCGCCTGCGCTTCGTGTCGAGGGATGTCGCCGGCAACCTGGAAGCGTCCCGCCTCCAGGTCTACACCTTCGACGTGTCGGCCCCGCTCACGCAGGCCGAGCCGCCTGGAGGTACGTTCAACGGCCCCGTCACCGTGCGGCTCACCTGCACGGATGCCCCCGCGGGGTGCGGCGAGACGCGCTACACGCTGGACGGCACGGCGGTCTCGAGCAGCTCGCCGCTGTACACCGCGCCCTTCGTGCTCGCGCGCAACACCACCGTGAACTTCAAGTCGGTGGACAACGTCGGGAACGAGGAGCTGGGGCGGCAGGAGATCTACACATTGCCCGACGTGGCCACTGTCGCGTCGCAGCAGATCGCCACCGTGCGTGCCGCGGCGGATGGCAACGTGCAGAGACTGCCCATTGACGGCGCCATCATCACCTTCGTCAAGCCCGGGGTGGGCAACCTGACGAATGACGGCCCGGGCATCTTCCTTCAGGCGACGCGCGAGGGACCGGCCCTGTTCGTGGAGTTGAACCCCTCCGCGGTTTCGCCTCCTCCGGTGGCGGGAGACTGGGTGGGCGTCCGCGTGCTCAATGTGCGCACCGGCAACGGCCTGCGCCGCGCGACCATCGACCCCAGCAGCTACACCGTGTTCGCCAGGGACTTCCCCGTGCAGACGCTGGCGCAGGATGTGAGCGCCATCGACCTGCCCATGGCTCTGGAAAACTTCGAGTCCGAGCTCATCTCCCTGCGCGGCGTCATCAGTGGCCCCTTCTCCGCCTCGGGCACGGACCACCTGCAGGCGCCCCTGACGACGGTGGGCGTCCCCGCGAACTCGTCCATCGCCGCCCAGCTCCGGCTGCGCATGGTGGCGACGGTGAACGACTCGCTGGAGCTGGTGCAGGGCTGCGACGTCTCGCTCACCTCTCCGCTGTGGCGTTTCGGGACGGTCTCCGCGTCGACGCAGCCTTCCCTCTGGGTTCCCGAACAGCTCACCGCGCAGACGTGTCCGCCCCCGAAGGTCCTCGGGGCGTTCGCGCTCTCCTCGACGACCGTCCTGGTGCGCTTCGACCGGCGGCTGGATGCGGGCAGCCTCCTGGGCAGCGGTGCGCAAATCACCATCCCCGGGCTCTCCGTCACCGGCGCGACGCTGCAGTCGCCCAAGGAAGTGGTCGTCACCACGCCGCCGCAGACTCCGCGAGGCAGCTACAGCGTCCAGGTCGCCGCGACGCTGCGGGACCTCAAGGGGGACGGCGTGCAGGCGCCGAACAACACCGCCTCCTTCCGGGGGTTCGCGACGCCCGCGCGGCTGCGAATCACGGAGGTTGCTCCCAACATGTCGTTCAACCGCGACCTGGTGGAGTTGGTCGTGCTCCAGTCCGGTCCGGTGACGGGCATGACCCTGATGCAGGACGGGGGCTCCGAGCCGCTCGCGACGTTCCCCGACGTGGAGGTGCAGGCTGGCGACGTCCTCGTCATGCACCTCAACCCGGACCCCGTGGGCGAGGCGGGGCCCCGTTCGGAGCTGAGCGGGCCCATGGAGCATCGCCGGATGCTGTATCCCGCGACGCATGACACCGCGTGGGACTTTCACAGCGGCGCCACCTTCAGCCTCCTCCCGGGCAACCGGGTGCTGCGCGTGCTGGACCCCTTCGGCGCCACGCAGGACGGCCTCGCGGTCTCCATTGGGACCAACACCTTCGCTGGCTTCCTGACGGACCTCGCGCTGCTCCAGTCCCTGGGCCAGTGGATACCCGCGACGTGTGGCGGTGCCCCCTGTACGTACTCTTCCACCCCTTCCGCCTGGGACATCACCGTCGCCTGGGCGCCCGCCTTCGCGTCGGCTGGAAAGCAGACGACCCTGCGCCGTGTCACCTCTGGAGACACCCACGCGGCCGGAGACTGGGCCGTGGGGACGGGTAGCTTTGGACTCGTGAATCCCTGAGTCCCGGGGCTCCCAGCGGACGAGCAGCCCGGCAGTCGGGGAATGCCGGGTTGCACGCCGTCAGGGCGGGCGATAGGTAACCATCGGAGTCTCCATTCCAGCCCGGAGGGTGAGTGAACAGCCGATTCACCATGGCGGCGCACATCGTCGCGATGCTCGCGAAGTGCTCCGGTGACGCGGCCGGTCCGCTGACGTCCGAGGCGATGGCGCGCAGCATCCAGACGAACCCCGTCGTGGTGCGGCGGCTCTTGGGAGACCTGGCGCGCTCGGGGCTGGTGGAGACGAAGCGGGGCGTTCGCGGAGGCGTGACGCTGGCCCGGCGCCCCGAGGACATCACCCTTCGGGACATCTACGAGTCGGTGGAGGAGGGCGCGGAGCTGTTCGGCAGGCACCCGGTGGGGCCCGCTCCGGACTGCGCCATTGGCCCCTGCGTGGCCGACTACCTGGAAGGTGTCTTCGGCCGCGCGGAGGCCGCGCTGAAGCAGAGCCTGGAAGGCACCACCGTGGCCCAGATGTCCGCGGACCTCAACGCCCGCTTCCTCGCGCTCAACCCGCCGGAGAAGACGGGCTGAGCGACAGGCGGGCCCTTCACGTCAGCGGCGCTGGGCCGCGACGGCCGCGTGCTTCTCGCGGAACTCCGCGTACGGTCCGTTGAAGTCGAGCACCTCGCGGCCCGCCTCGAGCGACCAGATGCGCGTGGCGACCTCGGAGATGAGCTCCTGGTCATGCGTCACGACGATGACGGTGCCTTCGTACTTCTGGAGGCCCTCGGCGAGCGCGGAGATGGACTCCAGGTCCAGGTGGTTGGTGGGCTCGTCGAGCACGAGGACGTTGTCCTGCATGATCATCAGCTTGGACAGCAGCAGGCGCACCGTCTCACCACCGGAGAGGGTGTCGGTGTTCTTCATCCGCTCCTCGCCGGAGAAGAGCATCCGGCCGAGCACGCCGGAAATCTCTTCGTTGGTGAGCTTGTCGTGCAGGTCGCGCAGCCAGCCGAAGCAGGTGGTGCCCTTGCGCACGACGCCGTGGTGGTCCTGCGGCAGGTAGCCGACGGAGGCCTGGTGGCCCCAGCCAATCTTGCCGGTGTCCGGCTCGAGCTGCCCGGCGAGCATCCTCACCAGGGTGGACTTGCCCACGCCGTTGCGGCCGATGACACAGACGCGCTCGCCCTTGCACACCAGCGCGTTGAAGGGGCGGATGACGGGCACGCCGTCGAAGGACTTGCTGATGCCCTCCACCATGAGCGTCTGCTTGCCGCTGACGACCTTCTGGTCGAAGCGGATGAACGGCCGCGCGATGTTGGAGCGCTTGAGGTCGTCCGACTTCAGCTTGTCGATCTGCTTGATGCGGCTCTGCACCTGCGAGGCGCGGGTGCCGGCGTGGAAGCGCGCCACGAAGTCCTGGAGCTGGGCGATCTTCTTCTTCTTCTCCTCGGTCTCGGACTCCACGCGGGTGCGCAGCTGGGACTTCTGCCGCACCATGTCGTCGTAGCCACCGTTGTACTGGATGATGGCCTCGTAATCGATGTCCGCGATGTGCGTGCAGATGGAGTTGAGGAAGTGCCGGTCGTGGCTGATGGTGATGAGCACGCCCTCGTACTCGTGCAGGAAGTTCTCCAGCCAGCGGATGGAGTCGATATCGAGGTTGTTCGTGGGCTCGTCGAGCAGCAGCCCCTCGGGCTTGCCGAACAGCGCCTGGGCGAGCAACACGCGCAGCTTGAGGCCGCCGGTCAGCTGCCGCATGGGGCCCTCATGGAAGGCCTCTTCGATTCCCAGGCCCGCCAGCAGCGTGGCCGCGTCGCTCTCCGCCGAGTAGCCATCCTCCTCGGCGATGACGCCCTCCAGCTCGCCCAGCCGGTTGCCGTCCTCGTCGGTGATGTCCGACTTGGCCAACAGCTTGTTCTTCTCCGACATGGCCGCCCACAGGGGCAGGTTGCCCATGAGCACGACGTCGAGGACGCGTTCCTCCTCGTAGCGGAAGTGGTCCTGGCGGAGGATGCCCAGCTTGCGCGGCCGGACGATGTTGCCCATGTCGGCTTCCTCGTCTCCGGCGAGGATCTTCATGAACGTGGACTTGCCCGCACCGTTGGGGCCGGTCAGGCCGTAGCGGCGGCCCGGAGAGAAGGTGACGTTGACCTCCTCGAAAAGCTTCTTGGGCCCGTAGGCCTTGGAGACGTTGATGACGTTGAACATGGCGGGCGCGTTGTAGCGGAATTGACGCGGAGCGGCCAAGGCTGCGTGGAATCGCGACCCATCCGTCTCGCGGTGACCTCATGAAACGCCCGGCAGGCGACGAAAAATGCCCTGAAATGGCGGGGTCTTGAGTCCCCGTCCGGCTGGCAGGCGGGGGGACGGGCGACAGGGGTGGACCATGGGGCGGGGATGACGGGTATAAGGCCCCGCCCATGGCCGTCCGCTTCGAACTCCTCACCACCGACCCCACCGGCGCCCGCGCCGGAGTGCTTCACACCCGGCGCGGCTCCTTCAGCACGCCCATGTTCATGCCGGTGGCGACCCATGCCGCCTTCCGGCATCTGGGCATGGAGGAGGTGAAGGAGACGGGGGCCAGCATCCTGCTGGCGAACACGTACCACCTGATGCTCCGGCCCGGCGCGGAGGTCTTCCAGCGCTTTGGCGGCATCCATTCCTTCATGCAGTGGGATGGGGGCGTGCTCACCGACTCGGGTGGTTTTCAAATCTTCTCCCTGCCGGAGGACCGGCTCATCACGGAGAAGGGCGCGCACTTCCGCAGCTTCTACGACAACAGCCGGCAACTGCTCAGCCCTGAGTCGAGCATCGCCATGCAGCAGTCCATCAACTCCGAAATCATGATGGTGCTGGACGTGTGCATCGACTCGCGCACGGACGAGGCGGGTACGCGCGAGGCGATGGAGCGCACGCACCGGTGGGCGGTGCGCAGCCTGGCGGCGAAGGCCAAGGTGGACACGGGCCAGGCGATGTTCGGCATCGTCCAGGGCGGCGTCTTCCCGAACCTGCGCGACGAGAGCGCGGAGTTCCTGACGAAGCTGCCCTTCGACGGCTTCGCCATTGGCGGGCTGGCGGTGGGGGAGACGAAGGCGGAGCGCGAGTCGATGACATTGCGCACCACCGCGTCGCTGCCGGCGGACAAGCCGCGCTACCTGATGGGCGTGGGTACGCCGACGGACCTCATCGAGGCGGTGCTGCGCGGCGTGGACATGTTCGACTGCATCATCCCCACGAAGATGGCGCAGCAGGGCTACGCGTACACCTTCCAGGGCCTGGTGCGCATCACCCGCAACGTGTTCCGGCTGGCGGACGAGCCGCTGGATGCCGAGTGTGATTGCTACGTGTGCAAGCGCTACACGCGCGGGTATCTGCATCACCTGATGCGCGGCAAGCACCACCTGGGATCGCGCTTCCTGTCGGTGCACAACGTGCGGCACTACCAGAAGCTGATGGCCCGCATCCGCGCGGGGATTCTCTCCGGCACCTACGAGCAGGTGGCGCGCGAGCTGAAGGTGGCCATCGCCACGCCCAAGGACCTGAAGGAAGGGGCGAGCGCGAACGAGGTGACGCTGAAGGAAGTCGGATGAGCGAGGAGGCCAACCCGCGCGACGGGGACTTCGAGCTCGTCACGCTGCGCAACGGCTCGCGCGCGGTGCGGCACCTGGGCCATGGCGAGGTGATGCACCCCTCGGTGGGCCCGTGGAAGGAGGCCCTGGGCCTCTACGTGGAGCAGCCCCGGCTGGGGGAGCGGCTCTCCCAGGAGGGCCCGCCGCTCGTCATCCACGACGTGGGCCTGGGGGCCGCCACCAACGCGGTGGCCGCGCTGACGTGCGCGCGGGAGTTGGGGGTCGCTCGGCGGCGGACGCTGGAGGTCATCAGCTTCGAGGTGGACCTGGCGCCGCTGCGGCTGGCGCTGGCGGACGCCGCGGGCTTCCCGTTCCTCCAACCGTTTCGTCAGGCGGCGGAGGCGCTGATGCGTGACGGCGTGTGGGAGGAGGACGGCCTGCGCTGGCGGCTGCACCTGGGAGACGCGGTGCCGTTCCTGGACGGGGCGTTGCCCGTGGCGGACCTGGTGTATTTCGATCCGTTCTCTCCCGCGTCGAACCCGGACATGTGGACCGAGGGCGTGCTCGCGCGGGTGCGCCGGCACTGCCGTGAGGATGGCGAGGGCGCGCTGCTGTTGACCTACAGCGCGGCGACGCCCACGCGGGTGACGCTGCTGTTGGCCGGCTTCTTCGTGGGGGCGGGTGCGTCCACGGGGACCAAGGGTGAGACGACGGTGGCCTCCACGCGGCGCGAAGCGCTGGCATCGCCGTTGGGTACGCGGTGGCTGGAGCGCTGGACGCGCTCGTCGTCCCGGGCGCCCCATGGCGCGACGTTGACGCCCGACGTCGAGGCCCGCGTGCTGGCCCATCCGCAGTGGCGTTGATTCAATCTCCGTGTGAGGGAATGGGCGCTCAATTCCTGCTCATGCAAGTTGATGCACGTGCGAGTGAGAGCGCGTCCCTTGGGACGAGGGTGCAATGGGAGCGGGTGAAGCGAACCGCTAAGAGGTGAGCGTCCGCGGGAGAGTCCAAGGCGGACGAGGAGTCTCGCCATGCGGCCTTTCTCGCATTCTCGCCTCGCTCCGCTGTTCTCGTCCTTCGTCGCGACCCTGGCGCTGTTCGCGGCGCCCGCGAGCGCGGAGTCGGTGCTGCTGACCTGCCCCGGCATCGTCCAGGCCCAATACTCACCGGGCATGACGAACGCGCCCCGGATGATCACCTCGACGGCGAGCGGGACGTTCGGCCCGTGCGTCGGGGTTCCGTTGTCACTCCTCTCGACCTCATTCGTGGCGGGGGGCATGGGCACGTTGAGCTGTGTGGGGGGCTCGAATCAGCTTGGCGCGCAGCTCAACTGGAGCGACGGTTCGGTCAGCCACCTGGACACGAGCATCCTCATCACCGTCAGGCCCTTGGGCGAGGTGGTGGCGACCTATTCGGGGACGGTGGTGGGCGGACGGTTCCAGGGGGCCAGCGTGCTCATCACCTTCGTGCTCGCTCAGACCCAGGTGCTGGGATGTTTCACGGAGGAGGGCGTCACCGCCACGGTGGGACCGACGGTCCTGACCATCACCGGCTCCTGAGCGGGAGACGCGTCTTGGGGGCCTCCAGCCGCTCCGGGACGTCTGAATGCATGGGGGAGTGAGAGCTTGTCCCTTGAGACGAGGGTGCAATGGGAGAGGGTGAAGCGAACCGCTAAGAGGTGAGCGTCCGCGGGAGAGTCCAAGGCGGACGAGGAGCCTCGCCATGCGGCCTTTCTCGCATTCTCGCCTCGCCCCGCTTCTCTCCTCCTTCGTCGCGACCCTGGCCCTCTTCGCGGCGCCTGCGAGCGCGGAGCCGGTGCTGCTGACCTGCCCTGGCATCGTCCAGGCCCAATACTCACCGGGCATGACGAACACGCCCCAGGTGGTCACCACGGCGGTGAGCGGGACGTTCGGTCCGTGTGTCGGGGTTCCTTTGTCACTCCTCTCGGCCTCGTTCGGGGGTGGGGGCACAGGCACCTTGAGCTGCCTGGCGGGATCGACCCAGGCGTCCTCGCAGCTCACCTGGAGTGACGGCTCGGTCAGTAACCTGAGCCTGAGCATCCTCGTCACCGTCAGGCCCTTGGGCGAGGTGGTGGTGGCCTATTCAGGGACCGTGGCGAGCGGACGGTTCCAGGGAGCCAACGTGCTCATGACGTTGGTGCTTGCGCAGACCCAGGTGACGGGATGTTTCACGGCCGAGGGAGTCACCGCCACGGTGGGACCGACGGTCCTGACCATCACCGGCTCCTGAACAGGGGACGCATCTTTGGGGCCCGCGTGCGGGCCCATCCGTGGTGGCGCTGATTCAATCCACTGGCGATGGAGGGTGTACTCAATCCCTGTTCATGCAAGGGAATGCATGGGGGAGTGAGAGCGCGTCCCTTGAGACGAGGGTGCAATGGGAGAGGGTGAAGCGAACCGCTAAGAGGTGAGCGTCCGCGGGAGAGTCCAAGGCGGACGAGGAGCCTTCCCATGCCGCTTGTCTTGCGTTCTCGCCGCGCCCCGCTTTTCTCCGCCTTCGTCGCGACCCTGGCCCTCTTCGCGGCGCCCGCGAGCGCGGAGCCGGTGCTGCTGACCTGCCCCGGCATCGTCCAGGCCCAATACTCACCGGGCATGACGAACGCGCCCCGGGTGATCACCGCGACAGGGGACGGGACGTTCGGCCCGTGTGTCGGGGTTCCGTTGTCACTCCTCTCGGCCTCATTCGTGGCGGAGGGCACCGGCATGTTGAGCTGCGTGAGCGGCACGAACCGGCTTGACTCGCAGCTCAACTGGAGTGACGGCTCGGTCAGCAACCTGGACACGAGCGTCGTCATCACCGTCAGGCCCTTGGGCGAGGTGGTGGCGACCTATTCGGGGACGGTGGTGGGCGGACGGTTCCAGGGGGCCAGCGTGCTCATCACGTTCGTGCTCACTCAGACCCAGGTGCTGGGATGTTTCACGGAGGAGGGAGTCACCGCCACGGTGGGACCGACGGTCCTGACCATCACCGGCTCCTGAACGGGGGACGCATCTTGGGGGGCTCCGGCCACTCCAGGACGGCTGGCGGCCCCCGCTGTGAGTGCCTCGCACCCGGTCCACGCGTCCGGGGCGCGAGACAGCGGGCGCGGTTCGCGGTATCCGGACAGGGCCATGAGCAAGGCCCTTCAACTGGATGACTGGGGCGGCACCGGCCCCGTGCTGCACCTGGCGCACGCCAACGGCTTTCCGCCGGGCACCTACCGCAAGCTCATCGAGCGCCTGAAGACGCGCTACCACGTCGTCTCGGTGCGGAGCCGTTGCCTCGTGCCGGGCTCGGACCCGCTGTCCATGCGGACCTGGAACGACATGGCGGACGAACTGGCGCAGGCCCTGCGCGCCGCCGGGCTGGAGGGCGTCGTCGGCGTGGGGCACAGCATGGGCGGCGTGGCGACGCTGCTCGCGTCCGTGAAGGACCCCGGCCTCTTCCGAGCCATCGTCACGCTGGACCCCGTGTTGTTCTCGGGGATGCGCAAGCTGGCGCTCGACGTGCTGACGCTGCTGGGCCAGCGCAGTCGTGTGCCTCCCGCGAGCTTCGCGTGGCGTCGGCGGGAGCACTGGAACTCTCGCGAGGAGGCCGCCACGAGCTACCGCAAGAAGCCCCTGTTCCAGAGCTTCGACCCGGAGTGCTTCCAGGACTACCTCACGCACGGACTGACCGAGGCACCCGAAGGCGGGTTCCGGCTGACCATCCCCCGTGCCTGGGAGGCCCGCGTCTTCGAGACGACGCCCGTGGGCATGTGGCGGGCGCTGCGCTCCATCGCGGTGCCCACCCTCATCGTGCGGGGGCGTGACACCCGCACGCTCGCGGAGTCGGCCTTCGCGCGTGCCCGGCGAGTGGTGCCAGGGGCCCGGCTCGAGGAGTTTCCCGGCGGGCACCTCTTTCCGCTGGAGGACCCGGAGGGGTGTGCCCTCCGCATCCTCGCGTTCCTCGACTCGCTGGAAGCGCCCGCCACACAAGCCCGGCAGGCGCGCTGAACACCGCGAGTGCCCTGGCCGGTGGGGCCAGGGGCGTGCTCACCGCGCCGTGTCGTCCACCACCGAGGGAGCCGCCGTGGGCTCCGGCGTTGGCACCGCATCCGGCGCCGAGGGAGGCAGCGCGGCCTCCCGCTGAAGGAGCGCCTCGAAGGCATCCACCATGGGGCTGGACGTGGTGCCGTCCACGACGCGCTTCCACTTCCCACCCGGGGCGCGGTGGGAATACCCACCCCAGAGGAGCTTGCCCCGCAGGCCCAGGAAGACCTCGTCGTTGGCGAAGCTCTTGTCTGCTTCCGCCTCCATCATCTCGAGCATCCGGATGCGGTCTCCATCGCTCACCTTCTTCAGGCGAGGGGTCTGCGCGGAGACGACGCGGATGAAGTGCTCCTTCACGGAGGCGGAGCTGGCGGAGACCGTCACCGACTGGTGGCCCTGCTCCTCGAACGCGGACTGAATCGTGGTCTCCACGGCCAGGTCCTCGGCCTGGGCCTCGAAGCGCTGGTCGAAGCCCTGCCTGCCCGCCCGCTGCTCCTGTTGCTGGGAAGAACCGCTCGAGTCACCGGTGCCGAGAGAGACCACCGCATTGACGAGGGGAAAGCCCACACAGCAGAACCCGAGCGCGGCCACCGGGAACAGGCCGCCCATCCGGTGCAGCAGCGGCGCCACGGGCACGGGGCCGACCTGTTGCTCCGGCACCTCCGTGTGCAGGTTGCAGCGCCCGCAGATTCGCACGTACTTCGTTCCCAGAGAGAAGAGGGGGAACCAGAAGACGTGAATCACCCGGTAGTGACGCTGGAGCCGCTGGGACGTCTCCTGCTGACAGTCCGGGCAGGGCGCGCGTTGCTCGCCGAGGTCCTGCTGTTTCGGCGAACTTCCAGAGATGATGAACATGCTCGGCTCCGCGAAGAAGAGGGGCGGCTGCTTACATCAGTGCCGACAGCAGCGTCCACCGTGACAGCCTGTCTCGGACACACCTCTGACCCGTGACAATCCAGGCATCCCCGCGAGGCCTCGTCGTGTGTGCCTTTCGCCCGCAGCGCGGTGTCCCCGACTGAGGGCCGGTGTATGCCATTCCCTGGCCCCGTGCTTGCTCTGGCGTGGTTCCATGAGACCTCTGCTCCAGAAGTACTTCTGGCTGGTGAGCTGTTGCTCCCTCCTCGTCGCCGCGTTGATTGCCGCGCGCACTGTCCACCTCGTCACGGAGTTCCAGCTCGCGGTTCCCGTCCCGGGGTTGGACTCGATGCCCGCGAAACCCATCCGGTTCGCCACCACGGAGGCGCGGCTCTCGCTTCGCACCGAGTCGCTGGCTCGTGTGCTCGGCATCAAGGAGAAGCCCTCGGCTGGGCCTCTTGCCCACAGCGGGCCCCGGAGGAGCGCGCGGCGCGCGAAGCTCGTGGGGACGCTGACGTCGCGCGAGCCCTTCTGGTCGCTCGCGTCCGTGGAGGACCTCGACAGCCGGCGCGTGCGCAGCCTCCGTGTGGGAGACGTGCTCCAGGACGCGGAGGTGGTCGTCATCGAACGGGAGCGCATCATCGTCACCCGGGAAGGACAGCAGGAGGTCATCGACGGCCAGGGACCCGAGGGGCCCCCGTCGACCGGGGCTCCAGTGGCCGCGGGCAGCGAGCGAGGGAGCGACATCCGGCGCGTGGGCGAGCACACCTACGAGGTGCCTGACAGGTACCTGGACCTCGACCAGTGGACCCAGGGCGCCGCGCTCACGCAGGCGCGCATCGTGCCGTCTTTCAAGGAGGGGAAGCCCCAGGGCTTCAAGCTCCTCGCCGTCCGGCAGGGGTCTGTGTACGAGAAGCTGGGCCTCCAGAATGGCGATGTCATCCAGCGCATCAACGGCGTCGCGCTCGATTCCACGGAGAAGGCGCTGGAGCAGTACATGCTGCTCAAGAAGTTCCGGCACCTGGAACTCGACATCGACCGTGGTGGCCTTCCGCTGCGCAAGGTCTACGACGTGCGACCGTGACACCTTGGGCCCGGTGAACTCGCCACCACGCGCCCGTCACATGAAGGGGAGCCAGGGAAGCAGGCGCCCGCGAACGATGGCGCTCCCTCCGTCGGTACTTATCGTTGGTCCGTCGTTGGAGCGCGCTTCGTGCCACTTCATTCCGGGAGACACCCATGAAAGCCGTCGTGCTGAAGGCCTATGGAGACGTGGACAACCTCGTCGTGTCGGAGATGCCCGAGCCGAAGGTGGGGCCGGGAGACGTGAAGGTCCGCGTCACCGCCGCGAGCATCAACCCGGTGGATTGGAAGATTCGCCGAGGCGACATGAGGGAGTACATGCCGCTGACGCTTCCCACCATCCTGGGGCGGGATGTGTCCGGTGAGGTCATCGAGGTGGGGCAAGGCGTGGAGGGCTTCAAGCGCGGCGACCGGGTGATGGGCCTGGTGTCCGCGGGCTATGCGCAGACGGTGGTCGCCCCGGCGGACGTATGGGCCAAGGTGCCTGACTCGCTGGAGCTGAAAGACGCGGCCGCGCTGCCGCTGGTGACGCTGACGGGCGTGCAACTGATTGAAGAGCAGATGAAGCCTGGCCAGGGAGACACGGTGCTCATCACCGGTGCGCTGGGCGCGGTGGGGCGCGCGGCCCTGTTCGCGGCGAAGGCGCGTGGGGTGAAGGTCTGGGCCGGCGTGCGGGCCCGGCAGGTGGAGGAGGCGCGGAAGCTCGGCGCAGACGGAGTCGTCGCGCTGGATGATCCGAAGGACGTCGCGAAGCTGCCCACGCTGGACGCCGTGGCGGACACGGTGGGCGGCGAGGCCGTGGCGGCGGTGCTGGACAAGGTGAAGCGCGGCGGACTCGTGGGCAGCGTGGTGGGGGAGCCGAAGGGGGCCAGGGACAAGGGCCTCCAGGTGGTCACCTTCTTCTCGCACCCGGACGGACGCCGGCTCGCGCAGCTTGGCGAGAGCGTGGCCAGGGGAGAGCTGCGCATCCCCATTGGCAAGACCTTCCCCATGGACGCCGCGAAGGATGCCCAGAAGCACGCCGAGAAGGGTGGCGCGGGCAAGGTGCTGCTCGTCAACTGAGCCCCGGGAGCGTCAGCCCGGACGTGGCACATGTCCGGGCGTGACGCTCCCTCGGCCCTCACAGCTCGTTGAAGATGAGCAGTCCTCGCGACGAGTCGACGACATACACGTAGCCGTCACCCGGGATGCGAACGCCGAAGGCGCCTTCGAAGATGCTGTCGCCCCGTTGGGGGTCGCTCTCGCGGAAGGTGTGGTGGTGCGCCACCTGTCGGGGCCTGGTGGGATTGGACACGTCCAGCACGCGCAGCCCTTCGTGGTACCACGCCACATAGAGCAGGTTGCCGCGCAGGATGAGGTTGTGCATGGACGTGACGTTGCGCATGCGGAACTCGCCAATCTTCACGATGCGGGAGGGCTCGGTGACGTCCAGCACCCGCACGTGGGAGGCGTTGAATTCGCCCCCTTCGAAGGCGATGGTCTTCCCGGCGAAGGTGCCCACCGCGCTGTGGTGCGCGTAGTCGTAGCCAAAGCGCTCGTAGCGGCCCAGGCGGCTCACGTTGTCCAGGTTCGTGACGTCCATCACCGAGTAGCCGCCGAAGGAATTGCTGATGTACAGGCGGTTCTCATACGCGAAGGCGTCGTGAGGCCCTCCCAGCTCGGCGTCCTCGGGCAGGGAGATGATGGTGCGCAGGATGGGATTGAGCGGCTCGGTCAGGTCGTAGACATGGGTGCCGGTATTGGGGACCATGGCGTAGAGCCGGTCATTGTCGACGAGCACCGTGTGCGCGCCGAAGTCTCCCGTCGGCAGGCTCTTCACGAAGGTGGGAAGGGCGGGGTTGGAGATGTCGTAGATGAGCGGCCCCACGTCGTTGCTGGCCACGTAGAGGGCGTCGCCCCTGGCCCAGACGCCGTTCCAGGAGTTGTCCTCGGGCAGGCTGATGGACGTCGTGAGGACAGGCCGGGTCGGGTCTCTCACGTCGATGACGGTGAGGCCGCCGGCCTGTCCGCGGTTTGGTATGGAGACGACGTACGCGTGGCCCTTGGCGACGTAGATATCCGCGGGCATTCCCACCGGGACGTGGCGCTCGGAGACCAGCTCGAGGTTGCCCGAGGACTCCGGCTCTCCGGTCGACAGCGCGACGCGGTTCGCCTCGAAGGTTCCCTTGAGGGTGAGTCGCCCCCGGCGGCAGTAGGTGAAGCAGCCGGTGATGATGTTGGGCGTGGGCGTCTGGCATCCCACCATGGCGACGGTGAGGTCATTGCGAGTCAGGCCGCCGATGATGGAGAAGCGTCCATCCCCCGTGTCCTTGAGACGGAGGGGCTCGTCGTACATCGTTCCGCCGTCTTCCTGGAGCAGGAAGCCGATGGGGACGCTGCTGATGCGCACGCCGCCATCCTCGTAGTGCCGTTCGCCACGGCCGTCGGACAGGTAGATGCCCTCCTTGGGAATGGCGGAGAGGGCCTGTGCATCGCATTGCGACAGGTCGAAGTGCGACAGCTCATCACAGGCGCCTTCCTGCGCGTAGACGGCGCTGGAGGAGCACGGCGAGAGGGGTCCCCGGTCCACCCAGTCTCCGCGCTCCTCGAGCTCGGTGTAGGTGCCATCCCAGACATAGGGGCCCGCGTCAGGGGGAGACGGGGAGGGGGAGTCCTCGCAGCCGGAGAGGCACTGGAGGAGCAGGATGGCCAACGGCGCCCGGAGCAAGCGGAGGGGGACTGTCATGGGACCTTTCCAGGTGAGCGCCCCGCGAAATTCGCGGGGTCTCCCTTCAGACCATTCCGGGTCCGCGAATCCCTCACCCCTCGCTGGAATACTTGCGCAGTGAGGGGTACCCGCCGCGCTCAGCGGTCGGCGATGTCGGCGGCTTGCAGATGCGGGGACGCTTCGACAATCACTTCCGCCGTCCAGCCCCTGTTGGTGCTGCTGTCTTTCGCGTCGCAGTCGCCGTCGGTGTGGATGCCCAGCACGTGGCCTTGACGGTTGAGCACGCCCGCTCCCGAGCTGCCGACCAGGGTGTCCAGGTCCGAGTAGTAGACAAGCTGGTTGCACGAGTCCACGTACCTGCCCTCGGCGATGACCTTCCGGCGGCCCCGGGGGTGCTGAATGATGGCCAGCCGCTCGCTGGCCCGCGTCGTCAGCTTGAGCGGGGCGACCTGGGGAAGCACATCGAGCTGGATGAGCGCGTAGTCGGGTTCGAGCGCCTGCTCGATGACTGTGCCATCGGTCATCAGCGGGTCGCCGTCGGGCTCGTCCTCGAAGTTGAAGACGACAAACGAACGGTCCCCGAGTCCGACGCAGTGCCCCGCGGTGAGGACCACGGGCCCCGCGAGCGCTTCAATCAACGTTCCGGTACAGCCTCCGTTGATCATGACGACCGCGTCCTCCGTGTCCTGGAGGTCGGCGAACTCGCCCCGGTAGCTGTTGATGGGGGTGAAGTCGAGGTTCGGACCGCACTGCGCGAAGCTGCTCACCTTCGCCGGCGTGGGCTGCTCGCAGACCGCGGGCACCACGGGCGCGGGAGTTCCTCCGCAGGCGGACAGGCCCAGGACCACGCTGCCCGAGAGGCGTGCGCACCACCGCGCCATGAATGGACCCCAGGGCTCACGCATCATCGCCCGGCAACCGCCGCCCTCTGGAACATTGTGCTCTTCCCTCGCGTCTTGATTCGGGTGGACTCTAGGCTTCTTGGAAAGCCATGGAAACATCCGCACGACGTGGCCCCACGGACCCAGGGGCAATCTCCAGCCGGGAGCGGTAATGCGACGTGTCACCCATGCGAGGGAGGCCTGCGCCAGGGCTCTGTCGCGAAACTTGAATGGAGCCCTTGTCGTCGGATGTCTCACCGCGGTGCTGATGGCCTTGCCCGCTCACGCGGATGATGGCGACCTGGATATGTATTCGTATCCGGTGCTCCTGCTCCTCATGCTGGAGGTCTTCTGGCCGGTGTTGTTGGCGGCGGTGGTCGCCGTCGTGGCGGTCTGGCTCCTGTGGCGAGCGTTTCGTCGCCGCGCGAACCGGCGTGCTCCGGTGCGTGGGCGAGGTGTCCGTCGCGACGTCCGCCCGTCGAAGTGACAGGGGCTTGAGCAGTCGGCTGCACACCAGGGCGCCCGTTGTGCAGTGGATTGCGCACACGGCGCGCGCGGGGGCGCCCGCGCTCTCCTGGGAGCGCCGTGAAACAGCCGGAGAGGTCCCCGCCTTGCAGCCCGCGGCGGCCATGAATGTGCTGACGGCTCGATTCGCGTGGACGTGTTCCCTGTTGCTCTCCTGCTGGGTGCTTCTTCCTGGCGTCTGCCTCGCGCAGACAGGGGAGGGCGCCGTGGACGAACCGCTTCCGGGAATGCAGCCACGCAAGGCCCTCCGCTTGCTCGATGAGCCACCGGTACGAGAGCCCGCGCACCCCGTGGTGCGCCTCCCGTTGGAGGTCGTGGCCATGTCGCTGACCTCCGCGTCCCTGGCATTCGCGGGCGCGTATGTCGGGGCCTTGTTTCGCGAGGCGACAGGCGGTCCAACGACGGGGTCGACGGAAGTGATTTACGGCGCCCTCGTAGGCGCCTCGCTGGGGGCCCCGCTGGGCGTCTGGTGGGGAGCGCGCATCGCGGGCGGCAGGGGGACTTTGCAGGGAACGTATCTGGGGACAGGCGTGGCGGCGGCAGCGGGCGTGGTGGCCTCGCTGTTCCTCAAGTACGACGAGGCCCGGGCCGGGGTCATCACCGCCTTCTGTCTGGTGGGCGCCGTCGTGAGCTACGAGGTGTCACACGCCTCGAACGCTCCTGCCCCGCCCGAGCCCGCCGTCAGCCTGGCACCGTCCCTGACGCTGACGCGCGACCACAAGTTCCTGGGGCTGTCCGGCCGCTTCTGAGCGGATGACGGGCAGGGGGGTCCGCTCAATAGAGGTTCTTCTTGGAGGCGAGCGCGCCCGGCCGTCCTCGTCGATGTATCCCATGACGACGAGCAGGGATGTAGGGGGCCGCCTTCCAAGTTGACGACCGCGCGAGGAGTCCCGTCCTGCCCGTGCGGGGCTCCTCGACGCACCCCCGTCAGTGGCTGACTTCGTTCAGCCGGATGCCGTGTTTCTTCGCATAGTCCTTCTGCGCCTGGTCGAGCTCATCCATCAGCGTGGAGATCTCCAGGGCCCGGCGGTCCAGCTCCGCGCCCAGCGGTTCAATCTGCGCGTCGGTGAAGCCATCCGGCAGGGCGGCGATCTGTTGCATCGTCGCGAAGAACGCGATGTGGCTGTTCAGATAGGCAATCAACCGGGCGTGCAGCTCGGTGGCATCCTCGGGGATGGGATACTTCTGCGTGGCCGCCAGGTGGCTCGACACCAGCTGGTGGAGCTTGCCCAGCTCTGTCTTGTATCGGCCCAGGTTCTTGCGGCCCTGGATGTCCTTGGAGAACCCCTCGGCGCGCTTGCCGTTCAGCCAGGGCTCCGACGTCGACGTCATGGTGTTCCACATGGAGACGCTCGCATCCATGTACTCCTCGGCGTTCAGCTTGTCGCGCCCTCCAGAGGTACATGCGCCGACGAACAGGGCGAGCAGGGCTGTGAGGCAGAGGCGATTCATGAAGCTCCAGGAGAGTGACGAGGGGGCCGCCACCATCACACCGCGGACACCACTCGGTCGAGGAGTCTTCACGCGGCTCACCGCTCGCAGCGCAGCGCCACCGCGTGCGGGTTATCCAGATAGTCCTGCCAGAATTCCCGGCCATACCGGGCGATTCCCTCGGGGGAACACTCGGGACGCATCCAGGTGAGGGTGTGAAAGCCCGCATCTCGAAGCGCCTGCTCGTACGTGGCCCGGCTCCAGTAGGAGAAGTGGATGGTGAAGGGCGTCTTCGTGTGCAGCTCCGCGGAGAGCGTCTGTCCCTCCCGAGGGGACTCCGGGAAGTCCAACATCGTGATGCCATACCGCGTGCTGTTGGGGCCCTTCGCGCTGAACTCGGGGTTGAACGAGTACGTGACGAAGCTGCCCCCGGGCTTCAGGTGGGCATGGATGTTCCGGCACATCCGCAGCATGTGCTCGGGCGAGTGCGCGTAGTGCAGCAGGTAGATGGCCGTCACGACATCGAACGTGCCCAGGGGCGCCAGGTCGGCGACGTCCGACACGTGGTACTCGATGCCCAGGGGGTGTTCGGCTTCCTGTCGCCTCGCGACGCGAATCATCTCCTCGGAGATGTCGACGCCGACCGCCCGGCGTGCGCCTCGCGCCTTGAGCTGCCGCGTGTACAGCCCGTCGCCACAGGCCAGGTCCAGGACGGTCCGTTCGGCCACCGAGCCGAGCGCTTTGAAGAAGGAGTGCCCCTCGATGTACTCCGAGCGCACCGGCAGCACATCCCAGTCCGCGACCTTCTCTCCAATCTCGTCATATTGCGCCGACATGGCCCACGACCTTTCCAGGTGACGTCCGAGCGACCCTGGCACCCGAGGTGCTGAAGGTGAGCCGGGGCGGTTCGGGCATCGTGTCACCGCACCCCGCACGGCGTCGACGCGGAAAAATCGCGCACGAAGGGGGTGAGGGGAAATCTCCGCGACCTTCGTTGATGAGCCAAGGCCGGAGAACGCACGGCGGACCGCGTGCGCTTCTCCCGTCGTGACAGGCCAACCATCGATACCCCACACGGGGGGGAGAGCAGGACCATGAAGCTCAGGAAGCAAACCAGGCAGTGGACGGGCGCGACCCTCGCGGGGGCGCTGCTCCTGCCCGCGGCGGTGCTGGCGAACGAGACCCATGTCTACGGCATCGCGAACTTCAACGGCGCGGCGAGCGGGCAGTGCGACGCTGACTCGCACTCCGTCCACACCAAGACGGCGGGGGAGTTCGCCGGCTACTTCAACTCGCTGGTGAACGCCGGGCAGTGGACGGACGTCCGCACGCTCAACAACACCAGCGCGCGCACGGACCTCTGGACGGATGCGTCGAAGGGGAGCGCGGCGAACGCGAAGGACACCCAGGCCAACGCGGGCGTGGACGACGCGGATATCCTCTTCGTCCACACGCACGGCGGCCACAGCGAGGCGAACCTCCGCAGCTGGCTGGTGATGGGGAGCAACCTGGACGCGTGCTCGGCCGTCACGGATACCCACATGAGCCTGGGCAACGGGAAGCTGAACATCGCCGTCGTCAAGGCCTGCCAGTCCGGTGACTACCAGGTCTGGAAGCAGGGGGGATACCGCACCGCGCTCGTGACGAACACCAGCGGGTTCACCATGTGGAACGCGTTTCACGGCGACTCGTCGTGCGGCAACCACGTGAAGCGCTACGTGAAGCGCTACGTGGCCGACTCGAAGACGTCTGGCGTGGGCGAGAACTGGATTGACGAGGCGTACGACAGGGACTGGGGCAAGAACAACGACGACTGCCCGGTGTCCATCGTCTTCGGCGACACGAAGGCGAAGCGGGTCGCGATGTTCGAGTCCGGTGGATGGAAGGACCGTCACAACACCGGCGGCAAGGTCGCCTCCTCCATCTTCTACGTGGGCGGTTGTGACCCCTCCAGCGGCCAGAAGCTTCCGGAATGAACGCCGCCTCCTTCGACCCTGTTCAGAAAGAACGAAACGCCATGAAGACCCCATTCATCCGCTTCTTGACCGCCCTTCCGCTCGCCGCCGCGCTGGGTTGTGACAGCGCCGCCACCGTCGTTGAGCCCGTGGACCCCCAGACGCAGGTCGCGTCCGCGACGACCGTCGGCTTCGTCTTCGACTCCACCCGGATCGCCACGCCGCCCACCGGAGGCATTCCCACCGACCTGCTTCCTCGCACCGCGTTCAACGACGCGGTGCTGCAGGGCGCCCTGGTGGGCTCGACCGAGGCCTTCACCACGACGGGGACGCTCGGCTCGCGCCGAGATTTGGAGTCGCGCACCTGGACGCTGGAGAACGACCCGTCCGAGGGGCAGGTCCTGGTGCTGAACAGGCTCGGCAGTGGCCCCGCGGTGCCCCAGGAGCCCGCGGTGATGCAGCGCACCGCCATTGCCCGGCTGCAGCGCTGGGGAATCCCCGCTTCGGAGATCGGGGCGGTGTACCAGGTGAAGTCCTTCCTGGAGACGGAGGAGGACGGCGTCGCCGCGGTGCCGGAGCTCCACCGCTACAAGACCTTCGTGATGCGCGCCATCAACGGCATCCGCGTGGAGGGCCACCGCGCGGTGGTGTCCCACGGCGTGGATGGCACCTTCCAGCGCGCGCTCATCTCCTGGCCGCCCCTGGCCCGGGTGGGCCACCTGCTGCGCACGCGGCTGAGCACGGCGGACATCGAGCAGCGGGCCCGCGAGGCGCTGCTGGCCGAGGGTGAGACCGCGGGCCCCGTGCGGCTCTTCTGGAAGTACGTGCCCACCCAGCTCAGCACGGGCGAGTGGGCGCTGACGCTCCAGGTGGGCGCCGCGATGGAGGCCCTCACCGGGACGACCCACACCGAGGAGTCGCGCGTCGTCGACGTGGACGTCAGCCCGGTGCAGTAGCCCCACGTCCACTGGCGCCACGGGCCCGGGAGTCCTCGCGAACCTCGCGAAGGCTCCTGGGCCTTCGCTGTTCAACGCACGCGCCTGCGAGCACGCCGCCAGCGATGCCCAGGTGCCGTGGCCTCACCCGCGCGAGTGCACCGCCACGAGCACGATGGCCAGCAGCGGCAGCGCGCCCTGGACGACGCTGGCCAGGAGGAAGTGGCGGTTGCTCGAGACGAGCACCAGCGCCGCCAGCGCCATGCACGCGCAACCGAACATGACGGCCGCCACACCGGAGGTGACCGCGCCGGTGCGCACCAGCGCCACGCCCACGAGCACGCCCAGCGCGAGGAACAGGTTGTAGAAGCCCTGGTTCAGCGCCATCGGCTTCAGCACGTCCGCCTCCGCCTGCGACTTCAGCCCGAAGCGCTGCCACACCTCCGGCCGCGAGAAGACGATGCTCTCCATGACGAAGAACAGCACGTGGATGAGCGCCGCGATGACCGCGAAGACCTGCGCCAGTAACGACATGATGACTCCCCTCCGGGATTCCGGTATTCTGGACCAATCAGTTCCGAATTCATATTGAAACGTTCGGTCCAGAATTGTCAAGGAGGGTGACGTGGCGCGTACGCGTGCGTTCGACGAGACGGAGGCGGTGCGCAAGGCGCTGGGGGTGTTCTGGTCTCGGGGCTACGAGGCCACGTCGCTTTCGGACCTGGAGACCGCCACGGGGCTGAACCGCTCCAGTCTGTACCAGGCGTTCGAGAGCAAGCGGGCGCTGTTCTCGCGGGCCGTGACGCTGTACCTCCAGGAGGTCATCACGCCCCGGCTGGTTGTCTTCGCCGCGGGCCCGCCGGGCCTGACGCAGGTGGTGACGTACTTCGAGTCGCTCGCGACGACGATGGGCACCGCGCCCCAGGCCCTGACGCGCCGGGGGTGCCTGCTCGTCAACACCGCGACCGAGCTGGCCCCGCATGACGCCGAGGCCCACCGCGCGGTGGAGGACTACCGGGCCCTCTTGCACGGACACCTGACGAGGGCGCTGGAGGCCGCGGCGCGAGCAGGCGCCATTCCCCGGAAGACGGTGGCGCGTCGCGTGGAGCTGCTGGTGGGGTCTGTCATTGGGGTGCTCGTCACCGCGCGACTGGATCCGGTGGCCGCCGCGAAGCTCGCGCGCGCGACGGCGAGCGAGGTGGAGGGTTGGTCCGAGGGGTAGGGCGCACGGATGTCACCCGGGTGTGACTGAGCAGGGTTTGCCCGCACAGCCTCCGCTCTGGTGACAATGAAAAACAGTGCCTCCTCTATAACCAATCAGACGGGCTTGCCCAGACATCCTGGGCATGCCACATTTTGCCGCGCTGACCCTTTGGGCAGCCAACAGCAACACGCAACCACCTCAAACCGGGAGTTCGCCATGAAGAAGGCCCTCTACTCTTTGGCTGTGCTGATGCGGATTGCTCGCGCGGACAAGCTCTCCGCTCCCTACATCTATTACTAGTCAACAGTCGTCAGGCAATGCGCCCTGACGGTTGGGTCGGATGACCTCGCAGTCGTGGGTGGAGTGAAGGTCCTGCTCCTCCCACGCGACGGCTGTCTTTGAATGCTCCCAGGAATTCCATGCCGCAAGTGCGCCTCCCCCCAGGGCCCAGGGGTCACTTCATCGCAGGCAACCTGGTGGAGTTCTCCGAGGACCCGCTGGGGTTCCTCACCCGCTGCGCCAGGGAGTACGGCGACGTGGTGCGGCTGGGAAAGCGCAACTACCTCCTCAACCATCCCGACCTCATCGAGCGGGTCCTGGTGAATGGAGACGGCAACTTCGTGAAGCTCGCCGGCGTGGGCCAGGGCAGGCGACACAAGGGCGGCTTTCCCGAGGCGATGATGAACAGCGAAGGGGAGGACTGGCTGCGAAAGCGGCGACTCGTCCAGCCCGCGTTCCATCGCAAGCACGTGGCCGCGTGTGGCGACACGGTGGTGTCCCTCACCGAGCAGCGGCTCCAGACGTGGCGTCCCGGGGAAGCGCGCGACGTGCACTCGGACGTGTCCGCGCTGGCGCTCGACATCGTCAGCCGCTTCCTCTTCCACACGCCCATCGACGATGAGGCGAGGCACGTGGCCGCCGCCGTGGACGCCGTCATGCGGCACACCGACAGCCCGCTGCGCCCGCCCATCTGGGTTCCCACGCCGACGAACCTCCGGCTGCGCCGCGCGCTGGGGCGGCTCAACGTGCTGCTGGAGACGCTGGTGCGTCGCTACCGGGAGCAGCCCGCGGAGCGCACGGACCTGCTCGCCCTGCTGCTGTCGTCCCCGGTGCCCCTGTCGGAGGGGCAGCTGCGGGACGAGCTGGCGACGATGATCATGTCCGGGCACGAGACGACGGCGGACGCCCTCGTCTGGGCCTGGTACCTGCTGGCCCAGCACCCCGACGCCGAGGCGCGGCTGGGGAGCGAGCTGGACACGGTGCTCGGGGACCGGCTTCCTGGCGCGGAGGACCTGCCGAGGCTGCGCTACACGGAGGCCGTGGTGAAGGAGGCCATGCGCCTGTACTCCCCGGCCTGGATTACGAGCCGCGAGGCGGTGCGCGACTGCGAGCTGGGTGGGTTCCACGTCCCGTCGGGGACGATGCTGGCGGTGAGTCAGTGGGTGACCCATCGCGACGCGCGCTACTTCGACGCACCCGAGTCCTTCCGTCCGGAGCGCTGGCTCTCCGAGGATGCCCAGCGCATGCACCGGTATGTCTATTTCCCCTTCGGGGGCGGGCCCCGGTTCTGCATCGGCTCGGCGCTGGCCATGATGGAGACGGTGCTCATCACCGCCTGTGTGGCGCGGCGCTTCCGGCTGGAGCTGGCTCCGGGCTGCGTGGTGCGACCCCGGCCCGCGCTCGCGCTCCAGCCTCTCGGTGTCCGGCTGATTCCCAGGCCCCGCGCTCGCGGTGGGCAGGAGGGCGAGGTGCGACATGTCGCGGGAGCCTGAAGGGGGCGCGGTCCGGCGTGAGTTCTTCCGCGCGGCCTACGCGCTGGGCGCGCCCTGGGACATCGGCCGCCCCCAGCTGGCCTTCATCGAGCTGTGGGAGGCCGGAGGAATTTCCGGTGAGGTGCTCGAGGTCGGCTGCGGCTTCGCGGAGAACGCCCTCTTCCTGGCGGCCCAGGGCCTGCGAGTGTGCGGAGTGGACCTGATGGAGCCCGCCATCCTCCGGGCTCGCGAGGCGGCCCGGGCCCGAGGGCTCGAGGTGGCGTTTCATGTGGGCAACGCGATGGAGCTGGCCTCGCTGGGCCGGCGCTTCGACACGCTCATCGACTCGGCGCTGCTCCACGTCTTTGAACCCGGGGACCGGCCGGCGTTCGCCGCCAGCCTCGCGAGCGTGCTGCGTCCGGGCGGGCACTACCACGCGCTCTATTTCCGCGACGGTCCGCGCGCGGTGCCCCCGGAGGCCCTGCGTGCGACCTTCGACGAAGGCTGGCGCGTGAAGGCCCTCCGGGAGGCGCACTACGAGCAGACGGACCCCGAGGGGGCGCGGGCGTGGCTTGCCACCGTCGAGCGCGTGGCGGACGAGTAGGGTCCCCCAGAAACGACGAAGCCCCTGGCCCAACCAGGGGGCCCGGGGCTTCGGGGAACGCCACGATGCGACGGGTGCTACTCGATGGGCATGAAGACCTTGAAGCCCGTGCGACCGCCGTTGGTCGTGTTGCGCTCGATGAAGTCGCTCGCGGAGGAGTGGCCGTCGCCGAGGGTGACCGCAGTGTGGCCGTAGATGCGGCCCAGGTTCGAGGAGGTGCTCTCCCAGGTGAGGACGAGGCCGGGAATCTTCAGCGCCTCCTCCAACGTCATGTCGACCTGCTTGAACTTGTCGCGCGGCAGGTTGTTATCAATCTGGTTGCCGTTGCCCGACACGCCAATGCCCAGGGCGTTGCTGATGGCCCGGCTCACGCCCGTGGCGCAGAGGCCCTGGCTGTTGTAGCCGCCCATGCCCATCGCCGCCGCGCGGGCCGCCTCCGCCAGACGCTGCATCTTGTTCGACGCGTTGCTGGGGCCCACTCCCGTGGGACCGCCCACGTCATTCCCACCGCGGACGCCCTGGTTGTTGCCGCCCGCGTCGAACGTATCGCGCGTGGAGTGCCCGATGCTCAGGTTGTTGCCCGAGTAGATGAGGTCGGGGTTCGAGATGTTGTTGTCACGGGCCAGCTTCTCGACAGTGGTGCCGAAGCGGGCCGCCAGGCCGGAGAGGGTGTCGCCAGGACGGATGCGGTAGTTGGACATGGTGGCTCCTTGCGACAATTCTCGGGAGTTCCCGGCCTGAGTTGCGGCGCTCCTCCCAGATTCTTGGGTTGTTTACCAAATTGTAAGATTCCACCCCTGCCGGCAGCCTCAGCCGATGCGGCGCACCCCTTCGGCGCGGCGAAGAAAGTCTCTTTGAATTCAGGGGGTTGGAGGGGAACAGGGCCTTGGGGGAACAAAAAAGGCCCTGCCGGTGGGCAGGGCCTTCTTTTCAGCGCCCTGAACAGGGGTGCGGCGAGCTACTCGGAGTAGTCGTACTGGGCCACGAGGTGCCAGGCGCGGTTGTACTTGCGCCACCGGGTGAACCAGCCGCTGTGGCAGCTCCCCGTGTTGCTGGCGGAGTAGCCGTAGACGAAGCCGTTCTTGACGAGGGCCACGAGCTGGGGCGAGCCGGGGTTCTCGCAGGGCTGGGTGACGCGGACGGACTGGTAGGCGGCCTCGGCGTAGACCTCTTCCTGGCCCTCGAAGTCATAGAGGGAGTGGACGTCCACGGAGGTGGCGGTGCCGAGCTGGGTGGCCTGCTGGGTGTCGCTCAGCGTGAGGAAGGTCTGCAGGTTGGCGAGGGTCGCGGCCTCGGAGGTGAGCGTGCCCGTGAGACGGTGCACGGCGCCATTCGTATCGGAGAGCGCGGCGCGGATGGCGGCGATGCCGGCCGAGCCCTGGTAGACGGACGTATCACCCCAGGTGAAGCTGAGGGCCGTACCCGCGGTGTAGGCGCTGAGCGCGCAGGAGCCGCCGGCGCCGGCGGGTACGACGAGGATGATCTTGCGGAGGCGGTGCTCGGGGTTCAGGAGCGCGATGCACTCGTTGCCGGCGACGCCGTCGTAGTTGCCGGCCGGACGCATGGCCTCGACGACGTTGTAGACGCGGAACGTGGGATCCGTGGCCTGTTGCTCGAGGCTCTCGAGGTTCTCAGTGTCCGTCTCGGGGCCCAGACAGCCAGCAGCGAGAGATGCGGCGAGGAGGAGGGATGACAGTCGGAGTGGGATGTGCATGGCCGTGGAAGATAACACGCCCGATTTGAATGTTATCCGAACATTTCTGTGACATGTCGGGTTGCGCCCTACCCGAGCCATCCTCGAATGGTGTGTTCAATCCCTATCCGATTCCCACCACCAGGCTCGGTGGGTGCCAGGTTGCGGCCCCAGTCACACCGCGCTGATCGCCCAGCAGTACGACTCACCCGCTGTATTCGTTCGCTCCATTCCCCTCAGCGTCGCGCCTTCTTCTGTCCCGCGTTGGTGGCATCCGCCAGGAGGCACATCACCGAGTACAGGTTCATCGTGTAGAGGTTGTTCTCCGGCGCCAGGTCCGATGCCTTCTGGAACAGGGCCGTGGCGCGCTCGTAGTCGCGGTGGTGGTTCAGGACGATCATGCCCAGCCGGTTGTAGAGCGGCGCGGGTGATGGCAGCAGTCCGATGCCCCGCTCCAGCAACTCGACGGCCTCGGCCCACCGACCTTCCTGTTCCATCCGGATGACGCGCTGGAGCACATCCTCGTTCGCGTCCTCCGGGCGAGGCGCCGGCTCTCGAGTCACTGGCGGCGGAGGTGGTGCGGCCACTGCCTCCGACGGGGTTTCCCGGGCGGAGGCTGCTCGCGACGTCGGGGGCGGTATCTCGTAGAGCCTGGTGACTCCGCGTTCCTCCAGTGACGCGAAGAGCGCGCGCAGCTCCACCTCCGCGAGCTGGGTGATGAGCGACAGGTCCGCCAGGGAGGTGTGGCCGTCCACCAGCGACAGCACGTACGCCTCGAAGGGGCTGAGCCTCAGGTTCGCGACCTTCAGCCCTCCCACGATGAACGGCCGCGCATTGGCTCCTCCCGTGGGTGCATCGAACGACGAGGTGCGCGTGGCCTCCGCCTGGGGGGCTTGGGGTGTCCCGGAGGTTCCATTCCGCTCGGGCTGTGTCAGCAGGGCTCGCACCAGCGACACGTTGTCGCGAGGAGGCAGGTCCTCGACGTGGCGCACCAGCAGCAGCTCGCAGCGCGGACACTGGAAGTCCTTGGGGAGCGTCGGCGCGCCGCAGTGGGGACAGGCGTCATCTTCCGGCGGGTGCTCGAAGGCGTCCGCGACCGCGTAGTAGTGCTTGCGGATGGCCGCGCGGATGGACCTGCGAATCGCGACGAAGGGCAGCACCTGGGTGACGCCCACCGTGCGAGCAATCTCGTCCAGCGCTCGCTGCCGCTGGGGCTCCGCGATGGCGACACAGAGCACCCCCGGGTCCAGCCGCAGCGGCATGAAGTCGAAGCCCTCCGCCAGCCGCACGGGAACCCGCTCCAGCAGCGCGGGGCCGAGCTTCGCCTGGGCCAGCTTCTCCGTGGAGACGAAGCGCGTCTGGAGCTCCCGTGCCAGCAGGCGGAGCACCGGCGTTTCGTCCACGCCCAGCCGGACCAGGCACTCACCCAGCTTCTGGCCCGTCTCCTGCTGATGGGCGAGCGCCCGGGACAGCAGCTCCGGCGTCAGCACGCCCTCCAGCACCAGCCGCTCCCCGAATCTCCGCGTCATGCGCTGATTCAAGGCCGTGTCCCGCCTCCCCGTCCACTGCCGCGTTCCTGGACGCGATAGGCGGACGGAAAGGTGAGGGGCAAGTGAATCGTGACTCACCCTTCAGCTTCACGCGCGCCTCCGTGTTTCCGTGTGCTTATGGAGGCGGAGGCCGGTTCGCGGACTAGAGCCGATATCCGCCGGTGACCTCGACGCGCTGGCCAGTCATCCACCCGGTTTCGGGTGCGAGCAGCATCGCGATGACGCCGGCGACGTCTTCGGGTTCGCCGACGCGCCCGAGCGGAGTCTCGGCCGCGACCGTCTTCTGGAGTTCGGGGTCGCGCATGACGCCGCCTCCGAAGTCCGTGGCGATTCCGCCAGGCGCCACGACGTTCACCGTGATGCGGCGCGCGCCAAGCTCCACCGCGAGCGCTCGGGTGAGCACCTCGATGGCCCCCTTGACCGCGGCGTAGGTCGAGAAGCCGGGGTACACGTAGCGCGCGAGTCCCGTCGACATGTTGATGATGCGCCCGCCGTCGGCGATCAACGGCAGCAGCTTCTGCGTCAGGAAGAACGGCCCCTTGAAGTGCACCGCGACGAGCTCGTCGAAGGTGGCCTCGGACGTCTCGATGAACGGCGAGTAGCCGCCGATGCCGGCGTTGTTGACGAGGGCGTCGAAGCGCTCACGAGACCACGTCTGCTTCAGCGCCTCGCGGACTTCGGCGGTGAACGCCTCGAAGGTCCCCGTCTTGCCGACGTCGAGATGAATCGCGACGGCGTTGCGTCCCTTGGCGCGGATGGAGGTGACGACGTCGTTCGCCTCGTCGTGGCCTGTCCGGTAGGTCACGATGACATCCATTCCTCGGTCCGCGAGGGCCAGCGCCGTGCTTCGGCCGAGGCCTCGGCTTCCGCCGGTGATGAGGGCAATGGGAGCGGTGGAGCGCTTCGTGCCAATGGACATGGAGATTCCTTTCAGGAGTCGCGTGATTTCTGGCACGGATTGTCCATACGCTCCCTCCTGGCGACTACAGACCTTTTCACCCTCTACGGACGTCTTCGTTCCATAGGAACCCAGAGGTAACCATGCCCATCATGAAGGAGCTCCCGCTGGTGCCCGCGGAGCGCGCGCTGAAGGTGATTGGGGGCCGCTGGAAGGTCTTCGTCCTGTACTTCCTCTTCGAGGGTCCCCAGCGGCTCTCCGAGCTCCGGCGCGTGATTCCTGGCGTGAGTCAGAAGGTGCTGGTGCAGCAGCTCCGGGAGATGGAGGCGCACGGGGTCGTTCGCCGCGAGGTGTTCGCCGAGGTACCGCCGCGTGTCGTCTATTCGGCCACCGCGCTCGGGCTCAGCCTGCGTCCGATAGTGGGGGCGCTCTGTGACTGGGGCCGTCACCACGCTGACGAACTCCGCGCCCTCGACGAGCCGGTGCCACCCGCGACCAGCCGCGCGCGCAAGGCGGGCACACCTGCTCGCCCGAGTGAGGACGAGCGGCCGCGCCTCCGTGGATGACCTGCTCGATACGCGTCGAGCAGGTCATCCGTCAGCGCCAGGGTGATGCTCAGCGGGCCTGGATGTCCTGGGTGGGCCGCCCACCGGCGCGGCGAAGCCGGCTCAGCAACGGCAGCGCGAGGAGCAGCAGCGCGAGCGGGGTGAAGGTGCCCGTGCCGCCCGTGCTGCAGCCACGGCCCGTGATGAGGAAGTCATCGTTGCCGTCCAGTGGGTTCGAGCCGCCGGAGACTTCCTCGCCGTCGCTGGTTCCACCGAGGTCGGTGTCCGCGTTGTTCGGGTCCGTCTCGCCGTTGCCGAAGACGCCGTCGTGGTTGGCATCCTCCACACCATCCGCCAGGCCGTCGCCATCCGTGTCGGCGTTGAGCGGGTCGGTGGGGTTGCTGCCCTTCACCTCCACGCCGTCGCTCAGGCCGTCCCCATCCGTGTCGGGGATGTTCGGGTCCGTCTCCGTGGCATCGACGCGGCCGTTGTGGTCGGCATCCTCTTCGCCGTCACTCAACCCGTCACCGTCCGTGTCCGGGGTCTTCGGGTCGGTGGTGGTGCTCGGGTCCGCATCGGGGCGGAAGTGGGGTGCGTCACGGTCCGTGTCCGCCGGCGCGCTCTCCCGCGTCACGCCCATCTCCGTGCCGTCCATGAGCCCGTCGTTGTCGCTGTCCGGGTCCAGTGCGTCGATGAGGCCGTCACCATCCGTGTCGGCGAGTCCATCCAGGCCGTCGGGCACGCCGTCGGAGTCGGTGTCCGCGTTGCGTGGGTCCAGGCCCCGCTCGATTTCCGTCGCGTCGTCGATGCCGTCGAGGTCGGAGTCGAGGTCGTCCTCGGGCCGCAGGGGATTCGTCTCACGCGAGTCGACCCGGCCGTTGTGGTTGGCGTCCTCGATGCCATCGCGCACGCTGCCGCCATCCGTGTCGGGGTTGAGCGGGTCCGTCACAGTCGTCGGGTCCGTGTCCGGCGTGAAGCGCGTCAGGTCGGTGCCCGTGCCCTGGGGCTCGGTGAGGCCCAGCTCCAGGCCGTCCGCGAGCAGGTCGCCGTCGGTGTCCGTCTTTTTCGGGTCCGTCTCGCCCGCGTCGACGACGCCGTCGTGGTTGGCGTCCTCGTTGCCATCCAGCAGGCCGTCATCATCCGTGTCGTCGTCGAGCGGGTCCGTCCCAGCGACCTTCACCTCGATGCCGTCTGGCAGGCCGTCGCTGTCCGTGTCCGCGTCGTTCGGGTCGGTGCCCAGCATGAGCTCCTCCGCGTCCGTCAGTCCGTCGCCATCCGCGTCGGCGGTGACCACCCATGCGTAGGTGGCCGGCGTGTCGTCCACGTTGCCCGCCGCGTCCACGGCGCGCACGTTCAGCGTGTGCGCCCCCAGCGCCAGGTCGGTGAAGCGGACCGGGTCCGTGCATGGCACGTAGGCCGCTCCGTCCAGGCCACACTCGTAGGTGACGGCCGCCTCGTTGGAGTCGAGGTCGAACGCCGCCAGGGCAGGGGCCTCCGTGAGTGGAGGGCCGCTCGCGATGAAGGTGTCTGGCGCCAGGGTGTCCACCGTCCACGAGAAGGACGCCGGCGTCGGGTCCACGTTGTCATCCTCGTCCCGGGCCCGGACCTCCAGCGTGTGCTCGCCGTCGGTCAGGCCGAGCAGCTCCACCGGGTTCGTGCAGGTCGCGAAGGTCGCGCCGTCCAGGCTGCACTCATACGTCACCGGGGACTCGTCCGAGCCGAATCCGAACGTGGCCGTGTCCTGGCGCGTCAGCGCGGGAGGCGTCTGGGTGAAGCGCGTCTCTGGCGGCTGCGCGTCCACGTTGAACGTGTGCGTCACCACGGTGCTGGTGTTGCCCGCGGCGTCCGTCGCCGTGACGGAGACCGTGTGCGTGCCGTCGGCGAGCGGCGAGCCACCCGGGAGCGTCCACACTCCCGAGCTGCCCGCGACGAAGGAGTCGAGGGTGATGCCGTCCGCCACCACCGTCACCGTGCTGCCTGCCTCCGCCGTGCCGGAGTACGTCACCGTCGCGGTGTCCAGCACCGCGCCCTGGGCAGGGAAGGTGATGGCGACCGCAGGAGCCTCGGTGTCCACCGTCCACGTGTGCGTGGCCGGCGAAGCGTCCCGATTGCCCGCCGCATCCACCGCGCGGACCGCCAGCGTGTGCTCGCCGTCCGCGAGGGGGCCGGCCTCATCCTGGACAGTGCACGGCGCGAAGGCCGCGCTGTCCAGACTGCACTCGTAGGTCACCGAGGCCTCGTTCGACGAGAAGACGAAGGCAGCGAGCACTTCGTTCGTCAGGGCCTCCGGGCCGCTGTCGATGGCGGTGTCCGGCGCCGTGGTGTCCACCGTGAAGGTGACGCTCGTCGCGGCGCTGGTGTTGCCCGCGGCATCCGTCGCCGTGACGACGGCGGTGTACGTGTCATCCGCCAGCGTGAAGGGGAGCGTGAAAGTCCAGTGGCCATTGGAGTCCACGGGGATGGGGCCGTGGGTCGTGCTTCCCACCGTCACGAGCACCGTCTCCGCGCCGACGGCCGAGCCGGTGAGAGTCACGGTGCCATCCGCGAGAACGGCGCTCGGGGCAGGCGCGGTGATGACCGGGGCATTCGGAGGCGTCAGGTCCACCGTCCACGTGTGCGAGGCGGGCGAGCCGTCGACATTGCCCGCCGCATCCACGGCGCGGACCGTCAGCGTGTGCTCGCCTTCCGTGAAGCCCTCGAAGGTGACCGGGCTGGTGCACGCCGCATAGGTCGCGCCGTCCACGCTGCACTCGAAAGTGGAGTCGGGCTCGCTGGAGGCGAACTCGAACGTCGCCGAGGACTCGTCGGTGAGGAGCGCGGGGCCCGAGGTGACGAGGGTGTCCGGCTCCGTCGTGTCCACTCGCCAGGCGTACTCGGCCGGCGTCGGGTCCACGTTGCCCACGGCGTCCACGGCGCGCACGAGCAGCAGGTGGTCGCCATCCACGAGTCCGGTCTGGTCCAGTGGAGAGTCACACGTCGCGAAGGCGGCACCGTCCAGGCTGCACTGATAGCCCACCGCGCCACCCTCGGAGCGCAGCTCGAATGAGGCCGACGTCTCGCGCGTGAGCCGCGCTGGACCGGAGTCGATGAACGTCTCGGGCCCCGTCAGGTCGATGAAGAACCCATGGGACGTCGCACCGGAGATGTTGCCCGCGGCGTCCACGCCGGTGGCGGAGACAGTGACGGGGCCTTCGGGCTGCTCCACCGGAAGGGCGAAGGTCCAGTCGCCGGCTCCATTCACGGGGATGGGGCCATACGTGGCGGTCCCCACCTCAAGGTAGACGTGGCTGTTGGGCTCACCCGTGCCCACGAGGGTCGGCGTCGCGGTGCCCACCACGGTGCCGCTCGCGGGCGAGACGACGGTGGGCGGCATGGGCGCCGTCCGGTCCACCGTCCATGCGTAGGTCGCGGGCGTTGCGTCGGCGGTCCCCAGGCCGTTGACCGCGCGCACCGCAAGGATGTGGCTTCCTTCCGCCAGTCCGCTGAACGCCACCGGGCTGGTGCAGTCCGTGAAGGCCGCGCCGTCCAGGCGGCACTCGAAGCGGATGCCGCCGTTCTCCATGCGCAGCACGAAGGCGGCGGACGTCTCGCGAGTGAAGGCCAGCGGACCGGAGTCGATGAAGGTCCCCGGCGCGGACAGGTCGATGGCGAAGTCGTTTGACGTGTCCTCGCTGGTGTTGCCCGCGGAGTCTGTCGCGGTGGCCTCCACGGTGTGAGGGCCTTCCGCCAGGGTGTCCGGGCTGGGGAGGCTCCAGTGGCCGTCGATGTCCGCCGTCACGGTGCCCACCACGTCGCCGTCCACCACCACCGTGACCTGGGCGAAGGGCTCGGCGGTGCCTTCGAAGACAGGCGTCGCGGTGGCGATGGTGGCGCCGCTGGCGGGTGCGGTGATGACGGGGGCCTCCGGCGCCTCGGTGTCCACGGTGAAGCTCGTGGGCGCGCTGGCATCGCTCTCGTTGCCCGCGGCGTCCGTGGCCGTCGCCGTCGCGGTGTGAGGTCCCTGGCCCAGCGGGGTGGCCGGGGTGAAGGTCCATTCGCCCTGCGCGCTCACGGGAGCCGTGCCCAGCACGGAGCCATCCACCGTCACCGTCACCAGGGTTCCCGGCTGCGCGGTACCGGAGATGACAGGCTGCCGCGTGGGCACCACGACACCATTTGCGGGCACTTCGATTTCGGGTGCATCCGGCGCGGTCGTGTCCACCGTCCACGCATGGGTCGCGGGCGTCGGGTCCACATTGCCAGCCGAATCACGAGCGCGCACGGCCAGCGTGTGGCTGCCCTGGGCCAGTCCCTGGAACGTCTCGGGATGAGAGCAGGCGGTGAACGCCGGCCCGTCCAACGCGCATTCGTACGTCACCGGGTCCGTGTCACTTCCGAAGCCGAACGTGGCGGAGGTGGTGTTGGTGATGGAGGCTGGCTGGCTCGTCAGGGTGGTGTCGGGTGGCGTGGTGTCCACCGTCCAGGTCCGGGTGGCGGGCGTCGCGTCCGTGTTGCCCGCGCCGTCGCGAGCGCGGACCGCCAGGGTGTGACTTCCGTCCGTCAGGGACCCGAAGCTCGCGGGGTTCGCGCAGGTGGCGAAGGTCGCACTGTCGAGCGAGCACTCGTACGTCACGCCTGACTCCGAGGCATTGAACGAGAACGTCGCGTCGGCGCTGTTCGTCAGCGCGGACGGGCCGGTGACGATGGTGGTGTCCGGAGCGGACGTGTCGATGCTCCACGCATACGTCGCGGGCGACGCATCCACGTTGCCTACGGCGTCGCGGGCGCGGACCGCCAGGGTGTGAGGGCCGTCCTGGAGCCCGGGGAAGGGCTGTGGAGTGGCGCAGGTGGCGAAGGTCGCGCCGTCGAGCGAGCACTCATAGGTCACCTGCGTCTCATTGGAGCTGAAGCCGAAGGTGGCCGTCGCGGAGCTGGCCACGGGCGCCGGGGTGCTGGTGAAGGATGTCTCGGGAGGTGTGGTGTCCACCGTCCACGTGCGGGTGGCCGGCGTCGGGTCCATGTTGCCGGCGTCATCCACCGCGCGCACCGCGAAGGTGTGAGCGCCATCCACGAGGCCCGTGTGTGTCACGGGGCTCGTGCAGGAAACGAAGGTCGCACCATCGAGCGAGCACTCGAACCTCGCCGGGCTCTCGGTGGAGGCGAGGGAGAACGTCGCACTGGTCGCCGCCGTCGTCCCCGAGGGTCCGCCAGAGAGGGTGGTGTCTGGCGCGGACGTGTCGATGGTCCACGTGTACGTCGCGGGCGTCGGGTCCACGTTGCCCGCGGAGTCCACCGCGCGGACCTGCAGCGTGTGACTGCCTTGCGCCAGTGCCGGGAAGGCCTGCGGGTTGGTGCAGGGAGTGAACAGCACCTCCCCATCCAGCCGACACTCGAACGCCACGCTGCTCTCGTTGGAGGTGAAGTCGAAGGAAGCCATCGCCGAATTGGAAGAGGACGGCGGGGTGCTGGTGAAGGACGTCTCCGGAGCCACCGTGTCCACCGTCCAGGTCCGGGTCGCGGGAGTGGCATCGAGGTTGCCCGTGGCGTCACGGGCGCGCACCGCCAGGGTGTGGCTGCCCTGGGAGAGCGTGTCGTAGGTCGCGGGCGTCGAGCAGTCGGTGAAGCTCGCGCCATCGAGGGCGCACTCGAACGTCACCGGCGTCTCGCTGGACGTGAAGGTGAACGTCGCGCTGGTGGAGTTCGTCGTCCCCGACGGACCGGTGACGATGGTGATGTCCGGCGCCACCGTGTCCACGCTCCACGCGCGGGTGGCCGGCGTCGGGTCCACGTTGCCCGCTGTGTCGCGAGCGCGAACCGCCAGCGTGTGATTGCCCTGGGAGAGGGTGTTGTACGTCGCGGGCGTCGAGCAGGAGGTGAAGGTCGCCCCGTCGAGGCTGCACTCGTAGGTACTGGAGCCTTCGGTGGAGCTGAATGCAAAGGCGGCGCTGGCGGAGTTCGTTGCACCGGACGGTCCGCTGACGAGGGTGGTGTCCGGCGCCACCGTATCCACGGTCCACGTCCGGCTGGCGGGTGAGGAGTCCGCGTTGCTCGCGCCGTCCACCGCACGCACCAGCAAGGTGTGGCTGCCCTGTGACAGGTCGGCGAACGTCGCGGGGCTCGGGCAGGACGCGAAGGTCGCGCCGTCGAGCGCGCACTGGTACGTCACCGACGCCTCATTGGAGCCGAAGGTGAACGTGGCGCTGGCGGAGTTCGTCAGTCCGGACGGGCCGCTGACGATGGTGGTGTCCGGCGCGACGGTGTCCACGCTCCACGCGCGGGTGGCCGGCGTCGGGTCCATGTTGCCCACCGCGTCCACGGCGCGCACCGCCAGGGTGTGATTGCCCTGGGACAGGGAACCGAAGGTCGCCGGCGAGGCACAAGGCGCGAAGGCCGCGCCATCCAGGCTGCACGCGTAGGTGATGGGGCTCTCGTTGGAGGCGAAGGTGAAGGTCGCGCTGTTGGAGGCCACCGCGCCCGTGGGCCCGGTGACGATGCTCGTGTCAGGGGCGAGGGTGTCGATGGTGAAGTCCACCTGGGTGGGCGGACTGACGTTGCCTGCCGGGTCGCTGGCCGTCACCGTGGCGGTGTGGGCGCCCTCGGGGAGCGCGATGCTGGTGCAGGACCAGGCGCCCGTGCTCGCATGGGCGGGGGCGGTGCAGACGACGACGCCGTCGACCTCCACGCTGACGGTGCTGCCCGGCTCGGCCGTACCGGAGAAGACGGGCGTGCTCGTCGCCACGGTGCTTCCATTCGCCGGGGCCGTCACCACGGGCGCATCCGGGACGGACACGGTGATGGTCGTCGGACCGGTGGTGTTCGACGAGGGGGAGCTGGTGGCGGAGCTGGCGGGAGCGCCTCGCTCGCCCGCGGCGGTGAGGGTGGCCTGGTTGGCGATGACTCCGGAGGCAGAGGCCTTCACCACGGCGCGGAAGCGGACGGTGGTGCTCTGTTGAAGCTGCAGGGTGCCCCCCAGCGTGGCCGTCGCGCCGGTGCCGAGCCGGACCGTGATGACGCCCGCCGCGCTGACCTCACCCACGTCGTCGCCCGGGGCGTCCGTCAGCACGCCCGCGTTGGGGCCGGAGACAATCCGCAGCGAGCCCGGCTGGAAGGTGAGCTGGGCGGGCAGGGGGTCCGTGAAGACGGTCTCGATGCTGACGTCGTCGCCCGTGTTGGTGGTGACGATGTTGTATTCGATGACGTCGCCTCCGCGCAGCGAGCCATCCGCGCGCGGGTTCACCGCCGTCGCGGTCTTGTAGGTGTTGGTGAAGTCCGGCCGGAGCGTGGCGATGGACGTCGCGAACGCGCCGAGGATGTACGAGTCACCTGTGGACGTGGCGGTGAGCGACATGGACGTGGCGCCCCCTGTCACGCGGTGGGTGATGTCCACCACGTCCATGTCCACCCCCGACATGCTCGCCTGCGCGCCCGTCGGGCGGGGCAGGTCATTGGCATGCGTGGAGGGCGTGCCGAGCACGGAGCGCGTGCCGTTGAAGAAGTTGTTCGCGGGGTTGGCGGCGTCGGAGATGCTCACGCCATTGACGAGGAACTGGTCGCCCGTGCGCGTGGCGTCACCCTCGAAGGCCAGCACGCCCAGCTTGGCATCGAAGCCGGACGGCGGGACGGTGAAGCCCGACAGCGTCACCGTCTGGGGGTTGCCGCTGCTGACGTAATCGATGCCATCGAAGAGCGCCAGGTTGCGAATGGGCGAGTCGGGGTGCCGGTAGAAGACCACCAGCGCCCACGCGCTGAACGGGTCCATGCTGTTGAGGTTGGCGAGCGGCACGGCGTCCACGCCGCTCACCTCGTAGTCGCCCGTGCCGTGGGCGGCGACCAGGCTGGTGACGTCCGCGGAGGACTCGTAGATGTAGCGATTGCTCGGGGCGTAGCTGTGCGCGACGTCCGCCGTCAGCTGCTGCGTGAAGACCCCGGGGCGGCTGAACTCCGCGGTGGTGTCCGGGGTCCGCTGCGACGTGGTGGTGGACAGGTGCGCGGCCCAGTACAGCCGCGCATACGTCACGATGGCGCCGGTGGGGATGCTGAGCGCGGCGCGGCTCCGGGCATTGGTGGGGCTCACCGAGGTGTTCGCGGTCGCCACGCCTGATTGGAGGGTCCAGTAGACGTCCACCGCGTCATCCGAGGTGTTCGACCCGCAGCTCCCCACCGTCCCCACCAGCGGCGCCGGCACGCCGGAGGCGCAGTCGTGGGCGAGCGTGTTGCCCACCATCAGGAGGTCGCCGCGCTGGTTCGCCGTGTGGCGCAGGATGGGGGCCGCCGCGCCCTGACTCGAGGACACCATCCACAACAGGGGGAGCAGCCACTGCAGACGCAAGATGGCGCGACTGCTGGCCCGGCGAGGAGACGTGGAGGACATGGGAGTACCAGGGCGGGCGGGGAGGGGCGGCGCGCGAAGGGAGGTCGAATCCGTCAGGAGCGGTGCGGCAGAAACCGAGAATTCACCGGGTGGCTTGGAATCCCAGCCAGATGTTTCACGCCGGGGAGAAGGCTCGTGGGGGGATGTCGCTCGCTCTGTCACGCCCTTGCGGAAAAGCAACGAGGGTGCCAGTGCGAAACAACGGATTCACCGCGCGGTTGTCTGGATTTGAAGCCATCTGAAACGGTCCGCTGTCACGGTTGTCCGAGGGCTGGATCCAGTTTCTGGAATCCGGACAGCGGGCGTTGTGAGCTGGGGCGCGGGCTCGGAGAGCGGAAGTCTGGGATTGCTGATTCATGGCGCTGTCGGCACTGCATCGCGTCGTCACGCGGAGTGGATGCGTGCTCGGAGGCAGCGCTGGTGATGCACGCGTGTGGAGCAGGCGGGCGGGGTGAGAGAGACCCGTTTGCGGAGGTGTCGTCGACACATGAGCATCGGTGCCTTCATGGCCCGGTCTCATGTCTCGCAGCGCCCGTCATCGATGTTTCATGTCTCGCCGCGAGGGCTTCCTTTCATGCAGGGGCGTTTTGATGGGAGGTGGCTGTCGCGCCTGGCGCGTGTGCTGCTCGTGTTGGCGGTGTGGGGCTCCAACGTCCAGGCGCAGGTGCGCGAGGGCGGGGTGGACCTGCGGGAGGGATGGCTCTACCGCTGGGGAGACTCACCGCTGGGGCCGGAGGGTGTGCCCGTCTGGGCGCGTGAAGCCGATTCGAGCGCGTGGCGACCCATGCAGGCGCTGGGGACGCCACCGGGACGGGGGAAACACACGCTCCTGTGGGTGAGCATTCCCATCCCGGAGGGTGGGTGGGGTGAGCCCGCGCTGCTGCTGGGCTCCGTGTCCAACGCCTTCGAGGTCTACGTTGGGGGCCGGCGCGTCTACTCGAGCGGGACGGTGAACCCGTCGGGCACCGAGGTGAGGCAGGGCATTCTGGGGAAGCTGATTCCCCTGCCGTCCTCGGTCCAGGGCTCGCGGATGCTGCTCCGCATCCAGAGCAGCACTCCGGCCATCGGCGTGACTTTGCGGGCGCAAGTGGGCTCCCACCCGGCGCTGCTGGCGCAGGTGCTGCGGCAGGGCCAGGCGTCCCTCGTGACGGGGGTGTTGCTGGTGGCCGTCGCGCTGGTCGCCCTGGGCATGGCGTTGATGGGCGGGCAGCGGCGCGTGCTGCTGTCGCTGGCCGTCTTCGCCGGAAGCTCGGGCGTGTTGCTGGCGGGCATGAGCGGCGTGCTGCCCCTGGCCTGGGACGTGGACCGGGTGATGGGGCAGATCACCCTCACGGCGGCCTACTGTGTGCTGCCGGGACTGGGCTGGTTCATCCTGGATGGCATCCTGGAGGGCCGGCTGCGCTGGTTCCGGGGGCTGGTGTGGTGCCTGACCGTGCTCGCGGCCCTCAATACCGCGGTGGTGCTGGTGGACCTGGGCGTCGCGAGCTGGCTGTTCCAGTTGGTGATGCTCTACTCCATCCCCTGCCTGCTGGCGTATGTCATTGTCGCGGTCGTCGCCGCGTATCGCGGCAATGTCGATGCACGCATCTTCGGCGTCGGCCTGGGCGTGCTCGCCGCCATTCTCGTGCTCGGCATGCTGCCGCTGCTGGGCTGGGTGAAGCTGGAGGGCTCGTTCGTCCACTGGGGCTTCCTGGCGCTCACCGCGTCGCTGGTGGGAATCGTCGCGCGGCGCTCCCTGCGGGTGGTGCGCTCGCTGGAATCGCATACGCGCCAGTTGGAGGCCCGGCGCCTGGACGTACAGATGCTCGCCAGGGACATGGGGCGCGGCGCCGGAGAGCTGGCGTCGGTGGTGCAGCAGCTCCGCACGTCGAGCGAGGCGCAGACGGTGGGAATCGACCGGCAGGCCACGGCGCTCAAGGAACTGGACCAGACGGTGCAGGAAATCCGTCAGGGCTCGCTCGTCACGTCGGAGAAGACGCGAGCGCTGACCCACTCCATCGTGGTCGCGGAGGAGGCGGGCCGCGAGGGCGGTGCGGCCATCGAGAAGACGCTGACGAACCTGGAAGCCATTCGTCTGGAGGTGTCGGGAATGGCCGCGCGCATGCTCGCGCTGGATTCGCGGACCCGGGAGATTTCCGGCATCGTCGACACCGTCAAGGGACTGGCGGACCAGTCCAACATGCTGGCGGTCAACGCGGCGATTGAAGCGGCGCGCAGCGGGGAGCATGGCAAGGGGTTCGCCGTGGTGTCGCGGGAGGTGCGCAGCCTGGCGGACCAGTCCGTTGTCGCCACCCAGCGCATTCGCGAGGTGCTCGAGGGCGTGAGCACCAGCATGCGCGAGGCCGCGAAGCTCAGCGAGCAGGGCGAGCAGCGGGTGAGGGTGGGCCTGGATGCGGTGCGCGTGTCGGGCACGCAGCTTCAGAAGCTCGCGGGCATCATCGGCGACACCAGCGGCAGCGTGCGGCAGATCTCCGCGGCGGTGTCGCAGCAGGAGGCGGGCACGTCCCAGATTGCCGTGGCCATCCAGGACCTCTCCCAGGAGATGCAGCAGACGCTTCGCGTCGTGGAGGAGACGCGCAACGTGGCGCGCTCGGTGCAAACGCTGGCGGAGCGGATGACGAACTCGGCGGCGAGCACCCTCCAGTCAGGCTCGCTGGCGGACTGAGGCCCGCACGGACGGCGCTCCCCGGAGGCGGACAAAAACATCCAGGGTCGATTCCTCCCGAAGCTGTGGTCTCATCTTCAGGCCCCGATTCCGGGCGCGGCATTCGAGCGCAGCATCAGGAGACTGAAGATGACATCCGGCCGTTCGTCGAAGATCGCGGTGATTGGCAGCGGGCTCATGGGAAGTGCACTCGCGCGGGCCTTCGCGGCGGTGGGGCACGAGGTCGCGGTCTGGAACAGGACGCCGAGCAAGGCCCAGGCCGTGGGCGGTGGCACCCTCGCGTTCGAGGAGCTGCGCGAGGCCATCACGGGGCGCGACCTCGTGGTCGTCTCGCTGTCGAACTACGCCGCCTTCTCGGAGGTGTTCTCCTCGAAGGACGTGGTGGCGGCGCTCGCCGGGACGACGCTCGTCCAGCTCACCAGCGGCTCGCCCGCGGACGCAAGGAACGCACTGGAGTGGGCGACGGCCCACGGCGTGGACTACCTGGATGCGGCCATCCTCGCCTATCCCGCCTTCGTGGCCACCGACTACGCCACGGTCTTCTACGCCGGGTCGCGCGCCGTCTTCGACCGGCACCTCGGGACGCTCCAGGCGGTGGCGAAGAACTCCGTCTACGTCGACGAGAAGATTGGCTCCGCGGCGACGCTCGACTGCGCGATTCTCGAGGCCTACTACGGAGGCTCCCTGGCGGTCCTCCACGCGGCGGCGATGTGCAAGGCCGAGGGACTCGACCCGAAGGCATTCTTTGCCCAGAAGAACTCCTTCCTGGGGTTGATCTCCGTCACCGCCGATGCCGCGCAGGACATGGTCGCGCGCGACGACTTCACGGGTGAGCAGTGCAGCCTCAACACCCATGTCGCGGCCATCGAGCACATCGTCCGGCTGAGCCAGGACGCACGCATCAGCACGCGCTTCCCCAGGGAGTTGCTCGAGAACTACCGGCGGGCCGTCGGCGCGGGGCTGGGCGCCCAGGAGCTGCCCGCCGTGTTCCGCACCCTGGGAAAGGACTGAACGCGGCTTGAGCGCTGCGACACGCTAGAAGTCGCGAATCGAATCCAGCACCGAGACCAGCGCCTCTCGATTCAGGGGCTCGGCGGATGCCCCGCCCTTGGACCGGAGCTTCTCGTCCACCGCGTCGAAGATGCCCATCAGCGCGACGTAGATGTGCTCACGCTCCTCGGTGTAGATGAAGGTCTTTCGCGCATCCATCTTGTTGAAGCCCTCGGTATAGGTCGTGACGATGGGCGTCAGCGCGGAGACCAGGGCGGCGGCGCGGGTCTCCTCGGACGCGGCCTTGAGCGCGGCCGACCGGGCCTGTCGATACAGCGTCGCGGCCTTCTTGGCCTGGGTCGGGCTGATGGTGTCGGCCCCGTCCCAGATGCGGAACGGGTTGTCCAGGTTCTCCGCCAGCCATTCGGCCTTGCGCGGCTGACGCACGGACAGGTCCAGGCCCTCGCGAGCCGCGGCCTTGTATGCCTTCTTCACCTCGGCGGCGAGTTCGGCGGGAATGCTCGTCAGCCAGAGCATCCCCAGATGCGGGAAGCGCTCCGGACCGGGGAACTCGTCGGGCGTGATTCCAAACATGTCGCTCAACGTCAGCATGCGCAGCTCAGGCAGCGCCGCCAGCGCGGAGGTGTTCCTCAAGTATCCAGGGGCCCCCCAGATGCGCAGCTCCGTCAGTTTCGGAAAGCGCCTCACGACGCCGGAGACATCCACCTCCTGTGCGGCGTGCACATGCAGGCTGTCCAGTGCGTCCAGTCCGGACCAGGCCATGGCCGGGTTGTTCACGGACAGCGTCAGCCAGCGGCCATCGGCTTCCGCGTGAATCTTCAACTCCGGGCTGGCCTGTCCCATCAGGGACAGGTGCTCCAGTCCTTCGTTGAGGTGGAGCTCGTGGACGCCCGTCACCTCCAGGGTGAGTCGCGTCAGATTGGCGCCACGCAGGTCGACGACGCGCTCCCCGTGGGCCCGCACGTCCGACTCATAGACGAACGGGCGGCGGCGGATGAAGTCGAACAGCCCGGGGATGGGGGCGTCGGCGTTGACGGACGTCAGGATGGGCAGCACCTCGAACACCGCGAGATTGGGGGCGGCGGCGAGCCTGTCCGTGTCGAGCCGCTGCGTCGAGCGGAGCACCTCGCGGTCGCCCAGCTTGAGCACCACGCTCTTGTCGCGGTTGGCGTCCATCTGCTTGAAGAGGTCGCGCTCGGCCTGGGGGATGGCTTCCCAGCGCCGCTGACTGTAGGTGGCGCTGCCGGAGGGCCAGCGGCTGTAGCTCTTGATGTCCTCGACGACGAGGGGCGGCCGGTGACCCACGAGCGTGTAGCCGCGAGGAACGTCGGCGGACACCCAGACGTGGACGCGGTGGTCCTTCCAGAAGAAGAAGTTGAAGTTGGCGGGCGCCATGGCCGCCACGGCCGAGGCGTCGGGGAGGGTGGGGCCCACCCAGTCCAAGGCCAGCACGGCGGCCAGCTCGCTCTTCCCCTCCGCCTTCAGGGCGGTCACCTGGACGGCGGTGTAGGCGTCCAGCCGAGGGTTGTAGACGGCGAGAATGTCTCCGGGCGTGGGCTTCATGTTCGGGCGGATCCGTAGGTCGAGTGGGAAACGGACTCAGTCTAGGTCACGGCCCACGTGTCTCCCTCGCGGTTTGGAGGCGCGACGCGCACGATGTGGCGACCAACGCGCCCATCTGGCGCTGAGTGCACGGAATGCCTGAATCTGGAGGGCCGCTACGCCCACTCGATGCGCAAGCGCTTGCTGCCCGCCGAGTCCAGAAGCGCGAGCGCCCCGCCTTCGGTCAGGGCCCGCTTCACGGCCTTCCAGGAGGCCTCGGTGAGCAGCCAGGCAAAGCCGTCCTCCACCAGCTGGCTCGCGTCCTTTTCCTGCTCCGGGACGACCACGAGGAAGTTTCCGCAGAGCCGCTCGGCGTTGTTCTGCCCGGGGGGAGTGATGGCTTGAGGTTCGCGCTGGCCCGGCGCCCAGACGAAGTACGCATCCGCGGTTGGGTCGAGTCCCGTGAGCAGCGCGAAGGGCATGTTCGCCGGAAGCTCCGCGAACAACTGCTGGAGGAGCGCCTCGGCGCCCGGAACGAGGCGCAGGACGATGTCGCTCCCCATCTGGAGGACCCGTGCCTCCTTGAGGCGGGCACTCGCGATGTTCGACAACATGCTCGCCTGGAGCATCTCCGCATGCGGCAGCTCGGGCCGCTCGGGGTCGAACCAGGTGGGGCAGGGGAAGTGTGAGCACATCCGGCCCAGCGAGGACATCACCCGCGTCGCCCCGAAGCGCTCGACCAGCACCAACTCCCCCTCCGTGACGGGAACGGCGGCGAGTGCGTTTGCCGGAACGGACACCTCCGGCAGGGGCTCCGCCGGGACGTAGAGCAGATGCCGGCCAGGGAAGAGACTCCTCTGTCCGAACTGGGTGTGACCGCCCGTGTCCACGGTGCGCCCCTGCTCGGCGAACTGGTTGATCGTGGCGAAGAACGAGAACAGCTTGGATGAAAAGGCCTCATCCGCCATCCCCGCAGGCAGCGTGAACACCAGCTCCTTCTGCCCCTTGGCGGCGAGTCCGTCCGACACGTACGACACGCAGTCCACGGGCCCCTTCGACGTCGGGCGGGCGTGCCGGGTGACAGACACCGTGAGCCCGGGTGCCACCTCGACCCGCTGTGCCAGGGCCGGCGAACGACCGGCTCCCGACACGCGCCCCATCAACTCATTCCACCAAGCCATGCCCTGCCTCGTCGAACCCTCGTGACAGGCCGGAGCGTACCTCTGTTCACGAAGCGGCGGCCAGATAGTCCTGCAGCCTCGAGGTCTCGGTGTTCATCAAGGACTTCGCGAACAGATAGAAGCGATAGGCGTCGCGGAAGTTCGAGCCGAGGCCGAACGAGACGCGAACCGCTCCGCAGAGCCCCTTGTTGAGAATCTCATCGTCGAAAGTCCTGCAATCGAAGATCTTCTTCGTCTTGTCGAGTTCGCAGTGCTCCGCGCCAGCGGTGGTGTAGGTGGCATGCTGTACCGCGCCCAGATTGCAGAAACAGCCATTGCGAAGCGTGATGCCGAAGGACTCGGCGGCTCTCTTGACCTGCGAATGCGGGAAGACCGAGTTGTAGCAGTCGAACAGGTTCAACATGACCGTCGCGCCCTTGTCTTCCGAGGCGGGGCCATAGATCCGGCAGAGCGGACCCTTGGCTTTGATCTCGTGCTGCAACGGCTGCAGCTGCGTTTCGAGCCATCGAGCCAGCGCCTTCGCGCGACCGCCGATGTTGTGGACTCCGAGCCTGGAGATGAATTCGAAGCCATAGGCGATGGCGTGGAAGGATGCATAGTTGGGCGTGCCGATTTCGAACTGCCTCCCCTGGTCGTGGTGCAACAGCCGGTCCGTGGGAGACCACGGCCCGGAGTAGTAACACACCGCGCCCCCGGCGAAGGATGGCGGGGTCAGCTTGCGCAGGGAGTCTCTCTTCGCGATGAGACAGCCGGACCCGGTTGGATAGCCAAATATCTTGTAGAGGGATACGGGGACGAAGTCCGGTTGATAGGTCTCGAAATCGAACGCCGACAGGGGGACGAACGCCGCCGCGTCGCACAGGACCATCGCTCCGCGCTCTTGCGCGAACTTGATCCATTTCAGGTCATGCTTCACACCTGTCGCGTTGGACTGCGCGGGGAACGCGAAAAGGTGGGCGTGGTTCCTGTCGAGCTTCTCGAGCGAGCGCCGCAGTGAGCTCTCGACGAGCAGCAGCTCCTTGTTCAGGGGGATGTACCTGACAGCGGCGCCCCTGGCCTTGGCGAACTCCCGGATGCCGTGGATGGAGGTGTGGTTGTCCTTGGCGAGCAGGAACTCCGAGCCGCTCTCGAAGGGGAACGACTCCGCGACCAGCCGGATGGCCCCGCTGGCGTTCGGGGTGAAGATGATCTCGTACTCCTCCGGCGAGCAGCGGAAGAACCGGTAGATCTCCGAGCGGGCCTTCTCGTACGCCGCTTCGGTGGCCTTCGAGCCGGTGTGCGGATTGCCGAGAATCGTATTCCTCAGGACCTGATGGTCACGATCAATGAGGCTCTCTGGGGCGATGGCACCGCCCACATGATCCAGATAGGTCTCCGATTGTGCATCCAGGCGTGAGAATTCCTCGCGCCTCAGGGCCTCCACCTCGTCGTCGGGATACTCCGGATGCGCGGCCAGGAAGGCCGACTTCATGGTCTGGTATTCCCGCAGGGCGTGCGCGTCGGCGCGGGAGAGCAGCCGTTTCTCTCGACTCTCGACGAGCTCCGGCGCCATCGCACGGAACGAGTTCAGTCCATTGAAGTCAGGCAGGGCGCTGACGGCAACGGTCTGCTTGCTGGCCTCGTCGACCGCGCCGCGCAGGAGCCAGGCCTTGACCTCGTAGTTCTGGGTCGGGACACGCGTGCGAAGCTCCCTGAGAATCGTATCGAGATACGCCTCCCGGGTAGGGGTGTCGCACTGGTTGAACTCCTCCAGCAAGATGCAGGTATTGAAGATGAACTCTCTTGTGTCCTCCTCGCCCAGGAAGAACGACAAGGGACATGACGTCGCGACCTCGGCGACGCCTCTGGCGAGCCCCTCCAGGGAGAACGCGCTCGTGATCGCCGTATGGTCGGTCAGGCTGAGCGCCCTGTCCAGGACGGCCGACGGAGTTCCAAAGAGCTTCTGCGACTGTTCCCGGGTCAGTCCAAACAGCTCATTGTAGTGGAAGACCGTGCCGTAGATCTTCCCTCCCGGACGAAGGACTCGCTTGAACTCTCGCGCGACCTTGGTCTTGTCGGGTGGGAACATCAGGCCAAAACCACAGACGATGATGTCGAAGCTGTCGTTGCTGAAGGGCAGGTCCGCCATGTCGACGTCGGCATGGAAATCGACGTCCCGCTTGAGCTCGTCGCCCACCACCGTCTTGCACACGTCGATGGCAATCTTGGAGAGGTCCGTTGCAACCAATTTCAGATTGAGCGGCCTGGCCAGATCTTCGTAGAGATGCGTGGTGATTCGGCCCGTCCCACAGGCGACCTCGAGGATGTTCGTGATGGGGGCTTCCGGTCGGATGTCCTTGCGGATTTCCCGTACGAGGAGTTCGCCATAGGGTTTGAAGAGCTTGGGCCCCAACACGCGCTCATAGAACTCCATGAACGTGCTCAGGGTCCACTTGCGCTCAGACACCGTCTTGCAAGACTGCTTCGCAGTGCTGTTCATGTGCGGGCTTTCTGTGAGTGGGGGTCTGTGTCGGGGCCGTTTGTGACTCTTTGCGATGAATGCCTGGGCCGATGCGCGCCCCGATGCCAGGGTGACTCGTGCGCTTGCCTGGGATGGTTACACGCCAGGGTTGTTGATCATTTCAGAAATGGCAAGCGAATCCGCGAATGTCAGGCGGTGCGGGCCGGGTGCGGGCTGTTTGTGCTGCCATTGCGGGCTGCTTGCCTTTGCGCTGCGGGCTGGACGCCCATGAGGCGCGCTGACAGGCCGGTTGCTGCTCGAGGTCGGCCGCTCCCAGGGCGTGGCGGCGTATGGCCACCCCTGGCGGGCCCGTTCGACGGTTGCTATGGGGATGCTCTTCTGCTCACGAAGCGGCGGCCAGATGGTCTTCCAGCCGCGAGGTCTCGGTGTTCATCAAGGACTTCGCGAACAGATAGAAACGATAGGCGTCGCGGAAGTTCGAGCCGAGGCCGAACGAAACGCGAACGGCTCCGCAGAGCCCCTTGGTGAGGACCTCCTCATCAAAGGTCTTGCAGTCGAGGATCTTCCGCTTCTTGTCGAGTTCGCAGTGTTCCGAGCCCGCGGTCGAGTAGGTGGCGTGCTGTACCGCGCCCAGGTTGCAGAAACAGCCATTGCGCAGGGTGATGCCAAAGGACTCGGCGGCTCTCTTGACCTGGGCGTGCGGGAAGACCGCGTTGTAGCAGTCGAACACGTTCATCATGACCGTCGCGCCCTTGTCTTCCGGCGCGGGGCCATAGACTCGACAGAGGGGGCCCTTGGCCTTGATTTCATGCCGCAGTGACTGCAACTGCGTTTCGAGCCATCGAGCCAGCGCGTTCGCTCGACCGCCGATGTGGTCGACTCCGAGTCTGGAGATGAATTCGAAGCCATAGGCGATGGCATGGAAGGATGCGTAGTTGGGCGTACCGATTTCGAACTGCCTCCCCTGGTCATGGTGCAACATCCTGTCCGTGGTAGACCACGGCCCGGAGTAGTAACACACCGCTCCACCGGCGAAGGACGGCGGGGTCAGCTTGCGCAAGGAGTCTCTCTTCGCGATGAGACAGCCTGCCCCGGTCGGATAGCCAAATATCTTGTAGAGGGAGACCGGGACGAAGTCCGGTTGATAGGTCTCGAAATCGAACGCCGACAGGGGGACGAACGCCGCCGCGTCACACAGGACCATCGCTCCGCGCTCTTGAGCGCGCTTGATCCATTTCAGGTCATGCTTCGCGCCCGTGGCGTTGGACTGCGCGGGGAACGCGAAAAGGTGGGCGTGGTTCCTGTCGAGCTTCTCGAGCATGCGCTCCAGCGAACTCTCGAGGAGCAGCAGCTCCTTGTTCAGGGGGACGTACTTGACAGACGCGCCCTTGGACCTGGCGAATTCCCGGATGCCGTGGATGGAGGTGTGGTTGTCCTTGGCGAGCAGGAGCTCCGAGCCGCTCTCGAAGGGGAACGACTCCGCGACCAGCCTGATGGCGCCGCTGGCGTTCGGAGTGAAGATGATCTCGTACTCCTCCGGCGAGCAGCGGAAGAACCGATAGATCTCCGAACGGGCCTTCTCGTGGGCCTCCTCGGTGGCCTTCGAGCCGGTGTGGGGATTGCCGAGGATTGTATTCTTCAGGACCTGGTAGTCATGCTCGATGAGGCTCTCTGGAGCGATGCCACCGCCCACATGATCCAGATAGGTCACCCGTTGTGCATCCAGGCGAGAGAACTCCTCGCGTCTCAGGGCTTCCACTTCGTCGTCGGGATACTCCGGATGCTCGGCGAGGAAGGCTGACTTCATTGCCTGGTATCGGCGCAGGGCAGGTGCATCGGAAAGCGGAAGCAACCGATCATCTCGACTCTCGACGAGTTCCGGCGCCATCGTACGGAACGCGCTGAGTTCACCGAAGTCGGGCAGGGCGCTGACAGCAACGGTCTGCTTGCTGGCCTCGTCAACCGCACCGCGCAGGAGCCAGGCATTGACCGCATAGTTCTGGCTGGGAACATGCGCACGAAGCTCTCCGAGAATCGTATCGAGATACGCCTCCCGGGTGAGGGTGTCGCACTGGTTGAACTCCTCCAGCAAGACGCAGGTATTGAAGAGGAATTCTCTCGTGTCCTGCTCGTCCAGATGGAAGGTCAGGGGACACGACGTCACGACCTCCGCGACGCCCCTGGCGAGCCCCTCCATGGAGAACGCGCTCGTGATCGCCGAATGATCGCTCAGGCTGAGCGCTCCATCCAGGATGGCCGAGGGAGCGCCAAAGAGCTTCTGCGTCTGCTCCAGCGTCAGGCCAAACAGCTCATTGTAATGGAAGACCGTGCCGTAGATCTTCCCTCCCGGACGAAGGACTCGCTTGAACTCTCGCGCGACCTTGCTCTTGTCGGGTGGGAACATCAGGCCAAAGCCACAGACGATGATGTCGAAGCTGTCGTTGCTGAAGGGCAGGTCCGCCATGTCGACGTCGGCATGGAACTCGACGTCACGATTGAGGTCGTCGCCCACCACCGTCTTGCACACCTCGATGGCGATCTTGGAGAGGTCCGTTGCAACCAGTTTCAGGTTCAGCGGCCTGGCCAGCTCTTCGTAGAGATGCGTCGTGATTCGGCCCGTCCCACAGGCGACCTCGAGGATGCTCGTGACGGGAGCTTCCGGCCGGATGTCCTTGCGGATCTCACGGACGAGGAGCTCGCCGTAGGGCTTGAAGAGCTTGGGCCCCAAGACGCGTTCATAGAACTCCATGAACGTGCTCAGGGTCCATTTGCGGTCCGACACCGTCTTGCAGGACTGCTTCGCCGTGCTGTTCATTCGAGAGCCTTCAGTGGGCAGGGGTGTGCGCGCTGAGACTCTATCTCATGACTTTTTCGCGGTAACCGGCAGTCTCTCGGAGCCAGTATCCGGTCTGTGTCGGCCGTGGAGGAGTGAGGGTGATAACGGGGACTTGGAGACCGTCAGGGCAGAGGTGACGCAGCAAGACCCGTCAGATTGGCAGACTGCGTCAGCGGACTGCGTCAGCGGACCGGGCGCAAGACGCCGTGGCGACGATGCGCCTTACTCCGCTTCCATGAACACGTACTCATGCTGCGCATCGCGGAGCACCAGCGACTTCTTGCTGTCCTTGTTCGCGACGACGAACTCATCGCCGTCCTCACCCGGCGAGCTGCTTACGAGCGTGACCGTGCCGTCATCACCGCGCCGCGAAGCGACCTCGCTCTTCCAGTCGCCAAAGTCGAACCAGGTGGCCGCGCCCCTGCGTACCACCTGGATGTCGCCCAACTCCACGCTGCGATAGCGCGCGGCGAGTGCGCTGACCACCGTGGGGTCGGCTGGAGCGGTCAGGCCCCTTCGATTCGCGGCGCTCAGCGCGCGGGTCAGGGGGCCTGGATGAAGCCGGCCGGTGGCCCCATGAACGCGTTGCCCACACGGATGTTGTCAATCAAGACGTAGCTGTTCGCGGTGATGGCATTGTTGGGGCGGTCACCGAAATAGGCCAGGATGCGGCTGTAGTCGAGTGGCTGCGCAACGACATTCAGGTTGCCGCAGTTCCAGCCCTCGGTGGTGACCCCACCATCGCAGAAGCCGATGCGGTGTTGGAGGCGCCCGTCTCGAGACCAGATGTAGAGCGTGTTGAGCCCTCCGATGACGACCTCGAACTCCACATAGAGCCATTGCTCCAGGAACTGCTCCATCTGGAAGGAGTGCCTGGTCGTCGGAGTGGAGGGGGCCCAATGTGAACTGAATTCGTCGGCGCAGATTCCGGCGGCGTTGTTGCACGCGCGAAAGCCGCGGTAGGCGTACTGGCCGGACGCCGTTTCGAGGGCCCCCTCGGTCACCATCGGGCGGATGTTCCTGCCGCCGTTGGAGACGTCGTCGTAGACCAGAACGTGCTTGTGGCCCGCGCCGCGCATCGTCGCCGGCCAATCGAGACCGTAATAAACCATGTAGCCGACGTTCGCGCGCAGGCCGTTCTGGTGGTTGAGCAGGATTCCGGTATCACCTTGGGCCACATAGCCTGGCCGCACGTCGAAGCGGGCACAGCCCCCGCTGTAACAGTTCACAGTCGCGTGGGTGCGCCTGAGAATCTGCGCGCGGGGATTGAGACTCTCCTCGAAGATGAGGTCCGTGTAGTTGTCGACGTCGAACTTCTCGACGAAGCCAAACGGCATCTCGGTGTTTGGTGTGCGCTGGGGCGCCGCGGCCAGGTCCCAGTTCGTCAGGGGAGGCACCACGCCTTGCCCGCCGGCCATGGCTGGTGTCAGCGAAGCCGCCATGACCACAGACAGGGCGGTCATCGCGAGAGCGGGCTTGATGACGAGTCGATGGAAAGGAGAGTCCATGGGTTGCTCCTGGTCCAACGGAGGTTCCCGGCCCTGTCTTAGGGTCGGGTTTAATCGTGTAACTCAAGATTAAACTGCGTGGCCATGAGGTGTCAAAGACGGGGCGCGGGCGTGGAAGGGGGACCTTGTGGGTCCATCGAACCGCTGTGTCAGGCCTGACGTCTGCCTGGACGCGCTCGTGGGGGACTGTAGGCGCCGGGTCGTGGATGACAGTGCGTCCCGGGTGCGGCCCCACCGAGGGTGGGAATTGACATCCATGTCTTGAGTCGAGAGCTTGTCTGGTTGAAAAATTGAAAGACTTTTATTGAGTGATAAGAGCATCGCCGCTGGAACTCGCGTCGCGAGCCTCCCGGTGAAGTGTCTGCCTGTCCGTCGCGGGCAGGGTCCCCTCTCTTCACATCTCCCTCTCTATGCACACTCAAGCATCCTTCCGGGTGCTGTCTCCACTCTGGAGACAGACCCTGGTCGTCGTGTCTGTCGTTCTCTCCCTGGTGGGCTGCCAGCGTGAAGACAGCCTTCCAACTCCCTCCGCCGAGGATGGCTCGGCGCGCTTCGCCATCTCAGTGCAACAAGCCGTGACAGCGGATGACGTCCAGCGTGTCGAGGTCATCCTGGATGCCGCCGACATCCCCGCGACGACTGTCCAGTTGGTGGAGGACACCACGGTGTGGATGGGGCTGATGAGCGTCATTCGCGCTGGCTCCGAGCGGCGCTTCCGGGCCTCCGCCTATGACGCCCAGGACAAGCTCATCTTCCGGGGCGAGGCCACGGGGGTCACCATCACCGCCAACCAGACGGTGCAGGTGAACATCCTGCTCCAGCAGGTGGACCCGTCGCCCGAGTTCTCCAATGCGGGCCCCATCATCACCTCACTCGTCGTGTCGCGCTCCTCGGTGGAGGTGGGCGGTTTCGTCGACCTCCTGGCGACGGCGCGGGATCCCAACCCTGGTGACGTCCTCTCGTACGCGTGGACCGCCACTGCGGGCACCTTCGACAACGCGGCCAGCCGGCGGGCCCGGTGGACGGCGCCCGCGACGGAAGGGATTGTCACGCTGACGCTCACCGTCTCCGACCAGTTGGGTGCATCCACCTCTGTCAGCTTCGTCATCCAGGTGGATGGGACGGGCGTGGGCACCGCGGAGGTCATCGTCCGATTCAACGCCTGGCCAGAGGTGGTCTCACTGACGGGCGCCCCCACGCAGGTCGTCCCCGGGCAGGCCATCGTCGTCAGCGCCCAGGGAACGGACAATGACGATTCCGCCACGTCGCTGGCGTATTCGTGGAGCGCGTCGTGCGAGGGCACCTGGACCGATGCCGGCTCACGCAATGCTCGCTTCACGCCCACGTCGGTGCCGGCGAATGCCACGTGCGACAACTGCCAGTTGACGGTGCGGGTGTCGGATGGCAGGGGCGGCGAGGGCTTCGGTCGGCTCGGAGTCTGCGTCGGCCCGCCGGTGGCCCCCAATGTCGCGCCCCGGATTACCAGCGCCTTCCAGACCTCGCGCAACGCGTCGGCCGGCAGCGTGCTTCGCTTCAGCGTTCGTGCCGTGGACCCCGAGGGCTCCGCGCTGACCTTCGCCTGGGAGACGAACACGGGCGCGCTCGGTGCTCCGACCAGCGGCGGTGACGCCAGTGAGGTCCTCTGGACGGCGCCCGCCTGCGTGGACGCGCAGGTGGCGCCGGTGGTGACGGTGCGCGTCGCCGACGCGGAGGGGTTGGAGACGCTCCAGTCCTTCCCGCTGACGTGGCGCGGGCTCTCGTGCCCCACGGCCATGGTGTTCCGCACCCAGCCCACCGACGTCCTGGCGACCGCGCCCATCTCCCCCGACATCCAGGTCGAGCTGCTCGACAGCCTGGGGCGCAACGTGCCGGTGTCGTCCGGTGTGGTGACGCTGTCCATCGGTGACAACCCGGGCGGAGGCGTCCTTTCGGGCACCGCGTCGGCCACGCTGGTGGCGGGCGTCGCGACCTTCACGGGGCTCTCCATCGACGCGTCGGACGTGGGCTACACGCTGGTGGCCTCCTCGGCGGGACTTCCGTCGGTGAGCAGCGCGGCCTTCACGGTGCATCCCCTCGTCATCCAGGGCAGCCGGCTGGATGACCACCTCACCACGGGCAATGTCCTGGTGCAGCGGAGCCTCGACCTGAGCGCGACGACCATCTCCGCCCTCGTGGAACGGCAGGATGGTGGCTTCGCCATGTACCCGGGGACGGGCACGGCGGCGGGGACGTTCTCCATCTCCGGCGTGCCGCGCGGCGCGTACTACCTCCGCATCGGCTCGGACTACATCGTGACGTCGTCGCGCTCACTGGACCTGGGCACGTCCGTCCAGGGGCGCCCGGACGCGGTGGTGCCAGCCAACACGACGTACCTCGCCGTCGACCTCCAGGGGCTCGCGACCTGGCAGGCCGAGGACTATCTGGAGGTCTTCTCCGCGAGCGTGGGCCTGTGGGGGCAGGGCGTGCAGTTGCTCCATCAGGCCGGCACCGCGCCCACCGCTGGCGCCGTCCGCTGGACGCAGACGCTGCGCTACCGAGGCATCCCGGGCTCGCGGCTGCTGGAGTCGGCGCGGGGTGACAGCCTGACGTTCCACCAGCTCTCCACCAAGACTCCGGGCGGCACCGAGGCGGGCGAGACGCTCACCTACAGCGCGGCCGCGCGGGCCTTCACCACCACGGCCACCGTCGCGAACGCCACCACCACCTCCGTGGCGGGGACGATGGCGGCGCTGCCCCAGGACCAGGGCCTCCTCGTCGACTGGCGTGCCACCACCTTCGAGGGCTTGCGGACGGCGGTCCATCCCGCGGCCCAGGTGGACTCGCACGCGCTCTACGTGTCCGCCTTCCCGGATGGGACGCGTGGCACCTACGCGGCCGCGCCGGACCTGATGACGTTCTACCCGCCGGTGGGGGGAGGGGACCGGGCGCTGTCCTTCTCCTACGGCAATCCCTTCCCGGGCTTCGCGCAGGCGGGGCAGGTGAGCACGGAGTTCACCGTGGCCTTCGCACTTCCGCTGCCGGGCGGAGGCACGGCGGAGCCGATGTACTTCCGTCCTTCCGTGACGTACGCGGACGCGCTGCCGGCCTTCGGCTCCGCGCCGCTGACTCCGCGCCTGAGTCCCGTGCGGACGCCGACCCTCAACGGGCAGGATGCGTTCGGCACCCTGTCCGGCGTGGGGCTCACGCCCCGGCTCGCGTGGAGCGCGCCCTCGGTGGGCGACGCCACGCACTACCGGGTCCGCATCTTCGAAATCTACGTGGACAGCGAGGGCAGCACCGTTCAGGGCCCCCAGGCAGGCCGGCTCTACACGAGCGCGACGCAGCTCACGGTGCCTCCGGGCGTCCTGGAGGCAGGGAAGCGGTACTTCGCCCTCGTCGAGGCGCGCTCGAGCGGCAACCTGGACTTCCAGAACCGTCCCTTCCGCTCCGCGTGGCCCGAGGCCAGCGCGATGCTCGTGACGGGTGTCTTCGCGCCCTGAGCCTGTCCCGCGTTCCCCCGCGAGGCCGGATGTCGGCGCCTCGCGGGTGGACCGCATCCTTTCTTCCTCCTTTCCCTTGCGAGCCCCCATGCGTCCTCAGTCCTCAGGCAGCGTGTTGCTCAGAACCGCCGTGGTGTGTGTGTTCTCCTTCTTCCTGGCGCGGTGCGCCTCCGACCCGCCGGACGAGGCCTGCGATGCGGGCTGTCAGGCGGGCGAGGTCTGCCAGGATGGCAGTTGCATCGACGAAGCCTGTCAGGGCGTCTCCTGTCCCGAGGGCCAGGCCTGCGCGGATGGCGCGTGTGTCGACGTCGTGCCGACCGGAACGGTGGAGGCCCTCGCGGGGCCGAAGCGTGACAACGGCGAGATGTGCATCTCCGGCATGGATTGCCTCAGTGGCCTGTGTGCCGACGGCGTCTGCTGCAACAAGGCCTGCGGTGGCGCGTGTGATGCCTGCGACCTGCCGGGGTTGGAGGGTGTGTGCACCGTGCGCTCCGCTGGTGCGGCGTGTGATGACGGCAATGCCTGCACCCTCGCGGAGACGTGCAACGGACAGAGCGCCAGTGGCTGCGTGGGAACCGCGCTGACCTGCAACACCCCGCCGAGCCCGTGCCATGTGTCCGCGGGCACCTGCTCGGGGGGAACGTGCTCCTACTCGCTCCGGCCGGTGGGCGCGGCGTGTCCGGAGGATGGCAACCCGTGTACGGCGGACGCGTGTGATGCCGTCGGCGCGTGTCTGCACCCTCCTGTGGCGGCGGGCACGTCCTGCGGCGCGGGGAGCGTGTGCGGCGGAGCGGCGCAGTGTGTGGCCGGCTGCTGGATTGATGGCGCGCTCCATGCGCCCGGTGCCACGAACCCCTCGGGAGCCTGCCAGGTGTGCGAGCCGGGCCTGTCCTCGACGGAGTGGAGCTTCAAGTCGGCGGGGACGCTGTGCCGGGGCGCGGCGGGCGTCTGCGACGCGGCGGAGACCTGCACGGGCAGCAGTGCGCAGTGCCCGGGCGACAACGCGGTGGCCAACGGCACCACCTGTGGCACCGCGCAGAGCGGTGGCTGGAGCACGTGCGGCGGCTTCTCCGGGGAGTGTGGCGAGTCCGGCTCGCGCTCGCGCGACGTGACGACCTACGCCTGCTCCAGCGGGCAGTGCCAGGCTTCGACGGCGACCCAGAGCGAGGGCTGTGCGCGGACCACGAGCGGGAACTCCTGTGGCCCTGGCAGCGGCACCGGGAACTGGGGCGCCTGTGGAGGCTTCTCCGGTACCTGCGGGGAGAGTGGGAGCCAGTCCCGGAGCGTGACGAACTACGCGTGCTCGAGCGGGAGCTGCCAGGGCTCCTCGTCCACCGAGTCCCGGGGCTGCTCCCGTGACACGGATGGCCTCTCGTGCGGTTCGGGAGGCGCGGGCGGCTGGAGCAGTTGCTCCTTCAGCAGCACCTGCGCCCAATCAGGGACACAGCAGCGCACCGTCTCCAGCCAGGTCTGCTCGGGCGGGGCATGCGGCAGTGACTCCTACGTGGAGTCGCGGTCCTGCGGCCGTGTCACCGAGGGGAGCTGGTGTGGCCCCGAGTACAGCAGCTACGTCTGGAGCGACTGCGCGGGCTTCAGCGACGTGTGTGACAGCGGAGGGACGCAGTCGATGCAGTTCATGCGTGAGAAGTGCCAGTCCGAGCAGTGCTCGCCCACGTACTACTCCAACAGCCGGACCTGCAGCCGGAGCACCAATGGCACGTCCTGCGGAGGCTCGAGTGTCGGCGGTTGGAGCGAGTGCGCGGGGTTCGACAACGACTGCGATCCGACTGGCACGCAGTCGCGCTCCGTCGCGAGCGCCGTCTGCTCCAATGACTCCTGCCAGTCGGCGAACACCACCGAGACGCAGTCCTGCTGGCGGAACACTCCGGCGTTCCATCACCTCTGCAATGGGGTGTGCATCAACATCTACAACGACAACATGAACTGCGGTGGTTGTGGCGTGCAGTGCGACGTGCCCACCTACCAGTGCGCGGGGCTCTCCTGCGAGCGGGTGTGCGGCGACGTGTGGTGCCTCAGCTCCCAGCCGCTCCCCCCGAAGCCGATGTGAACGATGTGTGTGGGCACCCTTCGCATGGAGGGAGGGGTGCCCCGTTCCAAGGGCAGGTGGGGTGCGTTCACCATTGCCCTCCGCGCCGCGCTCTACGACGCTGGCCACCGAGCGGCCCGAGCGGGGCCCGCACGGAGGCCTCGATGACACGCGGTGGTTGGGTGGCGCTGATGTTGTGCTGCGGTGCGGTCTCGGTGGAGGCCGCCGAGCCGGAGGTCGCCGACTGTGACTTCCGGTGGGAGTGCCAGGTCGGAGCGCACGTGTTCTCGGTGGCCTTCGACTCCGCCTCGGGCGAGTGCACCGAGGACGACATGACGGCCGTCGTGGAGACCTCGGGAGGGAAGACCGGGCTGCCGCTGGAGAAGGCCTGGTACGGCTCCATCGCGAACGTCGCGGATGGGAAGTCCGTCTGCCGGCTGGCTGGAGCGAAAGGGTCCGTCGGCGGTGGCGTCTCCGCCTTCGCGGTGGATGACCGCCGCGCGCTGGTGTTCTTCACCCGCGACGACCGCCCCGGGTACGAATGGGTGGGCGTGGCGCTCATCGACGCGGCGACGGGGAAGGTGCTCGACGTGAAGCAGCGACTCGGTCAGTCGAAGGAGCGCGTTGTCGCCATCCTGAAGACGCCGCGTGGCTTCAAGCTCCAGTTGATTCGAGAGCACCTGAAGGGCGTGCAGTGCGACTGCTCCGCCGCCTTCGCGGACGACTGGATGGCCGTCGACGTGGTCAACGGCCGGATCCACGCGCGCTGGAAGCGATGAGGCACGGGCCCGCGGCGGGGTGAGGGCGTCCTCGCGGCCAGGGGGCAGGTCGGTCGCAAGGGCTTCGGAGAACGAGCGCGGCGGACATGCGAGCCGGATGCAGGCCCGGCTCCCCGAGCCACCCAGGCTGCGCTCAAAGTGGTTCAGCCGGTTCGCAACGACCAGTCCTCGCGGCTTCCTCCGTAGTGAGAGTGGGTGACGCTCACTTGATTCGTCCGCCCTTGCTGCGTCCCTCCTGAGGAAGTGGTTCCCATGTCTCGAAACAGACGTCTCGGCGGCAGCGTGCTGCTGGCCGCCGCATTGTTCTCCACCCCGGGCCTCGCTGATGATGAGGTGACGAACGTGCTCGCCTTGGACCGGTATCCGGTCCCCGCGGTCCGGGAGAGCAAATACCGCAATCGCATCGCCACGGAGCTGGGAGGTGGCGGCTGGCAGACCTTCGTGGGGGACCTGCACAATCACCCCCGCGGCCATGACGCCATGGATGGCGGGTCGCTCAGCTTCACGCCCCAGATCATCCGAAGCGAGGTGCTGCTGTCCGCCTTCCGCCACGGCTATGACTTCTTCGGCACCAGCAACCACACCACGTCGTGGAAGTCCTACGACGACGATGACCCCATCTCCCAGCTGAGCCCCGTGCTGGATGCGAACGGGCAATCCGAGCTGCTCGTCCTCAGGGGCAGGGAGTCTCATGTGGGCCCGGATGATGGGACGGGCTCAAGCCATGACCACCACTTCAACAGCTTCAACCGCAATCTGCATGTCAACTCCTCCAACATCGGGAACATGCACGACGAGATCGTCGACAACTACTCGGCGGACCCGCTGTTGAGCACCCACATCCAGCTGAACCATCCGAACGACGACGTGTATTTCACGCTCCCCACGGCGCCGGACCGACGCCAGAAGGTGAGAGATGCCGTCGAACTCGCCGAGTACAACGGGCTCCCCAAGTATTTCGAGCTGCTGCGGCGCGGCTTCCGCGTCGCCCCCGTCTCCAATACCGACGCGCACTCCACCACCCGCGAGCAGTTGGGGGGCGCTTTCATGGAACAGCACCCGAACGGCACCTGGGTGCGCCGCTACATCGACGAGCCCGGCGTGCCCCGCGAGAAGACCCATGGCCACGACACGGCCCAGGGCCGCGCCGGTGTCGTCCTGCCTCCCGGCACGCCGTTCAACTACGACAACTTCCTCATCGCGCTGCGCAACCGCTCGGTGTTCCGCACGGCCCTGCCGCCTGCCTCCGGCTTCTTCATGGTCAACGGCCGTCCCATGGGCTCCGAGTTCGCGCTCAGCCCCACCGAGCGGCGGCTCGACTTCACCGTGTGGGGGACGACCAAGGATGGCACCGGTGGCGGCAATAACTGGACGACGCTCCAGGTCTGGAGCCCCTTCCAGCCCAACGCACCCATCAAGGAAATCCCGTACACCGACATAGGACTCATCGACCTGAAGGAGGTCTTCTCGCTGACGCCCTACGAGTCCATCTACGTCGTCACGCTCAGGCAGCAATGGGAGAACGCCGAAGTCGTGATGGCGCCCATCTGGGTCACCAACCCCGTCAGCAAGCCCGTCCTCTCCTTGCCGGATTCAGTGGTCACCCGGTCATCCCAGTACCCGTACTTCACCGTCAGCGGAGGCGGTGACACGCTGCTCCTCCAGCGCTCGACGCCCCAGGCTCCCCAGACCTGGCAGACGGTCGGGACCATCACCAGCAATCACATCTATTATCCCATTGACCACCACATCCAGCCGCGCGTCTCCCACTGGCGCGTGGTGGACGCCTACCAGCAGACCGTGGTCTCCAATACGACGACGCTGACCGTCACGGATTTGATTGATGTGACCGCCTCCTCGGGGACCTCCCCGACCCTGGATGGCGATGACATCCACGTCCACTGGTCCCACCCGGCGCCGCAGCTCGTCGACTACTACCTGTCGCAGGACAGCGGCCTGACGTGGACCAAGGTTGGAGAGGAGAGCGCTGCCTTCACGGATAGGCACTGGACCTTCGACACGGCGGGACTGGGCGGCTCGACGCTGATGCTGAAGGTCGTGAACCGGCTCGACGTGAGCTACCAGGGCTTCTCCGGCCCCGTCACCGTCTCCCATCAGATTCGAGTGGGCGCTGGCAACGCCACCGTCAATCCCATGGCGGCCTACACCGTCGCGGACAGGAACAAGAGTTCGTGCTGGTGGAGCAGCAATGGGAACTCGCAGTCGGTGTACGTCTACATGGAGCGCGAGTACCTCATCAAGCGGATGGAGATCGACTTCGGGCAGTGGAACCCCACGGGCTGGGCGATGGCTGTCGGCCTGAACGGGAGCACCTGGAGCACGAGTGACAGTGGGTCCATGTCCTATGGCCCCAACCAGACGGTCGTCGCGGACTACAGCCAGCGTCCCGGCGGAGGGCTGATTGCGAAACACGTGCGGCTCTACGTGTCCGGCACGTTCCCTGGAGTGAGCAGCTACTCCCAGGTGTGTGAGATCCGCCTCTACCACTAGCAGGCGGGCAGGGGAGGGCGCGCGACGGGAGCGCGCCCTCCTGTGCCGCCGAGGCTCGCGGGGCCGGGCAATTCCCACCCGCGACAGTCCGGGCGCGGTAGGATGGGGTTCGCCGTGGTCGGGCGTAAGGAGCGATACCGTGCCCAAGGGTCAAGAGAAGGCGAAGAAGGACAACAAGCCGAAGCTGTCGACGAAGGAGAAGCAGAAGAAGAAGAAGGAGAAGGCCGACAAGAAGAAGTAACCCGGACGGCTTTCCAGAATCGCGCGCGCGCCTGGCTGCACCCGCTGCAAGCGGACGGGTGGCGCGCGATTCTGGAGCACCGGCGGCTTTGACTCCGCCGGAGGTGAGCGATGACCTGCCCTGGTGCGCTTGTGCGACAGTGCGCGGCATGTCTCGACTCCGTGGGCTGACCAGCCCCCGCACCAGCGCCGTGCTCCTGTTGCTGGTCGCGATGAGCTGCATCCAGGTGGGGGCCTCGCTCGCCAAGCGGTTGATTCCCGTCGTCGGCGCACAAGGGACGACGGCGCTCCGGCTCGTGTTCGCCAGCCTGATTCTGCTGGCCATCTGGCGTCCCTGGCGCAAGCGCCTCACCCGCGCGGAGCTGCGCTCCGTCCTCGTGTATGGCGCCTCGCTGGGGGTGATGAACCTGACCTTCTACCTGGCGCTGGAGCGGATCCCCCTGGGCATCGCCGTCGCCATCGAGTTCACCGGGCCCCTCGCGGTGGCGCTCCTGTCGACTCGGAAGGCCGTCGATTTCATCTGGGCGTTGTTGGCCGTGGCGGGCGTCGTGATGATTCTGCCCCTGGCGGGGACCGGGAAGGCGCTCGACTGGGTGGGGGTCGGCTGGGCGTTGGTGGCGGGCACGTGCTGGGCGCTCTACATCGTGTTCGGCCAGAAGGCGGGCGCCTCCGTGCACGGCGGGACGGCCGCGTCACTGGGCATGCTCACCGCGGCCCTGCTCGTCGTTCCCTTTGGCGTGGCGCAGGCGGGCACCTCGTTGCTGGACGTGTCGCTGCTGCCCGCGGTTCTGGGCATCGCCGTGCTGTCGAGCGCGCTGCCCTATTCACTGGAGATGATGGCGCTCAAGGAGCTGCCCACGCGGACCTTCGGCATCCTGATGAGTCTGGAGCCCGCGCTCGGGGCGCTCGCGGGGCTGCTGTTCCTGGACGAGCGACTCTCGTGGGTGCAGGCCCTGGCCGTCGGCTTCATCGTCCTGGCGTCGGTGGGCAGTGCCCTCTCGTCGAAGCGGACCCCGTCGACGCCGGAAGCGGTGGCCTGAAGGTCAGTGCCAGGGGGCGGGGTGGATGGGCAGACACCGCGCCCGTGCACGAGAGGGCGTTGGATGCTGCTAGCGTGACGTCGACGGGAGGCCTCATGAAAAGCACGTCCGTGGTGGCAATCGCCCTGGGTGTCGTCGTGCTGGGATTCGCCGTGACGCGGTTCTCGCTCGGCCCCCCTGAGACCCCGATGGCCGCGCCCACGGTTCGCGAGGCTTCCACCCGGCAGTCGCTGGGTGGGGCGCCCGACGCCGGGCGGACCGAGGCCCAGGCGCGGGAGGTGCCTGCCGAGGGCACGACGCCGGACTCCCAGCGCGCGCCAGCCGTCCTCATGGAGGGACTGGTCACCGACGTGGACGGGCATCCCCTGGCGGAGGCCACCGTGGCGGCCATGACGCCGCCTCGGCTGAGCAAGGACAAGGCGCGTCCTTCCGGTGAGGTGCAAGCCAAGGGGGAGGTCCAAAGGTTCGGAGACTACGAGTCCACGAGGTTCGAAACGCGGACCGACGCGGCGGGGCGCTTCGTGCTCGAGCTGCCCGAAGCGGGCCCCTATATCCTCGTCGCCTACGGGGAGGACTTCGTCGTCACGCGCCTGGAGCGTGTGGAGGCTCCGGTCCAGGACCTTCGACTGGTGCTGCACGCCGGTGGGCACGTGGAGGGCACCGTGGTGAGCGCCCGGGGTGAGCCGCTCCCGGAGGTGGCGCTCACCCTGTTCGCCGAGGGAAAGAAGGACCGAACCACCGAGTGCATGAGCGACGAAGAAGGACGCTTCGTCATGCGCATCGTGGAGCCGGGTCGCTACACGCTCCGGGCGGTCTTCAACACGGGGGCGCCTCATCGCGCCTCGCGCTTCGTCGAGGTGCGCCCCAAGGAACAGTCGACGGTGGTCTTCCGGATGGACACCGGAAAGTCGGTATCCGGTGTCGTCGTGGACGAGGCGGGCATGCCCCTGGCTGGCGCTCAGGTGAAGGCCCACTCGCAGCGGGAGAACCATGCCCAGTTGAATGAGCAGGAGCACGGCATCCGACTGGAGGACGCATCCTCGCTCACGGACGAGGCGGGCCGGTTCACCGTCCATCACCTGCTGCGAGGCGACAGCAACCTGACCGTCGAGAAGCCGGGCTACGTGTTGCGCGTGGCGACGCGCGGGGAGGATGACGCCTTCGACCCGCTCCCCGAGCACCAGGTCGCCGCGGGCTCGACGAACGTGAGGCTGGTGCTGCGCTATCTGGGGAGCATCCGCGGAAAGCTCCGGCGCTCGGACGGCGCGCCCATTGACCGCTTCACCGTCAACGAAGAGTCCTTTCAGGGCGAGGACGGCGCCTTCCGGCTCCGCATCCAGCAACCCGGTGTGACGTGGCTGACGCTCGAGGCCCCGGGACACACGCGCATCATCCGCGAGGTCCGGGTGGAGCGCGGCCAGGACGTGGACCTGGGCACGCTGGTCGTCGAAGCGGGGCGGTGGGTGCGCGGGCGCGTCGTGGACGCGACGACCTCCGCCCCCGTCGAAAACGCCCAGGTGGTCGTCCGGCGCTCACCGTCCTCCCAGGTCGATGAGTCCTCGTCGGCGCAGGCTCCCGAGCTGGCGAGCGCGAAAACGGACCCCTCGGGCGCCTTCGAGTTCGGGCCGATGGAGGCAGGTCCCCTGGCCATGGAAGTCTCCCACTCCGGCTACCTGCCGCTTCAACAGTCGGTGGGTTCGGGCGAGGAGACGCTGGAGGTGGTGCTCTCGCAGGGCGCGCGGTTGGAGGGCACCGTGAAGGACCGCGAGGGACAGCCCGCGAAGGTGACACTGCGGCTGAGCGCCCTGGGGGGCCAGAAGCTCCATCGCTCCGGCATCGTGGACGTCAGCGAAGGGTCCTTCTCCATGGGAGGGCTGGAGCCCGGGGAGTACGTCATCTCCCTCAGTTCCAGGTACGACTTCATGGGGAACCCCTGGTCGGAGACCCAGTCGGGCCGGTACGTCCCGCGCCGGGTGACGCTGGCCCCCAACGAGCGGAGAGTGCTCCAACTTCAGGAGCGAGAAGGCCACTCCACGCTGCGGCTGCGTGTGCCCCGTGTCACGGGCACTCCCCCCGAGGATGTCGCCCTCCACCAGGCGGTGCTCGTCCCGGGGACGTTGTCGCCGATCCGCAGCTACGGTCGCGTGGAACGAATCAAGCTCGAGCTGGGTGTGCTCGGCCCGGCGGGAGTGACCTCCCCGGAGGTCGTGTACGACGCGCTCCCCTCGGGCCGCTACACGTTCCTGCTCGTGGGGCGCAACGTCAAGGGTGGCCCCTACCTGCTGCACGCCGAGGAGCTGGTGGTCCCCGAGGTGGGTGTCCTGACGAAGGACCTCCAGCCCGTCTGGAAGCCCATCGAACACATCATCCTGTGAGCACCGCGACCCGGCCATCGCCACGGGCAGGCCGGGTCGCGGACGCGTTGGACGTGCGACGTCAGAACGTCTTGTCGAGCAGGGCCGCGCAGTCGGACGGCCGGGCGCCATCCTTGATGTGGAGCGCCACGGGCCCCGAGGCCGGTCCGGGTTCCCAGGCCAGCCTCACGAAGCAGCGCTCACCCACGTTCACGACGTGGACCCGTGTCGCCACCGCGCCTTCAGGGAGCGCGTCGAACACCACCGTGCCCGCCTCGTCGGGAGCGGGCGTGGTCAGCGTGGCGGGCCGGTCCGCGCGTCCGTAGAGCCGGCCCGGCACCGCGCCCTGGGGAACGGAGTCCAGTGAGGTGCGCTCCGTGCGAGGAACCGAGAGCTGGGTGGACGCGACGAAGCGCTTGAGCGTGTCGAGCAGCGCGGAGGGAGTCGCTCCCGGGAGCACCTCGTGCTGGACCGAGGCTGCGTCCAGGTCGACATGTCCATGGTCGCCCCGGAGGAGGACGAAGGCCCCCGCGACGTCGGGTGAGCGCCGCAGGAAGAACAACTGCCGGTGTCCATCCAGCGTGCCCAGGTGGGCGCGCCCCGCCGACGCGTCCATGCCCGCCGCTGGAACCGCCACGACCACGCGAGTCGCGGAGCCCGGGAGCCGCTCCGCGTTCCGATACAGCTCCGCGTCCACCTCCAGCTCCAGCTTCTGGAAGTAGCGAGGCCTCTTGCTGCCCTGGACCTTGCGGTGCGTGTCCACCTGTCGGGTGACGCGGCCCGTGACGATGAGGTCGGACTGGGCCACGTAGCCTTCGGGCCCCAGCGTGTACCGCGCGTAATCGTCGTGGACATGTCCCCGGCCCGCCGGACCCAGCGCGGGGGTTGGTATCAGCGCCCTCCCCACACCCACGGCTCCCAGGCCCACGACCGCACCGACGACAACCATCATTCCCTGCTTGAAGAAGGACTTCATGACAATGTGTCTCCAGGAGTCTGGTGTTGCGGGGTCTCGCGAAGGTCCAGGCTCAAGGAGCCGCCGTCACCAGCTTCGCGCTGGAGATGCTGCCGCCAACGAACGTCTTGCGCTCGATGGGGAAGTTGGAGTCCGTGCACGTGCCGCTGGCGCAGTCCCGGATGTACATGTACGCGTCGCGGGTGTTGTTGGTGGAGGCGTGGATGATTTCCAGGCGGTTGCCATTCACGATCTGCACGTCCGAGGCGACGTTGAGCGTCCAGCCCGCCGTGACGTGCGTCCCCAGGTACATGAAGGTGCCGGCCGCGGTGATGTAGCCCTCGGCGATGCGCAGTTGGTGCTCGCCGTTCGAGGCTGGGAAGGTGAGGAAGCAGCGGTTGGCACCGGCGGGCGCCCAGTAGCCGCAATCAATCCCGACCGACGTGTCGGTCCATTCGCCGTTGATCTGGGTGGGGGTGGTCCAGGTGCCGGCGCTGGTCGACGTGGAGACCCGGAGCTTTCCCGTCCCCATCTCGATGAAGGCCATCACCAGCCGACCTGACGCCGCGTCATACGCGAGGCTCGGGCGCCGATGGGACGTCATCGTCGTGAGCTGGGGGCTTCCTCCCCAGAAACATCCGGCCAGGCTGCCGTAGACGCCCCGGTAGACGTAGATGGCTCCGGTGTCATTGGACGAGCGGAACGCCGCCGCGAAGCCCCCGCCTGGATTCTCGGAGACGGCCACGCCGTCGAAGGCATAGTCCGTCGAAGTGCAGGTCGGTCCCACGGTGCCACTGGGGTCGATACCGACGTACGAGATGCGGCTGGTGTAGTCCTGGTTCGAGTCGTTCTCGAAGGTCACGAGCGACCACCCGTCTGTCTGCGTCGCCACGCCCACGCTTCCGGAGGTCGTTCCCACCTGCGTCCAGCCGCCGCCCGTCCGGGCGCGGACCCTGACGGGATAGTCCGCGATGTATTGGGCGTGCTGTCCGCCCAGCTTGTCGTCCTCGCGAGGGAAGCGCTTCGGATAGGCCCCGAAGGCGTAGTTCCCCTGGTGCATGACGGCTTCAGGCGAACTCGTGGAGGGATGGGTCAACCCGAGGCAGTGCCCGAACTCATGCGTGAAGATGGACTGGAGGTCGAAGGTCTGGGTCCCGTTGTCCGAGTACGCGCTCGCGACGCCGGTGTTCATGTAGATGTCGATGGAGCAGTTGTCGGAGAGGAAGATGTAGGACGACCGTCCGAGACAGCTGTTCCCCGAGCAATCGCCGTCGCAGCACGTCTTGGCTTCAATCTCGAGGTCCGAGGCGTTGGGCGTCGTGTCGTGGAATTCGATGTTCGTGTTGAACCGGACCCCTGAGTTCTGCCAGGACTGAAGGGCAGAACGCGCGATGGTCATGATGCTGGCATTGTTCAGTCCGAAGTGGGTCTGGAATGGGCCGGTGATGACATCGATGACGTAGGGGTTGTCTCCCCATCTGACCGCGGTGTTGAGCGAATACGCCCCCACCGTGGCGGCAGGCAGGAAGCCCATCAAGAAGGTCGCGAGCAAGCCAGGTCGTTTCATCGTTCCTCGATGCAAGTGCACTGCAAGAGGAATACGTCGCGGCGACACGGGGCTGGTCGTCCAGCACATGCTCCGAGCTGTCACCGGGAGGCGCGGCCTGGAATTTCCCGAAGGCCGCCCGCGAAAAAACGTCCCGGGTTCCAGACCAGGAAAAAGCTCCAGCGGCTGGACTGGCTGGATGTCACGTTCCCTGGGGCCCCACGCGGACGTCGCGTGGGGCCCCACTCTTTTCCCCGCCATGGGTCGTCAGGCGCGAAAGACGGGCCCGACGCGCGCCGACCTCAGGGCGTGCAGATCTCCCCCGTCACGCGGGTGACAATCCTGTTGCCGTTGTCGAGCAGGAGACCGCTCACGAAGAGGTAGCCCGTCGCGCCGGCGAACTTCCCTGTTCCCTCGAGGATTTCGTGATGCGCCGTCACGTAGCCGGCGTTCGTGACGCCCGTCTCACGGGCGACGAGGGTCCCCTTCTCGAGCGTGTAGTGGAAGAAGCCGGCGTAGCTGAGCCACCCCGGAGCGGTGGTCAGCGCGAGACGCGCCTCCTGCGCCTTGAAGTGGGTGACGCCGCGCAGGCCGTGGTTCCCGTCCACTTCTCCGAGGAAGCATCGCGTCGCTCCGTTGAGGCACCCTTCCGTGGCCGGGTGTTCGATCAAATCCGCATGCACCTTGTGGCAGTGCTCCGCCCAGACGGCGGGCGCGAATGCGACGACGCTCACCGCGACCATCGACGAAACCACCTTCACGACTCCTGCGTAGCTCATGGGGACTCTCTCCAGTCGTTGAATGCTCACTGCTGCCTCGGCACGCCCCGGATGAGGGTGCGCCCCGGAAGATGCCTTCCGTGCGCGACAGGCACCTCGGCTTTGCTGTGAGCTGGCGGAAAGGTGAGGTGAAGCGGCCTGACGTGGGGCCGAGCCGGAGGCCACGCCTGCCGCGCGTGGGCGACATGTCCTGTCACGGCCTTCGTGTGCGAGGACCGATGCTCACCGCCGTGTGAGGCATCTTCCAGGGGAGGAATGCAGATGCACTAGGGTTGCGCCGCCTGCTTCAGTTCGCGTGTCGGGGCTCCCATGACGATGTCATTCCCTGCTGTCGCGGTTTCCCGCTGGCGTGCGATGGCGCTGACGGGTGGTGTGTGGACGCTCGTGGGCTGTGTGGCGGTGGCAGGGGGCGTTGGTGGCGCCCTCTCCACGGGCCGGCCCTTGCCGAGCACCTTCTTCTTTCTCAGCAACATCCTGGGAATGTGGCTGTGGGCGCTCTACACGCCGCTCATCTTCCGTTTGTGCGAGCGCTACCCGCTCGACGGTCCGCGATGGCGCCGAGGCGTGGGCGTGCATGTGGCGCTGTTCCTGGTCCTGTGGGGGCTCGAGTTCGTCGTCGGCTGGGTGTTGGAGAGGTTCGTCGAGCACCCGCAGCGCCCGTTGTTGCAGTACTTCTTCGGCGCGCTGGCCTACTGCTTCTTCTGTTACCTGGGCGTGCTCGCCGTGGGCCACGCGTTGCGCTTCCATCGGCTCTACCTGGAGCGCACGGTGCGGGCCTCCGAGCTGGAATCGCAGCTCCTGCGCTCCCAGTTGTTGGCCTTGCAGATGCAATTGCGCCCCCACTTCCTCTTCAATGCGCTGCACACCGTGTCCGGGCTCGTGCGGAACGACGACAAGGCAGGGGCGCTCCGGGTGGTCGCGAGTCTGGCGGACCTGCTGCGGGCGGTGTTGCGGAGCGATGCGAATCAGCAGGTTCCCCTTCAACAGGAGGTCGACCTGGTCGAGCGCTACCTCGGAATTGAACAGGTGCGCTTCCAGGACCGGCTTCGCACCGACTTCCATGTGGACCCGGAGGTGCTCGGGGCGCTCGTTCCTCAGTTGTTGCTCCAGCCGCTCGTGGAGAACGCCGTGCGCCATGGCACGTGCGCACGAGAGGGTGAGGGGAGGGTGTCGGTCCACATCCGCCGTGAGGCGGAGATGTTGTGCCTCTCGGTACGGGACTCTGGGGCGGGAGATGCTCCCGAGGGTGCGAGGCAGGACCGCCCGTCCGCCGAGTCCGGAGGCGTGGGCCTTGCCAATACCCGCGCGCGCCTGCGCCATCTGTACGGAGCGCGGCACAGGTTGTTGCTCAGTCGAACCCCGGATGGCGGAACGCTGGCCGAGGTGGCCATCCCCTTCCTGGTGCAGGAGGCGGCTCGATGAGCGCGCTCATGCAGCGCGAGCGCCTCCGCACGCTCGTGGTGGATGATGAGCCCCTGGCCCGCCAGAGCCTCCGCTCGCTGCTCGCGGGCGACGCGGGCATGGAGGTGGTGGGAGAGTGCGCGACGGGCCGCGAGGCAATCAAGGTGCTCCGGCAGGGGCCCGTGGATGTGCTCTTCCTGGACATCCAGATGCCAGGTGCGGACGGGTTCGAGGTGTTGCGGGCTGTGGGGCCGGGCGCCGCGGGGGCCGTGGTGTTCGTCACGGCCTTCGACACCTATGCGCTCCAGGCCTTCGACGTCGGGGCGGTCCACTACCTGCTCAAGCCCTTCGACGACGCGCGGTTCGCCAGTGTCCTCGCCCGTGCGAAGGAGCGCGTTCGGGGACTCCGGGTGCAGGGCATGGCGCGCCAGCTCGGTGAGCTGTACTCGGCCGAGGAGCCTGTTCCCGCCGCGCGTCCTGTCGCATCACCGACCTATCTCGAGCGACTCGCGGTGAAGGAGGCGGGGAGGGTGCTGCTGGTTCCCGTCGAGCAGATCGACTGGGTCGAGGCGGAAGACTGTTATGTCCAGGTGCACGTGGGCAGTCGTTCGCACCTGCTGCGTCAGTCGCTGCGTGAGCTGGAAGCGCAACTCGACCCGCGCCGCTTCCTGCGCATCCATCGCTCGACGCTCGTCAATCTGGAGCGGGTCCGGGAGCTTCAGCCTCTCTTCCATGGCGAGTACTGGGTACAGCTGCACGATGGTCGCCGCCTCAAACTGAGCCGCAGCTTTCGGGACCGGCTCGACCAGGTGCTCGCGGGGCGGTGACGAGAGCGGTTCGTCCACCTGCTGGCGCCGCGCCACACGGCGCCGAGCGCGTCCGCCGGCACTCACTCACGGATTGGAGGGGTTGGGCGCATGTGTTTCCGTCGAGGTTTCGCCAGGAATGCACGATGAGGCGGCGGTATAGACGGCATTTGCGCATTGAACTCTGCTGTCCTCATGGTAGAGGTTGGCTTGGTTTCCCGGAGGGTATGTGACCGACAAGTCAGTGCGAGAGTTGAATCTGTGGCGTGCGTGTAAGGGCAGTGTGCTGGGGCTCGTGATGGGATTGGTGATGGGGTGCGGTGTATCCGCTGAGCCATCATCAGAGATGGATGAGAGTTTGGCGACCCGCGGAGATAGGAGTATCCGCTTTCTGGATGATCGCCTCAATGTCTATGCTCATCCAGATGCAGCCCTTCGGGAGTTGGCCATGGGCTCGACTCCGACCATGATGGTGCGGGGTGGCCCTCCGACTCAGTCCGAGCTGACGACGACGGCTCCTCGTCTGGCGGTCGAAGAAAATCTCTGCTCGACGGAGCGCTTCCTGGATGAGCCCGTCCTTGGTGACTGTTCGGGTGTGCTGATTGATGATGACCTGGTTCTCACCGCAGGCCATTGCGTCACGGCATCCAATGCCTGCACTTGGAAATGGGTCTTCAACTACTACCGCCCCTCAGCGGGGACGTACGCGACCATAAGCGAGGATGACTTTTTTGCTTGCGATGAGATTGTTCTTAGGAGCTCCCCTCCCGCACCTGACTTCGCCATTATTCGTCTGGACAGGCCCGCGACGCCGCGCTTCACTCCGGCGAGGGTTGCATATGGGCGCCAGGCCTTTGTTACCGGGCATGAAGTGGCGTTGATAGGTAGTCCCAGTGGCCTTCCGCTCAAGATTGTCTCGGAGGGGGTCATCACCGGTGGCGCTGCGAACGATAATCCCTCCACCTCGCTTGACGCGATGCACGGTAACTCGGGTTCTGCTGTCTACTCCAGGAATGGATACACCGTAGTTGGCGTGCTTCATAGCGCGAACGGTGGTGACGATTATGATCCCAATGGTACCTGCAATGTGCTTGCGAGCTGGGTCCATGCCGAATCAGATTTTCTCGCGATGCCGGTCATCCTGAATACGTTGTGCAGCAAGCCGGGCTTCCAGAGTGACCGACTGTGCACGCCACTCAGATGGCATATGGACGGAGTGAGTCCCACGGGTGTCATCACGGGTGGGGCGTTCGATAGGCGCAACCTGGCGCACGCGCTTCCCATCATTGCGGTCTTTGGCGCCCCGCTGGAAATCCTCGGAGGAGTGCAGGTGTCCGTCACGGCAAACCTCCCGAATCCGAGCGTCATTCGTAGGTTTGGCATCACCGGAGACCATGGATTCAGCCTCACCGTCCCGGCGCAATTCCACGATGGTCTGCCTCACCCTGTTTATTTCTATACCGTGGACCCCGTCGCGGGAACGCTGAGCGGGATGGCGGGTTCTCCGATTCAGGCCACTGTCAACGTGCCTGCCGTCGTGAATGCCGCCATCCGTGGCTTCGGGGACAAGTGTCTGGATGCGTCCTGGGCGACGCCGGTTGTCAATGGAATCGAGATTCAACAGTGGACGTGCCTCAGCGGCGCGGTGAATCAGCGGTGGACGTTGCATCCCGACGGCAGCATCCAGGGATTTGGTGGAAAGTGCCTGGATGCCGCCTGGGCAGACCCTGTCCCGAATGGAAACAAGGTCCAGATTTGGGATTGCACCGGCGGTGTCAACCAGAAGTGGACACTGAATCCCGACGGGAGCATCCAAGGATTTGGCGGAAAGTGCCTGGATGCGAACTGGGTCGCCTCCCTCCCTGTCCCGAATGGAAACAAGGTCCAGCTCTGGGATTGCACCGGCGGAGTGAATCAGAAGTGGAACTTGTACGGCCAGTCGCAGTGACGTCGTGAGCTGACAGCGAGCCTCGTCGGGTGCCGCATCTATTGTCGCGACACCTGGCGGGCCGTGCTGCTGGCCGGGCATTCTGGGGCAGGCGCGGGCTCGCGCCTGCCCGTCGCTCGTGGCGTAGGTACTGGTCGCCGCCTCAAGCTGAGCCGCAGCTTTCGGGACCGGCTCGACCGGGTGCTCTCGGGACGGTGACGAGAACGGTTCGTCCACCCGCGGACGCCGCGCCCCACGTCGTCACGTGCTCACCGCACTTCAAGTCGCCCGTGCGCACCGCGCTGGAACAGCCAGGCGGACCCGAGGAACATCGCGATGAAGCCGGCGTTGAGCGTCAGGAGTTCGACAGGAGGGCTCCATGGCATCCCCCAGCCGGCGAGCACCGCGACCCCGGCGATGACCGCCTGTGTGAAGGCCATCGCGATCAGCGTGCGGGCCATGCCTGCCGCGCGCAGGCGCACGACGAAGGCCCCGGCAAGGCCGACGAGCAGCACCCCTCCGTAGACCAGGTTGGTGCGGTCGCCGTCCGCTCCGATGATGCCGACGCCGAGGCTCAACCAGATCAGGATGAGCGAGGCGAAGAGCGCGAGGCCAAGGGCGGCCCTATAGGCGATGCTGGGGGGCGCGGTGCGCATGGACGTATCTCCGTTGTCGATGACCGAAAGGGTCAGCCCCAAGGTGGCACGCTCCCGCGAGGCCCACCGCCTCGTCAGCCCGAGCGGTCGAAATCCAGCCGCCAGGGGTCGCGGGGCGGCCCGCCGTGCCGCTGGGGCCTGTCGCTCGCGTCCGCACAAGCCCCCCGAGGGTGATGCGCGCGAATACCCAGCGGGGGCAGCACACCCGCCCCACTTGGGAAGGCGCGTCGCCAGGGGAGCGCCTTGACACGGCCACGTCCCCGCCAGGAGGGCAATTGCGCTGTCGCGCCAGTCGCCTCTTTCCGGTCGCACGCCGGTGGGCGCACGCCGTGCAATCGACCGCTCCCGCCGTGGTTCATCCACGCAAGGGGGGAAGATGCATCCGGGGGGGAGACAGGAGCGAGGGAGCGGGGAGGCGGGACGGCTTGCGCCGCGCGTCGGCACCATCGCGCGGGCCGCGTTGGGGGGCGGAGGGAGCCTCCGGCTGCTCGTGCTCGCGGCGCCCGTGCTCCTGCTCGCCTGCATGGGAGAGCGTCAGGTCTCGGTCCAGTTCACCGCCCAGGTGCGCGGCGAGCCCCTGCGCTGCGATGCGAGCTACGAGAAGGTCGGTGCCTCGGGGACCAGCCTCCAGTTGCTGGACTTCAAGGCGTACGTCCATGACGTCGCGTTGGTGCGCAAGAACGGGGACCGTTTCCCCCTGGTGTTGGCGCAGGATGGGCGCTGGCAGCGCAAGACGATCGCCCTGCTCGACTTCGAGGACGGCACCGGCACCTGCAACACGGGCAGCCCGGAGCTCCGCACCGAGGTGGTCGGCGTCGTGCCTGACTTCGACGACTACACCGGCGTGGAGTTCACGCTGGGGGTTCCTCGCGAGCTCAACCACAGGAATGTGGAGTGGGCCGACCCACCGCTGAACGACCCCAGCATGTGGTGGAGCTGGACGTACGGCTACAGGTACCTCCGGCTCGACGTGCGCTCGGGTGGCAACAGGGCCTATGTCTTCCACGTCCGCGCCGACGGCTGCACCGGGACGCCGGACATCGGCGTCGACTGCAGCGCGGAGAATCAGAGCACCATCCTCCTCACGGGCTTCGTGCCAGGGCGCAGCCGGGTCGTCTTCGACGTGGCCGCGCTCTTCGCGCACACGGACTTCGAGAGCTCCGGGGACGGGCTGACGGACCCTGTCCCAGGGTGCTTCTCCAGCGCCGGGGACCCGGAGTGTGCCGCGCTGCTCCCGCAGGTCGGGCTCGGCCGCGGACCCAGGGTGCTCGGCGGCACGGACGCCTTCATCCGTGTGGAATAGGTCCGGCGAGGCTCGCCTGGACCGGACTGTTCGCCGACTTGCAACGGAGTGATGAGACATGGCGCGACGATTGGGATGGAGAGCCGTGGAAGGTGCCTTGCTCCTCGTACTGCTCACGCACTGCGGGACTGAGAAGGAGCCGTCGCACGAGCTCGACTCGGCGCAGGTGCTGAACATCGCCTGCGGGCGCGAGGATGCGAACCCGGTGCAGCAGAAGGGCTGCGAGGGCAGCGCGTGCGTGGTGCAGGGCCATGTCTTCGGTAAAGAGGTGGCCTACTTGTGGTTGGACGAGGGGGAGCTGGAGGTCGCGGACCTCCTCCTCAAGGACACCTGGTCCGTTCCCCGGTTCGAGCCGGTCCGCCTGCCCCAGCCGCTGACCTGGACGGAGGACCCCTACGGCGAGAAGTTCTGGCGCTACGTCTTCTACGGGTTGCGGCCCACCGCCCATCTCTTGTGGGCCTTCCGGGAGACGGGAGACGGGCGCTACCGCGACAAGCTCATGGACATCTTCAGGAGCTTCGCCGCGAACAAGAAGAACTCCGTCTTCAGCGAGGACAAGCACGGCACGGCCTACCGGGCCATGGTGCTCGTCAACTCGTACTGGAAGCTCAAGCACGCGGATGCCCTCTCCTGGCAGGACTCGACGCTGCTCGAATGGCTCATCATCGAGGATGCGCGCTTCCTGGAGGACCCGAAGCATTTCGAGGCGGGCTTCAACCACGGGTTCGCCGAAGCGGCGGCGTTGCTGCTCATCGCGGAGAACTTCCCGCACTTCAAGGATGCGCCGCGCTGGCGTGAGCTGGCGCTGGATCGCTACGACGATCTGCTCACGGATATCATCGGCTCGGACGGCTTCATCATCGAGAACTCCGCCTACTACCAGTTCTACGTCTTCACCCAGGTGTATCAGGTCTCGCAGTGGGCCCAGACGTACGGCCTGGAGATGTCTCCTCTCGTCAGGGAAGTGCTGGAGCGGATGGCCCGCTTCGCCTCCTACGTGGTGCAGCCCGACGGGCGCATCCCCATGCTCGGGGCGAGCCAGCGGCTGCTGGTGCGCAAGCACCAACCGGTGTTGCTCGCGCGGATGGGCGCGGCCTTCCCCGAACTGGGCCACATGCTGACGGCGGGCATGTGTGGCACCGCGCCCACCGAGCGCCTCGCCTTCTTCGCGAGCTCCGGCGTGGCCGTGCTCCGCTCCTCGTTCGACACCGCCCTGGACTACCAGGCACAGACGCACCTGGTGTTCGACACGGGGCCCTACCGTACGGACCACAGCCACCTGGACGCCCTCAACGTGGTCCTCTACTCGGCCGGACGCACGCTGCTGACGGACTCCGGGATGTTCACCGAGGAGCCGGGAGAGGAGGAGGCCTACTTCCGCAGCACCCGCGCCCACAACACCGTAACGGTGGACGGATTGGACCAGCGCGACGGGCACGCCAGCCCCAGCCTCACCGCACAGGGGGGACAGTGGCTCTACCAGTCAGGCTTCCACGCGCTGTACGAAGGGGTGCGTCACTGGCGCGCGGTCATGCTGCTGGAGAAGGACGTCGTCCTGGTGGTGGACCGGCTCCTGTCGGAGGACTCGCACCGCTTCGAGCAGCGCTGGCAGTTCCAGCCGGACCTCACCGTCGCCACGCAGGGCGTCTCCGCCTTCGTCACCGACCCGAAGGGCAAGCGCGTCCTCCAGGTCACCCAGGCCCTGCCAGACGGCCTGTCCGTCTCCACCGTGCGCGGGGCCACCAGGCCGTATGACGGTTGGTACTCGGAGGACTACGAGGTGCGCAAGGCGTCGACGGTGCTCATCTATCCGCGCGAAGGCACGCAGGCGCACTACGCGACCCTCTTCACCAGTGGTCTGAACGCCCTGTCGCCAGCCTATGTCTCAGCCGTGCCGCTGCAGGAGGGGGTCGACGTACACGCCTGTGCGGCGGGCCGCGGCTATCGCATCCGGGTGCAGCGGCCCGCCGAATCGGACGAGGCCGTCACGGTCACCGCCGCACCCGAGTCCTGTGCGCGGGAGAATGCAGGCTCCCCCGGCTCGCCCTGAGCCGTTCGTCCAGGGGTCCACGACAAATGCAGGGGCTCCCGCTGTCTGGCGAGCCCCTGCTTCGTTTTGGACCCTCTGGCGCTCTGCTCAGGGAGCCAGAGGTCCGACGTCCGCGGAGGTGAGTGGACGTCGTGGGCCCGCTCCGCTCACGGTCTGGTCCGCGCCCACGTCCAGCGCGCCGGTGCGCGCCTGTCCATCCATGTCCGTGGTGGGGGGCTGGGTGCCAGTGGAGGGACGCGCCGCGCCAATCACCGGGCTCGCGGCGGTGGGACGCAGCAGGCCATCCGCCGCGCGCACCAGCTTGGGGTCCGCCCGGACGTAGCCCGCGGACGGGATGTCGCCGGGCGAGGCCGCGCCCCAGAGCATGTTGCCGACGGCCGTGAATCCATCCGGAGCCCGCTCGAAGTCCACCAACGCGCCCTGCTCACCGACGAGGAGGTTGTTCTCGACGCGCAGATCCCTGGCCGGAATGGGCCGGCGCGAGTCGGAGGCGCCGATGACCAGGTGGGTCGGCCCGTTGCCCACCAGGGTGTTGAAGGCCACGGTCACCCGGTTGGCGACGCTGCAGTCCGTGCCCAGGCCCGTGTCCTCCTCGGTGCAGCCGCTGCTGAGGACGATGGTGCCCTGGGCGCCCGTGCCGGTGCTGCCTTCAATGTAGTTGTTGGTGATGAGGTGGTCGTGGCCGTAGATGCGCAGACCCCCCGCGTTGTTCAGGATGAAGTTGCCATCCACCACGTTCTTGTTGCCGTGGCGCAGCACCAGCGAGCCCTTGTTGTTGCGCAGGGTGTTGCCGCGGAAGACGTTCTCCGAGCTCTTGTTGGAGATGACCTCGGGGTCACCGTTGCACTCCTCGAAGAGGTTGGCCTCCACGACGGTGTGCGCGCTGATGGGGCCGCGCTTGCTGTCGCCGATTCGCAGGCACTCGCCTCCCTCGGCGTCGAGGGTCAGCTTCTGGAAGAAGTTGTGATCGATGCGGTCGTTCTGCGACATGCCCGTGCTTCCATTCGGCGCATCGCCATAGACGGCGAGGAAGACGTTGGAGCTCTTCTTGTCGTGGAAGTGGTTGTGGTCGATGCGGTTGTTGCCGCTGCCCGCTCCTTCCAGCCGCATCCAGGTGCTGATGGACGTCGTGTCCTTGATGGCGAACTCATTCCGCGTGAAGCGGACATGGGTCGAGCCGACGATTCTCAGCGCGACGTCTCCCTCTTCCACAGCATGCGTCAGCTTGAAGCCCCGAAGGATGACGTGGGAGGCACCTTCCACGAGGAAGCTCGACGCGCCGCCGATGCTCGCCCCACCCACGGTCTTCGCGGTGATGACGATGGGATCTTTCTCCGTGCCCTGGACCGACACCTCGATGGGGTCCGCGTTGGTGTAGGCGCCGTCGGCGAGTTCGATGCGGTCCCCTGGGAGGGCGGACGCAATCATGCTCCGCAGCTCGTTGAGGTTGCGTGCGCTGAGCGTCCGCTTGGGGGTGGGCAGGACATCGACCTGCTCGGGCGGAGTGGTTACGGGAGGCTCGGGGTCCGTCGGGTCGGGGATGACAGGCCCGGGGTCGGTCGTGGGAGGGGTGCCGGCGTCAGGCTCGCCGGTGCCAGGGGTAGGGTCAGGATCGCCGGTGCCGGGCGTGGGGTCTGGCTCGCCGGTGCCAGGCGTGGGGTCGGGGTCTCCGGTGCCAGGCGTGGGGTCAGGGGTGCCGTCGCCGGGTACGGAGGGGCTGGTGTCCGGAGAGGGGTCATCCGGAGGGGTTTCCTTTTCCGTTCCTTTACTGCCGCAGCCTGCCGACAGCAGCAGTGAGAAAGTCGTGACAGCGAATGCCAGTCGAAGTTTCCGCAAACGGTGTTGCCTCCAGCAGGCCCAGCGAGGGGCACACCGCCACGCTCGGGAGCAGGCTCCCAGGCGTGGCAGGAGCCACCCTGAACGGCGGACCCTGCGTCTGTTTGAGTGGAAGGCCCCAGCCCTCGCGCCGGCGGGCGAGGACGAGCCTTGCGACAGTCCCCAACGCGCTCAAACGTTCTGAATTCCAACCCCGCACCGTCGACCAACGGGGCGAGTGGACAAGCCTTCCAGAGCCTGCTCGGGGTGCGGCTTCCTGGCGGGGGCTCAGGTGCCCAGTCGCCGGTACCACGCCTCGGTCCGGGGGATGGCGCCGCCCCCGAGCCGCAGGGCCATGGACTGGTCCGCCGCGATGGCGATCCACGGCGCGAGCAGCCGATAAACCTCACGGTACAGCGGCAACATCTCCCCGTGGTCGACATCGCCTGTCATGGGGGCGGGCCCTGTCTTGACCAGGGTGCCATGCCGGGCTTCGAGCAGCTCGACCTCGGCGGGAAGCTGACTCCGCAGGGCCTTGAGCCCACCGAGTTGCTCCAGCGTCCCTGTGTCGAGCAGCGTCAGCCAATTCACGCCCTGGATGCCATTGCCGCCCACGGCCTTGGCGTCGAACGGGATGCGAACGATGTCGATGCCCGGGTGACGCATCGACATTTTCCAGGCGTGTGTCTCGCTGGCCTCCTTGTCATCGCGGGAGCACTCGAAGGCGAAGCCCGCGGTAGTTCTTGCGAGGCGCATCGGGGGCCAGCCAGGTGCCGAGCAGTCCGAGGACCCGCTTCGTGACCGGCTTGTGGGCCTTCATCGTCTCCGTGGCGTGGAAGGTCAGCCGCTCGGGTGGGCACCGGGTCTGGAACAGGTCCCAGGCCGACAGCAGCCCGACGGAGCCGTCGTAGAACGAGCGGCTGGTATACAGGTTGATGCCGAAGACCCAGGAGGTCAGCCGGATGCCGTCCTGGATGAGCTCGAGTTCGGAGGGTGGGGGTACATGCATGGAGTCGGGGCCCTTGACCTCCTTCGCCTCGAAGTCCGCGGCGAAGGCGCCCGAACATCCTAGAGGCTGTCCCGAAATCGAGCGAGCAGGCATGAGGGCCGAAGCCGGCCCGCCGGCCGCTGGCGTGGTGGCGGCCGGAACCTCATGTGAGTCGCCTCTCAGGGGACTCGTATTGAGTTCTGCTCCAGGCCCGCGGGCGCCAGCTTGCTGCGCCACTCAGGGAACTCCCCGAGGTTGACGAGTCCCGTGGCCGTGAATTTGCCACGGGGCCCCTCGTAACGATTTCGGTCCATCCTCATCTGGGCGCGGTATTGCGCGCGGCCCAGCCGCACGAAGAGCGGCATGTCGCGGAGGATGTTGTCGAACACCAGCATGCCCGGGGCCCCGAGGGGTTCATCCGCGGCCAGCCGCAGTCCGGCGTCCGCCGTCCGCTGCACGAGGTTCGCGCGGATCTGCACCCGGTTGACCTGCACGACGCGGATGCCCTGTCCGTTCCCCCTGTTCGCGAAGTTGAAGATGTCGCTGATGGTGTTGTTCCGAATCAGCACGTCCACGGGCTGGTCCCCTGCCGTGGTGCCTCCTAGCGAGATTCCTCGGCCCGCATCGGAAATGGTGTTGGACACGAGTTGAACGTTCGTGGCGTCCGCGTGGACCACCACCGCTTCGGCCGCGGAGGTGCTCGCCTGCCAGGGGTAGCGCGACAGGTTGGGGAAGTCGAAGATGGAGTTGGTGCGCACAAAGACGGAGTCGCAACCCTTGATGTCGACGCCGTTCTCCCCGGCATCATGCAGTTGGTTGTGCTCGATATAGAGATACGCGGGTCTGTTGCCATCCATCTGACACTGCACCGAGTCGCCCGCGGTCTGATGAATATTGTTCTCCAGGACGAAGATTTCCCGCGAGGCGTTCTTGACCACGACCCCATGGGAGTCCGCCCCCGACTTCGAGAAGTCATAAATCTCGTTGTTGCCGATGAGGACATTGTTGGCACTGCTGATGACGACGCCGCCACCGGCTGTGCCTCGGTGTATCCGTGAGTCAATCAACTGCGAGCAATAGGTGTTGCGTTCGAAGAGCGCGGCGAACGATGCCTTGCCTTGGATGTCCACTTCCAGGGATTGGAAGATCCAGTAGGGCTGGCTCAAGGTCAGCAGGCTGCCCACGACACGTCCGGTCGGGGGGACGATGCGCGTCCTGAAGGACGACGCTCCCCTGACGAGGATGGGCGCGATGGCGGTACCCGCCCGGGTCGTCGACGGGTTGATGACGAGCTGCTCGGGATAGGTTCCCGGGCGCACCTCGATGATGTTTCCCGGCCGGGCGGCCTTCAGCGCCAGGGTGATGGTCCTGTATGGGTTGGAGCTGGAGCCCAACGGCCTGCTGGAGTTCCATGGCCCCGTGTTCGAAACGAACAGCGTTCTGTCCCGTGCGTCCGCCGCCGTCGGACACCGTTCCAGGAAGATCTCCTTCCCGTCAGGGGGTTCCACCAGCTCGGCCGCGACCTCCCCGAGGTGCATTTCGTCCTCGGATGGGTCCGTCGTCTCGACTCCACAGGCCAGCGTCAGCCCTAGCAGGAGTGAACTGAATGTGGGAATGAACCCACTCCCTCTTCGCTGCTTTCTCATGAAGGCCCTCCGCGACGACTGACAGCGGAGCACAACCTTCCCATCGAGGAGTCGGTCCACAAGCATCCTGCCCCCAAGGTGGACGCGAACGCCGCGAGGGCCCCGGGACTCCTGGGCGGATTGGGCTCGAAGGTCTACCCGGCCCAGGGAGCGCAGCTCTACATCCTCTCGCTGAGTGGCGGTGGCAGGACGCTCGTCAGCCCCCTGCAGCGCGACAACGTGAACCAGAGCCCCTCTGTCCAGCGGGCGGTGGTCTCTGGGGGCTCCCTCTTCTTCTCCCGTGTTCGCCCCGGGCGCCGGGATGGGCCGCGGCGCTGTAGCCACGGCAGGAGCGCGAGCAGCACGAGACCCCCAGGGAAGGCGCCCACCGTGGTGGAGCACCCGCCCTCATCCGGGGGCGCGGGGGGCGGTTCCGGCCGATACGCGGGGACCAGGACGACGGGGATGGTCGCGGACAGCCCTTCGTCATCGGTCACGGTGACGCTGAAGCCGAGCGGCTTCTCCCCTCGAGCCCACGACTCCGAGGCCGTCCAGGAGAGCCGTCCGGTGTCGCTCAGCTGGACCCACCTGGGGGCGTTCGCGCTCAGGGTGAACCGGAGCGTGTCACCCGCCACGTCATGGGCGGGGACCTGGTACTCCATTCGCTGCCGGGTCGTCACGACCTGCTCGGGGATGGGAAGGACAAGAGGGGCTGTGTTCTCGACGGGAACCTCGAAGGTCCGGTCGAAGTGGGTCGTCGCCGTCTCCGCGCGCACGATGCCCCGCTGCGAGGACTGGCCGGTGACGTTGTCCGCATACACATGACGGATGAAGGGGCTCTCGCTCTCCGCATCGAAGCTCCCGTCCGCGTCGAAGTCCCAGCGGTAGCGAAGGATGGGCTCGCAGGCCTGAACGGCGCGGGCGGTCAGCCTCGCGTCGACGGGCTCCACGCGCCCCGCGCTCTCCCACTCCACCTCCTGGATGAAGGGAGGGCCGCAGACCGCGACAGCGCCCCACGTCTGGATGGGAGAGGTCTTCCCTTTCGCGTCCATGACTCGCACGGCGAAGCGGTGGGGCCCCCCATGGGATGCGGAGAACACCCGCGTGAGTCGCCCGATGGCCTTGGGCCACTCCCCTCCCGCGGTGCTCAGGACGAGGTCCGCCGCGTATGGAGTGAAGCGCTCTCCGTCATGGAACAAGTCCCATTGCACGACCCAGGGACCGATGGTGCCGTTCGCCCGGAACCAGACGGTCAGCTCGAACGGATGAGAAGTCTCGGGCACCAGGATGTTCGCGTCGACCCGCACGTCGGAGGGATAGGGCTTCTGGTAGTCCGTCAAGAACTGCAGGGTGGGCGAGACGACCCCAAGGGAGTCGATGAGCTTCACGGCCGCAACCGTCGCCTCGGGGGCCTGTGGAACGAGCCGGACGGACGAGTTCGTCTCCTCGCCGGGGTGGGAGGTCCCTGGCGCCGCCGTCGAGATATCGACGTCGAAGCGGCCTTTGTAGTCGACATCCCACTGGACCTCCCAGGGCCCTGGAGAGCCACGTCCGCTGAAGTCGATGGAGAACAAGGCCACCTCTCCCAGGGCGGGATTCCAGGATGCGCGCCCCTTGTGGATGGAGGGGAGGGCAGGGAACCTGGGATGAACCGTCACCGCATCCTCTCCCGGGAAGGTGAAGGTGACGGCGCCCGTCTCCGGGGGGGACCAGTGCGCGGTGGCGATGCCATCACCGGCCACCAGGTCGGCGCCCAGGCCGTCGTCGAGGAGGTCGATGCTGCCAGGGGGGCTGCTCATGAGCACCGTCACGCGACCCGCGGCCTCGCCACAGCGGATGTTCAGCGCGGAGAGGGTGACGCGATCACCAGGCTCTCCCCAACTCGTGCCGCTGATGAACACCTCGCCCTGGGGCGCCAGTCGCCTTGCCACTGTCTGGTTCTCACAGCTCATCGAGCCCACTCCATCCGTACCGATGGCGCGGATGCGGCGGCCCGTCACGCTGACGTCCCGCAGGGCGGGCACCTGCTGCCCTCCGCTGAGCACCAGGTTGCGCAAGGTCCGCCAGTCGCGCGCGGGCACCTGCGCGGACAGGAGCGCCACGAGGCCGGCGACGTGGGGAGCCGCCATGGAGGTCCCGCTGTAGGCGGCATACCCGCCTCCCGGCACCGTGCTCAGGATGGCTTCTCCGGGAGCGAAGACGTCCACGCGCTGGGGACCGAAGTTGGAGAACCAGGCACGCCGGTCCGACGCGTCCGAGGCACCAACCCGGATGAGGTGCGGCAGCGAGTACTCCGCTGGATATTGGGAGCCCCAGTTCTCGTCGAGGCTCATGGCTGTATTGCCCACGGCGGTCACGAAGAGGATTCCCGCGGGCAGGTTGCGCGCGATGGCTCGTTCGAGCTCTTGCGAGGGGAGGCGCCCTCCCCAGGAACTGTTCGTGGCGACCACGTTCACCGGGTGTCGTGTCCGCGTCTTCAGCTCCGCGACGTAGTCGAGGCAGCGGATGGCGGCCGCGCCCGACAGGTTTCCATTCGCGTCCGTAATCCTGCAGGCGATGAGCTTCGTGCGGGGGCTCACACCCGTGACGCCGCGTCCGTTGCCACCGCGCGCGGCGATGATTCCAGCCACGTGTGTGCCATGGCCATCGTCGTCCCTGGGCGGCCTGGCCCCCGCCGCGTCCGTCGCGTCGATGCCGTGGATGTCGTCGATGTAGCCGTTGTTGTCGTCGTCGATGCCGTTGCCGGCGGTCTCCCCGGGGTTGACCCACAGGTTGTCGACCAGGTCCGGGTGCGTGAGGTCCACGCCCGTGTCGATGACGGCGACGACACCCGACTCACGCCCTTCGACGAGTTCCCACGCCTCCGGCGCATTGATATCCGCGTCCACGACGCCGAGCGTCTGCCCGACGTTGTGCAACCCCCACTGTTCGCGGAACCGTGTGTCGTCCGGCTGCGCGTTTTTCTCGAGGCGGTAGTTGGGCTCGGCGAACTCGACGCGAGGGTCCGCGCGATACTGTTCCAGGGCGCGCTCGACGCTCAATCCCACCGGAAGCCGGACGTGCTGAAGCCCGGGAGCCCCGCGGTACGCGTGGAGGACGCTCGCGCCCTTCACCACGTCAGCGCCGCTCGTGGCAAGGGCCTGAACGCCGCCACGGAACCGGACGAGGAGCTCTCCGTCGAAGTAGGGGCTCTCCTCCGTCGTGGGGCGGGACTCCGGCGACGGGGGCGGCGGCTCGGAGGGAGGGGACTCGCAACCGACCATCAAGACCGCCGCGAGCAGGTATGCCGCCGAGGGATGTCGAACGGGCAGCGTGGCACGCGAAGGCGTGTGCGGAGCAGAGCTGCGCATGGGGTTCTCCAAGGACGGGCCGAGGCCTGACTGACCCGGGTTCTCCCGTAGACCCCGCACCCGCCCCGATTGCGCAACATGGGTTGTTGTCGCGTGTCGCGTGGCACTCATGGATGAGTCTGGCGAGCGGTGTTCAACGCGCATCCATTCTCGCGGCAAAATTGCGCGCCGCCGTGCGTGGGGAGTGGGTGGTGGATGTGTGGCTTGCGGTGATGCGGGAGGGGCATGTTAGCGGTGGGCCCTTCACGGGGGCCGCCGTGGCGCGGTCCCACACCCCGAGGTCGACATCATGAAGACACTGCTCTCGAAGACGGTGCGGCTGGCGGCGCTGGGCGGACTGGCGTTGGTCGGCGCTCCGGCCGTGGCGCAGACCGTGCCGTTCTCTCCCTTCGTTCCCTTCGAGCTGCGGGTGAACTTCCAGCCCGCCAACGTGGCGGTGCCCGCGGGCTTCGTCGCGGACTCAGGGCAGGTGTTCGGGAGCCGGGGCAATGGCCACACGTACGGGTGGAGCGCGGACAACACGGCCAACACGCGAGATCGCGATGACGCGAACACGCCGTCCCAGGCCTACGACACCGTCATCCGCACGCAGAACGGCGGCAACTTCACGTGGGAGCTGGCGGTCCCCAACGGCTACTACCAGGTCCGCCTGGTGGCGGGGGACCCGAGCTTCTTCGACAGCGACTACATCTTCAGCGTCGAATACTACGGCCACGTGCTGAAGGGCACGCCCACCACGGACAAGCGCTTCGTGGAGGCGGTGACCACGGTCGACGTGAATGACGGCCGGCTGACTATTCGCAATGACAGCGCCGCGGTGAACAACAAGCTGGCCTTCGTGGAGGTGACGCGGAAGTTCGGAGTGGACATCAACTTCCAGCCGGCCTCGGCCTCGCCCGTGGAGATCTACGCGATGCTCACCGACTACGGCCAGGTGTACGGGGGCCGGGCGTACGGCTTCAGCTATGGGTGGAACGTGGACAACACGGCCAACATGGTGGACGCGGGCTACGACATCGACATCCTGGCGCAGCGTCACGCGCGCATGCAGCAGGGGGGCGACCGGGTCTGGGAGATCGCCGTGCCGAACGGCGTCTACGCGATTGACCTCCTGGCGGGAGACCCGAGCACCAAGAACGGCTCATACCGCATCCAGGTGGAGGACTCGGTGCTGCTGAGCGGTGTGCCGACGGGTTACGGCTTCACCAACGGCTCTGGCGTGGTCGCGGTGTCCGACGGCCGGCTCACCGTGCGCAGCGCGCCGGGAGCCGCCAACAACAAGCTCAACTTCATCCGCATCCACCAGAAGTAGCCGCGCGCGCCCCTGCGTCAGCGCTGTTGGGGCGGAGTCGATGCGCGCCTGGAATCCATTTCCGGGCGCCGTGGCATCCCTTGAACGATGGGGTAGGGTGCGCGCCCCATGAGCAAATACTTCGCCAGGCTGAAGCCGCCCAAGGGGCTGACTGTTCCTCCGTTGCTCGCGCGTTTCGCCAAGTGGGTCGCGACGCAGAAGTATGGAAACTTCGGCTCGTTCGAACTCATGACCTCGGAGGTGCCTGGGGAGCTGAGCGACGCGTGGTGCTTCCTGTCGCTGCCAGAGGGCTCGTTGCTCGCGCTCGTCTCGACCGTGACGCCGCGGCCGGTCGTGCTGTTCGACTCGGAGTCGGACGTGCTGAAGGTCGTCGCTCCCAGCCTCGAGGCGTTCCTGCTGGCGCTCGGCGCGGGCAAGACGCGCTTGGATGACCTGGATGAGGGCGATGAGCGCGAGGCGCTGCGTGAGTGGCTCGCGAAGGAGAAGGTCAAGGCGCCGAAGCCCGCGAAGTTCAACGTGAAGGCGTACCAGCGTGACGCCGCGCCCGCTCCGGTGGAGAGCGAGGGCGTGAAGAAGCTGGCCCCCCTTCCGCGAGGGCTGGTGGCCCTGCTCGGACGGCCCGTGACTGACCCGAAGCTCTCGGCGGAGCTCAAGAAGCTGAAGCTGCCGACCAGGCCCCTGAAGGCCGGAGGCGCGCTCAAGGACAAGAAGCGTGGCATCACGGTCCACATCGGCCGCAATGGCGTGATTTCCGAAGTGCACCTCGGCGAGAAGTATGACGGCCCGCTCGCCTTCAAGCTGCCTCAGGGTGTGAACGACTTCACCGCGAAGAAGTTCCTCGGCAAGCCGACGGGCGTACTCAAGAAGAAGGACGGCGGCAGCGTCTGGGAAAAGGTGCTCGATGCCGGACGCGGCATCTACTTCTCGCGGAGCCGAGGCCACTTCGACTGGTGGTCGGAGCACAGGTTCTTCATCAAAAAGAAGAAGTAGGCGAAAGCGAAGTCGGCACGCAGGCGCCCATTCAAGGGCGCCTCGTCGTCGAGTCGCTCGGGGTGTTGATACAAGCCGCCCGCTCTGCCTGGAACTGCGTGCGCGGAGCCCGCCTCTCGGAGCGAGGCGAGGCCTGCCCCCGGCGCCACAAGGGCCCCGGAGGCAATGAACGCTCCCTACTGTCCGAGGACGACGCGGAAGATCTTCTCGTTGCTGTTGTCGGGGATGCTGTCCTTGTCGCCCTGGTTGGTCGTGGTCATCCAGAGGTTGCCGTCGGGCGTCGGCTCGACGGTGCGCAGCCGGCCGTAGGTGCCGACGAAGAACTGCTGCACGTTGGTCAGCTCGGTGCCGCTGATGACCTCTCGGTAGAGGCGTGAGCCGCGGGCGCAGGCCACGTAGAGGACGTCGCGGACCACCGCGATGCCAGAGCACGAGCCTTCCGCCGTGGAGTAGGTCCGCTTCGGGGCGATGTACCCGGCCGTCGCGCAGCCCGAGCCTCCCTGGGACACCGTCCCTTCGCAGTTCGGCCAGCCGTAGTTCCCACCCCGTTGGATGAGGTTCGTCTCATCCATCACCGAGTTGCCGAACTCCTGCTCCCACAGGCGCCCCTGGGAGTCGAAGGCCAGCCCCTGCGGGTTGCGGTGGCCGTAGCTCCACACGAAGTTGCCAAAGGGGTTGTCGGACGGGAGCGTGCCGTCGGCATTGAGCCGCAGCACCTTGCCAGCCAGGTTGTTGAGGTCCTGTGCATAGGCACCGTTCTGGGCATCCCCCGTCGACGCGTAGAGCTTCCCGTCCGGGCCAAAGCGCAGGCGCCCGCCGTTGTGGAACTTGTTGCGGCCGATACCCGAGAGCAGCACCTGGAGCGAGGAGGTGTTGAGGGCGCCGTTCTCATACTTGAGGCGCACGATGCGGTTGTCGGTGGGGGAGGTGTGCATCACGTACAGCCACCTGTCGGTGGAGAAGGTGGGGGAGAGGGCCAACCCCATCAGCCCGCCCTCGCCGTCGGTGCTCTGCACATTGGGCACGACACCCACCGACGTCTTCTGGCCCGTCGCCGGGTCCAGGCGGACGATGTTCTGCGCGTCCCGGCGGCCGTAGAGCACCGAGCCATCCGGCAGGTTCACCAGTCCCCACGGGATGTCCGTGTCGGTGGCGACCTGGGAGACGGAGCAGACGTCGTTCGTGCAGGCCTGGCCGGTGGTGACCGTCGCGGTCGAACTCTGGGCGGACGCATTGGCCTGGGCGTCACGGGCGAGCACGGCGTAGGCGTAGGTCGTGCTCGGGGAGAGTCCGCTGTCGACGAAGGTCGTCCCGGGCGGCGAGCCGGACACCGTTCCAATCTTCACGCCCCCTCGGAACACGTCGTACGCGCTGACGCCCACGTTGTCGGTCGACGCCGTCCAGCTCACCGTCACACTGGTGCCCAGGGCGGTGGCGGTGACGCCTGTGGGAATGCTGGGGGCCTGGGTATCCACCTGGCATTGCGGCGGGGTGATGGTGAGCGTGGCGCTGCCCTGAGAGACGTTGCCGGCCGCATCCCGCGCATTCACATACAGGCCCCACGTCGCTCCGGGGACCACCGTGAGGCCGGTGGACACCACGGCGCCGGAGACTGCCTTCATGTGCTGACCGTCGTGGTAGACGTCATAGAAGGCGACGCCCTCGTTGTCCGTGGACGGCGACCACGTCAGCGTGGCCGAGTTGCACGTCACGTTGGACAGGGTGAGTCCCGTGGGCACGGTGGGAGGCTGGGTGTCGACAGGCAGCGACCACTGCTGGTTCGTCTGGCCGTTGCAATTCCAGACCACCACCGGGGAGCTGTTGGCGGTGGCCTGACCGGAGACATCGAGGCACAACGAGGTCGCCGTATGGACCACCGCGCCGCTGGTGTTTCGGACCCATCGCTGGTTGGCGGCCCCGGTGCAGGCGCTGATGACGGCGCGGCCCCCCGCGCTGGCGGTCGCGGGCTGGACGCACCAGGCGCCGTCGAACACGCGCAACTCGCCCTCGGGCGTGAACAGGAACCGCTGGTTCGCTTGTGCGTGGCAGTCGTAGATGTTGAGGCCTTGCCCCGACGTCTGGCTGTTCTGGGACACATCGAGGCAGCGGCCGGACTGCACGCCGATGAGCCGGGTGCCCGAGGTGACCGCGGCGCTTTGCGTTGAGAGTTCGGGGTCGTTCTCCGTCTTCACTCCACAGGCAATAGCAGTGGCGAAGAGGAGGGCGAGTACGGCGCGGTGAGCTGCGAGGGGAAGGCGACGAACATGCATTGACACGCTCCTGGGTGTGCCGCCTCCTTCCCGGTATTCCGGGTTGAGCTCAAGCAATCTTCTTGTGACTGCATCCTCGGATGTTGAACTCTCGGCAGCAGCGGCTCGCAATACCTCGCGCTCTGTCGCACCTCTCATCCGCTTCCCGCAATCCGCTCGCACCTTTTCGTCAGGGCGCGAAATTAATTTTCCACTGTCTGTCGATTTTTACATGAATGTCGAGTAAGACCATTTAAGGCGCGAGCGACGCCCGCCGCGAAACCCGCAGGCAAGACAGCGCCGATGGGACAGCCGACGGGCTGGCTCATCTGTCGAATTGTAGCAGCCATTCCACTGCAAATGATGCGCAGCGCCATGCGGCCATGGGCCGCGAGAGGGAGAAGTATGCAGAAGCTGTCCATGACAGGCGTCCTGCTGTTCGGAGTTCTGGTATCGGCATGCAATGCAGGAGAGTGGGAGGAGCCCGCCCACGAACAGCCCGGTGGCACCGGCACCGAGGCGTCCGTCGGGTCCACCCGACAGGCCATCACCTCGCCTGAACTCATGGTGTCGCTCGCGTGTGTCGAGACGTATGTCAACGCGGGGACCTGCGACTGGGACCACTGGAGTGAGCTGTGGGAGACGTGCGCGACCTACGATCACCCGGCGCTCGAGGATGGCTACTTCCTGGAGGAGGTGCAGTCTGGGAACTGCACGGCGGCCAACTGGCCCACGATGCGCGAGTACCTCAGCACCCCTCGCTCGATGGAAGTCCGCCTGCGCGAAAGCTGCCACAGTGATTCCCAGGTGATTCAGGGGGCCGAAGCCAATGGCTGCTATACGCTGGAGCCAGCCGCTGGCGCCTCCTACGTCAACGTGGCGTCCGGCAAGGCCGTGACGCTCCATGCCGGCACGGGCTGCACCGGGGACTCGGTCACCGTTCAATCCGACGCGAGCCTCTGTGATACCTCGTTCGAGTCGGGCGCGAGCGCGGACGGCAACGTGCAGTCGTTCCGGATCGCGGACGCCGAGGTGCCGTCATCGGATTACAACTACACCTGCGCCGTCGGGGAGTCGGAGTGCGTCAGGAACTACAATCCCAGATTGGGCGTCGTGAACAGTACGCACAGGGTCAATGTCGTTCGCGTCGCGCTCGCGGGCAAGACCACGCCTTCGATGAGTTCCATCATGGCCAACGTCCACAATATGTACGACTTCTTCGTGGTCGCGTCTCGCAATCAGGTGCACCGGAATATCATCGGCACGCAGACCGTGCAGGTGACGAGCAGCAACTGCGGGAAGGCGAAGGAACAGGCCGTCGCCCAGATCAGCGCGACCGCGTTCATGACCGTGTATGTGCTGCCCACCGGGCTCTGCTCCATCTCGCACGCCACCGGGGGCAACATCTACCTCAATGACAACCTGTTCCGGACCTACGTCCACGAGACCGGGCACATCCTCGGCCTCGCGCACGGCAACGCGCGAGATCCTTCTACCAACAAGCCCATCGAGTACCGCGACGCGAGCACGTTCATGGGCAGATTCCCGTCGGATAACTACAACCTCCCGCAGCTCCACTGGCTGGGATGGACGAAGAAGGCGGAGCTCACCCAGGTCAATGCGGTCCTCGAGCGCGATCGCTTCACCGAGGTCATCCTCCGGCCCGTGGACGTAAACGCCAACAAGCCCGACAGCCCCATCGACCACAAGCTGGGCGCGGTCTGGGAGACTCCCGACGGCAAGAATCGGCTGTTCATCGTCGTACCGAAGGCGCGCCTCAACAGCGCGAACGATATCGAGGGCGGCACGGTGATTGTGTATCGTGCTCCCACGTGCAAGCTGAGGGCGGACTGCCCGACTGTCATGGTCATGGGGACGTTGACGCTGGCGCGCTTCATCGCCACGAACACCAATGTGCACGCGGTGTTTGAAAGTCCCCTCAAGCTCTCCGTGGTCGGCTCCAAGAGCAAGAACGTCCAGGTGGCTGGAAAGACCGTCAAGGAGTACGAGTGGGTCAAGCTGCGCATCGCGCTTCCGCCACTTCCGTAACGCTCGCGCTCCCCGCCGCACGTTCACGGAGCGGCCGGTGCGCCTGCTGTCCGCGCAGGCGCACCGGCCACGCCGGCTGGCCACCGAGGGGTGCTCCGTTGCAATCACAGCGGGAGCAGAAGCCGGGGCCCGGCTGCTCAAGCCCCTGGCCACGCCCACCAGTCTCGCTCCCCTCCTGCGGCTGAGGCGCCGCGCCCCGTTGCTTCCTGCCAGCCCCGCTCGAGTCCTGGGCCTCGACGACTGGGCGCTGCGCAAAGGGCTATGCTGGCGAAGTGAGCCACATTCTGAACGAGCTCCTGGCTCGCGCGACGGAGTCCTTCGAGCGGCACGAGGAGGAGGAGGCGCTCCAGAGGCTGTTGGAGGCCTGGGCTGAGGCCCGCGCGGAGCCCATCATCGCGCTCGCGCAGCAGCTCTCGGACCGCCTCGTGGTCGGCCTCACTCCGCTCGACGTCAACGCCTCTTGGTGGCAGAAGCGGGATCCGAGGCATCTGATGGACCTACCGAGGGAGCTGATGCCGCTCCTGGCGCATGCGCGGCAGGGTCATGGGCAAGAGACCGCGCGGCAGATCCCGAAGTTTCGAGAGCGGGCCGCGGACCCCCGGCTCATTCAACCGCTGCTCGCCATCGCGCTCATGCCGGTGGCCAAGCACTCTCAGGTCCTGGACGAGCTGTGCGGCCTGTTCATGCACGTGGGGCCGCCCTACGACGTGAACGTCCTTCATGCGCTGAGAGTGAGACTCCCCGCCGAGCTGTTCTTCGTGGCGGAGAAGCTCGACATCGTCATCCGTCTGGGGACTGGCTGGGTCCCTCCCATTCTCGACGAGGAGACCCAGGCGCGGTGTGAGGCGTTGAGGGAGGCCATCGACGCGCGCACGGCCGTGGAGCAACGGATCTCCTCCACCCGGGATGTGCTGCTCGCTCGCATCCATGCCGTGCCGGAGGATGACTCCTCGCGCAGAGTGCTGGCCGACCAACTGCTCGAACTGGGCGACCCGTTGGGTGAATTCATCGTGCTCCAATACGCCGAGGTGCCCGACGAGGACCGCATCACTCAGTTGCTGGTGGCGAACAGGGAGAAGTGGGAGGCCCCGCTGGGGGCCGTCATCGAGCGAGGGTATGCACGCTTCGCACGAGGCTTTCCGGTGGCGGTCCGGATGATGGAATCCAACGTCATGGAGGGAGCGCCCGCGCCAGGACCGGCCTGGGGCACGGTGGAGGAAATCGACTGGAACGGCATTGCCGACTGGACTGGCCCCGCCGTGCATTGGAGCCGGTGGCTTGCCCATCCGCACCTGCGCGGCGTGACGCGGTTGAGGAACGTTTCGGAGGCTCTGGCGCGTGAGCTGGGCGCCCACGCGTTGCCGGTGCGGCGCCTGGAGGTGACGGGCGCACGCGGGCCTGGGCTGTTCGAGGCACTGGCCGCCCTGCCGCACCTGTCCTGGCTGGAGTTCCCCAGGGCTGAGCCGGGCACGGTGGTCCTCTGTGCCGATTCTTCCCTGGCGCCCAGGCTGCAACGCTTCGATGCCGCCCTGGCTGGAGCCTGGAAACTCTCGGTGGACCTCGGCGCGGAAGTACCTGTCCAGGCGACGCTGGTGAGTGAGCGGCACGTTGAATCGCTCGTGACAGTCCTTCGCGCGGCGGTGAGGTTCAGTGACCGGGGCCTTCACCTTCGCTGCCAGCGAAAGCTCGATGCCAAAGCCATGGAACGGTTGAGGGGCGCCGCTTCCCTCTACTCGCGTGTCGACTGAGAGGAGTTCGAGCCGAACCCATCACCGCGGTCATCCATCAGCTCTCGGACCTCCTCGCGGTCTGTCTCCCTCCGCTCGAGACGGTCTTGCCCGAGCGCCACTGCCAGGGATGGTCAAACCCGGAGGGCTCGGCTTTCATTGGCCGGCGCCAGTCCTGTTCCGGCACACTCCGAAAGGCCCCCCCGTGAAGCTCCCCAGGACGCGGACGTGGGAACGGTGGACTCCTCCCTATGTGAGGGCTGGGAGGCGGGTGGGCGCCGCTGCTGCTTCATCTGCACCCCGGGGTTCCCCTGGATGTGCATGGGTGAAGGGGTCCCCTATGAACAGTGCCAGAGTGTCGCGAACACCTATTGTGGGAGTCCCGCCATCAATGTCTGCTGGAGCCGCTGAACGCCGAGGCGCATGGGCACGCGGCGCGCACAGCTTCGGCGCATCCTCGTGGAGGTTGGAAGAATCTAGAGGCCCGTGCTGGCGTGGAGCGCGTGCACACCCTGCTGCGCGGGCTGGAGCCAGGTGGCTCGGTAGGAGCCCGCCGCGAAGTCCCAGCTCACGCTGCCGTCGATGACGGGCTGGGACGGCTCGTGGGGCGAGGCGCCCTGCTGGAAGGCGCTCGTGCCCGGCGCGTAGGACAGCGCCAGGTTCACCGGCGTCCCGAAGACAGGTCCTGTCGCCAGTCCACAGCCCTTCGTGTCGCACCGCAAGGAGCCCGTGGCGTGAGGGCGGCTGACCTGGGTCGCCTCCTTCACCCACTCCGACCCGCTCCACTTCCACCAGCTCATGCCTGTGTGGAGCCGCAGTCCCTGGGGCGATGCGGCCAGCAGTCCCTTGCCGTCCGCGGGAGAGGAGAGGGTGCGCTGCGCGGACCAGGCAGTGCCGTTGTGGACGAGGTACCGGAACTCGTTCTCGAAGCCGGTCAGCAGCATGACGGTGCTCGCGTCGGCGGCGAAGTCAGGCGCCGTGTTCGACGCGGTCGCATCGGCCCGTGTCTGCCAGGCCCCCCCTGCGTGGACGCTCGCGCTCAACGAACTCCCGCCGCGCTGGACCGATACGGCGAAGGAGGTGCCCGGCACCACGAGTCGCAGGCGGGTCGCGCTCCCACCGGACACCGCGCGAGGGCTGGCGGTCACCGGCGCGGACCATGTCTGTCCATCCACGCTCTGGGCGGAGCGAATCTCGAGGTCACCCCACACCGCCATGAAGCCGCTGGCGCCGTGGGTCAGGGCGAGGTCCGCGTTGGCGTAGGTGGCCGCCACGCTGTCCAACTTGAGGGGCGTCCCTGGTACGCCGGCCTCGTGCGTCACCATCCATGCCTCCACATTGCCGGTGGTTCCAGGGTGGAGGTACGCGACGACGGCCAGGTTGTCGTCCACGGCCACGCGAGGCCTGGAGCCACCTCGCGCCACGCGCACGGGCTCGTGCCAGGCCGTCCCGTCGAACTCAGCGAGGAGGATGCTCCACGCCCCCGCCTCGAACTGCTCCCACGCGGCGGCGCCATGGCCGTCGGCGGCGAAGTGGACCGACGGGTTGCGCACGCTGCCCACGAGCTCCGGAGTCACCAGCGGGTGGCTCTCCTCCCACTGTCCGCTGCCCAGATAGGCGCGCAGGGCCACCAGACCCGGAGCCGCGAAGACGGCACCCACGCGGGCGCCTTGCATGGCGAGCCTCGCGCCGGCCTTCTCCATGCCGCGCAGTCGGACGCTCGGCCGCCAACCCTGGGACGTGAGCGCGGTGCCCCAGATTTCATACGCGGAATTGTCGACGTTGTTCCTCTCGGTGAGGACCAGCAGGTCGTCACCGGCAGCGCGGACGTCGCGCACGCGGTTCGCGCCGGTCGTCACCACTCCCTTCGAGGCGGACGCCCAGGAGCCACCTGTCTGCGCCGCGGCGTGAAGCTGCGTGGCGGTGCTGCTCCACAACGCGACGGAGTTGCCATGGTGCCGGACGAGCGCCCAGAGCTCCCGGACAGGGATGCTCTCCAGCAACACCGCGGGCTGCCAGGTCCCGTTCACGCGGTCGGCCCCGAAGAGCCCCGACGAGGCACCGAAGACGGCGGTGATGGTATTGCCATCCGAGGCGATGCGCACACTGCTCGCCTGCGTGGAGGAGATGAGTTCGGGCGCGCTCCACTGGTGGGTGTCGGGGTTGAAGAGCGCGAACTCCGTGCCTCGGCTGGACACCCACGCCCGGCCGAAGCGCGTCCCCACGCGGATGTACTGTGCATCCACGTTGGAGGTGACGGAGGACTCCGACCACCGCGCCCCGTCGAAGACGACCGCGACCTCGGGACTCGTGCCCCACCCGGAGCTCACCAGGATGGAGTCGCCATTCAGGAGGAGGGAGAGGATGGGCGAACCGAGGTTCGGGCTCGTGTGGACCTCGGTCCACTGGGTGCCGTTGAGGACCCTGAAGGTCTTCCCGTTGAGGACGTAGAGGTTGTTGCCCAAGCCGAACAGGTCACCGCTGACGTTGGGTGTCACGGAGGTGAACGACGTCCCGTCGAAGAGCATGACGCGTTTGCCCAGGGCCCACGCGTCCGACCAACTGATGATGAAGCGATTGCCCCACGAGGACACCTCCGGCGGCAGCGTGTTCGCGCCTGCCTCGCCAAGGACGGTGGAGTCTGCGAAGCCCGCGCCGGTATCAAAAGCCGCACGGACCTGGATGCTCGTGCCGGTGTCCACGCTCCAGACAGCCAGTGTTCCCAGCGGGCCGGTGGCGAACGCTGGCAGGGAGGGCTGTCCAGGGAGGTCCGCGCTCACCTTCGTTCTCGAAGCCACCGTGCGGAGGGCGTACGTGAAGGGCGAAGCGAGGCTGGCGCCCTGGGGCGTGCGCACGTCCTTCACCGTCACCGTGTAGTCCGTTGCCGGCGCGAAGGGCGGCACGGGTCGGAACACCACCGTATTCGTGGAGGCCTCGTAATTGACGAGCCCGTTGACGCCCTCGACGCCGAAGCTCGCCGCGTTGACGGTGGCCGGGTCCAGGGGGCGGTCGAAGCTCACGCGGAGCGGGCCTCCGAGTGAGACGAAGCGCATGTCCGGAGCAGGCACTGCGCCACGGACCGTCGGAGGCGCGGGCGGCAGCTCCGTGATGAAGTCGAAGCCATTGAACACCCCCAGTGGGTTGCCGGCGAGGTCCTCCACGGCGCGAGCCCGACCCCGGTAGCGGGTCTGGTACTTCAAGGGCGCGCTCGGAGAGAAGGCGGCCTGGAGTCTCGCGTCGTCATACCGCACGGTGCCCGCGACACGCCGCACCGCCTGGGTCCCCGCTTCGTTCTGCTCCTCCAGGTAGACGGAATCCGTCGTCACGGACTCGGGCCGAAGCGGCTCATCGAAGCTCACGGTGAAAGGGGCGTACCGCACCGCGACGCCCACGGTCTGCGAGACGGGCAAGGTGCCCAGCACGCGCGGGGGCGAGGTGTCCCTCGACGCTGTCACCGCGAATGAGAACGAGTACGCCGCGACGAGCGCGTTGCCCGCGAGGTCCTTCGCCTGGGTGGACAGCGCGCCCGTGACACGGGCTCCGGGAGCGGGAGCGGGGCTCGTGCGGAAGTACACCGATTGCGTCCGAGGCTCGTAGGAGATGACACCGGAGAGCGGGGCGGCGGGATTGGCTCCCAGCACCTGTTCGAACCGGAGCGACTCGGCCGTGAGCGACCGGGGGTCCATCGGCTCGCGGAAGGTGATGACGTACACGGGACGCGTCGGTGCCACGCCCGCGGCGTTGTCCAAAGGCAGCGTCGTCAGTACGGTCGGTGGCGTCGTGTCCCTCTCTTTCCCCACGGAGAAGACGAAGACGTGGGGCGCGGGCAGGGACCTACCCGTCACGGTGCGCAGCCCGGTGGAGACCGCCACCGTCACCAGCGAGTCGGCGGTGAACGGCCGCGCCGGGACGAAGCTCAGGGTGCGGGTGGCGGCGTCATGACTCACGGCGCCCTCCAGCGCCACGCCGTTCTCCGACAGCGTGAGACTGGTGGCGCTCACCGAAGTGGCCTCGAGCACTTCCGTGAAGGCCACGATGACGCGCGCGTTCAGGGGCACGGCTTCCATGTCCGCCGAGGGGAGCGTGTAGTCGATGAAGCCCACGCCGTCCGAGGTCTGGGTGCCGCCATCGTCGGGCCCTCCATCGGAGCCACCCGCGTCGGGCTCTCCGTCCATGGAGATGGGCGGGTCCTCGTCGCCGGGCTCGGCGTTCTTGCAGCCGGGGGTGAATGCCCAGAGGCCAAGGACGGCGAGGGCGCATCTCATCCAAGTGGTATCGAAGGTCATTGGGGGGCGGGCATGGCGCGGCGAGAGGCGAACAGGTCGCCCCTTATTCGCAATCAAGCTGCATCAGTAAGAACGTAGGGAATGCGTGAGGTCGCACGAACTCCCGTTCAATTGCGACCGCTCGATGCCTCGGGGGCCCCATGTCGCGGGCAACCCGCGGAGTCCAAACCCTGTTTGCTGAAGCCACCTTCGGGCACACCGGACCGGGGTTGACGCGCCCGCTCCATCCACGGCTCCGCTCCCGCCGGGTGATGCCATGCGTGCGGCCCCCTCCACTCCCAGTCCTCCGCGGCCGCCGATATCGAGGAATACCCGCGAGCAACCGAGTGGACCTCGTGTCTGTTCTGTCCTCCTCCCTGACGTTGCTTGACACCTGGCTTGCGAGAGGGCTACTCCAGCGCGCCTGTATTGATTTTGATACTGAGTCTCAAATTCATATCGGGAATTGACCGGATCTCACGGTGCTGACGGACAGCGCTGGGAGGCCAGTCCAGGTTCGAGGAGAGCGCGATGCACCGCGGAGCATTGAGGATTGGCAAGGGCGGTTTCTCGAAGGGGCTCGTGGCGTGTGCCGCCCTGTTCCTGTCCGCGTGCGGCGACGATGAGCCCACCCTCCCTGGGGGGCCGGGTGGAGGCGAGGAGGGCGCGCTGTACCTGGTGCACTCCGCCGTGGAGACGAACGGCAGCCGGATGAACTACTTCACGCTGGTCGACTCCCTGGACGAGCCCAAGACACTGGACTACTCGAAGTCGCTGGAGCTGCCGGGCCGTCCCCGGCTCTACGCGGCCAGGGGCGTGGGCTTCTTCGCCATTGGCGCCGGAGAGTCTCCCACCATCACCCGCTACGAGGTGAAGGACGGCGCGCTGACGCCGGGTGCCAGCATCTCGTTCCAGAACCTCGGCGTGAAGCGGATGGGCGCCCAGGCCGTGCACTTCGTGAGCGCCACGAAGGCGTATTACAAGGACGACGCCCAGGGGCAGATCATCGTCTGGAACCCCGCGGAGATGGCGGTCGAGAAGACGCTGGCGCTGCCGGCGGAGTTCACCAAGGCGGGCTACGTCACGGGGCTGAGCCAGTGGGCCACCCGCGAGGGCGAGGCGTTCTTCGCGGTGGGCTGGTCGACGTCGACGTACGACACCGTGCTTCCGGGCTCGGTGCTCGTTCGCATCGACACGGCGACGGACGCGCTGAGCTGGTCCTCCGACGAGCGCTGCCGCGACCTCACCAAGACGGGCCGGCAGGGTGACACGCTCTACTTCTTCAGCGGCGTCATCAACGGCCTGGGCTACGCGGTCAAGGGGGCCCAGGACGCGGGCCAGCAGGACTGCTTCCTGCGCATCCCGGCGGGGCAGCAGACCTTCGACACGGGCTTCGTCGGCAGCGTGGCCTCCGCGCTCGGCGAGAACAAGGTGGGCACCATCATCGCCCTCACGGAGAACGGCACCGCGTGGCTCCAGGTGGCGGACACCACCATCACCCCGTCGGCGCCGGGCACCACCTACAGCGAGTGGTACAGCAAGGGGTGGAGCTGGTGGCAGGTGCCGTTGGCGACCCTGAGTGCCCCCTCGCGCGTGGACGCCGCGCCCGGGGCCTACAGCGGCTTCACGCTCACGTCAGGCTCCAGCTTCTTCGTCAGCCAGAGCGCGGCTACCTACTCCACCTCCACGCTGATGGACCTGTCCTCGGGCACCCCCAAGCCCAGCATCTCGTTCCCCGGCTTCGTCCTGGACGTCGCTCGCATCCGCTGAGCGCTCGCCCTCGATTCCCGCGAGGTCTCCTGGATGGATGTCCTGGTTCCCACGCTGCTCTGGCTCGGAGTGGTGGGTCTCTACGGCGCGTGGTGGTGTCGCCACGCGGGCCGGTGGCCGGACTCCTCGCGCGTGCCCTCCGGCTTGAAGGGCGGGGGGCTGGTGCTCGTCCTCGCGGGTTTCGCCACGTCCTTGTCGACGGCTCCCACTCCGGGGGCCGCCCTGGGCTCGGCGATGGCGTACGTCATGGCGGGGGGCACTTCGCTGGCCGTCCTTTCGCCGCTGGTGCGCCGTCCCATCCGGGCCATGGTGCTGCTGGCCCCGGTGGGCCTGTTGCTGGGCGTGCTGGAGCGCGCATCGTGAGCGCCAGGACGCGGCGCCAGCGGGGCGTGAGCTGGCTGCTGGCGGCCGTGCTGGGGGCTCCGCTCGCCGCGCTGCTGGTCTCGGTCGCCTTGCCCGCGGTGGTGCCCGCCTCGTCGGACGTGCGCTACCTGGTGGCCTGTATCGTCGTGATTCCCCTGATGGCCGCCGCGCCGTGCATGGCGCTCCTGGCTCGCTCCGCGGCGCGTGCATGGGCCGGCGTCCTGGTGGCGAGCGGGGCGGCGCTGCTCGTCCTCTGGAGATGTCTCCCATGAAGCTTGGGTCTGGGACGTACCGAGTCCTCTGGGAGGCGCATGCGTGGGCGGGCGCGGTGGCTTCCGTCCTCCTGGTGGGCATGTTCCTGCTCGGCGTCGTGTCGCTGTTCCGCCACGAGCTGATGCCCTGGCAGGAGCCGCGCTTGAGGACGCCCGTGGCCGCGGACGAGGCGCGGGCGCTGGAGACGCTCCAGCAATGGCTGGACGCACGCGTGGGAAAGGACGGGCCGTCCCAGTTGGACGTGGACCTGCCCGCTCCGTATTCCCCCTGGCTCCGGCTCGAGTGGAAGGAGCGGGGGGGCGAGAAGACCGCCGTCTGGGTGAACCCGCTCTCCGGCGAGCAGGCCCCGGAGCGCAGCGACCTGGGCTACTTCCTGTTCCTGGTGCACTTCCTCTACCCGCTGCCGGGGGGCATGTTGATCGCCGGTCTGGTGGCCATCGTCCTGTTGCTGGTGGTGGGCACGGGGCTGGTCATCCAACTGGGCCGCTTCCGCAAGGACTGGGTGCGCTTCCGTCCGCGCGAGGCCCTGCGCACCGCGTGGGGGGACCTGCACAAGGTGCTCGGCAGCGTGGGGTTGCCCTATCAGGCGGTCATCGCCTGGACGGCGGCCATCATCTGCCTGAACTCCGCGGTCCTCCAGCCGGTGGTGGTGCGCACGGCCTTCGACGGTGACGTGGACGCGGGGCTCAAGAGCATCGGCTACCCGCGCGGAGCCAAACCCTCCAAACAGCCCGCCGAGGCGCCGCGAGTGGCCACGGTGCTGGCGCGGGCGCGCGAGGCGCTGCCGGATGCGCGGCACTACCGCTTCTCCATGCGCAACCTGGGGGATGCCCAGGCGTATGTCGATGTCCGAGGCTACGCGCGTCAGGGTCTCCACGAGTTCACCACCGTCCGCGTGTCGGGGAAGGGTGAGGTGTTGCACGTGCGGCAGGCTGGAGGGCCTGGCGCCACGGCGCGGCTGATCGAGTCCGCGTACGTGCTCCACTCCGGGCTCTATGCGGGGATGGGGCTGCGGCTCACCTATGCGCTGCTGGGCATCTTCAGCGCCCTGTGTGTGCTGACAGGCAACCTCATCTGGTTGGAGCGGCGGGCGCGCGACATGCGCCGGGTGGACGTCCTCCTCGCGCGCTTCACGGCGGGAGGGTGCGGAGCGGCGGCGTTCGCGCTCGCCGCCGTCTTCCTGGCCAACCAACTGCTGCCCGACACGCTGACGCGTCGGGCGGATTGGGAACACACGATTTTCTTCGGGAGCTGGTGTGCCTGCGTGCTGGGTGCGCTCCTGTTTCCCCGCCCCAAGGTGTGGTCCCGGTGGTCGCTGGCCATCTCCGGCGGCATCCTGTTCCTGTTGCCCTGGTTGGATTCCTGGCGCAACGCCCGGCGCGTGTTCGACCCGGCGGGTTCGCCCTATGTGTTCTGCGTGGAGCTGGGACTGGCCCTGCTGGGCGTCCTGTTCCTGGTCTCCGCCTGGGCCATCGGGCGCATCGTGCCGAGAGATCCCAGGGACGCGCGGGCGCCCGCGCCGGTTCTCGCGCATGAGTCGCCGTGAATGTCCGGACTCCCGACGCACCCTTCACTCGCGTCCCGCTCGATGTGCTCGGGCTCGCCTTCTTCCAGCGCCCCCCCGTCGTTCGCGGGGCCCGGACTCCTCTCGTGTTTCATGCAACGGACCATGACCCTCCTCGTTGACGCGTTGGCCCGCGCGAAGTGCTCGGTCTCCTGGACCTGTCCCCCGGTGTCCCTCGGGCGGACGTGGCGAACCGTGGGTCTGCTGGCCATGGTCGTGGCGCTTCCCTCCGCCGCACAGGACGCGGCGCAGGCGCCCGCCGTGGAGGCTCGCGCGACGGTGGGAGACCTCGCGGGACGGCTGTCCGCCTGTGAAGGGGGAGAGCTGGGAAAGGCCGAGGTCCTGCTGCTCGAGCCCGAGGGGCGCACCCAGACGCCGCGCCTCGATGCGCAGCGCCGCTTCGAGGTGAAGGGGCTCGCTCCGGGCACCTATGAGCTGCACGCCTATGTCCCGGGCTGTGAGCCCCAGGCGTACCGCGTCCAGGTGGCGGCGGGGGAGCGCACGGAGGTGGACGCGGTGCTCGCGGAGAGCGTCAGCCTGGAGACCACCATCGAGGTGACGGGGCGACAGTTGAGCAAGGGCGAGGAGCGCGCCCTCTCGGCCGAAGCGGTCAAGGTGGTGGAGTTGGAGGAGGCGCGGCAGCAGACCGCGGACCTGGGCGAGGTGCTCAGTCGCAACACGGGTGTCAGCGTGCAGCGGACCGGAGGGCTCGGCTCCGCCAGCCGCTTCTCGCTCAGTGGCTTCTCCGGCGAGCAGGTGCGCTTCTTCCTCGACGGCGTGCCGCTGGAGCTGGCCGGCTTCGGGCTGGGGCTCGCCAACGTGCCGGTCAACCTGCTCAAGCGCGTGGAGGTCTATCGAGGCGTGGTTCCCGTGCGCTTCGGCGCGGATGCGCTGGGAGGCGCGGTCAACCTCGTCTCCTCGGACGGAGACGAGCCGAGCGGGGCCTCCGTCTCGCTGCAGGCGGGCTCGTTCGGCACATACCGGGGGTCACTCGCGGGACAGTACAAGCTGGGGACCGGCGGGCTCTTCGTGAAGGGCCACGCCTTCGGCGACGTCGCGCGCAACGACTACATGGTGGACGTGGAGGCCGCCGATGACCGGGGGCGCCTGGTGCCCGCGCGCGTGCCGCGCTTCCACGATGGCTTCACCGCGGGCGGCGTCGGGCTGGAGGTGGGGGTGCTCGAGCGGCCCTTCGCGGAGCGCCTCTCCCTGCGTGTCTTTGGCACGCGCACGCGCAAGGAGCTGCAGCACAACGTGGTGATGACGGTGCCCTACGGCGAGGCCCGCTCCGCCGAGTCGAGCTACGGCGCGCTGGCGACGTGGTCCCAGGGAGGGCTGCTGTCCGGCAAGCTTCGGCTGGAGGGCGTGGGGGGCTACAGCCGGCGTGACACGGACTTCCGCGACATGGCGGGGTTCGTCTACGACTGGTACGGCAACGCGGGCGTGGAGCGTCGCCAGCCCGGAGAGCTGGGCACCACGCCGGCGGACCAGGTGCAATGGCAACACAGCGCCCTGGCGCGCCTTCATGCCGCCTACGAACTCACCGCGACGCAGTCCCTGCGGCTCTCGCTGGCGCCCACCTTCGTGACGCGCCAGGGTGAGGACCAGCTCAAGCTGGGGACGGGCCAGCGAGACCCCTTGAGCGCGCAGCGCGACCTGCTCACGCTGGTGGGCGGGCTCGAGCACGAACTGGCGCTGGGCGACGGACGGCTCAAGAACGTGGCCTTCGTGAAGGGGTACGTCATGCGCTCGGACTCGGAGGAGGTGCTGCCCGGCGGGGTCTTCCGGCGGGCCGACCAGGCCAGCGAGCATCTGGGCTTTGGAGACAGCCTGCGGATGTTCCTCCCGTATGGCGTGCTGGCCAAGCTCTCGTACGAGTACGCCACGCGCCTCCCCGGTCCGGATGAGCTGTTTGGTGATGGCGTGCTCGTGATGGCGAATCTGGGGTTGCGGCCCGAGGTCAGCCACAACGCCAACCTGGATTTCTCGGTGGATGACTGGCGCACGGGGATGGGGAGCTTCCGCGGAAGCGTGGGAGGCTTCGCCCGGCTCGCCGACGACTTCATCGTCAAGCTGGGAGACGACTCCACGGTCTCCTTCCAGAACGTGTATGCGGCGCGCTCGCTCGGAGTCGAGGCTGCCGCGGGATGGACGGTTCCAGGGGATTGGTTGTGGCTGGATGCCAACGTGACGTGGCAGGACTTCCGCAACACGGGCGGGCAGGGGACGTACGCGGCCTTCAAGGGCGACCGCATTCCGAATGTGCCCTGGCTCTTCGCGAACTTCAGCGCCCGGCTGCGGCGCCGCGCGCTCATCCTCCCCAGCGACTCCGCGTCGCTCGGCGTCACCTCGCGATTCATGAACGGCTTCTTCCGGGGATGGGAGAGCCAGGGCCTGCGCGAGTACAAGCAGGACGTCGATGCGCAGTTGACCCACTCGCTCAGCCTCACCTACGTGCGGGAAGGCTCGCCCACCCTGGGGGGCACGCTGGAGGTGCTCAACCTCACGAACGCGAAGACGTATGACTTCTTCGGCGTCCAGCGCCCCGGCCGCTCGTTGTCCGTCAAGCTGACCGCGGACTTCTGACCGCCACGGCGAATTCCCCGCTGCCTTTCAGCGGGTCGGAGTTCGCCTGCCTTGCCGCACATTGGCCATGGCGCGGGCCCCTGAACCCTGGGAATCCGTCCGCTGACGCCAGAAAATTGACCACTGACAGCAACTTTCACCCGGACGCGCGGAGAATCGACTAAAACAAATTGGTCGATTGGTTTTTTATCCGCGTTCGCAGCCCGCATCCGAGGAGTGAGAGTCCATGGCCCCGATTCGCCGCGCCGCCACCCCGACACCTTCCGCCGTGCCTCAGCAGCCGACCGTCGCCGCGCCCCCTCCGCCGCCTCCGCCTCCGCCTCCAGCGCCGAAGCAGGAGCCCGCGGCGGGCCACTCGGGGCGCAGCAGCTTCCAGTCGGGTCGGCGTCCCTCGATGGACCTGTTCGGCGGCGCGGGGCCGGCGAGCACGCTGCGCACGGAGGTGTTGGGCGACGGCAAGGCCAACTGCCTGGAGAAGGCCAACACGCTGTCGAAGCCAGGGGACCAGGTGCTGCTGCTCAGCGACTCGCGCGACAGCGTGGGCCACGCGCTGGTGCGAAAGCCGGGCGGTGCCGTCGTCGACCCGAACGAGCCCGGCAAGACGTACGCGAACCTCGCCGAGTGGAAGGCGACGCACTCCTCCTACGGCCAGCCGGTGGCGGTGCCGGACGCGCAGCTCGCGCGCATCCTGTCCGTGCCTCCGGGCCCCGCGCGTGAGGCGCTCATCCACGGTTTTGGTCTGACGGGCGCCGCGGCGCGCTCGGTGGCGGACGATGCGGCGGCGACGACGACGGGGGATGCGGCGGACCCGACAAAGAAGAAGGAGCTGGTGGACCTGACGCCGTCCGTCAACATCTCCACCGATGGCACCATCGAAGTAGGCATCAAGGCCGAGTTCAAGCCCGCGGAAGGGGAGAAGAAGAAGGGCGAGGTGAAGGGCACCATCTCCGGCGGCGCCTACGCGGAGACGGAGGTCAAGCTGAGCTGGAACCCCACGGAGCCCACCGCGGACGGCCGGCACCTCATCACCGTTACGTTCGATGCCACCGGTGGCCTCAAGGGCGGCGCGGGCATCGAGGCGGGCGAGGTGGGCCCGTTCGGCGTGGAGATTGGCGCGGAGTCCGGGAGCAAGAAATCGGTCAGCTTCCAGCTCGCGCTCACCGAGGGGGAGATTGGCCAGCTCATCATGAACCCCGGCGGCTTCCAGGTCCCCACGTTGAGCGACCCGCTGGCGCTGCCGCCCGGCAGCAAGCTCGTCATGGACGCCTCTGACTTCGTGACGACGTCGAGCGGTCTGTCCATCGGGCCCCTGAAGCTCAGTGGGGAGAATGGCAAGGAGCAGACCCAGTCGGTGGCGGTGGAGCGCACCGGAGACACCACGGTGCGCGTGACGGTGGGCCCGGAGGAGACGCTCACGTCGAAGCTGGAGCTGGGCTTGGAGTTGACCCTCAAGGGACACAAGGTCGGCGGCGGCATCGGCTCGGAGCACAGCTACACGCAGGGCAACTCCGCGAGCGTGGAGTTCGACCTGGCCACGCCAGAGGGCCGCACGGCCTACGAGACTTTCGTCCGGGAGGGCACGCTCCCCACGCAGACGGGCCCGGGGGTCCTGGACGTGCGCACCCAGCAGACCTGGTCCGAGGAGGGCTCGCTCAGCGCGGAGCTGCACCTGACGAAGTTCGTCGGCTTCGAGCACCAGTTCTGGGATGAGAGCCTGACGCAGACTGTGACGACGGTGAATGGCCAGACGACGGTGACGGCCGAGGGCAAGGTGGCCGGCACGGACAACTCGTTTGAAATCCAGTTCTCGCTCAACCCGGACGGCTCGCGGAAGTTCGAGGGGATGAGCATGGACATCCTCGAGTACGGCGGCACCGAGTACACCACCATCACCGTGACGGGCGCGGAGGGGCTGGCGAACGTGCAGAACGTCGCGGCCCGGCAGGCGCAGGACATGGTGGTGGGCTTCTTCGCGGACTCCAGCGACCCCGCGGCGCTCGCGGCCCAGCGTCAGAAGCTCAAGGCGGAGGGCGAGCCCTTCGCCACCCTGGCGATGACGCCGAATGACCCGGGCTACAGCCACGAGGCCTGGCTCACCGCGTATCGCGACTTCGACGCGACGCACGACTACCTGCCCGATGTGCCCTCCACCACGATGACGTTGATGGAGGCCACGCCGGAGTCGATGCCCACGACGCTTTTCATGAGCCTGGGCACCGCGGGCCACGTGGACCAGAACCCCCTGGCCACGAGGACGGACGGCACGACGGCCAGCTACAACATGCCGGGGTGGATTGACCTGGGCCTCGGCCAGATGCCGGGCGTCGAGGTGAAGTGACGCGAGGACCGTAGGCGGCCGCGGCCCGCTCCTGAGTTCCGGGGTGGGCCGTCAGCCTTGGGATGAGGGAACGACCAGTCCTCACCCCTCCCTCCGTAGTAACTCCAGGGGTCGTGCACGGACGCGTGCCTGCCCGCGCGGAGTTCCTTCAGCGGAGGCGCCTTACATGTCTCGAAGTAGAAGTCTTGGCAGCAGTGTGCTGTTGGCCGCCGCATTGGTCTCCACCCCCGGCCTCGCTGATGAGGAGGTGACGAACGTGCTCGCCTCGGACCGGTATCCGGTCCCCGCCGTCCGGGAGGGCAAGTACCGCAACCGCATCGCCTTGGAGCTGGGAGGAGGGGGCTGGCAGACGTTCGTGGGGGACCTGCACAACCACCCTCGCGGCCATGACTCCCTGGGCGGCGGGTCGCTCAGCTTCACGCCCCAGATCATCCGAAGCGAGGTGCTGCTGTCCGCCTTCCGCCATGGCTATGACTTCTTCGGCACCAGCAACCACACCACGTCGTGGAAGTCCTATGACGACGATGACCCCATCTCCCAGCTGAGCCCCGTGTTGGATGCGAACGGGCAATCCGAGCTGCTCGTCGTCAGGGGCAGGGAGTCCCATGTGGGCCCGGATGATGGGACGGGCTCCAGCCATGACCACCACTTCAACAGCTTCAACCGCAATCTGCATGTCAACTCCTCCAACATCGGGAACATGCACGACGAAATCGTCGACAACTACTCGGCGGACCCGCTGCTGAGCACCCACATCCAGCTGAACCATCCGAATGACGACGTGTATTTCACGCTCCCCACGGCGCCGGACCGACGCCAGAAGGTGAGAGATGCCGTCGAACTCGCCGAGTACAACGGGCTCCCCAAGTATTTCGAGCTGCTGCGGCGCGGCTTCCGCGTCGCCCCCGTCTCCAATACCGACGCGCAC
>NZ_JABUMS010000006.1:183160-357247 GCF_013336705.1 Myxococcus sp. CA051A | reverse complement strand
GGCGCCGGACCGACGCCAGAAGGTGAGAGATGCCGTCGAACTCGCCGAGTACAACGGGCTCCCCAAGTATTTCGAGCTGCTGCGGCGCGGCTTCCGCGTCGCCCCCGTCTCCAATACCGACGCGCACGCCTCCGTCCGCGCGCAACTGGGCTCCGAATTCCAGGCGCAGAACCCGGACGGCTCCTGGGTGCTGCCCTACATCGATGAGCCCGGTGTGCCTCGCGAGAAGATCCAAGGCTTCGACACGGCCCAGGGCCGCGCCGGTGTCGTCCTGCCTCCCGGTACGCCGTGGAACTACGAGAACTTCCTCACCGCGCTGCGCAACCGCTCGGTGTTCCGCACGGCCCTGCCGCCTGCCTCCGGCTTCTTCATGGCCAACGGCCGTCCCATGGGCTCCGAGTTCGCGCTGAGCCCCACCGAGCGGCGCCTGGACTTCACCGTGTGGGGGACGACCAAGGATGGCACCGGCGGAGGCAACCAGTGGACGGTGCTCCAGGTCTGGAGTCCCTTCCAGCCCGACGCCCCCATCAAGGAGATTACCTACGAGGATGAGCATCTCATCAACCTGAAGGAGGTCTTCTCGCTGACGCCGTACGAGTCCATCTACGTCGTCACGCTCCGGCAGAATTGGGAGAATGCCGACGTCGTGATGGCGCCCATCTGGGTCACCAATCCCATCAGCAAGCCCATCCTTTCCCTCCCTGTCTCAGTGGTCACCCGTGGCTCCCAGCACCCATTCCTGTCCATCAGCGGCGGAGGCGACACCTTGCTCCTCCAGCGCGCGACAGAGCAGGCGCCCAATTCCTGGCAGACCGTCGCGACCATCACCAACAACTACCTCTATCCTATCGACCACCGCAGCCAGCGGAGGGTCTCCCACTGGCGGGTCGTGGACGCCTACCAGCAGACCGTCGTCTCCAATCCGGTGACGCTGACCGTCACGGATGTGATTGACGTCGACACGCCGTCACTGCCCACGCCCATCCTCGATGGCGTCAACGTTACGATCCACTGGACCTTCCCCACGCCCCTGAACGTCGACTACTACGCCTCGCGCGACGACGGCCTCACGTGGACCAAGGTTGGTGAGGATTCCTCCTGGGCGTATACGAATCGAAGCTGGAATTTCTACACGGGTGGATGGGGCAACTCAAACGTGATGATCAGGGTCGTGGAGCAGGGAGGCGCGGGCAGCGTCGGAGTCACGGCTCCCTTCTTCGTCGCCCCCGCCGTCGAGTACCTGATTCCCGTCTCGTTCACGCATGCCTCCATCAACCCCAGCACGGCCTACAAGGCGACGGATGCCGACCCGGGGACCTGCTGGTACACGAACAACGGCAATGAGCAGTTGGTGTACGTCGACCTGGGCCAGGTGCATCTGGTCAAGCGAATGGAGCTCCTCTTCGGTGCGTCGAATCCGCCCAGCTGGTCCCTGGGCATCAGCGCGAACCAAAGCACCTACACCACGACCGACAGCGGAACGCTGACCTACGCCGCCAACCAGGCGCTTGTCAGGGATTACAGGCTGCAGCCCGGAGGTGGACTCAGTACGCGCTACCTGCGCTTCTCGCTCTCGGGGACCTTCCCGGGCGTCACCACCCAGTCCCAGATCTGCAACCTCCGGTTCTACCGGTAGCCCCCGTCACCCATGTCTCGCGCCCTCCTTCCGCCCCTGTTGGGCTGGAAGGAGGGGACATGCCCTATACCCACCTGGAGGATCCCGGGGAGCCCTGTCTCCGTCGGTGCCCGAGTCCCCACCTGAAGTGCAAGGGGAGGACCAAAGAGGCTCGAGGTGAGGGCAGCGCGGCGTGCTGGCGGGGGTTCCGTTGCCAGATGACAAGCATCGGCGGCTCGCTGGGGAACATGGCGCCTCCCTCGCCGTATCGGGGATGACCCTCCACGCCTTCGTGGATGGCTACGTCACCGAGGCTCCTCATGAAGACTCTTTCGCTCTCCCCGGGAGCATGGCGCTCTCTCTGCGTCCTGCTCCCGGCCCTGCTCTCCGCCTGCGGTGGGTCTTCCGCCCCAGGCGTTGACGCCGGCCCTCAGCCCGATGACGCGGGCACCCCCGACGCCGGGCCTCCACCGTGGGACGGCACCGCCACCGCGCTCGAGGACCTGGGCGACTGGGTGGATACGGGCCGCTATGACGCGTGCCAGTTCATCAATCCGGAGAGCCTCGATCCGCTCCTCTGCGAGAGTCTCACGGCCTTTGATTCATCCAGTTGCTCCGCCCAGGAACTCTCCGGCGTGGAGGGCCGGGGCATCTACCAGGTCAACCTCCGAGGGGAGATGCGCGTTCGCGCCAACCGCCCCACCACCACGACGGTCTCCCGTTCCGCCATCAGCATCGGGCTCCACGACGACGGCACCCCGGACGCGCTGGGCAGCGGGCCGGTCATCGCCCGGGTGACGGAAGGCGGCACGTTCTTCCTCACGGGAAGACGCGCGCTTGCGACTCCCGAGGGCGACATCATCACCACCGCCTCGTTCGCCGGCTGCCATGTTCCGTCGCCCGGCGTCATCACGGGTTGCTACGTGTCGTGTTCCAGCGACGCGCGGTTCGGCAAGACGCTCGGGACCTTCGTGGCCCATCGCATGACCTGGGCGGCCGGAGAGGGCGAGTCCTCCGGTGGCCTCTCGCTCATGTCGGAGGCCGCCACCTCCGTCGGCAGGCCCGCGGACCTCTTCGTCGCCAAGGAGCACGCCTACGTCGTCTCGCTGGATGGTCCGCCTCGGGTGGGCGGGCTCAGCGTCTTCGACGTGAGGGACCGGCGCAACCCCGTCCTGAAGAAGACGGTGAGCCTTGCTGGCGACACGTCGTGGAACGGCGTCTGGGCCAGGGGAGATGCGCTCTACATCGCCAGCAATTCCTCCGGGCTCGTCATCTTCGACATCAGCGACCCGGCCAATCCCGTGTTCGTGCGCCGAGCCGAGGGCCCTCACACCGTCCACACCGTGCTCGTCGACGCGGACCGGCTCTACGCCAACGCTCCGGGCACGGGGACCTATGTCTACGACGTCTCCAAACCCCTGGAGCCCACGCTGCTCCAGATTGTCACGCCGACGCCGGGAGGCTTCAGCAGCGGTCCCCATGACGTCTTCGCCTACCAGGGCCGCCTCTACATCAGCAACGCCGAGTCGGGCTTCTCCATCATGGACATCACCGACCTGAACGACGTGCGCCACCTGGGGGACTACTTCCGGCCCGACGCCATCAGCTACGCGCACCACAGCGCGGTGGGGACCTTCGCGGGTCGCACCATCGCCTTCGAGGGCGGCGAGTTCAATGGCTCCCACGTGCGAGTGCTCGACGTGACGGACCCGGCGAACATCGTCCTCATCGGCACCCACCGCATGCGGCCCGTCGTGTCCATGCACAACCTGCTGCTGCGGGGCCAACTGCTCTACGTCGCCTGGTACCACGAGGGCCTGCGCGTCCTGGACGTCTCGAACCCCACCCAGCCGAGACAGGTCGCCCACTTCAACACCTTCCGGGAGACAGACCCGGGACGAAGCCATGGCGTCTTCGAGGGCAACTACGGAGTCCGTATCCCCGGCGATGGCTACGTGTACCTCGTGGACTCGGTGCGCGGGCTCGTCATCGTCAACGAGTTGTAGCGGCGGACGCACCCCGGAGGTCGTCGGTTCGGCAGGTCGCCCGAGGCGACGACTTCCCTGACACCGGGGGCTTTCCGCGTCCTGGCGGAACGCAGGCTGGGCGCGTTGGAACGCAACGCTCCGCCCCGACAACGGGCATTCCCGTGGCAGGACCCCTGGCATGGCGGTTGCTGTAGCGGCGGCGTCTCTCAAGGGGCTTCCGCATGAACTGCTACGGGTGTCGGAAGTGCGAGCTGATCTGGTTCTCATCGAAGAAGAGCAGTGTCTGCCCCTACTGCGAGCAGTCCAACTGGCTCATGCTCCTGGAAGACATTCCGGATAACCTCCCGAAGCTCTCGCGCTACAATTGTACGGGCTGTAACTCCAAGATGGATTACGTCGCGGGCATGTCCGTGCAGTGCTGCGGCAGTTGCAGCCAGGTATACGAGGATCCGGATCTCGACATGGAGGTCGTCACCACCGTCACGACCTCCAGCCCTTTCAAGCCATTCAAGGCCCCTAGCAAGAGTATCACGCCCAAGAAGACCGTCGTCATCCAGTCCCCGAAGGTCACCCTCTCCCGGGAAGAGCGCATCGAAAAACAGACGATCTTCCACATCTATCAGTGCAAGGGCTTTGATTGCCTCAATCTCTGGGCCTCGGATACCCGGCACAAGAGTTCGCGCTGTCCCTTCTGTGGAAAGGGTCTCTTCGAGCTTGTCAAAGCCGACGAGAAGAACGTGGGGGCGATCGGGCTGGCCTGTCTGATCTGTGGTTGTATGATCTGTTACAGCATCGAGCAGTCAGCCCCCCAGCACTGCCCTTACTGTGGGGAGAACAACCTGTCGCGGCAGTCCAATGAGATTCGCAAGGCCCTGCTGGCCTCGGTGCGTGCGCGGAAGGCGAAGTACCTCGTTGACGAAAGCCTCCAGTCCACGTGCCGCATCAACTTCCGGCAGGACTTCAAGAACTCGATGCCCAGCATCAAGGACATCAGCGGCGTCTGGATGCATCGGCGTCACGTCATCCCCCAGCACCTGCTGCGGGCCGTCTGGAACGCCGCGGTCAAGCAGAACAACGCGGGCGGGAAGCACTTGGAGGTACTGGCCTCGGCGTTGGGGCTGAATGGCAAATTCAAGAACGAACAACACCTCGCCTCGGCCATCCTCTACACCCTCAACGAGAACGCCAAGAACCTCTTCCTCGCGGAAGGCACCCCCAACTCCGCCATTGGCGCGCTGGCTCATTCCCTCCATGAGCTCGCCGCGAAGTACTCGAACCTGACTGTCTCCTCGTCAAACCCCTTGAGTGGGCTCATCGAGGAGTTCAAGTCCATCAAGTCTCCGCCCCAATGGGGCAAGGCCGTCGGGCAGTTGGTCCACGAAATCATTCAGACCTACACCGAGGTCCTCGAGGAGGCGTCCTCGCTCCAGGAGGCCGTGAGCATCGTGGAGGACCTGGCGGACACCGCGAACCTGGACCTCGACACCACGGCCCAGGGGCTCGGCAATCAGAACAAGAACGCCGTGACGCTCTACCTGAAGTTCCAGCAGTGGGAGCAGTCGCCAGGGAGCTGGGATGACTTCATCCAGCTGCTCCTGGCGTTCATGTCCACGGACATGGTGGGCTGAGCGCCATGTCGGCTCACACGCTGGCCCCTCAGTAGGGCTTGTCGCCCTTCACCACGCCGAAGCCGGACGCCTCCGCGAAGACGCCGTTCACCGTCGTGCCTCCATTGTGGATGCTGGGGAACATGGGCTGCATGCTCTGGGGGAACCCGAAGGTCGGCTTCGTGAGCGCGTCGAGGCGGCCGAGCTGCTCCGCCGTCAGCTTCACCTCGAGGGCGCCGACGTTGTCCTCCAACTGCGACAGCCGCCGCGCTCCGATGATGGTGGAACTCACGCCCGGCTGTGCCTGCACCCAGGCCAGCGCCACGCGCGCCACGGTGCTCCCATGCTCGCGGGCGATGGCCGCGAGCGCATCGATGAGGGCGTAGGTCTTCTCGTTCAGGTACGGGTCCAGGAAGGCGCCTCGGTCGCCCTTCTGCTGTCCGGCGTTCGCTCGGGTGTACTTGCCGCTGAGCGCGCCGCTCTTGAGCGGGGACCACGGGGTGATGCCGAGCCCGAGCTCGAGCGCCATGGGCACCAGTTCCTGCTCGACGCTGCGCTCCAGCAGGGAGTATTCAATCTGCAACCCGATGAAGGAAGACCAGCCCCGGAAGTGCGCCATCACGTTGGCCTGGGCAATCTTCCACGCGGGCGTGTCCGAGACGCCGAGGTAGCGGACCTTGCCGGCCCGGACCAGGTCCTCGAGCGCGGCCATCGTCTCCTCGATGGGCGTGTGGATGTCCCAGTTGTGCAGCCAGTAGAGGTCGATGTAGTCGGTCTGCAGCCGGCGCAGCGAGTTCTCGCACGCCGCGATGATGGACTTGCGGCCCGAGCCACCGCCGTTCGGGTCCCCCGGGTAGAGGTTGCCGCTGAACTTCGTCGCGATGACGAGCCTGTCCCGTCGCGCCGGGTGGCGCCCGACGTGGTCGCCGATGATCTTCTCGGAGTGGCTCTTCGTGTAGAAGTTCGCGGTGTCGATGAAGTTGCCGCCGAGCTCGATGTACCGGTCGATGATGTGCTGGGATTCCTCGACGCTCGTCCCCCAACCGAGGTCTTCACCGAAAGTCATGGCACCGAGGCACAGCGGGCTCACGCGCAGGCCTGAACGGCCGAGCGTCACGTAGTGGTTGAGAGGCATGGACGGCTCCAGGGGCGTGCTACATTGTAGGGACGACGAATTAGTTCAAGATGGAATTGGATTAATGTTGAACCAATTTCCGCGCAAGGTGCCATGGCGAAAATCGACGCGGCGAGAATCTGGTCGCTCAACCACCGGCTGTTGATGGCGGTGATTTCCAGTGTCGCCTCCGACATCACCGCACTGGGGCTCGAGACGAAGGAGCTGTTCGTGCTCGCGGAGGTGGACGCCCACCCCTATCCGGCCGAACTGGCGGCATCCCTCTGCATCCCCAAGCCGTCGGTGACGCTGTACGTGAAGCGGCTCGAGGCCGCGGGCTTCCTGCGCCGTGAAATTGACACCGAGGACCTGCGGCGGCACCGGCTGCAGCTCACCCCGGCTGGCCGCAAGGTGATGCAGCAGGGCACCGCGCTGCTCTCCGAGGCGTTCGGCGAGAAGCTCGGGCGGCTGAGCGCCGCACAGCAGGCGGAGCTGCGAGCCCTCCTGGAGAAGATGAGCTGACCGGCCAGGGGGGCGGGCCAAGGTCCGTCAGGCAAGCGCCCCTCGAAGGGGCGGAATTCGTGCGCGGGGATGTCGAATTCGCGCGGCCCATTCCGACCTCGAATTGAAAGCGGATTCGAGGTCGGAGGTTCTGCGCATGCGAGCGAAGGCGTCGGTCGAGGCGGATGTGTCCCAGGTGGCGGTGAGAAATGACTCGGGTGTCACGGGGACGGGGCGGCCCGCCCGTCGCGTCGCCCGGAGCGTGGGTGCGGTGCTCGCGGGGCTGCTCGTGAATGCCCTGCTCTCCACGGGGACGGATGCGGTGCTGCATGCCACGGGCATCTATCCCCCGGTGGGGCAGCCCATGTCGGATGCGCTCTTCGGGCTGGCGACGGCGTACCGCGTCGTCTTCGGTATCCTCGGGTTCTATGTGACGGCGAGGCTCGCGCCGGACAGGCCGATGCGCCACGTGTTGTGGCTCGGTGTCGTGGGGCTGGCCTTGAGCACCCTGGGCGCCGTGGCGACATGGGGCAAAGGTCCCGAGTTTGGCCCCACCTGGTATCCGCTGCTGCTCATCGCCACGGTGATGCCGTGCGCCTGGGTGGGCGGACGGCTGGGTGAAGCCCGGCTTTCAGCCGCGAGGCGGACTTGAACGAGGGTGCCCGGTCCCGCGAGCCGCGCTCGCGAGGAGGAGTGCTCCCGCGGAGGCCGAGAACACCGAGTAGTCCAGCGGTGACTTGAGTCCCTGGGAGACGGCCATGGCCGTACCGAACATCGCCAGGAGCAGGGCGCTGCCGAGGGCCACCCGGCGTGGCCAGAGCCCGAGGACCAACGCGGTGCCCAGGAACAGCTCGGCGGCGGTCGCGGACCAGGCGAGGAATGGGATGGTCGACGCGGGCATGAACGCGTTGACCTCTGCCGTGTAGCGAATGAAGTTGTCGAACCTCGCCAGACCGACGTTCCCCGTCCAGACGCCGAAGCGACTGGCGACCGCCGACAGGAACGCGGCCCCGAGCGCGAGCCGCGCGTAGAGGACTCCCACCCGGTCAAGACTCGGGATGGGTGTTCCATGGGCCGCCACCGGGGCCGCGCTCCCTTCCTCGCGGATGCGGTCGGTGGCGACGGCGGGGGTTGAGATGGACGGTTCGCGAGTCATGAGGTCTCCCGGGCCTGGTGAGCTGCCGGGGAGATTCTCGCGTCGCTGGCCACCTGGAAGGGCCAGTTCCGACGGAAGTCACTGGGCCAAACTTCCGACGGACACACGCGGAGGTGCCCTGGCGTCCAGGGCACCTCCGGTCCTTGCTGTCAGTGGAAGAACTCGACCGGGCTGGTGGAGTTCTGCGGCTGCCGCGAGGCGCGAGTCACGATGTCAGCGCTGTTGTTGTCCGTGTCCTGCCCGTTGCCGCGCGTGGCGTGCGCGCCGCCCACGGCCATGACGGCGGTGGTGGAGGAGACGACGGCCTTTCGCTCCAGGCTTCCACCGGAGGCAGGGTGCGAGGGCGCGGCGGTGCCCTCGGGGGCGTTCCCGGTGCCGTAGCCCAGCCGGTCCACGTCGACGTAGACCGTCCCCGACAGGCGCTGGATGCGGATGTGACCGCCCCCGGTCGTGGACGAAGACGAATCGATGTTGTGGGTCGTGTCCGCGGTGACCGCCCCTGCGTAGGCCGTGCCGCCCAGCAGGAAGTAGCCGTGGGCCGGTATGCTCTTGCCAGCGGGGATGGTGTACGCCGTGCCGTAGTTGGTGCCGGTGGCGGACTTGTAGCTGAGCTGCCAGCCGGACAGGTCCACCGCCGCGCTCGTCGGGTTGTAGATCTCCACGAATTCATCGCGCGCGTTCGCGGTCGTTCCTCCGCTGAACTCGCTGATGACGACGTGGTCCGTCTGCGGCCCCGCGAGCACCGTCACGGAGCCGTAGGTGCCGGCGGGAGGCACGGCCACGCCGTTCTGGTCGCAGTACGTCCACGGCGCGCCCGCGTCCGTGAAGCGATAGCGGAAGCCGTAACGGAACATGCCTGGGGTGGGGATGCTCAGCGCGGCCTTCACCTCGTCGTTGTTGGACCCAGGAGGGTTGTAGCTCGCATTGAAATCCGCCGACGTCCACGTCCAGCCCGCGGGGTCGGTCGCATCCGTGCCAAAGCCAAGCTGCGCCTCGATGCGCGGGTAGAAGTCGTTGCCCGTCTGGTTTCGCGTCGTGACATCGAAGCTGTAGAACTGGCTGTAGATGTCATACGGGTCGAACGCGAGGATGCTCGCCGGGTAGGTGCCATCCCCGGTCGGGAACGTCTTCGGGTACTGGATGGCGCAGTAGTTCACCGGCTTCTCGACGTTCATCCCGCACTCGTCGTTGGCCCCGTGAGGGGTGCCCCGGTCGCCGCCCTCGAGGACGCCGGTCGAGTCACACCAGTACCAGGGCTTGGAAGCCGCCGCCGTGCCCACGATGCTGGACGCGAGGCTCATCGCGCGGCCGACCGTCTGCGGGAACGCATTCGTGTATTGGAGGCTGGCCACCGGGGTGCCTTCCTGCGTGAAGGTGATGGACCCGGTATTGTCCAGGTGCACGTTCGTGCCGTACGCGTGGTTCGCGAACACGCCGCCGTTGGTCCCGAAGTTCGCGTTCTGCGCGAGCACCACCCTCGCACCCGGGTCGACCACCAGCGCGTGTCCATGGTTCATCGTGAAGGTCGTGGCCGTGCCCACGCCGTCCACGAAGCTCACCGACATGCCATTCAGGTCCAACAGCTTCGTGCTGGTGTTGGTCAGCTCCACGTACTCCGTGGTGCCCGTGGACGGGGAGTGCATCACCTCCAAGATGGCCAGCTCACCCGCGCCCGGATGCGGCGCATTGGCGCACGCGCCCGCATGGCAGACGGCGTCCGCGCCAGGGCAGGCCTGCAGCTCCAACTCACCAAGCTCGCAGGTCGGCTGGCCTGAGACGATGACGCACATCGACGGGTACACCTCCAGGGACGTGCCATCCTCCGCGCAGGTCGGGGCCGGCGGAGTGCAGACGTAGTCATCACAGGGATTGGTGGTGCTCGCGCTCGCGGTGGTCAGGGCACTGCCGTTGCCCGCGCCGTCGAACGTCTTCAGGGCGAAGAAGTACGTCGTTCCCACCTCCAGGCCGGAGACAGTGAAGGACTCCGACGTGCCCGGGGCCTGGGGAGCGCTCACCCCCGTCACCACCGTGGCGGCTTCGAAGGTGGCCTCGGTGATGGCCGCCGTGGCGTACCGGAGGTCGTACCGCGTCGCGGTGCCCAGGTCGCCGTCATCGCCAGGGGCCGCCCAGTCCAGGCGGATGCTGGTACCCGAAAGCACATGGGTCGCGAAGCCAGTCGCCACGGCAGGCGCCACCGTGTCGGAGATGAGCAGGTCCGCGGAAGAGGAGGGCGGCAGGCTGCCCGCGTTGGCCTCGAACCGATACGTGCCCTCGTCGACCACGATGAGGCCGGCGAAGGTCGCCACGCCGTCCACCGGGGTGCGGGTGGGCGAACCCTGGGTGAAGCTTCCACCCGTGAGCGACAACGTCACGTCGGTCTCGGCGTCGGTCACGGTGTTGCCGTACGCATCCCGCAGCGCCACCTGCACGTCCGCCAGCGCCTGTCGCACCGAGCCCGTCGTGGGCGCGGAGACGAACGCCAGGGCGTCGAGTGCGGCCGGAACGATGGACCAGGTGTGCGTGCCTCTCAGGGTCGCGGTCACCACGTCCTCCGCGATGACCTCCTGGTCACCGGCGGTGCGCGGCTCCACGCTGAATACGTGCCGCCCCGCGTCCGCCAGGGTGAACGTGTAGGCGCCGGGAAGCACCGCCTGCGCGTCCGAGGACGAGAACGTCACCGTGGAGGCGTAGCCCGTCGCGACGTTGCCGTAGGTGTCGCGCGCCACCAACTCGTAGCTCTGCGTCTGGCCCGCGACGAACGGCCCCGCGCCCGCGATGACCTCGAAGGACGCGGCGGCGATGGAGCGCACTTCGGCGTCCACCGTGGCGGAGAGGTCCGAGGTGACGGTGTCCGTCGCGGTGAGGGACTGCGTCCCCGCCGTCTTGAACACCAGTCCGGTGAGGAACTTCTGGCCCTGGTCCGCCGAGGTGAAGGTCGCATCCGGAGGCAGCTCCGCCTGCGCGTCCGAGGACGTGAAGTGCACCGTGCCGGCGTAGTCCCGCGCGAGGTTGCCGAAGGAGTCCGTCAGCGACACGCCCGCTTCGAGCGCCTGGCCCGCATCCACCGGCGCCGAGAATTGCCACAGCACCAGCTTCGACACCGGCCCCGCGCGCACGGTGAAGGACTGGCTCTGCTGACTGATGGCTCCCGCCGTGGCGGTGAACGTGAAGGCATCCGCCGTGTCCACGCGCAGCCCCTGGAAGGTGGCTACGCCGTTGATGGCCGACACCGTCGCCGCCGGGAAGGAGGCCTGGCCCGTCAACGTCAGCGTCACCGCGGAGGTGGCCGTGGTGACGACGTCACCGCGTGCATCCTGGAGCGCCACGCGCACGTCCGCGAGCGTCGTGCCCGCCGTGCCGTCCGCGGGCTGCGTCACGAACGCCAACTGCGTCACCTCTGGATGGGCCGTGGACACCGTCAGGCTGTCCGAGCGCGCGGTGTTGCCCTGCTTGTCCGTCACCTTCAGCGCCACATGGTACGTGGTGCCCGTCGCGAGCCCCGACAGCGTCACGGTCTGCACGGTGCCGGGAGGCACCTGACTTCCGCTGGCCACCAGCGTGCCGGCCTGGAAGGCCGCGTCAGAATCGATGGGAGACGTGGCGTAGCGCAGCTCCTGCGCCGTCAGCGTCCCTTGGGTGCCGTCATCGCCCACGCCCGTCCACTGCACGGTGAGGCCCGTCTCCGTCGCCGCCGTCTGCGTCAGCACCGGCTTCGCGGGCGCCACGTCATCCACCACGGTGAGGTCCGCGCTGCTCGTGCCCTGCAGCCCATCCGCGGTGGCGTTCAGGCGGGCGACTCCATGGCCCGCGATGCTGAGTGTCGTGAACGTCGCGACGCCGTCGACTGGACCCGCCTCCGTCGTTCCCGACAGCGTGAAGCCCGCCTGCGAGAGCGACAGGCTCACCGTGGGGGTACTCACGCGGGCCGTGTTGCCGAAGGCGTCCTTCAAGGTGACTGCCACGGTGCCCAGGGATGCACGCGTCGACACGCGCGTGGGCTGCTGCGTGAAGGCGAGGAGCGCGGGAGGCCCGGCGGTCACGTTCACATGAAGGGTGAACGAGATGGCGCTCGTGCCGTCATCCAGCGTCAGCCGCTGGCTCCCGGCGGTCTTGAAGGTGATGCCCGTGAAGGTGAACTGCCCCGCGTCCGAGGGCGTGTACACATGCGCGGCGGGAAGACTCGCCGCCGCGTCCGTGGACGTCAGCGCCACCGTGCCCGTGTAGTTCGTCACGGTGTTGAAGTGCGCGTCCTGCACCGTCACCTGGAGATCCCGCGCCACGCCCGCCACCGCCGACTCCATCTGCGTACTCAGCCCCACGGCCGCCGGAGCGCCGGGGTTCACCTTGAAGGAGGAACTCGTGGCCGGCTCGAGCCCCGGGGCGTTCGCGGTGAACTGGTAGGTGTCGCCCGCCCGCTTCAGCACCACGTCCGGAAAGAGCGCCACGCCGTCCACCGCCGTCACCGTCAATTGGCCCTCCGGGAAGATGACACCCACGGAGGCCAGCGACAGCGTGACTTCCGCCGTGGCGTTGGAGACGGTGGCCCCGGTGGCGTCCTGGAGGACGACCTCCAGGCCAGCGAGAGGAACACCCGCCACGCCATCCGGAAGGGCCTGCCGGAACGCGAGGCGCGAGGCCGTGGGGGTGACCGCGACAAACTCCACCGTGGCGGTGGCGGTGAGCGGAACCGTCAGGCCTTTCGCGTCCTTGACCGACGCCCTCACCGTCTTCACGCCTGGAGCCGTCGATACCACCAGCGCACGCGCCGAGCCGTCGCTGCCCGTCTGCCCCGGAGGCACCGCGATGGAAGCTCCCTCGCCGTCCACCGTCACCGTCACGGCGCGCCCGGACATCCGCGCGCCGTCCTTGCCCACCACCGTCACCGTGACGGCGGCCTGGTCCGTGCCGTTGGCGAGCACGCCCGTGGGCTTGTCCACCGCCACCGAGGAGGCCGCCGCGTCCACCGTGTCCTCCGCTACGGGAGGCGGTCGCGGTGCGCTCCCGGAGTCGTTACAGCCAAGCGACAGACCCAGACACAACACGCTCAACCCCAGACAGCGGGCGAGCCCTTCGAAACGTGGGGACATGGATGTCTCCGTCCAGCGGGCGGCCCCCGCGCGGCAGTGCCTGCGTTCGCGGGGTTGCACTGCTTTCTAGCAGACATCCCTCGTTGCCACGACAGCGGGGATGGAACATTGTGGTTCAACTGGAGTCCTGAAATTCCCCGTCTGTCTGGAGGAGCGGGGCGTGACCTGGGGTGTCGAGGGGGTGATGACGGACTCGCCTGGGTCGCGGGACATCGATGACACCGTGGGGCTCCTTTGTGTTCGGGCAGGTACCGTCAGGGCTGCCGGGCGGCTCGTGGCGCTGGCGTTCCGCCTCCGCGGGTCTGGGCGGATGGGGGCGACCTGACCGCTACTGTCTTTGTGTCGTGCGAGCCTCCACACTGGCGTGCTCCCACGCTGTCTTGAAAAGGCTCCTCTTGCATGAGTGCCTACACCCCCAGGATTCCGAAGGACCTGGCGACGATTCACGACGCCGCGCGGGGGCAAGGCCAGGGTGGCACGACAGTCCAATGTCTGGCGAACTCCTCGCATCCTGTGAGCCGGCTCAGCGCCATTCAGGACACCGCCACCCAGAGCCCTCGTGTTCAGCGGTTGGTGCAGATGAAGGCGCGGCTCCAGCATGGGGGCACCGCGCAGCGGAAGCCGGTTGAGGCAAACAGGACCGGCATGTCGGATGAACTCAAGACTGGCATTGAGTCGCTCTCCGGCGTGAGCCTGGATGACGTACGCGTTCACTACAACTCCACCAGGCCGGCACAGCTTCAGGCGCTTGCGTACACCCAGGGGGCGGACATCCATGTGGGACCGGGCCAGGAGCAACACCTGCCCCATGAGGCCTGGCACGTGGTGCAGCAGAAGCAGGGCAGGGTGACTCCCACCCGGGACTTCAACGGCGCGCCGGTGAATGACTCGCCCGCGCTGGAGTCAGAGGCGCAGGTCATGGGCGACAGGGCCACCCTTCAGCCCATGATGGCGGGCTCGCTCCACGAACCTCCCGTGCAGCGGATGACCGGGACGCAGGGGGCCGCGCCAATCCAGTTGATGCGCGTGGTCCGTTGGATGGATGCTGGAAAAGAGAGTGATTATATCTCGAAGCTGGGGGCCCAGGACCCCGAGGCCTATGCCAGGCTTCATCGCGAGCTGGTCGGTGGCGGGCGAGCGGGGATTCTGCAAGCGATTGACAGGCATGGTCAGGGAATGCTGGGGGACGAAACGCCCTTTGTCTCCGTGGCTGTCAACCCCTACTCCCTTTCCTGGGGGACTGACGACTCGGAGAGTGGCGTGGGTGATATCCTGCAGGGCGCCCGCCATGATGTCTGGTTCGATGTGCCTGACGAGTACCTGTATCCTGGCTCGACCGAGCTGTCTCAAAGTGAGACGGAATTGCTCGTCCTCCTGCCGCCGGGTGTCAGCCTTGAACGCTACATCGCGACCCGCGCAACGCAGCGGGGCCAGGAGCCATTGATCAAGGGCAATCCGTGGAGGGGGATGACGACCGAGGAGCGGCGGACCGAACTGAGGCGGTTGAACCCTGAGTTCACGAGATTGGCGGTTCGCGGCTCACGTGAAGGCGAGCCTGGCTCGTTCGTGATGCGGCAAGAGGTGGTCCCGGCCCCATGGGAGGCGCAAGCGGGGGGCAATGGAGCGCTCGACTTTGGCGGGTTGCCCAGGGGCATCCAGGAACGAGTCATCGACCTCGCGGCCGAGAACTGGGCAGGGGGCGCGGCTGCTTTCAGGCAGGGACTGGCAGGGGGCCAGGCATGGGCGCGCGCACATCTGGAGAGCACCCTGCGCGACAATGAGGCCGGAATCCGGAGGGCCATGTCGTAGCGGTGGACCATGCGGGCCCATGTGTGGGGCCCGCGCGGCACGCAGGGACTTCGCTAGTCGTCGCCGTAGTACGAGGCGGTCGCGGTGAGGGTGGCGGACCACTGGCCCGTCAAGTTGTCGTAGACGCGGATGCGCTGCGTCAGCGTGTCGTACTTGTTGATGACGGTCATGCAGCTATAGCCCGTGTCCTGGTAGTCGCCATGCCCGTAGCAGGAGTCGAGGAACTGGATGGTGTAGCGGCCACCCGTCTGGTCAATCCCGAGGACGCCCCAGGAGACAATCGTCGAGTACGCGCTGCCAATGGCGGAGCAGGCATATGCGGAAAGGTAATCCCAGTTTGGCGTGTCCACGAAGCAGGCCGGCATGGCACTGGAGACATTCAATCCCTGGGGTTCGGATGCGCGAGGCTCCTCGGCCAGCACCGCGGAGGACAGCGACATCGCGGTGGCAACAGCGACTCCAGCAAGCGAACGGTGCATGGACACCTCTCCTGTGAGTGGCGCGAGCATGGTAGTGATTGTGGCCTTGAGTGACAATCGCCGGGCGCGTGGGACAAAGGCGCGCTTCAGGGGCGTGAAGTGGACCCACGGCAACCACTTACCGCGGCTGGTCGCCCTTCGGGGGGAAGGTCCCCGGGCGGCTGGGGTCAGTGGGTGATGACCCGCTCCCCTTTTCCGTGCTCTTTTCGGGTCCTGCGTCCAAGGAGGTTACGTGCTTCAAATGCGTCCAGGCTGTGAGTGCTGTGATCGCGACCTGCCACCCGACTCGACGGATGCCCGCATCTGCACCTTCGAGTGCACGTTCTGCGTGAGCTGCGCGACGGAGCGACTGAAGGGCATCTGCCCCAACTGCGGCGGCGAACTCACGACGCGCCCGCGTCGGCCCGCCAGCAAGCTCGCGGCATACCCTCCGTCCACCCAGCGCGTGTTCAAACCGCAAGGGTGAGCTCGGCGAGAGGGAAAGCCGGTTGCTTCGAGTACGTCTCACCCCGCGCCGGGTACGGAAACACCGGGGGACACCTCGTTGTCACAAGTCATTGTGACAAACGGAGTGGCCCTGGTTTCCCGGCCGAGGCACCGCGCGACGCCGCTCTGCTCGCGTCGTGGCATGTTCTTGAGAGAATCGTCGCTCAACCTTGACGTTTCCGCCGGGGAAGGAGGGTGCATCTTGCGCGGACCTGGATGTCCAGCAACCCATGAAGGAGCAGGAACTCTCATGTATCCCCGAAGATTGGTGACGCTCCTCGCGGCGACGCTCGCCGCGTGCATCACGATTCCCGGTGCGGCCCCCGCCGGAGACGACGCGCTCGCGGTGCGCGCGGCCGAGGAATCCCGGTCGGAGCACGCGCCGCCGCGCCGACTCAACGTCCAGGTGGGCGCTCGTCCCTACTACCTGGTCGAGGACATGGATGAGAGCCCCCTGAAGCGCAGGCTCCAGCAGTGCTCGGAGGGGCCGTTCTCCCGGACGGAGTTCTCCATCGGCCATCGCGGCGCGCCGCTCCAGTTCCCGGAGCACACGAAGGAGTCCTACGAGGCCGCCGCGCGCATGGGCGCGGGCATCCTCGAGTGCGACGTCACCTTCACGAAGGACCGGCAGTTGGTGTGCCGGCATTCGCAGTGCGACCTGCACACCACGACGAACATCCTCGCCATTCCCGCGCTGGCGGCGAAGTGCACGCAGCCCTTCCAGCCGGCGGACCCCACCAACGGCAAGCCCGCCTCCGCGCTCTGCTGCACCAGCGACATCACGCTCACCGAGTTCAAGCAGTTGTGCGGGAAGATGGACGCCGCCAACCCCTCGGCGGCCACGGTGGCGCAGTACCTGGGTGGAACGGCTCCCTGGCGCACGGACCTCTATTCCGCGTGTGGCACGGTCCTGTCCCACAAGGAGAGCATCGAGCTCTTCAAACGCCTGGGCACGAAGTTCACTCCGGAGCTGAAGGCCCCGAGTGTCCCCATGCCGTACCAGGGCACCTATACGCAGGCCGCCTACGCCCAGCAGATGCTGGACGAGTACAAGCAGGCCCGTGTCCACCCGAGCCAGGTGTGGCCGCAGTCCTTCAACCTCGACGACGTGAAGTACTGGATTCAGCGCGAGCCGCAGTTCGGCAGGCAGGCTGTCTACCTGGACGGGCGCTATGAGATTCCGGGCACGCGGTTCGATCCGAACGACCCGAGCACCTGGGTGCCGGGCATGGACGAACTGGCCGCGTCGGGCGTGGAGGTCATCGCGCCTCCCATCTACGTGCTGCTCACGCTGGATGCGCAGGGGAGAATCATCCCGTCCGCGTACGCCAGGGCGGCGAGGGCCGCGGGTCTGGACATCATCGCCTGGTCCCTGGAGCGTGACGGCCCGCTGGCGAAAGGCGGCGGCTTCTATTTCCAGTCCGTCAAGCAGGCCATCAACAACGACGGCGACATGCTCGTCGCGGTCGACGTGCTCGCCCGGCACGTGGGTGTCATCGGCATCTTCAGCGACTGGCCGGGCACGGTGACGTACTACGCCAACTGCATGGGTTTGTAGACCGGGTTCAGGACGTTCAAGGAGGATTCTGTATGCGATTGGACCGTCGTGACTTCCTTCGTCTCTCCGCGCTGGGTGGCGGGGCGCTGGGCATGGGACCTGGATTCTGGAAGGGGGCGTATGCCGCGCCCGCGCAGCCGGGGCCGAGCCCGTACGGGGCCATGTCCGGCTCGCCGGATGCCAACGGGGTGAGACTGCCGGCGGGGTTCTCGTCGCGCATCCTCGCGCGCTCGGGGCGGGCCGTGGCGAGCACGGGCTACACGTGGCATTCCGCGCCGGACGGGGGCGCCTGCTTCGCGCTCTCCGATGGCGGTTGGGCCTACACGTCCAACAGCGAGCTGTCCTCGGGGGGCGGCGCGAGCGCGCTGCGCTTCGAATATGTGCAATGACTTGGCGCGGCCAGTGAACTGGCGGATTGAAATGTGTCGTTGCTCGGGAGCGGGGTGAGAGGGTCGGCGCCAGTTTGTCATCGTCCCCATGGACGGCAGGCGCGGAGGCGCTGCTGCTGGCTACGGCGCGGACGCGGAGGGTGAACGTGGAGCTGGCGCGGCAGGAGGAGTGGTTGACGTGGCAGGCCCGGACCTGCGTCCCGGCGCGCGTTTCTGTTCAGCAACCGACCTCAACTCATCGAAGCCTTCACTCCTCCTGTCGCTTCGACCCGCGCGCCTGTCGTCCCAGCGACCGCTGCTGGAAAAGGCCTTGATTCACCCGCGCGCGTGCGCTCCAAGCTTCACCACTTCACGAGCACACGCCGCGAGGGCGTGTCGTTGCGCAAGGTGGCGGGCTTCATGGTCTCGATTCGTTCCAGCGTTCTCTCCTGCATCGTCGTGCTCGGCGTCATCGTTGCTTGCGGGAAGGACTCCACTCCGCCTCCCGTCGATCCACCCGACGCGTCCGTGCCGGAGCAGTGCGACGGCGGCGGAGTCGTGCTGTGTGGCGGCTCCTGTGTGAACACCGGGGCCGACCCGGCGCACTGCGGTGGCTGCGGCAATGCCTGCGCGGCTGGCCAGGGCTGTGAAGGGGGCGTCTGCGTCCTGCGCTGTCAGATTGACGGCCAGCAGGTCGCGTCAGGGACGGTGAACGCGGCGAACGCGTGCGAACAGTGCGTACCTGAGACCTCCGCGACCGCGTGGACGCCACGGGCGGACGGGACGCAGTGCGGCGCGGGACAGGTCTGCTCGGCGGGCGCGTGCGGCCCGAAGTGCTTCATTGACGGCAGCCTCTACGACGAAGGCACACCGAACCCGGCGAACGCTTGCGAGGCGTGTCTGCCCACGACGTCGACGACGCAGTGGTCGGCGCGGGGGAGCATTCCCCTGCTGGTCGGCGGTGAAGACATCACGGCGCAAGGTTGGAGGGCGATCACCCAGGCGCCGAACACGCTCACGTACGGCGAGGACTTCGTTCGCCTGGAGACGTCGACGAACAGCGGAGCGCGGACGAGCGGGCAGTTGCTCCTCACGCGGGCGAACGTGGTCGACGCAACGAAACCCTTCAAGCTCGTGGTGACGGCGCAAGTCGAGTCGGCGAGCCGCCACAACCAGCTCGACAGCGGCGCCGCCATCCTGGGGAGCTTCACGTCGCCGTTCGGCAACTCCGTGGACCGTTCGCAGATGATCTACCTCGACAGCGCGGCGATCGGCTGGGCGGACGACACGCAGTCCGCGGCGTTCCCGGTGATCAGCGGCGGGTATCATGTCTACGAACTGGCGGTGGATGCGGCGAAGGTGGCCACGGTGAGCATCGACGGCGTCGCGAAGCTCACGCGGAACAACTTCATGGCGGACGGGAACATCGCCATCGGCGACCAGACCAACGACCCGAACGTCGATGGCGTGATGCGCATCAAGTCCGTCGAGCTGCTCTGCCCCTGAGGCTGGTGGGGGCCGCGACGCATGCGAGGGGTGGGGCCCGCTCGGTCCTGCCCGCGGAGCCTTCCATCCCAGCTGGAAGGCACGGGGTCGTCCTTGCCAGAAAGGTGCTTCCCCGCGGCGTCCCGTCCGGGGGCCCGCGCGCGGAGGGGTTGGCAGATACGGGCCGAACGGGGATGCTTACGGGAATGACCTGGACACAAATTGGCATCTTCGCCAGCGTCTTCGGAGTCGGCCTTGGGGTAGCGAGTGTCATTGGCTACGTCCGTTGGCGGCACTGGACGCAGCAACTCCAGACCTGGCAGGACTTCGCCAACACTCGCGGCTGGTCCTTCACTGCGACGTCCGGGTTCATGTACTCCGCGGGGACGCTGGTGATGAAGGGCCGCCACGCCGGGCGGACGATTACCGTGGAGACCGAGCACCGGGGCTTTGGCAGGAGTTTCCACATCGTCACCATCATCCGGCACGGGCTGGGTGACGGCTTTCCGCGCGAGGTGACCATCCGGCCCGAGACGCTGGGCGACACGTTCCTCCGACTGTTCGGCGTGAAAGACGAGGATGTTGGAGATGCCGGCCTCGATAAAGCGTTGGACCTGAGGAACGTCACTCCCAAGGCCCGCGCCTTCCTCCTCAACGCGGAAATGCGGCGGCCCCTGCTGAACCTGGCCCACGTCTTCGAGACCTTCTCCATCGAGAGCGGCGTCCTGACGGTGGAGGTGATCGCCGTCCCGCGCACCTCCATCGAGCTGTATGGATTGCTGACGCCCGTGCGTGAACTGGCCGACGCTGTCCGGGGCGCGCGCGGCCCTACCGACTGATGGCCCCGACGAATCGCGCGAGCACCTCAATGGGCAGGCGAGGGTAGAGTGGCCTCGGAGGTGGCATGCGCCTTCGTCTTTTCCATCACGCGTTGTGGGTCCTGTCGGTCCTGCTCTTGACGTCCGCGGTGGCCGAGGAGCCCTCGGCCAGGGGGCCCCATTTCATCGAGGGGCTCGTCGTCTCCTCCTCGGGGCCGGTGCCCGACGTGGAGGTGCGAGCCACCTTCCGTGAGCACGTCCTGAGCACCCGCACCGACGCGCGAGGCCACTTCGTGTTCCGAGGCGTGGCCGGCGCACCATGGGGCCTGACAGCGACGCGTGGCTCCGAACTGGGGACCCAGAGAGTGACGATGGTGATGGGCAACGAGCGCTTCGTGGGAATCGAGCTGGCACCGCCCCGGGTCGTGAAGGGCCGTGTGCGCGGGGCGGCCGGCACTCCCCTGAAGGGCGTTCGGGTCCGAGCAGGAATCCAGCAGCGCCTCGGGCTGCTGAAGTACCAGGAGGTGCTCACCGGCGAGGACGGCGGGTTCGAGGTGCCTGTGCCCGGGTTCTCGCCCATCGCGGTCCTGGTGAATGCTCCCGAGCACGTGTCGCGGTACATCGCCCCCGTCTCGGTGGTGGCCCCGCTGGACGTGGTCCTCGAGCGCTCGGAGACGCTGCGGGGCGAGGTCGTCGACAGCGATGGGAAGCCCGTGGTCGGCGCCTGGATTCACCTCAAGCACTACGGCCGAGTGGGCTTCCCCTCGACGTGTTTCTGGCCGCCGCCGCTCTCGGCCCAGACGCGGGCCGACGGCTCCTTCGAGCTGCCGGAGCTGGCGCGGGGCCGCTATTCCTTCCTGGTCGAGCCCAAGGACCGGCTCTCCGCGCTGGGCGAGGTGGTGATTCCCTCACAGAAGGTGCGCTGGGAGGTGCCCGCGGGTGGGCGATTGACTGTCGCCGTCGTGCTCCCCAAGGGATTGACTCATCCGATATGGGTGCACGTGGACGGGCCGCTCGGGCACCGCGATGTCCGAACCTCCTCCAGGGCTCGGCGTCCGGATGAAGCAGGGCGCGCGAGCTTCGATGGGATGGTTCCCGGCAGGTACCTCGTGTCCTTGAGCTTCGACGTGCTGGAGGAGTATCGGAGGGTCTCCCGTGAGTTTCGCTTCGAGGGCGAAGCGCGGACGCTCACGTTGGACCTCCAAGGCGCTCGCCGCTTTCGTGGCCGGCTCGTCGACGAGCGCGGCGTGGCCATCCAGGGCGGGCACGCGGAACTCAACCTGGAGCTGACAGGAGGGACGAAGCTGCTGATTCGCCGGGCGACGGCGCGCAACGGGGGCTTCGCGTTCGAGCACGTTCCGCCGGGCGAGGCGAGTGTGTTCGCGGACGCGCAGGGCCATGACGAATCGCAGCGGGTGAAGGTCCTGGATGAGCAGCCCGAGCCGGTCCGGCTCGTATCGAAGCGCGAGGCGAGTGTCCGCGACGCGGTCCGGGTGAGTGGCCGGGTGGTGGATGCTCGGGGCCGTCCCATCCCGTCCTTCCAGGTGGCGCACCAGTCATTCGAGAACGCGCAGGGGCGCTTCTCCTTGTCCTTCCCTGTCGAAGGGAACAAGCCCCTGTACGTGAGCATCTCCGCGGAGGGGTTCGCTCCCGAGCTCCGGAAGCTCGCGCCTCGCGCCGGGGCGACAGTCCGTATCGGGGACATCAAGCTGGGGATGGGGCGGCTGCTCACGGGGCGCGTGGAGGCACCGAACGGGCAGGGGCTCTGGGAGGCCACGGTGCGGTGCAGATGGCCCGAGCTGCCCGGACGTGACGGGCCGGATGTCTGCTTCGGAGCCACCTATCCGGATGGAAGTCTCTATCTCTCAGGCGTTCCCGACGAGCCCTTCCTGCTGGAGATCCAACATCACGAGTGGCCGAGGACGCGGCGGCTCATCCCCGCGGGTGTCGACACCGCGCACCTGCGTCTGTCGCCCGGGCTCACGCTGGAAGGCGTGGTGAGGGATGCCCGGGGCCTGCCCCTGGAGTCGGGCGGCGTGCTCGCGCGAATCGATGGAGAGGACCACTTCGGGACGCTCTCGACGGACGGGACCTATGTCCTGCGGGTCCCGCCCGGGGCCGGCGCCATCGAGGTGCTCAATCGACCCAGTGAGCCGGTGCCCTTCGAGGGCGCTGAAGGCCAGACGGTGCGCGCGAACCTGGTGGTGTTGACGGGAAATTGATGTGAGGCCGACAGGGGCCGGGTGAGAGCTACTTGGGGGCGCGGGCCGGCGTCTCAAGCTCCCGCCGGGCCCTGGACTTGGAATCGTCACTCGAGCAGCTTCCCATTCAAGTCGTACCGCTCGCGTCCTTGGCCGACTCACCGGCCGCACCCAGCGCCACGCCTGGCGCGACGAATCACCTCCAGCCGCGCTCCTGGCGTGACGCCGCGGCCCCGCTGCCCACCCAAGCCGGAGAACCTCCCGTGTCAGACTCATCTCGCTCCCTCTTCTTTGGCGCCAATGCCGCGCGGACCGGTCACTTCGAGGGAGCGGGACCTCTCGTGGTCAAGAGGGCCCGCTGGAAGTTCGCGCCGAGTTCGCCCGTGACCACTCGCAACACGCCTGCAATCCATGATGGCGTGCTGTTCGCGAACTTCGATAACGACAAGCTCTACGCGCTCGACCTCTCGAAGGGAAAGGAGCTGTGGAACGTGCGGGTCGGAGGGGGCGTTCCCGAGAGCATCTCGAATCCGATGGTTGCGCATGGGTTGCTCTTCGTCGTCGGTGGCGGGCAGTGCCACGCCGTTGACCTGGGCACGCACGCCATCCGCTGGAGCGTCTCGTGCGACGCCGAGGCGACCTCCTCTCCCATCGTTGTCGACGATGACGTCTACGTGGGAACGCGGCTCGGTGAGGTGGTCGCCATCGACGCGCGCACGGGAGCCGAGCGATGGCGCGTGCAGCTGCGCCGTGGTGAGAGCGTGCAGTCCGCGGTCAGCGTGACGCGCGAGTACGTCGTCGTCGGGACCAGCCAGGGCTTCGCCGAGGGCCACGTCGTCGCGCTCGACCGCGCCACGGGAGTCGAGCGATGGTCGGCGAAGGCCGGTGCGATGGGCCATGGCGGAGCGCCCGCCATCAACGGCAGCACGGTCTATGCCCTGTCCGGCATGGGGAAGCGCCTTCGCGCGCTCGACCTCGCCAGCGGCAAGGAGCGTTGGGCCTACGAGACGCGCGGCGCGCTGTGGGGGACGCCCGCCGTCGCGGATGGCGTCGTGTGCTTCACCGGTGATCACGCGATTCTCCACGCACTGAACGAAAAGACCGGGAAGGAGCTTTGGTCAGTCACGCTCGACAAGTCGCCTGCCGCCACGGTCTCGCCGGCAATCGCAGGGGGCGTCGTCTACATGGGGGCTGGCAACGCCATCCACGCCTGGACGTTTCGGGAGGGAACAGAGCGCTGGCGGTGGAAGGCGCCCTACCGCGTGACGACGGCGCCGCTCGTCGCCGACGGCACGGTCTACGTGGGCTGTGAACGCGCGGTCATCGCGCTGGCGTAGCGTCCGGGTCCGGACCCGCCCCTGAATCGTGTGCGGTGGGTTCGGAGAGGCAGCCGAAAGGCCTCACGGCCGCCTTGCCGAGGGGCGTCGTGAAGGAGGGGGCTGTGCCGCGTCGACCGCGGTCGAGGGAGCGATGTCCTTCCCCGAGAGTGTCTCCAGGTACGCACAGAGCATGTCGGCCAACGCATCGGAGTAGCTGGCAATCTCCGAGGGTGTTCGAGGCCTCTCCGAGAAGGATTTCCCCACCGCGCTGAGCGTCGTCATGACGAGATCTCCCGCGAGCATGCGCGCCGGTCTGGGTGTTGTGGGCAGGGCCTCGCGCATGAAGCCCTCGAACGTGGCCTTGCTCGAGGCTCGCACCTCGCGGGCTTCGGGCGCATCCCGATAGAGAGGCGCGGCGTCACTCAGCGCGACACGGACCGCGGCCTCGTCGCACTCGGATTGGATGAAGGTGTGAACGAGGGCGCGGAGCCGTGCAAGCGGCGGACGCGTCGTGTCCTCGAGCAGCTTCCGAGTGAGCGCTGTCGTCTGTCTCCACTCGTCTGTCTGGAGTCGGAAGAGGACCGCCGCTTTGTTCGGGAAGTACTGGTACAGCGACCCGACGCTGACGCCGGCCTTCTCGGCCACGCGTGCCATCGTGAAGCGCGGTGCCCCCTCCTTCGCGAGAACCTGAATAGCCGCGCGGAGGACCGCGTCGACGAGCTCGTTCGAGCGCGCCTGTTGGGGCTCTTTTCTCGTGGAGATTCGAGGACTTCGTCGCGGGCTCATGCGCACTCCCGTCAATGCGAATTGTGAACCTGAATGATTCGTCGCATTTTGTCCAGCGTCACACTTGATGCCGCACGGAACGGAGAAACCGATGACCACGCTGACCGAAAACCCTCTCGCCCCCCTGCTCAACCGCTTGTTCGAGGAGGCCGAGGCGGTGTCGCCTCTCGCCATCCCGGAGATAGCGGCGCTCTCGCGCGAGGAGCGGGAGCGCATGATGCGAAGCAAGACGGACTACCTGGAGTTCTACGGACGGCTCAAGAACGCCGCGCTGGCCGTGTCGCGCGAGACGGGCCTCCTGCTCTACATGCTGGCGCGCGGTTCGGGCGCGAGGACCATCGTCGAGTTCGGGACGTCGTTCGGAATCTCCACGCTGCATCTGGCCGCCGCCCTCCGCGACAATGGTGGGGGCCGCGTCATCACGAGTGAATTCGAGCCGTCGAAGGTCGCTCGTGCACGAAGCAACCTCGAAGCGGGAGGCCTCGCGGACCTGGTGGAGATTCGCGAAGGAGATGCACTGAAGACTCTCGCGCTCGACCTCCCCCCGCGGGTCGACCTGCTCCTGCTCGACGGGGCGAAGGCGCTCTACCCGGACATCCTGCGAATGCTCGAGGGCCAGCTCCGTCCGGGGGCGCTCATCGTCGCCGACAACGCCGACGACAGCCCCGACTACCTCGCGCGGGTTCGAGACCCGAGGAATGGCTATCTCTCGACGCCATTCGCGGAGGACGTCGAGCTGTCCATGCGGCTCGGCTGAAGTGTGAGGACAGCCGCGACATGAATCGCGAGTCCCCAGGTTGCCCACCGACAGCCCCGCTTCGACTTCATGGAGCTGTGGTGGGCAGGCCTGAAGCGGCCCACGCAGGGCACGAGGGTGAAACGGAAGGCCCGCACTACTCGCCGACGATGTCCGAGCCCATGCTCACGCCGACACTGTACGCGCGGCCTGGAAGGGATTGTCGGGGCCGGTCATTCGGACTCAGCCCGGAGTGCCGGAGGGCGCCGACGACTGTTCGAGCGTCAGTGATTCGATGCATACCTGTGCCGTGCTTGCTTCGGACGTCGCTTGCTCTGCCGCGCTCGCGTCCTCGGTCAATGGGGCCGATCCACCCAGCCCTTCTCCACATTCGCAGGGGCCAAAACGGCTGTTGACGCAGTAGCGCACGCTCATCGAGCCGTCGGGACAGAGGCACGTCTGGGTGTCTCCGTCCTGACAGAAGGCCAGTGCACTTCCAGTGGGGAACGCCAGTGCAGCCACCAACAGCAGTCCCTGCATGAGTTTCGAAGTCATACGCGCACTCCTGGGGGTTGGACCCGGACATCCGGATTCATTCGCATCATGAACCCGATGTCTGCGCATGGCCATGCGGGAAATCCCTATCTTCTCGTGAGGTCGTCAGTCGCCGTGGCGACCCGCGGGGAAGCAAGGGCCGCACCGGTCAGCGACAGAGAAGGTTGTCTCCTGGAGGGTATCCAAGGCCCAGGCTCCTCGCGGAGGAAGGAGGGGCCCAGGGCTTGTTCGACGAGTGCTACTCTTGTAATGGAATGAACATCGGGAACTCAGTTCCAGGAGAAAAATCCATGTGGGGAGCGATGGTCATCCGGGGCGTGTTGCTGGCGACGGGGCTGCTGGTGATGGGATGTGGTGGGTCGGGCGTTCCCTCTGAAGTGGAGGAGGACGTCGCGTCTCGTGAGGAGGGCCTGCACCCGATCTGCCACTCTCTGTACCGCGTGAAGTTCTACACCAACAGCGCCTACTCGACCCTGAGCGGGGAGGGGGCGTGTCTCACCTGTGAGCAGGCGATGACCCTCTACTACGGCCTGCCCACCAGCTACGCGGTCTACGAAGACGTGCGCGACATCTGCTTCTAGCGGATGAAGTTGTTGGGCATGCCGAGCACCTCGTTCGGGAGGTGCTGGGGGAGCTGCGTGACGAAGACGGGCTCGAGCCAGCGCTGTAGACTCATCCCTCATGTCTCCAAAGGCCCAGCCCTACACGACGCTCACCGGTGCGCGGTTCGAACCCCTGGCAACGGAGGTGGGTCTCGAGCGTTATTCCCTGATCGAGGTCAGCGATGATTCGGTCAACTACGAGGACCTCTTCGGCGGACGTGACGTCACCTTCGTGGTGCACGAGGGCACGCTCTCGTTGAGTGGTCCGACGTACGTGGGCAATGAGGATCCGATGGTGTGCGTCGTCGAAGGGGACGTCATCGTCGACGGCCCGCTGGTGATTCGCGACGTGGGCGTCTACGTGCCGCTGTGGATCAAGGGCTCGCTGATTGCGAGCGACCTCTTGTTGGTACACGAGGCGCAGGTGTTCATCGAGGGGGACCTCAAGCTGACGGGCAATCTCGTCACAAATGGGACGGATGCGACGCATCTGGTCGTCCACGGTGAGGCCCAGGTCGGCGCGTGGCTGCGGCCGAGTCAGAGAGGAGCCATCTATCTGCCGGCGTCGATTCCGGACCCCATCGAGGGAGATGCTCTCGCGGCTCGGCTTTCGCCCACGCTCAGCTCGTCACAGTCGTGGGTCGAGCACGTGCTCGCGGGGCAGCGGCTGCTGCGCGACTGAGGAAGAGGGACGGTCAATGCATAGGAGGGATGGGAGCCCCCTGCACGTACGGCAAGACCCGCCGCCTGCCTCCACACCTCACGCCGGCGAACACGTTGAAGTCGAACGTCCTCCTCGAATGGCCTTTCGGGAGGACGATGGGGACTCAGTCCAGTCGGCCCCGCAGTGACGGCTCGAGCTGTTGCAGCAGCTCTCGGGCCTGCTCTTCCTCCGTGAGGTGACGCTCGTAGCGCAGCCGGCCCGCCGTGAGCTCCCAGCAGTCGAGGATATCCTCGCACTGCGTGAGGATGGCGTACCAGCGCGCATCCTCGAGCAGCGGCGCGGCACTCTCGAGGATGCGCTGCGCCAGCGCGTACTGCGCGTACACCATGTCAGCGCCGGCCGGCATGAACTCGAGGTAGAGCGACGCGGGCGGCAGCGGGGTGCTGTCACTCAGGTTGAAGCGCGGCCCACGACGGCCGGACCCTGGCTCGAACAACCCGATTGCGTTGCGCGGCGGCCCCCTCCCATGTCCGGGTTTCGCGCCAGCGCCTCGGCCACCAGGCGCCGCGCCTCCTCCTCGCTTCCAGCCCGGACGGGGAGCATGGCGGTCCATCGGGGGTGGAGCGGAGCGACCTGCCAGACGCGGACGGTATGCATCAGCGAGGACCCGAGCCCCTCCATGTGCGCCGAGGGCGCCTTGCTGCCGGGCGGATCTCGCTTCATCGACTGCCCAACATAGAGCAACCGAACAGGTGCGTCGACCTGCCCGAACTCGGGCCATGGGAATCTCGCGCACGCTCGACCTCGGCGAGGGAGACCAGTCCGATGGGTGGACCGGCCACCTCGAATCAGCTCACGACGGCGTCACCTTCCCTCGGGTCCGAGGCCCCCAATCCGCGCGAGCAGTGGGGGCCTCGCGTCATCGCCTACGGGCGCTGCTGAGCGAGCAACCACTCGTAGAGGTTCGGGGAGTGATACGTGTGGTCCGTGTAGTAGGCCCGGGTGTAGGCCGCATGTCCCACGTTCTCGTAGCGAGTCACCACCGTCGGTGACGGAGGCGCGCAGGCGTTCAGTCGCGCGACGAAGTCCGTGGCCGTCCGCCCCCAACTGCTGTCGTTCGCCCCGTAGAACTGCCAGACCTTCACGTCCGCCTGCGCGAGATGGCACGCGTCGGTCGTCACGTTGTCCAGGTCCGGCGTCCAGATGATGCCGCCGTAGTGGGCACCATCCGTGGGGGCAATGGCCGCGATGCGCTGGGAGTTCGCGAGCGAGAACTCCACGAAGGCGGTGGTACCGAAGCCTCCCAGCGACAGGCCCGTCAGGTACACGCGCTTGGGATTGATGCGCAAGCCGGCCTGCGCGACGTCGAGCAGGCGCTCGATTTGATAGGGATGCCAGCTCGAGCCGCTCTCGCTCAACTGCGGGACGAGCACCACGAAGGACTCCGTCACCCCGTTGACTGTGAACTCCAGCGGTTGCCCCGCGTTGATCTGCGCGGGCACGCCATTGGCCAGCGTCCTGGACAGCTCCGTCGTGCCATTGCCACGCTCCCCGATGCCGTGGAGGAAGATGAGCAGCGGCCACCGACGGAGCGGGTCGGCGTCATACCCACGCGGCAACGACTCGTAGTACCCCATCTGACCGTTCCAGAGCTTGGGCACCGTGGTCACCCTCGGCGTGAGGGTGCGCTGGGTGACGGGCGGGGGCGGCGTGCTGGCGCGCCGGTGGGAGAGCATCCAGTGGTAGATGTTGCTGGCCACCGGCTGCGTGGGGGAAGCGCCCGAGCCGATGATCCAATGGTCCCCCGTCGTGGGGCGCGTGTAGCGCGGCGCAGGGTCCGGCGCGGGGGCGCAGGCGTTGAGGCCGTTCACCGCGGCGTCCGTCGAACTCACGTGCACCGTGCCGTCATCCGCCGCGTGGAAGGCCCACACGGGCACGTCCTCGGTGGCCAGCCGGCAGACCTGTGACACGCCGTTCACGCTGTAGACGCGCCCGCCCGAGAAGGGAACGATGGCGGCAATCTGGCGGGCGTGCGCGTCCGAGCGCTGCGGGAAGCTCCAGGTGTGGAACGCACCCAGCGAGAAGCCCATCAGGTACACGCGGTCCGAGTCGGCGCGGAGATTCGCCTTGGCCGAGTCGATCATCGCCTGGGTGAAGAAGTCCTGCCAGTCGCCGTAGTTTCCGTGGAGCTGCGGAATCATGACGATGAACGACTCGGTCACTCCGTTGATCGCGAACTCCAACGGCAGGTTGTCCCGGACGAGCGTCATGTTGCCGAGCACGCTCGGCAGCGACTCCGGGGTGCTGCCCTTCTCGCCGACGCCGTGGTGGAAGACGATGACTGGCCACTTGCGGTTCGGGTCCGTGTTGTACCCGCGAGGCAGCGACTCGTAGTAGTGGATGAGCTTGCCGCCCGCCGTGACGGACTTCTCGGTGAGCGTGCGCAGGAAGGGCGTGCCGCTTCCCGTACTCGGCACCACGGACACGCTCACGTCATCGGACGCGCTCGCGCCCTGGGCATCCGTCACCGTGAGGCGGAAGACGTAGGTCCCCTGCGCCAGGTTGCTCGCGACGAGCGGGGTCCAGGGGTTCTGGTAGAGCCGCGCCGTGGTGGGACCCGAGACCTGGGACCACACGAAGGTCATGCTCTGTCCCTCCGGGTCGGAGAAGGACTGCTGGAGCGCCACCGTGTTGGTGGGCAGCGGCACGGTGCGGTCGGCCCCGGCGTTCACCACGGGGGGCTGATTCACCACCACGCCGCCGTCCTGCTCGATGACCTCGAGCACGCCCAGGTAGCCGAAGATAGCGCCGGGCTTCATCGTCACGGTGATGTCCAAAGCCCCGTTGGAGGGCACCAGGTTCGTCAACTCCACCACGCCGTCGATGTTGTTGGTCGCCTGCAGCTCCACCGCCTGCGTGCCCACCGTGTAGCGCGTCGTCCTGTCCGCCGAGTCACCCGCCATCCGCGACGCATAGAAGCGCAGCGAGTAGGTGCCATTGATGGCCAGCCCGGAGAGGCGGACCTGCGCCTGCGAGTCCGTCGTCCCCTCGTTGGTGCCAATGAAGAACGTGTCCCGCGTGGCCGACGCGGGATAGACGGTGCTCGCGGTGGTGCCCCCGCCGTTGTAGGCGCCCGTCCAGCCCTGCCAGAACCCGTCCGTTATCTGGAGCGACAACCCCGAGCCCACGCCCGTGGCGTCCACCAGGTTGCTCAGCGATGAGCCCGTGGAGCCGAAGTGGAGATTGTTCCACCCCGGCGTGGCGGTGGGCCCGTCACCGAAGTCGACGAGGAAGCGCCGCTCGGCGGCGACGGCCTCGGAGGCGCCCCAGACCTGGAGGAGCAGTGAGACCACCGCGAACATGGGAAGTCCGGGCAGTGCCCGGCGGGAGAGACGCATGATGGAGAACCCTCCTTGGTTCACCTCCATGGTATCCAGGCCTGTCAATATTTACACGAATTTCGTGTTCCTTTGACTGTCGTAGTACCACTGTATCTGTATCCAGGCTGCCGGAAAGGTGGCCCCCCGCCGTGGCCTCGAGACGCCGTCTGGGGCACGTTGGTGCTGCCGCGCGTCTTTGCGCCAGGTCCCGAATCGTGTGCACGTGGTCCGGAGAGGGGCGGGGAGGAAGGCTCCTCGGAGGCATCATTCAGTGGTGTCTTGGATTGAAGTCAGCAGGCCCTGTCGAGAGAGCGACGATCATTTCAGACGCCAGTAACTTCAATGGCAACGGCCATGATGAGATGCAGAGCGCTGGCTCGGTCCGGGTAGGCTCGTCGGACAGAAGTGCGACAATGCTTGTTGCTTGGAAGATTCCTTTGGAATGGTAGTTGATTGGGGCTGGAACCTTTGCGTGGCCTTGATGGCAGGATTTGCGCCCGGAATGTGACGCTAATCACTCGCTTGGTGATATACAATCCGTGGCTGGGCCGGAAATTCTTCGCGGAGTTCCATCATGCCGCTACAATCGCGACGCCTCTTCTCGTGTCTTTGCATCTTGCTGCTGGCTGCGTGTGGAGGTGAGTCCTCCGACCTGGCCTCCCATTCCACCTCGCGCGGGTCGCTGGTCCAGGATGACTACGGAGACGTGCCGTGGGAGGCCACCCCTGTCGATCCCCATGCCGGCCCCATCGTGGGCGCCCTGGACTTCGACGGGGACCACGACGTCTTCTCCTTCACCGCCCAGGCTGGGCGCTACTACCGTTTCCAGTGCCTCTTCTCCGGCCCGCTCTCGGAGTGGACCCTTCGCCGCTTTGACGCCCAGATGCAGGGGGCGGAGACCGAGGGGGTCTGGGCGCCGCCTGGAATGGGCATCCACTTCAAGGTGGCGGTCACGGAGCCCACGTACCTGAGCATCTCCTCCCGGATCGCGGTGACGGTGAGTCCCTACTCCTGTGAAATCATCGAGCTGGGTTTGGACGACCATGGGGACCTGGCCGCCACCGCCACGCCCTGGAACCCAGCGACCGCTGCGACTGGCGTCCTTGAGTATGTCTTCGACCGGGATGTGTTCTCGCTGTCCCTTCCACGGGGAGCCGTCTATCGCGTGCGTTGCGAGTCGACGACGCTGAACCCCTGCAAGGTGAATGTCACCTCGCCGGTGGGGACTGCCACGGGAGCGACGGTCCAGGCAGCCGTCTTCAATGCCACGCACCCGGGGACCTACAGCGTAGAGGTCACCCCGGACTGGTACGCGCCCTTGCTCCTCAACGGTACCTACGCCCTCCAGCTCGACTTCCTCGAGGCCGACGACCATGGGGACGTGCTGGAGTTCGCCACACCGCTAACCCCTTCGCCCACGCCCTTCACCGGCAGGGTGTCGAATGCCAGGGACCGGGATGTCTTCACCTTCTCGGCGGTACAGGACCATCTCTATCGCTTCACCTGTAGTGCGCCACCGAGCCCTGGCCTCCTGCTCCGTGACGGCGCTGGGGTGGCGGTAGAGGGCTCGGTCCATGTGTCGGGTTGGAGCACGAGTGTCTCCGTGGAGGCGCCCGCTGCTGGTGGCTATTCCGTCGAACTCTTTCACGACAACTTCGTCGGCCCCTACACCTGCGCCCTTGAGGACCTGGGGCTGGATGACCATGGGGACTCGGCTGGCGTGGCGACGGCCATCGCGTTCCCCACGACGCTCGACGGCCACCTGGAGACGCGCGGGGACGTGGATGTGTTCGCGTTCCCTGTCCAGGCGGGGCGCATCTATCGCTTCCTTCGCACGAGTGGCACGGGGAGTTCCCAGTCCCTCCAGCTCAGGAATGCCCAGGGGCAGTCGCTCCAGACCTCGAACTCCGGGCATCTGATTCATGAGGCCACGGAGGACGCGCAGTACACCCTGGAGGTGAAGCTTGATCCCGGTGGCATCCGCTACCCAGGAACGTACGTCATCGAGGCCGCCGACATGGGGCCTGACGACCACGCGAACACGCAAGTGGGCGCGACCGTACTGGTGCCAGGGCAGACCGCGACGGGCTGGCGGCATCGCGAGCAGGACCGGGATGTCTTCGTCTTCCACGCGCAGGACCAGACCCTCTACAACTTGTACTGCACCGTGTGCGATCTCACCTTCGAGACGCCCAACGGGCCGGCGCGTCGGATTCACCATGGAGGTCCGACCCGGTTCTTTTTCGATCCGGTCGAGGCGGGGCCCATCTATGTCACCGTCAACCAGGCGTTCGTCGGGGCCTTCTATGACCTTCGGCTGGAGGTGGCCGCCGTGGATGACCATGGGGACGACGTGGCCCATGCCACGGTCATCACCTTCCCCTCGTCGTTCATGGCCGGGTTGGATTCCTTCTACGACGTGGATGTCTTCGCGGCCGACCTGGTGGCAGGTCAGCCGCGCCGGGTCCAGGTCCTGGGCGCCTACTCGATGTTCCAGGTGTTGGACCCGATGGGCCAGCCGGTGGCCGTGAACTCCGCGGGCGAGTTCACGCCGCAGCTCTCGGGGGGCCACCATGTCGTGGTCAAGGTCGACCCCTGGTATGCCTACCAATACGGGGCATTCCGGCTGACGCTGGACTGAGGTTGTCGGGGTTGCGCGAGGGCACGGAGGGTTCCTCCTCCGTGCCCTTGTTGTCTGGGGGCACACCTCCCGTGCGTGGCATCGAGAGCCGGGTGGCATCGAGTTGGAGAAGAGGCTCGCCACTCCGGAGGGCGCGACGAGCTGGACTCCGCCAGGGCGGGTCGTCCGGCGTCCCTCAGGGACTGACGATTCGCCCCAGGAAGAGCACGCTCTTCGTCTCCACCTCTTCGATGAAGAAGAAGAACGGGCGGTCCACCCGGAACTCCGGCGGGAGGGACACGGGGACGCCCTCGATGGCGGTGGCGGCGGCGGCCTCGGTGCCGCGCTCGTCCACGGCCACGAAGGTCTGGTGTTGCGCGCCGCTGAGCATCAAGCGCTCCTGCCGGGTGATTCCAGACAGGTCCGCCCGGGCGCCGAAGGCATCCACCATGCCCAACGCCTTCAGTGCGTCGACGACGGAGAGCGACTGGCTCACCTCGAAGCGAGGCATGCTCAGCATCACGCGATGGTCCCTCAATTGCGCGCGCACGGTGTCGAGGAAGGCGGCGGACAGGCGCTGCTCCACGTCCTGGAAGCGATTCGCATCGGGAATGACCAGAAGCATGCGGAAGGCGCGCCCCGCGTACGGAAGCGCGATGGCGTCATAACCATCACCCTCCGCGACGGGGAACAGCCAGGAGGTGTTCATCGTGGGGACAGGGGTCGTGGCTCCGTCCAGCCCGTGGAAGGGCTCCGAGCGGGTCCCCTGGGACATGAACGGCGCACGCCAGCTCCCCTTGAAGTACAAGGCATTGGCCAGGACCAGGCGCGTGTCCGGACGCACCTCGCCCTCGGGAATCAGGTCCTGGATGCGCCCGTTCGTCTTGCCGGAGACCCAGTCGTTGATGGAGCGACGCACGCCGTTCGCGTCCGCGGCGAAGTCCACCGCGTGCAGACCGGCGCCATGGTGCTCGGCGAGCACATCCAGGTAGGACGCCTCCAGGGGATAGCCCTGCTGGCTCCACAGGGCATTCACCGTGCGGAAGGTCGGCGCATCACCGGTGTCGCCATGCGACTGGCCGGCCTGGGCCTGGAGCGCCAGGTCCAATCGGTTGAGCGCGGGATGCAGCCGCTCCTGAGGCAGCGTGAAGCCCAGCGCCCGCGCCATCTGCGCCGCGGTGTCACCGCGCGCTCCGGCGTACACCATACTGAAGGCCCGGGTGAGGCTGAGCGGAGACAGGACGACATTCTCTCCGGGCTTGTCCACCTGCCGGTACATGGCCACGCCGAAGTCGGTGTTGCTCGCGACGAGCGAGGCGAAGTCGGTGTCGGAGACGACAGGCGCCGCCACCCGTTCCTTGTTGGAGGCCACCAGTTCCCCGGGAGCCGGAGTCTCGTCCTCCATGGGCGTCTGGCCGTCGGAGTGGCAGGCAGCCAATCCCAACAGCGCGGTGAATACACAAGCCTTCAGCGGGGTCGACGACATCGGGGTCCAGTCCTTTCGGAGTGCGGAGGACAGCCCTGGGAAGCAAGCGCCATGCGCATCCCTCCGGCCTGGGATTTCAATGGGTTGCCCTCGACGCGGGACGGCGCTCCTCGGATTTTCGAGGACAGGTCCTCGCCCCTTGAAGGAAATTCCGTGACGGCTGTTTCACCGAAACGGAAAGGCCTGGGATGACCAACCACCGGCTTACTCCAATCATCGTCCAGTCGGAGGACGTGGTCTCCCACGCCGACGAAGAGGTGGTTGCGGAAGAAGGCCCGTGAGTTCACGGGCCCCTTGGGGAGGGCGAGCTTCCGTCGGGGCCCGCACACGCGCCCGACACCGGAAAGCGGGTGGCGTGACGCGCGACGAGGGCCTTGCCCTGGAGCGCGAACAGACCGCCGTTGCCATACACGTAGAGCGTGCCCGCGTGGGACCTCAGACCGCGGAGCCTGCTCTGCTCCTTGCCCACCTGTTCGAAACACAGCTCCTTTCCCTCGGGCGTGAGCCGACCCAGCCCGTTCGCCGAGCACAGGCCAGGAAGTGGTGTGCGAGGACGGCGCGGACTACGTCTATGCCGACCTCTTCAACGACGACACGAACGTGGCGGAGACCCACTCCATCCTGCTCGCCTCCACCTCCGGAGAGAAATACGGTGACGGAAGAGTCTTCGCCCACGTACGGGTCGCGGCGACCGTGGCCACCGGTAAGGGCCGCGTGCTGCGCATGGAGCCGCTGTTGATGGCGCCTGGCGCAACGCTCATACATCAGAGGGATGGGGCCCAGTAGAGGGGAGGGAGGGTGCAGGGGGGCCGAGGAATGCCGCTGACGTGGCCGCCCGAGAGATGCACTCGTCCGGTGGACAGGCCGCGCAGCCCGCTTGGGGTACACGCCTGCCCAGACCTGCCCTGAGCCGTCCAACGACGCCGAGCGCTACTTCCTCTCGAGGGTGGCCGCGCAGCGGCTCGGCCGGCGCACCGTGGGGGTGGAAATCGAGGAGTAGTGCTACCGCGAGGTGGCCGCCCGGAGGCTTGAAGCGGCGGGACGCGAGTGCCCGGTGAGGGCAGCCTGACGTGCGCCCAAGCCCGCTCCGAAGCACCGGAGCGGGCATCGAGCTAAGTAGCCTGCAGCTCACCACCGGATTCGGGGCGGGAGCTACTCGCTGTGCGTCGCGCAGCTTGGCGATCTCGGGGAAGGTCGGTCCGCGCTAGGGCTCGCCCCCGGGCCCTACTGAATCTACTCCTCCGGGTCCGCAACTCTGTGGTGACTCCATGCAGTAGGGCGGATTCGCAGACGTGCCGGGGCAGCACGTCATCGCGCCTGGGTCGCGGCAACCGCTACTGCCATACGAAGCGCAAGTCCTGCGGCAAATAATACCGACACACGTATATGCAGCGGGGCAGGGCCCATCTTCAGGGAGACAGCGGTACAAGCCTTGCTCTTGCGCTTCGAAACTGGCCAGCTCTCCCTGCTCGTCCGCCGAAGTGCCACCACAGCCAGTCGCCGCGAGCCCCACTACGAATACACCCACCAGCAGTCCTCTGATGATGCTTTGCATGCGTCCCTCCGAGTGTGAACGTCGAGTCGGTGCAGCGATGCAATGGTAACACGTACAACAAGTGCGGGTTGGTTGATGGCGCTGGTAGCGGCAACACGGTACATCTGGTGCAAGGATGGCGCAGCGCTGCCCCCTATTGACTCTCCACAATCCGTTCGTCCACGAGCACACGAAAGCGCAATGCGCCTCGCCCCTCGCCCACCACCGAGACGAGGTAGGTGCGGCCGCGCTCCAACGGCAGTGCCTGTTGATTGACAGCGAAGCCTTCCGGGGGCTCGCCGTAGACGAGGCGCGTCGGGGACTGGCGCGCCGTCGTGGGCAGCGCCCGGACCGCCCACACGAGCGTTCCATCCTCGGTGACACCGTGGATTTGGCCGTACCGGGGCGCCTCACCGGGCCGAGAGGGCTCCCGGACCGAGAAGGCGGGGGCCGGCAGGAACTCCCTGTCGGGGCCAGCTCCACCACGAGCAGCGGCTCGCAGGCCCCCGCGAGCGCGCCGAGGAGGAGCGCCAAGCCCAGGAGGGGCAGACGTCGATGTCGCATGGCTACGGCGCTCCCCGGCCGGCGCGGACGTCCTTCGCCGCGGCGTCGAGCTGCGCGGTGTAGTCCACGCCATCGATGACGAGGGGCAGCGAAGGCTCCGCGAAGTCGCCGGCAAGGAAGCCCTGCTCGAGCAGTTCCGCCTGCTGCTCCGGGTTCATCTCCTCCCAGGACTTCCCCGCCTGGAGTGCCTTGAGGAAGTCGTACCCGTCTCCGAAGCGCTGCGCGAAGAGCGCCTCGCTCATGGAGTCGGTGCCACCATGCTGGTGCTCCCAGACGTGCGCCACCTCGTGGACGAGCAGGTCGAGCTGCAGGGGAGGTGGCCGGAGGGGATGTAGGTGGTGTCGCCATGGGTGAACGGCCGCCGCGACAACGTGAGGCGCCCCGCATCGCCTTCCTTGATGCTGATGCGCGAGGAGTCGATGGAGTCCCCGTACGCCTGCCGTAGCGCGGCGACCTCCGTGTCCGTGAGGTTTTTTGCGCACGGGCTCGATGCGCAGGAGTGTCTGGACCGCGCTGATGGCTCGGCCGCCCATGATGAGGGTGGCGTTCAGAGGCGTCTGCACGCCCTTGATGAGTCCCTGCCCGAAGTGATGCACCCGTCCGGTGGACAGGCCGCTTGAGCCCGCTTGGGGCACATGCCTGCCCAGACCGCGCTCCCCTCAGGTGGGTAGCAGGGGCCTGGACCTCGTGGCGCCGGATGAGCCTCAACACCCGGCGGCCTGGGTTGGCCCTCGTGCCGGGGCCAACCGCGCACAGACTGGCGGACGATCAGCGCCTTGACCCACCCGTGGCCAAGGCGCGCACGCTCAGCCTCGAGCGCTGGGTATCCTTTCGCACCTCGAGGGTGAGGTCGGACGTACGTGCCTTGCGGCTCTTAGGGATGAGATTGGATGTCGGCAATGATTGATCCGGCGCGGGATGCCCTTTCCGCCACTTCAAGAATGACAAGCCTTGCACTACAATGCGCGGAATGCGCACACCTCTCCACGCCGTTCCAGGACTCACCTGCGGGGTCGGGCTGCGGATTCTAACGAGCCTTCTCCCCGCGGCAGCGCTTGCTTGTGGCGAAGACGCGGGGATGAGCGTGGTCATCACCAGTCCCCTCGGTACAGCCTATGTACGCGATGCGGTGACGGTGCAGGTCGCGGTTCATGCGGGCACTCCCGATAGCGTGGAGTTGCTCCTGGATGGCAACGTCCTCGCGAAGCTCGTCGCTCCCTACCAATACACATGGGCCACCACTCATGTGCCAGAAGGCCAGTACCAGTTGACCGCACGGGTCCACCGTGGTTCCACCACCGCCGTGAGTCCGCACCTCGAGGTGGTGGTGGACCGCACGCCGCCGGAACTCATCTCCCGAAGCCCCACGCCTGGAAGTCCCGAGGAGTGGACTGGGGCTATTTCCTTCACGGCTTCAGAGCCGCTCCTCGTCGCCAGTCTCACGGATAGCAGCGTGCAGCTCAGAGCGGGCACGACGCCCGTACGCGCTCAGCGAGAACTCTCCACGGACGGGAAGACCGTGAGGGTTGCCTGCGACGAACCCCTCTCTCTTCCCGTGGACATGACGCTGGACGTCACGGAGCAGGTCTCGGATCTGGCGGGTAACCACCTCATTCGCCCCACTGGCGTCTGGTCGTGGCACGCTCCTGCCTGGCGGCTGTTGGGGGCATCCGTGCATTCCGAGCCTGGTCGATACGCTGTCAGCACCGAGCAGCCATCGCTGGTGGTTCTTCCAAACGGAAAGCCTGTTGTGGCCTTCGAAGAGTGGAACTCCGTCGGCCCCTCTATGACCCTCAAGAGCATCGTCGCGCAATGGGATGGTGGTGACTGGCGCAGCATCGGTCCCCCCAATACCTACGGCTCCGGGAGGCTCGCGCTGGGGCTAGACAATGTCCCGCACTTCGCATGGACAGTCGATAGAACCGACTTTCATCTGCTCCGAAGAGACGGGGCTGCGTGGACTCCCATCCATGAATCCACTGGCAACGGCTATTCGTCGATCAACCGCTTTCTTTTTGGAATCGGCCCCAGAGGCCGCGCTGGCATTTCCGTGACCTGGTTCGACTCGGCCTCTTCGTCGAGCATGTCCTCGGTCCATGTCGGAGGAAGCGGGCCCTGGACGGAGGTACTTCCACCGCGCCGTGCGGAGATCTTCTCGCTGGCCATCGATTCCCTCCAGCGGCCATGGGTGGTGTACCAGGACGCTGGTTCGAATGAGCTGCGGGTGTTGCGTCTGGAGGGAACACAGATTTCAGCAGTCGGCGATTCTCTCCAGGTCGAGGCAGGCTCCTCCTCGGGTTCAGCGTATGCGGCGGATCTGAAGTTCGCGGCGGATGGCACGCCGGTGGTCGCATGGAGGGATGTGTCAAGCCTCTATGTCCAGCGATGGAACGGAACAGCCTGGACGAAGGTGGGGAACGCTCAATCGGTGCTTGGCTTCGGCTTTAGTAAACAGTCGGTCTCCCTGGCACTCGCACCCGAAGATGATGCTCCGGCCGTTGCCGTGGTCCAGTACTCCATGGGGCAGGAGGTGTCGGAACTCCGCGTCGTGGCATGGGACGGTTCTGGCTGGAATACGCTGCTGAGCGGCGTCCCGGCGGACCGGAGCAGCGAGCCCTTGCTTGCGCTCATGAGCGCGGGTCGCGTGGTTGTCGCCTGGGTCGCTCCGGCCAACGCCTCAGAGCCTGGGCCAGCCATGTTGCGCGTCCGCGCCAACCACTGACCCCGTGGAGTGCCATCCAGGGGCGCAAGACGCGAAGCACGCGGCCTGATTACGACCAACATGGCGTCTCAACAATCCGGTGCGGTACAGGGGCCCGCGCCGCGTCCTGGCGCTCACCAGGACGCGGCCGCGGGCTGTCTGAAGTATCAACGGCGGGGTGCTCGCGGTCGGTCATCCAGCGGGCGCTCCTCGACGGGAGGCGCCGCTATGACTCCTCGTCCAGAACGCGGCGGCGCTACGGTGTGAGCGTCGCGTTGAACGAGTAGTGGCCTGCGCCCTGCGTCACGCCGGTGGTGGGGAAGGTGACAGGCATCGCGCCGTACGTCCTGCTGACCCAACGCTCGGTCCCTGACCCGCTGCCATAGGCAAGGACGGTGCTGCCGCTGTTCAACCCCACCACGAGCCAATAGGTACCCGCCGGGAGGGAGACCGGCGTGACGACGTTGACGGTGTTCCACCCGACCACGGGGACGAACGACGTTGTCGTCGCCTTGAGGCTGCCGGGCGCGCCACCAGCGAGGCTGTCATAGACGGCCAGGGTCAGGTTGCCAGTCGAGGTCCCCAAGGCCTTGACGTTGATTCTCAAGGTCTGGAGCGTGGCCGTTTGTGTCAGCGCAACCTGGTTGCCGACCAGCAGATCCGCGAGGCCCGAGTCCGTGCCCGACAGGATGTTCGTCTCACCGATGGTGATTGACGAACTCGAGCTGGTCACGAACGAGTTCACCTGACCCACGCCGGTGCCGTCGGTGCTGCTGGCGAGCGCGCAGAAGTAGTACGTGGTGCCAGCCGTCAGGCCGGTGAGGGGCTGATTGAAGCTGACCGGGGTGCTTCCGCCGCCAAGGCTGACGCCGCCGCTGGTCGGGGCGCGGGTCCCGAAGGTGTCGTTGCAGCTTCCGGGATGGGTCGCGCTGTAGCGGAACCAGCCGGTGGTCGCGGCACCATTGGGGGTGCCCGCCCCGTTCAACGTGGTGCTGCTCGAAGTGACGCTGGTCGCATCCGAGGTGACGACGGTCGGAGCGGCTCCCGTGGCCGAAGTGGTGAACGACAGCACCGCGCTCGCGGGCGTCACTCCCACCGGATTGCTGGCGATGGCGCAGAAGTAGTACGTGGTGCTTGCCGCGAGCCCCGTCACCGGCTGGGTGTACGTGAGCGTCGAGCCGCCGCTGCCCAGGCTCACGCCACCGGTGGCGGGGGCGCGAGTTCCAAAGGTGTCGTCGCAGTTGCCGGGGTGGGTGGAGCTGTATCGGAACCAGCCCGTGCTCTGCGCGCCATGGGGGTTGGCCGAGCCGTTGAGCGAGGCGCCTGATGCGCCGACATTGCTGGCCGCCGAGGTGCTTGCGGTCGGAGCCACGGCGCCGCTGCATGGGGCATTGGTGTTGAGGGTGAGCACCCAGTCGTTGCAGGTGGTGGACTGCGGCGCCGCGTCGTCGCAGTTCGACTGGTGGCTCGTGGTCCACGGAGGGGTGGTGAAGTCCTGGGTCCCGGTGTTGGCGAAACTGGTGCCGACGGTCGTGTACGCACCGTTGGTGGGGTTGAACCATTTGACCGTGGAGGTGCCGCACAGCTTCGTCATGTCCACGCGGACGGTGCGGGACGACGGGATGTAGATGACCACCGCCGACCCGTTGGAGGTCCGCGCGGTCGTCGCGTAGTAGTTGGTCCGGACGGCGTTGTTGCCATAGCAGCTGGTGCTGTTGCTCCCGCTGGTGCACATGCCCTGGGTCACGATGGTGCTCCCGTTGACCGGGTCACCAGGCCCTCGGTCGGGGACCAGGTCCCACCAGTTGAACCCACTGGGACCATCGAAGAAGGTCCGCAAGTGCTGCATGAAGAGGGCGCCTGGGTGCGTCGGGTTGTTGAGCAGGGACTTGTTGGGGAACGGCGCCCCCAGTTGCCACTCATGAGACGCCCCGTAGAGAGTGCCGACGGAGCCGGAGGTGATGGACCACCAGGCGACCTTCCGGGTGTCTCGCCCAGTCACTCCTTCGTCTTCATACTTGGGCTCCATCAGGAAGCTGGGCATGATCGCCGGCAGGGTTCGCCCGTAGTCGACGTGCTGTTTGTAGTAGGCCGCGTTGTAGTTGTAGACGCCGCTGAGGGTGACAAGGCCTCCCCACACCGACCAGTCGCCATCCAGGGAGCTGGTCCCGGTGATGGGGGCGAGCTGGAGCACGAAGAGCTTCGGCTTGACGTTGTCCGTGCTCTTGATTCCGCTCGCCACCGCGGCCATGCGCGCCTTGTCATTGACGTCGACATCGAAGTAGTCGCCGCCCATCCACCAGACGATGTTGTGGTGGTTCTTGTAGCGGTTGCCGAGATACTGACCGTACTGGTTCGCCCGTGTCGCTCCATTCGCGACGAGGGTCTCGTGGAAGCCGACGGGACCGTCGATGGGCGTCGTGAAGAGCACGATGTTGTTCTGGTTGGCGGCCGCCACCAGGGCATCGACCCGGGCGAAGTAGGCCTCGTTCGGCGTGCTCAAGTCCCAGCACGGGCCATAGTCGCAAGTCTGGGCGAGCGTCCCGGTGAAGGGCTTGATGCCGTCCCAGGTGGAGGAGTCAGGTTTGGAGTAGTCCTGAATCAACCAGACATCCGCGGCGTTGACGCCCTGGCTGGCCTTGGTGGCGAAGATGGTATTGAAGTCTGCGGGGTCGACTCCGGTGACGATGGATTGGGGATTGAATCCGTTCACGAGGAACGGGACGTTGTTCTGGTCGACCAGGTAGCGCTGGTTGGCGCTGACCTTCAGCGGGAAGGTGAAGGTAGGCCCGATGCTCTTCTGGCCCGTGGTGTCGAGAGCAACGGCGTCGTCTGAAGTTTCGACCTGCGCCGAACAGGCTGTCATCACCGAGCAGATGGCGCCGAGCAGGGCCATCCGTAGAAGGCGGGCAGGGCGGCCCGATTCAGAAACGCCAACGTCATTGGAACTGCATGTCCATGAGCTCATGAAACAACTCCGAGTAACCCAGCCAGCGAACCGGCTTCGCGGCTGGAATGAGGCACCCTGTTGTGTGCGAACCGGGAAGGAACCCCCGCGAAATCGCGGAGGGGCATCACGTCTGGACGAGGGGTCGTCCAGGCCGTGGTGCTCATCGTGCGGTGAGTGCGGCCCACGCTCCTCTGGAGGTCGGCACGGAGGGAATCACCTGGCAGGCGTCGATGACCTTCCTGTCGAACCGCATTCGCGCAACACCTTCGTCGAGAGTGTGGGGGCTCTACGCATGAGGCCCGCCAGACTTTCCTGGAACTTTACGGGGTGTTTTTCAGCAGCGGGGCCCCCCGGACAAGTCCTGCGCGGTGACGCGCGACCGAGGGCAGCCCCATGCGTGGTGCCGTCCGGCAGTGGGCGCTTCATCCGATAGGCGATGCGGCCGTCCTCCGCTCGTGACAGCCGCTCCAGCGCACCGCGGGCCCGCGCTTCCCACAGGTGCCTGTTACTCCATCGAATCAGTGCCCTGGACCAGTGACATCACATCGAGCTCCGCCCCAACCACATACAAGGGCTCCGGAGGAGTCAAACTCCACGTCAAGCACTGGCCGGCCAGGTTTCTGCCGTAGGCGGGGCCTTCGTGTCTGGGACCTAGATGGAAGGCACGATTCTTTCCGGGAAAGCCCTGCGATTCGTCAATGTAGACGGCGTAGGCGCCGACGGTGCAGGACGCAGGGTAGACATGGGACACCGGTGTCGTGCATGCGGCATCCGCGAAATATCCGGGCTCGAGGTTGATCAAGTGTTGGCTTGGATAGCAGCGAAGCGTGCCCGCGGGGTCCGACCTGAACGTACACCGCGTCTCCAATTGCGTATCGACAATCTGGGTGGGCACCTTCACGGCCCCTCCCAGCTCCACGCCGCGCACGGTGAGTCGGCCATGGGTCTTGAGGTCGACCTCCTTCGCCTCGACCCAATTCCTGGCGGGAAGCTCCGCGCCAGCCCGGTAGTAGCGGACGTACCGTGGCTGAGGCGGCCGAGGCTGGCACCCGGGGTTGTTTTCACCGAGGGAACCATAGACCTGGCTGACTTCCTCGCCGACAGCCACGACATGCAGACCCGAAGGGCACGTCTCTTCCGGATTGGCATACACCGCGAAGCGCGGCGCGGTGCAGAAGAGGTAGGAGGTCGTCGCGAATGCAGGTTCGGTGCACGCCGGGTCTACCGAGGCGGAGGCGCTCGCGCCTGTCGACTCACCCGACGGCAAGCAGCGAAGTGTCCCGTCACGCGCCAACCGAACGGTGCATTCCGTATCGCGGGTGGTGTCTTGGAGCGACTGGAAGCTCTCCGAGCCATCCTCGCCCTTGATGGTGTAGGCCTTGATGCCCCTGCCGCTCTGCTTCTCCTGAAGGACGCCACGAACGAGGTAGTCGCTGGCGGCCACCTCGGGCCCCACCCGGTAGAGGTAGGCGGCGTCTCTCACTTCCCGAACGCAATCTCCGTTGTAGTCCCGCTGGAAGTAGCTCTCACTCCAGGCCTCCCCCACGGTGTGGAAGCGTTGAAGCCCATCACAGGTGCCATCCGTCTTCGAGATGAGGGTGTTGGGGCCCGGAGGGGGGGAGAAGTAGGCGAGGGGGATGGAGCAGTTGGCGTCGGTGTAGCCCTGGAGGCGGCTGTCCTCGGCGTCCGTGATGTTGCCCGTGTCGGAGGCTACGCAGTAGTAGGCCCCATCGGGCGCCGCTTTCTGCCAGGTACAGGGCGTCTGGAACTGGCTGTCATAGAGCTGCTTGAACCAGCGCAAGCCATCGCTCGTGGAGAGGACCCTGGCCTTGAGCCGTGAGCCGTCCACGTGGCGCTCGATGGGCTCCGTCGCCACGGGCTCCGTCGTATCACCGCAGCCCGCTCCCCAGAGTGCGGCCAGGACCAGCCCGGTATAGATGCGCCCCATGATGTTCTCCTCGAATGAGTCGATACAGGGCGTGGCATGACGGCCGCGCCCAGCCAGCGCTCGAGCCGGCATCCGTCCTTTATCGTGCCGAGGAGAGGTGATGGCAACCCGCCGGGTGTGATGGCCAACCAACAGGGGCCTCTTCTTGACTTCCGTGCGGGAGGCAACGGCCCCGCGAGCCTGAAGCCGGCACCCTCAATTCATCGATTCAGTCCCCTCGACGAGCGAGGTCGCCTCGATTTCCGCCCCAACCTCATACACGGACGCTGGCGGCGCCCCCTCCAGCTCCGCGCATCTTCCCGCTTGGGCACCGTCCGCCTGGACGACATAGACGGGGCCTTCGTGCTGGGGGCCCAGATGGAAGGCGCGGTACCGCAGCCGAGGGCCCTGGGCGAAGTCCACGAAGACGGCGTACCCGCCGACAGTGCAGGGCGCGGGGAAGACAGGGGACACCCGCGTCGTGCATGCGGCATCCGCGAAGTATCCGAGCTTGAGGTCGATGCCGTGGCCCGCGGGGAAGCAGCGTTCCGTGCCCGAGGGGTCTGGATTGAAGAAGCACTCCGTCCCCAACTGTGTGTCGAAGAGCCTGGCGGGAACCTTCACCGCCCCTGCCACCTCCGCGCCGCGCACGATGAGACGGCCATGCGCCTTGAGGTCGATCTCCTTCGCCTCGGGCCAGTTCGTGGCGGGAAGCTCCGCGCCCGCCCGGTAGTAGCGGCCCTCCCGTGACCCAGGTGTGAGTGGCCGGCACGTGGGGTCGACTGCACTGGCGGGCGCGTAGACCTGGGTGACTTCCTCTCCAACCGCGATGACCTTCAAGTTCGGAGAGCACGCATCGTCCCCGTCGCTCATCAGCGAGAATCGAGGCCGGGTGCAGGCGCGGGGGGTGAACGTGGTGAGCGCGGGCTCGGTGCATGTCGGGTCCACCGAGACCGAGGCGAGCCAGCCCCTGGGTTCGCTGCTCGGAAGGCATCGAAGCTTCCCGTCACGCGCCCGGTTGACGACGCAGTTTGTGTCGTGGGTGGTGTCCTGGAGCGTCTCGAAGGTCTCCGACCCATCCTCGCCCGCGATGACGTAGGCCTTGATGCCCCCGCCACTCTGTTTCTCCCGCAGGGTCCCTCGAACGAAGTGGTCGCCAGTCACGAGCTCGGGGCCTATCCGGTAGTGGGTGGAGTGGCCCAGCGGTTCCCGGATGCAATCCCCGGCCTGGTTCCGGCGGTAGTAGGCCCCCGTCCAGGGCTCCCCCACGGAGTGGAAGCGTTGCAGCCCTTCGCAGGGGTCATCTGACCTCCTGATGAAGGTGTTCGGACCCGGCGCCTGGAAGAGGTCAGCGAGCGGGTCGGTGCACTCGGCGTCGGTGTATTCATCGTCGTGGCTGAAATGCGAGCCACCTCGGGACACCAGGCCCACGCCGTCGTCCACACAGTAGTAGGCACCATCGGGCGCGGCCTTCTGCCAGAAACACGTTGCCTGTCGCTGGCTGTCGTAGACCCGCTGGAACCAGCGCAGGCCATCGCTCGTGGAGATGACCTGGGCCTTGAGCCGTGAGCCGTCCACGTGGCGCTCGATGGGCTCCGTCGTCACGGGCTCCGTCGTATCGCCGCAGCCCGCTCCCCAGAGTGCGGACAGGATCAGCCCGGTATAGATGCGCCCCATGATGTTCCCCTCGTATGAGTCGATACAGGGCGCGGGATGCCGGCCGCGCCCGGCCAGCGCTCGGGCTGGCCTCGTCTCCCTATCGTGATTCGAAGAGGTTGATGTCACTGCGATGTAACCGCGAGTCCGTCGCCCGCATCTCCCTGCTCGATTCACGAGCGCATCCAGGCGCTCTGCGTGGAGGAAGACGCACTCGCGGAGGAGGGGGACCCCGCGGCGGCGTTGCGGTCCTTCAAGACCGCGTTCCAGCTGAGCCCCGAGCCGTGGCTGGACCAAGAGGCCACCACGTGGGTCCGCACGGCCATCGGTGACATGTTCTTCCAACTGGGAGATTTCGCGCGGGCACGGACCGCGCTCCTGGATGCGGTCCGGGCGCCCGAGGGTCTGCTTCCTCAAGACGCCGCTGCGCCCACCCCAGGGCGCCTGACGCCCAGGGGTGGACTGTCGCGGGATGCCCGGTGGTGCGCCATCACCGGCCCAGGGTGATGACAACGTCGGCCGAGAAGGTCCTCGCCCTCATCCCGACCCTTCGGTCGCCAAACAGGCAGATTTCCTTGCAGTGGTCGAAAGCCCTCCCGTCCCCAGGGATACAAGCGGTGAGCGCGTCCCCGCCCCAGCCTGCTCCATCATCGGCCTCGGCCATGAAGTAGACCCACGACTCCTGCGTCGTGAGGACATGGACCTCCTGATTCAGGCCGATTCCCCACCACCCGCGTGTCAGGTGCCCCCCCAGCGAGCCCCCACAGCTGGCGGCGGCGGGGAACGCGATGCAAATCCAGATGAATGAACCGTAGGTGTTGCGAAAACGCACCTGCCGGTTGCTTGCCTTGGTTTCGCCATCCAACGAGACAACCCGCGGCTGGGTCATCAAGTCTGGGATCGCCGGAGGACCGCCCTGGATGATGCCTGGAGGTTCGTACACGGTGTTGAACGGATTGAGATCAATCCGTGGGCGCGTCTGATAGCCGCGTCCGGGCGAAGGGGGGACGCCGTAGGGCCCGGTTGGGGCCGGGAGGTCACTCCCCTCGGCGGCCCATGCATTGGACGGCCGCACGGGGAGAATCCCGCTGGCGCCCATGCCCAACACCGCGCCCGCGCGAAGAAAGCTCCGCCTGTTCATCGAAGGCCTGTTTGATTGATGCATACGAGTCCTCTCGGGCTCGAAGAGGCCTTGTCGGAAACGCGGGCCGCCTCGAGCCTGAATCGACTTCATGCAAAGCAGCCTGCCCTTGCATGCCGTTCCGACCGCCGTCATGCAATCGGTTTGCATCTTAATGAGTGGCACGTCCGGGCCCTGGGCATTCCCATGGCGTCTGTCTGGAACCCGACAGCCGTGCCCCTCCGAGGCAGTGATTGTGCCAACAGGGGGGCTGGTCTTGATTCAAGAGCGTGCGGAGCCGCCCTTGGCGGCTCAGTGCCTCAAGCGGCGGCGCGGAGCTGCTCCACGTAGGCCTGGGCGGCGGAGGCCTCCACGCCATGCAGTCGCGCCATGTCGCGCGCGATGGCGGAGGGGTCATCTCCCATGCGCAGTTGCATGCGGATGTTGTGCTCGAAGGGCTGGAGGATTCGCAGCGCGTCCGCGCCTCGGGCTTCCTTGACGACGGGCGCCGCGCGCCGGCGCGAGCGGCCCATCTCCGCGCGGGCCTGCACGTAGGTGACGATGTTGGACAGCAGGTAGTACCAGGTCACGAAGAAGGAAATCGTGCCCCACCAGCCCAGGGTGACGTTGCGCAGCGTGTGGTGCCAGAACGCCTTGCCCAGACACGCCCGGCACAGGTCGGCGGCCGTCGTATGGGAGCGACGCGCGAACAACATGCCCACGTTGTGGTGCAGCTCAACAAAGACCGTCGTCTCGGACCGGGAACAGTGGTCGCATCGCATGGCGGCGCACCCTAACGGGTTCCTTGCCCGCGTTCGAGTACTCGGATTCAAGCCCGAAAAGCCGGGCGATCCGCGCAACTCCAATGGACATGGGAGATCACCGGGAACATGGGGCCGCGGATGCCCTGGCGGCCCCGGGTCCACCTCGAGTCCCGCGCGTCACCCCGAACCACGGTGGCGTGTGAGCGTCACCCGCGTCCGTGGACCCCCCGAGCGCTTTCCACGCGGCCCTCCCAAACCTCAGGCGCTGCCGAACGCTGTCTGTATAAACGACCCCGCGCGGCTCTCCACCTCACAGCAGGCCGCGCAGTCATCTCACGAATGCTCTGTCTCATCCGCGTGGACAGGTTCCGTGGCGGTGGGGCAGATCTTCTCGACGTCGCCCGCTGACAACCTCGCGGCGCTGAACCAGATGCCTGCCGCCGTGGCGGCCCTGCTGGCCTCGTCGCCTGAGTATCTGGAGCGATTCCAGTACATGCCGCGAGGCGAGCAGGTGCAGGCCGTCTCCAAGCTGGTGACGAACCTGATCGCCACCTGGGGCACAGCGTCTGCCGCAACCCGCACGCTGCAAGGTGCGGCTGTTGCTACGGCCGAGGTGCCAGTGCTTTCGCTATCTGCCCAAGGCGCGCTCGTCATGGGTCGTGTCGCGGTGCCGGTGGGGCGAGCGGCGGCGGTACTGAGCGGTGGGCCTGGAGCGGCGATCATCCTCCAGCGGGCGAAGGGGGCCTCGCCGTCGAAAGGGCCTGGCCAGTGGGGACCGGTCAATGAGTCCATGAAGCCGCCTGCCCGTCGTTACCAGGAACAGGTTACGGGCCACTCTGCCGATGATGCCTACTGGGTCGGCGGCATGAGCACGCAGACCGGCGGCGTGAAGTTCGACGGATTCAAGGACGGCGTGCTGTTGGAGGCCAAGGGACCTGGCTATGCGAAGTTCTTCGAGGGGCTGGAGCCCAAGGAGTGGTTTCGGAACTCCGGAGCAAAGGGGCTCGTTGAGCAAGCAGAGCGCCAGAGCAGAAAGGTTCGGGGCATGGGTATCCCCGTCCGGTGGCATGTCGCGGAGAAAGCGGCTGCCGATGCCTTGCGCGAATTCTTCAAGAACGCTCGGGTTGTAGGGGTCGAAATCGTCCACACCTCAGCTCTCTGAGTGGATAACCTCATGACCGTGAAGCTCGAATCCGAGACCTATCCCGACACCTACTTTGTCGGTGCCTACTGGGGGCCGCGCAAAGAGCCTCCCAAGGAGTGCGCCCACCGCACAGCGGACTTCCTCAACCTCTTGGCCAAGTGCGACCCGTTCCTGGCCGACTGGTACATGCCCACCAAGTCGCGCAAGGACGCGCGCAAGCATCCCCTCATGCCGCCTGACATGACTACGCTCGCTGAGATGTTCAGGCGAGGCGTCAACCGGGAGAAAGGGGGGCCCATCTTTGAGGACTTGGGCTTTAGCTTCTGGTTCGACAATGGCGGAACCGGCCGTGATTGTGCAGCCCTGCGCATCCACTGCGGCGGATACGCGGAAGCGTTCTCTAACTCCTGTTTCTTGTCACTCCCCAGCCAGGGCGCGAACGCGGAGCGATTATTCACGGCCCCTGCCTTGTCTTGCGTAGTGCGCAGCATGGCTCTTGCCTGGGAACCTGACTGGGTCGCCGCCATGTCCCGCACGCATCGGGATCTTGACGACAAGGACGGCAAGACTGACGTGTGGCTTGGCTGGGCGACGTACCTTGCACGTCACCGGGGCACGGTGCCTCCGCTTCCTGCTCCAGTGCGCATCGAGCCGGTGGGGGACCGAGGCACGCTCATCATCCTGACTCCCGAGCGATTCACCGTGACGAACCCGGAACATGTTGCGCTGTCGAGGCGCGTGCGTGAGCTGCTAGACCGAGCGGGGTTGTTGAAGCCGGTTCAGCCCCAAGCGTAGAAGAGTGGGGGACCCGAGTCGCCCGCTACTCGGCTCCACAACGCGGGCCGGTTCGAGCGCAAGAAGGGGACATGCTCATTTCCCCCATAGAGCCCCTCCCTGGGGGGAATCTGGCGGGACGGAGCGGTACGGGGCGGGATGGCGGAGGTCCAAAGTCCCCAGGAAAATCGCGGGGCAAGGCGACCCTGCCTGGATATGGGCGACAAACCCGCCCAAGCCCCCAGCTCAGTTCATCCACTCCGTCGAAACCCTCAGCTCCGCGCGCCGGTTCTTCTCCAGCTCCGTCGTCGACAGCGGCCGTTCCTCTCCAAACGACAGCGTCGACAACCGCGCCGGCTCCACACCCAGTCGCCGCAGGTAATCCCTCACCACGGAAGCACGGCGCTGGCCCAGGTTGTACTCCGTCGTCCCCAGCTCACACGTGTGCCCGGTGATGTTCACCCGTGCCTGGGGCCTCTTGCGCAGCGCGTCCGCGAGCTGCGTCAACGTGTCGCGGAACTCGGGGCGCAGCGTCGTCGAGTCGAGCTCGAAATAGACAGGCTCCAGGGCCAGGGGGAGCAGGTCCGTGTCTGAGGGCTCGGTCATGGTACCTCTGGCTATTTGCCTTCCGACCGCTCCCGACGGTGGATGGTGGAGACATCAATCCCGAGCAGCTCCGCCGCTCGCGTCTTGTTCCCGCCGCACCGCGCGACGGCCCATGCGATGTACTCGCTTTCCAGCCGGCGCAGGGGAATGACTTCCCGTTGCGCCTCCAACAACGGGTGTTCCTCCGCGCCGCCCTCGCTGACGTGGGGACGGAGCTGCTCCAGGTCCACCGTGTCCCGGGTCCCGAGCACCACCAGCCGCTCCACCAGATTCTCAAGCTCTCGCACATTCCCGGGCCAGCGCTGCGCACACAGCGCCGACACCGCCTCCTGTGCGAAGCGCTGCACCGGAGACCTTGGATTCCTCGCCCGCGCCTGCTCGAGGAAGTGCTCGGCCAGCGCGGGAATGTCCTCGGGCCGCTCCCGTAGCGGCGGCGCCTGCAACGTCACGACATTCAGCCGATAGAACAGGTCCGCCCGGAATCGGCCCTCCTTCACCCGGGCCTCCAAGTCCTGGTGCGTCGCGGCCACCACCCGCACGTCCACCATCCGCGAACCGTCCGCCCCCACCGCCCGCACCTCGCCCTCCGCCAGCACTCGCAACAGCCGTGCTTGCAGCTCCGGCGCCATGTCCCCGATTTCATCCAGGAACAGCGTGCCCCCATCCGCCTCCACGAAGAGACCGCGCCTCGCGCTCGTCGCTCCGGAGAACGCCCCCTTCACATGGCCGAACAGCTCACTCTCCAGCAGCGAGTGGGGCAGGGCGGTGCAATTGACGGCGACGAAGGGACCCGCGCGACGCGTGCCCTCGAAGTGAAGGGCCCGCGCAATCAGCTCCTTGCCACTGCCACTCTCACCCCGCACCAGCACCGGCGCGCTGGACCAGGCCACGCGCTCCACCAGCGCATACAGCGCCCGCATCGCCGCGCTGCGCCCCACCATCGCCCCCAGCCGGCCCCGGTCCTCCGCCTGCTGCTTCAGCGTGCGGTGCTCGGAGCGCACCCGCCGCTCCTCCAGCGCGCGGCCCACGTAAAGCCGCACCTCGTCCAGCCGGAAGGGCTTGGCGAAGTAGTGCCACGCCCCGCGCTTCATCGCCTCCACGGCGTTCTCCACGCCGCCGAACGCCGTCATCATCAGCACCGGCAGGTCCGGGTCCAGCTTGCGCGCCGTCTCCAGCACGTCGAAGCCATCCACGTCCTGCATGCGCAAATCACAGATGACGGCGTCGTACACCCCGGCGCGAAGCTGCGCGATGGCATCCGCGCCTCCCGAGGCCACATCCACCGCGTAACCCGCATCGGACAAGGGCTCGCGCAGCATCTGTCCCATCTCGACGTGGTCATCGACGACGAGAACCCGGGCTCTAACCGACATGTTGCTCCTCTCGCGCGGGGGCCGCGGCGGGCCATTGCAGCATCACACGCGTCCCCTGACCGGGTGCGCTGTCCAGCTCGATGCGCCCGCCATGGTTCCGGACAATGTGCGCCACCATGGTCAGCCCCAGGCCCGTGCCCAGTCCGCGCTTCTTGGTGGTGAAGAATGGATCAAACACTTGATGCAGATGTCTCGCGGCGATGCCGCAGCCGTCATCCTCGACGGTGATGCGCACCCGACCCCAGGCCCCCGACGCATCCGCCTCGCCCGGCGTCGCCGTCAGCCTCACCCGTCCCCCCGGCTCGCACGCATCACACGCGTTGAGCAGCAGGTTGACGAGCACCTGCTGGAGCTGGTCCGAGTCCGCCGCCAACGCGGGCAACGGCTGCGACACGTCCATGCTCAGCACCACGCGCCGCCGCTCCGTCTCGACGCGCAGCAGCTCCTGCACGCTCTTCACCACGGACGGCAGCGTCACCGCACGCGACTCGGCGGGCTGCAGCCGCGAGAAGTCCAGCAACTGCCGGATGGTGCGGCTCACCCTGTCTATCTGCTCGACGATGGTCCCCAGCCCCGCGGACTGCGGGTGCTCGGGGCCCAGCTTGTCCTGCACGTATTCGGCGCGGCCCCGAATGACACCCAGCGGGGTGCCAATCTCATGCGCGATTCCCGCCGCCAGCACGCCCACCGTCGCCAGCTTCTCCGCGCGCAGCAACTGTCCCTCCAGCGCGCGCAGGTTGCTCAGGTCCTCCAGCACCAACAGCGTGCGGACGTCGGGCTGGTGCGGCTCCAAGGGCACCGCGTGGACGTTGTACTGTCCTTCCTCCGCGAAGAGCCGCAGCGGCTCGCCGTGCAGACTGCGCACGCGGTTGTCGCCGCCCGCCGCGTTCACCAGCTCCTCCAGTCGCTGGATGACGGGCGCGTGGGCCTGCGGGAACGCCGCCGCCAGCGTCGAGCCCACCACATCCGGCGGCATCTTCGTGCTCAGCGCGCGATTCGCGGAGGTGATGCGTCCCGTCGTCGACAGGGCCAGCACGCCCGTGGGGATGTGGTCGAGAATCTTCTGTGTCTTGTCGTGCAGGTGCGCCAGCCGACTCGCGTGGCGCAGGCTCTCCTGGAGGGCCACGGCGCGGCTGCGCGCCAGCACCACATACACACCGAACGCGATGAGGAAGGACGAGAACAGGAACGCCGCGAAGGACAACCGCAGCACCAGGCTCCGCTCATGGGAGCGCAGCCCTCGCGTGGAGGACAGTGTCGCCAGCGGCCACAGCGCGCCGTTCTTGATGCGCACCGGTACGAAGCTCGCCACCACCTCCGCGTCTCCCAATCCCAACCCCACCGCCTCCGTCCGCTCAATCACCAGCGAACCCGCTTCACCCGCGAGCATGCGCCGTGACAGCGCCGCGAGCCCCGGAGTGCCACGGACATCCGTGGCGAGCCCCTGATAGCGAGCCGCCAGCGTCGGCGCGCTCAGCGCGGTGGGCGCTCCATGCGCGCCGAGCAACAAGAGATGGGTGTCGCTCTCCGCGGTGAGCAGCTTCAGCGGCGCGAACAGCGGCTCGGCGTCCACCAGCACCACCACCGCGCCTCCGCCCCCGGGAGCATCCTCGGGCAGCGAGGTGGCGAAGGCCCGCAGCCACCCCGTCGAATCCCCGGACAGCGGAGGCGAGGACGCGATGTGACCCGAAGCTCCCTCCAGCACGCTCCTCGCGGTGCGGGCCAGCTCCTCCGCCGGGTATTGCTTCGCGAGCGACGCGCCCGTGCGCTTGTCCAAAAGCCGCAGCCGCTCCTTCCCATCCGGCCCGAAGACGACGATGGCCTTGTATTGCCCCACGGCCTCCAACAGCGCGCGCAGCTCGCGACGGTGCTCCTCGGCCGTGCCCGGCTGGGACAGCAACTCACCCGTGAAGCGCAGGTCCTCGCCCACGTCCTCCAGCGCCTCGGACACCCCTCGCGCGGCCTCCTGGAGCTGGGCCTGTCGCTCGCGGGCGAACTGGTCCACCAGCGCCTGCCTGTCCCGCTGGATGAAATACACGGCGCCGCCGATGACGCCGGTGAGCGCCGTGCACAGCAGCAAGACTGGCAGGAGGGAGGAGCGCATGAGGGCAGATACCAACATCCCGGCGCGAGGGGGTGGGGGAAGCCCGTCAGGGGGCTCCCTCCCCGGGAACCGGCTCGTCGCGTCGGAGGCCCACTCGGGGGGCTGGCGGGGCCTCAGGGCCTCGAGGCCTGCTGGTTGAGCTTCTGCGACACCTCGCGGACCTTGCCCTGGATGTGGCGCAGGTTCGTCGGACCCATCCGCAACAGGTGCTTCTGCGCGGGAGTGAGCGCCTCCAGCGCGGGGTCCGCGTAGACGTGCAGTGCGCCCTTCGCCACCACCTCCACGTCCCCGTCGAGCACCGGCACCGCCAGCACCTGCTCGAAGGCCCGTCGGAGCGTCGCCTCGAGGGAGCTGCCCGGCGGCGCGCTCTCCTGGTGGAGCCGCTCGGCCAGCCGGTGCACCTCGCGCCAGGTGTCCACCAGCACCGTGGAGTCGAGGCTGCCCACCACCCGGCCCAGCGTGTCGTACCGGGTGTAGCCCTTCTTTCCGACGAGCGTCCGGCCCTCGCGGGTGCTGCTCACCTGGAAGTCCCCGGACGGCGCCAGGAAGGCGACCACGGCCCGAGGACTCTCTCCGCTGGCCATGTTGGACACCACGGCGACGAAGCGGCGCAGGAGGTCCGCCTCCCGCAGCCAGGCGCCGAACTGCGACATCGACGAGGCCCCCGAGAGCCGCGAGCGCAGGAGCGCGTCGACCTCCGCCGTGGGCGGCAGGGGCGCATCCGGAGCCCGGTCCACCACCGAGGGCACCCCGGGCGCCTGGGCGACGACGACGGTCGGCGTGTCGGGCGCTCCATGGAGCAGGCCGTGCCAGACCCCGGCTCCCGCGAGCACCGCCGCGACCAGAATCACCAGCCCCCAACCCCAGAGCGCGCCCCGTTCGAGCTTCACCATCGCACCGCCGTCGTTGTCCATGTGTCCTCCGCGACCGGACCCAGGGATTGCAGCGGTGATGCCAGCGGGAAGGGGACAGGGTGGGCGGCGAGGCTTCACTCGGGAGCGCGTGCTCCCGGAGCCGTCAGCGCGCCCGCTCGCAAGCCACGCGAGCATGGCGTTCCGCGCGCCACCCTGGCGGATTGCACCGGGGGCGCGCGGGACTCACTCAGGCCCGGGGCCGAGGCGCGCCCGCGGAACCGGCCGCCGGGGGCGGCATGGCCGACTCGGCCGTGACTTCCGCCCAACGGATGTGGAACGTCGCCGACGTCCCGTCGAACTCCTCGGGTAGCACCACCACCCGGAAGCCCCCACACAGCTCCACCGCCCGAGCCAGCAGCCCCGCGGAGAACGTGGGGACGTCCGCCAGCACATCGTTCATCCGCAGCTCCACGAAGGTGGGGCTGCGCTCAACGATTTCGACCACACTGAAGTTGTTGCCGGCGCGAAAGCCCATCCCCGCGCGCAGCAGCATCCGCCGGGGGCCTGCCAGCCGGACGACGCCCAGGAGCGCGCGGCCAAAGAAGGTCCCGAAGTAGGCGTCCATGAACCGCTCGCCCAGCGAGTAGTACGCGGCTTCAGCGGGAACTCCGCCGTAGACGTGCCCAGCGGCGATGCGGAGGAACTCCTTCCACTGCTCCAGCGAATACGTCCGCCCAAGCTTCTGGTCGAGGTCCAGGCCCGCACGGCGCAGGTGCTCCCGACACGCTGGCGTGAGGCGGTTCTCGAGGGCGCGCACGAAGAGCGCTTCCACGGTTTGCGTGAAAATCAGCTTCTCGGAAGAAGTCATAGGGTCGCACCCTACACCGGTCGGCCCGTCGGATGCTCGCCCACAGGTGAATTGACGTTCAGTGTCCCTGTCGGCGAGCGACAGCCGGCCTGCTCCGTCCTGAAAAGCGCTGGATTCCCATGGGGTTAGCGCTCATCACGCGGTGCGGCGGCGGCGCGGGAGACCATGCCGCGCAGCCACCGGTGGGCCGGTTCATCGTCGAAACGCTCATGCCAGACCTGGAGGACGTCGAACGGTCTCAGGGAGACGGGCGGAGGAAGGATGCGCAGGGGGCAGAGGTCGAGGAAGAGCTCGGCCAGTCGGCGGGGGGCGGTGAGGACGTGGTTGGAGCGGACCATGGAGATGGCGGCGGTGAGGAAGTAGGGAATCCGCAGGCCGATGCGTCGACTGCGGCCCAGGCGCTCCAGCGCGATGTCCACGGCGCCCGCTCCCTCGCCCCGGGGGCTGACGAGGACATGGGGCAGGCGCAGGTACGTCTCCAGGTCCAGCTCCTCCTTCACCAGGGCGTTGTCGCGACGGACGACGCACACGAAGTCCTCCGTGAAGAGCTTCTGCTGGCGCAGCGCGGGGGCGGGGTCCGGGTAGGCGCCGATGACCAGGTCCACCTCGCCGCTCTCCAACTGGGCCTCCACCTGGGAGACGACGAGGGGGCGGATGGTGAGGTCCACGCGGGGGGCCTCGTCGTCGAACATCTCCAGCAGCGGGGGCAGCAGGGCGGCGGCGAAGTAGTCACCCGAGGCGATGGTGAAGCGCCGCGCCGAGGTGCGGGCCTCGAAGACGGACTCGTTGCGCAGCGCTCGTTGGACCTCCAGCAGTCCCCGGTGGAGTGGGGCGGCGAGCTGTTCGGCGCGCGGGGTCCGAATCATCCCTCCCCGGCCCCGGATGAGCAGGGCGTCTCCGAACTGCTCCCGGAGCTGCCGCAGGGCGTGGCTCATGGCGGACTGGGTGATGCCCACGCGCGCGGCCGCCCGGGTGACGTTGCCTTCCGTGAGCAGCGCATCCAGGGCCACGACGAGGTTGAGGTTGACGCCGGACAGGTCCAGTCCCGTGTTCGACGGCTGGCTCGGCGCGGGGGCGACGCGCGGTTTGCGTCGGGTGGGGACGCGGCTCTTTCCTCTGGCAACATGTGACTTGCTCATGTGCCAATGAATAACATGCGATGGCCTCATGATGGGGGTGGGAACACTCTGGAGCCATCTCGAAGTCACCGGAGGCGTCCATGAGCATCGTCATCAACACCCCGAATGGAAACATTGGCCGGAACCTCGCCCTGCGGCTGCTGGATGCGGGGCAGTCCCTCACCCTCATCAGCCGGAGCGCGGAGAAGGTGGCGGACCTGGTGACGCGTGGCGCGAAGGTGGTGGAGGGGTCCTCGGACGACGCGGCCGTGTTGGACAAGGCCTTCGCCGGAGCCTCGGCGGTCTTCTGGCTGACGCCGCCCGCCATGCGCCCGGACTTCGTCGAATGGACCCAGGCCATGGGGCGACTGGCGGCGCAGAAGGCGAAGCAGCATGGAGTGAAGCGCGTGGTGGTGCTGTCCAGCGTCGGCGCGCAGTCGGGTCCAGGGACGGGGCCGGTGGGCGTGCTCCTCGCGGTGGAGGAGGCCTTCAAGGCCGCCGTCGCCGACGTCACCATCCTCCGTCCGGGCTACTTCATGGAGAACCTGCTGCGCGACCTGCCGTCGCTCGTGAACGCGAGCACGCTCTTCCTGACGACCTCTCCCGAGCGCCGCGCCCCCTTCGTCGCGACGGTGGACATCGCGCACAAGGCGGCGGACGTGCTGCTCGACGCGGGCTGGAAGGGGCACCGGTACATCGGCGTTCACGGGCCCCAGGACCTCACGTACACGGAGGTGGTGGGCATCCTCTCGCGAGAGCTCGGGCAGCCCGTGCGCTACGTGCAGGTCTCCTTCGACGACGCGCGCAAGGCGATGCTGGGCATGGGTCTGCCCGGGTTCATGGTCGACCTCTTCGTGCAGATGTACGAGGCCATCCCCGAAGGACGGATGGACGCGGCCGAGCCCCGGTCCGCGGAGACCACCACGTCCACGACGCTGGCTCAGTGGGCACGAGAGGTCCTCAAGCCCGCGGTGGCGCAGGCTCGCGCGTCCGCGGCGTAGCGCGCGGTGGGCCTGTCCCTGTGTGGCTTCACACTTCTTCATGAGCGCGTCATCTCTGTTCATCCCGGTGGGCTGGGATGGCGCGAGAATGGCGCCCGTCAATCAAGCGTGACGGGTGTCACCGAACGTGGAGCGAGAAGCATGGCGTCGGGGCAGGCAATCATCGGCGGGCTGCTGGGGCGGTTCCTGTTCAAGGAAGCGCGAGTGGGACAGGTGCGGGACGTGTCGCCGCACTTCCGCTGGATGGAGTGGGTGGGCGAGGGGCTGCGTGACGTCGAATGGAGCCCGGGGGACAAGGTGCAGGTCTTCCTTCCCGACGTGGGCATGCGGACGTACACGCCGCTGGGCTGGGACTCGACGCTGGGGTCCACGCGCTTCCTCGTCTACATGCACGGCGACAGCCCCGGCGCGCGATGGGGCCGCGACCTCAAGGTGGGAGACCGCTGCCAGTTCTTCGGGCCGAGAGGCTCCCTCGCGCTCAAGTCGCTCCCCGGGCCCGTGGTCCTCTTCGGGGACGAGACGTCGTTCGCCGTCGCGCACACGCTGAAGTACCTGAAGGCGGGCTCGGCGGACGTCGAGCACGTGTTCGAGGTCTCCTCGCGAGGAGAGTCGGAGGGGGTGCTGGGGGAGCTGGGCCTCGCGGGCGCCTCGGTGGTGGAGAAGCGGTCGGACGAAGCGCATCTCGCGGACGTGGAAGCCCGGCTGCGGGCGGCGCTGGAGCGACGGCGTGGCGCGCACCTGGTCCTGACGGGGCGGGCGCACGCCATCCAGGCCGTGAGGGCCCGGCTCCGTTCGAGCGGTGTCGCGCACGCGGGGCAGAAGGTGAAGGCGTACTGGGCCGAGGGGAAGAGCGGTCTCGACTGAGCGATAGAGCCGGGCGGATGACGGCTGCCGCACGGTTGACGAGTGAAGCGCTTGCGTGCGCGCCCGCACCGCTTCAAACACGATGCCCTCATGGACGAGCGCGCGACTGGCCCCCGGAAGTCGGACCCTTCCTACAACGTGCTGCACCAGCAGGGCACGCGGCAGCCGTTGGATGTCATCTTCAAGCCGCGCAGCGTGGCGGTGGTGGGTGCCAGTGAGCGTCCGGGCAGCGTGGGGCGCACCGTCCTCTGGAATCTCATCAGCAATCCCTTCGGCGGCACCGTCTATCCCATCAATCCGAAGCGCCCCAACGTGCTGGGCATTCGCGCGTGGCCGTCGCTGCGTGCGTTGCCGGAGCCGGTGGACCTGGCCGTCGTCGTCACGCCCGCGCCCGCCGTGCCCGATGTCATCCGCGAGTGCGCGGAGCTGGGCGTCCAGGGCGCCATCATCATCTCCGCGGGCTTCAAGGAGACGGGCGAGGCGGGCGCGCGGTTGGAGCGGGAAATCCTCCAGATTGCCCAGGCGGCGCGGATGCGCATCATCGGCCCCAACTGTCTGGGAGTGATGCGTCCGCCCACGGGCTTCAACGCGACATTCGCCGGGTCGATGGCGCGCCCGGGCAACGTGGCCTTCATCAGCCAGAGTGGCGCGCTGCTCACCGCCATCCTCGACTGGAGCCTGCGTGAGTCAGTGGGCTTCAGCGCCTTCGTCTCCGTGGGTTCCATGCTGGACGTCGGCTGGGGCGACCTCATCGACTACCTGGCCGATGACCCGATGACGCGCTCCATCCTCATCTACATGGAGTCCATCGGGGATGCGCGAGCCTTCCTCTCCGCCGCGCGCGAGCTGGCGCTCACCAAGCCCATCATCGTCATCAAGGCGGGGCGCACCGCGCAGGCCGCGCAGGCCGCCGCGTCCCACACGGGCACGTTGACGGGCAGCGACGAGGTGCTCACCGCCGCGTTCCGTCGCACCGGTGTGCTGCGCGTGGAGTCCATCTCCGACCTCTTCTACATGGCGGAGACGCTGGCGAAGCAGCCGCGCCCGGCGGGTCGTCGCCTCACCGTCCTCACCAACGCGGGCGGGCCCGGCGTGCTCGCCACGGACGCGCTGGTGTCGGGGGGCGGGGAGCTGGCGGTGCTCGGCGACGAGACGCGGAAGGCGCTGGACGGCTTTCTGCCGCCCCAGTGGAGCCACGGCAATCCGGTGGACGTGCTGGGCGACGCGGACCCGGAGCGTTACGCGAAGGCCCTGGAGGTCGCGGGGAAGGACCCGAACAGTGACGGGCTGTTGGTCATCCTCACGCCGCAGGACATGACGGAGCCCACGCAGACGGCGGACCGGCTCAAGCCCTACGCGAAGCTCTCCGGCAAGCCGGTGCTGGCGAGCTGGATGGGCGGCTCGGAGGTCGTCGCGGGCGAGCGCATCCTCAACGACGCGGGCATTCCCACGTTCGGCTATCCCGACACGGCCGCGCGCATCTTCAATTACATGTGGCGCTACTCGTACAACCTCGCGGGCCTGTACGAGACGCCGACGCTGGCCGAGGAGCCCACGGGCGGGAGGGACGCGGCGCGGCGACTGGTGGACGCCGCGCGCGCGCAAGGGCGCACGCTCCTGACGGAGCACGAGTCCAAGCAGTTGTTGGCCGCCTATGGCATCCCCACCGTGGAGACGCGGCTCGCCACCACGGAGGAGGGCGCGGTGGTCCAGGCGCAGGCGCTCGGATATCCCGTGGTCCTCAAGCTCCACTCCTTCACGGTGACGCACAAGACGGACGTGGGCGGCGTGCGGCTCGACCTTCCGGACGCGGAGGCGGTGCGCGCCGCGTTCCGAGGCATCCGCGAGCGACTGGTGGAACTGGGGCAGGGGGAGGCCTTCGACGGTGTCACCGTCCAGCCCATGGTGAAGCTGGGTGGCTACGAGCTCATCGTGGGCAGCAGCCTGGACCCGCAGTTCGGTCCGGTGCTGCTCTTCGGCGCGGGCGGGACGCTGGTGGAGGTGTTCAAGGACCGGGCGCTGGGGCTGCCTCCGCTGAACACGACGCTCGCGCGGCGGATGATGGAGCAGACGCGCATCCTCCAGGCGCTGCGCGGGGTGCGCGGGGCGAAGCCGGTGGACCTGCCGGCGCTGGAGCGGCTGCTCGTGCGCTTCGGTCAGCTCGTCGTCGAGCAGCGCCTGGTGAAGGAGGTGGACATCAACCCCTTGCTGGCCTCACCGGAGCGATTGCTCGCGCTGGACGCGCGTGTGGTGCTGCACCCGCCCGACGTGACGGAAGCGGAGCTGCCCAGGCTCGCCATCGAGCCCTATCCGCAGCAGTACGTGTCCCCGTTCAAGATGAAGAGCGGCGAGGAGCTGTTGCTGCGGCCCATCCGTCCGGAGGACGAGCCGAAGATGGAGCGCTTTCACCGGACGCTCTCCGAGCAGACGGTGTTCCTGCGCTACGCGGGGCTGATGCAGTTGAGCACGCGCGTGGCGCACGAGCGGCTGGCGCGCATCTGCTTCAACGACTACGCGCGGGAGATGGCGCTGGTGGCCGAGCGGCGCGGCGGAGAGATTCTGGGGGTGGGGCGGCTGACGCGGCTGAGGGGGACTCGGGACGCGGAGTTCGCCATCCTCATCAGCGACGAGGTGCAGCACCAGGGCCTGGGCTCGGAGATGCTGCGGCGACTGGTGGAGGTGGGCCGCGCGTGGGGCATGCAGCGCATCGTCGCGGACATCCTCGCGGGCAACCGCGCCATGCAGAACGTCAGCAAGCGGCTGGGGTTCTCCATCCTCCCCCACGAGGAGCTGGCCCCGGACATGGTCAAAGCGGTGAAGGTGCTCTGAGTCACATCCGGGGCCGCCAGGTGGCTACTTCGCTTCGAGGTTCAGCTCGAGGTCGAACGCCACGTCGCTCGACTCCGCGTTGGCCTGCTTCACCATCACCGCGATGATGTTCTCCCCCACGACGAAGGCCGAACCGTCGAAGCTGGCCGTGCTGATGACGGCGTCCTTCAACACGCCGCTGGCGAAGGTGCCATGGCCGAGGCCGTTGTCGGCGTACCGCGAGTAGACGAGCTTCCCGTTCACCCAGATGGCCACGCCGTCGTCATGCAGGACGCGGAGGTTGGCGGTGCGGATGGCCTCGCCGAGCGTGAGCTTCTTGCGGAAGTAGACGCTCGGTTGGAGGGGCGTCGTCTTGGTGATCACGGTGTGCTCGTCCCCGTCGCCGTAGCCGAGCTTCGCGGGGCCCGAGCGCCACGCGCCGTCGTCGAAGTTGAGCGACGTCCACTGCGTGCCCGGGTTCACGTTGCGGTCATCGAAATTCCAGTACTCGCCGAAGGCGATGGCCTGGAACTGGGGCGTCCGGGAGATGGTGAAGGGCAGGTCCGTGCGATCATCGATGTCCGGCCGCGAGGCGTCCGAGATTCGCAGCACGCCCTTGGCCGTCTCGGTGCCCGGCACCGCCCACTCATAGAAACCGATGTTCGGGATACCCTGGTCGACCGTGGTCCAGTTGGCCCCGTCGTCGGGCGAGAACTGCACCCTCACGTTGTCGACACCCGCGCCGTGGGTCATCCACTGGAGCATCTGGACGTTGCCCGGGCGCAGCGTCTCGCCGCCGTTGGGGCTCTCCATGATGAGGGCATCGTGCTGCATGCCGTCGGTGGCCACCTTCAGCTCCAGGTCGAAGGACAAATCACTGGAGGTGGCGTTCGCCTGCTTCACCATGACGGCCAGCGTGTTCTCTCCCATCAAGAAGCGAGAGCCGGGGATGGTTGTCTCGCTCAGGCTGTTGTCGGAGGCGGTGCCGGAGGCATAGGCCGAGTGCGCGGTGGAGCCGACGTACTTGGAGAACACCTGGGTACCATTGAGGAACACCGCCACGCCGTCGTCGTGAATCACCTGGAGCGTGGCCTGCTCCACCATGCCGTGGACGGTGAACTTGCGGCGGAAGTAGACGGTGGGCTGCGCCGGCGTCGTCTTCGTCATCTTCGTCTCCTCGTCCGTCTCGCCATAGCCGAGCTGGGCCAGGCCCTTCTTCCAGGACGCGTCGCTGAAGCCAGGGGACGTCCAGGCGGAGCCCGGGTCGACGTTGCGGTCGTCGTACTTCCACTCGGAGCCGAATGCCACCGCGGTGTAGCCGGTGTTGGGAGGAGGGTCGGTCGGGGGCGGCGTCGTGCCTCCTCCGCCAATGCGGATGATCTTCGCGACCGACGGCACCTTCTTCGAGTTGAGCAGGAACAGCATGTAGTGCCCGGGCGGCGCCACGTTCGGGTTGGGCGGCGCGACGACGTTGATCCCTCCTCCGCTGGCGGTGAAGCGCAGCTTCATGAAGCGCTGGTTCTCGTCGAAGGCGTGGGTGACGGAGCCCAGGCGAACCCACGATGCCATGGTGATGCTGGCCGCCTCGGGGGTGTTGACGCGGAAGGTCTCTCCGTAGGCGATGGACGCGGGCGCGGAGGCGATGGTGGGGCGCGGGCCATTGAAGAGGTACGGCGGGGAGAAGACCTGCATCGTCTTGACGTTGCGGCTGCCCGCGGAGAGCACGCGCCCGTCCGGCAACAGCAGGGTGGTGGAGTGGTAGCCGCGATAGGCCGACGCGGGCGCGAGCACCGACCACTGCTCGGTGACGGGGTTCCACAGCTCCGTCTCCAGGCGGGGGTACTTGGGGTTGTCGGTGCCGGGGCCGCTGTGGCCGCCGGTGATGAGCACCGTGCCGTCCGGGAGCACGGTGCTGTTGTGCTGGCGGCGCACGTAGCGCATGGGCGGCACCGTGCGCCAGGTGGGCTTCGTGGCGTTGAGCTCCAGAATCTCCACGTTGTTGGTGGGGGGATTGTCGCCACCGGTGACCAGCACCTTGCCGTCGTCATACATCACCGCGCTGCCCGCGTTGCGGCTGTGGGCGTAGCTGGTGCGAGGCCCGGAGGTCCAGGAGCCGGTGCCATCCGTGTCGAGGAAGCGCGCGGGCTTCCAGTACCCCGCCATGAGCGTCTTTCCCGTGTTCGTCACGAACATCCACGGGTAGTACATGAGGTCCAGGCTCGCGCCCGTCAGGTTGCGCCAGGAGTTCTTCGACGTCTGCCAGACTTGAGGAATCAGGTTCTTGGTCCTGTCCTCCTTCGCGCCGCCAATCACCAGCATGTCCCCGTTGGCGAGCGTGGTGACGGTGGGGTACCAGCGGCCGGCGTTCATGTTCGGCAGCCGCGTCCAGGTGAGCTTGAAGGGGTCGAAGGTGGCGGCGTAGGGCAGGCCGGAGTCATTGTCGATGTGGCCCCCCGCCACGAACAGCCGACCGTCCGGCATGAAGGCGTGGCCCGCGCAGAAGATGTTGAAGCCCGCCTTGGGCAGCGTGGTGAGGACGTTGGTCTGCGGGTCCCAGAGCGTGGGGGTGTCGCCGTCTCCGAATTCGGAGAAGAACATCACCTTGCCCGTGGGCAGCAGGTGGGTGTGGACCGCCGAGTACGGCCATTTCTGGACGGCGGTCCATTGTCCCACGGAGGCGGGTTGTGCCTGGGCGACCGATAACGAGGCCCAGGCAGCGAGAAAGGCAAGACGCCACGGATGGAACATCAGGCTGCCCCTTTGTTGGTCGAAAGGTCGCGCAACGGTAGGCACGGGCCCTGCGAGCCACATCGTTCCGGCGTGCGTGGACAATGACGCGGGGTGGACCGAATCCCGGCGCCCGCGTCCGGGTCAGGACCGTTCGTGGGACACGGGTGTCTGATTTCCCAGCGGACTCGAAACGGTGGCTGCTCTAGAGTCCGCCGGGTGATGGACACCCCTGAGTCCCAAGCGCCGCTCGCCGCCCTGCTTCCCAAGAAGGGCGAGCCCCCGCTCGACGCTGACAGCATCCTGGACCGCTTCGTCGGCTACGTCTCCACGAACGGCCTCAGCCTCTACCCGGCCCAGGAGGAAGCCATCCTGGAGCTGCTGGCGGGCAAGCACCTGTTCCTCAAGACACCCACCGGCTCCGGCAAGTCCCTGGTGGCCACCGCCCTCCACTTCAAGGCCATGGCCGAGGGCAAGGTCTCCTTCTACACCTGCCCCATCAAGGCGCTGGTGAACGAGAAGTTCTTCGCGCTCTGTGATGCCTTCGGCGCGGAGAACGTGGGCATGCTCACCGGCGACGCGAGCATCAACCGCGACGCGCCCATCATCTGCTGCACCGCCGAAATCCTCTCCAACCTGGCGCTGCGCGACGCGGGCGCCCGGGTGGACTACGTGGTGATGGACGAGTTCCACTACTACTCGGACAGGGACCGTGGCGTGGCGTGGCAGATTCCGCTCATCGCGCTGCCCCAGGCGACGTTCCTCCTGATGTCGGCCACGCTGGGGCCCACGCACATCATCGAAGAGAGCCTCCAGAAGCTCACCGGCCGGGAGGTCGCCACCGTGCGCAGCACCCAGCGCCCGGTGCCGCTGGACTTCGACTACCGCGAGTCCGCGCTGCACGAGACGATTGAGGACCTCATCGCGCGCAAGAAGTACCCCATCTACCTGGTGAACTTCACGCAGCGCGCCGCCGCCGAGCAGGCGCAGAACCTCATGAGCGTGGACTTCTCCACCAAGGAGGAGAAGGAGGCCATCCGCCTCGCGCTGATGGACGCGCCCTTCGACACGCCGTACGGCAAGGACTTCCAGCGCTATCTGCGCCACGGCATCGGCATGCACCACGCGGGCCTGTTGCCCAAGTATCGCCTGCTGGTGGAGAAGCTGGCCCAGGGCGGCCACCTCAAGGTCATCAGCGGCACGGACACCCTGGGCGTGGGCGTGAACATCCCCATCCGCACGGTGCTCTTCACGCAGCTCTTCAAGTTCAACGGCGAGAAGCTCACCACGCTGAGCGTGCGCGACTTCCTGCAGATTTCAGGTCGCGCGGGTCGCAAGGGGTTCGACAACGAGGGCAGCGTCGTCGCCCAGGCGCCCGAGTATGTCGTCGAGAACGTCAAGCAGGCCGCCAAGGAAGCCGCGGGCAAGAAGAAGACGCCCAAGGCGAAGCCGCCGCAGAAGAACTTCGTCCAGTACGACAAGAGCACCTTCGAGCGGCTCCAGACGGGCATGCCCGAGCCGCTGGAGTCCCGCTTCGCCGTGTCCCACGGCATGATTCTCAACCTGCTCCAGAGCGACCACATCCGGGGCACCGGGGGCTACCACCGGTTGGTGCAGCTCATCCAGCGCTGCCATGACTCGGACTTCCTGAAGCGGCGACACTTGAAGGAGGCGGCGCGGGACTTCCGCACGCTGCGCGGCGCGGGAATCGTGGAGGTGACGCGCGGCGAGGGCGGCTCGGGGGCCACGGTGAAGGTGGCGCAGGAGCTCCAGTACGACTTCAGCCTCAACCACACGCTGTCGCTGTACCTGCTGGAGACGCTGGAGCTGTTGGACCCCACCACGGAGACGTACGCGCTGGACGTGGTGACGCTGGTGGAGTCCATCCTGGAGAACCCGGAGGTGGTGCTCTACGCGCAGCTGCACCAGCTCAAGGGCGAGAAGATTCAAGAGATGAAGGCGCGCGGCGTCGAATACGACGACCGCATGGAGGAGCTGGAGAAGCTGGAGTGGCCGAAGCCGAACCGCGAGTTCATCTACGGCACCTTCAACGCCTTCGCGCGCAAGCATCCGTGGGTGGGCGAGGAGAACATCCGGCCCAAGGCCGTGGTGCGCGACATGTTCGAGCGCTTCATGTCCTTCCACGACTACGTGCGGGAGTACGGGCTGCAGCGCAGCGAAGGCGTGCTGCTGCGCTACGTCAGCGACGTGTACAAGACGCTGTCGCAGACGGTGCCGGAGCGCTTCCGCACGGAGGAGGTGGAGGACATCATCGACCACCTGCGGGCCACCATTCGTCAGGTGGACTCCAGCCTCGTGGACGAGTGGGAGCGGATGAAGAACCCGGGCGCCGTCGTCGAGGCGAAGCCGGCCGTGGAGCTCAAGCCGAAGGAACTCACCGAGGACCCTCGCGCCTTCGCGGCCCGCGTGCGCGAGGAGCTGCACCGGCTGCTGCGCGCGCTGGGGCAGAAGCGCTACTCGGATGCGCTGTCGCTCCTGGACAACGCCCTGGGCGAGTGGACCGCGCCGAAGCTGGAGCAGGCCATGGTGCCGTACCACGAGGAGCACAAAATCGTGGTGCTCACGCCCCAGGCTCGCAAGCCGGCCAACACGTTCCTGAAGGAGTCGGGACAGCGGCTCTGGGAGGTCCAGCAGCGCATCATGGACCCCGAGGGCCATGGTGACTGGATGATCGACTGCGAGATTGACCTGCGGGACAGGCGGCTGGACGAAGGCCCCATCCTCATCCTGCGCCGCATCGGTCCGTGACGTTCAGCTCTCGGAGGCGGGCGTCGTCAGCTCGCCTCCGGCCAGCGGGGCTTCTTCTTCGCCCAGGGTGGACTCCTCGACGTCGAAGTCGCCCTTGCCGTCGGAGATGAGGACCATCCGCCAGTCGTGGGTGGAGAGGATGACGTGCTCGGCGTCGCACTGGACGTCGACCGCCACGTCCTCGACGGTCCACGAGCCGACCCACACCGTCATCTTGTCGATGCACTCGGTGTCGCCGCACTCCTCGGTGGAGGCGACCCACAGGCGGCCCTCCGGCGCGGCGATGCAGGACACGGGCTCCGCGTGGCGCAGGCGGGGCGGGGCCATCTCGTCCGGCGCGCCCTCGAAGAGGTCCTCGCGCTCCGGCATCCCCGCGTCGAAGAGGAGGGGAGTCGTGTCTGTCCGCTCGGGGGGCTGAGCGAGCGTCGTCGGCTTCGCCAGGGCCCCGGGCGCGGCCAGAAAGCCGCACATCGCCGCCACCTTCCAACACCGTGTCATCCACATGACCTTGTGCTCCTGAGCGGCGCTGTTGGCCGCGTCTCGTGCACAGGGGTTCTGCAAGGCGCGGACCGGGCCTGCGTGCGGGCGCGGAGACACAGCGGTGAGCCTGTGTCTGGGGGGGCGTTCAGTCCGCTCCCGTGGTTCCGCGCGCGGTGACCTGCGGGCGCTTCGCTCTGATTCAAGGGGTCGTCGTGGAGCGGAGCTGCGGCGGGGCGGGCGGGGGCGGGATGGGGACTTCGGAGGAGCGCGCCTCGGCCAGCTCCTTGGCGAGCCACGCGAGGCCCTCGTCATTCGGGGCGAGGGTACTCGCGCGTGTCGCCAGCTCGCGTGCCAGCTCCAGGCGTCCCGCGCGGAGGTGATGCTCGGCGGCCACGTTCAGCATGGCTGGCGCCTTGGGGGCCGCCGCGAGTCCCGCCGCCACGGCTTTCTCCAGGGGTGCGGTCGCGAAGTTGAAGCCCGGCAGGGCCTGCAGCGCCCGCGCATAGGCTCGCAGCGCGTCGGCGTATCGGCCCAGGCCCGTGAGTGCCACGGCCCGCAGATGGTGGGTGACGGCGAGGTCGGGAACGGCGGCGAGCACCGCGTCCGCATCCTCCAGCGCGCCCGCATACAAACCCCACCGCACGCGCGCCAGTCCTCGCGCATGTCGTGCGCTCAACAGGTCGTGCATCGCGAAGAGCCTTGCCTCCCAGCGCGCGCGTTGCTCGCCCGCTGCCTCGGGCAATACCTCGGCTCCCACGACCGCGAAGGCCAGCGCATCCAGCGTTCCGCCTCGCTGCTCCAGGGACGCCGCCGCTGCCTTGAGTGCCCCCGCGCGGTCGCCCTGTGTGAGCAGGCAGTCCGCCACGACGAGGGCCGGATCCAGCGACGTGTCATAGAGAGCGCCCCGATAGCCCGCGGCCTGTGCCGCCCTCGCCGCGTCGAGCGCCTGCTCACAGTGGCCCGCTCGCCGCGCCAGCTCCGAGGCGAAGTAGAGGTCCATGGGCGTATCGAGCCCGAGCTTCTCCACGGACAGCGCTCCGGAACGCTCGGCGACGGCGGGTGACTCGAAGGGGACACCGCGCAAGGCTCGGCTGAGCGCGGTGAACGGATGCGCTGCCTGGAGCTGTTCGAAGGCCCGCGTTGCTTCGTCATAGTGGCCCGCGCGCAGGGCCTCGTTCAGCGCGGTGCCCGGGCTGCCGACCGCCTCGGTGCGTTCCAACATCCGGTCCACGTCACGGACGAAGGGAAAGAATGACGGCAGCGCCAGGCACAGCGCCAAGGCCGCCACGCTGGCGCTCAACACGCGAGGCTGACGTCGCGATTCGAACATCGCGACGGCGAGGGCGCTCGCGAGCAGTGCCCACGCGGGTAGGGCGGCCACCCGATAACGACTCACCACGTAGAAGCCCACGGCCAGCGCGGTGCTCGCCGCGAGGTACAGCACGACGAGACCGATGGGCCGTCGCCGCGCGAACATCACGCCCAGCCCCGCGAGTCCCAGCAGCCCGAGGACCTGGGCATTCAGGAGCGGCAGGCCCGCGAGTCCCGCCTCGGCCCGGCGCACTTCGACCAGGTCGTGTCCCTCCGGGCCGAAGAGGAAGAACGCCAGCTTGCGACCGAAGAGGCCCAGGAAGGTGCCCGGTTCCTCCAGCGCGAAGTTCAGCGTCTTGCGCATCCAGTACAACTCGGTGCGAGTGGGGGAGAGGTCTTCACCTGCCTCCGCGCGAGCGAACTGGCGGTAGAGGCTGTGGGCGTGGTCAGGCCGCTCGGGAGAGCGGAGCTGGGCCTCGTACTGCTTGATGAGCGTGGGGGGCTGGGCGCCCAGGCCGGTGCCCTCGGGCCGGTTGCCCATGTGCAGCACCGCGCCCGCGCTCATGGTCGCGCCGAGATGCGAGCCCACCGTCGCGCGGATGACCTGCGCGGGCAGCCAGGAGGAGAACAGCCCCGTGACGAGCAGCACTCCGGCCACCTTGAGGCCGGTGCGTCGCGCCGCGTGCCGGGTCTCCCATAGCACCCAGCCCGTGGCGAGGACGAGGATGGCGAGCCCCGTGGGGCGCGTCGCCGCGGAGAGTCCGAGCAGGACGCCCGTGCCCACCAGCCAACGTGTCCGGAAGCCAGGCCTCGCGTGGGCGAGCAGCGCGAGCGCGCCCAGGTTGAGCACCATCACCAGGAGGTCCGGCTCCAGGGTGGCCTCATAAAGCAGCACCGGCGTCGTCACCGCGACGAGCGCGGCGGCGAGCAGGCCCACGGCTCGCGACAGCAGTCGGGCGCCGAGCACATAGACGGCGATGAGTCCGAGGGCGCCCGCGAGGCTCTGGACCCACCGCAGCGCAGTGGGGGACAGCGCGACGTTGAGGAGCAGGTAGAGCGGGCTGAAGTCCGCGCCCTGCTCGGGGAGCATCCGGTCCGTCATCAGCAGGCGAGCACTGTCGGGGTACTTGGCGAACATGCTCCCGGGGAGCAGCACCAGCCCCAGCGCGACGTGCGCGACGCACAGCACCAGCAGGACGAGGGGTAGGAGCCCACGGGGGAAGGGGCGGCTCAAGCTCACGGGGGGACCATACCGGATGTGCCTGCTGGAATCGTCGGCGCTCGCCTGGTCGGGTGGGGGGCGAGAGGTGGTGTGAAGGGGCGCCGCTCCTGCTCATGGCCGGACCGCATCAGAGCCCCCCTTTGGCACGGAGCCTGGTCAGCTCGTTGCTGGCCGAGCCGTCGGCGCGGTGGCTCGCTGGCCGACCCCCCCAGCGGGTCGGTTCAGGTTGCCTTCAGCGCGGCCATCCCAATACGACGAATCAAACGAGGAGCTGGACCATGGGCTATCGCATCGAGCGTCCTGCGGAGCTGTTCGAGTCCGTTCGCTACAACACCAAGACGACCCCCGACCTTCGCGGGGCAATGCGGAAGAAGGTCGAGGAGCTTGAGAAGCGCATCGCAGAGCGCGAAGGCCGGCTGCAGCGAATTCGCGACGAGTACCAGATCGACCCCGAGCGTCTGGCCACCCTGGTCATCCAGTACCAGAACAAAGAGTCTGATTTCGTCTCCTACCAGGCTCAAGGCGGCTCTCCCCGTGACACCGTCGTGCCCGCTGGGGTCATCGCCAACATCATCCGTGAGCGGGAGATGATCGACTCGGAGCGAGGTCAAATCCGCAAGCTGGAGCTGGTCCTGCGGAACCTCCCCGAGTCGGAGCTGTACAACGACCCCAGGACGGGAGAGGTCAAGAGCCGGCAGCCGTTGCATCAGCTGACGGATGACGAGCTCGAGTACCTCGGGTTCTGAGTCGGACGAGAAGTGGGGGCCCCCGGACATTGCCCGCGCGAACCCTGGCGGAAGCGGTTACGGTCCACGGCATATGGCTCGTATGCGCGCCGTGGATCAGCCGCTCCGTCGTGATGTCCGCCTGCTGGGGCGGCTGTTGGGAGAAGTGCTCGTCGAGCAGGAAGGGCAGGAGCTGTTCGACCTGGAGGAAGAGGTGCGCCGGCTGTCCATCCAGCGGCGGCGTGGCCCGGTGCCGGGGCGACGTGCCTCCGCGGCCGAGCTGGCGGACATCCTGAAACGTCTGCCCCTGGAACAGGCCGAGCCCGTGCTTCGCGCCTTCTCGGTCTACTTCCAGCTCGTGAATCTGGCCGAGCAGCACCACCGCATCCGCCGCGCCCGCGCCCATGCTGGCGCCGAGTCCCCCAGTCCCCAGCGAGGCTCGCTGGAGGCGACGCTGCTGTCTCTCAAGGACGCGGGCATTTCCGCCTCACGCGTGCGCGAAGCGCTCCGACAGATGAAGGTGACGCTGACGCTCACCGCGCATCCCACGCAGGCCGTGCGCCGCACGTTGCTGGAGAAGCTCTACCGGATGGCGGGGCTGCTGGAGGAGCGGGACCGCTGCGAGCTGACCCCCCGCGAGAGCGCCGACAACGTGGAGTCGCTCCGCGAGGAGATCACCACGCTGTGGCAGACGGACGAGCTGCGCCGCGAGCGTCCTACCGTGGGCGACGAGGTGAAGAACATCCTCTGGTACGTGGAGGAGGTGCTCGCCGAGCAACTCTCGGAGCTGCCCGAGGTGCTGGAGTGGGCCTTCGAGCGCGCGTACGGCGAGCCGCTCGGGCAGGTGGACACTCCGGTGCGCGTCCACTCGTGGGTGGGCGGGGACATGGATGGCAACCCGCTCGTCACGCCCGAGGTCTTCGGCGACACGCTGCGCGCGCACCGTGCTCGCGGGCTGCGTCTCTTGATGCAGGGCCTGGAGCGCCTGGGAGGGATGCTCTCCCAGTCGGACCGACACGCGAAGCCGTCACAGGAGCTGCTCGCCTCGCTGGAGCGCGATGCGGCGCAGCTTCCCGAGGCCGAGCAGCGCCTGGGGCCTCGCACCGTGGGCGAGCCCTGGCGTCGCAAGCTGCGCTTCATGGAGGAGCGGCTGCATCAGGCGCTGCGCCATGTGCTGGCCCAGCGCACCGGCGACGCGGGGCCGATGCCCGAGAGCGCGTACCGGACGCCGGAGTCGCTGCTCGCCGATTTGGACCTGCTGGCGCGCTCACTGGTGGAGGCGAAGGCCGGCAACGCGGGGCTCCGACAGGTGCGACGCATGCGCGAGCGGGTGTGCGCGCTGGGCCTGTCCCTGGCCGAACTGGAGGCCCGTGTTCCGGCCGAGGACGCGGTGAGCGCGGCGGCCTCGCTGGAGCCAGGTGGGCCCGCGCCGTCGGAGGGTGGAAAGCGCCTGCTCGCGGTGCTGGAGAAGCTGCGCGAGGCCCAGGCCGAGGCGGGAGAGCCCGCCTGCCGCACGCTCATCCTCAGCATGGCCAGCACCGCCGAGGACGTGCTCGCGGCCTTCCGCTGCATCAAGCATGCGGGCCTGTGGGACGCGCGGCGGGGCTGCGCCACCGTGGACGTGGTGCCCCTGTTCGAGCAACTGGGCGCGCTGGACTCCGGACCGGACGTGCTGCGCACGCTCTTCGCGCATCCCGAATACCGCAAGCACGTCGACGCGCGGGGCGCGCAAGAGGTCATGGTCGGCTACAGCGACTCGGGCAAGGAGGTGGGGTTGCTGGCCGCCAGCGCCGCGCTCTACCGCGCGCAGGTGGCGCTCACCGAGGCGGCGCGCGAGGCGGCGGTCCCGCTGCGGCTGTTCCATGGACGAGGTGAGTCGGTGGCTCGCGGTGGTGGCCCGGCGCAGGAGGCCATCCTCGCGCTGCCTCCTGGCGCGGTGGCGGGGGGCTACAAGGCCACGGAGCAGGGCGAGGCGCTGGACCACAAGTACGCGCGCCCGGAGCTCGCACGCCGCACGCTGGAGCTCATCGTCGGAGGGGTGTTGCCGCACCTGCTGGATGCGCAGCCGCGCCCGTCGCCGGAAGACGAGAAGGAGTTTCGCGCCGCGTTCGACACGCTGGCCGAGACGGGCCGCGAGGCGTACCGCGCCCTGGTGTGGGACGACCCCCGGTTCCTGGAGCTCTTCACCGCCGCGACGCCGGTGGAGGAGATCTCCGCGTTGCCCATCGGCTCGCGCCCCAGCAAGCGCAAGGCGGGAGGACTGGAGACGCTGCGCGCGATTCCGTGGGTGTTCGCCTGGACGCAGAACCGGGCCATCATCCCCGGCTGGTACGGCGTGGGCTCCGCTCTGGAGGCGTTCGCGAAGGAGCCCGGTGGACCCGCGCTGCTCAAGCGCATGTACCGCCAGTGGCCCTTCTTCAAGGCCGTCATCGACAACGTCACCATGGTGCTGGCCAAGTCGGACATGGCCATCGCGGGCCGGTACGCGGCGCTCGCCTCCGCGTCCACGCGCCCGCTGTGGCGGCTGATTCAACAGGAGCATCGGCGCACGCGTCGGCAGGTGAAGCGGCTGACGGGGGAGGCCCGGCTCTTGGACCACAACCCCCAGCTCCAGCGCGCCATCTCCCTGCGCAACCCGTACGTGGACCCGATGTCCTTCCTCCAGGTGGAGTTGATGCGCCGCAAGCGCGAGAGCGCGTGTGACTGCGACAGACCCCTGTTGCTCTCGCTCAACGGTATCGCGGCCGGCATGCGCAACACGGGTTAGTCTTTCCGGGAGGAGGCGTCGGATGGCCAGGGACACATTCACGGTGGAGGACGTCAACCCGAAGCACGGCTTCGCGCGGCTGCGTCCGGACTCGGGCGAGGGGCTCTTCAACGCGCCGCTCTATCCGGAGCCGGAGTCCGGCGCGCCGCCCTTCCAGCTTCGCAAGGGAGACCGGGTGACGGGGCTGCGCCGGGGCCAGGCCGTGGCCGACGTGGCCTGGGTGTCGCGCGCGGAGCCTCCCTACGAGCTGGTGGAGCGCATGGGCGAGCTGCTCGCGAAGCTGGAGCCGTGGGAGCTGAAGGTGCCTGCCACGGCCATGGAGCTCGCGGAGCATCACTGGCGCGACAGCCGAGAGGACCCATTGCGCCAGGAGCTTTTGTCCCAGCTCCCGACGTTCTTCGACTTCGAGCTGTCGCATCCGTTCAAGGACGGCGCGCTGCTGGAGCGACTGGAGGCGGCCATGCAGCCCTACCTCCCGGGCTTCGCCGTGAAGCCGCTGCAAGGGCGCAACGCCTTCGTCGTGGACCCGGGCGCCGTCGAGGTCGAGGTCGGCGAGGGTGACTGGGATGCGCCCGCGAAGACCTTCGCGCCCTTGCTGCTGCGCGTGAATGCACAGCTGGAGGCCGCGGGCGCGCCGGTGCGCTGGGTGCCCGCGGAGAACGACTGGCTCCTGCTGCCGCCAGGGCTGGCGGAGCTGCTCGTCCTGCACGGCGTGCTCGGTCCTCGCTGAGCCGCCGCCGCGACGCGCGCGGCTACAACTGGCCGCGCTCGCGCAGGGTGCGCACCACCTCGGTCGCCATCACCCGGTGGCCATCGGTGCTCGGGTGGATGCCGTCCACGCCCAGCCCTTCCAGGTAGAGGTGCACGTTGCCCGTGCGCCTCATCACCGACTCCAGGTCGATGACCTCTGCGCCCGTGCCGCCGGCGCGCAGCCACGCGTTGAAGCTGAGCCGCTGCGACTTCACGTACTCATAGGCGCCGTAGTTCGTCTTCTCCTTTGGCAGCAGCGTGCTCACCCAGACGTGGCAGAAGGGCTCCAGCCGCTGCACCAGCAGGAGCATCCGCGTCTCCATCTGCTCCTCCGCGCCCTCGTCGCCCAGGTCATTGGTGCCCAGGAGCACCAGGCAGTCGGTGATGCCCTTCACCGCGAGCACCTCGTCGTCGAGCAGCATCAGCGCGTCGTAGAAGCCCTGGCCGCTGACGCCCGCGTTGACCACGGGCACGCCCAGCTGGGACTCCACCAGCGCGGGCCACGCGTTGCGCGTGTCGTTGCGCAGGTCGACATAGCCCTCGGTGATGCTGTCGCCCATCGCCAGGAAGGCCCGGCCCGTGGGGCCCTCCACGTCCACCGTCGCCACGCCCACGGAGCGCTCGAAGGCCTCGCCACCAAGCGCTTCCGACGCCTGGGAGTGCGTGCCGACCCGCGCGAAGCTGCCGGGAAACGCGTTGATGGCGCTGGCCGCCAGCGCGCCGCGAACCTCGAAGGTGATGGCCAGGTCGTCGCGGAACGTCACCGGAAAGGTGAGCGGGTCCGACCTCACCAGGGCGCGAGCGCCCGCGTTGAAGCCCGGCTTGCCCTCGAAGCTCAAGGCCACGGGCGTGGACACCAGTGAGCCGTCCGCGCCGGCCCGCGCCACGGTGGCGCGCTGGAGCGTGAGCGCTCCGTCACCCGCGCGGAACGTCACCTGGATTCGCTCTCCGGCCCGCGCCACCGGCACCCGCATGCGGAACGTGGTGACGCTGCTCACGGAGTAGGACCAGCGCAGGGCCTGATGGAAGCCGGGCTGGAAGCTCACGGCCGGCGGTGTCGGTTGCGCGGGTGGGGGCGCGGTTCGCACCTGCCCCTCGTCGTTCAGCACCAGCGGCGGTGCCACCTCCACGGACGCGTCCGGCGCATTCGAGGTTTCATCCTGCTCCTGAGAGGGCTCTTCCCACACGGGGTCTTCCGCGTTGCTGGGAGTGCACGCCCATTGCGCACCGCCCACACACGCCAGGACTCCGAGCCACGTCCGCCACATTCGCATCGTCGCTCCCTCCCGAGGACGCACGATGCTCACCGCTCATTCCCGCGACGACCACCCGACACACGCGCAAGGCCCGAGGCGCGCGGCGCACGCCTCCCTGGTCTCCGGGCGAGACGGAGCCGCGAGTGTCCCTCGCGTGCGCATTCGCCGCCCTTGCGTGGCCTCGCGGCGTCCACTCAGGGCAACGGAGTTACCCCGCGTGGGCACTCCGCTTCAGGGGATGCATGCGCCCACACCGGGATTGTCATTCAGTGGACGACACGTCCCGGCGGTACAGGCGGAAGTGCCCGAGGGCCGGCACAGCGGCCGGCAGTTGAGCCCACGCCCCGTATTCACACACGCGCTGCCCGGCGCGCACTGGTTGCTGAAGTCGCACGTCTCGCCCGTGCCGCGCGTGCCGCTGCCCGCACAGACGGGGCCCGACGAGGCCGGATAGCAGCTCAGCGGCGCGGTGCAGCCCTGGGCGAAGGGGTCGCACGCCTGCGAGCGCGGCCCGCACAGCAGCGGCAGCTCCGACGTGCCCGCGAGCCGCAGCACCGTGTTGCACTCGCCCGCATCCCCGCACTGCGTCGTCGCGTGGCACAGCCGGCGACAGAAGAAGCCCGTGCCGCCGTCGTCCTGCCGCTCGTCCTTGCAGAACAGGCCCGCGGCGCACGTGTCGTATTCGACGCCGCCATCCGTGGGCGCCAGCGTGCACCGCGCGCCCTCCGCGCTCGCACCCGCCTCCACGCACCGCCGCTCCGTCGTCGCGCCCGCGCTCACGTATGTGCAGCGCTGACCCTGCGCACAGTTCTGCTGGACGACGTCGCATGCCGCCGCGAAGCACCGGCTGCCCGTCTTGCCGCTCCCCAGGTCCGCGAAGTGGCAGCTTTGGCCCGTTCCACAGCCTTCCTGCCTTGCGACGTTGCATGCGAAGTCAGGGCTCGGCCCGCCGTCTCCCGGATGCCCGCCGCCATCCGGGTCCCCCGGCACCCCGGAGTCTTCACCGTTGGGCGCGGGCTTGTTGTCATCGTCATCACATCCAGGCGCCAAGAGCGCCAGGAAGAGGGTCCCCGTCAACACCGCGAGCCACGCGCGCATCCCACGCTCCCGAATCGAAGTCAGCGGGGACTTACCTGATGGAGTTCATTCGTGGGGGCCCACTTGAATCGTGCCTGGAAAGCAGCGGACACTTGCCGGATGACCGATGCCCAAGGGGTGGCTCGGCGCGTCAGAATCCCTGAGGTTGGGATGGCAGCGGGTCGCCAGCAGTGGCCAGGGGGTAGCGGGTGCACATGACTAGCAAGGTGGCGGAAGCAGAGATGGCACCAGGAGATCCTTCCGCGTACGCGAACCGTCGCACCGATGAGCGCGTGGCGGCGAAGTTCGCGGTTCGTTTCGAGCACACGGAGGACGCCGCGCGAGCGCTGCGCGTGTTCTCCATCAACGTGTCGGCGGGCGGCCTGTGCCTGCGCACGCGCAAGGCCTACGACGTAGGTTCGCAGGTGCGGCTGTCCATGGACATCGCGGGCGAGGAGTTCCACCTCAATGGCATCATCGCGTGGGTGCGCGATGAGGAGGAGGCCATTGGCGTGCGCTTCACGGACGTGAGCGACGAGGACCGCGCGCGGCTCCACCGGGTGGTGGAGAGCTTCAAGAAGCGCTGACGTCCGGTGGAGACACGATGGAGCCGGCCCTAGTGGCGGCCCTCTGTCTCCACATGGCGGAACACGCCCGCATCGATTTCGGAGAAGCCGCACGCCGTATAGAAGTTGCGTGCCTCCGGGGTGATGGCCATGGGCGAGACGAGCTGGAGCTGACGGGCGCTGAGCACCTTGCAGCGCTCCAGGATCTGCTTGATGAGCGCGCGGCCCACGCCCCGACGCCGCCAGGTCTCCGTCACCACCAGCTCGTCGATGGTGGCCACGCGTCCGCGCAGCCGCAGCTGCGGCCGGTGCGAGAACGACAGCATGCCCACCGGTTTGTCCTGGGGGTCGCCCGCGACGAAGATTTCAATCTCCGGATGGCTCACCACCCAGTGCACGGTCTGCTGGTCCGTGCCCTGGGGATAGCCCAGCTCGCGAAGCAGCAAGGCCATTGCCTCCGCGTCGCCCCGACGGGCGCGGCGAATGCGAAAGGCGGGGGCATCTGTTCCCGCGGGGGTGACGGTCCGGACGATTGGCTGTGACAAGGCAGTTGGGAGTCTAACGAAAGGGCCGCCGCTCCTCCAAAGAGGAACGGCGGCCCGGAACTTTCCGTGGTGCGGGAACCACGGCGTACTTGTGGGTGCGACGCTTACGGCTGCTCGCCAGCAAGGGAGCGCAGGGCGTCGGTGATGTCGTTCTGCTGGGGCACGGAGGCCATCTCCAGCGTGTCGGCCAGGCCGATGCCGGGGACGAACTTGCCGGCCACGAGGCGGGGCGGAGCGAGCAGCGAGTAGAAGAGCTCCTCCACCGTGCGGCGCAAGAGGTGCTCACCGAAGTTCGTCACCTCGGTGTCCTCGTTGACGAACAGGACGCGGCCCGTCTTCTGGACGGAGGTCTTGATCATCTCCCAGTCGTAGGGCCACAGCGAGCGCAGGTCGATGACCTCCACGCTGATGCCCTCGTCGGCGAGCGTCGCCGCGGCGCGCGCGCACAGGGGCAGGGTGCGGCCGTAGCTGACGACGGTCAGCTGCGTGCCCTCGCGCAGGAGCTTGCCCTTTCCAATGGGAATGGCGAACGCCTCCAGCTCCGCGGGCCACTGGGGCTTCCACTGCGAGCGGTCACCCAGGGGCGCGTCGATCATCTTCGACAGCGCGCGGTCGTCGTCCGGCTCGCCGGGGATGCGCTCGTCGCCCTTCACGCGCAACAGCGCCTTGGGCTCCAGGAACATGACGGGGTTCTGTTCCTTGCACGCGGAGATGAGCAGCCCGTACGCATCCAGCGGCGTGGAGGGCATGACCACCTTCCAGCCGGGGATGTGCGTCATCGTCGCGTCGAACGAGTGCGAGTGGTAGATGGACCCGCGGATGCCGCTGCCCACCGGGGTGCGCACCACCATGGGCAGGTTCCAGTCGCCGTTGCTCGCCCAGCAGGTGTTGCCCGCCAGCTTGAGCAGGTCGATGGTGTTGTAGACGTAGTCGCAGAACTGGATCTCCGCGACGGGCCGACCGCCACCCAGCGAGATTCCCATGGCCGCGCCGATGATGCCGCGCTCGTCCAGGGGCGAGTTCCACGCCGTCTTCAAACCCTGCGTGCAGGTGAAGACGCCGCCGAGCGGAGCGCCGACGTCCTCTCCGAAGATGTCCGTCACGCCGAGGTTCTCCTCGGCGTAGTGGAGGGCCATGCGAATGGCCTGTGCCATGTTGGCCATGGGTTACTTGTCCTCCGCGAAGATGTGCTTCCAGATGGTCTCCGGGGCTGGCAGCGGCTCGTCCCGGGCGATGCGGGCGGCGGCGGCCATGTCCTCGGTGTAGCGGTTGCGCAGCTCGTCCATCTGCTGGCGCGTCAGGACGCCGTCGGCCTCCAGCCGGGTCTCGAACTGCTTGAGGCAGTCGATCTCCTCGGACACGTAGTTGGCGCCGGACGCGGACGAGTGGCCGTACAGGCGCGACACGTTGGCCTCCAGGAGGAACGGCTTGCGCTCGGTGCGCACGTACTCCATCGCCTCCTTCAGCTCCGTGTACGCCTCCACCGGGTCATTGCCGTTGATGGTCTTGGAGCGGATGTTGAACGCCTTGCCGCGCTCGCTCACGCGCGTTTCGCCGTGCTGGCCCTCCGCCGAGGTGGAGATGCCCCACTTGTTGTTGGTGACGATGATGAGCACCGGCAGCGGGTTGGCGGGGCGGCTGCTCCAGATGAGGCAGGTGGCGAAATCGCCCTCGGCCGTGCCGGCGTCGCCGCCGGTGACGATGGTGATGGCGTCACCGCCCACGCGCTTCTGCATCATGGCCGTACCCGGTGCGATGGAGTACTGGACCTCGATGGGCGAGCTGACGGGGGCCACGTTGTACTTGCGCAGGGAGAAGTGGCCCGCGAAGTTGCGGCCGCCGGAGTATGGGTCCGACGCCGTGTTCTTCATCTGCCGCAGCGCGCCGATGGGCTCCTCGCCCAGGGCGAGCAGCGTGCCGGACTGGCGGTAGTGGGCGTGGAGGTAGTCGTACTCGGGGCCCTGGCCCTTCTTCATCAGCAGGCCGAGCGGGACGTTGAACGCCTCCTCACCGGGACCGCCAATCCAGAAGTAGCCGTGGCCCTGCTTGTACATCTGGATGAGGCGCTCCTCGAGGACGCGCGTTTTGACCATGAGGTCGTGGATACGAACCAGCAGCTCCCTGTCGAGCGGGAGCGGCGCGGACGATTCTTTGATGAGTCTGGGTCGAGACACGCGCGGGCTTCCTCTGGCTGGAGGGGACGCCCCTATAACCCGGATGCGCCCCCTTTTCTCAAGCGTGCAGATGGCCTCCTGTCGGCCCCCTGGTCAAAGGGCGCCCGGTGGCGCGGCGCGGCAATCAGCCTTGCTCATCCAACTTAGGAGTGGCGGCCCGTCGCAGGGCCGTGACGCGGTCCGTTAGCGCCCCGTCGGCGCCGGCTCGCACGGAGATGGTCTCCAGCGTCTCGTCGGACAGGTTCGCGGCCCGAGGCCCCGAGAGCAGCGCGGTCAGCTCCGGTGTGCGTCCGGCCTCCAGCAGCGCGAGGACCAGGGCATGTCCCGTGTGGGATGAGGGCGTCCGGGAGAAAGCCTCCTGGAGGGGCTTCACCGCCAGGGTCGCGAGGCCGCTCTCCAAAAGCAGCTGTCCCACCGCGGCAGGGTCGTGCGGGGCCTCCGGTCCGGTGTCCTCCAGCTCGGGACGTCGGGCGAGGACGGGGGCCTCGGCGGTGGTGGCCGTTTCGTTGGTGGCGGTGGGGGAGGGTGGGGCGGGGCTTCGACCCAGCAACTGGTCGAGGGTGACGGCGCCCACCGTCGACGCGCGTCGCGGGGCCACGCGGCGAGGGGGTGAAGCGGGCTGGAAGCGGACCTCGCGGGGGAGCTGTCGCAGTTGCTCCAGGTTCATCACCCCGAACATCAGGGCCATCACCCCGACCCAGACGGTGCGCTGCCAGACGGCGAGCCCCATCATCACAACCGCCGTGACGATGCCGACGAGGTGCAGGGCCCGCTCATACCGGTACCCCTTGCGCGCTCGCACGAGCGACGCGAGCAGGTGACCTCCATCCAGGGGCTGCACGGGCAGCAGGTTGAAGAGTCCCCAGCCGAGGTTCACCCAGAGCAGCTGCCGCACGGCCAGGCCCACCAGCCCGCCCTGCTCGCCCAGCGGCGTGACGACCGAGGCCGCCCACACCAGCCCGCCCAGCAGGAAGCCCGCCCCGGGGCCCGCGAAGCTCACCCACGCGAACTGGCGGTGCGTGAGCTGGTCCGTGCCCTGCGCGGTTCCACCCATCCCGTGCAGGGAGATGCTCGCTGTGGAGCCGAAGTGGCGGAACGCCCACGCGTGGCCCAGCTCGTGGAGGAGCACCGAGGCGAACACCACCGCGACCCACAGTGCCAGGTGGGCCAGCCCGGAGGCGAAGCTCCAGCCCGTCGCCACGGTCGTGAGGAAGAAGAGCGGATGGACGCGGACGGGAAACCCGGACACGTGGAAGTGGGGCTTCATGCGTCCGGGATGCTAACCGGCGTTTCGAGCGGACGCCCGGTGAAGGCCCGGTGCTCCGCTTCGCACCGGATGTGAAGTGTCCGCCAGGCCAACCCGCGCACCACACCTCGTGGGAAGCCTCGGCCCGAGGGCCCGACGTGACGTGCCGTGGGGGGCAAGGTCTCGCGAAGCAGGAGAAGTGCGCTAGAGTCGCGACTCTTTCCCGCTCCCCGCCGCGCCTTGGCGTGGCCTTCCGGGTGTGTCCTTGTCCAGCACGAACACGCGTCTGAACCCCACACCCGAGCCCGGAACGTCCCCTGGCACGTCCCCCGGCGGCACGCTGTCGCCCGCCGATCGGACGGGCTCTCGGGAAATCACCGGCACCCGCGAGTCCACCGCCACGCGGCTGACGTCCAACGTGGGCCTGCCCCACGTCGAGGCGACGGGCACGCTCATCGCTCCGCTGGAAGCCGGGGAGCTGCCCAATGTGGCGGCCATCCGTGGCCTCCGGTTGGACCAGATCCTCCTGCTCACCACCACCGCGTTGGTGGTGGTCATCGTCGGCATGGTGGCGGCGCTGTCCGTTGCCTCCACGCAGTCCCAGTTCGAGGAGACCGCGCGCCGCTCCACCGAGCGCATCCAGGAGCAGGCCCGCGAGCTGGGGCAGACGGTGGGCAGGACGCTGGCGCTGACCTCCGTCACCAACCTGCGCGACAACAACTACGACTTCCTGCAGGGCGTGGCCGGCTCCATGGTCGGGGCAAACCCCAACATCCTCCGCGTGCAGATCATCGACCCGGAGGGCGTGGTGATGGCGGACAGCGAGCCGAAGGCCGCCGATGCGCCCGACAAGCCCGCCGCCGATGGCGCTTCCGATGATGCGCCCGCCAAGCGAGTCGTCGAGCAGCGACTGGTGCAGGCGTTCTTCCAGAACCAGGCGGTGTACGAGATTCACGAGCCCATCAACTACGGCTCCAGCAGCGGCATGGGGTTGGTGGTCATCAGCTACTCGCTGCGCGCCCTCCAGAATCAGCTGGGGGAGCTGGAGCGTGACAAGCGCGCCACCATGGAGACCAACACCTGGCGCATGCTCGCCCTGGGGGTGGGTTTCGTGGTGCTGGCGGGCGTGGTCGCCGCGTTCCAGAGCCGCAGGATTACCCGTCCGCTGGGCGTGCTCACCCACAAGGTGATGCAGCTGGCCGCCGGAGACCTGGGTGCGCGCACCCAGTCCGCCACCGGCGCTGGCCGCGAGGTGAAGACGCTGGGCGTGGTGTTCAACCACATGGCCGAGCGCATCAAGGTGTTGCTGGACGACGTGCGCGCCAAGGCCCAGCTCGAGCGCGAGGTGTCCCTTGCCCGCACGGTGCAGGAGACGCTGCTGCCCGGACGAGATGCCGTGCAGGTGGGGCCGCTGCGCATCGCCGGCCTCGTCGTCACCGCCGACGCGTGTGGTGGCGACTGGTGGTTCCGCGCGGTGCTGGACGAGCAGCGGGTGGTCATCGGCATTGGCGACGTGACGGGCCACGGCCTGTCCACCTCGCTGGTCGCCACCAGCGCCACCAGCGGCTTCGCCTCCGCGATGACGCTGCGCGAGCCCACCGAGGTCAACGCGCAGATGCTCATCACCGCGCTGAACGTGACGCTGGCCAACGTGGGCCGCGGCGAGCACCAGATGTCCAGCGCCCTGGCCGTCATCGACGTGTCCAACGGCCTGGTGGACTACGCGGCGGGCGCGCACCCCAGCCCGCTCGTCTTCAACAAGCACAGCGGGCAGGTGGCCTCGCTGCCCGCGCGCGGGCCGCTGCTCGGCGCGTCCGTGACGTCGCAGTTCTCGTCCCGCCAGGCGCAGCTGCGGCCAGGGGACATCATCGTCTGGTACACCGACGGCATCACCGAAGCGCGGGACGGGGCGGGGCGCATGTACGGCACCCAGCGTCTGGCCGCGGCGGTGCAAGCCCATGCCCACCTGTCCGCGGAGGCGCTGCGTGATGCGCTGCTCGCGGACGCCCGCGCGCACAGCGCCGGCCAGCCCCAGCGCGATGACATCACCGTCGTCGTGGCCGAGTACAGCCCCGCCTGACCCCTGGACGACACCCGCATGCGCCGCACACCCCACACCCCCATGCGACGCCTCGTCCCGGCGCTCGCTCTGCTGGCCTCGCTGGCCGGCCCTCCCGCCCTGGCGCAGTACCGCCCTCCACCCATGTCCGAGTCGCAGCGGCTGGTGAAGGACGGCGAGACGGCCCAGGTGTCCGCCAGCGCCGCGAGCGCCTCCGGTGACAAGAAGGAAGCGGACGAGAAATACCGCAAGGCCCTGGCCCTCTTCGAGCAGGCCCTGGCCGCCGAGCCGGGCTCCGTCGCCGCCGCCGCGGGCGTAGGCTCCGCCGCCAACGCGCTCCAGGACTGGGCGCGCACTGTGGACCGGGTCAAGCCCGTGCAGGCGGCGAATGCGTCCGAGCTGTCCCTGGCGTACCCGCTGGGCGTGGCCCTCTTCAAGCTGCGCCGCTTCCCGGAGGCGGTGCCTCTCTTGGAGCAGGTGGCCGGCGCGGACCAGGCCGAGCACCTCATCGTCCACTACTACCTGGCCAGCTACTACCTCTTCGCTCAGCAGGGCGACGCGGCGGTGACACGGTTGCAGAAGTATCTGACGCTGCGTCCCGCGAAGCTGGCTGGCAACGACTTCCAGGTCCATGAGCTGCTGGGCCGGGCGCACGTGCTGCGCCGGGACGCGGTGGCCGCTCGCGCGTCCTTCACCCAGGCGCAGGCGGGCCGGCCGGAGTCGCCCACCGTGCAGCAGGGGCTCGCCAGCGTGCTGGAGCTGGAAGGAAAGTTGGGCGAGGCGCGGACGTTGCTCGAGGGGGTCACCACGCGCTTCCCGCAGGTGGCCGAGCCGAAGGAGAAGCTGGCCCGGCTGTACCTCGCCTCGGGCGAGGTGCCTCGCGCTGAGGCTCAGGCGGTGGCCATGGTGAAGCTGGGGGCGTCGCCCTCCGCGTACCTGCTGCTCGGTGACGTGCGGCTGGCGCAGAAGCAGGCCCCCGCCGCCGAAGAGGCGTACCGCAAGGTGCTGGAGCTGCAGCCCGGACTGGTACTGGGACAGATGGCGGTCGGCAAGGCGCTCCAGGCGCAGGGCCGGCACGAGGAGGCCATCCAGTTCCTGGAGGCCGCGGTGCGCTCGGGCGCGAGCAGCGTGGAGTTGTGGGCATCGCTCGGCTCCGTCAACCGCCGCGCGGGCCGCTTCCAGCGCGCGGTGGAGGTGCACCGGCGCGTCGTGGAGATGGTGCCGAGGCAGGCGTTGGGCTGGATGCTGCTGGGCGCGGACCATTTCGCCACCGGCCAGTGGGACCAGGCCATCGAGGACTACGGCAACGCGCTCCAGGTGGAGCCCACGCACGCCGGGGCGAAGCAGTGGCTGGCCCGCGCGCTCGCGCACCGTGCCCGGGACAGGGGCGGGGCGGGGCGGGCGGACGACGCCGTGCGCGACCTGCGCCGTGCGTTCGACCTGGACCGCAGCGCCCTCATGGCCCGCAGGCTGACGGCGGCGTTGATGGAGACGCGCGGCTACGCGGATGCGCGCAAGGTGATGGAGCAGGGCGCGACGCTGCCGGGCGCGACGTGGCGGGAGCAGCTGCTGCTGGGCTACGCGCGGCTGGGCGCCGGCGACGCGCAGGCGGCCCTGGAGGCCTTTGGTCGCGCCGGCAAGCAGACGGAGGAGCCGGACCAGCAGGCGGAAGCGTCCGTGGGCGCGGCGCTCGCGGAGGTGGAGCTGGGACAGGTGGACGCCGCCGTGCAGCGGCTCACCGAGGTGGGGCCGTCGCGCACGGCCGCGAGCGTGGCGCAGGCCAACCTGCCGCGCGTGCTGGTGCGTCGCGCGCTGGCCCGCCTGGAGACGGGAGATGTCGAAGGCGCCGACCGGGACCTGGACGCGGTGGACAAGCTGGGCACCGGCAAGCGCACGGACCTGACGAAGCTGGTCCTCTTCGCCCGGGGGCTGACGCGCGCGGAGGGCGGTCGCCACGCGGAGGCCAGCGCCGCGCTGAAGAAGGCCCTCACCCCGGCGCAGCCCTGGGCCTGGCCCAACACCCGCGCCCTGGCGGAGGCCTTCGTCCTCTACAAGAAGGGGCAGGTGGCGGCCTCGCGCAAGCAACTGACCGCCGCGTCCAAGAAGCCCATGCCGGGCCAGCCCCGGTGGCTCGCGTCGCTGACGGGCGCGCTGCACCGGCGCGAGGCCTCGCTGGCCTACGCCTCCGGCAACATGAAGGGCGCGGAGAAGGCCCTCAAGGCCGCGCTCACCGCCGAGCCCGAGGACGTGCTGCTCCAGCACAACCAGGCCTGCGTCGACTGGCGCAAGGGCAAGTCGTCCGAGGCCCTGGCCACGTGGCGTCGCCTGGAGTCCGCCGTCGCCGTCGCCTCGCTCAACCTGGGCATCGACGCCCAGGAGCGCCGTCACGAACCCGCCGAGGCCGTGGATGCCTGGCGCCGCTATCTCGCCTCCGGCCCCGGCCCCCGCCAGGCCCAGGTGCGTGAGTGGAAGGAACGCCTGCAGAGCCTCCATGGCCTCGCCGAGCCCTCGGGCGCGGCGCCGACCGGAGCCACCGCGGAGGAGACCACCCCATGAAGACGCTCCGCTTCGTCCTGGCCAGCCTCGCGCTGGCCCTCTGCTTCGTCACCCCCGCTGGCGCGGCCCCGAAGAAGGCCACGCTTGGCGTCTTCCTGGCCACGACGCTGAGCGACGGCCAGGAGCGCTTCCAGTACGCGGAGGCCCTGGCCGCGAAGTTGACCGAGGCGATGGACCGCCCGGTGGCCGCCAAGAGCTTTGGCCGCTACGAGGACTTCTCGCGCGCCATCGCCGATGGGTTGGTGGACTTCGCCGTGGTGGAGGGGTGGGCCGCCGTGCAGCTCGGCGCCCGCGCCACGCCGCTGGCCTGGGCGTCCCGTCCCGGCGAGTCGCAGCAGCGCTGGGCCATCGTCTCCACCCACAAGGGCGTGGTGAAGGACCTCGCCGGCAAGCGCCTGGCGTTGGTGAAGGGCGCGGGGCCCGCGGATCCCAAGTTCGTCACCCACGCCGTCCTGGGAGGGGACCTGGACGCCCAGCGGCACTTCAAGCTCGCCCCCGTCCCCAACGTGGAGTCCGCCCTGAAGATGCTGGAGGCCAAGGGCGCCGAGGCAGCCCTGGTGCCCATGTCCCACGTCCCCAAGGACAAGGACCTGCGCATCCTCTTCCGCAGCGCCCGGCTTCCGGGGGCCGTCCTGGTCGACCTGCGCAACCACAAGGCGGCGCTGGACGCGGCCCTCGGTTCCGTGGGCGCCGTGGCTCCTTTCGAGCCCTTCGCCCGCGTCCAGGGTAAGGACTTCGAGGACTTCCGACGTCTCGTGACCCAGGGTCCGCCCCGCCGCCAGCCCGTCTTCGCCGACGCGCCGGACCTGCGCGTGGACGCGGAAGTCCTGGTCCGAGCCGAGGAACTGGGACCCTCCCTCCCGTCCTTCGCGGGCGACCTCGCCGTGGCCGCCGAACAGCCGGATGACTGAATTGACGCAACCTTGGACGCGCCAGCCCGAAACACTCTTGAGTTTCAGGGAATGAGAATCACCGACTTGGCCCAGCAGGTCCTCTGGGGTAGCTTGTTTTCCTACGGCGCGAGCGTGCAGGTGAGCGAATTCGTCCAAAGACCGATTGCCCTGGCGCCGCGCCCGCCAACAGGGGCGAACAGGACCGCGGGGGCTCCTCCCATTCCGCGGATGTGAGAACGATGCACTCGAAAGTGTCTGCTGATCCGCTGCGAGGTGCGGTGGGAGCTTACGCGGGGCGCCAAGGTAACCGCGCCGCCATGGTGGTGTCCGTCCTCTTCTTCGCGCTGGCCCTGGCCCATCCGTCCGTGGCCCAGGCCCAGGCCGCCGACGCAGCGGCCGAGTCGCCGCCGAAGGTGAAGCGCAAGAAGCGCGTCGCCGCGCCGGGAACGAAAGTCCCAGGAGCGACGAAGACGCCCGCGACGAAGCCCCCGCGCTCGGCCAAGAAGCCCCCGAAGACGCGCAAGTCCACCAGGCCCGTGGAGGCGCCGATCCCCGACTCGGAGATTCCGGTGCTGGGCGCTGGCCCCGAGACGGATGATCCGTCCCAGGGTGGAGAGTCCGTCACGGCGGAGCCGCCGGTGCCGGTCGCCCCCTCGCCCTTCGTGGAGTCCCCCCCAGCGAGTCCTCCCGCCGCTCCGGTGGCGAGCCCCACCGCGACCACGCAGGATCCGCTGGGCACCCCGTCCCCTTCGCACGGGGCGGTGCTGCCCGCGACGACCCGCGAGCCGCACGCGCCGGTCGCCACCGACAACGTCCCCATCAGCGCGCCCTTCGCCCAGCCCACCACGGACCGGCCCATGCCGCCCCCGTCCGGACTGGCGAGCCTGCCCGGTGAGGACCCGCTGGGCGGCGCGGATGCCCTGGAGGAGTCGGTCAACCGCGTGCTGAGCGAGGCGGTGGTGTCGACGGCCTCCAAGCGCAAGCAGCGCATCGCGGACGTGCCGCTGACCGTGTCCTGGATTCCGGCCGAGGAGCTGGAGGGCACCGGCCAGTTCTCGCTGTGCGAGGCCATCCAGTATTTCCCCGGCATGGAGTGCCGGCGCGGGTCCATGCGCAAGGCGGCGGTGAGCGCGCGCGGCCTGGGCTCCAACTACCTGTCCAACCGGCTGCTGCTGCTCAAGGACGGCCGCCCGCTGACGGACCCGTGGACGGGCCAGTTCTACGCGGACGAGACGACGCCGCTCGTCAACCTCAAGCAGGTGGAGGTCATCCGGGGCCCGGGCTCCTCGCTGTACGGCTCCAACGCCTTCAGCGGCGTCATCAACATCATCGAGCGCCAGCCGGCGGACCTCATCGCTCCGGGACGCAACGTGGGCGCCGAGGCGCGCATCCTCGCGGGCCAGGACCAGACGTGGCGCCTGCACGGCAACGTGGCCGGTCGCGGCGGCCCCGTGGAGGCGCTGCTGGGCTACTACGGCTATGGCTCGGATGGTCCTCAGCTCTTCAATGACCCCGCCACGGGCCTGGTGGACACGAACCAGGATTCGATGGTGCACCAGGTGAACGGCAAGGTGCGCGTGGGGCCCCTGGCGCTGGACGCGGACTTCACGGACGCGACCATTGGCCGTCCGGGTGGCTCGCACACGCAGATCTCCACCGTGGGCAACTGCGGCCGGTGCCACTACACGCCGAACGACGAGGAGTCCGTCCAGAACTTCAACGCCTCCGCGCAGGTGGATCAGCAGGTGACGGACAACCTGCGCCTGTTCGGTCAGGCGTACGGCTTCTTCAAGCGCCGCGACGTGGTGCTGGAGAACGCCTTCGGTGGCGACCCCACGCGCGCGCTGGGCAAGCGCCGCCGGCTGGGTGGCGAGGTTCGCGCGCTGTACTCGGCGGGCCCGGTGTCGGTGACGTTCGGTGGCGACTTGAAGCTGGACCAGGTCAACGTGCCCAACGTGCTGCCGGGCCTGTCCATGGACGACACGAAGCAGACCATCCTCGGTGGCTTCGTGGACGCGGAGTACCGCCTGACGGAGCGCCTGGTGCTGAGCGGAGGCGCCCGGTATGACCGCTACCAGATTCCCGAGGTCGTCTGGCGCGAGCGGACCGACCAGATCTCCCCGCGCGCCAGCATCGTCTTCCACGCGGTGCCGGAGCTGCTCACGCTGCGCACCAACTACGGCCGCGCCTTCCGCGCGCCCACCCTGGCGGAGCTGGCCATCAACCAGCAGATGTACGCGTCCACGCTGGTGGGTAACGCCGAGCTTCGCGCGGAGACGCTGGACACGTTCGAGGGCTCCGTGGACTTCTGGCCCTTCGACCGGCGCGTGCGCCTGACGGCGACGGGCTTCTACAATGTGGCCAAGAACTTCATCAATCAGGAGCTCGTCTTCGGCTCGGTGTCCCAGTTCCGCAACATGGGCGACGCGCGCATCGCCGGCCTGGAGCTGGAGGCGGCGGCGCAGATTCCGTCCATCAACTCGTCGTTCGACGTGGCCTACCAGCTGCTCGACGCGAAGAACGTGCCCTTCGACGACAGCCCGGAGACGCCGCTGGACTACGCGCCCACGCACCGCATCTACGCGCGTGGCCGCACCAACATTGGCAAGGTGGCCTTCGTGGAGCTGTACGCGCTCTTCGTCGGGCCGCGCTTCGACCCGGGCTTCCAGGTGGACGAGGCGACGGGCCTGCCCACCTCCCGCGTGCAGCTGCCCAGCTACCTCACGGCCAGCGCCCGCGTGGGCTTCAACGTCTACGACGGCATCGCCGTGTCGTTCCTCGGCTCCAACCTCTTCAACGCGGCCTACGAGGAGTCTCACGGCTTCCCCGCGCCGCCCCAATCCTTCTTCAGTGAAGTCAAGGTACGCTATTAGGCACCGCGTTTGAGTACCGCTCCCCACCTGGAGGCCGGGGGCCTCCTGCTGATCGCCGATGCATCCCTGCCCGCCACCGCGCTCGAGCAGGCGGTGCCTCTGCTGGCACAGGGTGGGGTGGGAGGGCAGGGCGCCCTGGTGCTGTTCGACGGGGTGCTCAAGCCCGAGCACGCGCAATGGCTGCGGCACGAGCCTCCCGCCCTGCTCCTGGCCACGCGCGAGCGGGACGGCGGGCCCTCCATGTGGGAGGTCCGGCTGTTGGGCGCGCTCTGGAAAGAGGGCTCGCTGCTGCCGGAGCAGGCGGAGGTGTCGCGCCATCCGCTGCGCCGCATGGTGGACATCAACACGGCGGCCACGGCGGCAGCCGTGGCGGTGAGCGACGCGCAGGGCAGCCGCGTCTCGGCGGGGCTGGTGGCGGACGTGGTGCATGAAATCGCCGTCAACGCGCTCCTGGATGCGCCGGTGGATGCGCGGGGCGAGCCTCGCTACGCGCACCGCCGCACCGAGGTGCGCGAAGTGGAGGCGGAGGACGCCTGCGAGCTGGTGTTCGCGGTGGAGGACGGCCGGATGTGGCTGGAAGTGGCGGACCGCTTCGGCGGCCTGCGGCCGGGCTCGTTCGCCCGGGCGCTGGAAGGGTGGGGACAGCGCGTGAAGGTGGATGCGTCTGGTGGTGGAGCGGGTCTTGGATTGCGTCGCATCCTCGAGCACTGCGACACGGTGGCGGTCCGGGTGACCGCTGGCCGGGAGTCGCGAGTCGTGTGCGTGGTGGACCTGGGAGACGCGCGCCGCCGCGCGGCCCAGCCCAAGTCACTGATGTTCTGTCTGCATGAGGTCAGGGCCGGTGGATAGCCAGGGTTCCAACGCCATCATCAGCCGGCTCCGCGTGGGTACCATCACCCACGTCCGGATTGCTGGTGTCATCGACGAGACCTTCCCGCTGACGTCGACCCATCCGGAGCTCACGGGGCTCCTGGTGGTCGACCTCGGCCGGGTGGAGCGCATCAGCTCCTTCGGGGTCCGTCGGTGGATTGAATTCGCCGCGAAGCTGCCTCCGGGCGCGCTGGGGCTGTACGTCGTTCATGCGCCCCCCGTCGTGGTGGATCAGCTCAACATGGTGGAGGGCTTCGCGGGCGTCGCACGCGTGCTCTCCGTCCTCGCCCCGTACACCTGTCGCACCTGCAACGAAGACCGGATGCGGGTGGTGAATCTGGTGGACGAGGCCCAGGTCATCGCCGAGGAGCGCGCGCCCGAGCACACCTGTCCCGTCTGCTCCAACCCGCTGGAGTTCGCGGACCTGCCGAGCGAGTTCTTCGACTACGCGCGCCGTCAGCAGTTCGGCACCGTGGACCCGGTGGTGATGCGCTACCTGCGCGCGAGCATGCCGACGGAGCAGTCGGAGCTCCCGCAGCACCTGAAAATCGTCCAGGACGACGTCACGTTCATCTCGCTGGCCAGCACGCTCAAGGGCGACCTCAACGTGCGCAGGCTCGCGTCCGGGCTGGAGGGGCGCGCCGCGTTCGACTTCAGCCACGTCAGCAAGGTGGAGCCGGAGGCGCTGCCCAAGCTGGAGCAGGTGCTGGACACCGCGGCGCAGGGCGCCCAGGTGGTGCTCTGCCGCGTGCCTCCGCCGGTGCTGGCGGTGCTGGCGCGCTCGTCCAAGCTGATGCCGGGCCGGCTGGCCACGCTGTGGCTGCCGTGCGAGTGCCGCAACTGCGGCCAGGTGAGCCACCAGCGCATCCAGGCGCACGAGTACCTGGCGCAGTTGCGTGCGCACCAGACGACCATCTCCATCGAGTGCCCCATCTGCGGCGGCAGCGCCCAGGTGCCGCACATGCCACAGCTCCAGGGGTTCCTGGCGCGCGTGCAGCTGACGGACCGGCCCCTGGAGGACATCGAGGCGTTGGAGCCGCGCGCGCTCAGTCAGTACCTGTTCGGGTCCACCAACATCGACCCGCAGGCCAACAAGGGCTCGCCCACCGACATCTCCAACTCGCTGGGCAGCACCAAGCTCAACATCATCCGACGACTGGGCCAGGGCGGCATGGCCGAGGTCTTCCTCGCCAAGCAGGTGGGCGTGAAGGGCTTCGAGAAGTTCGTCGTGATGAAGAAGATCCTCCCGCAGTTCGCGCAGAACCCCGAGTTCGTGGACATGCTGTTCGCGGAGGCCCGCGCCAACGCGCGGCTCACGCATCCCAACGTCGTGCAGACCTTCGACGTGGGCGTGTCCGACGGCGTCGCGTACATCCTGATGGAGTACGTGCGCGGGCCGGACATGAAGCGGCTGGTGAATGAGCTGCGCCGCAAGGGCATGGCGCTGCCGCTGGAGCACGCGCTGCGCATCGTCGCGGAAGTGGCCGCGGGGCTTCACTACGCGCACGCCTATGTGGACCCGGCGGGCATTCCGCACCCGGTGGTGCACCGGGACGTCAGCCCCCACAACGTCCTCATCTCCCTGGACGGCGCCATCAAGCTGAGTGACTTCGGCATCGCGAAGGTGGCGGGCGAGGAGAACACGCAGGCGGGCGTGCTGAAGGGGAAGATTTCGTACATCTCCCCGGAGGCGGCGTCGGGCCGTACGCTGGACGCGCGCAACGACGTCTTCGCGCTCGGCGTCGTGCTCTTCGAACTGCTCACCGGACAGCTGCCGTTCCGCAGGGACCACGACGCGGCCACGCTCAACGCCATCGTTCGAGACCCCGCGCCCGTCCCCTCGCAGCTGCGTCCGCAGATTCCGCAGGACGTCTCCGACCTCGTCCTGCGCGCGCTCGTGAAGGACCCGGCGCGCCGCACTCCGTCCGCCGCGGCGATGCGTGAGGAAATCGAAGCGGTGATGGCGCATCACCGCCTCAACTCGTCTCCGGCGGCGGTGGCCCAGTTCTTCAAGGACACGCTCGGCGACCGGCTGGTGGAGTACGCGCCCTCGTCCGCGTCGGGAACGGGCAGCCATCCCAAGCCCGTCCCCACGGGCACCGGCACGGGCAGTGGCAACGTCGGCAGTGGCGACATGGTGGCCCCCAGCGATGGGAAGACGCCGAACCGGGGCACGAGCAGTGGCCCGAAGCCGACGACCGCGGGCAGCGGCAACATCCCGCGTCCGACGGGGACGGGCAGCGGCAATGTGTCCGCGCCGCCCGTTTCGTCCAGCGGCCCTCGTCCCGCGCCTGTCGCCCCCCGGCCCGCGACGCCGCCTCCCGTGGCCCCGCGTCCTCCGACGCCGCCTCCCGTGGCGCATCGTCCTCCGCCTCCTCCTCCAGCCCTGACGCCGCCGTTGCCGATGCTCCCGGAGCTTGATGCCTCGGACCGGACCGAGGTGGTGTTGCTGCAGGGGAATGTGCCGCCGCCTCCCGCGCCTGCCCGGCCGGCCCCCGCGCCGCGTCCGTCGCAGCCGGGACACACCGCGGTGCCCGCGCCCCAGCGGCCTTCCTCGACGACGGTGCCCGCGGCGGGTGTGGCGCCTCGCCCCGGGCAACCCAGGCCTTCTTCACCGACGCATCAGAGTCCTGTCGCCGCGCCGCGTCCTCCACCTCCGGTACAGGTGCACGCGGTGCCCGCGGCGGCGGACGAGTCGGAGCGGCGCTCGTCGCTGAAGTGGGCGGCCATGGGTGGCGGCCTGCTGCTGGTGGTGGCCGTGGTGGCGGTCGTGCTGCTGCGCGGCTCCGACTCCATGTTCCGCAACCTGGAAGAGGGCGAGCACGTGTACGTCGGCGGCGTGCGCCTGGAGTCTGGCGCGCAGACGCTGCCGGCACCGCCCTCGGGGCCGTTGCTCATCGCCACGGCGGTGGACGGCAAGCTGCGGCGGTTCGGCACCACGCAGCTGCGCGAGGACATCGACGTGCGCACGCTGGCGGATGCGATGCCCCAGCCGGGGACTCGCGGGGTGCTGAGCGTGGCGAGCAGCGCTCCGGGCTGCCAGGTCCAGGTGGATGGTGCTCCGCTGCCCAACCGCACGCCGGTGAACAAGGCCTCCATCGAGGCCGGCAGGGAGCTGGAGGTGGTGGTGAGTTGTCCTGGCGCCGCGAGCAAGCAGTGGGTGCTGGCGGTGCCGGGGCAGGAGATTGTCCTGACGGCTCAGCAGCACGACTGAACGGCTGGCCTCGGGCCGCCTTCGGGCGCCCCACGAGGTTGAAGGGCATGTGACCCATGAAGGGCTGGACCTTCTTTCCTCACCTCGTCGTGCGGACGACGGGTTTCCCATTCGACTGGTTGGAGCGGTTGGGATGCCCGGAGTCGGCGGCGTGGGCGCGTCGTCTCGAAGCGGAGCGGCGCGGGCTGGAGGCGCTGCGAGCCCAGGGGCCTCGCGTGCGCCGCCCTCCGCGAGAGCTGCTGGCGGCGCTCAAGGCGGGGCGACCCGTCAACACGGAGGGCCTGGAGTCTCCCGAGCGCTTCGCGGAGTGGAATGTCCGCGCGGCGGCGGCCCAGGAGGCCGAGGCGGGTTTCGCGGAGGCGATGGAGCGCGAGCTTGCGGCGGTGGAGGCCCAGGCCGTGGCCCTGTGTCGCGAGCCGCGCTTCCTGGAGGCCGTGGCCAGCTCCAGTCCGCCGGTGGCCAAGGACCTGCTCGCGGGACGAGAAGGCTCGCGGCTCCGACGGCAGGTCGCCAGCTATCTGCAGCGGCTGTGCGCGAAGAACGAGACGATGGGCTTCTTTGGCCCCATCAACTACGGCCGTGTGGACCCGTCCGCTCCCACGGGCGTGACGTTGCGCTGGTCCGGTCCCGAGACGCTGGTGGGGCGCAACACCTTCGCGGCCTCGTGGCTGGTGCAGGGGTTGGTGCGAGCCATCGCGTTCGACCCCGACATCGCTTCGTGGCTGGTGCCGCGCCGCAAGGCATTCGCGGAGATGCCCGCGCGCAAGTCGGGCCCCACGCCGGAGAGCGCGGAGGAGCTGCTGCCTCGGTTGGTGGAGCTGGCGGATGGGACGCGCACGTTGGCGGCCCTGGCCTCGTCGCTGGGCGTGGCGCCCGGTCTGGCCCGCGAGGCGCTGCGGTTGGGCTGTGACAAGTCGCTGCTCACGCACCAACTCGAGGTGCCCTCCGCGGTGCACCATCCCGTGGATGACCTGGCCGAACGTGTCGCCGCCCTGCCGAGCGGGGGGGCCCGACGTCACGTCGAGGGACTGAGCGCGCTGCTGGAGCTGATGGGGCGCTACGGCGCGGCGGACGCGAGCGGGAAGATGTCGCTCCAGGATGCCTTCGCGAGGCGGGCGAAGGAGCAGTGGGGCGTGGCTCCTCCGACGGAGCGAGGGCCCGCGTCCGAGTCGCACAATTTCTACCAGGACCGGCTCGCGCTTCGGGAGGAGTGCGGAGGCGACTTGCGGCTCGAGGTGGGCGGCGAGCGTGCCCGGGAGCTGGGGACCCGCATGGAGCCGGCGCTGGCGTGGATGGCCGAGGCGGCCTGGCGCACGCGAGACGCGGCCCGCGCGGCGGTGGCGCAGAAGGTGGGCTCGCGCACGGTTCCCTTCTGGAAGGTGGCGGCGGCCAGCGCGGACCTGCCGGTGCCGCTGGACACCTCCATGGCGGAGTTGCTCGCTCAGTCGATTCCGAGCGCGGACGCGCGCACCGTCGAGCTGGGTGCGGTGGAGCCGCCCGCCTGGGACATGGCTCGCGCACTGCCGCTCGTCACGTCGGTGGATCTGCTCGTTGGCGCGAAGGACGTGGAGGCGTGGGGGCAGGGCGACTACACGCTGGTGATGGGAGATATCCACGACACCGCGCTCGTGTGGGGCTGGGCGCTCCAGTTCCATCCCGCGCGCGGCAAGGTGGAGAGCGCGATGGTGAGAGCGCTCGGTGCGCTTCCTCGCGCGATGCCGCTGGTGACGGTGCTGCCCTCGCGTCGCACGGGGCTGTTGCCGTCGGAGTTTCCAGGGCCGGTGGTGGAGCTGGGCGGGGTGAGTTCCCGCGCTTCCGCGTGGCGGATTCCCCTGGATGACCTGTTCGTGGAGAGCGACGGGAAGAGCGCGCGGCTGGTGTCGAAGCGGCTCGGCTCCGAGGTGTGTCTCTACAACGGCGAGCTGGAGAGCGCGGTGCATACGGCGTTCTCCCTCCCGCGCATCCGTCCGCTGCGGGTGTCGCTGGGAGCGCACACGCCCCGCGTGACGCTCGGTGGGGTGGTGGTGCAGCGTGAGCAGTGGCGGCTGGACGCAGCGGCGTGTGAGGTGTTGCTCGCGTGCAAGGATGACCGCTCGAGGCTGCGGGTCGCCGTGGGCCTGTGGGATGCACGGGGCCTTCCCGAGTGTGTCTTCGCGAAGTTCAAGGGGGAGCGAAAGCCCGTGCTGGTGGACGTGCGCAGCCCGCCCTTGCTGCGCGTCTTCCTCAACCTGCTGGAGCAGAAGGAAGAGGTCATCCTCTCGGAGATGTTGCCCGGGCCAGAGCAGCTCTGGCTCAGAGGTCCTGGAGGGCGCCACACCGTGGAGCTTCGCTGCACGTTGATGTGGGGAGGCCCGAGGGCCGGCGCACCTCCGACGTTGGAGGAGGGGAGATGAAGTGGCTGGTGCTACCGCCACACCGGGACGTGACGCTCGTTCCGGAAGTCCCCGAGGGGTGGCACCTATTGGACCTGGCGAGGGACTTCGTCCGCCGGGTCTTCTCCGCCGAGTCGGTGGAGGCGGAGGCCCTGGCCCGCGAGTCGTCGCCCCCGTCACCGCAGGCGATGCGCGAGCTGCTCCTGCTGCGAGTCGCGCAGGGACTTCGCGACAGAGGCCCCATCCCGGAGCTGCGGGCCCTGGGCGCGGTGCTGACGGCCATCTCCGGCCCGCCTCACGGTGTCCACCTGCGGTTGGATGATGTGGAGCTGGAGTCCGGCACGACGGAGCGGAGCGGGGATGTCCAGCGTGTGGCGGGGTTGCCCGCGTCGTACTCGGATGACGTGGCGGGTGTCCTCGCGCGCTTCGAGGAAGCGGAGTGTGTCCGCGTGTGGCTGGAGCGAGACCTCCAGCTTCCCGCCGCGGTGACACTCGCGCAGGCGTGTCCGGCCCACGTCGCCCTGGAGGTCGCGGGGCCCTTCGGCTGGGCGCATCGCAAGGTGCTGGCGCGGATGCCGGCCTTCCGGCGCGCCGCGTTTCCAGAACACGTGCCCCCGCTGAGCTGGCGGGTGGTTCCGCTGGACGGTGCCCCTGGCGCTGACGATGTCCTGTGGGTCCCCGATGGGCTGGGGCTGGAGGTCATCGCTCCCTACCCATGGGGCGATGAGCAGGACTGGGCATACCTGGAGGCACCGCCCGCCGGTGACGCGGAACCGGAGGCGCGGCGAAGCGCGGGCTGGCTCGGTGCCTGCTTTCTGAAGGATGTGCGCGCCTTCACCGGGGGGGCACGCTGGGCGGGCCACGTGTCGCTTGGCTCACTCCTGGCGGCTGACGTGCTCGTGGAGAGCGGCTGCCAGACGGTGGTGGTGGGCTTCTGCCTCATCGAGAACGGCCGGGTGATGGACATCGACCGCCGGTTCATTCCGGTGGAGCAGCTCGTCCAGGGCTATCAAGCCCTGAAGGCTGCGGGCGTGCGGGTCGTCGCGGAGTGGTGGGTGGGCGCGCCGGGTGTGGACGAGGAGTCCCTGGACGTCACGCTGGCAGCGCTGGAGGGCGCGCGCTTCTTCGACCAACTCGCGGGGGTGCGCCCGTTCCACGCGTCGGTGGAGCGCATCGCTCGAGTTCGTGACCTGGGGCGATGGTGGGGACATCCTGGTGACCCTCCGGCGGACCGGGACTTGTCCCGCAGTCGCCCCATTGAAAAGCCCGGCACGATTCCCGGGGCACGCCTGCCCTCCGTGCTCGCCTCGTTGGCGAGCCGCCTGTTGAGTCGCGCCCCGCTCAGTCCGGGCCGGGTCGCGGCGGCCTTCATGCTCGCGCCCACAGCTTCAGTGCCAAGCAAAGACACCGCGCATGCAGCCGCCGCGCCTCCGGCGCCAGCGCCCGCGACGAGTACCGCGCACGGAGCCGCCACACCCTCAGCGCCAGCGCCCGCGACGAGTACCGCGCACGGAGCTGCCACACCCTCAGCGCCAGCGCCCGCGACGAATACCGCGCACGGAGCTGCCACACCCTCAGCGCCAGCACCCGCGACGAATACCGCGCACGAAGCCGCCGCGCTCATCCGGCTGGACGCGGACTGCGCGGTGGTGCGGCTGCCGGCATCGCTCGATGGCGCCCCGAAGCCCACGTGGTACGCGGCGAACCTGCGGACCGGTGTCGTGCTCGCGATGGATGCGCGCCTCGCGCCGGTGCTGTCCCGACTGACGGCGCCCACCACCGTGTCGGTCGCGCTGGGCGCGGTGCCGGAAGCGCAGCGAGCGAAGCTGGTCGAGACGTTGGTGACGAAGTCCATCCTGGAGAGGACGCACGGATGAGCGAGCGCTGGACCTTGGGCGAGGTGTTCGTGCTCCGGCACGCCGGCTTCCCATTCGATTGGCTGGAGTCGCTCGGGTTCTCCGATGAGGTGCTGGGCGAGGCGAACCTGCTGCTCGACGACGAGCGGGCGCTCCTGGACGCGGTGCGCGCCGAGGGCGACGAATCGGGGGCGAAGGCACTCCAGGATTCGTTCGAGCAGGGCCGCGTGCCCACGCTGAAGTCCCGCCACGGCCAGACGAGTCGTGACGCGCTGGAGCGCTATCGCGTGAGGCGCGAAGCCCTTCAGACTCGGTATGCGAATGAGCGCACGGACCTTCGCTTGAAGCTGCGAGAGCGCGCGGCGGACCCCGCCATCCAGGAGGCCGTGTTCCTCTCCAGTCCGGCGATGTTCGACAACGTCTGGGCCCGCTACCTGCGAGGGGGCGAGCAGAAGGACACGTCCGACGCTCGCCGCGTGGACCGACAGGTCTACACGTACCTCCAACGCTTCTGCGCGAAGAACGAGACGACCAGCTTCTTCGGCCCCATCTCCTACGGCGAGCGCACCGACGCGGATGACTTTGACGTGCGCACGGTGGCGAGCGGCGACACGAGCCGGCGGACGTTCTTCTCCTTCTGGGCGGTGACGGAGCTGGCGCGCGCGGTGGGGCGCGAGCGGACGCTGCGGCCTCACCTGCCACTGCGCCTCAACCCCCTCTTCACGGTGTCCCCGGGCCGCGCCGCGTGCGAAGCCCTGCAACTGGAGGTTCCGCTGGCCGAGGGCGCCGAGAAGCTCCTGGCCGTGCTGCGAGCGCATCCGACACCCGCCGCCGCCGCGCAGGTGCTGGGCCTCGCGGTCGAAGAGGTGATGCGCGCGGCCCTGCCCCTGGTGAAGGGCGCGTTGCTGCTGTGGGGGCTGCCGTTCCGGCCCAACGACTTCACCACCTTCGAGAGCGTGCGTGACTCCGTCGCGGCCCTGCCGGAGCTGGAGGCCCGCGCACTCTGGTTGGCGCGGTTGGACACACTCTCGCGTCTGAAGGCCGAGTTCGAGACCGCGAACCTGACGCGTCGTCGCGCCTTGTTGCCAGAGCTGGAGGCCCTCTTCACGGAGGCCACGGGCAAGCCCGCGCGGCGCGGTGATGGCCAAGTGTACGCGGACCGGCTCATCATCTACGAGGAGGCCAGCTCTCCTTTTCGCCTGCGCTTCGGCCAACGCTTCACGGAGGAACTCGAGTCCGCGCTCACCGGTCCCCTGGAGCTGTCCGCGGCCTACGGCGAGCGCGTGCAGCAGGGCTTCCGCGAGCAGGTCCGCGACGCGCTCGGCACCGACGAACGGCCGGTGGACCTCCTGGAGTACGCGGTCCGGCTGCGTCCCGACCAGGTCACGGGCAGCCGCTTCTCTCCCGTGCCTCCGGTGTTGCTGGACGAGGATTCCTCACGGGCGCGCTCGCTGCCGGTGGACTTCCTGGGCACGTCCACGCCGGGCGGCCGGTATGCGCTGCCGGATGTCTGCCTCGCGTCGAAGGGGGAGGACGCCGGGTTCGAGGTGATGCTCGCGCGCGTGCACCACCACCTGATGCTGCGAAGCTGGCTGAGCGCCTTCTTCCCGTCGCGGGAGCGGTACTCGGCGGTGGCCTCGCGGTGGCTGGACGCGGACCCCGCGGCACGTGGACTGGTGGGCCTGTCCATCCGCCGTCGCAACAAGGGCTTCTACGTGTTTCCCGGCCGGCGCCTCGTGTACGCGGTGTCGGACGTACTGGACGTCGAGGACGGCGCGATGACGCCAGCCGACGTGAAGGTTCTTCCGACGTCGCAAGGGCCGGTGCTGGTGGACGGGAAGGGTGAGCGGCTGCACCTGTACCTGCCCCTGGATGACTTCTCGTCCTATCCGCCCTTCGCCGCGCTGGCGCATCCCCAGGTGCTCCATGCCCCGCTGCGCACGAAGGGCAGCCACCTGCCGCGGCTGAGCATCGGCGGCGCGGTGTACCAGCGTGAACGCTGGGAGCTGACCTCGGAGAAGCTGGCGCGCCCCACCGGCTTCGACCTCTTCCTCGCCGCGCAGCGCGAGCGGCGGACGCGCGGGTGGCCTCGCTTCGTCTTCATGCGCAGCTCCAAGGAGCGCAAGCCCTACCTCATCGACACCGCGAGCCCCTTCGCCCTGGACCTGCTCTCGCACCTGTCGCGCGAAGCCGAGCGGCTGTCGGTGGAGGAGATGTACCCGGCCCCCGCGCAGCTCTGGCTCAAGGACGCCCGGGGTCGCTACACCTGTGAGCTGCGCATGCAGTTCACTCGCTGGAGCGAGGGCACCCCTCCGCTTTGACATCCGAGGCGCGTCCGCGAACAGAATGGGGCAAAGCCACGGCCAGCCACCCTGGAGAGCCCATGTCCGGAGAGAACACCGTCGTTCCTGAGACTCGGAAGCTGAAGCGCCCCGTGGAGGAGATTCGCGCGGAGCTGCTGGTCGACGCGGACGTGAAGGAGCAGGCGCGCCTCCTCCAGATTTCCGTCGAGGCCTACGTCGAGAAGATCCTCGACTACGCCCAGCACCCGCAGAAGCAGATGCCGCTGCAAATCACCCTCGACGGTGACCTCAAGGCCAAGGACCCCAAGGCCGCCACCGTGGCGGAGATTCAAGACCATCTGGACAAGCTCATCAGCGGCGAGGTGATCATCAGCCGCGCGCAGATGCGGGACGGCTTCAGCGCGGGACAGGGTGACGACCGCTACAAGGCCGCGCTCGCCTCGGACGCGGTCCTCAAGGGCGCCCCGGAATCCCGCAGTGGAACGCCTCCGCCCCAGGACCCCCGGAAGGGTTGATCGCCTGATTTATCGGCGGCATTTCTCCCCGGGTGCCGACAAGGTGGGATGTAAACCCACGGAATCCCGGGGACTTTGGCGGACGGTGGGATTTGTTCCAGGCCCCACGGAACTTCGGGAGCGGTGGACCGATAACTCCACTGTCAGGCTGGCTCGCGGCGGACGCGGAGCGATGCCAGACCTCGGGAGATAGCGACCATGGGGCTCTTCAAGGACGTTCTCGGCAAGGCGCTGGACATCATCAAGCCGGCCCTCACGGCCATCAACCCCGCGCTCGGTATCGCGGCGGGCTTCGTCAGCGGCCTGATGAAGGGCGAGAACCCCCTCCAGGCCGGCCTCGGCGCCGCCATGGACATGTTCCCTGGGGCGAGTGTCGCGAAGAACCTGCTGAACAACTTCCCCGGTAAGTCCCTCCTCGAGGGCATGGGCGGCAACAGCCTGGTGAGCGGTCTGCTCGACAAGGTCTCCAAGCCGAGCCAGGTCACCGACCTGCTCACCGACGTGATGAAGGCGAACACGGAGAAGGGCCTGTCGGAGCAGAGCCTGAAGAACGCGCAGGAGCTGTTCGCCAAGCGCATGGCCGAGACCGCGGTCGCCTGATTCACGCGGTCGACTTCACTTTCGCCCTCCCCCCCGGGCGCCGCACCCTGAAGCAGGGTCGGCGCCCTTCGTGTATTCAAGGGGCAACCCCTCGCATTGCCTTGGTGAGTCTCGCGGATGAGTTCCAGCTCGGATGTCGTGGTCCTGGGTGCCGGTGTGGTGGGGCTGTCGGCGGCGAGGCGGCTGGCGGCCACCGGGGCGCGCGTGACGGTGCTGGACGCAGTGGACCCCGGCGGCAGGGGTTCCCGCGCTGCCGCGGGTGTGGCGATTCCGTCCGTGCGCCTCTACGACGACCCGGCCATGCTCGCTTTCTCGCAGGCGGGAAGGGCGACGCTGGCGGACGAACTGGCCTCTCTTCCGGAGGGCCACCTGCTGCGCCGGGGCCAGGGCATCCTGCGCATCGCCGCGGATGCGAAGGGGCGTGACGCGCTCGCCGAGCGCGCGGCCCGACATCCGGACGAACTGGGCACGTGGGTGGATGCGGCCCGATTGGTGGAGCTGGAGCCCGCGCTGGAGGGAACGCCGCTGCTGGGCGCGTTCGAGTCCGCGCGGGGCCACATGGTCGACACGGAGGGCTACGTCAACGCGCTGCTGGGCGCGGCGCTGCGCGCGGGTGTGCGGCTGCGGCTCGGTGAGTCCGCGCGGTCCGTGGAGGAGACCGCCGACGCCGTGGTGCTGCGGACCGACCGCGAGACGCTGCGCGCGGACCAGCTCATCGTCAGCGCGGGGCCGTGGTCATCGACCTTCCCGGGGCTGCCACCGCTGCCGCTCAAGCCGGTGCGCGGGCAGATGTTGGTGGTGCACCAGCCGGGCCTGTCCCTCTCTCGCGTCGTCTCCGGGCCCACGTACCTGGCGCCCTGGCGCGCGGGAGAAATCGTCGTCGGCGCCACGGAGGAGGACGTCGGCTTCGTGGAGAACGTGACGCCCGCGGGCCTGCTGCACCTGAGCGCCACCGTGGCGAAGCTCGCGCCGCGTCTGCGGGAGGCTCGCTTCGTGCGCGCCTGGGCGGGCTTGCGCGCGGTGACGCCGGATGGTCGCCCGTACCTGGGCCGCTACCCGGGCACTCAGCGCACCTTCGTCGCCACGGGCCTGGGAGGGCAGGGCATCCTCACCGGCGCCCACGCGGCGACCGTGCTCGTGGAGCTGGTCGCGTGGGGACGAACGGAAATCGCCGCGCCCTTCGCGCCGAGCAGGGCGTCGTCGTTGAACGCCGTCGTCGAAGAGCGTCGCTAGTACAGGCTGACCGAGTCGAAAGGCCGGTTCAGCTTCGTCCGGGGGCGGGGCAGCAGGGCTTGCACCGCCGCGGCGTCGCCTCGTCCCAGCGCGTCGACCAGGGCTTGCGTCTCCTTGGGCCACGTGGAGCTGGCGCGGGCGCAGCGCAGGGCCTCGGACCAGTCCGAGCGTCCGGCGGCCAGGGCCAGCCCCGCGAGGCTCTCCGCTGCCTTGAGTGGCTCGCCGATTTCGCGCGCGTGTTGCTCCGCGCGCGCGTACCAGTCCACCGCCGAGTCCATCTTCCCGTCGTCCAGGAACATGCGCCCCAGCTCCGAGGCGATGACCTGTCGGTGGAAGGAGTCCTTCAGGGCCTCCGCGCTGGCATACGCCTGTGTGAAGTGCTCCACCGCCTCCGCGCGTGCTCCCGAGGCGAACTCCAGCCCCGCCAGCCGGTAGCGATGGTGCTTGGAGAAGTTGACGCCCCACTTCTCGCTGATGCCCTCGAAGCGCCGCCACGTGGCGATGGCGTCGGAGAACTGCCGCGCCGACTCCTGGAGGTAGCTGGCGTTGGAGATGAGGTTGATCTTCAGATGCGTGGCGCTCGCGTCGTGCAGGTCGCCCACGCAGCGCATGGCGAGCTTCTCCTCCACCAGTGCCTTGTCGAGCTTGCGCTCCTGGAACCACGTCAGCGCGCACACGTTGCGCAGCCAGCCCTCCTGGAGCGCGCGGTCCGGCGCGGTGCTCTTCGCCAGCGCGGCCACGCCCGCTTCCACCTCGACGCGCGCATTGGGGAGCTGGCCGAAGCGCTTGGTCAACGTCAGCGCGCGGAACATGTGCAGCCGCGCCACCAGCTCCGGAGGGATGTGGCACTCCAGGCCTCGGCCGAACGCCTCCATCGCCGCGTCGTGTGCGCCGGTGAAGACATGCACCACGCCCATGCTGCGGTGGAGCAGCGCCTTCAATTCGTCCACGTCGCCCAGACTGCTCCGGTCGATTTCGATGGCGGGGGTGGAGAACCCCGTGTCCAGCACGTCCCACGCCTGGGCCACGCGCGAGGCGAGGTGCGAGTCCGGGTCTCCGTCCAGCAGCGCCAGGCCGTGCTCCGCGGCCAGCAAGGCGCCTTCGTAGTTCGTGGTGAAGAAGCACTGACGGATGGCGAGGATGGCCGCCGCCACGCGCGACTCACGCGACTCCGAGCCATCCACCACGAGCCGCAGGTAGCGGCCCTCCAAGTCCACCGCCGGCTCTTCCCGACGCGAGGACACCGGACCCGGGCCCGACGCGTGGGGGACTCGCAGCCTGTCGCTCAGCGCATCCAGGTAGGCCTGCCGCCGTGACTCGAAGACGGCTGCGCCATGGGGACGCCGCATCCTCCAGCCGGTGAACAGCAGCGTCCCGTCCAGTCCGTCCAGCCGTGCCCACTCGGCCGCGCGCATCACCGCGCGCAGGCTGACCAGGTCGCACTCTCCAGCGCCGTGGAGCACCAGGGGACGGCCGCTCACGCGCAGCGTCTCGACGATGGCGCGCGCGGCGACGGTGAGAATCCAGAACGCCTGCTCGGATTCGCGGTGGAGCCGACGCTCGGAGGGAGAGAGCGCCAGGTCACCCAGGTCGGCGGCCCCCTGGATGGCGCCCGGAAACAGCCGGTTCCACTCCGAGGGATGCGCGGCGGCCACGGCGCGGACGACCTCGGGAGCGGTCTCCTCGCAGGCACGGAGGACCTTCCTCAGTCCCCCAAAGGCGGTGGGCAGCGCCACCCCCACGTCCACTTCGATGGCCCGGGAAGGCAGCGCGGAGGGAACTCCCTGCTCCACGGACACTGCGAAGGAGACACCAAGTACAGCGGGTGGGGCGCTCACTGTGGGTCCTCGAGAGGGGGTCGAGAAGGCGTGCCTGCTGATTCTTCGACAGGCCCCACTTTCACATCCTCTTAGCAGTCGAGCAATCCACGGCCGACGTGTTCACTCAGAGTGAATGTCTCGGGAAGGCAGGGCGCGTCACAGGCCTCATTCCGCGGGGGCTGGAGCGGAGAGGCCCTGGGTGTGATGGAGGATGAGTCGGGGAAGCCATCCGCCGAGCTTGCGACAATGTCTCAAGGCGGACAGGTCCATTTCCTTGTACGGCACGCCCCTCGCGCCTCGGCCGAAGTAGTGGATGACCCAGGCATTCTCCAGGAGCCACGCCACCTGGTCCTCGGACAGGCGGAGTTCGCCGGTGAAGCCGCTCTCGGAGGGCCAGTTGAGTCGCCCGGTGGGCAGTGATTCGACGAGGCGGTGATGGGTGCTGATGAGGCGGTTGCACACCGTCTGGTCCGTCCAGTGGTCCCACGCCTCGTCGGGGATGGCCATCATCGCGGAGAGCCAGTGCCGGGCGAAGGCGTCTCCTGGGGGACTGGCGCAGACCCCAGCGCAGCGGCGGCGCGAGTCCCAACACTCCTCGCCAATCGTGAAGCGCTCCACGTCGGGCAGCGGGCGCAGCGTCACGGTGTCGAACGCGTCCAGGTACCAACCGCCGTTCTGATGGAGCGCGAAGGCCCGCATGCGCCGTGAGGCGACCTCCGGCCGCGTCGTGCCCAACTGGGCGCTGAGCTGCGCCAGGTCCTCGAAGCGGGCACCGGGGAGCAGGGGTTGATAGCGGTGGATGCTCTGCTCATCGCAGTAGACGAACGTCCGGGCCTGGGGATTGTGCTTCATGGCCGAGCGGATGGCCGCGACGACGGTGGGGCGGAAGGCTCCACCGTGGAAGCAGAAGTTGAGGGCGGGCGTCATGTCGGGTTCAGGCCGCGAGGAGGGCGTGGACGGCGTCGAACGCATCGCCCATCAGCGAGCGCACCGTGTCGGTGGGATGGGGGTGCCAGTAGCGATGGTGAACGCGCTTGGGGTCCACATTCGCGTCATGGATGCACGCGACGAAGAAGGACGGGTCGTCGAGCACGAGGAGCTTGCGGGACGGGTCGCTCCAGAGGAACCGCGCGTCCTCTCCGATGTTGATGTCGGGGAATGGGTTCCGACTCCAGAAGGACTTCGTGTAGCAGAGCGTGTTGCCGGAGACCCAGGGGCGCTGGCCGGCGGGATAGACGTACTGCCAGGAGCGGTCCGTCGCGGGTTGGTGGTAGTAGACGCGCGTGAGCCCGCAGACGGAGGCGCCCGCGTCGAGCAGTGACGTGGCCTGATAGCGAAGGCGTCGAGGGGCGGACCAGTCGTCGTCGTCCCAGTGGACGATGAGTTTTCCACGCGCGGACTGACAGGCGAGGTTGCGCTTGGCTCCCACGGAGTGTCGGCGCTCCAGTCGCAGGTAGCGGATGCGCGGGTCCTCGGGCAGCAAGTCCTCCACGGCCTGGGTGCCATCGTCGACGATGATGAGCTCTTTCTCCGGCCAGTCCTGCGCGAGGAACCAGCGCACCGCCAGCGGGACGAACTGGCGCCGGTTGAACGTGGGCATGATGCAGGACACCGTGGGCCGAGCTTCGTCACGCGACGGGAGGACCGTGAGCCGTGGCTCATCGGTGCCGAGAGCGGCGGCGGCACGAGCGAGGGTGAGCGTGGGCTTCGCCTCTTCTTGCGTCCGCGCTGGAGGTGGCGTCGGGCTGGGAGCCACTTCCTGACGGGTGGCCATGGCGCGCTTTTCGAGCACGACCAGGGTGCCCGCGGTGTGGAGCGCGCGGTAGCGACCCTCATGGAGCAGCTCTCGCACGAGCCGCTTCACGCCGGGGAAGTAGTCGGCGCAGTCGTGGAAGGCGACCAGTCCTCCCACGGCGAGCCAGGGCTCCAGGTGGAGGAAGTCGGCCGACACGCTGGCGTAGTCGTGGAGCCCGTCCACCAGGAGCAGGGAGATGGGCTCGTTCCACGCCACGGTGGGCGCGTGTTGGTGGTGGACCTGGATGCGCGCCGCGAGCCCGGTCCGCTGGAGGGTGTGTTCGAGCTTCGCGCGCGTGGAGCCCATGTTCTGGAGGTTGCTTCCGCGAGCGCCCACGACACCGTCACCCGGGTCGATGGCGTGGATGGGCGGCGCGACTCCGAGCGCCTGCGCCACGCGGCCGAGCACGACGGTGGCCTTGCCGCAGTAGCTCCCCACCTCCACCACGGCATGCGTCGCGGGCAAGGAGGTCAGCGCGCGAGAGGTGGCGGCGATGAGCAGGTCTGCCTCGTCGTCGGTGAGCCAGCCTTCGACTTCGCGCATCTCCGCGAGGATGGGCCGCGTGAGCAGCAGCCCGGAAGACTCCGAGCGTGCCGCGTCCATCACCGGGGCTTCGCTTGAGGCGCGCGTGTCCGGCACGGCATTCCGTTCGCCGTGGGGCTTCGCGTCAGGCATCCCCGCGAGCGTGGAGGGGCTCTCATATCGGCCGAAGCGTCCGCGCACATGGGTGCGCAGCGGGTCGTCGAGCTGGCGCGGGATGGGGTGTGCCCAGAACACGTTGGGTGTGGCCATCGCGGCGTCGAGCTGCGCGGTGGAGTACCGGACGCGGTAGCGGACCACCTCGTAGTCACACGGGCTGGTGAGCACGCGGTGGCCGAGCAGGGCCGTAAGCGTGGGGAACAGCACCTCTTCGGTGGCCCAGATGCGCGAGCGGCGGAGGATGTCCTGGAGCTGCGAGTCGCGCTCGAACAGCGAGACGAGGTCCTGGGCCGCGTCGGCGCTGAAGACGGTGGACGGCCAGAACGTCCAGTGGACGAACTGCGACTCGCCATTGGGAAACCTGCGCAGGAAGGGACGCCACAGGTCCACTTCGCGCCGCGCATGGACCGCGGGCGCCGTGCGAGCTCCCGGGCCGTGCGGCGCCTGCACGTTGCCCAGCAGGCCCGCGCCGGGATTCGCGGAGAAGAACGCGCGCAGGTGCTCGGAGTACCCGGGCCGCAGGCCCAGTTGGTCCGAGTCGACGATGGTCATCGCGTCGAACGGATGGTGCTCCCGCGCGAAGCGGAAGCAGTCGAGCGCGAAGTCGTGCAGCCATCCCCACTTCATCGGACGTGGGGTGGGGTGGATGACGGCGTTGAAGTGCTCGAAGGGAAAACCCTCGAGCAGCTTCGGGTTGTGCCCGCCGTTGTAGAGCAGGATGAGCGAGCTGGGGTCCAGGTGATGCAGGTTGCGCACGAGGTCGACGACGCAGTCGGGACGCTCGTGGACAAGGCAGGCGAAGATGTTTCGCATGCGGGAAACCTCCCGGGTCCTAGTCCTGCGTTTCCATCAGGTCGCTCCAGGTGGTGACACCTCCAAGCACCTGGCAAAGTTCCTGGACCTTGATGGCAAGGGTCGCGCCGCTCTCGAAAAAGTCCGTGTCGAATCGACCCAGGGAGATGAGCAGTCGCTCGGGTTCGGTGGCCCACCGCTTCACGTCGATTCGAGCATCGGGCCAAGCCCCCAACTCTTGGGCCAGCTCCGCGATGAGCGTGGGTGGGGCCTCGGCAACCTCCCGCTGAAGCTCGGAGGGCGTCAGGGCTCCACTTCGGAGCGCCTCCAACTGCTTGAGTACGACCTCCGCATGGGGAATGGCCGCGCCATCCAGGAAGTCCGCGACGACGAGACAGTCCATGGGTGGCTGTGAGGGCTCTCCTGTCCAACTGGAGTCACTCGCGAAGCTGCGTCTCAGCTCGAAGTCCGACCACGTGTGCTGGAGTGGCTGCGCGAGCTGAACCTCGACTTGCCAGTGGTCGTTCCAGATATCCTCCCAGTCGTCGGCGTCGAGGTCGTCCGCCAGGTAATTCGTGGCGAAATGGCTCACGCGCCAGGAGGTGAACGGGGTGTTGGGTATTCCGAGGTCGCTGAGCATCTGCTCCACCATCTCCCGACTCCCCTGGTGGAGTTGTTTGACGGCGGTGGCGAAGACCGCGAAGCCCAACGTCCGTTCGTCGTCCTGCATCGCGGCATTCCAAAGAATGAAGTTTTCCATGGGACCCTCGGCTATGTGGCGCTACGGATCCTTCGGACCACGGAACCGCTCCGTCACCTTACGATTGTAACTGCCCTGGTTCTTGCCCGCGTTACAAGAGCCGCACATGACGATGAGGTGCGAGTCGTCGTCATACCAATTGTTCCGTTCGCCCTGAAGCATGTCGTTGCCCCCGCTGGGCTTGTTCCACTGGTCCACGACCTGCTCGGTGTGCTCGACCTCGATCTCCGAGCGGAGGAGCAGGGGTTTGTGGTTGGGCCCCAACTTGCCGGTGTTCTCGCAGCGATAGAGTGGCGCTCCGCTGGGAGATTTCGTCGGGGAGAGCGCGCGGCTGAGCATGTTCGCCAGGGGCTGCTTCCGGAACTTCTTCTTGTAGAACCGGTCTCGGATGACAATTCCAGGCGTGATCTCCATCGTCGCCTTGTCGACGTATTTGGAGACTTTCTTGAGGTCGTGCTCGTCTGTCTCGTCGCCTGGATTGACCTTGCCCTTGGCTCGGTACTTCGTACCCCCCGTCTTCTTCAGTTCGAGCGTCTTCAGTTTGTACTTCGTCTTGATGCCGGGCAGCTTGCCGTTGACGGAATTGACCGAGGCCTCGGGTTGAGAGAGGAGGGCGTTCGCCTCTCGCAGTGCGGCCTGAAGGTCGCGTTGCTTCTCCGCCGGTGTCCTGTTGTCCGGAGGCTGCTCCTTGGCTCCTCCGCCCCCGAACATCCGCTTCGCCAGGGCGACCAGCTTCGCCAGGACCTTGTCGATGGCGCGGTCCACCATCCCCTGCACCTTGAGGATGGTCTCCTTGATCTTGTCGCTGATGCCGCCCAGGCCGATGAGCCGCGCCAGGAAGCTGATGACCACGGGCACCGCGCGTCCCAACGCCTGCTCAATCCAGTTGGCCGCGCCGCCAATCGCTCCCGTGGCGATGGCGTGCACCGAGCTGATGATGGCCTCGATGAGCGCCATGATTTGACTGGCGCGCTCGATGAAGAACATCACCGTGTTGTAGATGGCGAGGACGGCCTGGATGATGGCGCCCGCCGGGTTGAACATGGAGATGATTTTCGTGATGGCCTGTTTGACGACGGTCTCGATGAGCCACGACTTCAGCGCCTCGATGACCATGTCCTTCAGGTTGCCGAGGTTCTCCTTCATCTGTTCCCACATCGCCGCGGGGCCAGACGTGACGAGGGTGCGCACCAACTCGAAGACCTTCTCCAGCAGGCCCACGGTGCGCTCGCCCAGGAGCTTCACGGCCTTGGCGCGCATCCGCTCGTAGGTGATGCCCAGCACCGCGAGCACCAGCTTGAGGATGCTCGGCAGCGTCAGGTCCGTGGGGATGGGGATGCCTGCCTGCGCCAGCGCTCCGAAGAGCCACTGCATGAAGCCGCGAATCAGGTGGGCCTTGATGTTGCCCAGGAACTGCTGGACGCCCAGCTTGATGGCGGAGATGAGGTTGGACAGGAACCCGATGGGGTCCGCGAGGATGAGCTTGATGGTCTCCCAGCCCTTGCGGAGCAGGGCCATCAGCTTGTCCTTGAACTCGGTGAGGATCTTGATGACCTCGCCGATGGCGTCCGCCAGCTTCTTCAGTGCGCCGGCGTTCTCCTCCTCCAACTTCTTGAGCGCCGCGTCCGCCTTGTCGAACGCGTCCTTGTATTTCTGGGCCAGCTTCTGGGCCAGGTCGTTCTTCTTCGCGTCGATGCCGCTTCTCAGCTCGTCGAAGCGCTCGCCCACCGCCTTCTGGGCTTCTTGTCCCACGCTCTGCAAGTCGCGAGGGAGGCTGTCGACATAGGCCTTGATGGCGGCCTGTCCCTTGTCCACGTCGGCCTTGGCCTGGGCCAGCCGGTTGTCCACCGCGGTGGAGATGCGCACCGCGAGCGCGTCCATCTTCGAGGCGAAGCGCACGCGGGCCTGACCGAGGATGACCTTGATGCCCTCGGGCACGGGGCGGAACAGGTCCGCCACCCAGCGCGCCTTGCCCGTCAGGCCGCTGTAGCGGTCGTCCTTGAACTTCTCGATCTCACGGTCCGCATAGGACTTCATGTCCCCCAGGGCCGCCTCGGCGCCCAGGTCGAACATGCGCATGACGTCCGCTTCGAGCGTGGACAGCCGCGAGTCCACCCGTTGCTTCGTCTGCTGATACATCCGCTCGATGTTCGCGGTGACTTCCTTGCGCCGGGCCTCGTCCTTCTGCTTCGCCAGGAGCTGGCGCGTCTTCACCTTGCTGTTGCCAGACACGCGGACGCCGGCCATCTGCGCCACGCCGGCACGGGCGTCTCCGCCTGCCTTCGCCTTGGCCTGACCCAGGGTGCCCGTCTCACTCGCGCGGTACTTGCCGGGCGCGGCCCCGGCGGTCTTCTCCGCCTGGCCCTTCTCCGAAATCACCTTGGAGAAGCGCGGGTCATTCGCCTTCTTGAGCTGGTCGGGCGTCAGCTCCGCGTCCTTCATCTGCTGGTCGGCGTCCTGCTTGCCCTTCTCCAACGCCTGCACCGTGGCGTTCGGCTTGGGCGCGGGCATGGCCTCCGCGCCGTTGACCGGGAGCGACTCGGGCGCGGGCTCGGAGGGCATCGCCGAGGACTGCCGGGCGGGCACGCTGCTGGGATCCGGAGCCGCCGCCGTCGCGGCCTCCGTGGGGCCCGTGGCCGCCTGCTTCGACTCGCTGACGCCTCCGGCGACGCTGTCCTTCACCTGCGCCGTCTCGTTGCCCTCCATGAAGCTGTCGGCGTCATCCAGCGTCTTCGGCATCGCCTTCTCGATTTCCGCGCGCAACATCGCGAGGAAACCGTTGGGCTCTGTCTTGGGCGCTTCCGCCGCCTTCATGGCGTCGACTTGATTGCCCTTCGCCCCCGCGAGCTGCTCGGTGGGCGGGGACACGGCGGCGGCCTGCGCCTCCGCGGCCTTCTGCGACGCGGGGGGATGCTTCTTCGTCTTGTCGGAGCTCTTCTTGAGCTGCTCGATGACCTTGCGGAAGCGCGGGTCCTTCTCCGCGTCACCGCCGACCTTGATGGCCGCGCCTCCTGGTGCCGCCGCGCTCGTGGCCCCCGCGCGCGCGGGCGCCGCTCCTCGCGCGGGTGCGCGGGAGGCAGCTCGGGCGGGTGCGCGGGCGGGAGGCATGGGTGGTCTCTCTCAGCCTCGCAGGGACTGCGTGGTGGACCGACGCAGTGGGCAGACGTCTCCGGCCTTGCGGTACTCGCGAGTCACGCCCGCCTCCAGGTGCGCGGAGCCGAGCGGCGCCTGCTCCTCCAGCGCGAGCAATGAGGCGTGCAGCACCGCGTTGCGAATCTGTCCGCCGCTGAGCTGGCAGCGCGCGGCCACCTCGCGAAGCAGCTGGCTGTCCACCGCGTGCGCGGGAGGAAGGTGGAGCTGCCAGAGCGTCCATCGCTCGGAGGCGTCCGGGGAGCGGAAGTCCACCACCACGTCCATCCGCCGCTGGAACGCGGTGTCGATGGCGTCGGCTGCGTTGGTGGTGATGATGAGGATGCCTTCGTAGGACTCGATGCGCTGGAGGAGGTAGTTCGTCTCCAGGTTGGCGTAGCGGTCCGTGGAGGAGCCCACGCCCGTGCGCCGCGCGAAGAGCGCGTCGCCCTCGTCGAAGAGCAGCACCACGTCCAGCTCCTCGGCGAGCGCGAAGATGCGCGCGAGGTTCTTCTCCGTCTCGCCGATGTACTTGTTCACCACCGAGGACAGCTCCACCCGGTACACGTCCAGCCCGAGCGCCGCCGATACGAGCCGCGCGGCCAGCGTCTTGCCCGTGCCACTGGGGCCCTGGAAGAGGGCGCGCACACCCGCGGTGAGCTGTCGAGCCAGTGCGCTTCCCACCGCCGCGCCCATGCGCTCGCGGTTGCGACAGCGCGTCTCCAGGAGGCGAAGCTCGCGCAACGTCTCGCTCGCGACGGAGAGCTGGCTCCAATCCCCTGGCGTCGTCACGCGCACGGCGAGGGTGTCCAGGGCCTGTCGATTGAGCGCACGCGTGGCCTCGCGCACGTCCGAGGGTTCCACATGCATTCGGTCCGCGAGTGCCGCGTGCGCCTGGGCCAGGCGGGCCGCGCGTCGGAGGTGTCCCCGGGTGAGGCGGAAGCCCGTGCTCAACGTCTCCAGGGCGGGACAGGCGCGACCGGCGAGTCCTCGCTCCCAGTGCAGCATGCGTTCGTCGGGGCCCGGCATCGCCACGTCCAGCGTGAGTGCGCGGTCGACACCGTCTCCCGTGACACCGCCCAGTCGGCCGAGCACGACGCCCAGCGGTCCGTCGAGTCCCTCCAACGCGGGAATCTCAGCGGCCTCGCCTGGAGGAGGGTCCGTCACCGCCACGGGCATCGCGTGCAGCAGCGTCGCCAGCGGGCCCACGACGCGCCAGCGCGGGTCCTCGCCTTTCTGGAGTCCTTCCACCTCGAGCACGCCGCGTCCGAGCGAGCGGGCCACGGTGCGCAGCAGCGTGCGCCGCCCATTGTGACGAGGTCCCCGCAGCACCACCGCGCGCACCTCATCGGAGCCGAGCAGCGTGGGCAGTCGTTCCAGGGCCTCGCGGAGTGACTCTGGAATGATGAGCGGCTCGTCCTGTTCCAGCCGCTCCAAGGGGTGGTGTTTCATCCACGACGTGGGCTTGTCGGGCGCCTCTCCTCGCAGCGCATCCCAGACCGCGCCAGGGACATGGAGCGCCCACTCGGCGCGAGGGGCCTCGCGGTCCGTCACCTCCACGAGCCCCAGCTCCATCAAGCGGCGCAACCGCGCGCGTGTCTCTCCCCGGTCCTCATCGCCGCGCCAGCCCGCGTTCAGCAGGCCGAGCGTGGGACGGTGGAGCGTGGGCGTGCCCTGGAGTGATGCGAACAGCGCGCCGAAGCGGGCATCTTCTTCCACCATGCCCACCGCGAGCAGGAGCGTCAGCGTGTCATGGTCCAACAGCGCGGCCCGGCGCAGCGCGCGCAGGGGGAGGTGTTCGGTGACGTCCTCTTCCCATGCGGAGATCGCCTCGGCCCACGGGCCTGCTCCGGTCGACACTTCATGTGGGTCGATGCCCAGCTCGGTGAGCTCCGCCCGGTAGCCTTCCAGGAAGGGGAAACGCGCGAGGAGGGAGTCCTCGCCACCGCACAGGCTTGCACCCTGGGCCAGCACGCGTGACGCGGCGGCGAAGAAGTAGAGCTTGAAGTGCTCGTGTGCTTGGGACTCGGTGGGAGGAGGCTGGGAGATGGACATGGCGCGCCTCGGGCTCACTCGAAGTGGAAGGTGAGGTGTCGCCCCTCGGAGGGCAGCCACCCGATGTCGCGGTCCAGGCCCGCGATGCGCACCGCCAGCGGGAGCTGCGACAGGAACAGCACCACGTCCACATGCCCCTCCGTCACGTGAAGTCGCGCGTCATGTGCGAGCAGTGTCGCGTCCAGGGCTGACGCATCTTCTGACGACACCCCCAGCGCGCGGCACAGCCGGGCTCGACAGAACGGCACCAGCCATCCGAGCCAGCGCTCCAGGGGCTCGGTGTCGAGCCGACCTGTCTCGTCACCTCGGGAGAGCGTGAATGCCGAGCCGACGGAGTAGGGCGAAAGCTCGCTGTTCACGAGAACATCCGCGTCCTGTTCATCACAGGGAACGTCCAGCACGAGGAAACCCGCGGGGTGCCTCACGCGCAGCCGTCCTTCGTGACTGCTCCAGGTCCAGTGGGAGTCGCGCGCCGAGCGGAACGTGCGCAGCCAGGCGGGAGGGATTCGCCACGCATCGGGAGGCGCGAAGTCCTGGCCGGGAAGGGCTCCGGGCTTTCGGCCGGCGAGCAAGGCCAGCACCTTCCACACCGGGTCCGAGGGGCGCGGGTCCACGCACAGGCGCCGGCCCACGAGCGTGACGAAGTCCCAGAGCGATAGGGGAAGGTTCGGATGGGCCGGCATCGAGAAGTCGCCGTACAGCTCCAGGAACAGGCCCAGGTTGACCAGATAGAAGAGGCCGCCGAGTCGGGTGGAAAAGGGCAGTCCCCACGCGCGTCCGGAGGGTGGCTCGAGCTCTCGGAGTGGCGTCGGTGGTGTCGTGGTGTGCACGGGGGACCGCGAAAGGTCTTCAGTTGCGGAGGCTGGCGAGGCGTGACGAGGCAGCGTGCGCTCATCGCTCGGCGGAGACTCGATGGCCTTCGATACGCCGTGGGTGTCCGTACGCTCCAGGACCCCCTCGTCCGCCGTCGTTGCCTCGCCTCGGGATGCGGATTGCTTTGTCGTCGCGCCCTCGGAAGGAGATGTCTCCAGACCGGGCCTCTTCAGGAGGTCGTCGACAGGGGGCGCGAATTCGGTGTCGTCGGGAGCTGCTTCGGAGTGTGGCTTTGGGAGAACGCTGGCCACGACAGGTTCGGGCGGGGCCGCGTGCCGAGCCTCGTTGGGTGCGAAGGGAGAGGGGACCGCGAGCGCCTCGTGAGCATCTCGCCAGATGCCCACGGCGGGGAGGAACTCCAAACGACGTGCCTCCACGGGAACGCGACGCAGCGTGAGCGCGACTCCGAGCAGCGCACCGTGCTCGCGTGAGTCCTTCAATGTCCGCGCTTCAGGTGCCCACGACTCCCATGGGGCGTTTGTCGCGAGCACCGTTCCCTCCGATTTCATCGTGCTCGAGGGACTCGCGGGGACCGTGGGCCGCTCACCGCTCACATCTCGCGAAGGTGCGTCGAGGGCGGCGGCGGAAAGCCCGTGGACCTGGAGCACGCGAGTGAGCAGGGCCCGGGCCTCCGGCGGCGTGAACAGCGACACCACGGCACGGACCTCGCGTCGCCGGGTGAGGAACTCCAGGGCGCTCGGGACGTACTCGGGCGCGCGCAGCCATTCCGCGACGACGGTGCGGGACAGGTCCGCGTTGGAAAACAATCCCCGCCACCACCAGTGGGCGCTCGCGAGGCCCCGGCTTACATCGCTCGCCAGACACGCCAGCAGCTCGGAGGGATCCGCGAACAGCACGGCCTCCGCGCCAGGTGGAACGACGCCATGCGCGGGCCTCGCCGCACGAGCCACCTGCTCTCGCAGCACCGAGGACAGCGCCTCGTTCCACGCCGCGGGCGGGCGCAGGGCCTGCTGATTCAAGGGGAGCACCCCGGGCTTCGGGTCCATCAATCGGCGGATGCACACGGTGGCGGAGGGAGGAAGCCCCGGTGGAAGCAGGTCGGCGCCCGCCAGCACGGCCTCCAGCCGCAGCCGCGCCGAGAGCGGCTCCAGCTCCGCCCCGCGCAGCCGCAGCCGCTGGATGACCGTCCTGCCTCGTGCCGCCTGCTCATGCATCGTCGCGACGTCCTCTTGGGTTCGACACCAGCGTCCGCTTCCACTTCGTGATGTGCGTGTGCTTCCGGCCGGGCCAGGAGCCCCGTGGCCAGGGGCTCCCAGAAGCCAGACGTCAATCCCCGTCGTGGTGCTTGCGGCGGCGGCTCGCCAGGAACCCCAGGGCCACGAGCCCCAGGACACCGGTGGAACCACTCGGACGCGTGTGCTTGCACGGGCAGCCCTCCCCGGGAGGCGGCACGGGAGGTCCCGAGCCTCCATCCCCTCCACCCGTTCCGCCATCACGCCCGGTGCCGTTGTCCGGAGGCCGCGGCTCCACCGGCTCCAGCTTCGTCACCGGCCCCTTGGCCACGGGCGTCCCGTTCACCAGCACGATGATTTCAGTGCCGTCGCCAATCTCACTCAGGCGGACCTCGTAGGTGCCGTCGAGCTTGGGCGTGGTGGCCGGGGCCTGCCGGCCCTTGCCGTTGATCTGCACGACGACGCGGTCCTCGAAGCCCGGGCCCACGTAGTTCCCCAGCGCGTCACGCGGCGTCAGCACCAGCACGTAGCTGCCCGTGTCGACCTTCGTCACCTGGACGTCGGTCTTCGGGCCAAACGGCAGCACGTCCACCTGTGTCTCGAGAATCTCCGTGCGCCGCAGCGGCTCTCCGCTGGGGCCTTTCATCAAGAGCTGGAAATGGAAGCGGTACGTGCCAGGCGTCTGCGTGTCCTTGAACTCCAGCTTGTAGATGCCGGGCGCGGTCTCCTTCAGCACCAGCTCATCCTTGCCGACGGTGGTCCCCATCTTCTTCAGGAACTCGGGGTCCTTCATCAGCGTGTCCAGCTTGCCCTGGTACGGCGACACCGGGTCCGGACTCTGCTCGCCGCGTCCCTCGCCGCGCGTCTCGTGCATCAGCGTGCCCAGCGCCCCGTTCGGGGTCTCCACCAGGACGGTCAGCTCGCCGTTGTCGAGGTTCTCCAGCGGCTTGCCGTCGAACGTCACCTGCGCGACGACGTTGAGCGGCTGGCCGGCGGAGTGGCGCAGCTTGTCGAGCGAGAGCTGGAAGTCGAGGCTCTTCTCCTGCACATAGGCGGCGAGCTGGTACGGAATGGCGGGGCTCGCCGTCCCGGGGATGCGGTTCACCGTGAGCTGCCATTTGCCGACCGGACCCGCCTTGGGGAAGTCGTAGCGGTTCAGGATGTGGCTGCGGCCCGTCTTCACCGCCACGGGCTTCGGGTTGCTGCCGTCCGGCGCGGTCACCTTGAGCGTCACGGGTTGCCCGCGCGGGCTCGTGGTGAACCAGCCCAGGTTGACGTAGAGGCTCTGCACCGTGCCGTCCACGTCGACGGACCGGGTCGCGGTGTTGGTGCCCGAGGGCAGGGTGGTGGAGCTCTGGAGCAGTGTGGCGAGCGTGTTGCCCTTGAGCGCCGTCACCAGTTGCTGCGCGAAGGCCGTCGTGGTGCCGCTGCTCGTCGTCAGGTGGTTCTGCCCCGCCGTCTGCAGGGAGATGGCGTTCATCAGGTCCGCGTACGGGACGGCGCCGCTTGCCACTGCGACCGTCAAGATGGGGACGCAGTGATTGGTAAGGCGCTCCGTCGTTCCGGGGGTGACTTCCAGCACCTTGAAGCCGATGTCCGGGCCCGTGCCGTCCTTCACCATCGGATTGACGTTCTGCATGCCGTCCGTCATCACCACGAGCGTCAGGTCGTTGACCTTGTCCGCCTGCCACGCGGCGAGCGCATCCCGGATGCCGCCGCCCATCGCCGTGGTGCCCGCGGTGATGTTCGCGTTCACATGGCTGACGGCCTGTTCCCACGGGTGGCCGCCATCCATGAGCGCCGGAGCGCGCTCGACGAACAGCTTGCCGTTGAACTTGGTCGGCTCGGAGTCGCTCTCGAAGTAGACGAGCGCCAGCCGGTCCCTGCCCAGCCCCGTGCCGCCCGTCTCGCTCAGCGGATCCAACCCCTCGACCTCCCAGAAGTGGATGAACTGCTCGGCGGCGCTCTGGAGCGCGAGCCACTTCTGGATGTTCGCCGGGTCACCGGGTGTCGCGGAGATCATGCTGCCGGAGCGGTCCAGCACCAGCGCCACGTCCATGGGAATGCGGCCCCGATTCACCCCCGGAGGCGGCACCGTCCAATTCGTCAGGCCCTTCACCCGTCGCGAGGAGCAGGTGCACTGGTCCACCGATGGCGCGGCGAAGGTCGTGGTGCGATAGCCCGTGAGGTTGTTGAAGTTCGCGGCGTCCGGCGTGAAGCGAATCGTCCCGGAGCCATCCTGGGGGAGCTTGATGCCGCAGAGGTTGTCCACGGCTGCCAGGACGTCCCGGCGCTTGTAGTCGATGATGATGGCGTTGGTGCCGGCTCCGACGATGAACACGTTGTCGCCGTTGGCCAGATTGACGGGCCCGCCGCCCACCGTCACGTCGGTGTTGCCCAGGGGCGTCTCGAAGTTCAGCGTCGCGCCGTTCTGAATCGGCGTGGTGGACTCGAGCATCACCTTCACGCGGGTGATGGGAATGGTCGTCGCGGGCGCGGAGATGGCGAGCTCGTGCGTCGCCGCCAGGGAGCCCGTCGCCCCCAGCAGGAAGGGGAGCGCGAGCCAGGAAAGCCTCTTGGAATGTCTTGGCATGTGTGGACCTCAGGGCTTGTAGATTTCGAGTGCCTGCGTGGGAGACATGGCCGTCCCCACGCGCACCTTGATGTTGATGATCTTGCTGTCCCCGGAGAGGTTGATGCCTGTCAGGGACGTGGGGATGGTGACGACGAGCCGGCCAGGCAGCGTGGAGGTGCCCAGGGGCTGCACGCCAATGGGCGTGCCCGACGTGCCATCGCGGGGCTGGTCATCGAAGAACACGCGGATGTTGGTCAGTGTGGAGCCGAAGTTCTGGCCGTTGATGATCAGCTCGCCACCCAGCGGTGCATTGGCGATGCTGAAGGGGGTGATTGCGGGCAGGGGCGTGCCCGTGGGGCCCAGGATGATGAGCTGCGAGGACGTCGCGCCCGCGGGGTTGGTCACCACCACCGTCACCGTCTTCTGCTGGCCGGCGGCGGGCGGGTTGGCGACGGAGGGCACGACGACGAACAGCGAGTAGCGCGTGCTCGCGTTCGAGGGCGGCGCGGCCACGGTCCCGTCGAACGTCACCGTGTTGTTGGCGCGCACCGCGTCGAAGTTCTCGCCGATGATCTGCACCTCCGTGCCGATGTTCGGCGTCAGCGGAGAGAAGCCGCTGACGGTGGGCTTCGCCGGAGGCGTGGGCGTGGAGCCGGCGATGGTTGCGATGAGGAGGTGGATGCCCGTGCCGTCCGGCACCCGGGTGCCCGGCGTGGGAATCTGCCCGATGACCGGCCGCGCGTTGTTCTTCGGGTCATTGAGGTTCACCACCAGGCCCGAGGCATCCATCGACAGGGCGAGCTGGAGGTTGCCGCCGGACTGCGCCAGCAGGGCCTTCACGTCGAGCAGCGTTCGGCTGAACAGATTGGGCACCACGTTGGGCCCACCCGACGTGGTGGCCAGCGCGTTGAGCAGCTGGATGATTGCGTTGATGAGCTCGGCGCTGATGAGGTCGCCGGGCTTGACGAGGTTGAGTGGGTCGGCCATCGGGGTCTCCTCGCGGCCTGCGAGAGATGGAAGGTGGGAAGGTCAGCGGGGCAGCGCGTAGTTGCCGAAGTGCCAGTGCGCGGCGTCGGACCGCGCGTCACCCAGGTAGGGCAGGTATCCACTGGCGAAGACGAGATAGGGCTGGGGCCGGGGTGTGCTCGCGTCGCTCTGCGCGAGCTGGTTCTCGTGGACCAGGTAGAGCCACAGGAAGGGCTCCTTGCGGACCAGGTCCACGGGCGGATACGCCAGCGACATCCTCAAGAGGGCTTGCAGCCGCGAGCCCTCCACGTGGACCGGCGCCTCGGGGGGATACGTGAGCCCGTCGAAGAACTTCGTGTACGTGAAGCCCCGCGCGCCCGTCATGCCCTCCAGCGGCAACAGGCCCACCGCGGGCAGTGCCACGAAGTGGTCCAGCGCGCGCACCGTCTCCGGCGTCCCGGTGCGCAGCGTGTCCAGGTGCTCCTGGAACTGGAGGAAGCTCGCCTCGCCCTCCGTGGCTCGGCGGTCCTCGAGCCCCAGGCCCCAGCGCTCCGGCGTGGCCACGCGCGCGGGCCGGCGTCGCGCGGCCCAGGCATCCACCCAGCGCAGGCCCACGCCCGCCTTCCAGTGCACCACCGCCAGCGGCACGTCACACGGCGTCAGCACCGTGGGCCGCAGCTTGTCGATGAGGCCATAGGGCGGGTTCGCCGGCCCGAAGGGATTCATCATCCACGCGCGGCTCGCCGCGTCCGACGTGCCCAGGCACAGGTGCGCCACCCGGTTGCGCAGCCGCGCTTCGTCCGAGAGCTGGGCCGCCGTCAGCTTCAAGTCCAGCAGCCGGAAGCGCACGCCCTCCACCCGCCGCTTCGCCTCGCAGCCGGAGGAGGGATTTCCGCCCAGGCCGCTGACGGGCGCGCGCCCCTCGCGGCCGGACGCGGGCGAGAGGACCAGCAGGTACACGCCCGTGCCGGACACGTAGTCGCTGCTGCCCGGCGCGCAGGTCTCGAAGCCGCCCGTGGCGGTGGCCGTCGCGCCACTGCCGCTGTTGGAGGGGCCTCGCACCAGGGACACCTCCACCGGCTGGAGCAGCTCCAGTGCGTGGCCCGCGCGGCTGAGCGCCAGGCCCGCCGTCACCGTGACGAGCGGCGAGGACACGGTGCTTCCCGGAGCGATGGACACCGCGAGCCCGTGGGCGACACCTTCGCCCATGGCTCGCACGTGTCGTCCCAGGGCCGCCTCGTGGGCGGTCTGCTCCTGACTCAGGTCCTCGGCGGACAGCAGCCGGCCGTTGAAGAAGTTCGTCGAGCGGATGCCGTCCTCGAGGAACGCGGTGTCCAGGTCGATGCGCATGGCCTACCTCGTGCCTTCCGTGCCAACGCGGGCCTTCGGCTTCGCGTCGCCACTGGAGGATTTCTTCTTCGCGGGGACGGCGTACTGGCTCACCTCCACGATGAGGCCCAGCTTGCGCAGGGTGGCGATGGGAAGCAGGGCGTCCTTGTCCCGCACCTTCAGCAGCAGGCCATCCGCGTCCGCGCGTACGAAGGTGACGGAGGGCTGCGTCACCAGTCCGTTCTGCGGCTCCACCAGCGTCGCCTTGACCACGTAGCGCCACTGGTCCGGCTGGTGCGCGAAGCCGTCGAAGCTCAGCGTCACGAGCCCGACGTCCACCTTCGTCGCCTTCAAACCGTTGTAGCCAACGTCGGTGGAGGTGTCGTCGATGGGAATCATTCCCGCCGCGATGAGGGAGTAGGGCGGCAGGTTGTCCGGGTGGTGCACCGCAGAGGCGTCACGGGCGAGCCCCGCCAGCAGCCACTCCTGGAGCATGCGCTGGTGCAGCAGGTACGGCCGCTGCCTCTCGTCCACCGTCTTCGTGCCCGTCGCGTCGACCTTCCACGGACCGGTGCCCAGCTCGCGCACCAACGGCAGGTCCACGGCCGCCAGCAGGACGCCGTCGTTCGGCGACTCCGGCGCGGGAGACACGGGTTGGGTGCAGCCCTGGGCCTCGCCCAGCCAGTTCGTCCGCCACAAGGGACGCAGCTCCGTCACCCACAGCCGCGACGCCTCGCGCAGGAAGGCCTCCACGTCCGTCTCCAGCACTGGCACGGGTCCACCCGGCGGGTCGTCCAGCACGTAGTCGTCCACCGGTGACACCGGCGACGAGGGGACGACGGAGCCGCGCAGCAGGGTGATGAACTGCTCCAGCGTCGTGGGCGTGGGCGTGGAGGAGACCACGTTCATGTTCCGCCGCAGCCAGCGCACGAAGTCGCGCACCGCGTTCTCCTCGAGCGGAGGCGTGGGCGGCTGGAGCGCCAGCTCCAGGTGGAAGTCGTCCGTCACACGCGAGGGCGCGGTGGTGTCGTCCTCGGTGCGGCACGGCTCTCCCGGCACGGGGACCGGGTCCGTCAGGCAGTCGCGGTGCTGAAGCACCACGTAGACCGTCAGCCGGTTGCCGGAACGCAGGTAGGCATCCACCTCCGTGCCGCGCGCGATGAGCCAGTCGTTGAGCGCGGCGCACTGGGTGGGCGTCACGCGGACCAGTTGTCCTCGCGGTGTCAGCGCCGCGCCGGGGGTGACGCGCACCTCCGGGCCACGCGTGCCGGTGCCGTGGCTCACGGCGAGGCCCCAGGCGGTGCCGTAGCCCAGCAGGTCGCGCGCGAGCCATCTGTCTCGCTCCGACAGGTAGGCGAACTCCTGGGTGAAGTCGTCCACGCCCAGCACCATGCCGAGCACGTAGTTGACGTGTCTGGTCGGGTCGGCCGGCGCGCGCTGCACTGACGTGGAAGTGAAGGTGCTCATTGGATGTCGCTCCCGTGGGTCTCACGGCGCCCGAGCAAGTCCCGCCCCAGGATTCGCCGGTCCGCGGCGTCCTGGGGTGGTCTCGGGGCCAGATGGCTTTCCGCCAGGTATTCGCGTCCGAGCCGCATGGCGGGCATCAGCTCGGGGGCACGGCTGCCCAGATCGACCAGGGTGTCCACGCCCAGGCGGGCTTCGCCGACGCGGAACATGTCCCAGTAGAACTTCACGTCGAACACGGTGTGGGCCGGCTTCTCCACCGCCACCACCCGCATCGCCTGCTCTTGTCGCGCGCGCTGCTCCTGCGCCGCGCTGCCTCGTGGGACGGGCAGCACCACCGTGAAGCGATGGGCCGCCGCACGCACCGGCAGCACCACCGTCTCGAAGTGGTACCAGTCCGACTGCGCCGGACCGTCCCCGGGCAGCGTCACTGGCAACACGGCCTGCGTGAAGTCCGTCAGCGTGGTGCCATGCGCCGCGTTGAGGGCCTGCACCGTCCGATAGCGTCGCGTGAGGAAGTCGAGCCAGCGCGGCGCGCTCGCGGCCGTGGCGGCCGGGATGAAGCCGAGCGTCTCCTGCGTGAAGGCTCGCCACACGGTGGCCACCGCGACCTGGGTGGGCTCACGCAAGGGGAGCGCATCGGACGCCGCCGTCACACCCGCGTCGGCGAGCGCGGCTTGATAGCGCTCCAGCAGCCTCGCGATGCCCTGGGCGGGCTCCCAGCGGCGCGACGTGGCGGCGGGCTGGATGCGGATGCCTCCCGTCTCGGAGGTGTCCGTCGCGAAGAGGAACGGGGTGCGCGCGGTGCGGAAGCGCTCGACGATGCGGTAGCGGGCGCGCGTCGGCTCGGTGTCGTCGGTGAAGATGGACGCGTCAGGGCAGTCGTCCAGGGCCACGCGCAGCGCCATGCGCAGGCCGCGCGGCGTGCCTCGCCACTGAAAGAAGTCCAGCGTGTGACGGAGGAAGAGGCGGCGACGCGTCTCGTCCCAGGCCGGGTCCAGCGCCACGCCGAACCAGGAGGCCAGCCACTCGAGCGCCTCCGGGGGCGCGCTCCTCGCGTCGAAGAGGACCTGTGCGGCGGCGATGCGGTCTTCCAGGGGCGTGAGCAGTCCCTCGGGGTTCGCGAGGAAGCGGTCCAGGAAGCTGGCCGACTCAGGGTCCTGTCGGTACAGGCCCGGGAGGTACTGCTCCGCGTAGGAGAAGCGCGGGTACCACGCTCGCATCGCGTGGATGCGCGGAGTCGCGGCGCCGCCTCCCTGGAGGACCAGCTCCACCTGCGCGAAGCGGCCCCTGGCGCGCTGGAAGAGCACCTCGAAGGTGCCCCGGTGCTCGCCCCGCGCCGTCGTGGTGAAGGGCAGCTCGGAGCCGGCTCCTCGCTTGTAGAGCGCGGGCTCTTCGCTGAAGGGAAGGGCCTCCAGGTCCGAGCGCTCATTGGCCGCGCGACTGCGCACGACGATGCGTGCTCCGGGAGGAAGGGAGCCGTCCAACACCAGCCGATGCCACACGCAGTCCGGCGTCCGTCCATCGAGCACGGGCGTGCGCAGCGTGCCCTCGGACACGTAGCGCGGGCGTCGCTGCGCCACGAGCGGGATGAACGTGTCCGCGAAGTCGTAGAGGGCCTGCCCGTCCGAGGCGATGAGCGCCTTGCCGCCAAACAACCGCAGCGGCAGGTACTCCGGCTGCGCCACCGCGACGAGGTCACCGCCTTCCGAGGTGTGCAGCTCGAAGGCGAAGGCCTGGTTGCCGTCCCGACCCACCACGACGACGCGGCCCACCGAGCCATCCGACCCGGCCGGAAGCAGCGCCATGTCATGCGCCACCAGGACGTACGACGACGCGGGACTGTTGTCGCCAAGGAGGCCATCGACCTCCAGCGGCACGGGGGCGCCTGTCAGGACGCCGTCGCGGTAGACCAGCAGGCGACTGTCCTCGGTGCCCCGGTCCAGCACGAGCACGCGTCCGTCGGGCAGCACCTCCACGGAGATGGGGTCCTGCGCGGCGACAGGCGTCGACGCATCCAGCGTCACCGGACGTGGGAAGGTGACGGCGGGAATCGTTCGCGTCGGTCCTCCGGCCAGGGGCTGGAAGGCTTCCACCCGTGACGCGGAGAGCACGTCATCCACGCCCGTGCGCACCACGCGGAAGCCCGCGTCCAGGCGCCACAGGCGGCGGTGCTGACGGTCGAGCACCACCACACCGCCATCGGGAGTGGCCGCCATGTCCCACGGCGCGAAGGGCACACCCGTGGGCCACAGGTGTCGCACCGGAGGGCCGCCCGAGTGCAGGTCGAACACGAGCAGCCCCGCGGGCGCGAGCGTGCCGACGACCAGGTAGTGATGCCCGCTGATGGCCATGGCTCCGAGCAGCTCGGGCTTGGGAGGCGTGGGCGGAATCAGCGGGCCGAAGCCGCCCGTGCCGGAGACGGGTGCGGCCTCGGGCGTGACGGGCCAGAAGTCGCTCGTCTGCCTCGAACCGCTGGAGAGCACCTTCAGCGTGCGCCCGTCGAGAGCCACCCAGTAGACGTTGCCATAGCGGTCCTTCGCGGCGCCGCGCCGGTCCTCCAGCGCGGGAGGCACGTCGCGCGGCGCGGCGATGAAGCGGAACAGCTCCGCGCGCAGGGACACCTCCGCGCGCGATGAGTCCCACGCGACGTCCGCGCCGGTGCCGGACGCCTCGCTCCACGCTTCGGAGAGCACGCGGCCCTTCGAGGTGCAGCGGCCCCAGTCGTCGCGACCGAGCAGCAGATGAAAGCGAGCGCCGTTGGCATCCATCTATCGGCACTCCTCGGGGACGATGGGCACCGAGACGAACGGCCGCTGCGTCGTCGTGACGGACGTGCCGCGCAGGTCGTCGAGCGAGGGCGCGTCACCCACGGCCACCGAGAGTCCGGCGAGCCGGGGGAGCTGGAGCCCCGTCATCGGTATCTGGTCCTGCTGAGTGCCCGTGGCCAGCCCCAGTCGCACCCCGCGCACCAGCGCCACGCCCGCCACGCGACTGGCCACCGCCGCCAGCTCCAGCGACACCACCGCCTTGCGCAGCGGCCAGCCACGCCGGGCCACCGTGGACAGGTTCGCGCCCGCAAGCGACACCGTCTGCTCCAGCAACTCCGCGTCCTCGGGGGGCAGGGGAGACAGGAACTCGATGAGGGCCGCCTTCACCGCCTCGCGCACCTGTGCCTGCGAGACTCCCGCCACCACCTCCAGGCCCACCGTCACCCAGACGGGCTTGTACTGGGGGCGGCGCACGAAGACCTCGGTCGTCACCAGTCGACGCGGCGCGAGCCAGCAGGCAATCGCATCGAGGAACGTGTCCGGCCCCTCCGCCTCGCGCGCGTCAGGCTCCGCGCGGGGAATGGCCAACACCGTCACCGCGCCGGGTGCATCGCCTGGCTCATTGGGCGAGAGGGCAGGGTGGAACGCGGGCAGCACATCCACTCGGCCCACCGCGACGCCGGGCGTGCGCAGCGTCACCGCCTCGAAGTCCTGCGCCGTCACCAGCCTGTCCCGGTGCTGGAGGAACCGCGAGATGTGCCGCTCTCCTTCGCGCACGCCCTCCGCGTCGGAGCCGCCCCACGTGGGCAGCGGGTTCGCCACCTGGATGCCGGGAGGAAGCGCGGGTCCACTCGCCACCGTGCCCGTGGCTACATTGCCGGCCCGGCCCACGCCGTGGTCATAGTCAGCGCGCAGCGTGGCCCCGAGCGGCGGCCTCGCGCCGTGGGCACCGTCACCGAAGCGAAGCTCCCCCGCCTCCGCGTCCAGGCGGAACACCTTCACGCGTGTCTGCGCGGGGCGCGGCGAGCCGGGCGGCAGGCGCGGGTCCGGCACGGAGACCTCGGGGCCCGCGCTCGTCAGGTCATCGATTTCCTCCCACGTCTCGGTGATTCCATTCAACGTGACGCTCAGCTTCACCGAGCCCGGCAACACCGGCGCGCGCGACAGCTTCAGCGCCTGGTCCGGCTCGCCCGAGCCCGTGGGCAACAGCTCGCTCGTCACGCGTTCGCGCTGGGACACGGGCGCGGCGTTGATGCCGGCCCACAGGAGCTTCGTCGTCACCGGCGCCGAAGCGGTGATGCGCACCCAGGTGATGACGCGCGCTTCCAGTTCCTCGTCATCGAGCGAGGGAGGGAAGTCCCGCGTGCCCGCCTCAAGCGGATCCAGGTTCGTCCACAGCTCCAGCTCGCCGAGCGTGGAGGGCAGGGGGACGTCCACCACGGAGGGCTCGCCAGGCATCTCCGAAGTGACCAGGGTGCGCCAGCTCGCGTTGCGCAGCGCCGGGTCCTCCGGGAGCTTGCTGTCCACCGGCAAGCGGGGAAGCTGGAACTGGAGCACCGCCGAGCCCACGGGCCGCGCCTGTCCATTGGGGACCAGGTCTCGTCCCTCGGAGCCACCGGCGGGCGCGAGCCCCACCGTCAGCACCTTGCCCTTCAACTCCTCCCTCGCCCGTGTCAGCGCATCCGGGAGCTTCCGGTCCGCGGGCCGCAGCAGCAGTGCCACCCACAGCGCCTTGTCCAGCGTCTCGGTGTTGAGGTCCAACGGCTCCGTGCCGCGCGGAGAGAAGGGCGTCGTCTCGTAGAACTGGAGTTCGTTGAGCGGCGCGGGCGGCGGCGCGGTGGCGGTGAAGGAGGCGTAGAGCTCCTGGTAGTACTCCTTCACCCGCTCCTCGGGCGCGACGCTCCGCTTGTAGAAGCACGCCGCCTCCACGGGCAGCACGTCCAGGCCGCGCTCGGTGCGGAAGGGCACCTGGCCGGCGCGGACCTCCACGCCCTCCGTCAGAGTGAGGGCCTGGGGCGGACCGCCGCGCTCGTTGCGGAAGGCGACGAGGCCGCGCGCGGACGCGGCCGGCAGCAGCGGCACGCCGAGCAGTTGGAGGAACTTGAGCCGGTTGCGCTCCGGAATCTGGTTGGCGCGGTACAGCAGGCTCTCCGTCAGGAAGGCGAAGAGCTCCAGCAGCGTGACGCCCGGGTCGGACTTGTTGAAGTTGGTCCACTCGGGGTTGTGGATGGGGATGCGTGCCAGCGCCTCGTCGAGGAGCTGCTGGTACTTGCGGTCATCGATGGGCGGGAGGGTGAGTGGCACGATGTCGTTACCCCGCGAGCGTGACGCTCAGGTTGAGCCGCTCTCGTGCGCCGGTGGCCACGAGCTTGTAGGTGATGGTCGCGGTGGCGGCCCGAGCGTCCTGTGGGTCCGCGTCCACGCTGACCGACTCCACCGCGATGCGGGGCTCCCACTGCGCCAGGGCCCGGTTGATGCGATCGGCGATTTGATGCCGTGTCGTGACGGTGTTCGGCTCGAACAGGAAGCGCCCGAGCCCCGCGCCGAACTCCGGCAACATCAGCCGCTCGCGTTGCTCGGTGGCGAGGATGATTTGAATGGCTTCACGCACGTTGCGCTCACCCTCGGACCACTGCATGCGCCCATCCGGGCCCACGCGTGGAGGGAAGCCGAGTCCGCGTCCAATGAGTTTTCCGGCGTCCATGGACTCACCCCACCCTGGGCTTGGGCAGACAGATTTTCAGGAAGGGCATCCACCAGAAGATGATGTTGAGCAGGCTGAAGAAGATCATCAGGACGATGAACGCGCCGAGCGTGATGATGGGAATGGAGAACATGCACAGCTCTCCCAGGTCGAAGCTCAGCCCGTCGTCGAGTTCCCCCTTCATCGTCTTCTCCAACCCCGCCACCCGAGACATCTGCTTGCGCAACCCCTTCGACAGCGTGAAGCCGACGTTCTTCTTGAACTTGCGAAGCCCCCGGATGCTGGTGTCCAACGGCAGCTCGATGCGCACCGGTCGCGCGGGCGCGTCCGAATCAAAGAACGGCGCCAGGGTGAAACCCTTCGATGGCGCGCTGACGATGGGCGGACACAGCGCGCCGCACGCCGGCTTCAAGTACACGCACCGCAGCACGTAGAGCGCCTTGCCCGGCTCCTCCAGCTTGGACACCGGCTCCGGCTCCGAGGGCAGCGAGTACACCCCCGCCACCACCGCCGCGCCCAACGCCGAACGCAGCGCCGCCACCGTCACCTCGGTGCACAGCCGCAGGTTGTAGTCGAGCCCGCCCGTGCCGCCGTTGAGGATGGCCGTGCGCTGCTGCATCGCCTTGCGCAGCGCCTGCTGCCACGTATCCCCGGAGCTGCCTTCCACGCGGTGGCTGCCTGTCAGCAACAGGAACAGCGTGCGCAGGGGAGAACCCGCCGCGGGCGTGGGTCCTGGTGACGCCTTGTCCAGGAGCGTCCACAGCGCGGGGAGGCGCTCCTCCAGGAAGGTGGCGAAGTCCACGAGCAGGAAGCGCGTCACTTCCTTCTGGACGGCCACCGCCTCGCTCGTCGCCTTCGTGTACGCGAGGAGCTGCTCGAACGGCGCGACCACCTGCCCCTCGGCCTCGTCCGCCAGCATCTTGTCCGGGTCCAACCCCGTGCTCGGGTCGTCGTCCTGGAAGGCCGCCGCGGACTCGAAGGTGTCGCGACTGGAGGTGGGCACCAGCCCCACGAGCATCCGGCGCCGCTTCCCCTCGGAGGCGAAGTTCATCGGGAAGAGGGGCAGGAGCTCCTCGCCCTTCGCCAGCGCGCCTGTCTCCGCCGTGCCCAGCTCCTTCCAGATGCGCCGCTTGTCGGCGGGGTTGCCGGGCGAGGCCGGCACCCACGCGCCTTCCTTGCCGCCGCCCAGGGAGCGACGCAGGACGAACGCGGCCTTCTCTCCGCTCGCGGTGTCCACGACGTGGTCCGGCAGGCCCGGCAGTCGACACACGAGGCTCGTGGCCACCAGATAGAAGCGCCCGTGCGCCGGCTGGTACAGCTTGGGCGGCGTGTTGACCTCGTCGTCCGGAGGCTCGCCGGGCATGCGCTCGCGGTAGCTCTTGAAGCGCGTCACCAGCAGGTCCGTCAGGTCCGGCCGCGTGGGCGCCTGGAGTCGCTCTGCCAGCTCCTCCATGAAGCGGTCCGAGTCGAACTGGAGGATGCCGGGCGCCTGGAGTCGCGCCAGCTTGTCGGGCGCGGGGCCCCACAGCGGCGAGGCCGTCACCCACTGCACCGGATGGGGGAGGGTGGTCGCCATCACCACACGTTCCCCGCGCCCGGCGTATACGAGGCGCTGACCACGCTGTTGGTGATGATTGTGTCCGCCTGCACCACGCCGCTGAACTTGGACATGCCCGCGTTGACGGTGAGCATCCCGGCCGAAATCTCCGCCGTGCTCGCGTTGATGGTGACCTTGGCCGCGGCGTTCACGGTGATGCCGCTGGGCTCCATCTTCAGCGAGTTGCCGTTGCTGTCCTTCGCCTCGATGGAGCCGGGCCCGTCCTTGAGCGTCACCGTCTGACCTGCGGGCGTCTGCAGCGTGAGCGTCTCCTGCCCGTCCGTGTCGTCGAGCGTGATGACGATGCCGTTGCGCGAGCGCAGCACCTTCTTCGCGTTGCGGCCCGCGCCGTCCATGGACTCCGGCGGCGTGTCCTTCCCGTTCCACAACGCGCCGACGACATAGGGCCGCCGAGCGTCGCCCGCCTCGAAGCCGACGAGCACCTCGTCATCCACGTCCGGAACGAACCAGGAGCCGCGATTCTTGCCGCCCATCAGCGTGGCCAGCCGTGCCCACGCCTCATAGCGTCCGCCGCCCGCCGCGTCGGCGGCCCATGGCAGCAGCACCTTCACCCGACCCTGGCTGTCCGGGTCCTTGATGTCCGTGACTCGCGCTGGATACAGGCCGTAGAAGCGGCCACCCAGGCCGTCCGCGACGCGCTCGTCCAGCACCTGTTCCCACGCCGCGTCCGCGCTCATGACGCCTTCCCCAGTCCCACGCGCTCCGCCACCAGCTCCGTGCGAAGGCCGCGCGCGCCGTCGAACAGGTGCTTCACCTCGGCCAGGTGGTACTTGCCGCTGAACAGCGGCCCCAGGCCGGTCAGCTCCACGCGCGCCCCCACGCGCAGCTTCGCGTCCGTCTGTGCCGTGCCACGCCCCACCACGAAGCGCCGCGCCTGCTGTCGGAAGTGCGCGTCCGCTCGCGCCTGCGCCTCTGGGACACTCAGGGGCGCCGCGTGCACCACGGCTTCCTTGCGCTCGGCCAGCTTCGAGGCCAGCAGGCTCGCCCCGCTCTCGTCCTTCTCCAGCTCCGCGCCCAGCACCGAAGGGCCGGCCTCACACGCAATCGCGTCCTTCTCCGCCACGTTCCACCCGCCCACCGTCACCGAGGAGCGCTGACCCGCCAGGTCCGCCAGCACCGTGAAGGACATCAGCTCGTTGCCACGTCCCAGCTTCAGGGGCTGGCCACTGGAGCGGCTTGCGCGCGCCTTCGCCTTCAGCGTGCGGCCCTCCACCCACAGCTCCGCGCCCAGCGCACGGCAGCGCTCGCGCAGGAAGGCGAGGTCGCTCTGGTTCACCTGGGCCAGCACGGGGTGCTTGGGCCCTGGGACCTCCACCTCGGCCGTCAGGCCATGTTTGCCCGCGAGCTGGCGCAGGACGTCCTCGTCCGTCGCGTTCTCGTACGTCGCCGTCCGCCGCGTCATCCGCAGGTCCTGGAGGCGGTCCTCGGCCAGCACCGTGAGGGTGGGGGAGGCGCTCTCCGGGAAGCCGGCCTCCAGGCCGGTGATGCGCCCCTCGAAGAGGACATCCTGGGTGCCCAGCCGCACCTCGAAAGGCTTGCCGAAGTCGAGCACCGAGCGGTCGAAGTAGAGAAACCCCGTCTCGCCAGCCTTCGGACCCCAGTTGCCGAACGTCGCCTCGCACCGGTACAGCCCTTGCGCCGTCTCGACGATGCACAGCTCCAGCAGCCCACTGGCGAGCGTGGGGTGCTCGCGACCGTCCACCCGCAGCGTGGGGCGGGAGGCGCGCAGCTTGGAGTCATTGCTTGTTCCGTCGGCCATGGCGCTCTCCGACTCAGTGCGCGCGCACGCGTGCGTGCCGTTCGCGGTGGAGGACCTGGGCGCGCTCCTGCTCGTGCGCCTTCTGCACCGCTGACGCGCCACCTTCGGCCGAGCCCCCGGACCCGCCCCCTGACGGCGTGGACGCCGCTGGCGGCGCGCTCACCACTTCCATCTCGTTGATGACCACGGCCATGCACGCCCCCCGCTACCGCCTGACTCCGATGTTGATGCCCGCCTGCAAGTCGATGAGCTGCCCCGGGGCCAGTCGCCTCGGGTTCTCGATTCCGTTCGCGGAGGCGATGCCCTGCCAGCTCGCGCCCTTGCCCTCGTTCGACGCGAGCCCCTGCACCGTCGAGCCCTCCGGCGCGGACTTCATGGGCGCCTCTCCCGCGCCCTTGCCGCTGGGGTTCGGACTGGCTCCCGCGGGAGGCTGCGTGGGTGCGAAGACGAAGGCGGTGATCTTCTGCTGCGACAGGCTGAAGCTGACGCTGGCGCGCAGGGGCAGGCCCTCGGCGGAGAACAGCTCCAGCGACTCCTCCATCGACTCCATGATTCCGTCGAACTGGAAGCTGCCCCACAGGAAGCGCACGGCGGGCGGGACGAACTTGTCGCCCTCCTTCTTCGGAGTGATGAAGAAGGCCACCTTCGCGGTGAGCTTGCGCACGTCCTCCACCGCGTCCGAGGCGCCCTCCGGCTGGCCCGTGACGTCGAACCACAACTGCACGCTCAGCTTGGTGGTGCCGGCGCCGACGAACTGCTGCGCGGGCGTGCCGCGCTGGTCTCCGCCTCCAGAGGGCTGCTGCACCTGGTTGGCGTAGGCGACCTTCAGCGTCTCCGGGTTGAACTGCACCACGGTGGACGTCGTCTGCTCGTCAATCGGGTGCTCGAAGTTGGAGTCGAGCTGGAGCAGCTTGGCCTTCGCGAGCGGCGTGGCGTCGTCGGACATGGCTCAGGCGCCTCCGGCTTTTCGGGTGAGGGACTCGTAGGCGATTTGAAGCTCCTCGATGGCCACCATGCCGTCCTTCGCGTTGAGCGGAGGGGCCTTGAGTTTCACGGGCAGGCAGCGCGACAGGACGAAGCGCGCGCGCTCCTTCCGTTCGAGCCCGGGACCGAACATCACCACCTCCGCGCTTGCGCGCAGGCGGGGACGGGTCCTCATGATTTCGAACCACCGCCACAGGTCCTCGTTGGCGCTCATGCCGCGCTTGAGCGTGAGCTGGCCGAAGCTGTGCGCGCCGGTGAGGCGAATCTGCCGGCCGTTGTTGCCGCCCTCGCGGATGGTCTTCACGTCCATCGTCATCTCCAGGCCGTCGCATTCGGAGAACGCGGCGAAGCACGCGGTGGGCGCGAGGTCCGGGATGTCGATCTCCACCGCGAAGGCGAAGGCGATGAAGGGGTCGATGACCGTCTCGTCTTCGGTCGTGGCCATGGCCTAGCGCGCCTCCGTGACGAGCCCGCGGTCGCCGCTCTGGACGAGCCGCACGTTGAGGAAGGTGAGGGGTTGGGAAGGGGCCACGCGCAGGTCCACGTAGAAGCGGCCCTGCTCGACGAGGGTGGGCGTGTTCAGCTCGGAGCCCGTCACCACCTGGAAGGCGCCTTCGCGCGTCTTGCCGGCGAAGGCACCCCGGACGAAGAGGTCTCCGAGCAGTGACTCGAAGCCGCGCTGCACCCGGCGGCGGAAGCTGGCGTCGTTGGGCTCGAAGACGTACGTGGCGCCCAGGCGCAGCGCCGCGCGTCGCAGCAGGGACAGCAGCCGACGGACGTGGATGGGCCGCAGCTCCGGGTCCGTGGCCAGCGTGTCCGCGGACAGCGTGAGGAAGGCGCGCGGCTCCTGGCGCACGACGTTGACCTGCGCTTCCTGGAGGTCCAGCCACCAGTCGCGGCCCAACGCCGGACTCAGCGCCACCACCCCCGTCCAGGGCTCGTTCGCGGGAGCCACCCAGGCGCCTCGCTCCAGCGCGCGCCGGGCGAGCACGCCGCACGCGTTGCCGTCCGGAGGCATGCGCCGGGGCTCCGCGGGTTTGTTCTCCTCGGAGACGAAGGTCCACGGGTGATAGAGCGCGCCGTGCGACAGCGCCGCGTCCTCCGCGAAGCCAATCGGAGGCACGCCGTCCTCTTCCGCGCCCAGGGGCGACTGGAGCGTCCCCGCGTGCGCGAGAGCGTCCTCCTCGCGGTAGTGCTCGGGCAGCGACAGCACGGCCAGCAGGTCTCCGCGAGCCCGCGCCATGCGCACCAGCGCGCGCTGCACCGCGAGCAGCGGCCCCACGTCGTAGGACGAAGCCGGCAGCAGCTGCCATCTCGCGGGAGGCGACACGCTGACGGCCACGCCCGGAGTCCAGGGTCCGGTGATTCCCGCCCGTTCCGCGCGGACGCGATGGTAGCGAGTGCCCGGCGTGCGCCCGTACAGCGTGCGCGTGGTGAGCGGCCCCCGGTACAGCACGGCGGCGTCGCTGAAGTCCGGGCGAAGCGCCTCCTCCAGCACGTACTCGATTCCCGTGCCGGGCAGCGTGGCCCAGGTCAGCGTGAAGGGCTGACTTGAGGTGGGCTCCGGTGGTGAGGCGACCAGTGGCGCGGGCGCTGGCGGCGGCTCGTGCGCGCAATCGAGGAACGTTCCCCAATCGGGCTCGGGCAGCGGCTCGTTTGGCGCGGGCGGCGGGACGGAGGGCCTGCCCGTGAGCACCCAGGCGCGATGGATGGCATCCGGCGCGGCCACCAACGTCGCGTCCAGTCGGTCCATGACGGCGTGGAGGCCCTTGAGCGAGCGCGGGCGGCTGCTCTGGTAGCGCAGGAAGTCCGCCTGGGCCGGCAGTGCCTCGATGCTCACCGACTTCAGGTCCGCATCCATGAAGAGGTCCGCGTCGAAGGACGCAAGCCCGTCACGCGTCAGCGAGTCCCCGGCGGGCGGCGTGCAGCCCACGTAGGCGGTGGGTGAGTCCGACAGTCCGAGGGGAATGGAGAACGCCTCACCCCGCGCTCCCGGGCCGGCAAGGGGGAAGCGGCTGTTGGGGATGCCCTGGCGCCAGTCGCTCGGCAGCCGCTCTTCGGGAAGCCGCGAGGGGAGCGTCTCCGCGTCCTCGAAGCGAGCCCGCTCGGTGTCCGTGGGCAGCGCGGCCCAGTGGCGCGGATGGCTCGGGCAGAATCCGAGCCGCTCGAGTTGCGCGGGCTGCTCCGCGCTTCGGCGGGTCCACAGCCCCAGCGTCAATCGCTCGCACCAGGCTGGCGCCGAGCTCACGGCACCGGGCGTGGACGTCAGCACGCGAGAGGCGACGCCGGAGACCTGCACCGCTCCCGCGCCCACCTGTCCCAGCATGACGGACTCCACCAGGAGCCAGTGCTCGCCCAGCGACGCCTCCATCAACCGCAGCACCGCACCCGGAGGCGGAGCGCCCTCCGGAGTCACGCTCAACGTGAGGGTGAGCACACGGGGCGCATCGCCCGGGCCCGGGTCCGTCATCGCCGTCACCCCGAGCGTGGCGATCTCTCCTTCGCCTCGGGTCCACGACGCGGTGGGCAGCGACGTCGGCGCCACGCTCGATTCGAGCCAGCGGGCCTTCTTCGTGCGCACGCGCACCGTCACGCGTCGAGGCGCGGGCCCCGAGTAGGACGGCGCCGCCTCCTGGCCCACGGCCTCCACCGACTCCACGGGCACGAGCAGCGCGCACGCGGTGCCATCGAAGCCCACGCGCAGCAGGTCTCCCACGGCCACTCCACCCGAGGCCGTCACGACGAGCGTCGCGTCGCCGCTCCCCGTGGTGCTCCAGTCCACCAGGTCCACCAGCTCGCGATGGATGGATGCCGCCACGCGCACCGGGTCCGACCAGCTCCCTTCCGAGCGCGCCCGGGCCACGGCCGTGGACACCGCTCCACCTTCCGAGCAACGCAGCAGTCCGGGGACAGGGAAGGTGTTGGACTTCGCGTCGGGCCCCGCCACGCGGACGACCCAGCAGCGCCGTCCCCCGTTGCGGAAGAAGGCGCGCACCGCCGAGGCCAGGTGCCCCTGCACGGGCTCTCCGCGCTCGGCGTCCCAGGCGAGCAGCGGGGCCTCGCCGAACACCGCCTCGAAGTCCGCCACGTCCTCCACCGCCACCGGCACGTGCAGGGGACCGGAGGAGGCGAAGCCCACGAACGCGCCCACGTCCATCCGGGGCAACACGTCCACGACGGACGGTGCCTGGATTTCGAAGCGCAAGCCGGGGAGGCGTCTGGCGGCGGGGCGGCTCACGTCACTCCATCTCCAGGCGCTCGTACGCGATGGTGAGCTCCTCGATGGCCACATCCGTGCCCTTCGCGTTGAAGGGGCCGCTGACGTGCTTGATGATGCGCGCGCGCAGCAGCTTCCACGTCTGCACCACCGCGGTGTGGTCCTCGTTCTGGAGCTGGATGGTGACGGTGCGCAGCGCGTTGGACTCGCCGTTGCGCAGTTGGTCCAACCACTTGTAGAGGCTGAGCGAGCCAATCACCCCGCGCTTCATGGTGACATCCGTCGCCTTGTTCAGGCCGGTGATTTTCCGGACGCTGTTCTCCTTCTCGTTGCCGTTGCGGTACTCCGCGACGGTGACCTCCATGCCCACGTTGGAGATCTCCTGGAAACCCGCGTCCGGCCCTTCGGTGCCGTTGCCGGCGCCCAGGTCGACCAGGAAGTTGAACTGCACATAGGGGCGATCACGAAAGACAGCCATGGGTGGTCTCCAGAGGGATTACTTCCGGTCGCCGGTCCACTGACCGATGCGGAAGATGACGAACTCGGCCGGGCGCAGCGGCGCCACGCCGATGAGGCAGACCAGCCGACCGTTATCCAGGTCGTTCTGGCTCATGGTGCTGCGGTCGCACTTCACGAAGTACGCCTTCTCCGGCTTCTCTCCGAGCAGCGCGCCCTGCTGCCACTCATTGAGCATGAAGTCTTCAATGGTGCGCCGCACGTTGGCCCAGAGTTGCTCACCGTTCGGTTCGAACACCGCCCACTGGGTCCCCTTGTCGATGGAGCGCTCCAGGTAGGCGAAGTAGCGCCGCAGGTTGACGTACTTCCACTCCGGGTCCGACGCCGTCGTGCGCGCGCCCCACAGCCGGTTGCCGCGCCCCTCGAAGTAGCGGAACGCGTTGATGCCCTCCGGATTGAGCACCTCCTGCTGCGCCTTGCTCAGGTTCGTCTCGAAGCCGAGCGCCAGGTTCACCACTTCGTTGGCGGGGGCCTTGTAGACGGCGCGGTTGACGTCGTTGCGCGCGTAGATGCCCGCCACGAAGCCGCTGGGCGGCAGGAAGATGGGCTGGCGCGTGACGGGGTCCAGCACCTTCACCCACGGGTAGTAGAGCGCCGCGTAGCTGGTGTCTATCTTGGCGCGCAGCGCCCGCACCTGTCCCAGCGTCTGGCCATTGCCGCTGTCCAGCACGGCGATGCGGTACTTCATCCGCTGCGCGTGGGAGATGAGCAGGTTGATGATGGTGGCGGCGTTGGCGCCGTAGCCGTTCTCGTAGCCGAACGTGGAGCCTGGCGCGGCGACGATGGAGATGTCCTCCAGGTCCTCGAAGTGGAACAGGCCCGTCTTGCGCGTCGTGTTGGGGACCTGCTGGCCCTTGTAGTCGTCGGCGGTGGGGCGCATGCCGTCGCTGCCGCCCTTGAGCAGCACCTCCAGCGAGCGCTGCGACTCGGGCGAGTCCGGGTCCTCCAGCGCGGAGTCCAGCGGCGGGCTCATGATGGGGCTGGCGAGGCTGGCATCCAGGAAGGCGCCCAGCACCTCCACGCCGTCATCCAGGTTCTGCGTGGAGATGATGATGGGGACGTCGCGGTTCTTCGCCGGCTCGGCGGCGTCGTAGGCGAAGCGCGCGGACAGCGAGTCCGCCGCGCCGCTGCGCGTGTGCCCGGGGTCCAGGGCCAACCCGTCCCACGTCTGCGCGGAGGCCGGGTCATCCATGGGGATGACCGTCACGGCGACGGTGACGACGCGAATCTCGAAGCCCGCGTTTTCTTGAAGCGACGCGAGGAAGAGGGGGCTGCCGGCGCCGCCGGTGAACTTCCAGTCCTGCACGTCCTCGTCCCACGTGGCCAGGTAGAACTCGCCGGTGCCCACGGGGCTGGAGATGGGGGACTGGATGTCGCGGATGAGGACGACGTCGCGCGCCAGGAGCGCGCCTACGCGGGGCGTGCCGTCCTCGAACGAGAGGACGTTCTGGCCCACGCGCAGGGAGAAGCGCACGCGCAGGTTTCCGGCCGAGCCCGGGAAGCGCGCGGTCAGCGACAGCGTGTCCGTCTTGGGGTTCGCGCTCGCATCGAGGAGCGCGCGGGCGTGGCCGTCGTTGTACTCGTTGGAGACGGCGGTGCCGGTGCCCAGGTCGATGGTGGTGTCCAGGCCCGTGTAGAGCGCGTCGTCCGGACGGCGGAAGGCGCGGCTGATGTAGAGCCGCTTGCCGCCCTCCTCGAAGAAGGCGCGCGCCGCGTGCCACGTGTAGTTGTGCAGCGTGACGTCGTCGGTGAAGGCGAGCTGTTGGCGGTTGCCGTGGATGCGCTCGAACTCCACCACGCTGGTGATGAGCTCGGGCTCGAGCTCCACGGGCCCGTAGCGGGTGGGGCCGATGAAGCCGGTGGTGGTGGTGCTCACGCCCTCGATGGACTTCGAGCGGAAGCTGGTCTCTTCGACGAATACACCGGGAGCGAGATATTCAGGCATCGGTCATTTCCTAGGGAGGTGAACCCGTGGGGGTGATCCACAGCCGGGAGGCAGGCGCGTCCTGGGTGCGCAGGACGAGCTCCTGGCCGTAGCGCAGCGTTGGCTCGAGCAGCGCCTGGGGGCTGCCCGTGTCCGCCCACACCCCCGCCGGGGGTTGGGACAGCGTGGTGCACACGTCCGGCAGCGCCGTCCCGGGTGCGCGGTAGTCGTGACGGACGCGAAGCTGGAGCAGCCAGGTCTGCTCCAAGAGCGGAAGCCCCGGAGGCAGGCTGGATGCGTCCACGGGCGAGCCGGGAGCGAAGTCCACGGGAGCCGGGTACGGGAAGAACAGCGCGAGCCGTCCGCGCTCATCCGTCATGCCGCGCGCGGTGACGCCCCCCGTGGGCGTGACTTCCACCAACGCCCAGGCGGCGGGGGCGTTCGCCTTCGTGTCCCACAGCTCCGCGCGCACCACGGCCATGGGCACGGCGCTCTGGCGCGTGGGCGCGGAGAAGAGCGGCACGGAGGGGGACGGTGGCGACAGCGGCGAGGGGGGTGAGGTGACGCAGTCGAGGGAGAAGAGGCCTCGATGCGGAAGCGCCGCGCGGAAGGCGCACGACACGAAGCGGTTCAAGGTGTCATGCACTTCAATGGTGTAGGGCCGTCGCGAGGGCAGGGCGTCCCACCACGCGTCGTCGCCGGCGTGCTCGCCTCCGAACTCCAAGTCTCGCAAGCCGGGGAGGTTCATCAGCAGGTGGAGGCCCGAGCGGTTGACCACGGATTCGCGGCGCAACGCGGGCTGTCCTTCGGGGAACGCGCTGACGCGCAGTCCTTCGCCGATCGATGCACCCGTGGCCTCGTCGCGGAAGCGGATGCCGAGCGGAGCCACGCGCGACACGTGCTCGAGGACGTGGATGGCGGGCCTCATCGCTCGGTCACCTTTCCGGGCGACATCACGCGCGTCTGGACGGGGCCGGCTTCCTCGTCGGCGATGGCGGATTCGATGCCGACCATGCGCGCGATGTACGAGGCGGAGACCTGGACGTTCGGCTTGCCGGGCTCCCAGACGTTGAGCATGTCCTGGATGGAGAGCGGCTCGTAGACGACGGTGACTGTTTCATCCGGGAGGAAGGTGTCTGTCTCGGGAGTGCCGTAGTGATTGAGGAAGCTGGCGGTGAGGGTGGGGGTGTCCTCGAGCTGGCGCATGGCCCAGCCGAGGAGCCGGTGTTGCTTGGCGGCGGACTTCGCCCAGGGCGTGAGCAGGTAGTAGAGGTCGACGGGGAGGGGCCGACGGGTGCGGCGTCCCTGCGAGTCGAGTCGACCGGGAAGGTTGCGACGCGTGGTGCTGGGGGTGACGCGGAAGAGGAAGAGGGAGATGCCCTCGTCCATGGGGGCCTTGAAGTCGGAGGCCTGATAGAGGCGGAACTTCGCGCCCTCGAACTCAGGCTTCGGACAGGCCTGCTCGAGCAGGGCCAGAAGGGCTTGTCCCACCGCTGGTATCGCTGCGTACGTCGCCACCGAGCTGTGCCCCCAGCGCTGACATCCGCCCCCCACCCACACCCCCATGGTGCGGTGGGAAGGTCAGCGGCTGGACAGCAACGCGCGTGCCCACGTGGCGAAGCGTGCGCGCGTGAGTGATCCCAGGCACTTGAGTGACGGGGTGAGCGCACGCGCCGGGCCAGGGCGGATGAATTGCTCCAGCGGGTGGCGCGGAACCTCGCGGAATCGTTGCGGAGTCGGGGGTGGACGAAAAGGTCCACCCAGCGCCGCTCAAGGCGCGGCTTCGGCGGAGGCGGGAGTCGCCTGTCCCTGAGGGAGCTTCTTGAGCAGGTCGATGTCCTGGTTCGCGACGGTCAGCAGGACTCCGGCGATGTGCTTTGCGAAATATCGCCCGGGGAGGCTGCGCATCCAGCCTGCTTGGTCTGGCATTGAGCCACTTCTGGGCGGGTGATCTTCGATGGTGCCGCCGTGCTGCCACTGCGTGATCAACACCGACGTGGGGCAGGGCGTGGCCATCTCCTTCTGGAGCTCTGCGTAGGCCTCGCGATACGACGGCTCCGCGAGGGGCTGGAGATGCTTCGCCATATTGCTGGCCTCGACCAGTCCAAGGCAGCGCGAGATGCCAGAACCACAGCTTCGCGCCTTTCGGGCCACCTCCACGGGCGTGGTGATGTTGGAGAACGACTTGCTCGCCCAGAACACGGCGCGCAGGCGATCGCCTTGCTCCTGGCTCATCGGTCGCCACTCCGACGGAGGTTGCTTCGTCAGTGCATGTGCCGTGCGCTCCAGCCCGAGAAGCGTATAGGCGATCATCGAACCGATCAGGGTGTCCGTCCGATACGACAGCCACGCGAGGTGACGCACGTCCTGAGCTGCCTCCAGGGGCTGCCCGGTCCGCATGCCTTGGAGGAGCCGGAGCTTGGACCACTCCATCAGCACGATGAAGTTCGGAAAGGGGACCGTCATCAGGTCGAACGGCTCCTCCTGTTTGAATGGAAGGTTCTGGCGGATATCCCACCGGTCGAACCGCTTGAGCTCGCGCATCCAGTTGAAGTCGAGCGCGGACAGATCGGGGTTGGCCGCGAACCATTCCTCCAGCGTCTTCTTCTCCTTCAAGTGCGCGGGAAGCTGGAGGGGCGAGTCCGCGGGCATCGACGGGCCTGGGCGGTCCCACTCCGCCCAGCGGTTGAGCAGCGGACCCGCGTCGCCCTCGGTGCGAGGCTCATGGAACCACGGGTCGGCGGCGAGCTTCGTCTGCTCCTGACAGAAGAGGTCCACGTGCGCCGTGACTTCCTGTCGCATCGCATCGAGCGTGGGCTCGTACTTCGCGCGCGTGAACCAATCGAACGCGACCATCGCGATGACAGCCAGCAGGAGGAGCGCGCTGACAAACCACACCAGGGCACGCAGCACGCTTCCTCGAGCCCGACGCACGTTGGGATGCATGTCCGGACTCTAGCAAACTCGCGAACGCTCCCTTTCAGAGGAGACCTCTCCTCGGATGAGCGGATTCCGCCAGGCCCCGCTGGTGTCGCTCATCACCCTGCATACCCGACTGGGGAAGTAGAGCATCACCGCATCCCATGGTGATGAGCCACTGGGCTCCATGGGCGAGTTCATCCGTGAGGTGCTGGGGCCTGGCCCCTGACAGAATGAGCCGTGCGCGAGGTTCCGAATGAGTTGACGCCTGAAATACGAGCGGACACACTCTCCAAACCAACAAGCACGCCCTGGGATAAAGGAGCATTCGATGGGTCTCGCAGAGCGACGCCGTATCGCTACGATCAAGGAGTCGCACACCCCCCGTTTCCAATCAGAGCTGAACAGCTCCATTGGATTCTCGATGCCTTTTGAAATCGACATCGCGAGCTTCCCCGAAGACAAGACCATTCTCGACTGCTACGACTCCTACTATGAGTCATACGGTCCGGGGCTCGTCGCACAGGCGATGAAGAGTATCTGTAGCGATGATCTCGGTCGTGAGGCAGTCAAAGCGAAGTTCAACAAGATCATCTTCCAGAATGTCGCCACGAACCCAGACAACCCAGGCGACAAGAATGTGGAGCTCAAGGACAACACTCTCTTTGTGCGTGAGAGTTTCTACGGCTACTCGGACAAGCTTTTCGGCGAGGACGAGCTTCGGACCATCATCGAGTCACTCCTTTAGCCGTCTCGAGTTACACCGGTTCCGCATCGCTAGCCGGTGACTGGTAGCCGAGGGCTGAGTGCCGCCGCCGCAGGTTGTACCAGCCCTCGATGTACTGAAAGACGGCCATCCTGGTCTCGGCTCGCTTCAAGGCGGCCCGTCGCTTCCAGGCGGAGTCGCCGGCCTCGGTGACTCCCAGCACCCGGCAGATCGTCGCCACTGCATGCTCGGCCTGGTTCTCGCTCACGAATCGGAACGCTTCTTGGGCGTGCCGACGCCTTCCTGAGCGAACCAGGTCGCGGCCTGAGAGGACGTCGCGCTCCTCACGCCGAAACTGAAGCAACTCCACTGCTGGACCGAGCGGGCTGTTCGTTGGAGCCGCTCCTCGCCCCTGAGCACGGGGCGGTGGGCGCTCACTAGCCGACGTACTCTCGGACCCCGAGGCAGGCATGCCGCGAGGCGCACGCAGGAGCTGTTGACGTCCGAGCGGCAGGCGGCCCGCTCCTCTGGACAGGACCGCGCCCGCATCATCCGTTAGTGCCTTCTGAGCCCCGGGGCCTGTCGCGTGTGCAACTTCCCCTGGGAAGTCGTCGAGGGGTCGTGATGCTGGAGCTGGCCGGCTATCAGGACGTGCGAAGAATCTACCGGGGACACCGCTACGACGTGTTCCGCGCCTGGACGCCCGAGGGCGCCGCGCGGGTGCTCAAGGTCGTCCGCGAAGGGCCGCTGGCGGAGAGCAGCGCCGGCCTGCTGCGTCACGAGCACGCGATGCTCAGCGACCTCCGAGACCTCCACGGAGTCGCCCGCGTGGTGGCGCTGGAGGGGGGGGCGGGCCAGCCTGCGCTCGCCATCGAGGACGCAGGACCCCATGACTTGCGGGAATGGCTGCGCCGGGGCCCCATCGAGGTGGACCTCTTCCTGGAACTGGCGTGTGACCTCGCCAGCTCGCTGGGCGCGCTGCATCGCCAGCATGTCATCCACCGCGACCTCAACCCCGCCAACCTCGTCGTGGCGCCTGGAGGACGCGGGCTGGTGATGATCGACTTCGACCTGTCCACGCGCGTGCAGGGGCTCGTGCACATGGCGGGAGTCCCCGGTGGCTTCGAGGGCACGCTGCGCTACATCGCCCCCGAGCAGACCGGGAGGATGCGCCGCCGGGTAGACCACCGCGCGGACCTGTATGCGCTGGGCGCGACGTTCTACGAGATGCTCACGGGCGAGGCGCCTTTCGTGTCGACCGACGCCGCGGAGCTGGTCCACGCCCTGCTCGCGCTGCCGCCCGTGCCTCCCGTCGACAAGAACCCCCAGCTTCCCGCCATCCTTTCCGACGTGGTGCTGCGCCTGCTCGCGAAGGTGCCCGAGGAGCGCTACCAGAGCGCCGAGGCGCTCGTGGAGGACCTGCGAGAAATCCAGCGACGTTGGCGCGGACCGGGTACGCCCATCGCCTTCGAACTGGGCCGGTATGACCTCGCGCGCGAGCTGGGGCTGCCCGACAGGCTCTATGGCCGCGACCAGGAGCGCGCCGTGCTCGACGCCGCGCTGGAGCGCGCGCGGTTCGGCGCCCGGGAGTGGGTGCTGTTGTCGGGAGCCTCGGGGAGCGGCAAGACGTCCCTGGTCCACGCGCTGCGCGCGCACCTGGGCACGGCGCGCTTCCTCTCCGGAAAGTCCTCGGAGCTGAAGGGCCAGGCACCGTACGCCTCGCTGGTGGAGGCCGTCCGGGGGCTCGTCGTCGGTGTCCTGGAGCAACCTCCCGACGAAGTGGCCGAGTGGCGGCAGCGTCTCCAGGAAGCGCTGGGCACCCAGGGGAGGGTGCTCACCGAGCTGGTTCCCGAACTGGAGCGGCTCATCGGCGAGCAGCCTCCCATCGTCCCCCTGGGCCCTCGGGAGGCGGGCAGCCGCTTCCTCCTGCTGCTCCAGTCCTTCTTTCGCGACCTCGCCACGGACGAGGAGCCGCTGGTGTTGTTCCTCGACGACCTCCAGTGGGCGGACGCCGCCACGCTGGAGCTGCTCACGCGGCTGGTGACGGACCCGGAGCTGCACCATGTGCTTCTCATTGGTGCCTATCGCCCCGGAGAGTGGGGCACGTCGCATCCCCTCTCCCGAGTGCTGTCGTCACTCGCGGGCACCACTGCGGCGCCGCGACTCCTGGAGCTGGGGCCCCTGGACCTGTCCGCCCTGACGACGCTGTGCGTGGACACGCTGCGCTGCGAGCCGGAGCGCGCGCGGGCGCTGGCGCGGCTCGTGCTGGAGAAGACCGCGGGCAACCCCTTCTCCATCAGTCACTTCCTGCGGCACCTGCATCGCACCGGGTTGCTCACGTATGAGCTGGAGGACGGCTCGTGGCACTGGGACCTGGCGCGAATCGAACAGGCGGAGGTCACCGACAACGTGGTGGAGCTGATGCTGGACTCCATCCGCCGGCTCCCGGAGCACACGCAGCGGCTGCTGACGGTGGCGGCGTGCATGCGCGGTCAGGTGGACCTGTGGCTCCTGGCTCGCGTCGTCGATGCCCCCATGGAGGACACGGCGGGAGCGCTGTGGAGCGCGCTGCGTGCGGGCCTGCTCGTCCCGGAGGGGCGGGGACCTCGCTTCCAGCCGCTCCATCCGGAGCAGACGCCGGACGGGCTGACGGAGGGGCAGGCCACGTACCGTTTCGCGCATGACCGTGTGAGACATTCCGCCTACTCGTTGTTGTCGGACGAGGAGCGCCGGGCACTGCACCGGACCATCGGCCGCCGTCTCTGGGAAGACGCCCCGGGCATGGAGGCCGAGCCGCGCATCTGCGAGGTGGCGGACCACTTCCACCTGGGCGGCGACGTGGTGGAGACCGCCACCGAGCGCCAGTGGCTCGCCGAGCTCAATCAGCGCGCGGGGCGCAAGGTGCGAGACGCCTCCGCCTTCGAGGCCGCCCTGGCCTACTTCATGCGCGCCCGGGTCCTCCTCCCGGAGGACGCGTGGGACACGCAGCGCGAGCGCATGCTCCGGCTCCACCAGGACGCGGCGGAGTGCGCGCAGCTCACGGGAGACCGCCTCCTGTCCGAGCGCCTCATCGACCAGGCGATGGCGCATGCCACGTCGCCACTGGAGAAGGTGGACCTCTACGTCCTGCGCATGAACGCCAGCATCCTCGGCCGGAATCACGCGGCGGCGCTCCAGCACGCCCGCGAGGGCCTGCGACTCTTTGGCGTGGCGCTGCCGGACGGGGATGCCACCGCCGACTTCCAGGCGGAGCTGCCCCAGGTGGTCGAGATGTGGAGGTCCCGCACCGAGGAGGAGCTGCTGTCGGCGCCGCGCATGGCCGATTCGTTGGAGCGCGGCTGCATGCGCCTCTTGATGAGCGCGGGCATCGCGGCGTGGTTCTCCGACCCGCCGATGTTCTCGTTCATCTACACCCGGATGCTGGGCCTCACGCTGAATCACGGCAACAGCGTGTACTCGGCCTTCGCCTACGTGTGCTTCGGCCTCATCCATGGCGAGTCACGGGGCGACTACGCCGCGGGCCACCCCTTCAGTCATCTGGGCATGGAGTTGAGCCGCCGCTTCGCCAACCCGCGTGAGGAGTGTCGCGTCCTCGCCGCCTTCCTCTTCTACATGCGCCACTGGCGCGAGCCCCTGCGCTCGTCGATGCCGTTGCTGCGTCGGGGACTCGCCGCGGGCCTGGAGAGCGGAGAGCCGCAGTACGTCGCCTACCTCCTGGCCAGCATCAGCTTCACCCGGCTGCGACTGGGCACGGAGCTGGACCGCGTCCACGCGGAAGCCGAAGGGGCCCTGGCCTTCGACCGCAAGAGCGGGCAGGGCGCCATGGCGGACACGCAGCTCGCCTTGCGTCAGGCCGTTCGGTGTCTCCAGGGGAGGACGCGCGAGCGGGGAGGCTACGACGACGCGACGTTCGACACGGCGGCCTTCCTGGAGCAGTCGAAAGGCGACCCGACCATCCTCGGTCAGTTCTTCATCCTCCGGCTCCAGACGTCCTACCTGCTCGGGGACCTCGCGGGTGCGCGCGAGATGTTCCGCGCGGCCGAGCCGAACCTCCGCTTCGTGCAGTCGCTCTTCAACGTCACGGAGCACGCCTTCTTCGGCGCGCTCGTGCTGGCGGCCAGTGTGGACGCTGGGAGCGACGCGGAGCGACAGGCGCGCCGTGCGTATGTCGAGCAGACGTGGCACCGCTTCCGGCACTGGGCGACGAACTGCCCGGAGAACTTCCGTCACCGCCACCTGATGTTGTCGGCGGAGCGGGCCCGGCTGGAGGGGCGCTTCACGGAGGCCGCGGAGCTGTTCGACGAGGCCATCGACCGGGCCCGGGAGGAAGGCTTCCCGCAGGACGAGGCCCTCGCGAACGTGCTCGCGGGACGGCTGTACAGCGCGCTGGGCCGAAAGCGGATCGCCACGCTGTACCTGCGGGCCGCGCGCGAGGGGTATGCGCGCTGGGGGGCGAAGGCCGTGGTCGCCGCGCTCCAGGAGGAGTTTCCGGACATCCAGATACAGGAGCCCGGCATCTGGGACCAGACCGTCACGCCGACGGGGGACGACTTCCGGGGCGCGTCGCTCGACCTGCTGAGCATCCTCAAGGCCGCGCAGTCGCTGTCCGGTGAGGTGGCGTTGGAGCGGCTCCTGGAGAAGCTGATGGCGGTGTGCCTGGAGGTCGCTGGGGCGCAGCGGGGCGCGCTGGTGCTGGAGGAGCAGGGCACGCCGATGCTGGAGGCGGTGGGGGGCGTGGGTGAGCCGATGACGCGGCTCCACGTCCCGCTCGCGGGCGCGGAGCTGGTGCCGGAGTCGCTCCTCGGGCACACCTGGCGCACGGGGGACGCGGTGGTGCTGGGAGACGCCGCGCACCAGGGCCGCTTCGTGACGGACGCGTACGTGGCGCGGCAGCGGGTGAAGTCCGCGCTGGTGGTGCCCATCCGCCGCCACGCGCGGACCATGGGGGTGTTGTACCTGGAGAACAATCTGGCCACGCACGCCTTCACCCCGGACCGGGTGAGGGTGCTCCAGTTGTTGTCCTCGCAGATGGCCATCTCCCTGGAGAACAGCCTCCTCTTCGAGGAGCGCAAGCGGGCCGAGGAGGCCGTGCGCTTCCTGGCCGAATCCAGCGTGGTGCTCGCCGAGTCGCTGGATTACGAGGCCACCCTCAAGCGGCTGGCTCGACTGGCGGTGCCCTTCCTGGCCACCGTGTGTGCCATCGACGTGGTGGATGCGTCGGGCTCCATCCGCAGGCTCTCCACCGCGCACGCGGACCCGGCCTCGGAGGGGCTCGCACGGGAGCTCCAGTCGTCATACACGCCGGATTGGGATTCGTCGCAGCCCGCCAACGCCGTGCTGCGCACGAAGGAGCCACTGCTCATCCCGGTGCTCACCGACGAACTCCTGGCGCGACTGTGTCGGGACGCGCGGCATTTCGCGCTCATCCGTGCCCTGAAGGCCCGGACGTTGATGGCGGTGCCCCTCATCGCCCGGGAGCGGCTGCTGGGCGTCATGACCCTCGTCTCCTCGGTGCCGACGAAGCGCTATGGGCCCGGGGACCTGGAGCTGGCGCAGGACCTGGCTCGCCGCGCGGCCATCGCCCTGGACAACGCGCGGCTGTACCACGAGTCGCAGGATGCCATCCGCCTGCGCGACGAGTTCCTCTCCATCGCCGCGCACGAGCTCTACACGCCCATCACCGCGTTGCAGCTCTCCGTGCAGGGGCTGGCCCGCAGCGAGGTGCCCACGCGCGACTCCGTCCAGCGCGCCTCCCGCTCCACCCAGGCCCAGACGCGTCGGCTGGCGCACCTGGTGGACGAACTGCTCGATGTCTCCCGCATCCAGACGGGGCGGCTGCACCTGCAACTGGAGACCGTGGACCTGGAGGCCGTGGTGCGCGCCGTGGTGGAGGGGTTGGGCGACGCCATCCAGCGCTCGCAGTCCTCGCTGTCGCTGGACCTGGCCCCGGGCTGCATGGGCCGGTGGGATCGTGTCCGGCTGGAGCAGGTGGTGACGAACCTGCTCGCCAACGCGCTCAAGTTCGGCGCGGGGCAGCCCATCGAGGTCCACCTGGAGGAGACCGGAGGCCGCGTGCGGCTGGAGATTGTCGACCAGGGCATCGGCATTCCCGCCGAGCGACTGCCCCACATCTTCGGCCGCTTCGAGCGCGCCGTCTCCTCGCGGGAGTACGGCGGCCTGGGCCTGGGCCTCTTCATCGTCCGGGAAATCGTCGCGGCGCTGGGCGGGCAGGTGCGCGCGGAGAGCACGCTGGGCGCCGGGGCCCGCTTCACCGTGGAGCTGCCGTGCGAGGGGCCCGTGGAGGAGAGCGTCCCCGTCAGCGCGAGTGGGCCTTGAGGCCGTGCCGCCGCATCAGCTCGAAGAAGGCGCGGCGGTGCTTGCCGCTGGCGCGCGCGGCGGCGGCGATGTTGCCCCCGTGCTCGACGAGCGAGCCCTCCAGCCAGGCCTTCTCGAAAGCCTCCACGACGCGGCGCTTGGCCACCTGGAAGGACTCGCGGGACACCGCGGACGTCGGCTCGCGGTGTCCCGTGGGCGCGGGCTCCACCAGCAGGGGCAGGTCCTCCTCGTCGACACAGGTGCCCGCGCGCGTGCACAGGAGGTAGCGCGCGCAGTTCTCCAGCTCGCGGATGTTGCCGGGCCACGCGTAGGTCATCAGGCGATGCCTCGCGGCCTCCGTGAAGGTGACGGGGGCTTTGCTGTACTCGTCCGCGTAGCGCCGGAGGTAGTACTCGAGCAGGGGCTGGATGTCCTCGGGCCGCTCGCGCAGCGGAGGCACGTCGATGGGCAGCACGCGCAGGCGGAAGAACAAATCGAAGCGGAAGTGTCCCGCCTGGGCCGCCGCCAGCAGGTCCGTGTTGGTGGCGGCGATGATGCGCACGTCGGAGTGATACAGCCGTGAGTCCCCCAGCGGCCGGTATTCCTTCTGCTGGATGAGGCGCAAGAGCTTCACCTGGCTGGAGAGGGGGAGGGCGTCGAGCTCGTCCAGGAAGAGGGTGCCGTGCTCCGCCTCCGCCACCAGCCCCCGGTTGCGCGTCTTCGCGCCGGTGAAGGCGCCGCCCACGTGGCCGAACAGCTCGTTCTCGAAGAGGTCCGGTGGCAGGGCGCCACAATTGACGGGGATGAATGGATGGGGTGCCCGGGCGCTCTGCTCGTGGACGAGCCGCGCATACAGCTCCTTGCCCACGCCGCTCGGTCCCTGGATGAGCACCTCCGCGTCGTTTGTCGCCGCGGCTGCGACCAGCTCCATCAGCCGGACGTGAATCGGTCCGTGCCCCAGCACCATGGTCATCGACGAGTCCCCCGTCAGCCTGCGTCACGCGCGCCCCAGGCTCGGGACGCCGTTGGCTCTGTGCCGCCGACGGTTGAACGTACGCCCGGGATTTTCTTCCCTCACGCCGTCGCTTCAGTCGTGGGTGCCGATGTGCTGGTCCCCGTGTCGCTCACAGACCCAGTGGAAGGCACACGAGCACGCCACCGCGCGGGCGCTGGAGCAGCACCGCCCGCCGAAGTGCTCCGGCAAGGGGGCGTCCTCCTCTTCCGGCGGGTCCGGCAACATCAACGGAGCATCCCGCCCCGACTCCGCGGGTAGCGCGTCGCAGCATCCCCGCTTCATGCAGCGGGGGCACAAGGACAGCTCACAGTTGGCGCACCAGTCGAAGATTTCACCGGGGCCACCGCGCCGCTCACATCCACCACAGGTGTCGAACAAGGCCGACCTCCAGGCTTGACGTGAAGGAGGGTAGGGAGGGGGTCTGACAGGTGGAGGGCCCCCGGGGGAGTCACACCCCGCCGCGCGCGCCGTCCTGCAAGTGTCATTTCGGTCTCTGTCCGAGGGTGGATCCTTCCGTCGGTGAACGGCCGACGCCCCCTCTGTGCGGCACTGAACGGTTGCGCCGGGTGCGTCGGACGCACATGGAAGAAGCTTCCGGGAGGGCCGGTCACAGGTCCGGGAAGGAGTGGGCATCCATGCGAAGGGAACGGCGGATCATCGGGGTCTTCGGATCAGGCCAGGAAGAGCACCTGGAGCGTGTCATTCCCCTGGCACGGTGGATCGCCGAAGCGGGGTTCGACCTGCTCACCGGCGCCGGCAGCGGTGTCATGCGGGCCGCCGCGGATGCCTTCGTCCAGGTGGTGGGTCGGCGCGGAATCTCCATTGGCATCGTCCCGGGCACCGTGAAGGACGGCGACTACGTGCCGCGCTCCGGCTACCCCAACCCCGGGGTGGAGCTGGCCATCTACACCCACCTGCCCCTCAGCGGAGAGCAGGGGACGGACCCGCTCAGCCGCAACCACATCAACGTGCTCACCCCCCACGCCCTCGTGGCCCTGCCGGGGGGCGCCGGCACCGCCTCCGAGGCCTCGCTGTGCCTGCGCTACGGCAAGCCCATCATCCTCTTCGGCCCTCCGGAGGCGTTCCGCCGCTTCTCGTCGGAGCTGGAGCGCACCGACTCCCTGGAGCGCGTCGCCGAGTTCATCCGCGCCTCCGTCCGTGAGCCCGCCCGCCCCCTCGCTCCCTGAGCGAGAAAAGCCAGGATTGCTTGGTTTGATCGAGGGCACTCGAAGCCGGGGGAAAAACGACTAGGATGGACGGCTGTCGACATGATCAGCGCCGAATACCCACTCGCCAGCTGGTTCCTCGCCGTCTCGACGACGTTCTTCCTGCTGGTGTTCGCGCTGCCGCTGTTGCTGATGCCGCTGCGCTGGTCCCGGTGGTTCGGCTGGGCGCCGGTGCAGGGGAACACGGACCTGACGGTGTACTTCGGCCGCTGTCTGGGAGGGGTGGCGCTGGCCATCATCCTCACGGTGGTGCGCTACATCCCGGACCCCCGGAGTCAGCCGGCGCTGTTCGAGCTCATCGGCTGGGTGTGCGCGGCGATGGTGGTGGTCCACGCGTGGGGCGCGCTGAGAAGGGCGCAGCCGCTGTCGGAGACCATCGAGACGTTCTTCTACGCCGCGGTGGGTGTGGTCGCGATGTGGATTCGCTTCCGGACGTTGGGCTGAGGGCGGCATGTCGTCGGCGGACATCGACCTCGTCCTCTCCTCCCTGCGGCCCTACATCCCCGGCGCGCTGCTGCGCCGCCTGGAGGACACGGAGGCGCACGCGCTGCCTCCGGTGGAATCGGTGCGCGGCGCCATCCTGGTGCTCGACATCGCGGGCTTCACGCCCATCGTCGTCGGGCTGAGCGGCGAGGGGCCTCGCGGCATCGACGCGCTCCAGCGCCTCCTGGAGAGCTACTACACGGAGATGATCGACGTCGTGAAGGAGCACGGCGGCGATATCTACCAGTTCGCCGGAGACTCCATCCTCGCCTGCTTCGAGCCCGCCGCGAGCGAGGGCGACGCGGAGGCGGTGGGACGCGCGGCGCGGTGCGCGCTGGACGTGCAGCGGCGGCTGGCGCGCTTCTCCCGGCTGGAGCTGTTGGGACAGCGCTTCGCCGTGTCGTCGCGCATCGGCATCGGCGTGGGGGAGTCGCACCGCATCGTCCTGGGCACGACGGGCATGTGGATGCACCCGGCGCTCGTGGGCCACCCGCTGGAGCAGGCGGTGGCCGCGGAGAAGCGGGCCCGCGTGGGAGAGGTCCTCCTGAGCCGCGAGGCGTGGGCGCTCCTGCCGGACCTGGCCCGGGTGGGCGAGGAGCGCGACGGCGCCTTCCGCCTGGAGCCCTCGGTGCCGCTGGAGGCGCGGGCTCCGCCCACGTTTGTCTCCCCTGGTGGCGAGGAGCTGGTGGGCCGCTGCGCGCTCCTGCTGCACCCGGTGCTCTTCACCCGCATCACCACGGCGCACCAGGAATTGGGCGGGGACTTCCGAGACCTCACCTGCTTCTTCCTGCGCTTCAAGACGGACCATTCGCCGTCGGAAATCGAGGGTTTCACCCGCGAGCTGAACGCCTTCTACGAGCACGTCCAGCGAGAGAGCGCGCATCACGGCGGCGTGCTGCTGATGACGGACTTCACGGACAAGGGCAACGTCCTCTACGTCCTCTTCGGCGCGCCCACCGCGCAGCAGAACAAGGAAGTGCTCGCCAGCCGGTTGGCGTGCAAGCTGTTGCGTGAGCGCGAGTCCTTCCCGTACGTGCGCGAGCTGCAGATTGGCATCGCCACGGGGCACGCCTACTTCGGCGACATGGGCTCGCCCTGGCGCAAGGGCTACTCGGCGCTGGGCGAGGTGGTGAACCTGGCCGCGCGGCTGATGACGTACGCGGACGGAGTGGGCATCCACATCGACGCGCAGACGGAGCGCAAGCTCCAGGCGGGCGGCTTCACCACGGAGTTCGTGGAGGACGCGACGCTCAAGGGCGTCTCCCGCGCGGTGCCCGTCTATCAGCTCAAGGGCGAGGTGCGCCGCAGCCTCTTCATCAAGGGGCGGGGCGGCATCGTCGGGCGCGGGCGCGAGCTGGGGCAGCTCCACGCGGCGGTGGAGGAGTCGCTTTCGGGCAGTGGCCGGCTGTGCGTGGTGTCCGGCGAGGCGGGCATCGGCAAGTCGCGGCTGGGCGCCAAGGTGGTGGAGGAGGCGGAGTCGCGCGGCGCGCGCAGCCTGTACGGCATCTGCTACTCGTACGAGATGTTCACGCCCTTCTTCCCCTGGAAGGAGGTGCTCGTGCAGCTCTTCGGCCTGCACGAGGGCGACGACGTGGACGCGCAGCTCGCGCGGCTGCGGCAGGGGTTCGACGGGCTGGAGGACGCGGGCCCGGAGTGGATTCCGGTGATGGCCGCCCTGCTGGGCCTGAGCGTGGAGGAAGACGCGGCCACGGTGGGGCTGGACGCGCGGCACAAGAACCAGAAGGTCTTTCAAATCATCTTCCAGCTCCTGGAGAAGCACGCGCGCAAGACGCCGCTGCTGTTGTTCTTCGAGGACCTGCACTGGGCGGACAACATCTCCGTCGACCTCATCGAGTACGTGGCGGCCCGGCTCGCGCCGCTGCGGCTGACGCTGCTGGTGACGATGCGGCCCGGTGAGCAGCTGCGCAACGTGCGCGACGACATGCCGGGGTTGTGCCGGTTGGACCTGTCCAGCCTGGAGGACGAGGACACCCGCGCGCTCCTGCGCGTCCACCTGCGCATGGAGCCGCCAGACACGGCGCTGGAGGACGTGCTCCTGTCCAAGGTGCAGGGCAATCCGTTCTTCGCGGAGTCCATCGTCCAGGGGCTCGTCGAGGGCGGCTACCTGGGGCCGGTGTCGCCGGGCGCGTCGCGGCGGGAGCTGAAGCGGAGCCTCCAGACGCTGGTGCTGCCGGACTCCATCCAGGACGTGGTGCTCGCGCGCATCGACCTCTTGAGCGAGACGGAGAAGCTGGTGGTGAAGGTGGCGTCCGTCATCGGCCGCATCTTCACGCTGGACGCGGTGGCGGCGCTCGCGCCGGGCTCGGTGTCCCGTCAGCGCATCCGCGAGGCCATCGACACGCTGACGCACCTGGGCCTCATCCTCCTGGAGGTGGAGGAGCCCTACACCTGCATCTTCAAGCACATCGTCATCCGCGACGCGGCCTACAACACGCTCATGGTGTCGTCGCGGGAGGACCTGCACCGGCGCCTGGCGCGCTTCCTGGAAGCCCGTGCCGGTGAGAACACGGCGGCGTCCGCGGGCATCCTCGCCTTCCACTTCCTCGCCGGGAACGACGAGGTGAAGGGCCTGGAGTACACGCTGATGGCGGCCCGCGGGGCGCGCGGTCAGTACGCCAACGACGACGCCCTCCACCACTACAACCGCGCCATCGAAATCCTCGCCGGCACGGTGGAGTTGGACCCGGACGAGGTGCTGCTCAAGACGCGCCGGGTGATGCAGGAGCTGGCGGAGACGCTGCTGCAGGCGGGCAACTACGCGGGCGCCATCCACATGTTCGAGCAGTGCCTGGCGGACGAGGAGCTGGTGTCACGCCGCGCGGAGCTGCACCTGGGCCTGGGGCGAGCCCATCAGGAGAAGGGCGAGTCCAAGCGGGCCATCCAGGAGCTGGAGCGGGCCATGGAGTTGATGGGGCACCGCACGCCGGGGAGCCTGCCCGCGCTCGTGGTGCGCACGCTTCTGGCCTTCGGGCTGCACCTGCTCTACGCGCTGTTCCCCTGGTTGGCGCGGCCCCTGGGCTCACGGCTGCCGCTGTACCTCAAGCAGCTGACCACGCTCATCTCCCTCATCAAGATCTACTACTTCAAGGACATCGCCAAGCTCACCTGGGCGACCATGGTGGCCACCATCATGGCGGAGCGCTCGCGCGGTGAGCGGGGCCTGAGCCTGGCGAGCAGCTATTACGGCTCGCTCTTGTTCGGCTCGGGCTTCCTCGGGCTGTCGAAGCGCTGGTGTCTGCGCGCGTTGGACTACGCGCGGCGGGCGAGAGATCCCTCGGCGGAGGGCATCGCCCTGAGCCGGCTGGCCACGCTGTCCGTCTTCAGCAACGACCTGGCGCAGGCGACGCAGTACGCCGAGCAGGCCATGTCCCTGCTGCGCCAGGTGCGGGACATGTGGGAGGTGCAGACGGGGCTGATGATGCTGGGCTCCAGCCAGTTCCTCGCCTCGCGCTTCGAGGGGGCCGAGCGGGCCTTTCTGGAGATGGGGAAGATGGGCGAGGAGCTGCACGCGCTCATGCACCAGGGGTGGGCGCACTCGTGGATTCCCATGTGCCGCTACCTGCGGGGCGAGGGCGAAGTCGGCGAGCTGTGCGCGGAGCTGGAGCAGGGCCTGCGCATCAGCATCGAGGTGCAGGACCTGGCCAACCAGTGCGCCAGCCTCAACCACCTGGTCAACGTGACGGTGCGCGAGCATCAGGTGGAGGAAGCGGGGTTGATGGCGGTGCGCGCGGACGAGGCGCTGTGGCGCTACCACGTGCTGGTGCCCTTCCTCCACATTGGCCTGGTCGACGCGGCGGAGGGCGCGCTGTTCGCGCTGGAGCAGGGCGCGGTGGCGGTGCCCCAGGAGACGCTGTGGGCCATCATCCGTCGCTGCCTGTTCAAGGCACGGCTGTTGGGGCGGCGCTACCCGTACCTGAAGGGGCCCGCGATGCGGGTGACGGCGCGCGCGCTGGCGCTGAAGAAGGGCGGCAAGGCGGCGGAGTCGCTGTTCCTTCGCGCCATCGCCTTCCTGGAGGACACGCCGAACCGGTGGGAGACGGGCGTCGCGTACCATGACGCGGCCGTGGCGCTGCCGCACCGGCGCGTGGAGTTCCTGGCGCGGGCGCGCGACATCTTCCAGTCCATTGGTGCCCAGGCGGAGTTGCGGCGCCTGGACCGGTTGGAGGCGGAGCTGGGCCTGACGCCGCCTGCCCCGGTGGAAGCGCCTCGCGCCGTCGCGCTCAGGTGATGCGCTGGGGCTGAAGTCCGAGCGCCGCCATCTGCTTCGTGTCCCAGTCCTCCAGCGCGTCCATGCCGGCGATGTAGCGGCGGGCCGGGTTCTTCAGCGGGTTGCGGATGCTGAGGATTTCGGGCCCGGCGAAGAGGATGGTCTGCTTGTAGCGGGGCAGGTTGCTCAAGGTCAGCTTGGACCAGTAGTGCCGGGCGATGTTCGGCAGGCTCCCCAACTGTGCGCAGAGCCGGTGGAAGTGGTCCACGACCTCGGAGGGGTGCAGGTTCTTCGGCCGGTGGCAGAGCGTGTAGCCGTCGTAGTCGCGGCTGACGGTGCCGGGCAGGAGCCGGTCCTCGGCCTGCAGCTCGCGGAAGAACGGCGTCTCCGGGTAGGGGCTGACGATGCCGAGGAACGTGACGGAGAAGTACTGCAGGTCCGCGAGGTACTCGGGGATTTTCTCGAGGTACTCGTTGGTGTCGCCGTCCGAGCCGACGATGAGGCCGAAGGACAGGAGGATTCCGGCGGAGAAGGTGCGGCGGATGACGGCGTCGACCTCGGAGAGCGTGTTCTGCCCCTTGTTCATCGCCTTGATGGACTCGGGGTTGAGCGACTCCAGACCGGTGTACACGTAGCGGCAGCCGGCCTTGGCCATCAGGTTCACCAGCGACGCGTCCTTGAGGACGTTGAAGGTGAGCGCGCAGCCCCAGGTCTTCTTGAGGGGAATCAGCGCCTCGCACAGCTCGCGCAGGTACTTGGGCGAGCCGCCCAGGTTGTTGTCGAGGAAGATGAAGGCGTCCTTCATCAACCCCAGGTAGTTGGGGTTCCAGCGCATGCGCGTCTGGATTTCGTCGATGACCTGCGCGACGGGGCGGTAGCGGTAGCGCTCGTGGCCGGTGAGGACGCAGAAGTTGCAGCGGAACGGGCAGCCGCGTGACGCCTCGATGCCGGGCAGGCGCACCTTGTTGTTCGTGAAGTCGATGAGCTCGTAGCGATACGGCTGGATGGCGGTGGGGCCGAGCGAGGGCCGCTCGTAGCGCTTCTGGAGCTGGCCCTTCTCGAAGTCCGCGATGAGGGCGGGGACGTTGGACTCGGGCTCACCGGTGATGACGGCGTCGAAGTACAGCGCCACGTCGTCGGGGAAGTGCGTGGCGTGGCGGCCGCCGGCGACGGTGGTCATTCCGCGCTGGCGGAACAGCGTGGAGAGCACCTTGGTGTGCTCGTAGTAGGAGTGCAGGTACGAGAAGAAGACCAGGTCCCAGTGCCGGTCCAACGGGATGTCCACCTCCTTCTCGTTGAAGACCTCCACCTCCGCGTGCTCGGGGCACAGGCCGGCGATCAGCTCCGGCACGGAGGACTGCATGATGGAGGGTTCCTTGATGCGCAGGCGCGTGGGGTGCGTGTACGTGGCGATGACGGCGATCCGCATGCGAGGCTGTGGCTCCAGGATGAAGCGGCGCGAGCGAGGATTCGCCGTCGACAGTCGGAGTCTCCCCCTCGTGAGACCGTGTTCCCAGAATCCTCCGGGTGAGCCGTCTTGGCAAAATGACAGCGGCTGTGTCCCGATGGACCCCCGCGTGTTTCAGGCCCCAGCTGGGGGGCGGGTCCGCAATTTCTCCCGGAGACATTCCGCCAATTCGGAACACAGCTGCTCGGGGAAGCCCGACAGGCCCGGCGTGTCGTTGCACTCCAGCAACACGAAGCGCCCCTCCTGCGTCTCCAGGAAGTCGAGCGCGACGATATCAGCCCCCAGGTGCTCCAGGGCCCGCCGGGTGTAGCCCACCAATTCCTCGGGAGCGTCGATGACCTGGTGTTTTCGCGTCTGGACGTTGGCCTTCCAGCCCGCGCCCGCGCGCGACATGGCCCAGAACTGGTCCCTGATGGCCAGGCAGCGCACGTCCCGCCGGTAGTCGATGAAGGGCTCGACAGCCGCGTAGTCATCGGCGGCGAACAGCAGGTCCGCGACCTCGAACCACTCGGACTCTTTTCGCACCAGCGCCTTCCCGTAACCGCCATGGTGGTTACCCACCTTCACGACGAACGGCGCGGGTCGGGCAATCCGGCGCACCATGTCGTCACCGAGCGCGACGTCGAAGGGGATGACGGGCAGGCCCGCCTCGCGAAGCTCGGCGAGCATGGACAGCCGGTCATGACACCGCACGAGCGTCTTCGCGGGGTTGACACACGGCACGCCGCTCAGTCGCACCAGGTCCAGGACCGTGCGATGGCGCGGGTCCGGACGGATGGCGCCCACGCGCCAGAAGACGCCGTCGACTCGCACCGCCGCCTCTCGGGTGATGCACCACAGGATGCCCTCGCGCAGCACCCAGGCGGAGTCCTGGAGTCGGACCGGGATGACCTCGGCCTCCGGGAAGTAGGTCGGCCAGTGCCGCTCGCCGTTGACGACCACGATGTTGGGACGCATCTGTTCTCCGGAAAGCATCCACTGTTCGGAGGCTGGGGAAAAAGCGCCAAGGCGTCCGAGTGTACGGGCCTTGTTTGTTTTACGGCGACACCCCGACGGGGGCTCGCGCAATGTCTGACATCGTCCACGCTCGCCTGCGCGCGCGCCACGTCGGGTAGGCATTCACTTCGCGTCGCAATGTTTGAAGCGTCACTCGAATAGGCCACCTGGGGTGCGTTCTTTCTCTAGGATGACTGTGTCCGCGGTGACCCGCTCGCGACGCTCCCCCTCGACTTCTCACCCAACGAGCCCCCCTCATGCCCGTGACCTCCTGGAACATTGATTCATCCCATTCCTCTGTCCTGTTCATCGCCCGCCACATGGTGGTGGCGCGCGTGCACGGCCGCTTCGAGCGCGTCTCCGGCGTGCTGCGCGTGGACGCCGAGCGGCCGACCCAGGGCGAGGTCGAAGTGAGCGCGGAGACGGCCAGCATCTACACGGGCGCGCCGGACCGCGACACGCACCTGCGCTCGCCCGACTTCCTCGACGCGGACGCCGCGCCCAGGCTCACCTTCCGCAGCACGAACCTGGAGCCCACCGGAGGCGCGGGCTTCCGGCTCCTCGGTGAGCTGACCATCCGCAACGTGACGAAGCCCGTCGTGTTCGAGGCGCGCCACACGGCCACGTCGAAGGACCCGTGGGGCAGCATGCGCCTCATCTACACGGCCAAGGGCACCATCAACCGCTCCGACTACGGCATCCGCTGGAACAAGACGCTCGACAACGGAGGGTGGCTCGTCGGCGAGAAGGTGGACATCGAACTGGACATCCAGGCCCTGCCCGCCGCGAGCTGAAGACGCGGCTCAAGGCGAGGGAAGGAAGTCGGCCAGCACGGCGGAGTGGTCCGAACCGCCAAACCCACCGCCTCCTTCCCGCGCCGCGCGGAACGAGCCCGGCACATAGGTGCCGCCCGCCGCGTTCGCGACGAACAGGTGGTCGATGGCCTGCTTCTGCCCGGAATAGACATAGGTCCAGGTCTGGTCGTCCGGCCGGTCCTTCGCCACGCGCAGCAGCTGTCCATCTCGCTCCATGGCGGTGATGGGCGCCGAGCCGGGCACGTCGTTGAGGTCGCCGCCCATCACCACCAGCGCCTTCGGCGCGCGCGCGGCGGCCTGCGCGACGATGGTCCGCGTGGTGTCCGCCTCCGCGTAGCGACGGCCCGGGTCGTCATCCACCTTCGAGCGGAAGTGCGCGGCGAAGACGATGACCTCCTTGCCGTTCACGTCCAGGTGCACCTCCAGCAGCTCGCGCGAGAAGCGCGTCGTCGAGCCATCCGGTCGCGTCAGGACGCGGTCCCGGTGGCTTCCCACCGAGGTGATGGGGAAGGCGGACAGCACCGCCACGTCCACGGAGGCCGTCCCACCCGTCTCGCCCAGCACGGCGTGAGGAAACTCCGGCAGCCGCGCCTGGAGCGCGTCGAGCCCCACCTGGGTCTCCACCTCGGAAAGCAGCACGATGTCGGCGTCCAGCGTGGTGAGGGAACTCGCCAGCCGACCCACCTGGGCATCGAAGACGCCCGGCGTGGGCAGGGCTTCATACTCGGAGCCGCCGCACTTCCCTGAGTCGCAGACGGTGTCGAAGAGGCGATGAACGTTGAACGCCGCGATGCGCACGCTCCCCTCGGGCCGGACGACCTGGCCGCCGCCACAGGTGCCGGAGGGACACGGATTCACCGGGCCTGGATTCTCCGGAGGGGGTCGCCCCTCACAGCCGAGGACGCCGAACAGCAGGCCCATGAGCAGCGGAGCACGGCGAAGAGAAGAGACGCACGCGCCGATGACTGCGGAGCGGTGCGGGCCACGGATGGGGAGCAGAGGCATTCGGGCGGGCACAGTACCACCGCGAAGTGGACCGGCCCCCGACGGCGAAGTGTCTCCGTCCTCGATTGCACTCGGGGCATGAGCTGCTAGGTTGCCGCGCGCCGTTGACGCCACCCGTCATTGTTTCAAGGGCGACCTCTCGTCGGGTCCCCGAGGGAGCGGGCGGTAGGGTGCTCGCGACGGGTGGGCGAGGTGACACTCCCCTTGGGATGTGTCGCCGGTTACGCCTTCATCAGGGATGCTGGGCGTGTACGGATGGTGCTGACTCTGTGGCTGGAGGCGTGGACATGTTCTGGGAGATTCTCATTGGCGCCGCGGTGATGACGCTCGTCACGGTGCTCTTCACGGGGCCCGGGATGTGGAGCTCCAGCTGGGGCTGGAAGAACGACAAGCAGAAGGGGAAGGACCCGTCCAAGCCGGACGTGTAGCACCAGCGCTCCAGGTGCGGCCGGGCGAGCGTTTGGCCCTACGGCTCCGTGGCCACCATGCCCAGCCGCTGGCGAGCGCGGACCACCCGGGTGTCCAGCTCCGCGCGCTGCTCCTCGCTCAGCTTCGCGCGGCCCTGGCCCACGCCACCCTGGTGGATGAAGGTGCCTCGGCCCTGGAGCGCCGCTTGCGGCCCGCGCATGTCGAACCGCTCGTTGTGCTGCTTCATGTACGCGATGCCGCACCGCTCCAGGATGTTGCCCAGCCGCGACTCGTCGATGGGCAGCTCGCAGAACGCGGCCACACGCCTGACGCCCGCCTCCAGGTTCTCAATCAAGTCCTCGTAGCGCACGTGCAGGACGTTGGCGTCCTTCCGGTGCGGCCACCAGGACTCGAGGTGCCCGAGCCACGGGTTCTCCACATCCATCACCACCCGAAAGTAGCCCTCGAAGGGCAGGGGCGTGGCCTCCATCAGACAGTGGTGGTGGTAGAGCGAGCCCAGCGAGTCCGCCGCGTTGCGCGTGACGTAGATGATGCGGCTGTGCCTGGGCGGCTTGAGCTGCTGGAAGGGCAGGTGCGACTTCAGGATGCGCGGTGAGGGCAGCGAGTCCAGCAGGGGCTCCGTGGTGGCATCGCGGGGCAGGAGCTCCAGGAAGGGTGACACCTGATTGATGTGCTCGAACTCGCCCCGGCCTTGCGTGACGAGCTGGAAGACAATCATCTGCATCCACGTCGTTCCCGCCTTGGGGCTGGTGGCGATGTAGATGTCTCCGCGTCGCGGTTTGAGCCAGACATATCTCAAACGCACCCACCGGAGCCATTCGGCGGTCGCCAGCAGCCGCCCTGACAGCCACGTGAGTCCGATAATGGATTGACGCAGCAGGGAGCGCAGCCAGGGGCGACTGCGCGGCACGGAATGAGCCGGTGACGACATGAACGACGCACTATGCACAATCACGTCGACACAACCAATGCAGGATTGGCGTGGCTCGCGGAGGCGTCCCGGGAATTGGAAATTTTCAGTAAGCTAGTCGCAGACACCAGGGCAATCCGCACCCCCTGTGTTAGGGGAGCAGGAGTCCGTGGGGTCGTCGACGCACCGCGCATCAGGTCCGGAGGCGACGCAGCCGCCGAGGAACCCCCCGCAGCACTCGACGTAGCCGGCGGGAACGTCGCAGGTCGACGGGTAGGCGGAACAGTTCCCCGTCGCGGACCGGGCGAAGACGGTCACCTGCACGCACGCCCCTTCGTCGTCATCGTCGGAACCACAGGCGCTCCACAGCAGCGCGCCCAGCACCCAACCTGCCAGCGTCAGTGTCTTCATGAGGGGCATCTTGGAGACTCCAGTCCCTGCATTGCGCCGGGTTCCTTGGCGGATGTCGAGCGGATGACGTCATTTCACCCGAAGACCCAGCACGGCGCAGCTCTGTACTTCCCGCCGGGTTGCCCAGGAGGACAGGGCGGTGGCGGCCTCGCCGCGCTTTGGCGCTTCGCGACGAATGGGAAGTGGGCCGGCCACGCCGTGCCTGGACCCATACGTCGTGAGAGGTCCCATGTCGTCACTGACCTGTCGAGTCGCGACCACCCGGTGGGAGCTGGTTGACGCGCTGCTGACCCGTTGGACTGTCTTTGAAGAAGGAGCGCCGTCCTCGCGGTCTGGCGCGTCGCTCCTGTTGCGGTGAGCCGCTTCGACATGCTGGAGACCTCCGTGTGCCTGGTCGCCCACGCGGGCGCGGAGCCGGTGGCCACCTCTCGCCTGCTGTTGCCCAACGTCCGGGTGGATCGGGCCATGGGGGCCCGTGCTGGGCGAGGTCCCTCGCGGGTGGGCAACCAACCAGGCACGACACCCATCTTCATCAACACAACCACCCCGTGGGGTCACCCGGGCATGTCAGAGGCGCGGTGTAAGGGTGATACTTCATGGACTTCGCGACGCTCGAAACCCTGCGACTGAAGCATCCCGCATGGCGGCTGCTCGTCGCGGACCACGCCTCCCTCATCGTCAGCTTCCTCCACCGCGTCTTCGTCGAATCCAACGCCCGCGCCACGCCCCAACGGGAACTGGTGCTGCGCCTCGACGACCATCTGCACGCCCTCCGGGAGCGGCGCGGGGAGGCCGCGTTTCCTCGAAGTGCTGGCGCGTATCTCGACGAGTGGGCCGCCGACAGCGCGGGCTGGCTGCGCAAGTTCTATCCGCCCGACACGGATGAACCGCACTTCGACCTGACGCCCGCGGCGGAGCGCGCCATCCGCTGGTTGAGCCAGCTCACCGAGCAACCCTTCGTGGGCACCGAGTCCCGATTGCTCACCGTCTTCCATCTCCTCCAGGAGATGACCGAGGGCACCGAGCCCGACCCCGAGGCCCGGCTCGTGGAGCTGGAGCGCCGCAAGGCCGAAGTGGAGGCGGAGATCGCCCGCGTGCGCGCCGGCCACCTGGACCTGATGGATGAGTCCGCTCTCAAGGACCGCTTCCAGCAGATGTCCGACACCGCGCGCGGACTGCTGTCCGACTTCCGGGCGCTGGAGGACGGCTTCCATGCGCTGGACCGGCGCGTGCGTGAGCGCATCGCGACGTGGGAGGGAACGCGCGGCGAACTCCTGGAGACGGTGCTGGGCGAACGAGACGCCATCAATGGCTCCGACCAGGGGCGAAGCTTCCGAGCCTTCTGGGACTTCCTCATGTCCCCCGAGCGCAAGGAGTCGCTCACCCGGAACCTGGAGCGCGTGCTGGCCCATCCCGCCATTCAATCGCTCCAGCCGGACTCGCGCCTGCCGCGCATCCACTTCGACTGGCTGGAGGCCGGCGAGCACACCCAGCGCACCGTGGCGAGGCTGTCCGGTCAGCTCCGCCGCTTCCTGGATGACCGCGTCTGGTTGGAGAACCGCCGCATCCTCCAGGTGCTGCGCGGCATCGAGAAACACGCCCTCGCCGTGCGCACGCGTCCCCCCACCGTGCCCCTCATGTCGCTCGACGAGCTGGCACCCACGCTCGAGCTTCCGCTGGAGCGTCCCATGTACTCACCGCCCGCGCGCACCCGGATGGCGGACGAGGAGGTGCTGGAGGCGACCGAGGACGTGCCCTCCGAGGCCCTCTTCAACCTCGCATTCATCGACAAGGCGCGGTTGAAGACGCACGTCCGGGAGGCCCTCCAGTCACGCGAGCAGATCTCCCTGGCGGAGCTGGTGCGGGAGCACCCCTTGCAACACGGCCTCGCGGAGCTGGTCGTCTACCTGAGCCTTGCCTCCGAGGACAGGCGCTCCTCGGTCGATGAGGCCCGTACGCAAGAACTCTTCTGGACCGACGCGAGCGGCCACCCGCGCCGCGCCACCCTTCCCCTGGTGCTCTTCCTCCGATGACGACCCCCGCTCCGCGTCCCTCTGAAGGTCCCGATGCCCTGTCACTCGTCGTGGTCTCCCTCTTGAAAGGTGTTGTCTACCGCGAGGACAACTCCGCGCTGTGGCAGTCCCTGCTCCAACTGCAAGCCCGCGTGCGGGACCAGGTGTCCGTGCTGGGCATGCGGTTGATGCTCGACGAGTCGGAGGGCCACGCGTTCTTGCGACAGCGCTCGGAGGGGGAGTGCGCATCCGAGCTGCCTCGGCTCATCGCGCGCAGGCAGCTAGGGTATGGCCTGAGCCTGTTGCTCGCGCTGCTGCGCAAGAAGCTCGCGGATGCGGACGCCGCGGCGGGGGGCGGGCGGTTGGTGCTCCGGCGCCATGAGCTGCAAGAGCTGGTGAGGCTGTTCCTCCCGGATGGCACCAACGAGGTCCGGTGGGTGGAGCGCGTGAATCAGGACATCGAGCGGGCGCTGGAGATGGGGTTCCTCCGAAGGCTGGGGGAGGAGGACACCTTCGAGGTCCGCCGCATCCTGAAGGCATTCGTCGATGCGCAGTGGCTGGAGGACTTCGAGCAGCGGCTCGCGGCCTACCGCGACCAGCTCGTCGAGAAACAACCTGGAGGTGTGGAATGAGCACGGTGCGTCCTCTCACGCAGGCGGACCTGTTGGATATCGGCGCGCCCAACGAGCGCGCGGGGTTTCGACTGCGCCGGTTCGAGGTCTACAACTGGGGCACCTTCCACGACCGCGTGTGGCACCTGGAGCTCCAGGGCGAGAGCGGGCTGCTCACTGGGGATATCGGCTCGGGCAAGTCGACGCTGGTGGACGGCCTGGTGACGCTGTTCGTGCCGCCCCAGAAGCTCGCCTACAACAAGGCAGCGGGCGCGGAGGCCCGGGAGCGCTCACTGCGCTCCTATGTGCGAGGCCAGTACAAGTCCGAGCGCGGCGAGGGAGGGCAGGGCGCCAGGCCCGTCTTCCTCCGCGACGCGCCGACGTACTCGGTGCTGCTCGCCCACTTCCACAACGAGGGTTATGGCCAGGACGTCACGCTCGCCCAGGTCATGTGGATGCGCGAGCCGGAGGGCCAGCCCGCGCGGCTGTACGTGGTCGCGGATGGGAAGCTCTCCATCACCGAGCACTTCTCTCGCTGCGGCTCGGACCTGAACGCGCTGAAGAAGCGCCTCAAGGACCTCTCGCGCGAAGTCCATGAGACGTTCCCTCCATATCAGGCGGCCTTCCGGCGACGCTTCGGGCTGGAGAACGAGCAGGCGTTGGACCTGTTCCTCCAGACGGTGTCGATGAAGTCCGTGGGCAACCTGACGGACTTCGTGCGCCAGCACATGCTGCCTCCCTTCGACGTGGAGACGCGGCTCGCGGCGCTCATGGGCCACTTCGATGACCTCCACCGCGCGCACGAAGCGGTCCTCAAGGCGAAACGGCAGGTGAGCCGATTGGAGCCGCTGGTGGCGGACCATGAGCGCTTCACCGCCCTGTCCACGGAGCTCGACGCGCTGCGAAGCTGCCGCGACGCCCTGCGGCCCTGGTTCTCCGAGCAGAAGGCGCGACTGTTCGAGGCGCGGCTGGCCAGCCTGGAGGCGGAGCGCGAGCAGGTGCGCCTCCAGGCGGAGCAGGTGCGGGAGCAGCGCGAGCGACACGGGGCGGACCGGGACAGGCTGCGTCAGTCCATCTCCGCCAACGGGGGAGACCGCCTGGAGACGGAGAAGGCGGAGCTGGTGCAGCGCAGACATGAGCGGGACGAGCGCCTGCGGAAGGCGGACCGCTACTCGCGGATGGCCCAGGCAGTGGGCCTGCCGGCCGCGACGGAGCTGGAGGTCTTCCTCTCCAATGCGCGCTCGGTCCAGTTCCAGCGCGAGGCGACCGCGAGCGAGCTGGCGGAGGTGCAGAACACCCGCACGGAGGTCGTCATGGACCTGCGTGACATGAAGAAGGCGCACGAGGCCGTGTCCGTGGAACTGGAGGCGCTGCGTCGTCAGCGCTCCAACATCCCGGCGCGATTCCTCCACCTCCGGGCCCGGCTGTGCGCGGACCTCCAGCTGTCCGAGGACGCGCTCCCGTTCGCCGGAGAGCTGCTGCGAATCCGCGACGAGGCGCGCGACTGGACGGGCGCCATCGAGCGCGTGCTGTACTCGCTGGGCGTGTCCCTGCTGGTGCCCGACTCCGACTACGCGCGGGTCAGTCAGTGGGTGGACCGCACCCATCTGAACGAGCGGCTCGTCTACTACCGCGTCCGGGAAGAGGGCCTGACGCGGGTGCCACCGTCACGGCCCGAGTCCCTTCCGCACAAGCTCGCCCTCAAGCCGGGCTCCAGCATGGCGCCGTGGTTGGAGGGGCAGCTCGCCCGGCAGTTCGACTACACCTGCTGCGACACGACGGAGCAGTTCGTTCGCTCACGTCAGGCGCTCTCTCGTTCGGGACAGGTGAAGTCGGGCGGGGAGCGGCACTTGAAGGACGACCGGCGCCGCATCGACGACCGCTCGCAGTGGGTGCTGGGCTGGACGAACGACACCAAGCGTCAGGCGCTGGAGTCGGAGTCCCGCGCCTTGGAAGCGAGAATCCAGGCGGCCACCGCGCGGTGGGAGGCGCTCGAACAGCGCCACGCGCGGCTGCAGACCCAGGGCGAGCAGTTGGGCCAGCTCGCCGTCTTCGACACCTTCCGGGAGCTCGACTGGCGTCTGGTCGCCAGCGACATCCAGCGGAGGGAGGAGCGACTCAAGGCCCTGGAGGGCGAGTCCGACGTGCTCAGGGGCTTCGAGCGGGAGCTCGACGCCGTCGAGAAGGAGCTGGCGGCGACCGAGCAGACCTTGAAGGCCGTGGAGAAGCGCCAGGGACGCCTGGAGGAGAAGGAGGACGCGACGCGGCGGACGCTGACGGCGTGCCAGCGAACGATGGGGGAGACGTCAGAGTCCATCCGGGCCTGCTACCCGCGCGTGGCCACGCTCAGCGCGGAGGGGCAGGGGGGCGCGGCGCTCGAAGCGGACGCGTGCGACGAGCGGGAGCGGCAGGTGCGCGAGCGGCTCCAGACGCGCATCGACAGCGAGGCGCGCAAGCAGGAGCGGGTGCGGGATGCCCTCCTTGCCGCGATGCAGGCGTATCGCACCGAGTTTCCGCTGGAGACCCAGGAGCTGGCGGCGAGCCTGGAGGCCGCGGCGGAGTACGTGGCACTGCTCGGCTCGCTGCGCGCGGACGACCTTCCGCGCTTCGAGGCGCGCTTCAAGAGCCTCTTGAACGAGAACACCATCCGCGAGGTGGCCAACTTCCAGGCGCAGCTCCACCGGGAGCGCCACGGCATCCGCGAGCGGGTGGACACCATCAACCGCTCGTTGCGGGCCATCGACTACAACCCGGACCGCTACATCGTCCTGGAGCTGGTGCCGACGGTGGACGCCGACATCCGCGAGTTCCAGCAGGACCTGCGCGCCTGCACGGAGGGCACGCTCACGGGCTCGGAGGATGACGCGTACTCCGAGCAGAAGTTCCTGGAGGTGAAGCGCATCATCGAGCGCTTCCGGGGGCGAGTGGGCGAGGCCGACGCGGATGCGAAGTGGACGCAGCGGGTGACGGACGTGCGCAACTGGTTCAGCTTCTCCGCCTCGGAGCGCTGGCGCGCGGATGACCAGGAGCACGAGCACTACGCGGACTCGGGCGGCAAGTCGGGCGGACAGAAGGAGAAGCTCGCGTACACGGTGCTGGCCGCGAGCCTGGCCTACCAGTTCGGCCTGCAGTGGGGCGAGACGCGCTCGCGCTCGTTCCGCTTCGTGGTCATCGACGAGGCCTTCGGGCGCGGCTCGGACGAGTCGGCGGCGTATGGGCTGGAGCTGTTCCGCCGCCTGGACCTGCAACTGCTCATCGTGACGCCGCTGCAGAAGATTCGCGTCATCGAGCCGTACGTGGCCAGCGTGGGTTACGTCCACAACGAGGAGGGCCGCCGCTCCCGGGTTCGCAACCTCACCATCGAGCAGTACCACGCCGAGCGAGAGGCCCGGAGCGCATGAGCCGGGTGCTCGCATGGACCACTCCGGCGAACGTGCGGGAGCAAGTCCGGCGCGTCTGGGACTCGGGCCGCATCCTCTCGGCCCCGCTCTCCGGCGAGGCGCTCTTTCCGTTGACCTTGCGCCTGCGCCGGCCAGAGGGGGTGTACTACTGGGGCGACATCGACACGCATGGCTTCGCCATCCTCGACCGATTGCGCGCGCACCATCCCCGCGTCCATTCCCTGCTGATGGACCGCGACGTGCTGCTGGCGCACAACGCGCACTGGGTGGAGGAGGACAAGCCTCACCGGGGCACGCTGTCGCGACTCACCGAGTCGGAGGCCGCGCTCTACGAGGACCTTCGCCATCAGCGGCTGGGCGAGCGCGTCCGACTGGAGCAGGAACACATCGGCTTTCGCTGGGTGGAGAACACCCTGGCCCGACTGTCCGCGTGAGTCAGGAGATGCCCCGGTTCGCTCGGGGACTCGTGTCTTGACGCACTGGGACCGCTTCGCTACGAAGGCGCGATGACTACAATCGTCGGTGTCGTAGGCCGTGAGATTCTCGACAGTCGCGGCAATCCCACTGTCGAAGTCGATGTCATCCTGGAGAACGGCATTCGCGGTCGCGCCGCGGTTCCCTCCGGTGCCTCGGTGGGCACGCACGAGGCCGTGGAGCTGAGGGACGGCGACAAGAGTCGCTACCTTGGCAAGGGCGTGCTGAAGGCCGTCTCCGCGGTGAACAACGAGTTGTTCAACGCGGTCCGCGGGATGAACGCGGAGGCGCAGCTCGAAATCGACCAGACGATGATTGCCCTCGACGGCACGCCGAACAAGAAGAAGCTCGGCGCCAATGCCATCCTCGGCGTGTCGCTGGCCGTGGCGAAGGCCGCCGCCGCCGCGCGCGGGTTGCCGCTCTACCGCTACGTGGGGGGCGTCTCCGCCAACCTGCTGCCCGTGCCGATGATGAACATCATCAACGGCGGCGCACACGCGGACAACCCCATCGACTTCCAGGAGTTCATGATCATGCCCGTGGGAGCCAGGTCGCTCTCCGAGGCGGTGCGCATGGGCGCCGAGGTCTTCCACACCCTGAAGAAGGGCCTGTCCGAGGCCGGCCACGGCACCAACGTGGGCGACGAGGGCGGCTTCGCGCCGAACCTCAAGAACGCCGAAGAGGCGCTCGACTTCATCATGAAGTCCATCGAGAAGGCCGGCTACCGCCCCAACGAGGACATCGCCCTGGCGCTGGACTGTGCCGCCAGCGAGTTCTTCAAGGGCGGCGTCTACGACTACGAGGGCGAGGGCAAGAAGCGCTCCATCGAAGAGCACGTGAAGTACCTGGAGGGGCTGGCGGCGAAGTACCCCATCGTCTCCATCGAGGACGGGCTGGCCGAGGACGACATGGCCGGCTGGAAGCTGCTCACGGACCGCATCGGCAAGAAGATCCAGATTGTCGGCGATGACCTGTTCGTCACCAACGTGACGCGGCTGGCCGACGGCATCAAGAACGGCATCGCCAACTCCATCCTGGTGAAGGTCAACCAGATTGGCACGCTGTCGGAGGTCATGGCCGCCGTGGAGATGGCGCACAAGGCGGGCTACACCGCCGTGATGTCCCACCGCTCCGGTGAGACGGAGGACGCCACCATCGCGGACCTGGCCGTCGCCACCAACTGCGGTCAAATCAAGACGGGCTCGCTGTCCCGCGCGGACCGCACCGCGAAGTACAACCAGCTCATCCGAATCGAGCAGGAGCTGGGCAAGCAGGCCCGCTACGGCGGCCGCTCCGTGCTGCGCGTGGGCGCCTGAGGCGCGCGTCGGCGGCCGGGCGGAGTCGTCCGGCCGTCGTGCCGTCCGTCACGCGGGCGGGGAAGGTCCGCGTGACGGCGGGGCTCACGCCGCGAGCCCCAGGTTGCGCCGCACCGCGGGCTGCCTCACCTTCCAGATGAGGCTGTCGACGATGTAGTGGTGGAAGTTGAGCGTCTGGACGATGAGCAGGCTGGCCGCCGGAATCCACCCGAGTCCCTTGAGGATGAAGGTGTAGAGCAGCGCGGAAATCCCCACGCAGACCACCAGGTAGTGGAGCATCCGCCGGCTCTGGCTGAGCGTGGAGAGGAACGGGTGGGCCTGACTCACCTTGTCCCCGAAGCGGCGGTTGTGGAACAGCCAGACGATGAGGATGTACTGCGCGTTGTGCCAAACGTTGAGGCCCAGCCAGCCCGTCTCCAGGCTGGGGATGACGAAGTAGCCCAGCGTGAACATGCCCGTGTGCGTGGCCAGATAGAGCGTCTGCACGGGGCTGCCGGTGCCGGAGCGCAGCGCGCGGACCTGGAACGTGGCCCAGGCGGCCACCGCCACCAGCGCGCTGGCCGCGGCCGCCCAGGCGACTTCCTGGGGCACCGGCAGCATGCGCACGTCCAGCTTGAGGAACGTGGTGGAGCCCTGCGCGGAGCGGTGGAGCAGGCCCGCCAGGGGCAGGAGGTAGAGCATCCACACGGTGGCCGGATTGTCCGAGGGTGGCCTGCGCGAGGCCCGGTCCAGGATGCGGCTGACGCCGTAGCTCTGCCGCAGGTAGTGCCACCCCTGCCAGTAGAAGTAGATGCTCATCAGCGGCCAGACGCCCGCGAGCTTGTACACGGTGAACGTCCCCGTGAAGACGAGCAGCGGCAGCACCCAGATGTGGAAGCGGTGCTGCTGCCGGCTCTCCCCGTCGAAGCCCAGCCGCGTGAAGGTCGACACCACATGGTGGTAGCCGAGCAGCCACACGTCGATGGTCAGCAGCAGCGGGAATAGCGAGGGTTTCGCCAACGCGGCCAGGGCGAAGACACAGCCCAGTCCCGCGGTTCCCACGATGAAGAGAAGGTCGAAGCGGGGATTGCGAACCCAACCCCACGACAACTCCGCGGTGTCCGTCCGTGCGCTCACGGCGTCGGATGATACGGCTTGTGCTGAGGGCCTGTAAATCATGCAATGTCGGCAAGTGTGGTCATGGGCAATCAGGGATGATAATTCTTCTGGTCTGGTAATGATGTGTCGGTTTGTTTTGATTGTCTTCACAGGCCCGACGGCTTGATGCAGAGTGCTCGCATCTCCACCCGAGGGGAGCGCCCGTGAAGACACTTCTCGTCACCCAGGCGGACCTGCGCAGGCTCGTGCAGGAGGTTGGAATCGATGCCCTGATGGACCAGGTCATCGAGGCGGTGGAAGGCGCCTTTCGCGCGTTCGACACGTCCCGGACGGAGCTGCGGCAGCGCGACGGTTTCACCCTGCGCAATGCTCGGACAGGCGTGCTGGAATGGATGCCAGTGATGCGCCAGGGGGAAACAATTACAATCAAAGTGGTGGGCTACAATCCGTTGAATCCCAGACGCTATGGGGTTCCCACCATCATCGCGACGAACAGTGTCTATGACTGTGAGACGGGGCATTTGAAGGCGGTGGTGGACGGGGTGCTGGCGACGGCGTTGCGCACGGGGGCGGCGTCCGCCATCGCGAGCCGCCACCTGGCGCATCCGGAGAGCCGGGTGGTGGGGCTGGTGGGGTGCGGGGCGCAGGCCGTCACGCAGCTGCACGCGTTGTCCCGCGTGTGGCCCGTGGAGCGGGTGCTTGCCTTTGACGTGGACGCGGCGGTGCAGCGCTCCTTTCCCAAGCGGGTGGGGTTCCTGGGGTTGGATGTTCGCGCGGCGCCACGGGAGGCGGTGGAGGCGGAGGCGGATATCCTGTGCACGGTGACGTCCGTGGGGGTGGGGGAAGGGCCGGTGCTGGAGGACGGGCGATTGCGGCCGTGGGTGCACGTCAACGCGGTGGGCTCGGACCTGCCGGGGAAGGTGGAGCTGCCTCGCTCGCTGCTGGAGCGCAGCCTGGTGTGCCCGGACTTCCCTCCCCAGGCGCTCGTCGAAGGGGAGTGCCAGCAGCTCCGGCCCGAGCAGATTGGGCCGGGCATCATCGACGTCGTGCAGCATCCCGAGCGCTACGAGGACTGGCGCAAGCGGTCCACGGTGTTCGACTCCACGGGCTTCTCGCTGGAGGACGAGGCGGTGACGCGTGTCCTCACGGAGCTGGCCCGGCGATATGGGCTGGGCATGGACGTGGAGCTGGAGTGCCTCGCGGGGGATGCGATGGACCCGTATGACCTGCTCCTGCCGGAGCGCGGTGTCGAGCCAGGTCAGGGTGAGCCGGGTGACTCCCGGCACAAGTTCCGCGTGGCCTGACGCACGCATCCGGTCTCTTCCTCTCATTGCCTCTCACGCGGGAGTCCCGCAGCCCGGTCACCGGTGTCACGGGACTTCACGAGGACCCGAGGAGCACCATGTCGCAGAGCGAGCAGTCCACCCGCACGAAGGTGGAACGAGCGGGGCGTCGGCCTCCGTTGGTGCACCAGCCGCACGGTGGCGTGGTGGAGCAGTCCTTCGCGCAGCAGCGACTGTGGTTCCTCGCGCAGCTCGACCCGGATGGGTCCGCCTACAACGCTCCCTTCGCCGCGAGGCTGAAAGGGCGGCTGGACGTTGGAGCGCTGGAGGACGCGTTCCGCGAGGTGGTGAGGCGGCACGAGTCACTGCGGACGACGTTCGGCGAAGTGGACGGGCGGCCGGTGCAGCGAATCCACGAGGCGGTGGAGTTCAGCCTGCGAGTGGAGAAGGTGGAGGAAGGGGGCGTGCTGGCGCGAGTGGAGGAGGAGACGCGCGGGCCGTTCGACCTGGAGCGAGGGCCGCTGCTGAGGGCGAAGGTGCTGAAGGTGGGGGAGGCGGAGCACGTGTTGGTGTGGGTGGTGCATCACATCGTGTTCGACGGGTGGTCGGTGGGAGTGCTGGAGAGGGAGTTGAGCGAAGCGTACGGGGCGAGGGTGAGAGGGGAGGAGGGGGAGGAGCGGGGCCTGGAGGTGCAGTACGCGGATTACGCGAGGTGGCAGCGGGAGTGGCTGAAGGGGGAGGTGCTGGAGAAGCAGTTGGCGTGGTGGAAGGAGGAGTTGGCGGGAGCGCCGCTGGTGCTGGAGCTGCCGACGGACCGCCCGAGGCCCGCGGTGCAGACGTTCGCCGGAGCCTTGAAGTGGATGGCCCCGCTCGAGGCGTTGGAGGGCCCCCTGCGCGAGCTGAGCCGGAAGGAGGGGGTGACGCTGTACATGACGCTGCTGGCGGGGTTCCAGGCGTTGCTGTCGCGCTACAGCGGGCAGCGGGACATCGTCGTCGGTTCTCCCTTCGCGGGACGCGGCTCCAGGGACCTGGAGGGGATGATCGGCTTCTTCGCGAACATGCTGGCGCTGCGAGCACGCGTCGAGGATGTGTCGTTCCAGGAGTTGCTCAAGCGGGTGCGGCGCACGTGCCTGGGGGCGTTCGCGCACGAGGAGCTGCCGCTCGAACAACTGGTGGACGCGCTCCAGCCGGGGAGGGACTTGAGTCGCTCGCCCCTCTTCCAGGTGGCCTTCGTACTCCAAGGCGCGCCGGCCTCGGCGTTGGCGCTCGAAGGCGCGGACGTCTCGGACCTTCCGCTGGAGCCGGGCGTGTCGAAATTCGACCTCACCCTGTTCGCGCGGGAGACGCCCCGAGGGTTGGTGACGTACTGGGAATACAACACGGACCTCTTCGATGAAGAGACGGTGACGGAACTGGCTGAGCGCTACGTCCGGTTGCTCGAGTCGGTGGTGGCACATCCCGAGCAGCGCGTCTCGGAGCTGCCCCTGCTGAGCGCCAGCGAACGTGAGCAGCTCCTGGTGGCGTGGAATGACACGCGGACGGAGTATCCCCGCGAGGCGAGCATCCACGAGGTGTTCGAGGCGCAGGTGGCGCGCACGCCCGACGCCGTCGCGGTGGAGTTCGAGGGCGCGCACCTGACCTATGCCGAGCTGAATCGGCGGGCCTGGCAGCTCGCGCGGCTGCTGCGGCAGCGGGGTGTGGTGGCCGGAAGTCGCGTGGGGCTGTTCACGCGGCGCTCGCTGGAGATGGTGGTGGCGACGCTTGGCATCCTCAAGGCCGGCGGGGCGTATGTGCCGCTGGCCCCGTCGTATCCCGTCGAGCGGCTGGCCTTCATGTGCGAGGACGCGGGGCTCCAGGTGCTGCTGGTCCAGCCCTCGTTGCGTTCGCGGCTCCCCGCCATGGCCATGCACATCCTGCCGCTGGAGTTTTCATCGGAGCCGGCTGACTCGGAGGACGACGAGGCGCCGGGCGTGCCCGTCCCACCGGAGGCGCTGGCGTACGTGATGTACACCTCCGGCTCCACCGGAAGGCCGAAGGGCGTGTGCATTCCACACCGGGCCGTGGTCCGACTGGTGAAGGGCGCTCACTTCGCCGAGCTGGGAGCAGGGGAGGTCTTCCTCCAACTGGCGCCCATCTCCTTCGACGCCGCCACGCTGGAGCTGTGGGGCCCGTTGCTCAACGGAGGCAGGCTGGTCGTCTTCTCCGAGCACTCGCCTTCGGTGGAGGATTTGGAGGGCGCGCTGTCGCGCCATGGCGTCACCGCGCTGTGGCTCACCTCCGCGTTCTTCGAGCAGGTGATGGCCACCCGGCCCGAGGCCCTGGCGAGCGTGCGTCAGGTCCTCACGGGAGGTGACGTGGTGTCGCCGGGAGCCGTCCGCGCGCGGCTGGCGCGGGGTGGAAGCGTGGTCAACGGCTATGGCCCCACGGAGAACACCACCTTCACCACCACCCATCGGCTCACGGACCCGGCGCGAGTCGGCACGTCGGTGTCCATCGGTCGGCCCATCTCCAACACGAACGTCTACGTGCTGGACGCGGCCCTGGAGCTGGTGCCGGTGGGCGTGTGGGGCGAGCTGTACACAGGGGGCGATGGACTGGCGTGGGGCTATCTCCGACGGCCCGAGCTGACCGCGGAGCGCTTCGTGCCGCATCCCTTCAGCGCGGAGCCGGGAGCCCGGCTGTACCGCACGGGAGACCGGGTGCGCTTCCTGCGCGACGGGACGCTCGAGTTCGCCAGCAGGCTGGACGGTCAGGTGAAGCTCCGAGGCTTTCGCATCGAGCTGAGCGAGGTGGAGGCCGCACTTGCCGCGCATCCCGAGGTGCGTGAGGTGGCGGTGCTGGCCCGGGACGATGGGCCCGGAGGTCGGTGGCTCGTCGCGTACTTCGTGCCCTCCGTGGGAGTGGCGCTGACGCCCCAGGCGATGCGCACGCACGCGCAGGCACGGCTGCCCGAGTACATGGTGCCCTCGGCCTTCGTCCCGCTGCCGGCCTTCCCCCTGACCTTGAACGGGAAGCTGGACAGGACGGCGCTGCCATCACCGCGAGCGGAGGACGCGCGAGGTGAGTACGTGGCACCGCGCACGGCGATGGAGCAGGTGGTGGCCGATGTGCTGGCGCCGTTGTTGGGCCTCTCGCGGATGGGCGTGGAGGACCACTTCTTCGAACTGGGGGGACACTCCCTGCTGGCGACACGGGCTGTGTCGCGGTTGCGCGAGGTGCTGGGCCGGGAGCTGCCCGTGCGAGTCCTGTTCGAGTCTCCCACCGTGACGCGGCTCGCGGAGCGACTCGAGGAAAACCATGGCGCGCAGCCGCCACCCCTGACGCACCAGCCGCATGGTGGCGTGGTGGAGCAGTCCTTCGCGCAGCAGCGGCTCTGGCTCACCTCGCAGCTCGACGCGGGAGGGATTTCCTACAACGTCCCCTTCGCGCGGCGGCTGAGCGGCCGGCTGGATGTGCAGGCACTGGAGGACGCGTTCCGCGAGGTGGTGAGGCGACACGAGTCACTGCGGACGACGTTCGGCGAAGTGGACGGCCGGCCGGTGCAGCGAATCCAGGAGGCGGTGGAACTGGAGCTGCGCGTGGAGGAGGTGGAGGAAGGGGACGTGCTGGCGCGAGTGGAAGAGGAGGCGCGCGGGCCGTTCGACCTGGAGCGGGGGCCGCTGCTGAGGGCGAAGGTGCTGAAGGTGGGGGAGGCGGAGCACGTGTTGGTGTGGGTGGTGCATCACATCGTGTTCGACGGGTGGTCGGTGGGAGTGCTGGAGAGGGAGTTGAGCGAAGCGTACGGGGCGAGGGTGAGAGGGGAGGAGGGGGAGGAGCGGGGCCTGGAGGTGCAGTACGCGGATTACGCGAGGTGGCAGCGGGAGTGGCTGAAGGGGGAGGTGCTGGAGAAGCAGTTGGCGTGGTGGAAGGAGGAG
>NZ_JABUMS010000006.1:0-183060 GCF_013336705.1 Myxococcus sp. CA051A | reverse complement strand
GAGGGTGAGAGGGGAGGAGGGGGAGGAGCGGGGCCTGGAGGTGCAGTACGCGGATTACGCGAGGTGGCAGCGGGAGTGGCTGAAGGGGGAGGTGCTGGAGAAGCAGTTGGCGTGGTGGAAGGAGGAGCTGGCGGGGGCGCCGCTGGTGCTGGAGCTGCCGACGGACCGCCCGAGGCCCGCGGTGCGGACCTACCAAGGCGCACTGAAGCGGGTCGCGCTGCCAGCGGGGCTGGAAGGGGCGCTGCGCGAGCTGAGCCGGAAGGAGGGGGTGACGCTGTACATGACGCTGCTGGCGGGATTCCAGGCGTTGCTCTCGCGCTACAGCGGACAGACGGATGTGGTGGTGGGGACGCCGATCTCCGGGAGGAACTGGAGGCAGGTGGAAGCACTGGTGGGGTTCTTCGTGAACACGCTGGTGGTGAGGACGCAGACGCAAGGGGCGAGCTTCCGGGAGCTGTTGAGGAGGGCGAGGCGCGCGTGCCTGGGAGCGTTCGCGCACCAGGACCTTCCGTTCGAGCAGTTGGTGGACGCGCTCCAGCCGAGTCGGGACCTGAGTCGCTCGCCACTCTTCCAGGTCATGTTCGTCATGCCTGGCACCTTGTCGCCACTCGACCTGGACGGCGTTCAGGTGGAGGACCTCGACTTCGAGCCCGGCGTGTCGAAGTTCGACCTGACGTTGTTCGCGTGGGAGACGCCTCGCGGGTTGGTGACGTACTGGGAATACAACACGGACCTCTTCGACGCTGAGACGGTGTCGCGCATGGCGGGCCACTACGGCCGGCTGCTGAGCGCGGCGGTGGAGACCTCGGAACGACAGGTCTCGGAGCTCCCGCTGCTCGGAGACTCCGAGCGACAGCGCTTGCTGGTCGACTGGGGCTCGCGCCAGGACTCCACCTATGTGCCGGGGCTGATGCACCAATGGGTGGAGGCCCAGGTCTCGCGAACGCCTGATGCGGAGGCCGTCACGGACGGCACACGCTCGCTGACCTATGCGGAGCTGGACGCGCGCGCGAACCAGCTCGCGCACCACCTGGTGGCGCTCGGGGTTCCTCCCAATGGCTCGGTGGGTTTGTGTCTGGACCGGAGTGGACTGGAGATGCCTGTGGCGGTGCTCGCCACCTTGAAGGCGGGCGCGGCGTTCCTTCCATTGGACCCGACCTGGCCCGTCGAGCGACTGGCGCTCATGCTGGAGGATACGCGTGCGCCCGTGGTGCTGGCGCAGTCGCACCTCGTCGCCGCGCTGCCGCCGAACACCGGCGCTCGCGTTGTCTGCCTGGAAGACGAAGGCCCCGCCATCGGCCGGCGTCCCACGATGGCTCCGCGTGTCGACGTCTCCCCGGAGACACACTGCTACTTCGTCTACACCTCGGGCAGCACGGGGCGACCGAAAGGCATCGTCATGTCCCACCGCGCGGTGGGCAACATGCTCTGGTGGTTGCTGCGGCGCACGGTGAAGCCGGACGCCACCACGCTCCAGTTCGCTTCGCTCAACTTCGATGTCTCCTTCCAGGAGTTGTTCGGCACCTGGTGCCTGGGCGGGCGAGTCCTGCTCATCACCCCCGAGTTGCGCCGGGACCCCAGCGCGATGCTGCGGTACATGGTGCGTCACCGGGTGGAGCGACTGTTCCTGCCCTTCGTCGCGCTCCAGGCTGTGTGTGACGCGGCCGGTGCGGAGGATGTGTTGCCGCCGCTGACGGAGGTGGTGACGGCGGGCGAGCAGCTCCAGGTGACGCCCGCGCTGGTGGCCTTCTTCGATCGGCTTCCGGGCTGCGTGCTGGAGAATCAGTACGGGCCCTCGGAGGCGCACGTCGTGACGGCCTGGAGGGCATCGGGCCCACCGTCGTCATGGCCCGCGCTGCCTCCCGTGGGAGAGCCCATCACCAACGTGCGGCTCTATGTGCTGGACGCGAAGGGCGAGCCCTGTCCCCTCGGTGTCCCAGGGGAAGTGGGCGTCGCCGGTGCCAGCCTCGCGCATGGCTACCACGGCCGTCCGGACCTGACCGCGGACCGCTTCCTTCCGGACACGCTCGGCGCCGCATCGGGCGAGCGCTATTACCGCACGGGGGACAGGGCCCGCTGGCTCGCGGATGGGAACCTGGAGTTCCTCGGCCGCCTGGACGGCCAGGTGAAGCTGCGCGGGTTCCGCATCGAGCTGGGCGAAGTGGAGGTGGTGTTGCGAGCCCTCCCTGGTGTGCGAGACGCGGTGGCTGTCGTCCGCGAGGACGTGCCGGGAGATCGGCGGCTCGTGGGCTACGCCGTCTTCCAGGAAGGCCAGCGGCTCGAACCCTCCGAGCTGCGCACGCAACTGCAGGCGAAGCTGCCCGAGTACATGGTGCCGTCGGCCTTCGTGTCGCTGCCCACGCTTCCGCTGGCGCCGACGGGAAAGGTGGACCGCAAGGCCCTGCCCGTGCCGCGTGCGGAGGAAGCTCGGGGTGGCTACATGGCGCCGCGCACCGCGATGGAGCGTGTGGTCGCGGAGGTCTTCGGCCCGTTGCTCGGACTGGAGCGTGTGGGCATCGAGGCCCACTTCTTCGAGCTGGGAGGACACTCGCTGCTCGCGACGCAGGCGGTGTCGCGCTTGAAGGAAGTCATCGGTCGCGAACTCCCTGTCCGGGTGCTGTTCGAGTCCCCCACGGTGGCCCAGCTCGCGGAGCATCTGGAAGACGTGCTGGAGGATGCGAGGGGCGCGGCACCGCCGCCATTGGTGCGAGGGCCTCCGAGTGCCGTGGCGGAGCAGTCCTTCGCGCAGCAGCGGTTGTGGTTCCTCTCCCAGCTCGATGCCGAGGGGTTCTCCTACAACATGCCTTTCGCGGTGAGGCTGACGGGGCCTCTGCACGTGAAGGCGCTGGAGGACGCGTTCCGCGAGGTGGCGAGGCGACACGAGTCACTGCGGACGACATTCGGCGAAGTGGACGGCCGGCCGGTGCAGCGAATCCACGAGGCGGTGGAGCTGGCGCTGGGCGTGGAGGAGGCGGAGGAAGGGGACGTGCTGGCGCGAGTGGAGGAGGAGGCGCGCGGGCCGTTCGACCTGGAGCGAGGGCCGCTGCTGAGGGCGAAGGTGCTGAAGGTGGGGGAGGCGGAGCACGTGTTGGTGTGGGTGGTGCATCACATCGTGTTCGACGGGTGGTCGGTGGGAGTGCTGGAGAGGGAGCTGAGCGAAGCGTACGAGGCCAAGATGAGAGGGACGGCCGTCGACGAACGGCGCCCGGAGGTGCGGTACGCGGACTACGCGAGGTGGCAGCGAGAGTGGCTGAAGGGGGAGGTGCTGGAGAAGCAGCTGACGTGGTGGAAGCAGCAGCTCGCCGGCGCGCCGCCCGTGTTGGAGCTACCCACCGACAGGCCACGGCCCGCCATGCAGTCATTCAACGGGGGCCATCTCGCGGTGCGACTTCCTCCGGAGCTGGCGGGGGCGCTGCGCGAGCTGAGCCGGAAGGAAGGGGTGACGCTGTACATGACGCTGCTGGCGGGATTCCAGGCGTTGCTCTCACGCTACAGCGGACAGACGGATGTGGTGGTGGGGACGCCGATCTCCGGGAGGAACTGGAGGCAGGTGGAAGCGCTGGTGGGGTTCTTCGTGAACACGCTGGTGGTGAGGACGCAGACGCAAGGGGCGAGCTTTCGGGAGCTGTTGAGAAGGGTGAGGCGCGCGTGCCTGGGAGCGTTCGCGCATCAGGACCTTCCGTTCGAGCAGTTGGTGGACGCGCTCCAGCCGAGCCGGGACTTGAGTCGCTCGCCACTCTTCCAGGTCATGTTCGTCATGCCTGGGCCCACGGCTCCGCTGGCCCTGTCCGGCCTTGCCGTGGAGGAGCTGAGCTTCGAGCCGGGCATGGCGAAGTTCGACCTCACGCTCTTCGTGCGCGAGCTCCCTCAGTCGCTCGTGATGTACTGGGAATACAACACGGACCTCTTCGCCGAGGAGACGGTGTCTCGGATGGCGGGCCACTACACGCGACTGCTCCAGGCCGCGCTCTCCCAGCCTGGACAGGACGTGGAGGCGCTGCCGTTGCTGGGGGAGGCCGAGCGACGCCGCTTGCTCGTCGAGTGGAACGCCACCGAGGCGCCCCGGTCCTCGGCGTCCTGTGTGAATGCGCTCTTCGAGGTGCATGCCGCGCGCACGCCCGATGCGGTCGCTGTCCGCTTCGGTGAACACTCGCTCACCTATGGCGAGCTGAACCAGCAGGCGAACCGACTCGCGCGATTCCTCCGCCGGGGTGGTGTGGGCGCTGACGTTCCGGTGGCCCTATGTGTCCGACGTTCGCTCGACCTGGCTGTGGGAGTGCTCGGAGTCCTCAAGGCGGGCGGCGCGTATGTCCCGCTGGACCCCTCCTATCCACGGGAGCGCCTGGAGTGGATGCTCCGCTCCTCGGGTGCCACGTGGTTGCTCACGCAGTCCACGCTCTCCGACGTGTTGCCGGACGGCGTGGCGCGCAGGCTCGACCTCGACACGGAGGCGGCGCGCTTCGCGGAGGAGCGCTCGGCGGACCTGGAGCCGCTCGCGGGCCCGGAGTCGCTCGCCTACGTCATCTACACCTCGGGCTCCACCGGTACGCCCAAGGGGGTGGCCATGCCTCACGGGCCTCTGCTCAATCTCGTGCAGTGGCAGCTCGGCGCGTCCACGCTCCCCCAGGGGAGGACGCTCCAGTTCTCCCCGCTGAGCTTCGACGTGAGCTTCCAGGAGCTGTTCTCCACCTGGGCCGCGGGAGGGGAGCTGGTGCTCATCACCGAGGACCTGCGCCTGGATGCGCACGCCCTGCTGGATCTGATGGACCGGTGTGAAGTCGAGCGCCTCTTCCTGCCCTTCGTCGCGCTCCAGAGCCTGGCGGAGGTGGCGGACCGCGAAGACTTCGTGCCGCGACGGCTCCGCGAAATCGTGACGGCGGGAGAACAGCTTCGGGTGACGCCGGCTCTGCGTCGCTTCGCGCGGAGGTTGCCTGGGTGTGTCCTGCACAACCACTACGGGCCCACGGAGTCGCACGTGGTGACGGCGCACACGCTGGCCGGCGACCCCGAGTCATGGCCGGACCTTCCCTCCATCGGACGCCCCATCGCGAACGCCCGGGTCCATCTGCTGGACGCGCGACAGGCACCTGTTCCCCTCGGTGTTCCCGGGGAGATGTACCTCGGAGGTGACGCGCTGGCGCGTGGCTATCTCCACCGGCCGGACCTGACGCTGGAGCGCTTCGTTCCGGACCCGCTCGACCTCTCTCCCGGTGCGCGGCTGTACCGCACGGGCGACTTCGCGCGGTATCGGCAGGACGGGACGCTCGAGTTCCTCGGTCGGCGCGACGCGCAGGTGAAGGTGCGTGGCTATCGCATCGAGCTGGCCGAAATCGAAGCGGTGCTCGCGCGCCACCCGGCGCTGAAGGACTGCGTGGTGGAGGCGCGCGCGGATGGCTTGGGCCTCACGCGACTGGTGGCCTATGTCGTGGGCGGGGAGGGCGGTCCGCCAGCGGCCCCTGAGCTGCGGAGCTTCCTCAAGCAACGACTGCCCGAGTACATGGTGCCTGGCCACTTCGTGCCGTTGGCCACGCTGCCGCTCACGCCCAGCGGCAAGGTGAACCGCCGCGAGCTGCCTGCTCCGGAGGGAGAGGTGGCTGCCCGCTTGGTGGAGCGAGTCCCGCCGCGAACGTCGCTGGAGCTTCAGCTTGTCCGTGCCTGGGAGGAGACGCTGGGCCTGCATCCCGTGGGCATCCGCGAGGACTTCTTCGAGCTGGGTGGGCACTCGTTGTTGGCCGTGCGGCTGCTCGGACGGATTCGCGGGCTGACGGGGCGGTCGCTACCGGTGGCGACCTTGTTCCAGGGGGCGACGGTGGAACGCATCGCGGGCCTGTTGCACCAGGACCAGGGGCCGACGTCGCTGGTGGAACTGCGGAGCGGAAGGACGAAGCGGCCCTTCTTCTGCATCCACCCCGTGGGCGGAACGGTGCTCGCGTACGCGGAGCTCGCGCACTTGTTGGGGCCCGACCAGCCCTTCTATGGTTTGCAGGCACCGGGGCTCGACGGCGAGGCGCCGACCCTCGACAGCGTGGAGTCCCTGGCGGCCCACTACCTGCGCGCCATTCGCACGGTCCAGCCTCGTGGGCCCTACCTGCTCGGTGGATGGTCCTTGGGCGGCACGCTCGCGTTCGAACTGGCGCAGCAACTCCAGGAGCAGGGCGAACAGGTGGACCTGCTGGTGCTCATCGACACCTATGCGCGAGCCCATCCCGGAGGTGCGGTGGACCGGGAGTGGCTGGAGCCCACGAGGTTGGGCGCGCTCTTCTTCAGGGACCTGCTGCGCGCGGCGGGCGCGGACCTTCCGTGCTCCGAGGCCGCGCTTTCACAGCTCGCTCCGGAGGAAGCACTGCATCTCCTGGAAGAGGCCGGTCGCAAGGCGGCGGCCCTGCCCGAGTCGGGCCTCAGCGCGCTGCGCGAGGTGTTCGAGTCGAATCTCCGGGCTGCCTGGCGGTATGTGCCCCGGCCGTACACCGGCACGTTGCTCTCCATCGAGTCGGGCGAGTCGCCCCGTGCTCACGAATGGGAGCTGCTGGCCAGGGGTGGCGTGGAGGTCCACACACTGCCCGGAGACCACTACGCACTGCTGCGGCTTCCGGGAGTGCAGCAGCTCGCCGCGATTCTGCGCGACGCGCTCGCGCAAGCCCAGGCGAAGACCCAGCCCCGGAGTGTGTCCGCATGAGCCGCGCTCAGCGCGAAGGACGTGGCGAGCGAGACCTCCCTCGAAGCGAGCCGACCCCAGAGTGTGTCCGCATGAGCCGCGCTCAGCGCGAAGGACGTGGCGAGCGAGGCCTCCCTCGAAGCGTGCCAACCCTGGAGGATGTCCGCGTGAGCCGCGCTCAGCGCGAAGGACTTGGCAATCGAGACCTCCATCGAAGCGAGCGGACCTCGGAGCATGGCCGCATGCGCGACACTCAGGTCGAAGGAGGAGGCAATCGCGCCTCCAGTGACGCGAGCCGGCCCGGCAGCAGGACGCGAACGCCCAGGGCCAGCGCGAAGAAGAGCAGTGCCGCGCATGCGGTGACGGCGCGCAGTCCCAGTCGGTCTCCCAGCGCTCCCTGCAACCACACCCCGCCCGAGTACCCGAGGTTCAGGACCAGATTGAACAGGCCGCTCACGCGCACCTGGAGCTCCGCGCTGGCGCGACCCTGGCACAGCGTCCTCAATCCCCCCACGGCAAGCAGATACAACGCGCCAAGGATGAAGAGCGAGACACCGGCGAAGGCCACGGTCGGCGACAGCCAGTACGCGGCGGCCACGGGCCCCAGCAGGAGCAGCGTCCTTTCCAGCAGCGCACCGCGTCCCCAACGCTCGGCCAGTGTCCCCGCCAGTACGGCGGCGGTGACCGCTCCCACGCCCTGCACGGTGGTGAGCAGCGACGCCGTGGCCGCATCTCCATGGAGCACCCGCAGCGCGAGCACTGGCACCAGCGCGATGAAGGGGGAGATGAGCGCGGCCACCCCCAGCGTTCCACCCAGCGCCGCGGCGATGCCCACGTCCTCACGCGCCGCGAGCAGCCCGCGCTTCACGCCACTCCACAGGCCCTCTCCGGGCCTCGTGCTCCCTCGACTCACCGGCCCCATCCACGCCAGCGCCACCAGCACGGCCAGGAAGGAAATCGTGTTGATGAGAAATGCCCACGCCACGCCGCCTCGCGTGAGGACGATGGCCGCGAGCGCCGGGCCGAAGATGCGTCCCAGGTTGGCCTGCGCCAGGTCCAGACTGAGGCCGCTGTGAAGCTGCTCGGGCGGGAGAATCACGGCCGTCATCGCCGAGAAGACCGGCAGGGTCAGCGCGCTCATGCAGCCGTGCAGGACGCAGAGGATGGCCAGGGGCGTGAGCGTGAGCTGCCCCGTGGCCGCCAGCGCCGCGAGCGCCCCGGCTATCAGCGCCTGACCCAGCGTGCACACCGCCAGATACGCGCGCCGGTCAAACCGGTCCGCCAGTGTTCCCGCGAGCGGAACGAGGACGATGGAGGGCAGGAACGCCAGCGCGGTGATGCGGCCCATCCACTCCGCGCGTCCCGTCGTCTCCGTCACGTAGATGCCGAGCGCGACCAGCTCCATCCACGTCCCCAACGTGGAGATGAGCCCACCCCACCAGACCTTCACGTAGGCCGGGTGGCTGAAGGCTCGAAACGACGGATGACTCGAAAGTCGCCGAATGGACATGGGACGTGGCGACAGTGGAGCACAGAAATCCTTCGTGCCGAGACAGCTGAGAAATGCCACCTTGCTGCACTCGCGCGCCTTTCGTGGCTTGTCTTGACGAGGGCGGAGAAGGCTCCCAGACTGCACGCGCCTGGGACTCAGGGAGGGTGTGAAACATCGCGCCCCATGAACCCGTTGCCGTCAGCGACAGCGACGGCGGTTGAAGAAGGAGCAAGGGCATGCATGCACTGACGAAGCAGTCGGAAGCGACCGGGCAGGCTCTGTGTCCCACGTGTTCTCAGCCCATCGACGGTGAGGGCCGTGTGCAGGGCGAAGTCCTCACGTGCTCGGGGTGTGACGGCGAGCTGGAGGTGGTGGGCCTCAACCCACTGCGGCTCGAAGAGGCACCCGAGGTAGAGGAGGACTGGGGCGAGTAGGCCCGAGGTCGACATGAGCGCGAACGAGACAGTGGAGCAGCCCGTTCTCTCCCCCGGAAAGCTCTTCGCCCAGGCGGTCGCCACGCAGGGCGCGAAGGCATCGGTGGATTTCTCTCACACCATCACCGAGGCCTTCCCGGGCTTCAAGCGACGGCCGCGCATCGCGGTGCGTGCCCTGTTCAAGGTCGCGAAGGCGGACGGCGCCAAGGTGAAATACTGGCACGAGACGCCTCCCCAGACGGCGCCGACGGTCGCGGTGGAGGACGTGGGCCTGCGCCCCGAGGCCGCCTTCGAGTTCCACACGGACCTGGCGACGCTCAAGCCGACGACGGCCTGGATTCAAGTGCCCCCGGCGCTGCTCGACGACCCGGAGACGCTGGCGACCTTCATCGACTTCCGGCTGCTGGTGCGGCTGTGCACGGCGGAGAACCAGGCCCTCGCTCGCGGACGCGGAGGAGACCGCGTGCGCGGACTCCTGGAGACGCCGGGGATTGCCCGCCTCCCCGCACGCTCGGACCCTGTCTCCTCGCTGCTGGCCGCGTGTGACAGGGTGGAGCAGATGGGTGGCAGCGCCGACGGCATCCTCGTCAACCCCGCGGACTACTACCGGTACTTCGTGGGACGCGGCGGACTGCTGGCGGACCTGACGAGCATGGGCGTGCGCATCGCTCGGGCGCGCATGGTGGACCCCGGGCAGGTCATCGTCGGGGACTTCACCGCGGCGGCCACCATCTTCGACAGCGGTCGCTCCTCCATCCGCTTCGCCGAGGCGCCCCCGGGAATCTTCCCGCGAGAGGGCCTGGCGGTATGCGGCGAGATTCACACCGCGCTCGTCGTCCACCTGCCGACGCACTTCTACGTCGCCTCGTTCGTCTGACGGACGTCGGGCCGGAGCGCGGCCACACCGTCCGGAGTCACTCGATTCCGGACGGCGGCGGCCGACATGCTCGGCTCAGGGCTTCTCCGCGTAGACCACCGCGTACTCGTCGCAGTTGAACAGCGTGAGCCATTGGAGTTGCTCGAACTCCATCTGCCGCGCGCGCCGCACGTCCTCGCGGACCTTGGCGACGGTGACACTGCCGGGCTGTCGCTCGGCGGCCGTCATCCCTCGCAGCGCGGCCAGCGCGGTGTTGACCGCCGGGTAGACATCCGACGCGATGGAGTCCAACCGGGCCAACTGGAAGCCCGCGTGTCGCAGCTCGGAGACATAGCGCTGCGTCGTCCAGACGTTGGCCTCGGGAAAGGCAATCCGGCCTCGCCAGTAGCGGTGACGCAGGCGGCGACGCAGCCCCGCGCCCGACTCGCGGTCCGTCTTCTGACACATGTCCGCCATGACCAACCGGCCTCCCGGGCGCAGCACCCGGAATGCCTCGCGCAGGAAGTCGCCGCGCGTCCGGAAGTGCATCGCGGACTCCAGGGCGAAGACGACGTCGAACTCGCCCGCGCCGAAGGGCAGCTGCGTCGCCGAGCCCAATTCCAGCTTCACGACGCCGTCCAGCCCGGTGAGCCTGAGGCGCTCCCGGCCGATGTCGACCTGCTTGGGCGTGACGTTGACGCCGACGATGCGCGCGGGGCGATACGTCTCCGCCCAGAGGATGTCCTGGTCCGCATAGCCGAAGCCGCAGTCGAGCACCGAGTCGCGCTCGCCCAGCCGCGCCGTGCGGGCGAGCAGGTGCGCCATCTGCGCCTGGGCCGCCATGAACAGCTCTCCCACGCGCTCGCAGTTCGTCTCGTCCACCCGCTCCACGTCACGCCAGTAGCCCAGGTTGATCCAGAACGGCTCCCGTCCGGTGCTGACGCGAATCTCTTGTGGCGTTGGAAGCCCCGTCACCCAGGCGCCCGTCTCGTTCGTATAGAAGCGCTCAGGGTCCGCCAGCACCGCGCTCTTGAGTTGCCTTGCGACCTGCATGACGTTGAACATCGCGAGCCTCCCCGACAGCGATGTTGGCATCATGGCGCGGAATGCAGGGATTGAGGAGCTGTCAGGACACATAAATGCCAAAGGCAAGCGTGGGGATAGGTCTGGCAAGGTGGGAGGAATTGACGCCCCGCGTGCTCATGTCGGACCCAGCGGGTCTCCGGACGGGCCGCTCCTGGCGCGCAGGCCAGGGCCCAGTTCGAAGATGAGGCCGAACTGGACCAGGCTCACCGGCTCCAGGAAGAGGATGTTGAGGTAGTCCTGTCCGTGCACGTACCGGACGAACGCGCCGAAGCCCGCGCCCCAGCGGGGGAGGGCGGCGGCTTCCACGTTGAAGGTCCACCGCTGGCCAGGTGTCTCTCCAAAGGGGCCGTTGACGTTGCCCTCCACGCGGAAGCGGTGCTCGAACCACAGCCGCTCCACCAGGAGGCCAAAGCCGACATGGCCATCGCCATACACTTCGCGCATCTCCGGGGTGATGCCGCCGAAGGCGAGTGAGGAATTGCGTTCGATGAAGGCCCCCACGCCGAAGCTCCAGGCGGAGCGACGGGCCAGGTCGATGTTCTCGATGAGCCGGAACTGGGCTTCCAGCCGGATGAAGTTGGTGGAGAAGTCGCCGCTGGTCTCATTGAGTGGCAGCTCGCCCTCGACGGACGCGCAGCCTCCCTCGGCCTCGCTCTGGTTGGCGTAGAAGCACCCCGCCTGGCCATTGGAGTAATGCCCCACCGAGACGTTGATGAACGACAAGGCCATTCGCCTGGGTTTGCCCTGGTCATCCAGCCAGGGCTTCCACAAGTGCGCCGCCTGGAGCGTCAGCTTGGGCATGAAGGACGGCGGAATGACAGGGCTGGACTCCTGCGCCAGCATGCGCAGCCGGATGTTCGGCGTCACCACCGCGCTCAGGATGTACTCACCCAGCGTGGGGGTGGCGTGGCCGATGTGGAGCTGAGGCAGGAAGAGATTGGGTGCGACCTGGGCCTCGAACACCAGGTGCGAGGGCTCCGGGTCTCCCACCCGGCGGATCCGGTTGGGTGAGAAGAAGACGTAGGAGCGGTCCAGCCCGACGTTGAACGGCGCGTCCAGCTCGAAGCGTGAGCTCGCCTCCGCTCCCGGCGCCAGGCCCAGCAGGATGAGCAGCCAGACCCAGCGCCGCCACGACGGGATGCTCCCGGTGGAAGGAGGCCTCGCGGTGTCGGCGCTCCGGGAGGACCCGGTTTCCAGCGAGGGGAGGACAGGGGGCGAGGAGCGAGCGTCGAGGTGCACGGAGGTCTTCCCCGGTGAGGGGGCGGTGTGACCTCCTTGATACGACGGACTTCGGATATTCCGCAACACGGAATATCTCGCTGGCGGATGATGAGTTTGTGATTGAGGCTGAAGCGGGGCGGCCCTGCCTTGAGGCGACAGGTCGTCGAAAACCCCCCAATCCCGGATTCGCTGACGCGCTGCGTATTGTGCGCCTTCACTCCGGGGCCTAAGTATCGCGCTGTTGTCAGAGTGCCAATAAGTAGTGGAGGGCTGCGCGCATGCGACTGCACCGAAGTCGTCAGTGGGCTTTTTCGAGTTCCTTGCTCCTGGCCCTGGTCGTCACCCGGGCGGAGGCCGCGGACCCGCCGTTGTTGGATGTGACGGCCAACCGCTCTCCGTTCGGGGCGGCGTGCCAGGGTCAGCCGGATTCCACGCCGTTGCCGGTGGACCCCCGAACCCTCGTTGTCCCGGGCATCAACAAGCCGGGGGCCGCGGTGCAGTTCAACGCGTACTGGGTGGACCTGCACAACCCGCCGCCGCCGTTCGTGACGACGCTGGCGCCAAACCCGACGAACTGTGGAGAGTTCCGCGCGAGCGTCGCCCGCGGAAAGAAGAACATCGAGACGCGGGCGTACTTCCAGCCCTTCTCGACGGCGACCGCGTACTACGGCATGTACACGCTGTGGGGATATCTGTTCCGCCCCTCGGACTTCGACGAGCAGGTCATCAAGCGCTACGGGATGTCGAAGGCCCCGTTCCGCAATCCCTATCCGATGCCCTGGGAGAACCCCAACCTCACCAACGGCGGCAGCGGTCAGCTCCCGCTCGGCCTGGTGCAGGAGCGCGACTCCAACGGCCGCTGGACGGGCGCCATCGCCTCCACCTGCTCGGGCTGCCATGACTCGCGGCTGGGCACCGAGTCGGAAGCCGGCTTTGTGTGGGGCCGCTCCAACGACGCCCTGGACGCGGGCCTCATCCAGTCCGACATGTTCCGCTCCACCGTGGTGGGCAACATCTTCCAGATTGCCCCCGTGCCCTGGAGCGTGGGCCGAGGCATGAGCGACGCCATTGGCATCGTCGACCTGCTGCCCGCGCTCTTCGACATGGACTCGCTGGCGATGGTGCCCAGCCTGCTCGAGTACTTCCCCACCCATGCCGGTGGCATGTCCCGCGCTCCCAACTGGTGGTACCGCGCGTTCAAGACGCGCCAGTTCTGGGATGGCGCGCTGACGTCCGACAACGTCCGCTCGGAGATGGCGTTCGCCGTCGCCAACCTGGGGCGCAACGCGGCCGAGCGCCGCGCGCTGACCGCCGAGTTCGAGGACAACGACAACTTCTTCGTCTCGATGTCGCCCCCCGCCTACCCGAAGGCCATCAACACCGCGCTGGCCGAGCAGGGCGCGGTCCTCTTCCACGAGCGTGACTTGTGGGCCAATGGCGCCAACGCCACCATTCCGAAGACTCCGGGCAACGGCTCCTGCGCGAGCTGCCACGGCGTCTACTCGCCGCGCTACGCGGTCAACCCCGCGTACCTGCCCGACCCGCGCCTCAAGGGCATCTCCGGCGTCATCACCCCCATTGAAACCATCCGCACGGACCCGGCCCGCAAGGATTTGATGGCGGACGAGCGCAAGCGCAGGGCGTGGAACACGTCCTTCCTCGCCTACAACGACGAGCACCCCAACCACGGCCCGTTCTACGACGACCCCATCAGCAGCGCCCTGCGCCGGGTGCCGCGCGCCGCGTATGACAACGGCATGGGGCCCGTGTACTCGCCCGAGGGGCCCAACGCGTGGATCAAGCCGTTCGGCTATGTGGCCACGCCGCTCTACGGTGCGTGGGCCTCCGCCCCGTACTTCCACAACTCCAGCGTGCCCACCCTCTGGGACGTGCTGAAGCCGTCGGACCGTCCCAAGGTGTGGAAGCGCCAGCAGACCTCCACCAACAACCTGGGCACCAACGCGGGCTTCGACCCGAGCCACGCCTCCTACGACTTCAACAAGCTCGGCTGGAAGGTGACGGCGCTGGCCTGTGGAGATCGCCCGGCCAATGACCCCTTCATCCCGTGCAGCCATGAGATGGCCACGCTGGACGTGCTGTTCGCCAACATCGCGAACGTCGTCGCCAACTACAACTCGCTGGCGTACCAGTCGCCGCCGCCCATCACCCAGAAGCAGATTCGCTCCCGCATGATCTTCAACTCGCACCTGTACGGGCTCGGCAACGAGGGTCACGACTTCACCCAGTCGCTCACCGACAGCGAGCGCTGGGCCCTCATCGAGTACATGAAGACGCTCTGAAAACGACTCACCCGTGACGGGCCTTTCAGCCTGTCACGGGTGAGTGGTGAAGCACGGCGGCCCTCCGGGAGGACACCCCCGGGGGGCCGTGGCTACATCAGGCGCTTGAAGAGGCCGAGCTTGCCCACGTACGGCGGGTAGCGCATGGCCAGGTCCAGCAGGAAGGGCCGCTTCACGACGCTCTTCTTGTGGCTGAAGGCATCGAAGCTCGCCTGGCCGTGGTAGCCGCCCACGCCGGACTCTCCCACGCCGCCGAAGGGCAGGCCCTCCGCCGCGAAGTGGACGCAGACGTCGTTGACCACGGCGCCGCCGCTCGACGTCTCCGTGAGGACCCGCTCGTTGACGGCCGAGTCCTTGGCGAAGCTGTAGAGGGCGAGCGGCTTGGGCCGCGAGCGCACGAAGCGGATGGCCTCGTCGATGCTCGGGCAGTCCACCAGCGGGAGGAGGGGACCAAAAATCTCGTCCTGCATCAGCGGACTGGACAGGGGGACGTCGGTGATGACGGTGGGCGCGAAGAAGCGTGAGGACGCCTCGCGCTCGCCGCCGAAGACCACCTTCCCGTGCCCCGCGAGCGCGGAGACCCGCTCGAAGTGCCGGGGGTTGATGATGCGGCCGTAGTCATTGCTGGTGCGCGCGTCGGCGCCGTAGAAGCCGGTGACGGCCTTCTGGACCAGCGCGGTGAAGCGCTCCTTGAGCTCGGGCGGGATGAGCACGTAGTCCGGAGCGATGCACGTCTGGCCCGCGTTGAGGTACTTGCCCCAGGCGATGCGGCGCGCGGTGACCTCCAGGTCCGCGCTCCGGTCCACGATGCAGGGGCTCTTGCCGCCCAGCTCCAGGACGGTGGGCGTCAGGTGTTTGGCCGCGGCTTCGGCCACCACGCGGCCCACCTGGGTGCCGCCGGTGAAGAAGATGAGGTCCCACCGCTCCGCGAGCAGGGCGCGGCTGGTCTCCGCGTCCCCCTCCACGACGGCGACGACTTCTTCCGGAAACGCCTCCGACAGCAGCCGGGAGAGCACGCTCGACGTGGCAGGGGCCAACTCGCTGGGCTTGAGCACGGCGGTGCAGCCCGCGGCGAGCGCCCCGATGAGCGGCGCTATCGACAGTTGATAGGGGTAGTTCCAGGGCGCGATGACCAGCGTCACGCCGAGCGGGTCCGAGTACTGATAGGCCCGCGCCGGCTGGATGACGATGGGTGCCGAGCCCCTGCGGGGCTTCATCCACGACTTCACGTGCTTGAGCGCGCTCTTGATCTCCCCGTAGATGCTGCCGACCTCGGTGAGATACGCCTCCTCCGCGCTCTTGTTCAGGTCCGACTTGAGGGCGGAGAGAATCTCCGCCTCGTACTTGCGCACCGTCTGGCCCAGGGTCTCCAACTGCGCCCGCCGCCACGCGAGCGGGAGCGTGACGCGGGATTCGAAGTAGGCACGCTGCTTTTCGACGAGCGCCTTCGCATCGAACGAAGACGGGACAGCGGCGAGGCGGGTGGAACCCTGGGCCATGGGACTTCTCCTTGCGTGAGATTCGCGCGGCTACTTCAGGAACTCGCCCCGCTCGGCCTTTTCGACGAGCGACGCGGGCGGCAGGAAGTGCTTCCCGTAGCGCTGCGCGAGCTCGCGAGCGCGGGTGATGAAGCCACGCGGACCCGTGCCAGCGGGGCCCTCGTAGCCGTTGATGAACTGGGCCACGCCGCCCGTCCAGGCCGGGAAGCCGATGCCCAGGATGGAGCCGATGTTGGCGTCCGCCGCCGAGCGCAGCACGCCTTCATCGAAGCAGCGCACCGTGTCGATGGCCTCCGCGAACAGCATGCGCTCCTTCATGTCCTCGAAGGGGATGGTGTGGCCCGGCTTCGTGTAGTGCTGGGCGAGCCCCGGCCACAGGTTCGCGCGCTTGCCATCCACGTAGTCGTAGAAGCCCGACCCGGTGGAGCGGCCCTTGCGCCCGTGCTTGTCGATGAGCGCGTCCACCACGGCGTAGCTGCCGTGCTCCACCCACGTCTGGCCCGCGGCCTCCGCGGCCGCCTTCGTCTCCAGGCGGATCTTGCGCGGCAGGGTCAGCGTGAGCTCGTCCATCAGCGCCAGGGGCGCCGCGGGGTAGCCCGCCTGCAGGCCCGCCTGTTCAATCGACGCCGGGGAGATGCCCTCGCCCACCATGGCGATGGCCTCGTTGAGGAACGTGCCGATGACGCGGCTGGTGAAGAAGCCCCGGCTGTCGTTGACGACGATGGGCGTCTTGCCAATCTGCACCGCGATGTCGATGGCCTTCGCCAGCGTCGCGTCGCTCGTCTTCTTGCCGGCGATGAGCTCCAGCAGCGGCATCTTGTCCACGGGGGAGAAGAAGTGCATGCCCACGAAGTCCTCCGTGCGCTTCACGCCCTCCGCCAGCAGGGTGATGGGGAGCGTGGACGTGTTGGACGCCAGCACCGCGTCGGGGGCTACGACGTCCTGCACCTCCTGGAAGACCTTGTGCTTGAGCTCCACGCCCTCGAACACGGCCTCGATGACCAGGTCGCAGCCCTTGAGCGCGGCGGGGTCCGCCGTCGGGGTGATTCGCGCCAGGAGCGCGTCGCCCTTCTCCTTGGTGGACTTGCCCTTCTGGACGGCCTTCTCCACGAGCTTCACGGAGTACTGCTTGCCCTTCTCCGCGGACTCCTGGCTCACGTCCTTGAGCACCACGTCGATGCCCGCCTTGGCGCAGACGTAGGCGATGCCCGCGCCCATCATCCCGGCGCCGAGGATGCCGACCTTCTTCGCCGTGTGCTGCGGGTAGCCCTTGGGCCGGCCGCCACCGGAGTTGATGTGCTGCATGTCGAAGAAGAACGCCTGAATCATGTTCTTCGCGACCTGGCCGGTGGCCAGCTCGGTGAAGTAGCGCGACTCGATGGTGAACGCGGTGTCGATGTCCACCTGCGTGCCTTCGACGGCCACCGCCATGATGGCGCGCGGCGCGGGCATGTTCGCGCCCTTGATCTGCTTGCGCAGGTTGGCGGGGAAGGCGGGCAGGTTCGCCGCGAGGCCGGGGTTGGACGGCGTGCCGCCCGGAATCTTGTAGCCCTTCGCGTCCCACGGCTGCTGCGCCGTCGGGTTCGCCTTGATCCACGCCTTGGCCGCGGGCAGCAGCGCCTCCACGGAGTCCACCACCTCGTGCACCAGGCCCACCTCCTTGGCCTCCTGCGGGCGGTAGCGCTGGCCCTGGAGCAGCACCTTCATCAGCGCGTCCACGATGCCCAGCATGCGCACCGTGCGCACCACGCCGCCGCCACCGGGCAACAGGCCCAGCGTGACTTCCGGCAGGCCCACCTGCGCGCCCTTCACGTCCGCGACGATGCGGCGGTGACAGGCCAGGGCAATCTCCAGCCCTCCGCCCAGCGCCGCGCCGTTGATGGCGGCGACCACGGGCTTGCCCAGGGTCTCCAGCGTGCGCAGGTGCGCCTTGATTTCCTGGCCGAACTCGAACGCCTGCTTCGCGTCCTCCTTGCGGATGCGCTGCAAGTCGTTCAGGTCGCCGCCGGCGAAGAAGGTCTTTTTGGCGGAGGTGAGGATGACGCCGGTGATGTCGGCCTTCTCCCTGGCCAGCCGGTCCACCGTCGCGCGCATGGACTTCATGTACGCGGCGTTCATGGTGTTGGCGGACTGGTTGGGGTCATCCAGCGTCAAGATGACGATGCCGTCGGCATCCTTGTCCCAGCGGATGGTGTTCTGCTCGCTCATGGGGTTCGCTCGAATCTTGTCGAAAGGTGAGTCAAAGGGGGTTCAGACGCGCTCGATGAGGGTGGCCACGCCCATGCCACCGCCGACGCACAGGGTGATGACGGCGCGGCGCGCCTTGCGGCGCTCCAGCTCGTCCACCATGGTGCCGAGGATCATCGCGCCCGTGGCGCCCAGCGGGTGGCCCATGGCGATGGAGCCACCGTTGACGTTGAGCTTGTCGCTCGGGATGCCCAAATCCTTCTGGTACTTGAGCACGACGGAGGCGAACGCCTCGTTGAGCTCGAACAGGTCGATGTCCTTCACGGACAGGCCCGCCAGGTCGAGCAGCTTGCGCGTGGCCGGCAGGGGGCCGGTGAGCATGATGGTCGGGTCCGCGCCGGACGTCGCCACGGAGGCGATGCGCGCGCGCGGCGTCAGGCCCAGCTCCTTGCCCACCTTCTCCGAGCCGATGAGCACCAGGGCCGCGCCGTCGACGATTCCGGAGGAGTTGCCCGGGGTGTGCACGTGCTCGATGCGCTCCACCTCGTGGTACTTCTGCAGCGCCACCGCGTCGAAGCCGCCCATCTCACCGATGCCGACGAAGGACGCGTTGAGCTGGCCGAGCGAGGCCACCGTGGACTCCGGCCGCATGTGCTCGTCGCGGTCCAGGATGGTGAGGCCGTTCTGGTCCGTGACGGGGATGACGGAGTTCTTGAAGTAGCCGCCGGCCCAGGCCTTGGCGGCGCGCTCCTGCGACTGCGCGGCGTAGCGGTCCACGTCCTCGCGGGTGAAGCCTTCAATCGTCGCGATGAGGTCCGCGGAGATGCCCTGCGGCACGAAGTACGTGTCGTAGTTGGTGGCGGGGTCCATGGCCCAGGCGCCGCCGTCGGAGCCCATGGGCACGCGCGACATGCTCTCCACGCCGCCGGCGATGACCAACTGCTCCCAGCCCGAGCGCACCTGCTGCGCGGCCATGTTCACCGCCGTCAGGCCGGAGGCACAGAAGCGGTTGAGCTGCACGCCGCCCACCGTCTCCGGCAGCCCCGCCGCGAGCACCAGCGTGCGGGCGATGTCCGCGCCCTGGTCTCCCACGGGCGAGACGATGCCGAGCACCACGTCGTCGATGCGCTTGGGGTCCAGGTTCGGGTGGCGCTTCTTGAGCGCGTCCACCAGCCCGACGAGCAGCGACAGCGGCTTGGTGCCGTGCAGCGCGCCTTTCTTGCCCTTGCCGCGAGGAGTACGGACCGCGTCGAAGATGAATGCTTCCTGGCTCACCGGGAGCCTCCTTGGGATTTGGTGTGGGAGTGGGCTACAGCGAACGGGCGACGAGCTCTTTCATGACCTCGTTGGCGCCGGCGAAGATGCGCATGACGCGAGTATCCGCGAACAGGTGGGCGATGGGGTATTCCTTCATGTACCCATACCCTCCGAAAAGCTGAAGGCAACGGTCCGCGACGATACACGCCTGGTCCGTGAGCCAGTACTTGGCCATGGCCGCGGACGCCACGTCCAGTTCGCCCGCCAGGTGCCGCTCGATGCACTCGTCGAGGAACGCCCGGCCAACCCTCCGCAACGTCGCGCATTCCGCCAGTTCGAAGCGCGTGTTCTGCAGAGCGAAAAGCGGCTTACCGAACACCTGGCGCTGCTTGGTGTACTCGACGGTGAGGTCCACGGCCCGGTCGATGCTCGCCTGCGCGAGGATGGCGGTGCTCAGCCGCTCCTGGGGAAGCTGAGACATGAGCTGCGCGAAGCCCTTGCCCTCCTCGTCTCCGAGCAGGTTGACGGCGGGTACGCGCAGGTCGTCGAAGAACAGCTCCGTGGTGTCCTGGCCATGGCCGCCGAGCTTCTCGAGGATGCGGCCCCGCCCGAAGCCGGGCGTGGTGTCGGAGACCTCGGCGCACACCAGGGAGATGCCCGCATGGCCCTTCACGTCGCTGGTGCGCACCGCGATGATGAGGAAGTCACACACGCGGCCGTTGGAGATGAACGTCTTGGAGCCGCTCACGCGGTAGAAGTCTCCCTCACGCACGGCGCGGGTGGAGATGGCCTGCAAGTCGGAGCCGGCGCCGGGCTCGGTCATCGCGATGGCGCCTACCCACTCGCCGCTGGCGAGCCGGGGCAGCCACTTCTGCTTCTGGGCTTCGGACGCGTACGCGAGCACGTAGTGCGCGACGATGGAGCAGTGCACGGCGAAGCCCATGGTCGGGTCTCCGGCGCGCACCTGCTCCTCGGTGAGCACCGCCTCGTGGGCGAACGTGCCACCGCCGCCGCCGTACGCCTCGGGAATGGACATGCACAAAAGACCCAGCTCGCCCGCACGGCGGTAGAGCGCCTTGTCCGGGTGGCCCTGGGCCACGTGCTTGGGGACGTTGGGGAGGACTTCCTTGGTGAAATAGGTGGCCGCCAGGCCACGCACCTGCTCGAGCTCGTCAGAGCTCCATCGAGGACGTGCCGTCATTGTCTGTCTCGCTCCGTCGTGAGTTGCTCTTACAGTCCGAACGTCTTGCCGATGATGTCGCGCTGGATTTCGCTGGTGCCGCCGAAGACGGTGGAGATGACCGTGGCGCGCAGGTGCGACTCCATGTCGTACTCGGTCGCGTAGCCGTAGCCGCCCATCATCTGAACACCCTCGATGGCCACGCGCTTGGCCGTCTCCGTCGTCTTCAGCTTGGCCATGGACGCCTCGCGGGGAAGCATCCGGTCGGGCGCTTCGTCCGCCATCTGCGCCACGCGGTAGATGAGCAGCTCGCAGCACTCCAGCTCCGTGGCCAGGTCGGCGATGCGGTGCTTGAGCGCTTGAAAAGAGCCGATGGGCTTGCCGAACTGCTTGCGCTCCTTGACGTACGTGACGGCGTCGTCGAACGCGCGCCGGCCCCGACCCAGCATGGACGCGGCGAGCAGGAGCCGCTCGCTGTTGAGGCCCGACATGAGCTGGGGCCAGGCCTGGTCCAGCCTGCCCACGACGGAGTCCTCCGGCAGGAAGCAGTCGGTGAAGAAGACGTCGTTGACCTCCTTGCCGTTGAGCGTGGGGATGCCGCGAATCTCCACGCCCGGCGTGCCCGTGGGGACGCAGAACATGGTGAGCCCCTCGTGCCGCGAGCCCGAGGACTGCGTGCGCGCGACGAGCAGCAGGTGGTCGGCGAAGTGCGCGTTGGAGCACCACGTCTTCTGACCGTTGATGAGGAAGCCTCCGCTCGTGCGCGTCGCGCGGCAGGTGATGGCGGCGGCGTCCGAGCCCGCGTCGGGCTCGGAGATTGAGATGGCCTCCACGCGGCCCCGGGTGATGCCGGTGAGCACCTTCTCCTTCTGCGCCTCGCTGCCGAACTTCGCGTAGGGGCTCGCGGCGACGGCCGTGGTGATGTAGCCGCCGACGGGGGCGAGTCCGTACGAGGTGCGCTCGGCGAACAGGCACATCTCGGCCATGCCGCCGTCGGAGCCGCCGTACTTCGGGGAGATGCCCACGCCGAGCCAGCCCAGTTCGGCCATCTCGGCATACAGCCGGGGATTGTGAGCCTCGACGCCGTGCTGGGTCAGCGCGTCGCGCTGCGCGCGGGTGCCCGTCCTGGCGCGACAAAACGCGTCGATGGAAGCAGCGAAGGACGCTTGCTCCGGAGTTCTCGCATGCATGGGGACTCGTGAGGGAGGCGGCGGGTGGTGTGTCAGGCGTTCTCGTAGAACGTGGCGATGCGCTCCGCGTACTGCTTGAGAATCACGCGGCGCTTGAGCTTCAGCGTCGGGGTGAGTTCGCCCGTCGCGGGACCCCAGGCCTCCGTGACGACCTCGAAGCGCTTGATCTGTTCGGCGCGGGAGAGCCGGCCATTGATGGAGGCCACGAGCGCTTCCAGTTCGGAGCGGACCGCCGGCTCGCGGGTGAGCTCCAGGAGCGACTGGGGCGGCAGGCCCCGCGCCTTGGCCCACGTGGGCGCGACGTCCGCGTCCAGGCAGATGAGCGCCGTCACAAAAGGCCAGCCGTCGCCAATGGCGATGGCCTGACCGACGAGCGGGTGGGCGCGCAGCATTCCCTCGATGCGGGACGGGGCGATGTTCTTCCCGCTCGAGGTGATGATGAGCTCCTTCTTGCGGTCGGTGATGGTGAGGTAGCCCTCGTCATCGACGGTGCCGATGTCGCCCGTGGCGAGCCAGCCGTCCGCGTCCGCCGGGCTCTCAATCCGCCCGTCCGCGCTCAGGTAGCCCAGGAACAGCACGGGCCCTCGCACGAAGATTTCCCCGTCCGCGGCCAGCCGGACTTGAAGCCCGGGGATGGGGCGGCCCACCGCGCCCACGCGGAACTCCGAGGGCGTGTTGATGGTGGCGCAGCCCGTCGTCTCGCTCATGCCCCAGACCTCCAGCACCTTGATGCCGAAGCCGCCCAGGTACTCGAGCACCTCCACGGGGATGGGCGCCGAGCCGCTGCTCGCCCACGTCAGCGCGTCCAGGCCCAGCGTCGCGCGCAGGGGCTTGAGGACCTTCTCTTCCATCAGGGCGACCTTCTGCGCCAGCTCCGGCGGCACGCTCTTTCCGGAGCCCTCCAGCCGGAAGGCCTCCAGCGCCGTCGCGTGCGCGGCGAGGATGGCGTCGCGTCGGGGTGCCTCCAGCGTGGACAGCTTCGCCTTGAGGCCGCCGGCGAGCTTCTCCCAGACGCGCGGCACGCCGAAGAACGCGGGGGGCCGCACCTTGGCCATCAGCGGCACCACGCCCGCGGGGTCCGCGCAGATGTGTACGTGCATCGCCTTGTAGAGCAGGCGGTACAGGCCCAGCTCGCGCTCGGCGATGTGCGCCAGCGGCAGGTAGGCGATGGACGGCACCTGCATCGGCGTGGGCACCACGACGTCCACGGCGACGGCTTCATAGAATGCGTTGCGGTGGCTGAGCACCACGCCCTTGGGGTCTCCGGTGGTGCCGGAGGTGTACATCATCGCGATGGGGTCCTCGGGGCGGATGCTCTGCCAGCTCTCCTCGAAGACCCTGGGGTCCTCCTGATGCAGCCGTCCTCCGTCGGCCTCCAACTGCGCGAAGGAGACGTAGCGGGCGTCGCCCGCGGGCACCGCCGCCGCGTCGATGACGATGACGCGCTTGAGCGCGAAGAGCGACTTGAGGATGGGCCGCCAGCGGGCGACCTCCTCCGCGCCCTCCAGCACCACGACGGTGGCCGCGCTGTGTTGGGCGACGTAGCCTACCTGCTCGCTGCTCAGCGTCTGGTACGCGGTACAGGGGATGGCGCCCAGGTGGACGGCGGCATAGTCGATGAGCCAGTGCTCGGGCCGGCTCGACATCATGATCATCATCCGCTCGCCGCGCTGGAGGCCGAGTGCCCCCAGCCCGCGAGACAGCGCGGCGGTGCGCGCACGCAACTGGACCCACGTGTGCGTGGAGTCACCGGCGCTGAGGGCGGGGGCGTCCGCGAACTCCTCCGCGTTGCGCTTGAGCAACAGCGGCAGGGTGAGCTTGTTCGCCAGGGATTGGCACTGCGCCTCCAGGTCTGCGAGCGACGTACCCATGGGCACCTCCAGCACTGCGATGGCCAACGACTCTCAGCGGGCTTCCACTTCAAGGGTCGACGTACAGGTCCAACATCACGTCGGGGCCGCCGCCGTAGCGGCTGAAGTCGGTGATGCCTTCGGCGCGCAGGACGTCCTCGTCGATGAACGTGTGCCCGGTGCAGTCACGGGGCCGGCGCTGGAGGATGGCCACGGCCGCGTCCGCCATGATTTCCGGCGCGCGGGCCCGCTGCATGGACGAGTCGCCCCCGAGCAGGTTCTTCACGGCGGCGGTGGCGATGAGCGTCCGGGGCCAGAGCGCGTTGGCGGCGATGCCGGCCTCGGCGAACTCCGCCGCCCACCCGAGCGTGAGCAGCGTCATGCCGTACTTGGCCATGGTGTACGCCGGGTGCTTGCCCAGCCAGTGCGGCGCCAGGTTGACGGGGGGCGACAGCGAGAGGATGTGCGGGTGAGGGGAGCGGCGCAGGTGCGGCAGCGCGGTGCGCGTCAGGAGGAACGTGCCCCGGACCTGAATCTGTTGCATCAGGTCGAAGCGCTTGAGCGGCAACTCGTCTGTCTTCAGCGGCGCGAGCGCGCTCGCGTTGTTCACGCAGAAGTCGATGCCACCGAAGCGCGCCACGGCTTCGTCCACGGCGCGCTGCACGTCGGCCTCTTCACGCACGTCGCCCACCACGGCGAGCGCATGGCCACCCGCGGCGCGGATTTCGTCCGCGGCCGTGTGCACGGTGCCCGGCAGCCGGGGGTCCGGCGTGTCGGTCTTCGCCAGGAGCACGACATTGGCGCCCAGCCGGCCCGCGGCGATGCCGATGGCCAGCCCGATTCCACGGCTTCCTCCGGACATCAGCAGCGTGCGTCCCGCGAGTGGTTTCTGGGTCATCCTTCGTCCTTTTCGCGCGGGGCTCCCGGCTTGACGGCGGGAGCGTCACCCCGCTCGGCGCGACCTTGGGGTGAGGTGAGTTCAGGGAGGACGTCGCGGACGATGGTGATGAGCGACTCGCTCAGGAGCAGGTGCGCCTCCTCGCGAGAGAGGGTGCCACCGCGAATCCATTCGCGGATGGTGGCCTTCACCATGCCTGCGTAGGAGCGCATCATCGCGCGATGCCGGACGTCGCTGCCGACCTCCACCTTCATGCCGAGGAACTCGAGCGTCTTCGCCGCGGCCACGTCGTCCGCCGCGGAGATGATGCGTTCGACCTCCGGGTCCGCGATGCTGCCCGCGCCGGTGACGGCGACGTACGTCTTTCCGTGCGTCGCCACCGTGTCCAGGTACCACTCGACGCTGCGCTCCACGCGTTGGCGCAGGGTTCCCGTCGGGCTGACTTTCTCTTCGAGGCCGGGCATGAGCAGCATCCTCTTCACGACCTTCAGGTAGAGGTCCCGCTTCTGCCCGAAGTAGTGGTTGAGCAGCCCCCGGGCGACGCCGGCTTCCTTGGCGATGTCCGTGGTGGAGACGTCCGCGTAGGGCCGCTCGCCGAACAGGCGCATCGCGCACTCGAGGATCTGCTCCCTGCGCGCGTCCGGTTCCAGTCGCTTCCAGCGAGGCGCGGGCGCGGGGCTCATGACTCACGCTCCCGCCACGGAAGGAACGTGGGCAGGTCCTGCTCCACGGTGCGGGCGAAGGACGGCGGCCGCTTCTGGAGGAAGGCCATGACGCCCTCCATGGCATCCGGGCTCTGGCCCAGCGTCGCGATGAGCTGGCTGTCCAGCGCGAAGGCCTGCTCGGGGGAGGGCAGGGCGCTCATCCGGTAGAGGGATTGACGGATGACGGCCACGGACACGGGCGCGGTGGTCTCCACCAGCTCGCGCGCCAGCGTGTACGCGGCGTCCAGCACCGCGTCGGGCTCATGGAGCGAGCGCACCAGCCCCGCGCTCAGCGCCTCCTCGGCGGGGATGAGCCGGCCGCTCACCATCCAGTCGAGCGCGCGGCCCATGCCCACCAGCCGAGGCAGGAACCAACTGGAGCCCGCCTCCGGATAGATGCCCCGTCGGCTGAACACGAAGCCGAAGCGGCTGTCCTTGGAGGCGAGGCGGAAGTCCGCCGGCAGCAACATGGTGGAGCCCACGCCCACCGCGGCGCCCCGCACGGCGGCGATGACCGGCTTTCGCAGCGCGAACAACTGGCGCGTCACGCGCGTCGCCGGCTCCACCCAGCCGTTCTCTGGAGGGGCGCTGTTGGCGACCTCGAACGACAGCCCGCTCAGGTCCGCCCCCACACAGAAGTCCTTGCCGGCCCCCGTGAGGACGACGACGCGCACGGCTTCATTGGCGTCCGCCTGGGAAAGCGCGTCCGCCAGCTCGTCCGCCATGGTCACCGTGAAGCCATTGCGCGCTTCGGGTCGGTTCAGCTCGAGGGTGGCGATCCGATCCGCGACCGAGAACCGGATGTGTTGGTAGCTCATGGCTGGGGCCTCATTGCTCCTGTGTCGGTGATGATGGGAACTTGTTGGCGGAGTGTCAACAACAAGAGGCCTGCGAAGTCCTGCATGCCTTTCGACGTGTTGCGTCATCCGGGAAGCTGTCCTTGGGGGGCGAAGAGGAGTCACGTGGGACCGAGCCTAGAGCCGGGCTGGGGCCAATGCACCTCCGCGGTGACTCGCGGCGAAGGACGGCGCCTCGCGGGGTGTCTGTCTATTCGGAGGTTCGGACGGGGGCGCGACGTGACGGAAGGCTCCGTGCGCGCCCCTCGCATCCTGGCGTGTGGGGCCGGCCGGCTCGATTTCGAGACCTGGCGCGGGAGGACTGGCACTGGAAAGCTGGAGCCCACGCAGGGCGGGTGCGCCGCGAGCCGAGGGCGTGGCTCGCGGCGCGCCGGGTGACTCAGTAGACCCAGACGCTCTTGGGCGCGAAGTCGAGCGGGCTGACCTGCGCGCCCGGTTCAATCATCTGGGGATAACCCTCGCAGTTCTCGTGGGGGAACAGCGCCGCGGCCTCGTCGTTCGTGTTGATGGCGGAGACGGCCCGGTCCTCCCAGCCGTGCTCGGGCAGGCCCACGCACGTCCCCGCCCCACCCGGCGGCCAGGCCATGACATTCCAGACGGCGCCGGTGAAGTCAGGCCCGTCGAACAGGCAGAGGACACCCGACCAGGGACACGCGGCGGTGTCCTCGGCCGAGGCCTCGGAGGGGGTCAGCAGCACTGTCGCCGTCGCGAGCCCGAGCACCAGGAAGGAGCCCAGGCCCAGCAGCCCTGAGCGGATGAAACGACGGGGATTCCGGCCGAACGTGTGCGATTGCATGGGATTGTCTCCTCTGCCCGTCCCAGGCGCATGTGGCGTGGGGATGGTGGCATTGCGACGGGAGAGGTGCCCTGGAGACGGATTCCCCAGAGGCGGTCCATCCGCTGGCGGACTGTTTGCGTTCACATGTCGGGAGAAGTCCCGTGTGCCTGGAATGAGTGTCTTTGATTGGACGCAAAGGGCTGCCCTCGTGAAGTTCGGCTGCGGGTTGACCGAGACACCGGACGTTCAATGGCGTTGAATTGTTCGACAAGCCTTCAGGAGCCTCCATGCGAGCCGTCGGTTATCGCCAGCCTCTTCCCGCGTCGGACCCCCAAGCGCTGCTCGACGTGGAGCTGCCAGACCCTGTCCCCGGTGAGAGAGACCTGCTGGTCGAGGTTCGCGCCATCTCCGTCAACCCCGTGGACGTGAAGGTGCGCGCGAGCGCGTCTCCGCCTCCGGGAGAGGTGAAGGTGTTGGGCTGGGATGCCGCGGGCGTGGTTCGCGCGGTGGGGGCCGGGGTGAAGCTGTTCAAGCCTGGGGAGCGCGTCTGGTACGCGGGCACCATCACCCGGCCAGGAACGGACAGTGAGCTTCACGTGGTGGACGAGCGCATCGTGGGCCACATGCCGGCGTCGCTGGGCTTCGCTGATGCGGCGGCGCTGCCGCTGACGGCCGTCACCGCGTGGGAGCTGCTCTTCGACCGGCTCCAGGTTCCAGAAGGCAAGGGCACAGGTGCCTTGCTCGTGGTGGGCGCGGCGGGTGGAGTGGGCTCCATCCTGGTGCAGCTTGCGCGGCGCCTCACGGGGCTGACGGTGGTTGGCACGGCCTCGAGGCCGGAGACGCAGGACTGGGTTCGCGAGCTGGGGGCGCACCACGTCATCGACCACCATCAGCCGCTGGCGAAGGAGCTGAAGCGAATCGGCGTGCCGCAGGTGGAGTTCATCGCCAGCCTGAACCAGACGGACCGGCACTACGCGCAGTTGGTGGAGGCGCTGGCGCCCCAGGGCCGGCTCGGCGTCATCGACGACCCGGGACCCATCGACGTGCGCGAGCTGAAGCGCAAGAGCGCGTCGCTCCACTGGGAGCTGATGTTCACCCGCTCGATGTTCGGCACCCCGGACATGCAGGCGCAGCACGACATGTTGGAGCGGGTGTCGAAGCTGGTGGACGCGGGCACGCTGCGGACCACGGTGGGCGAGCACTTCGGTCGCATCGATGCCGCGAACCTGCGTCGCGCCCACCAGCTCCTGGAGTCACACAAAGCCAAGGGCAAGTTGGTGCTGGACGGCTTCTGAGGAGGCCTCTCCGTCAGTAGTCAGCGAAGACATTGGACATGGCGTACAGGCCCATGTCCGTGTTCTGGCAGACCGTCCGGCGTGCGATGAGGAGCTTGGGCTGGCCCGCGACGGTGCGGATGAGCTGATATCGGGCCAGGCTCCCTCCCACGCTGGTGAGGGGCCAGTCTCCGATGGAGGCCGAGGAGGGCGAGAAGTTGTGGTTCGACCAGTTCCAGGTGGGCTGGCCGGCCTCGAAGTCCTCGGTGACGGCCCAGTCCGCCGTGGGGCCGTTCTGGATGAAGAACCACTCGTCCTTGGCGTCGACGTGGTCGATGTTGCCCGCCAGCCACACGTCATTCGGGCCCTGGGGATAGGCCGCGCCGCCGATGTGGGTCGCGTTGGCCGTGCTCCACATCCACTCGAAGGTGCTGTTCCGGTAGTTGAAGAGCGTCGCCCAGCTCGACAGCCCGAGCAGCTCGTCCTGACCATCTCCGTTGGTGTCGCCGCCGTTTCGCAGGTTCGCCCGATAGGGATAGAGGGCGGAGGCCGTGGGGTTGGAGCCCGACATCCAGACCCAATCCCAGCCGAGGCCGTTCGAGTTGAGTCGGAAGATGCTGACCAGTCCAGTCACGGCCACGCTGACGAGCTCATCCTTGTTGGCCAGCGAGCTCCCGCTGTTCCCCGAGAGGTCGAAGTTGCCGGCGACGAGGTAGTTGCCGTTGCGTGAGGACTGGTAGATGGGGTCCGTGGTGCTGCCATTGTTGCTCCAACTCGGGCTCCAGTTGCCGTTGTCGAAGTTGAACAGCGTCACGCCCGCGCCGATGCCCAGCACCTCGTCCTTTCCGTCCCCGTCGAAGTCGCCCACGATGAGGTTGTCCTTGACGGCGAAGATGCCATTGCCCACCGCCGGGTTACCCTGGTTGGTCCAGCCCCATTCCCAATCGTTGTTGCGGAAGTGGAACAGCGTCATCCACGTCGTGGAGACGCCCAGGAGGTCCTCTGCGCCGTCGCCGTTGAAGTCGCCGATGTAGTGCTTCGCGTAGCCCGCGGGTCCCGACTGGTTCGTGGCGGTCCAGACCTTCCGCCAACCGTCGTTCTGCCCTTCGACGGTCACCGTCGTCGTGCTGGTATCCACCTCCTGGCCGCTCGCGTCGTGGATGCGGAGCGTCACCGTCGCCGTCTGGCCGCGAGGCGCATTCGGAGGGAGATTGCCGCTGAAATACACCCTCGAGCTGCCCGCGATGTCTTGAAGGGTTCCGATGGAGAGGCCATTCCAGGTGACCAGAAGGTTGTTGATGGCGAAGGTCCCCGACTGGGAGGCGCTCATGCGGTATCTGCCCGCCGGCAGGGCGCCCGAGTAGATGCCGTTGTAGCTCACGAAGTTGCCACCGGGAGGGACGATGGCGGGCGTGCAGAAGGTCACGGTCGCCGCGAAGGACTCCGCCGGCGGCATCAGGATGAGTGTGGCGACCAGGGCGATGACGGTGAGTCGAAGCCCTTGGCCGCGCGATTCGACACGGCGCGGTGGGGGAATTGGAGGATGACGCGTCACGACGGGAGACGGAGCGCTGATCATGTGGGCCTCGCGAGGGATTGTAGCGAGGCGCCGAACAAGCACCGGTCATGCCAGTGAATGGCGTCAAGGCCCGGAGTCGTGGAGGCTGTGTCGTCTTGGGCTACGGTGGCGTGGCCACTGTGGCATCAGGCGATACAAGAACAACGCCGAAACAGAAATGTGACGGATTCCCGAGGTCAGAAGTGTCCCCCGAGTCCGAGCACCGCCCGGTCATTGATGACACCCAGCGAAGGCGTGAGCTTCAGGGGGAGGCTGAGCCGGGTGCGGGTGGCGGCGGCTTCGTCGTCCTCCCAGTCCCAGTCGGACCCGGTGACGAGTCTGAGATAGCCCGCTCCGAGCGACAGTCCCAACATGATGCCCGTCAGCAAGCTGGTCCCACAGCCCTCGCCGCCCGCGTCGTGCGCGGCGCAGACAGCGATGCCGGCGGCGAGCCCCGCGCCGGTGAGAATCAAGGGCACCAGCCAGACATGGGTGGGAATCACATCGCTGCTCGACGTGTGTCCATCGACGGAGAGGGCGCGCAGGCGGTTGCCCTCCGCCATGAGGCGCTGCCCGAAGAAGGGCCGGGACTCCGTCACTCGGGTGGAGCGTCCACGGGAGGAGAAGTCGAAGGCGCGGGGTGCGGCGAGGACGGTGCCAGGAGTGACAAGCCAGAGGCACAGCCCGACAGCGGCGAGGACAGGGTTCTTCATGGGGGAGTTTCACGAGGAGGCACAGGCCGGCCCGGCGTGCCAGGGAGCGAGCTTTTGTGCGCTTCCCGACGAAATGCGCGGGCGGATATTCACCCGGAGACCGGGTTTCTTCCGTGGCCTCCGAGGACGTGGCGCGCCCCCGTGTCTCCTGCTGGCTCCCGGTCGCGGACTCCCGCCCTACGACGGCTGGCTTCGCGTCACGCGGGCCCGCGCGGCCTGGAGGGTGTTCGCGAGCAGCATGGTGATGGTCATCGGGCCGACGCCCCCCGGCACGGGGGTGATGGCCTCGGCGACCTGGCTGACGGCGTCGAAGTCCACGTCGCCGACCATCTTGAAGCCTCGCGCCGAGCTGGCATCGGGGACGCGGTTCTGCCCCACGTCGATGACCACCACGCCGGGCTTCACCATGTCCGCGGTGATGAGGTTCTGCTTGCCCACCGCGACGATGAGGATGTCGGCCTGCCGGGTGAACGCGGCGAGGTCGGGGGTGTGCCGGTGGGTGATGGTGACGGTGGCGTCCGGGCCGGGGGCCATCAGGAGCGAGGCCAGCGGCTTGCTGACGATGAGGCTGCGTCCCACGATGACCACGTGCTTGCCCCGGGTCGGGATGTTCTCGCGACGCAGCATCTCCAGGATGCCAGCGGGGGTGCAGGGGATGAAGGCGCGCGGGTCGCCCACGAAGGCCAGCCCGGCGTTCTGGGGATGGAAGCCATCCACGTCCTTGTCCGGGTGGATGTGCTCCAGGACGGCCTTGTAGGGGAGGTGCGCGGGGAGGGGGAGCTGGACGAGGATGCCGTGGACCGTCGCGTCCGAGTTCAGCCGGTCGATGACCGCGAACAGCTCTTCCTTGGACACGTCCTCGGGCAGGTTCAGCGTCTGGCCCTTCATCCCGAGCGTCTCACAGGCGCGCGTCTTGCTCGCGACATAGGCCTGGCTCGCGGGGTTGTTGCCCACCAGCACCACCGAGAGGCCAGGGGTGACTCCCGCGGCCTGGAGCTCCGCGACTTGCTGGGCCATCTCGGCCCGCATCACCCGGCTGATCTCGGTTCCATCGATGTTCCGCGCCATGGGTGGCTCCATACGCCAGATTCCTGGCGTCGACGCGCCCTTTCTGGGGCGTGGGCGGCTCGGATGTTGACCCGTCGCGGCTACGCCGGCTGGAGGAAGCGGCCGTCCACCAGGTGGTCAATCACTTCGCGCGCGGAGTGCGGGTCCAGCCGCGCCTTCGTCCCCAGTTGTGTCACGGCGCTGGAGACCGTCGCGGGCTGCTCGAAGGCGGCCAGGGCGGCGAGCAGGATGGCCCCGTCCTGTCCCTGGACGAGTGTCGGGTCGGAGAACTTGCGAGGGCTCACCGTCGGCGCGCACGTCAGGGTGATGCCGTCGACCGAGCGGAGGACCGTCACGGGCTCCTGGGCCACCTTGGCGGGAGCACGGTGGTGTCCCAGCCAGTCCCCCAGCGTGAATCGCTGAGTCGAAGGCGAGGTGTTCAGCAGCCGCGTCCGTCCATTGACGGCGACGCTGCGCCGCGTGTCGCGGTGCTTCCAGGCGAGCGCGTCCACCTGGTCGGAGTTGCGCTGCACGGCGGCCTCCAGCTCCGCGTCCCGGAAGCGAATCATCGGCACCGACACGTCGCCGGGCTCGCGCTGCTCGAAGTAGTCGAGGAACTCCGTGAACGTCTTCGCTTCGGTCACCATGTCGAAGCGCGCGGGATGTTCGGTGACCAGGGCGCCGGGCTGCGCCTCGAGCCGTTGATAGCCCACCACGCAGTCGAGGCTGATGACGCGCTCCACCAGTCGCAGCTCCTCCGCCAGCGCGGCCTTGCTGGTGAAGGGCAGGCCTCCGATGCCGGAGATCTCCATGTCCAGGTTCGGATGGCGGTGACAGGCGTCAATGACGTCGAGCAGCTCCCGGTCCTTCGCGCACGGCTTGAGCAGGCCCTTGCCCATCTGCTCCAGGCGCTGTTGTTCGGAGAAGCAGCCGATGTCGATGACCATGTAGACGCGCTTGAAGGTCCGGGCCAGCTCGGCGACGAGCTCCAGGCGAGGCACGCCCCACAGGAAGTACGTGCAGCAGTGCTTGGAGAGGTCCACGCCCGCCCAGGTGCTCCCCAGGAACTCCGCGGTGCTGCCCGCGAAGTCGTAGCGCATCTGCCACGTCTGGGGGGCGATCTCCTGGTGGTCCCGGCGCACGCTCTGCTCGGAGCGCAGGAACGGCTTCGCGCGCCCGAAGGCCGCCTTCTGGTTGCCTCGGGCCCCGCCGCAGTAGAGGCAGTTCTCTCCGCAGCCCTTGCCCGGCGCGACCCAACCGGAGAACGAGTTGCGGTCCAACTGGCTCAGGAAGAGCTCGTTGAAGTGCGAGTAGTAGATGTCCTCGGTGTTGGTGGCCCCCTGGATGTACGACAGGGGCAGCCTGCGAGACGTTCCCGAGGGGGAGCGCGTCACGCAGTTGGGCGGGGAGGGTTCGCCCTGGCAGATGGCCAGCAGCGGCACCTCGCCATCGCCCAGGACGACATGGTCGATGAAGTCGAACGCGTGCAGCTCCCTCCACCAGTACGACGCGGAGTTGCCGCCCACGACGATGCGAATCCCGGGGTCTATCTTCCGGAGCGTCCGGGCGATGAGCAGCGCGCGGTCCACGTGGTGGAACCACTTGAGGCTGATGCCGACCAGTCGTGGGCGAACCCGGGCGACGAGGCGCTCGAACGAGGCCACCACCTCCGCGTCCGTCTCATCGCCGTCGTACAGCCGCACGAAGGCCTCGATGCCGCCGCGTCGCAGGTAGCTTGCCAGGTAGAGGATGCCGCACGTGGCTTCGCCGGTTCCGGCGCCCACGAGGAGAACTGGCGAGAGCTCACGACCACCACCCATGCGACAAGCACCGACCTTTCCGAGGAAGGGGCAGAGTAGACGATCCAGGCCGCCGTCGGCTCGGGAATGGTGGGCACCCGCCGAGCGGGCGTCCGAGCGTCGCGGGGGCCGCCCGTACGTGAAGGCCCGGCCCTACCTCCTCCCGGGAAGTCAGAAGGACGGTCTCTCGCGGCGGCCGGGGCTTGCGTGTGTCAGCTCCGTGTCGTCGACACCTTCTCGCGAGCCTGGGACGCACGCCGTCTGACGGACATGTCTTGGTTGTAGCGTCGGGTGCTACAGAGACAGTGTCTTTGTTGTTCATTCCCGACGCCGACGCCAGACTTGTAGCATGGCATGTCACAGGGCCTGGATGGCTCATCGTGAATGATTTGTATTCAGGCTTGTCTTTGGCGGCTCAATCACAGCAGAGTGCGGGTCTCACTTCACCAGGAGGCCGTATGTCCGTTGCATCCTCAGCGTTGCTCTCGCGCAGTGGTGTGTCTCGCGGTTGGCTGTTCGGGGCCGCCGTGGCCATGGCGCTCGTCGTAGCTACCCCCGGTCGCGCGGACGCCCAGTGTACGAGCTGGCCGACCAACACCACCGTGACCCCTGGCGCGGCGTACTCCGACACCATCAATGTCTCGGGGCTGGCCTACGGGACGTACATCATCACCGCGTCCTTCTCGGGGAGCGCGGGACTCATCAACATGGCGTTCAGCGCGGTGCCCGGCGTGAGCTGGAGCAATGGCACGAAGGGCTTCATCGGCTCCTCGACGACGATGTATATGAGCTTCATCATGGCCCCCGGGGCGCTCCCGGGCCGCTGGTCGACGGTCACCATGAATGTCGCCAACACCGCGGGCCAGACGGTCTGCTCGTCCAGCTTCGTGGTGTTCGTGGCCGGGGACGCGTGCCCGGGCGACGTTGTCTGGAACGGGACCACTGTCGACGCGACCTTCGATGGCGCCAACTGCTACGTGGCTTCGATGCCGGCGGGTGACGGCTCGCCCTTCATGCACGCCAACAACTACTACATGACGCGCGGCCCGAACAATGTGTGTGAGGCGGGCTGGTTCGACGGCGCCAACTGCTACCTCGGCACGCCTCCCAGTGGGAAGTCGGGCTTCTTCTGGGGCTCGGCGTTCTACTACTCGCCCTGACGAACCCCGTCGTGACGGCCCCGCGCGGCGAGGAATGACCGCGCCGCGCGGGTGTGTCTTCAGCGGAAGGGCCCACGCACCTCGAAGGTGACGCCCTGGCCGTTCGTGCCGCGCTGCGAGCTGAAGTACAGCCGGTGCCCATCCGGACTGAACGCGGGACCGGTGAGCTCCGAGCCTCCATGGCCTTCGAGCTGGAGAAAGGGCGAGACCACGCGCTCCGGCTGAGGGGTGATGAGGCAGAGCTGGAGGTCATCCCCGTCCTCGGCCACGTAGAGGTCCCCCGAGCGAGACACGGTGACGTTGTCCACGCCGTGCAGGGGTGAGTCCGGGAAGAGGTTGTCGTCGTAGAGGATCTCCACCTGTCCGGTGGAGGGCGTGTGGGCCCAGACGCGGTTGTCCCCCTTGGTGGTGAAGTAGACGGTGCCGCTGTCGTACCAGCAGCCCTCGCCGCCATCGAACGCGGTGGTCCAGAACCGCGCGGTCTGGAGCCACGCGGGGCTCGACGCGGAGACCTTCGTCCAGCTGAAGGACGCCGTTCCTTCCAGCGCGTTGCCGGACAACCGCGCGGCCTCGAGTGTGCCCGCCGCGAGCGACGGCCACTGGGACGGCGTGAAGCGGTAGAAGCGCCCATGGGGGCGGTCCTCCGTCAGGTACAGCCGGCGTCCCACGGGGTCCACCGCCACGGCCTCATGCGCGAAGGTGCCCAGCGCGGCGCGACGCTGGCCCTGCGAGGGATTCAGCGGGTCGCATTCCCACACGTGTCCGCCATCCCATTCCTCACAGGACAGCCACGTGCTCCAAGGCGTTGGCCCTCCCGCGCAGTTGGCGATCGTCCCACCGAGGATGCGGTACGCGCCCACCACGCCACCGCCGCCGTCGAAGCGGAGCGCGGAGGCACCGCCGAGCAGGGGCAATTCGCTGTTGGAGGTGTAGACCCAGCCTCCGTCACTGGTGGGAAAGCAGGTGCCACCATCGGGGCTGCCATGCCAGGTGTAGTCCGTGCCAGGGACGACCTCGTTCGTGCGAGCGACGATGCGAGAGGTGAAGCCCGCGGGAAGTCGCAGGCCCTGTGCATCCGGTGTCCCGGTGAGGGCGCCATAGGGGCCAGGGCCGGGCCGCGAGGGGGCCGCATAGGCCGCACGCCAGAAGCCGGGCCCGAGGACGAGCAGTCCGCTGCTCATCGCGGTGAGTCGAAGGAAGTTCCTGCGCTGCATGGGCCTGCTCCATTCGTGGACAGGCCCAGGAGACTGGTGCGTGCGAGGCACGGCGCCCATCGCGCCCCGAGGGCGTGGTCCTGTCCACCTCACGACGCCCGACTCCGACCGCGTGGCTCGGGAGAACTCCCGTGAGCGGAGTGTCTCTCGCGCCGCGCCGCGCGCGTCCCTGTGTGAAAGGGCGCGCGCGGCGGGGTTCTTCGGGCTTCGCTTGCGCGCTCGGGGCTACATCTCCACCGGCGGCGTGCAGTTGACGTCCTGGCAGACATCACCGGGCGGGCAGTAGCAGCGGTCCGCCACGAGGATGTTCACCAGGGCCGAGGACTCACCCATGTGACTGAAGGTCCCCGGTGCGGTCTGCATGCGCATCCGCCACTGGAAGGCATGAGGGCCCTGGGTCGTGGTGGGCGCGGTGGCCGTGAAGCTGAAGGTCCGCTCCTCGCCGGGTTTGACGCGGTCCCCCGGCTCCAGGGTGACGGACACGTGCCCCCAGTTGTTGCCCTGGAGATTGGGGAGCGGGGCCAGGTGGACGATGGCGCTGTCACCCCAGGTCGTGTCGCCCGAGTTCTTCATCGTGACGGTGACGGGGAAGCTCTGCCCAGGCTCCACGCGAGCGGGGACCGTCTGCCCGACGAACGTCGCGTCGGTGCGAGGAATGACCTGGATGAAGGTCAGCGGCGAGGCCTGCCCGAAGCCTCCGGCCTGGGTCTGCCACATCTGCCACCGCAGCGCGTAGGAGCGGACCTGCGTGGGCGCGTTGACGGTGACGTGGAACGTCTTCTCCGCGCCGGGCGCCACCTCTTCGCCGGGGGCCAGGGCTCCGTTGGAGTTGCTCCATTCGGGGAACAGGTTGCGGAGGGAGAAGCCGGTGTCGGCGCGCCAGGGCAGGGTGCCCGTGTTGCGCAACGTGACGTCGTAGACGAAGGAAGTGCCCGCCATCACGGTGGTGGGGCCGGACTGGCTGACGACGACCGCGTCCCGCGGCGGCAGCGTGACGTTGATGGTGATGGGTTCGGTGAATGCGCCGAAGTAGACCGGGGTGTCGAACCCATCCTGAACCATCCGCCAGTACATCGTGTAGGGACCGGGCGTGGTGGGCGCGGTGAGCATCGTGGAGAAGGTCAGCTCCTGACCGCGAGCCGCCGAGTCCGTCGGGTTGAGGTAGATGCGCTGGTGTCCCCACACGCTGCTCGTCGCCGGCTGGGAGCCCAGCCGATAGAACGTGGCCATGGTCCAGGTGTCGCTGCCCGTGTTCTTCATCGTGAAGGTGGCGTGGAAGGTGCTCCCCGCCACCACCGAGGTGGGCACGGACTGACGGACGAAGGCCGAGTCCCGGAACGGCACCGTGACGTTGATTTGAGTCAAGAACGAGGGCGCACCGAACAGGCCATGTCCCTCCTTCATCATCCGCCACTGGAAGGGATAGGTGCCCAACTCGTACGGCGTCCTGATGGCGAACAGGAAGGTCTTGGTCTCGAAGCGCCTGATGACCTCACCGGGCTCCAACTGGACGCGGTCCAGTCCCCAGAACGACGTGTTGGTGACGGGCTCGATGGCCTGGAGCCTGAACCCTGTCGCGGCGGTCCAGGGCTCGGTCCCCGTGTTCTGAATCATCACGGTGATGTTGTAGATGCGGTCAGCCTGCATGGTGGAGTCGACCCGCTGGAACACAATCCTCGCGTCCAGGGCGGGCGTGGCGCAGCGGAAGCTGACATCTCGTGAGAGGGTGGTTGCCTCACTGTCGCTGACGGTGAATCTCACCGTCGCGTCAGTGCCCGGCGTGCACGTGCCCGCCACCGAGATGGAGGTGGAGTTCTCGATGGTGAGGTTGGCGATGCTGGACCAGGACTGGGTGTAGGGCGTGACTCCTCCAAAGGGCCAGGGGACGGTGCAGGAGAAGGTGCTCGTGTTCGTCGCGGTGCCGGGAATCGACTCACACGTGGGGGAGGGAATCAGGAGGGGCGTGATGACCGCCTTGGAGGCATCCAGCATGCCGGCGCCGCACGTGTTCGCCGGGCATCCGGGGACGGCATTCACGGACTGGAGGAGCCGCTGGGTCACCTGGGCGACGGTCCAGTGGGGGCGCTGGGTCATGATGAGCGCGGCGACCCCCGCGACGTGGGGCGCGGCGAAGGACGTGCCGGAGATGTAGCGGTGGCAGAAGTCCGCCCCGAACACCGTGGGGCCGGGCTTGGACACGGCCCAGGCCGTCACGCTTCCACCCAGCCCATTATAGGGCCCCATCGGAGTGGGGTCGTCGCAGAGCAGCCCATTGCCGTAGACATCCGGGCCTCCGCCGGGCGCGGTGATGGTCACTCGGGGACCCCTGTTGCTGTAGGGGGCCAGGTGCCCGTTCGGCATGGTCGCCGCCACGGTGATGACCCCCTGACAGGACGCGGGTATCACCACGCTGGGGTCGCGATTGTCATTGCCCGCCGCGGCGACCACCACCACGCCGGCCTGGATGGCATTGGTGACGGCTTGCTGCAACAACGGAAAGTCGACGCAGCGCTCTTCAGTGGGCTCCAGGGTTCCGAAGCTCATGTTGATGACCTTGGCCCCGTTCAGGACGGCCCAGTTGATGGCCTTGGTCACGTTGCTCATGATGGGGCGGTCGGCGGTCGAGGAGATCTTCACGGGCATGAGAGGGCAATCCCTGCAGACTCCCGCGACGCCGTAGTTGTCCCACTTCGCGCCCAGGATTCCTGCCACCGCCAGGCCGTGGTGCCATCGGCCGTCGGAGGTCGGGTCCGGGTCGGAGACATTCGGCTGCTCGTAGCCGAAGTCGTAGCCTTGCCCCCAGCGATCATCGAGGTCCGGGTGCGCGAGCCGCCCGGAGTCCAGGACGGCGATCTTCACGTTGCCGGTGACGGTCTGCCAGGCCTCTGGCAGGTGGATGGCGGGGTAGTGCCATTGCAGGCCGTAGTACGGGTCAACGGGCTCGGACAGGTAGTCCATGTAAGGGTCCACGTGCGCGTATTCCACGTCGGAGCGCAGGCGGAGCTCCTCCACGGCGGCCGTGGTGAGGGACTCCTGCTCGGCCACGGACTTGTTCGTCAGCGCTTCGTTGGACGCGAGCGTCCAGAGCTCCGTGCCCCCGGAAAGGACGTCCGCCTGCTGGAACGTCAGGCCATGGAGCGTCATGGGCGCGCTGACGGAAGAGGCCTTGCCCTGGGGGGCTGGCCGGAACTTCACGAGGACTCGGCCCGGGACGAAGCGGGGGCGGGTGGTGGGCTCCTCTTCCAGCTTCGAAAGGGACGCGGGCGGAGGGGAGGCCTCTGTCGGGGGCGCGGGCGGTTCGCCGCAATGGGCCCCGAGGGCGAGGAATAGACAGGCTTGAAGGCAGCGCAAGAGTCGGGATGAGGGCACAGATGTTTCCTGGGGAGGACAGCGGTGGAGGTGGTGTGGCAACGGGTAGAAGAAAGTGCTGATGGCTCCTCGGCCTGGGGAACGATGTTGTTCTCGAAGGCGAGCCCGGGCACTCAGGAGCCGCACGAGAGCGGCGGGGCGCAGGTGATGGTCAACGATTGAAGGTGAGGCCGGTGTTGTCGGCTTGGCTCACGAGTTGGTCGACCATCATCTGCGGGGGGCCGGTGGCCATCGACGCTTCGTCGGTGACGAGCGAGCGGAACGGTTTCGGCGTCGCGGCGATACTGGAGGCCGCCGCACTCGGAGCGGGGCGCGGCTACGGCGGGCCCCAGGCTCGCGAGGAGCAGTCCCGCGCACGTGAGATGCGGGATGTCGTGCTGGGGGCGCCTGGAGGCGCGCCCCCAACTGGCCTCACGGTCGTCCGCCAGTGGAATGTTTCGAAGGTGAATCATCTCTGTTGCCTCTCGGGGCTCCGGTGTCCGAGGGCTGTTACGGTCGCTGGCTGCGACCTGGTTGATGATGATTGAACTTCGTCGACTGCGTTTCCCTCGCGCTGCTCAGTCGACGAGCAGGCGCTTCACGGGGGCGGGGTCGACTGCCACCATCAGCGGACGGGCGAAATTGCTGAAGGAGACCAGCGCCTGCCCTGGGGCGAGCCGGGTCACCCGATTCCAGAGGCTCTCGTCGATGCTTCCCACCGTGCGTTGCATGCGGGAGATGACGGAGCTGTCGGTCATCTTGTGGATGATGAAGTTGTTGAGCAGGCCCAGCACCTCATTGGGGAGGTGTTGAGGCAGCTGCGTGACGAAGACGAGCCCGAGCCAACGCTTGCGTCCGCGCTTGGCGATGCGGGCGACCTGCTCGAAGAGGACGGGCATCTGGCTGATGCGGCTGGCCGACAGGAACTCGTGCGCCTCCTCGATGATGATGAGCACCGGGGTGACGGCCTGGTCCTGGTTGTTCGCCTTCTCGTAGCGTGCCTCCTGCGCCTCCTGGAGTCCTCGCAGGATGTCCGCGATGACCAGGTTGTTGAGCTGGGGTGAGTCCGTGTCCGACAGGTCGATGACCGACACGCGTCCCGGCGCGAGCATCGAGTTGTAGGCCACGCCCGGCGCGGTCCCCACGTCGAAGATGTTGAGCCGTCGCAGGCGGTGGAGCTTGCTGGCCAGGGCCTTCCAACTGATTTCGGCCCTGCTGCTCTGGGCCATCACCCGGCGCATGACCATCCCCGGGTTGCTCTTGAACTCGCTGTGGAGCGAGAGCGCGTGGCTTGGCGGAGGCGAGTCCTCTTCGGGCGCCGGGTCCAGTCCCTCGAGCGCCTCCAGTAGCGGCTCCTTGCGTCGTGACGAGGCACGAGCACGGGGCTTTGCCTCTGCGCGGCCCTCGTCACTGAGGCTGTAGATGTAGGCGCTCACGACGTCCAGCACGTGCTGGATGGTCATCCGGGGGTAGCCGGTCGACAGCTCGTCCACGTCCAGCGCCTGTTGTTTCTCCTGGTCGCTCAGCGGGAAGATCTTGAAGTCCTCCAGGAGCAGCTTGGTGACGTCATAGGCCTTGAGGAAGCGCTCCTGCTGCGCGTCCGACATGTCCAGGATTTCGGCCAGGGCATAGGGCGACAGGCTGGAGAAGTTCAGGGCGAAGCGGTGCAGGTTCTTGTGGCGCGGGTTGCGGCTGGATCGGCCCGTCAGATGGTGGAGGTGCAGGTCCCTGACGCCCTGAGGTCGCAGGCCCCTTCGCTTGAGGGCCTCCAGCATGGCGGCGTGGTCCGTGGGCTCATCCACATGCGTGTATTCGCCCTCCACGTCGAAGACGACGGTGGCGATGCCCTCTGCCTGGGCGCGGTGGATGAGCGTGGCCACGGTGGTGGACTTGCCGCCACCCGTCGTACCGATGATGCCGGTGTGCCGCGGCAGCACGGACTTGTCGCGCGCATTGAGGCGGGCCTCCATGCGCTCGTAGCCCACGACGACGCCCAGGCACAGGTCTCCGCCCACACCGAGAACGCGCTCGCTCTCCTTGTCATCCAGCACGAACACGGGGCTCTGGGGACGTGGCCGGAAGCGGGGAGGCTTCAGGACTCCCTCCACTTCCTCACCCAACAGCTCCACCTCCGCGCGGCCGTGATAGTCGAACGTGTAGGTGAGCTTCTTTCCGTGCGTCACCACGCCGATGGCCATCGTCGAGTTGGCGGGAACGGCGTTGGGTTCCGTGAAGGGGCCTCGGACGACGACACCCAGATAGGTGCGCTTGTCCTCGCGCGACTTCACCCGTACCAGCGTCTGCGAGGCGAGCAGGTGGAGGTCGTCGCGGGCCAGCAGGATGGTCACGAGGTTGTCCTCGCTGGACGCGGTGTCGAAGTGGGTGAAGCCCGCGGCCAGCTCCAGTTCGGGGTCGAGCTGCGACGCCGTCGTGTCGTTCCTCAGCTCCTCGAGCGCGGCACGGGCCTCGGGTGGCGTCGAACGGACGACGTCGCCGCGCCCCTCCCGCGCGGACGCCGGTGGCGTCTCCGGGGGCGAAGCGGGCCTGCGCACCGTCGTGGGGGCCGCGCGTGACGGTTGACCTGGAGGCACAAGTCTTCTGTCCTCACCGCCCGAGGGCAGCGGAGTCTGATGTGGCGACTCACCCCGAGGTCCTCCGAGCGACGGGAGTGGCGCCGTGTGTCCGTTCAGTCCGTGCGGTGGACGACTCGGAATGTTCTCGAACAGCCCCGGACCTGGTGGCCTTGGTCCCTTGCCATCATTGGACATGGTTGTCTCCCCCCTACCGGCGCATCCCGCGCTCACTGAAGAACTGGAGGTTGGCTCCCGCCTGGGCGTAGGCGTCATGGACCAGCCCCAGGAAGCCGTCGTCGCCAAAGGCACTGCGGCAGGACATCTCCGCGACGTCGAGCAGCAGGGGGAAGCCCCGCTCGGGACGCAGCACGCTGTCGGCCATGGCCACCCAGGCGGCCTCGTGCACGTGCTCACGGTGCGCGTAGAACAGGCGGGGAGGGGAGTGGTCTGAAATTCGGAACAGCCCCTTCACGACGCACGAACTCGAGTCGCGCACGAAGTCCCAGGCCATGCGCTTGCTGCGTCCTCCGTACTCCCAGCCCCTGACGATGTGCTCGCCATCGCTCTGGAGCGTCTCGAGGAGCGCGTACTCGCCCGCGTCGAGCGCGAAGCCCATCGTCAGGAAGCCCCGGTCCTGGAGTGAGCCGGAGACGAAGACGAACTTCTTGTGTTCATGGATGACCCGCTGGAGCACGGACAGCGAGCGCTCCAGCAGGGTCATGTACCCAGAGCCGGAGAGCAGCTCGTGCGCGCAGGGATTCCCGATGCCCATCCGCCACTCCGCCGAGGACTTGCTCAAGAGCGCGGCCCGCTCCGCATAGGTCCGGATGCCCCGCCGCGCCATCCGGGACAGGGTGTCTTTGTGCCCCTGGAAGCGGTTCTGGCGCATGTTGATGTAATCCATCGCCTCCTGGGCGGGATTCGCGTTCCGCGCGGCCATCTCCTTGCGGAACAGCCGCTTTGAAAAGGCGCCGGAGTTCCCCTGGTAGCCGACGATGCCGACCCCAATCTGGGAGATGCCGATGGGCAGGCTGTCATGGCTCGCATGGCTGCCGGCCACGGCGTCAACCTTGCCTTGGAAGAGCAGCCGCTCGTGGATGAGTGTCAGCTCTTCTGGCGTGACTTTGTAGACTCCCGCCTCGGGAAGCATGCCGCTGCGGGTAGACAGTCGGGGGAGAATCTCGTTGCGGACGAGGGTGCGCAGCCGCCCTTCCTTGTGCAGGGCGCCGGCAATCTCGCTCCGGAAGCGCTCCATGACCTTGTCCAGGTCGAGCCCCGTGGACCATCGGTCGAGGTCCAGCGTGGAGGCCATGTCCTCCCCGAATGCCTCCCGATAGTCGTCATCCCCAAACAACTCACCCATCTCTTCCGGCGGAATCCTGCTCGACATGTCTACCCTCCCTCCACTCCCAGGAACTGCTCGATTGAAAATCGCGGAGTGCGCATGCGGCGGTGCAACTCCTGGACGTAGGTGTCCGCCTTCTCCCGGGGGAGCCCGTACCGGAAGAACAGCAGGCCCGTGGCCTCCTCGGCGGGGAGGTCCATCACCAGTGGCACCACGAGCTTCGCCGGAGCCAGCAGCTCCAGGCCCAGCAGGTCCGCGCGCCACTCGGAGTCCATCACCGCTCGACGGGCGTAGTGTCCGGAGGCATCGCGAGCCATGAGGTCCACCGGAGGCCCCAGCGAGAGCTTCTCGAAGAGGGCCGTCATGGCCTCGTCCGGCGTGGGCTTACGCAGACCGTCGAGCACCGGCAGTATCTGCTCGCCAAACACCCGCAGGGCCCGCTGACGTGGAAGCCATTGGTCCAGGATGAAGTGCGACAGCTCGTGCGCGACGGTGAAGCGTTGCTCGGCGTTCTCCTCGGACCTGTCCACGAACAGGAATCCGTGTCCGGCTTTCGCCACCATGCAGCCATGGAAATCACTGGCGTCACCCTCGACGGGCTGACGGATACCCCGGCGCAAGAGCCAGTCCCGCACGGCTTGCGGCGTCAGGTGGGGCAGGGCCACCACCTTGACGGAGAGCCGCGAGGGAATCTCCGTCGACAGGTTTCGTGGGAAGCGCGAGGGGGCCGTGAAGCCACACTCCTCCACGGCCTCCTCGAGCCAGAGCGGCGTCATGGACTCGTCTTCTCGCCCGGGACGCGGTCTCTCGCGGCCATCTGGATGGGACGTTCCTCTCCGTTGGAGTCCGCGACCCGCTCGGACAGGGCATCCACGATTTCGACGTGTCGAATCACGTCGACGAGCGCCCGGAGATCCACTTCATGACGTTCGGTGATGGCGGTGACCTGGGTATCGAAGTCCGGGCCCTCGGGTTTGCGGCACAGACACAGCCAGTAGAGCACTTCCCGCGTGCAGCCCAGATCCCGCGCGAGTTCAGCCTCGGTCCGATCCTCCAGTTGGCGATACCTCTCGAGTGTATAGGCAAGCGTCCAGGACGCGCGCTGGGCACGCAGGGCGGCCCGTTCGAGCCAATCAGGGTTCGACATCTCACTCCTCCTTCCCGATCCGTCCCAGGGTCTTCATGAGGCGGTCCCGGTTCCGTTTCACCTCGCGGCGGAGCTCTTTCTCCGACAGCTGCGGCAGGTTCATGGCCTTGGCCAGGGCGTCGGTGGAGCGCTCACCTTGGAGGATGAGCCCGAGGGCGGCCCGGTCCTGCTCCTGAATGGCCTGTTCGAGTTGTCCCACGAGGTGTCGTGCCTCCACGATGATCTCCAGGCTTCTATTCGGAGCCGTCGCGCGAAGTTCGATTGCCTCCCCGAATTCCCTTTCTCGGCGCTGGCGGGCCTCCTGGGAGCGGTACATGTCCCGGACCTGCATTTCGGCGTTCCGGGTCAAATACGAGGACAGCTTGCTCTTGTGGGCCAGGTACCGTTCGGGATTCTCCAAATACTCCATGAGGACGTCGCAGACCGCGTCGTGCGCCTCCTCTTTGGTTTTTCTCCGGTTGCGGCAAAGCACTCGGGTGATGGGGGCCATGAAGACCCTGAAGACGTCCTGGGAGGCCAGTGACTCATTCTTTTTAAGGACGCGCTCATGAAGTGCCTGTTCCTCCGCTTGTGATGGAAAACTCATCCCCACTCCTCACCGGGAAACTCCTGCCCGCTCTCGGGTTGACTGCGACATGTATGTTCGTTCCCACCCTGGTGAGTTCGACGGAGGCGGGTTTGTGCATCTCCATGAAAGGTTGCTGGAGATCAGTCCGTCAGTCTGTACCTCCCAGGTGGTATGCCGCCGCGCGCGAGAGGAGAAAATGAACGCCCCGCGCACTTTGGATCCCGGCAACGAATGAATGGACAGGAGACGGTGAGTCGCCGCGACCGACCCGAGTTCGAGAGGGAACCCATGACGTCCATGCACTGCCGAGTAGCCACCACCCAGCGAGAGCTCGATGACGCGCTTCGTGTCCGCTGGGCTGTCTTTGGGGGGGAACTGAGGTTGATTTCCGGAAAGGCGCCGCCGTCGAGGCGGGAGGTGAGCTGTTTCGACACGCTGGAGACCACGGTGCATCTGGTGGTCTACGCGGACCGCGAGCCGGTGGCGACGTTGCGGATGTTGATGACGAGCCCGGAGGTGGCGCTCGCCACGGGGGGCCGGCTGGGTATCGAACTGGAGCAGAAGCTGGACCTGTCGGGTCTGGGCGGACCTGGGATGGTGTTCGCGGAGACCGCGCGCTTCTGTGTGCTCGAGCGTTGGAGGCACTCCGAGGCGGTGGCGCACCTGCAGGCGGGCATCTACGCGGAGAGCCGCGGACGCGGCGTGACGCACTGGATCGCCGCGGCGAACCTGGACACGGATTCGAGGGAGGACGCGAGTCTCATCGCCCGGGTGGCGGCGCACCGGGGCTGGGTGAGCCCTCGCTGGCGGGTGAGGGTCTCCGAGCCCTCGGAGTCTCCGGTCCTCCCCAGCAGCCCCTTCTATACGCCCATGGAGCGTGAGCGCGCGGGACAGGGAAACCTGGGCGGGCTGCGGATGCCGAGGGCGCCCTCGTTGTTCGCCAGGAAGATGGGCGCGCGGTTCATCGCGGAGCCACTCTACGACGCGAGCTTCCGCCGCTTCACCCTGCCGCTCCTCGCCGCGCTCGACGAGATTCCCGCCAGCACCCTGGAGCGGTTCCGCGCGCTCGACGGCATCGTGCGTCGCGCCGGCTAGCCCCAGGGCGACCCGCTTTTCTTCCTTCACCTTCAACGCGCAACAGCCGGGAGCCCACGCCCCGGACAGGAGACGTCCGTGCAGACGACGATGGAGAGCCCGAAGTCGATGGATTGGGTGGACCTGCTGGAGCAGGAGGGCCGCGCGCTCGTGGCGGCGCTGGATGCGCATCCTGACGCAAGCCGCCTGTTCGCCGGCACGCTCGACCGGGAGGGCTATGTCCACTACCTGGTGCAGACGTATCACTACGTCCGCTGGAGCCTGCCGCTGCTGAAGGGCGCGGGGACGCGCCTGAAGCACCTGGGGCGGCACCCGAGGCTGGCGGACCTGCTGCTCCAGAAGGCCGAGGAGGAGCGCGGCCACGAGCGCTGGTTGCTGACGGACCTGAAGAACCTGGGGTGCTCGGAGGAGCGGGTCCTGTCCACGGGCCCGTCTCCGGCGGTGGAGGCCTATACCAGCTGGAACTTCTTCACCTCCCGGGCGGGCATTCCCACCGCGTTCCTGGGCACGGCGTATGTCCTGGAATACCTCTCCGTGACGCGCGCGACCGGGGCCGCGGAGCACCTGATTCAGGCGGATGCCATTGCGAACATCGGCAAGGCGGTGACGTTCCTGCGCGGCCACGGAGGTCTGGATGAAGACCATGTGGCGGAGCTGACGTCCGTGCTCCGGACGCTGACGGATGTGGAGGAACAGTCCGCCGTGCTGTTGTCTGCTCGCACGACGCGCGTCGTGTATCCAGGTTTCTTCCGCGAGCGGTGAACTCCCATACCCCTGGCGAGGTAGAGACGACCCTCCTGGCCAGCGCCATTCTCCCAGTCGACACAAGGCATCCACACCAGGGGGCGCTTCATGCGTTACATCACTCACATCCACCTCGAGGGCGGCAGACGACTCGAGCACATCGCGCTGGTTCGCTGGCGTGAGGGCCTCATGACGGGGACGAGTACGCGGCAGCAGATGGTGGAATGGATTGATGACGGTGGGGACGCGAGGGTTCAGGCCCTGCCCGTGGAGGCGCGGGTAGAGGTCGTCAATGCGCGACCGCCCTATCTGCGGTCGGTGCCGAACGGCAGTCGTTTCGACAATCTGCTGTCCCTGCCGGAGTTCTGAGCCGCCAGGGACACGGGGCGCCACGGGCGGGTCCGGAGGAAGGGCCGGGTCCGCCCGTGGTGGGTCAGATGGGCTTCATCAGGCGGGCGGCCTGGTAGAGGAAATCGGCGCGGCTGTCGCAGTTCAGCCGGTCCGTGCTGAAGATGTCCCGGATGTGTGTCTTCACCGTGTCGATGGAGAGGCCGTATTCACGGGCAATCTGCTCGTTGGACCAGTTCCTGAGCAGCGCCTGGGCGATGGTGACCTGGCGACTGGTGAGCCGCCGCTTCATCTGCTCGGGGAGCGGAATCGAGTGGGGAATCTCGTGAAGGATGAGCGCCCAGGGGCTGGGGCCCTGGGGCTCGGGGAGCTCGATGAACTTCACCACCCGGTGCGAGTCATCGAGTGACCTCACCCAGACGTTCGCCTGAAGCCGCTCGTCCGGGGACATGCGAGTCAGGGCGACCAGCCGGTCCACGAGGACCTCGGGCAGGCCGGAACCGTGGAGGTCGGAGCGGGTGAACCACTGCTCGAGCAGCGTGGTGGCCCGGGGTGAGCGCAGTCGTTCGAGGGCGGGCGGGTCCACCACGATGAACGCGGAGCGGTCATTCTCGTGGATTTGCTCCAGGAGGCGCACGCCCGTGGAGGCCACCCACATCTCGCCGCAGTTGCGCACCGTGTTGGCCAGGTGCGGCGTGAGGCTGGTGAGCAGGGCGACGGCGCGCTCGGAGAACGGGTGTCGGCGGTCGCGGTAGAGCGTGAAGCCGCCGAAGACGCCCGGGCGCACGTTCATGAGAACGGCCATGACGTGTTCCAGTCGCAGTTCCAGCTCTTGGCTGCGCTGGTAGAGCTGGCTTGCTTCCAGCTCCCTGCGCGACACCATCTCCGAGTCCCGGAGGACGGTGTCGAGCTGGCGCAACAGCGCCCTGCGCACGAAGTCGTCGTCGGCCACCTTGTCGTATTCGGACTGCTCCAGGAGCGGAACGCGAGGGCCGGGAACCAGCCACCGGTAGGGGATGGGCTGGCCAGGGGCGACGATGCACAGCCCCATGTACTCCGCGGGAATCAGTTCCAGGAAGAGGCCGCGGACCCTCTCCATGACCTCGGAGAGGTTCAGGGAGCTGTTGAGCGCCGCGATGACCTTGTCCCTCAGCAGGAATTCACGAGAGTCGAAAACCATGTCCATCCCCCTGCATGCGGGAGCGCGCCCCGCGATTGCCCAGACCGTCTGCCCTCTCAATAGACAAGAGAGAGAACGCTGTCCCTACCACTCCAGTGGTAGGTGCCCTCGCTGCCCGAGGCCCTACCTCCCAGGCTCGGGACGCGCGAAGGGACCGAGCTCCGCCGGACAGGTCGGAGTCGAGGCACTCTGGCGGTGAGCCTTTGCGGGTGTCGATCCTAGCGGAGCCGACCGGACAATGAAACGCCCTCAGGATGGATTGATGCGTCTGATATTGACTACCCGGGTGGGTGCGTCCTCACTCATCCGGTGGGTCGCGGGGACGGGGCGCCTACTCCTCGGGAGGTATGTCCTGGCCATCCCGTGCGTCGGTACGGTGTGTGGAGAGAGCGCGCTCGAGTTCGGGGCGACACTCCTTCCGCCGCGTCTGGACTTCGCGGCACATCGGTGAGTCATGGTCAGGATTCTTCATTCCGCGGATTGGCAGATGGGGCTTCGGGCGAGACACGTCGCCCAGGTTGCGTCAGCGGTGCGCGAGGCGAGGTTGGAGGCGGCACGCAATGTCATTCAGGCGGCGAACAGCCATCAGGTGGATGCCGTCGTGCTCGCGGGTGACATCTTCGAGGACAACCTGGTCGAGGACCGGCTCGTGCATCAGGTGGTGGCGGTGCTGGAGGGAGCGCGCGCGCCGGTGTTCGTCCTGCCGGGCAACCATGACGCGCTGACGCCTGACGCCGTCTACCATCGCGCTTCCTGGAAGCAGCGGCCCGCGCATGTCCGCATGCTGGATGGAGATGCGCCGGTTCCCATTCCAGGGACGGCGGCGGTGCTGCTCGCCGCCCCGCTTCGACAGAAGAAGGGAATGAAGGATCCAACGGGCGAGTGGCGGGCCCGCGCGGACGTGGACGCCATCCGCGTTGGCGTGGCCCATGGCTCCCTTCGTATCGAGGGGAAGCACGCCCTGGACGACTTCCCGATTGCCCTGGATGCGGTGGCGCGAGTGGGGCTCGACTATCTCGCGCTGGGTCACTGGCACGGGCAATACGTCCACGAGGAGCGCACCGCCTATGCGGGGGCGCATGAGACGACGAAGTTCGGTGAGGATGGCTCGGGGCAGGCGCTGCTCGTGGAGATTGCCTCGCGGGGCGACGTGCCTCGGCTGACCCCCGTTCCCACCGGCTCGCTGGTGTGGCGCACCCTGGAGTTGGATCTGGGCCAGGACCCGGAGCGGGAGGCGGCGCGTGTCCTGGGGCTCATGAAGGACGCGGCCCAGCCGGCCAGGACCCTGCTGCGGATTCGCACCACGGGCGCCTCCTCGGATGCCGCCACACCGGTCGTGGACCGTCTCAAGGAAGGATTGCTGGGGCGGGCGTTCCTGCATGTTTCCGTCGAGCGTCGCGACATTCCGAAGGCGGAGGTGGAGGGACGGCTCGCCGAGGTGGTCGCCTCCAGCTCCCTGGTGGCTTCGCTCCTGGAGGAGTTGTCGCGACCCTTGTCTCCCGGGCTGGTCGACGCCTCGGAAGCGGGGCGGATCGCGGCCAGGTGTCTCTTGTCGGAGCTGGTGATGGAGGCGTGGCGATGATTCTGCGCAGGCTTCGAGTTCAGCATTTCCGTTGCTTCCGCAATCCCGTGGAGCTGTCCGGGCTGGGGGTGGGCATCCATGTCGTCCATGCGCCGAACGAGACAGGGAAGTCGAGTCTCGTCCTGGCCCTCGCGCGGGCACTGTTCGACCGGAACTCGACGAGGGACCGGGAGATACAGAACCTGCGGCCCTGGGGGACGACGCTGTCGCCGCGGGTGACACTGGAGCTGGACTCCGGTGGCAAGCGCTATCGGTTGGAGAAGGCGTTCCTGGATGACGCCACGAGCCTGCTGGACGAATGGACGGGGACGCGGTTCGAGCGGCTCGCCGACTCGCAGCGGGCAGACGAAATGGCGCGAGGGTTCCTCTTCTCCGGAGGAGCGCAGGCCGGTGCGACGAAGCCGGGCCAGTGGGGACTGGCCCGCCTGCTCTGGCTGGGTCAATCCGCCGAGCGTCATGTGCTGCCCGGTCTGGACACGCCCCTGAAGGCTCGGCTCATGGAGGCGGTGGGCGTCGCGGTGCTGAGCGAGCAGGAGCAAGGGGTGTTGAAGCGGGTGGAGGACGCCTATCGCCAGTTCTTCACGCTGAAGAAAGGCAAGGTGGTGACCGGCAGCGAGCTGGAGTTGAAGGCGGCGCTCGTGGCGTCTCTCGAGGAGGAGCTGCGGGGAATTCGCGCCCAGCAGGAGGCGAGCGCGGAGCACGCCCGGGACATGGAGGAGGCGAGGAGCGCGCTGGGCGACCTCGCTGGGGAGCGGGGGGCCCTCGAGGCGCGGTTCTCCGCGCTTCAGGCGCGTGTGGAGGCGGAGACGCAGCTGGAGCAGCAGATCGCTCTCCGGGACAAGGATGTGGAGCGCCAGCACCAGGAATGGGAGCACCTGGATGGGAAGCAGCGAGAGCTGCTCGCGCTTCGCCAGAACGTGGCTCGGCATCAGGCTGTCGTGGCGGAGAAGGAGCCGGTCCTCCAGAAGGCGCGAGAGGGGTTGATTGGCCAGGAAGCGTCGTTCCGACAGGCCCGGGAGCTGTTCCAGGCGCAGCTCGGAGAGCAGGAGAAGGCGGAGCAGCGGCAGGAGCGCGGACGTCTGCTGGAGAAGGCCCGGCAGGCGCTGGTGGAGCAGCAGCGGCTGGATGGACAGCTCAAGCAGGGGGAGCGGCTGGAGACCGCCGTGGAGGGATTGCGGCGAAGAACAGCGGCGTTGAAGACGCTGTCCGAATCCGACGTCAAGCGCGCGGAGGACGTCGAGCGCAAGCTGCGGCAGGCGCAGGACAAACTGGAGGCGCGGGGAATCGAGGTCGTCTTCAAGGCGGAAGGGTCTCGGAGCATCGAGTGGGAGGCGGAGGGACAGGTCCAGCGGCACGAACTGGCGAAGGCCGAGCAGAAGCTGTTCGCGGGCGTGAGCGCGGGAAGCCTGCGCATCAAGGGCGTCGGGGAGGTGCGCGTTCGCACCGGGGCCGAGGAGATCGGGAACCTCCAGGCGGACGTGGAGAAGTTCCGCAAGGAGCTGACACGCCGGCTCCACGAGCATGGTGTGGAGAGTCCGCAGCGGTTGCGTGTGGAGTGGGAATCACAGCAAGCGGTACTCCAGGAGCAGGCGAAGCACGAAGGCGCGCTGGAGACGTTTCTGGAGGCCGCGGGCTTCGAGAGCGTGGAGGCTCTCCGGGAGAAGCGTCGCGAGCAGGCGGGGAAGGTGGGGACCCTGGCGGGGCAGCTCAATCTCGCGGTGGCCGCCCTGGCCACGTACCCGACCCCCGAACTCGTCGTGCTCTCCGAGGAGCTGAGGCTCCGCAAGCAGGAGGTGAAGGAGCGGGAGAAGGCGAAGGACGACGCGGAGGCGGTGTACCGCCAGGTGGAGAGGCAGGTACGGGGTCTGGCCCAGGAGCGGGACTCCGCGATGCAGACAGCGCGAGAGCTGGAGCTGACGATGAAGGCCCAACTCCATGCGCTGGGCATGTCGCTGGAGCAACTGGGGGCGGAGGTCGAACGGGCTCATGGGGAGCTGGAGCGCCTGAAGAACATGGTGACGGGGTTGAGGGCGCGGCTTCCCCGTCCGGAGGAGCGGGCGGCCACGCAGCGCCGCCAGCTCGACGAGGCGAGGGAGCGAGTCGTAGGCGCGGAAAAGAAGGCCCAGGAGCGAATCATCCGCGCGGAGACGTTGCTGGGGCGGGCGGCGGAGGCAGGGGTGTACTCGCGATTGGGGGAGGCGGAGGAGCGGCTGGTGCTTGCGACGGAGGAGCACCTGCAACTCAAGACCCGGGCCGAGGCGGCCGAGATTCTCCGAAAGTTGGTGGGCCACTGGCAGGAGCAGGTGAACCGGACGTTCGTGGCACCTATCCAGGACGCGGTTCATGCGCGCTTGGAGCACATCCGTGGAGATGGGCGGAACGAGGTGCTCTCGCTGGGGCCGGAGTTCATCGACGCGGCGATGGAGACTCCCGACGGGGCGAGGTCGCTGGCGAGCTTCTCATGGGGAATGCAGGAGCAGACCCTGTTCGCGCTGCGCCTGGCTCTCGGGGAGATGCTGTCGAAGCAAGGGACGAAGCCGGAGCCGCAGCTCGTGGTCCTGGATGATGCCCTGGTCAACACGGACGCGGTCCGCCATCGGCGCGCGCTGGAGTTGATTGAGAAGGTGGGGGAGTCGCTGCAGGTGCTCATCCTGACCGCGTTTCCGGAGCGCTATCGCACCCTGAGAGGGATGAAGGAGTTCGACCTGCGGGAGTTGGCTCAGGAGTCCACTCCCGCCGGGTGAGGTCGTGTTGACGGAGCGTGGCGTTCGCCGCGTGGTGCTTCTCGGTTCATGACGAGTGCAACTGGCGCGTCGAGGTGCGGCGCGCCAGATAGGGGGACGTATGCCTATGCAGAAGAGTCGGGCACGTGTCAGGCATCTGACCGCGCTGCTGATCAAGGACGAATTCAAGAAGCCCGAGGACTGTCTCAAGGACGTCAGCGCGGTGGAGAAGGTGGAGTTGTCAGCGCGGCTTTCCTATTCGGCTGACTTCTACCTCCAGGCGAAGAAGGCGCGCTCACCTCCGTGGATGGAGTTCCTGGAGACGATCGTGGCGAAGAAGCTGCCGACGCTCAAGAACCAGAACGTGTGCGGGGTATTCTTTGTCCGGCTGAAGAAAAGGATCGTCGCCTTCGCGCAAGGACATGGCCGGAACCTCCTTCGAGCCGACTGCTTCGAGCGGGACTTCGGCCTCAAGGTGGTCTTGAACTCGGTCGATCCTACCCAGTTGCGGAGCGTGGATGCTCGCAAGGTCGAGGACCTGACGACGCAGACGCGAAAGCAACTGAGTCGAAACTCACCGCTGGATGCATTCGCTCTCAATCTGAATCAGGACATCCTCCGGGTCATCGCGGGGAAGCCCAAGAGTGAGGAGTTCGCGAAGTTGATAGTCGGTTCTGACTCGCTTTCGCTGAGCGCCAAAGTGGAGGTCGAACAGCTTGGGGAGAAGAGCGAGGAGCTCTTCGCCGCCTATCAGAGCCAGGAGTACAAGAAGCACTTCCCCTGGTTCGATCATCTCCGGTCGGTTCGAGACCAGGCAGTGATGGGGGAGTTGAATCGCAGGTTGATCGAAAAGATTCAGGCAGGCTCAGCCGACGCCCTCCATCTGGCCACGCCCGAGGTCATCGACTGGAGTGAATCATCGGGGCTTTCGTTCTCGACGGAAGCGGACCCGACGCCGCGCCATGACCTGTTGATGGAGGACTATCTCAAGACGAAGGATGAAACGGTGTCGGTCGCCGACCTCAAGCGAGACCATGTTCAGGTTCACTTTGGCGCGGCGAATGCGCCCGTGTCCAAGTGGAGTGTGTATGACTCGATTGTGTTCGAGGCGGAGGAAAAGGGAGAGGTCTTCGTGCTCTCCGGGGGCGATTGGTTCCGAGTCGCCAAGCGTTTCGCTGATGAGGTGAGAGACCGGGTCGGAACCATCAAGAAGTCGACGCTCATTCTTCCTGCCGCGAAGAGCACGGACCGGGAGGACGACTACAACTTCAACGTCGCCAAGTCGCGAGGGTTCATCTTGATGGACAAGAAGAACTCATATGTCGCGGAGGGCAAGACGTCGATCGAGGTCTGCGACCTGCTCACGAAGGATCGGCAGTTCGTGCACGTGAAGCGGAAGACACGGTCCTCGACACTCAGCCATCTTTTTTCTCAAGGCGTTGTCTCGGCGGATGCGTTCTGGATGGATCAAGAATTCAGGAACCACGCCCGGAATCATGTACTGAAGATCCATCCGACGTTGAAGAGTCTGATCCCGCAGGAGCGCCCGAATCCGGCGGAGTTTGAAGTTGTGTTCGCGGTCATCACAAAGAGCAACCCCAAGTGGCCGCATTCCCTCCCGTTCTTCAGTCAGCTCAATCTGAGTTACGCACATGACCGCCTGGAGCGGATGGGGTACCGAGTCTCGTTGCTGAGAATTGATGAGGTTTGACAGCGGCTGGGTTGATCGCAGGCGGGTGACCCCTTCCTCGCCGTTCGGCAGGGCGGCGGTGTGCCGCTCCCGTGGAGAGGCGTTCGGGGCATCCATGGGCGTCGACAGCGGCTGGCCGCGAATCGCCCTGATTCCTCACGCGGTGGCCACCCGCCTCGCAAGCTGGCCCACTCTTATCGGGGCGCCGGACGCGTCGAGGCGCGAGTCGTCTTCCGTCGCGCCGCCTGATTGACTGGTGGCGCCGCCTTCTTGGCCCGTGACGCCGTCTTCCTGGCCGGTGACGCCGCCTGATTGACTGGTGGCGCCGCCTTCTTGGCCCGTGACGCCGTCTTCCTGGCCAGTGGCGTCGTCTTCCTGTCCGGTGGCGCCGCCTTCGTTGTCCGTCGCGCATTCGCGGCGCGGGCAGCCTCCATCACCGCGGCCCGTCGCTTGATGCGCGCGACGCCCTCCGTGTCCGCGGCGGAAGCCCGAGTGTGCCCATCGCGGCCAGTGCCTCACGCGTCGGTGCGTGCTTGTGACAGAGCAGCACGAGGTTGGCGGCGCGCAGCACGCGAGGGGTGAAGATGGGTGGGTTGCCCAGTTCGGGCAGCAGACCGAGCAGCACCGGCACGTCGTCGAGCTTTGACTGCCAGGACTCGGCGCGCGAGCTCTTCGCGATGTGCGTCACCTCGCGCCCGATGTACGCCGCCGCCAGCTCGGCGAACCACGGGGTGACGGGCTTCTTCACGAGGGCCATGAGCGCCGTGGCGAGGCGGCGGCTCTTGACGAGCACCTTCCAGGCCTTCTCCTCCGCGGGGGTGATGCTGGACGACGGCACCACCGCCACCAGGGACGACTCGAGGTTGTCGGCGAGCAGCACGTCCTCCCCGTCGTCATCCACCCGCTTCTCCCAGGTGGAGACAGCGCGCCTCACGAAGGAGGCCTCGTCGGCGAATTCGCTGTGGTCGCCATGCTCTTCGATGTCTCCCCGCAGGCCTCGGAGTGCGCGCAGCACCACGCGTGCGATGGCGGCGTCCTCTTCCTTCTTCAGGAGCGCCGTGCCTTCACGAACCAGGCTGCGCGGGTCGAGCTTGTGGGCGCGCTCGGCGAAGTCCCGTACGGTGGGAGAGGACTCCGTCCCGGCTGCGCCCTTCCTCAGGGAGACGACGAACCTTCGGAGTGCGTCCTCGGTGACATGCATGCCCCATCCTGCACCGGGAGTGGAGAGCACGGCGACCTGAACGACCTGGGCGAGCAGGCCCTGATGGGAGGCGTACGGGTGGGGTGGAGACACGTCTGAGAACGAGTGAGGACCTTCATGGCCGGTCCCATGTGTTGGGGCCCGTCTATCTGGAATGGGGCTATGCCCACATGGCAATGTTTTGCTGCCGTTGTCTGTTTGGGTGGAATTACTAGTTAGTCTCGTCTATGATAGGAGTTGCGTCAGAGGCACGCGCCAGGTGTGGAGATGTCCCTGGTGAGCGCTGCGTGGAAGGCCTCGTGTCCCTCGTTCCCGGGAGTCGCACGTGAAGACGAACAGTCGGTCCGCGGTCCTCCAGGCGGTACGCGAACTCGCACCATCCCTCTCCGCGCGGGGCGCGGAAATCGAGTTGGCGAGGAGGATTCCCGCCGATGTGATTGGCCTGCTCAAGTCAGCGGGGGTGTTCCGGATGTTCGTGCCGCGCAGTCATGGCGGACTCGACCTGTCGCTCCTGGAGGGGCTGGAAGTGCTGGAGGAGCTGGGTCGAATCGACGGCTCCCTCGGTTGGACGACCATGATTGGCGTGGGCAGCCCCCATCTGTTCGCGGTGTTGCCACGCTCGGAGTTCGATGCCATCCACGCGGCGAGCCCGGACATCGTCGCGGCGGGCGCCATGGCGGCGCAGGGAGAGGCGCGGACGGTGGTGGGAGGCTATCGCGTCACGGGGCGGTGGAACTTCGCCACGGGATGCCATCACAGTGATTGGTTCTACGGAAGCTGCGCCCTGAAGGACGAATCGGGAAAGCCTGTGATGGGCACGGATGGCAAACCCGCGCTGCGCACCGTGCTGGTGCCCGCCTCCTCCGCGCGCATCCTCGACAACTGGCAGGTCCTCGGGATGCGTGGCAGTGGCAGTCACGACATCTCCGTCGAGGATGTCTTCGTGCCGGAGGCGTATGCCTTTGACGTCGCCGCGGCCCGCCCCTGCCACCCCAGCCCCCACTTCGTGGCCCCTCCGCTCCAGATCAGCCTGCACATCGGCGCGGTGGCGGTCGGAATCGCGCAGGCTGCGCTCGACGACGTGGTCGCCCTGGCGAAGGCGGGAAAGAAGCGCCTGTATGCGCGCCACACCCTGCGCGAGTCACCCCAGTTCCAGCACCGGCTGGGGCGAGCCCAATCCGACCTGCGCGCGGCGCGCGCCCTGCTCCAGGAACTCTCGGGGCGCTTCTGGACCACCTGCGTCGAGGCGCCGGACTCCGCCTCCGGCTTCGCACCGGAGATTCTAAGCACCACCGCGTGGCTCGTGGACACCGCCGCCGAGGTGGTGAGCGCCTGCTATCGCGCTAGCGGCACCAGCCCCGTCCGGGACGGCTCCACCCTCCAGCGGCGCTTCCGCGACATCCATGTGCTCACCCAGCACGCCTCCGCCACGGATGGATGGTTCGCGCAGGCGGGCAGCACCTTGCTGGGGTTCGACTTCGCGTTGGAGTCCTGAGGCTCGGAGGCGGGCCCGTCCCGTCATGGCGGGGCGGGCCCACGGAGCAAGTGCTCAGGTCCCCGTACTCTGGGGGGCCTCGTCCTCCCCGTAGGGCGGGATGCGGAAGCCCTCGGGCTGCTTGCCATCCACGTCCGTGAAGCCGTACTCGCGCGCCAGGTCGCCGGAGGTGAACAGCTTCCCGCTGCGCTCCATGATGCGCGGATCCCCGGCCAGCGCGGCCACGGCCCTGCCTCCGTACTCGGGCGACTCGGTGCCGCTCAGGTCGAAGGGACCCTTGGCGTGCTCGGCCATCACTCGCTCGGTGCGCATGAAGCCCGGTGCCAGGGCCACCGCCGCGACGTGGTGCTTCTTCAACTCCAGCCCCATGCCAAAGCTCATGCGGATGATCGCGGACTTGGCGACGTCGTAGTACAGGTTGCGCAGGTACTCGCCGTAGGCCCAGCCCACCGTGTTGACGATGAGGCCCGGAGGCGCGTCGGCCTTGCGCCCGATGAGCAGCGGCGCGGCGAACCGGCTCGACAGGAAGTGCGCGCGCAGGCCGGCGACATACATGCCCTGCCAGCGCTTCTCCGTGGGCTGCTCCCAGAACGGCAGGTCGAAGTCGGGGCCGTCATACTGCTCGTAACCTCCCCAGACGTTGTTGACGAGCAGGTCCAGCCGCCCGGACTCGCGCTTGACGCGCTCGAAGAACGCGGCCACGTCCTGCTCGTTCGTGTGGTCCACCCGAGCGGCGATTCCCTTCCCCCCTCGCTGCGTCACCTCCTCGGCGGCGTTCTCCACCGTGCCGGGGAGCCCCTCGGTGGTCTGTCCGGCAGAGGCGCTTCGACCGGTGACGTAGACAGTGGCGCCGGCTTCGGCGAGCACCAGGGCGATGGCGCGACCCGCGCCGCGGCTGGCGCCGGTCACCACGGCGACACGGCCGGTCAGGGTCTTCAGGTGTTTCGCGATGGGCTGCTTGGCTCCTTGCATGAACGTCTCCGGATAGGTTGGGGCAGCGGGTGGACTTCGGGCTCTGTTCAGCGAACGTCAGGCAAGACGAGACCCACTGGGGAGGGCGCGCGAGCTGTCGGGGTTCGTCGTCTTCGTCAGGCGAGGATGCCGTGCAGCAGCATGTCCCGCCCGTAGTCGTGGCGGAGCGGATCTCCTCCGGCCAGGTGCAGCAGGGTGGCGAAGAGCGCGTCGATTTCGAGCGGGCGCCGTTGCCCCTCGGTGGTGCTGCCGCTGCGATAGTCGATGGAGACGCCGCGGAACCTCGCGTCCGTCTGTCCGACCGTCGCGCCCGCGCGGATGCCACGCCCCAGGAGAATCCAGCTGTTCTCGGGCCAGTGGTCCTTGCCCCGCACCATGTTCAGCTTGGGGAAGCGGCCCAGCTCGGAGGCGATCACGATGGTGGTCTGTTCCAGGAGCGTGCCGAACGCGTTGCGCTCGCGCTGGAGCAGGTCCAGGAAGCCGGCGATGTCGTCGAAGATGGGGCGCGTGCGCGCTGACTGGAGCGCCACGTTGTCGGTGTGCGTGTCCAACCAGACGCGGGGCGAGCGCACGGTGACGAAGCGGGCGTGATTGCCACGCACGGCATGGAAGGCGAGCTGGAGGCCGGGCCCCAGCGGACTTCCACGAAGCGCCGTGTGGCGGTCCGCGGTGGATAGCAGGCGCTGGAGGTGCTGGCCCTGTTGGAGCGTCTGCTCGTGCGCGGCGAGCTCCTCCGGTCTCCCGCCGAGCCACTGGCGGGCCTCCTCGTGCCGCAGGGCCTGCATCTCCTCGAACCAGGGGGGCGTGTCGAACAGGCCCTGTCGAGGCTCGCCCGTGAGCAGCTCCACCGTCGCGGGGTCGATGCTCAGTCCTCCCGCGAAAGGGATGGCGCGGCCCTCCGGATTGCCGGGCAGCGGCAGCGCGTCCAGGGGGCGCGGTGGCCGCGGGAAGCCGGTCTGGATGTGGAGGTGCGGGATGGGGGCGCTGCCCGGCAACAGGCCTCCGAGCACGTCGCCGAAGGGCGGGGTGCTGGCGCCATGTCGCTGGTGGCCCGCGCGCAGGATGGCCTCGCCCGTCTCGTGCGCGACGGTGTCGTAGCGGACGCCGTGGACCAGGCACAGCGCGTCGTCGTGGCGCAGCAGCCCGCCGATGAGCGGCCCGAACAGGCGGCGCGTGCCCTGGAGGCGCTCGGCCGCCCGGTATCCGGTGTCGACCTCTCCGGCCGTGGCGGGGTCCTTCGCGTCCACGGTCATCACGCTGTCGAAGCCACCGTCGAGGGTGATGCGGACGAAGTAGTGGGGCCGCGCGGTGGACGGCGGCGGGAGGGCGACGGGTGGCGTGGAGGTCGACTTCACGTCGGGCGCGCCCGCGCGGTGGAGGCCACAGGCCGGGAGCAGGGCCAGCCCGCTGACGCCAGCCAGGGCCTGGAGGACTTCGCGTCGTGAGGAACGGGCCATGGTCGTCATCTCGCTGTCGTGGGGGCGGGGGCGAGTTCCAGCCGCAGCACCCGGATGCCGGCCAGATAGCTGGTGCACAGCGCCGCCGCCGCGTCGCGTGTCGCCGGCGCGATGCGCTGGAAGCGGCGGAAGCGTGCCTGTCCATCCTTCGTGTCCGCGGCGCTGGGCTCCTGCTGGTACACGAGCCGGAAAAGGCGCTGCGTGATGGCCTCCGTCGCCTTCTCCGAGGCAGGTCCCTCCGCGACGTCCACCAGGGTCCGCTTTCCGGCGGGGCGCCCCAGGTCCGTGTCGATGACCCGGGTGCAGACGTCCATGGCGATGAGCGGATGGCGTGCGGAGGGCTCGAGCTCCAGCCGAGGAGCGACGAGGGCCTCGAGCGCGCCCGCGCTCATGTACGGATGCGCCACCTCGCGGACGATGAGCAGCCAGTCGTCCAGGGACAATCGCATGGCCGTGCGCGGCGGGGCGGGGTGCTGTTGGGCCTCCAGCAGCGCGGCGATGGAGCTGGCGAGCTCCTGCCGGTATCCGGGCCCCAGCGGGACGGGTGAAGTCCCAGGGCCCTTCCACAGCCCCTCCGCGTCCTTCGCGGAGGGAGGCATGCGGCCGGTCTCGACGGCCTTGTGGATGTCCCGCCACGTCTCCAGGTCGCTCGGGCCAGGCACCTGACGCAGGTCGAGCGAGCTGTCCTCATCGTGACAGCCGGCGCAGTGGCGTTGGAGGAGGACCGCCACGTTGGGGGGCACCTCGGCGGCGTCACGCGCCGGCGCCGCCGCCAGGACGAGGAACAGCAGACCGAGGGAGGTCATTGCGCGAGCACCATCGGTTCCGTCTGCGGCTTGCTCCACAGGATGGCGCGGATGAGGACATCGACCCGCCGTCCGTTCTGCTCGAAGGTCCGGGTCAGCTCCTCCAGCAGCCGCCGCTCCTCGGCCGTCTTCCGGGGCGGTCGCCCCACGAGGAAGGTGAACATGCGGGAGGTAGCGCAGCGGGGGAACTCGGGCTGCTGGGTGAGGAGCCGGGCCAGCGCGGCGGTGCCCTTGCCCTTGCCCCGGAAGTCCTCGGCGCCGTGGACGTACAGCGCCCCCTCCACCTGTCTGCCGGTGGGGATGGAGCCGAAGATGGGCGGACGCAAGCCCACCAGGAAGCCCGAGCCCGAGTCCATGGGCGCGTGGCATCCGCTGCACGCGCCCTGGTTGCGCATGGGGGACTCGTACACCTCGAAGCGCACGCCCTCGTGCTGCCCGCCGGTGACGGTGAGGAGCGTCTCGCTGTCCACGGTGTTCGCCGGGAAGTCCACGCAGAGGAACTGCGACAACATCAACTGCATCGTCGCGCGGGAGGTCCCCACGAACGCGGCCATGACGGGCGTGTTCAGGAACAGGCCACTGCCCTGGTATTCGCCCTTGCGCTCGACGAACTGGCCCGGGGCCTCCAGGTCCACCGTGGCCAGCATCCGCACCAGCTCCTGCTCCCGCGCGGGGGAGAAGGGCTTCTGGGACACCTTCGCCAGCATCTCCCGCCGCAGGTACAGGAAGCGCGTCAGGCCGGACTGCCAGGTGGAGGAGGTCGTCATCAACTCGTCGAAGGGGCGCCCCTTCGACATGAGCTCAGCGCCGGTCTCGGTCACCTCGCTCATCATCGCCTCCACGAAGCGCTGGTCCATGCGCGGCGCCTCCTCGTCCGGAGGGAGGCAACCCAACAGCAGGGGACCGCAACCGCAGCCCGGCCTGGGGGGCGTGGGGATGGTGGGCTCGGGCTGTCCACCGCAGTAGCCGACCGCGTCGAAGGCGTTCTCCGGGCGGTAGCTGTCCTGACAGATGGAGATGCGTTGTCCGCGCCCCCACCAGGCTGGCGCTGACTTGCGTTCGGCGGGCGCACAGGGCGCGGTCCCCTCCGGACGCGAGGCGCCCACGGTGTGGGGCAGGTAGTAGACCCACTGCCCGTCTTCACGGAAGCGTGACAGCGTCCCGACGAAGAAGTTCGTCGCCGCCGGAGTGAACGCCAACGCGCTCGACAGCTTCCGGTAGAAGTCCCGCGTCAACCAGCGGTCCAGGACCTCCTCGTAGATGCGGGACGGAGTCTCGCCGCGCGCGAGTCGCTCCTCCAGGTCGCGCCGCTCCTGTGGCTCCAGCCGCTTCAGCCGAAGGCGAAGGGAGAGCACCTGCACCAGCTCCACCACGGGCGTGGACGCGGCGTCGTCCGACGCCTGCGCTGGCGAGAGCGTCAGCGTCAGCGTCAGGAAGGCTGCTCCCAACGTCATCCTGTTCGAACGCGTGGTGAGAGGCATTGCTCGAAAACCTACTCGGGTCTTTCCTGTAAATCCAGGCGTTAATGTCAATCATTCCCTGGGGGCTGCGCGGCGGTCGGCAATGATTGCCGTGCCGTGGAACCGACCGGGTGGGCGGAAATATGGAGGGCGTGGCTGACGTAGGTGGCATTGCCCCAGTTCTCCACGTCCAGGGAGGGTGCGGGAATCATGTACGGGGGTCTTCGCGTTGGCGTGAAGCCTGACAGCGAAGGCAGGCCGTCGGTGCGGTCCATGACGCGAATGGTGAGGGGTTGGGCCGCCGGGAAGGTGGCCTGCAGGAGATTGCCCTCGGGGAGCAGGGTTTCGAGCCACAGGGTCCATGCCGCGTCGCCCGCGAGGGCGGGACTGGTGGGGCCAGGAGCGCCATCCACGGCATAGGCGAGCACGGGCGCGCCATGGAGTGACACCAACGCGCTGCGCGCTCCCCGGGGGGAGGTGATTCGCAGGCGCAGCGTCCTCCGGTCCGCCGTGACGGTGTCCTCGAGCGCCTCCACGAGGGGCGCTGGCGCGTCGAGCACCGGAGCGGGCGCGAACCGGAAGTCCTGGCCCCAGCGCGGCATGAAGGCGGGGAGCTGCCCTTCTCGCGTCGCGTCCCGGGGGAAGAACTGCCGCGTCCAGTCGTCCAACTGCTCGTCGCTGCTGAACCAGAGGGCTTGCCCGCTGTCCGCATCCCACGCATAGACGACGTTGTTCGCCCGGGGGCGCTCGGGGGTGGGCGCCCGTGGAAGACTCGCCAGGACCACGAGTCCAAGCCCCGTGGCGAGGGTTGTCACCGGCAGCGGCCAGGTCCGGAGTGCCGTCAGCGCGTGGAGGAGTGGGACGAGCAGTCCGCAGAGGAGGACGGCGAGCAGCGCCGTCACGACGGCGAGCCGCGGCGTGAGCCCCACGAAGGTGAGGACGAGGAGGGGCGCCACGATGAGCAGCGGCGGGATGGCGCACAACGTCAACGCCGTCGGCCATCGCCAGTTCGCCGCGCCGGGAGCGGAGGGGAGCAGCGCCAGCCCGAGCGCCGTGCTCGCCAGGGGCCAGGTGAACAGGAAGCTGAGTCCGGGCGCGAGGAACGCGGTCAGCACCGCGAGCAGCGCCCAGGGCCCGCAGGCCGCCAGGGTGAGGGCCCGCACGCCGACGCGGGGGCCCGTCCTCACGACGAACAGCGCGGCCACGGCGGTCGTCACCGCGAGCAGTCCCCCCAGGTACAGGCCGCTGCCGTAGGTGTCGCCGGCGCGGCGGGACTCGGGATGGGTCGCGCCAGCCAGGAGGCTGATGGCGAGCGCGATGGCGAGGACACCCCCGCAGACGAGCAGGAAGGTGCCCAGTCCGCGCGCGAGCTGCCTCGCCGACAGCGTCTTCTCCCGGAGTCCTCGCGCGACGAGGGCCGCCCAGAAGAGCGTCGCGCCCAGGGCGAAGAAGGGACTCCACCCTTCCGGGTACGTGATGAGTCCCAGCCCCGCGACGTTGAAGAAGACCAGTCTGGAGGTCCCCTGGGGCGACAGCGTGCCGTCCGTCAGCCGCCGGGTGAGGCGCAGCGCGTACTCCCCCTGATGCTGCAAGGTGCGCGCGTCCACGTTCTCCGGACGGTCCAGCGCTCCGTGGTAGGCCGTGAGGCCGTCGATGTACGCGAAGTTGAGGCCGGGGATGCCGGCGGCCTTGGACAGGGTGAACTCGGTCATGTTCGGCAGGTACCGGTAGGCCGTGTCGAACAGCGAGCTCGCGAGCGCCGTGGGCACCGTCGAGCCGAGCGCGTCGACGAGCCAGCCGCTGTCCGGCCCTGTCTCGAACATCAGGACCGGGCCATGACTGCCACGGGCCTCGAAGTTGAGCACCGTGGCCACGGCGTGGCGCCGGGGATGCTGGGCGAAGAAGGCCTGCGCGCCGAGCAACCCGACCTCCTCCGCGTCGGTGAACAGGAAGAAGACGTCGTGGCCGGGCTTCTGGGCGGACGCGGTCAGCGCGCGCGCCGTCTCCAGGAGGGTGGCCACCGCGGCGGTGTTGTCGTTGGCGCCCGGGCCCGCCGGCACGGAGTCGTAGTGCGCCATCAGCAGGAGGGCCCGCTCGCTGGAGCGTCCTGGCACGCGGGCGAGCACGTTCTGGACGACGGCCGCGGACCGGTAGGTCACCCCGAAGGGGGTGGGAAACTCCGCCACGCTCGGGGCCCGCTGGACTTCGGGCGAAAGGCCCAACCCCGCCAGCTCCGCGAGCAGGTACTCGCGCACACGCGCATGCTCCGCCGAGCCCACCGGATGGGGTTCGCGAGCGATGCGCTGGACGTGGGCGAACGCCCGCTCCGCGGAGAAGTCCTCGGCTGACGCGGAGGCGGGAACAGGCGCGGGCGGTTGGTAGGGCGCCAGGGCCGCCCAACTGCCGCCGACCAGCAGGACCAACGCGAGCACGACGCCAGGCCCGCCGGGGATGATGGAGGGCTCCGGGGAGCGTTTCGCGATGGGGCGGGAAGGCGGGGTCATGGGACGGGCCGTGGGCTCAGCGCTTCCTCGCGAGGGTCAGCCCATCCGCGAAGGGAAGCATGCTCAGGTCCACACGCTCGTCGTGCAGGAGCTTCGCGTTGATGCGACGCAGCGAGTCCGTCTCCGGGTCCGAGACGGCCGGGTCCGCGACCTTGCCGGACCAGAGCGTGTTGTCGAGCACCACCAGTCCGCCCGGGCGCAGCAGCCGGAGCGCGAATTCGTAGTAGTGCTCGTAGCTCTCCTTGTCCGCGTCGATGAACGCCAGGTCGAACGTCCCCCGCTCGGGGCTGGACACCAGCGCCTCCAGGGTGTGGTGGGCATCCCCGAGACGCACGTCGATGCGCTCCTCCACGCCCGCGAGCTTCCAGTAGCGCCGAGCCACGGAGATCCACTCCTCGCTCAGGTCGCACGCGACGACCCGGCCGTCCGCGGGCAGCGCGAGCGCGGTGCACAGGGTGCTGTAGCCGGTGAAGACGCCCACCTCCAGCGTCTTGCGCGCGCCCAGCAGTCGCGTCAGCAGGTGGAGCAACTGCCCCTGCTCGGGCGGGACCTGCATCGTGCGCAGCGGCAGGCGAGACGTCTCCTCGCGCAGGTCGCGCAGGATGGGGTTGTCGCGCAGGGAGTTGTCACGGACGTACTGGAGGACAGGCTGGGTCAGTTCGACGTGGTGGATCATTCTGGGACTCGTCTCTTGCGGTGAGAGGGATGGGGCGTGGCCGCTCAGGTTCCGGCGACCTGTCGCGAGCGGGCGGTGCGCAGCGCTTCGGGGGGTGGGAGGAAGCCGACGTCGACCAGGTACTGGATGCAGCGGTGCGCCAGGGCCTCGGTCATGGGGGGGCAGCGGATGCCGCTTCCCGCCAGCACCTCCAGCGCGTTGGCGCACTCCATCTCGGGCTGGAGTTCACCGATGACGGATGGGTCGAGCGCCGGCGTGGGTTCCGCCTCCGCGTCGCGGATGAGCGGCACCAGCGGATAGAGCGGGTGGGACGTGTCGACCTCCAGGGCCCGTCGTCGCGCCTCGTCGAAGGGGACGATGTCGAATTCGTACCCGTACGAGCGGATCCACTCGCAGAACTGGTGCAGGGAGACGGGCGCCGGGTTGAACAGGTGGAAGAAGCGCCCGAACGCCTCCCGCTTCAGGGAGATGTGGACGATGGCCTTCGCGGCGTAGTCCACGGGGATGGTGTCGAAGATGCGCGGGTACTCCGGGAGGATGCCCATGGGGACGTAGCCCCGGAACGCGACCAGCAGGTAGTCGTTGGTCTGCGTCGCGCCTGTCTCCTCGTGACTCAGGATGAGGCCGGGCCGGTAGATGCCGACGGGGATGCCGCGCTGCCGGGCGATGTCGACGACCTTCTCCGCGACCCACTTGCTCCCGGTGTAGCCGCCGGGCACCTCCACCGGGCTGTGCAGCGGCGAGTCGTCCTCCAGGAACGGCCGCGGCATGTGAGTGGCCAGCAGCACGTCGATGGTGGAGACGTAGTGCACGGCCTTGAGCCTTCGCAGGCAGGCCAACCGCAGCACCTCCTGGGTGCCCTGCACGTTCGGTCCTCGCAGCGCGGAGTAGGGGTAGACGAAGTTGACCAACGCGCCGTTGTGGTAGATGGCGTCGAGCTTCCCGGCCATCGCGTCCCACTCCGCCTCGTCCAGGCCGAGGCGGGGCTTGGCCAGGTCTCCGACGAGTGGACGGATGCGCGCCGCGTGGGCTTCGTCCCAGACGAGGTACTGCTCCATCGTCGTCCGGACGCGCTTCATCGCCTGGGCGGGCGTGTCCGCGCGGACCAGGCAGTAGACCGTGGCGCGGGTGCACTTCAGGAGCTGCTCCAACAGGAACGCACCGAGGTAGCCCGTGGCGCCCGTGAGCAGGACGGCGGACGGGTCGAGGAAGTCCGCCTCGGGTAGACCTTCAGGCGAGATGTCGGCGGGCAGGGTGGCGTCCGTGTCCAGCCGCGTGGCGTGCTGATTCATCAGCACCGCCTCGAGCCCCTCGCGTTGGAAGGTCTCCACCACGTTCGCGACGCCCGCCACGGTGGGCACCTTGAAGAACTGGTGGACGGGGATGGCGATTTCGAAGCGGTTGAGCAGCCGCGACGCAAGCTTCGCCAGCATGAGCGACGTGCCGCCGACGCCGAAGAAGTCGTCGTGGATGCCCACGCTCGTCGTGCCGAGCACATTCCCAAAGGCCGCGGCGATCTCCTCCTCCAGCGGCGAGCGGGGCATGGCGGAGTCCGCCAGCGGCTCCGCTCGTTCGACCTGGGGAGCGGGCAGGGCCTGCCGGTTCACCTTGCCGTTGGCCGTCCGGGGCAGCTCGCTGACGATGACGAACAGGGTGGGCACCATGTACGTCGGCAGGTGTCCCTCCAGGTACGTCGACAGGGCGCGCGCCTGGGGCGCGGCGTTCTCCGCGGGCACGATGTAGGCGACGAGCCGCTTCATGTCCGGGCCACTGGCGTGGGCCACGACCACGACTTCGCGCACGTCGGGGTGCTGGCCAAGCGCGGCTTCGACCTCGCCCAGCTCCACGCGGTAGCCGCTGACCTTGACCTGGTCGTCCACGCGACCGAGGAACATGATGGCGCCGTCCGCCCGGTATCGGCCCAGGTCACCCGTCCGGTACAGCCGCGCGCCAGTCTCGCTGGAGAAGGGGTCTGGCACGAACCGCTCCGCCGTCAGGCCGGGCCTCCCGTGGTAGCCGCGGGCCAGTCCCGCGCCGCCGATGCAGATCTCCCCGGGCACGCCCACGGGCACCGGTTGGAGGTGCGCGTCGACGACGTAGGTCCGCGTGTTGCCGATGGGCCGACCGATGGGGGCCGCCTCGGGCTCATCCACGCGCGGGCACGTCCAGCTCGTGGCGTCGATGGTCGTCTCGGTGGGGCCGTACAGGTTCGCCACCGTGGCTGACACGCGCGAGAAGATGCTGCGCTGGAGCGAGCCGGTGAGGGCCTCGGCCCCGCTCAGCACGTAGCGCAGGCGGGTGCACCGGCCGATATCCGGCTCCTCCATCAACACCGAGTTGAGGGACGGCACCGCGCCGTAGACGGTGATGCCCTGGGAGCGCATCAGCTCCACCAGCGACCGGCTGTCGGTGGCCTGCCCCGCGGCGGTGACGACGGTGCGCGCGCCCACGAGCAGCGGCCAGAACGTCGCCCAGACGGAGGGGTCGAAGCTGAACGAGTGGTTCTGCAGGACGCGGTCCTCTGGGTTCAGCGGCCACGTCGCCTGTCGCCAGGTGAGGTTGTTGACGATGCCCCGGTGCGTGAGCATCACCGCCTTGGGCGTCCCCGTGGAGCCGGAGGTGTAGATGAGGTACGCGAGGTGCGCGGGCGTCGTCGTCCGGGGCGGGGCCGAGCGCGGGTTCGCCGCGATGGCGGGCCAGTCCTCGTCCACGAGGAGCCGCTTCGCCGGGGAGGTTCCCAGCCGCGCCGTGAGCGACCGCTGGGTGATGAGCACCCGCGCGCCGCTGTCCGTGAGCAGGTGCGTGAGCCGCTCCGTGGGGTACTCCGGATCCAGCGGAACGTAGGCGCCTCCGGCCTTGAGGACCGCGAGCATGGCGACGACCATCTCCACCGAGCGCTCCAGGCACAGCGCCACGCGGTCCTCGCGCTCCAGCCCGAGCCCCCGCAGGTGATGCGCGAGCTGGTTGGCCTGCTCGTCGAGCATCGCGTAGGTGCGCTCCCCGCCAGGACCGGTGACGGCCCAGGCCCCCGGGGTCCGCGCCGCCTGCGCCTCCACCAGCTCGTGCAGGCACTTCTCCGAGGGAGCGGCGTGGGCCGTCTCGTTCCAGCCATGGAGGACCTGTCCCCACTCCTCGGCCGGCAGCAACCGCAGCGCGGAGAGGGTGCTGGTCGGAGTGGTCAGCGCTCCGTCGAGCAGCGTGCGCAGGTGGTCGAGCATCCTCCGCGCGGTGCTCGCGTCGAACAGGTCGGTGTTGTAGTCCACGCGCAGGTGGAGTCCCTCCTGGGTCGCGGTCGCGGCGAGCGTCAGGTCCACCGGGGTGGTCCCCACGCGCGGCACGTGTGGCGTGACTCTCAGGCCGGGGACCAGGTCGAGCGCCTCGCGCGCGTCACGGAACTGGAACAGGGTCTGGAAGAAGGGCGTGCGGCTGAGGTCTCTCGGTGGCTGGAGCGCCTCCACGAGGGTGGCGAACGGCACGCGCCCGAACTTGCGCGCCTCCCGGAGGGCGCGGCCGGTTCGTCGGAGCGCGTCCTCGAAGGAGGGGTCTCCGCCCAGGCCGACTCGCAAGACGAGGGGGCCGCGGCCGGGACCTGGTGGCTCGGACTCCGCGCTGCCAGGAGGCTCGTCGCGCACTCCCACCGTCACATCCACCTGGAGCGAGTAGCGGGCCAGCAGGGTCTGGAGGCCGGTCAAGAGCACCGTCCCCAGCTCCTCGTCCGTGCGCGTGGCGAGCGCGGACAACTGACCCAGAAGCTCCCGCGGCAGGCGCTGGTGGACGGACGCGGAGCGGTGGGTCTTCACGGCCGGACGCGGCCGGTCCGTGGGGAGCTGAAGCACGGGAACGTCCGCGAGCCGTCGACGCCAGTGCTCCACCGCCGCCGCTCCCTCTGGACTGGCGAGCCACGCGTGCTCGCGGGTGGCGTGCTCCGCGTGGGAGGGCACGGCGCCCTCACCGAGGGGCTCGCCTCGGTGGAGGGCGGCATACGTCGTGAGGAGCTCCTGGACGAAGGACTCCAGGGAGGAGGTCGCCACGACCAGCTCGTGGCCCGTCGCGAACAACACGTGGCTGTCGGCGGCGAGCCGCACGAGCCGCAGGTCCACCAGTGGCGCGGAGGCGACGTCGGCGCGCCGGGCGAGCATCTCCCGGGCGATGTCGGAGAGGCGCTCCGCGGCGTCCGCATCGGTCACGTCCGTCACCCGCAGGGACAGCGCCGCGATGGGGTGGACGAGTCGCAGCGGCGTTCCCCCCACGTCCTTGAACGTGCTGCGGAGCAGGTCGTGGCGGCGGCCGACCTCGGCGATGGCCTGCTGGAGCGGGGCCAGCTCCAGCGCGCCCCGCAGCTCGCGCGCCGTCAACACCTGGGCCGGCAGCGTGCCGTCCAACTGGAGCAGCATCCACAGTCGTCGCTGCGTGGGCGTCAGGTTGGCGGGGTCGGCCCCGCGCTCCCGGAGCCAGCGGGTGAGCGTGGCACGCCGGTCCTCGAGGGGCCTTCGGACGGAGTCGTTCTGGGAGGGCATCACCTGCGAATCTCCTGGGAGAGGGCGTGGCTCAGCAGCGGATCGTTCAGCAGGGCTTCCACGTCGGCGTCGCTCAACCCGTCCAGCGGCGTGTCGGACGCGGGCTTCAGCACCGAGGGCGCTTGTCGGCGCCGCGTGTCGATGACGGTCGCGAGGTGGGCGATGGTGGCGTTGATGAAGAGGTCGCGCATGGGCACCCTCACGCCGAACTCCTGGTCGAGCAGTTGCACGAGCCGCCCGGCGAGCAGCGAGTTGCCGCCCAGCTCGAAGAAGTCATCATCCACGCCCACCTGCTCGCGCTCGAGCAGCCGGGTCCAGACGGCGCCGACCTGGCGTTCGGTGTCGGTGCGGGGCGCGACGAGGAGCCGCTCGCTGGAGGCGGAGACGGCGTCCGGAGAGGGCAGGGCGCGACGGTCCACCTTGCCGTTGGGTGTCAGCGGGAGCGCGTCCAGCAGGGCGATGGTGGCGGGCACCATGTACTCGGGGAGGTGGGCACGGGCGTGCTCCCGAAGGCGCCGGGCGAACTCCTCGGAAGGGGGGCGCGTGGCGGGAACGACGTGGGCGACGAGCCGCCGTCGGGCCTCGTCCGTCCCCCACAGATGGACCGCCACAGCGCGCACCTCCGGGTGGCGTCGCAGGACGGTTTCCACCTCCTCCAGTTCGATGCGGAAGCCCCGGAGCTTCACCTGGTGGTCCGCGCGTCCCAGGTACACGAGGTCGCCGTCAGGCCGCGGGCGCACCAGATCCCCGGTGCGATAGAGGCGCGCGCCCGGGCTCGCGGAGAAGGGGTCGGGCACGAAGCGTTCGGACGTGCGTCCGGGCAGCCCCCAGTAGCCACGGGCCACGCCCTCTCCGCCGATGAACAGCTCGCCGCTCACGCCGGGGGGCACCGGCATCAGGTCCTCATCCAGCACATAGGTGCTCGTGTTGCCCACGGGCCGGCCGAGCGTGACGCGCTCCCCGGGATGCAGCCGCTTGCGGCATGACCACACCGTCGTCTCGGTGGGTCCGTAGAGGTTCCACAGCGCGGCGCCGCGATACGTGAGGAGGTCGGCGAGGTCCTGGGGAAGCGCCTCGCCTCCGCAGAGCGCGGTGAAGCTGCTGGAGGGTCTCCAGCCGGTATCCGTCAAGAGCCGCCAGGTGGCGGGCGTGGCCTGCATCACCGTCACGTGGTGGGTGTCGAGCAGCGCCGCCAGCTCCCGGGCATCCGCCGCCTGTTCCCGGGTGACGAGCACCACGCGCGCACCCACGAGCAGCGGCAGGTAGAGCTCCAGCGCGGCGATGTCGAACGAGAACGTGGTCACCGCGGCGAGGACGTCCTCGCCTCGCAGCCCGGGCTCGCGCGCCATGGTGTGCAGGAAGTTGGCGAGCGCTCCGTGTGTCACCATCACCCCCTTGGGGTGACCGGTGGAGCCCGACGTGTAGAGCACATAGGCGAGGGTGTGCTCACCCGCCCTCGGGCCTGGAGGGGCGTCCCCGCCGGCCTCCGCGACCGCGTCCGGGGTCAGGACGTGGGGGATGTCCACGCCCAGGGACGCGAGCTGGGGCGTCGTCACGAGGGCCCGGGGACGCGCATCCTGGAGCATGGCGCGGATCCGCTCACGCGGGTACTGCGGGTCCACGGGGACGTAGGCCCCGCCGACCTGGAGCACCGCGAGCAGGGCCACGATGAGGTCCGGCGAGCGCTCCAGATGGACGGCGACCCGGTCCTCGGTGCCCACGCCGCGCGCGCGCAAGGCACCCGCGAGCTGGCCCACGCGGGTCATCAGCTCGCGGTAGGTGAGGCGGAGGGCGCCGCACTCCACGGCCACGCGCTCCGGCGTCCGCGCGGCCTGCGCGGCGACTGCCTCGTGGAGGGGGACGAAGGCGTGGGGCTCCGCGTGGAAGGCCCGCGCGAGCTGCTCCCGCCGGTCGGCCTCGCTGTCCAAGGCGAGCCGCGAGAGGCGCGGACGGGTTTCATCCAGGAGCCCCTCGACTGCCCGCGTGAAGTGCTGGACGAGGTGGGCGATGGTGTCGGCCTCGAACAGGTCCGAGCCGTACTCGACGATGCCTTGGATGCGGTCTCCGTCGTCGATGAGGAAGAAGGACAGGTCGAAGCGGGAGGTGCCCGGGTCCACGGGCAGCCGCTCCAGCGCGTGCCCTCCCATCGAGAGGCGGGAGAGGGGCGCCTCCTGCATCGCGAACATCACCTGGAAGAGGGGGTTGTGGCTCAGCGTGCGCTGGGGCTGGAGCGCCTCGACGAGCAGCTCGAAGGGGAGCTGCTGGTGCGTGAGCGCCTCCAGGACGGTCTCCCGGATGCGCGCGCCGAGGGCGTCCACGCGCGGGTCCCCGGAGAGGTCTACGCGCACCACGAGCGTGTTGGCGAGGAACCCGATGAGGGGCTCCAACTCGGGCCGCTCCCGGTTCGCCACGGGTGTTCCGATGAGGAGGTCGTCCTGCCCCGTGTACCGCCGCAGCACGATGGCGAACGCCTGGAGCAGGAGCATGTACGGCGTGATGCCGGTGGAGCGGACGTGGCGGCGGACGGCCGCGCCCAGCTCCGGGGAGAGGGTGAACTCCGTGGTGGCGCCGCGGAACGTCTGGACCGAGGGGCGCGGGTGGTCCACCGGCAGCTCCATGACCTGGGGCGCGCCGGCCAGCTTCCGCTTCCAGTAGGTGCTCTGGGCCGCGTGCGCCTCGGTGCCGAGCCACTGCCGCTGCCAGGCCACGTAGTCGGCGTATTGGATGGGGAGGGCCGGAAGGGCCGGCTCCGTGCCCTTGAGGCAGGCGTCGTAGCTGTCCGCCAGCTCGCGCACGAGCAGCTCCACGGAGCTCCCATCCGCGACGAGGTGGTGCACCGTGACGAGCAGGGCGTGCTCCGCGGCGCCCAGTCGCAACAGGTTTACCCGCAGGAGGCTGTCCTCGGTGAACCGGAAGGGGCGCCGTGCCTCGCCCGCGAGCAGCCGCCGTGCCTCTTCATCTCGCTCGGCCGCGGGGACGTGCCCCAGGTCGGTGAAGGAGAGGGTGACCCTCGCATCGGGATGGATGACCTGCACCAGCTCGCCGTCCAGGTACGCGAGGCGGGTCCTCAGCGCCTCGTGGCGGGCCACCACGAGGTTGAGGGCGCGTTGCAGCGCGACGCGGTCGACAGCGCCAGCGACGCGGAAGGCCACGGGCAGGTGGTAGGCCACGCTCCATTGAGCGTCCAGCTCGTGGAGGAACCAGAGCCTCTGCTGGCTCGCGGACGCGGGAAAGACGAAGCAGCCCTGGAGGGCGGCGTCGGTCGGTGGGGGACGGGCGTTCGTATCCACGGTGGACATGGGGGTTCTCTCCTCGCGGGCACTAGCCGCCGCGATACGGCACCCGGGGTTGCGCGGTGATGGTGGAGGGGCCGGAGGACGACGCCCGTGCCTGGGCGAGGTTCTCCGCGAGGGTCGCCACCGTCCGGTGCTCGAAGACGGTGCGGACGCTGGCCTGGATTTGCAGCGCCGAGGACAGCCGCGTGGCCACCCGGGTCGCCAGCAGGGAGTTGCCGCCCAGGTCGAAGAAGTTGTCGTGGACGCCCACGCGCTCTCGTTGGAGCAACTCCGCCCAGACCTGGGCGATGCGAGTCTCCAGCTCGTTGCGCGGGGCGATGTAGTCGGCGCCCGGATCTTCCGGTCGGGTGAGTGGGTCGGGCAGCGCCGCGCGGTCGACCTTGCCGTTGGGTGTCAGCGGCAGCTCCCGCAGCACCAGGAGGGTCGCCGGCACCATGAACTCCGGGAGCCGGGCGCGCAGGTGTTCTCGCAGATGGCGCGCGGACACCTCCAGCCCCGTGCTCTCGCGGACAGGCACCACGTAGGCGACCAGCTGTCGTCGCGCGCCCTCGCCCTTGACCACGACGATGGCGTCGCGCACCCCGGGCTCTTGTCGGAGCGCGGCTTCGATGTCGCCCAGCTCGATGCGGAAGCCACGCAGCTTCACCTGGTGGTCGACCCGGCCCAGGAACTCCAGCGTTCCATCCAGGAGCTGTCGTACGTGGTCTCCCGTCCGGTACATCCGCGCCCCCGGGAGTCCGGAGAACGGGTCCGGGAGGAAGCGCTCCGCGGTGAGCCAGGGCCGCTCGACGTAGCCACGCGCCACGCCCGCGCCGCCGATGAACAGCTCGCCCCGGACGCCCGCGGGCACGAACTGGAGGTGGGCGTCGAGCACGTAGACCTGGGTGTTGGCCACTGGCCCACCGATGCTCACCGGCTCGGAGGGTTCAGCGGGCAGCGTGGTGAATGTGGAGTACGTCGTGGTCTCCGACGGCCCATACAGGTTCACCACGCGGGTGGCCTTCGTCTCCTGGTAGAGCCGCCGCACGAGCTCCCGCGTGAGGGGCTCACCCGCGAGGTTGATGGTGCGCACCGTGTCGGGGATGCCGCCCGAGGCGAGCAGCTCGGTGATGGCCGAGGGCACCGTGTTGAGGAGGGTGACGGTGGCCGAGGTCTGCTCCGGCAGGTGCAGTGCGCTGTCCGCCAGGATGACGCTGCCTCCGTGGCTGAGCGTCGCGAACAGCTCGAAGACCGAGAGGTCGAAGCAGATGGATGTGCCCGCCAGGACGCCCTGTCGCTCCTCGTCGCTGAACGCCTCGCCGGCCCAGTGGATGAAGTTCGCCGCGCTGCGGTGGGAGATGGCCACGCCCTTGGGCTGGCCGGTGGAGCCGGAGGTGTAGAGGATGTACGCCAGGTGGTCGGGGTGGACCTCCTCCGTGGGTGCCTCGGGGGCCAGCGTCCCCTCGTCGTGTGCTTCGTCCAGGAACACGCGGTGGGCCGTGCTCGCGGGCAGTCGCTCGTCCAAGGAGCGCTCCGTGAGCAGGGCGTGGATGCGTGCGTCGCGGACGATGAAGTCCAGGCGCGGCTGCGGATATTGGGGGTCGAGCGGCACGTAGGCGCCCCCCGCCTCCAGCACTGCGAGCAGACCCACGACCAGGTCGAGCGTGCGGTGGCTGAAGACGCCGACTCGGACCTCGGGCCCCACGCCGAGCCGGCGCAGCTTCGCCGCCAACCCCGAGGCCCGTGCGAGGAGCTCGCCGTAGGTCATCCGCCGCGCGCCGTGCACCAGCGCCACCGCGTCCGGGGTCCGCCGCGCCTGACGGGCCACGAGGGCGTGCAGACCGTCGCCCGCGGGATAGGACCGGTGGGAGTCGTTCCACGCGAGCAGGTGCTGCTCGCGCTGTGACGTGGGCAGCAGCGACAGCCGTGCGATGGGCATGTCCGCGTCGTCCAGGGCCGCTTCCAGCAGGTGCCCGTACTGCGCCGCGAGCCGCTCGATGAAGGCCGCGTCGAAGCGCGCCGGGTCGTACTCGAACGCGCAGGAGAGACCCTCATCGGTCGGCGCGATGGCGAGCATGAGCTCGAAGGGGGACGCGGCGGGGGGCAGTGGCAGCAGCTCGACGCTCGTGCCGCCCATGCGCAGCCGGGCGCCGCCATCGCCGAGCGCGAAGGACGACAGCGCGGGATGGCTCGAGAGGGGACTTCGCTGATGGACGAAGAGGGTCTGGAAGATGGGCGTGCGGTCGGCGACGCGTTCCGGATGCAGTCGTTCGACCATGAGGGGGAAGGGGAACTCCTGATGCTCCAGGGCCCCTCGGACGAGGTCGCGGGTGCGCCGGACAAGGGCGGCGAACCCGGGCCCATCCGCCAGGTCCACGCGAAGCGGCAGGGTGTTGACGCAATAGCCCACCAGTCGCGCGGTGCCCGCGGGGCCTCGCGTGGCCACCGGGGTCCCCACGACGAGGTCGTCTTGTCCGCTCAGCCGGTGCAGCAGCGCCTGGAACGCCGCGAGCAGCGAGACGAAGGGCGTCACGTCGTGGCGCTGGGAGAAGTCGTCGACGCGCCGTTGCATCCGCTGCCCCAGCGCGAAGTGATGAACCGGAGCCGGGGGACGCGCGGAGGGGACGGGCGACGGGGGCGGCAGGTCCAGGAGGGGCAAGGGGCCGTCGAGCCGCTGTCGCCAGTATTCCCAGTCAGTCTGCTGGCGGGGACTCGACAGGTATTGCTGCTGCCATTGGAGCCACGTCGCGGGATGCCCGGGCGGGGGCAGTGCGTCCTCGCTCCCGGTCCCCTCGTAGAGCTGGATCAGCTCCTCCACCAGCACGGCGAGCGACCAGAAGTCCGCGATGAGGTGATGGAACGCCAGCAGGAGGACGTGCTCGTCGGCCGCCTTCGAGAACAACGTCGCGCGGAGCAGCGGACCCCGGGCCAGGTCGAAGGGCTGGAAGGCGGCGTCGCGCAGTCGGGCATGGCTCGTGTGCGAGTCTTCGCCCGAGACGTCGACGACCTGGAGGAGGTCCGCGCGCCGGGCGTGGAGTCGCTGGATGGGCTCTTCTCCGACGAGGGAGAAGGTGGCGCGCAGGGAGGGGTGGCGCGCGACGAGCACCTCGAACGCGCGGCGCAGCGCGGCCACGTCCAGGGGCCCTCGGATGTGGGCCGCCCTCGCGAGGATGTAGGCCAGGGAGGAGGGCTTGAACTGCTGGAGGAACCACAAGGCTCGCTGCCCCGGCGTCAGGAGCAGGTGGGCCTCCTGGTCGCGTGGGAACTCCTCGGCCCTCGGAGGTGGCGCCGCCGCGCGCAACGCCTCCTGCAGGTGGGTGACGAGTTCCTCCAGGGAGGGGGCGCCCAGCAACAGCCTCAACTCCAACGAGACGCCCAGGTCCCGTTCGAGGCGATGCTTCAATTCGACGAGGGCGAGCGAATCCAGCCCCAGCGAGTGGTGCGCGGCCTCGTGGGCGGGCAACCCCGGGGGGAGCTTCCCGGCCCGGGAGAGGAAGTCGATGAGCACGGCGCGCCGTTCGTCCTCGGAGCGCGCCATCAGGTCGTCTCGCGAGAGCCGGTCGGGCACTTCCCGCGTCTGGGGCGCGTCCGCGTGGACGGGGGCGAGTCGTCCCGCGAGCCAGGCCTCCCTGCACGCGGAGCGTTGGACCTTGCCGCTGGAGGTCTTGGGCAGGGCGCCCGCGCGGATGAGGACGACAGAGTCGACGCCCACACCGTGTTGCAGGGAGAGGGATTGCCGGATGGCGTTCGAGATGGCGTCCCAGTCCTCGCCCGGGTAGCGCCGGTCGAGCTCCTGGACGACGACGACTCCCGCGGTGGCCTCGTCACCGCGCGCGAACACCGCCGCGCAACCGGGACGCAGCGCGGGGTGGCTGCGCTCCACGGTCAATTCCAGGTCCTGGGGATAGTGATTGCGTCCCCGGATGATGAGGAGGTCCTTGTGCCGCCCGGTGACGTACAGCTCGCCATCTTGAAGGAAGCCGAGGTCCCCGGTGCGCAGCCACGGCCCGTCGTCCGCGCCCGCCACGTGGGCCGCGAAGGCCTGCTCCGTCGCTTCGGGTTGTCGCCAGTAGCCCTGGGCCACGCTCGGCCCCTGGACCCAAATCTCTCCCACGTGGCCCTCTTCGAGCCGCCGCCGCGTCCCCGGGTCCACGATGCCCACGTGCAGCCCCGCCGCCGCCTCGCCGCAGCTCACGTGCGTCGCGCTCGTCTGCCCGTCTTCTGGAGCGCGCTCCAGGGGAATGGCACGGTGGGCTTCCAGCGCTTCTCGCTGGAACGTCCGGACGCGGGCGCCCCGGCCCCTGGCGGGCCCCGTGACGATGAGCGTCCCCTCCGCCAGGCCGTAGCAGGGGTACAGCGCCTCCCGACGGAAGCCGCAGGGCTCGAACGCCCGGGCGAACGCGTCGAGCGTGTCCGCGCGCACCGGCTCCGCTCCACAGAAGGCCAGCTCCCAGGTCGACAGGTCCAACGTCGCCTTCTGGGCCTCGGTGACCTTCCGGGCACACAGCTCATACGCGAAGTTGGGCCCGCCGCTGCACGTCCCCTTGCGGTCCGAGATGGCCTTGAGCCACGCGAACGGAGCCTGCAGGAACGTGAGAGGCGACATGAGGTCCACGGGGAGCCCACCGTGGATGGGCGCGAGGATGCCGCCGATGAGGCCCATGTCGTGGTAGGGCGGCAGCCAGATGACGCCCCGGCTCTGACGGGTGAGGCCGAACCGCTCGTGGATGGCCTCGAGGTTGTGGAGCAGGTTGGCGTGGGTGAGCACGACGCCCTTCGGCGTCGCCGTCGAACCGGACGTGTACTGAAGGAACGCCATCGTGGAGGCATCCACCTCTGGTGCGCGCCAGTCCTCCGCCACCTCCAAAGGCAGCTCGTCCGTCAGCTCCCACTTCAGCCGCTCCAGCTCGGGGAACTCGGCGAACAGCCCCTCCGCGACACCGCGCAGGAGGGCGGTCGTGAGCACCCACTTCGCCTCGCTGTCCCGGACGATGCCAAGCAGCCGTGAGAGGCTTCGCTCCGGGCGCGCCAGCTCCGGTGGATAGACAGGGACCGCCACCATCCCCGCGAACAGGCAGCCAAAGAAGGCAGCCACGTATTCTGGACCGGGGGCATAGAGCAGCAGCGCTCGCTCTCCCACCGCCCCCTGCGCCTGAAGCCTCGCGGCGATGGCCCGGGCCTGCCGCGCCAGCGTGGCGTAGTCGACGCGCTGCTCCACCTGGCCGGACTCACCCAGGAAGCTGAAAGCCTCGCGTGTCGGCTCGGTCTCCGCCCGCTGTTGCAGAAGGGTGACAAGCGTGTGGCGGGGGAGCTGCGCGTGTTTGATTGAGAGGGATTTGTCCAATGCCACGGGAAGGCGCCCCCAGAACAACTCCAACCATGGTTGATGTAAGGGCTGGACCGTAAGGACTTAATTCCGGAATGTCAATTAAAGTTGTAAAGCCAGGAAAGTCGTGTCAATGTACTGGTGTTTGGTGGGGATGCCAGTGATTGGCAAGGAGAAGGCACGTGACGGCGCCAGGCATCTATCTTTTGCGACCCGAGCGACTGCCACGCCTGCGTGGGGAACTCCAAAGGGAGGCTGCTCAGGTAGCGGTGCTGGAGCCCCTTGCCGCGCTGCACCGGAGGTCGGCCGAGGATCAGGCGATCTTCGCGGCGCGGGATTCCCTGTCAAGACTGGGGTTGGGGGATGGGGACTTCACCCCGGTGGTGGACGACCCGGAGGCCTCGCAGGGCAACAAGGATAATGATCAGGCATTTGCCATTGTCCGGGTCGAGGGACGGGTGGTGCCGCTGCTCGTCCACAGCACGCTCCACGGATTCGTGACGTTGTTGGATGAGGCCCTCACGAGCGGCACGGACCTGGAGCCCGAGGCGTGGGGGCGATTGCGGCATGCCTACAGCGTGCTCTTCGACATGCTCCTGGACCGTCCGGTGGACCGGGAGGGCGCCGCGGCGCTCCCGCCCCCGCGCTCGACGGCGTCTGGCGAGCGGGACGCGCTGCGTCGGTGGACGCGCGGGCACTACGTCTTCATGTCACTCGTGCAGGGGATGGTGGTTGTCCTTCACGTCCTGCGTGAGGACGTGGAGGCGGGGAACCTGGAGGCCGCGCGCGCCGACCTGGAGCGCGTCACCGCCCTGATGAATGGCGCCGAGGTGGCGCTGCGCTTCACGGGCGACTATTCCTATACGGCCTACGAGAAGTCGGTCCGTCCCACCTTGATGCCGCCCGTGGCGCCTCCGGGCATGACAGGGCTGCGGTGGCGCGACCACGAATACATGGTGAAGGTGCTCGCCGGGCTGCGTCCCATCTTCGCGGGGCTCCCGGTGGAGCTGGAAGAGGCGCGTGAGGCCTTCTACCAATCCGTCGCGCGGGCCTATGACGCACACAAAACGGTGTGTGCCAGCTTCGTGGGGACCGAGCGCACCAGTCTGTTGATGGCCGAGCGGACGGAAAAGTCCGCCGTGGAGCTCCTGGAGCACTTCAAGCGCGTGCGCCTCCACCTCATCAAGGAGTGAGCGCCGTATCGACCCGTTGGATGCTGGTTCCCTGGAGTTGGGGGGGAGGAACAAGACAATGGCTGCATTCCTGGGCAGTGACGAATCCGTGTCATGCAAGGTCGTCGTGAACCACGAAGGGCAGTACTCCATCTGGCCCGTGGAGCGCCCCAATCCTCCCGGCTGGCGAGATGAGGGATTCCACGGAGCCCGTTCGGACTGTGTGGCCCACATCGACAATGCATGGACAGACATGCGTCCCCTGTCTACCCGGAGTGAGCAGACGTCGTAGGGTTTTTGCCGTCTCCCAGAAGTCAGTCGAGGAAGAGGCCCCGTGGGGTCCTGGCGGAGCCTTGCCCTCGTGATGTGGCCGGTCGAACGACTGCAGTCTCTTGATGTGGAGGAACACCCAGATGAAGACCGACAACGCGCTTTTGAAGGTGGCGGCTCGGCCCGCCACGGGTCCGCTGACGCACGATGATCTGACGTTCATCCTGTTCGGCGCCTCGGCGGCCCAATATCTGAACGCGGCCTGCGAACTCAACCTGTTCGAACTGCTCGAGCACAAGCCGGGCCTCGCGAAGGAGGAGATTGCCCTGCGGCTGGAGTTGCAGCCCCGGGCCATCGACATCCTGCTTCTGGGCACCACGTCCCTGCGGCTGACGGAGCGGGTGGACGGGGCGTACCGCAACGCCGAGGTCATCAGCCGGATGTTCAAGGAGGAGACCTGGGCCATCTTCAAGTCGGTCGTCGGCTTCGAGCAGTACATCTGCTACGAGGGCCAGGTCGACTTCACGGAGTCGCTGAAGGCCAACCGCAACGTGGGGCTTCGCCGGGTGCGCGGGGCGGGACGGGACCTCTACCACCGCCTGTCCGAGAACCCCCACATGGAGCAGGTCTTCTACGAGTACATGCGCTCGTGGTCTGAGCTGTCCAACCCGCTCCTGTTCAAGCACGTGGATTTCTCGGGCGTGCGCAAGGTGCTGGACGTGGGCGGCGGTGATGGGGTGAACGCCATCGCGCTGGCCCAGGCGTACCCGAACGTGGAGGTGACGGTCCTGGAGATTCCCGGGACGGCGCCCCTGACGCGTCGGCGCATCGCGGAGGCCGGGTTGTCGGAGCGCATCAAGGTCCACGCGGGCGACATGTTCGCGGAGCCGTTCCCCCCGGGACATGACTGCGTCCTGTTCTCCCATCAGCTCGTCATCTGGACGCCGGAGGAGAACACCTCCTTGCTGCGCCGGGCCTACGAGGCGCTGCCGCCCGGTGGCCGGGTCGTCATCTTCAGCTCCATCTCCAACGACGCGGGTGACGGTCCGTTGATGGCGGCGCTGGACAGCGTGTACTTCGCGGCCATCCCCGCGGAGGGCGGGATGATCTACGCGTGGGAGCAGTACGAATCGTGGGTCAAGGCGGCGGGCTTCAAGCGCGCCGACCGCATCCCCTGCGGTGCCTGGACGCCCCACGGCGTCCTCCAGGCCACGAAGTAGCGAACTCTCCGCCCCATGTGCCTCGGGCACCGCCGCGCTCCGGTGTCGCCGGAGCGATGCGCGCTCGAGGCCGTGGAACGAAACCCCAGACAGGTGGGTCCATGAACATCCTTCAACACGCATACCGCAAGCTGAGCCTGCACGACTATCGCGTCCGCGCGCACTATGGCTTCCTGGCCCAGGGCGGCTCCCTCTCCGAGGAGAGCATGTTCATGAACATGGGCTTCTGGAAGGACGCCCCGGCCACGTTGGACGAGGCGGCCCGCGCGCTGGTGCGGCTCGTCGCACAGACGGCCAGGCTCGGTCCCGGGGACCGGCTCCTCGACGTGGGGTGCGGCTTCGGGGACCAGGACCTCCTGTGGATGGAGGAGTTCGGACCGGCGCGCATCGACGCGGTCAACATCAGCGAATCGCAGCTCAAGGTGGTGCAGGGGCGCGTCCTCGAGCGAGGCCTGGGCGAGCGCATCAACCTGTGGGCCGCCTCCGCCACGGAGCTGCCCTTCGAGGACGGCACGTTCGACAAGGTGGTGTGCGTGGAGGCCGCCCACCACTTCAACACGCGCGAGGCGTTCTTCCGCCAGGCCTTCAGGGTCCTCAAGCCCGGGGGGCGCGTCGTGCTGGCGGACATCCTGCCGATGGCCGGGCAGAAGGTGGGCGCCTTCGAGCGGCAGAACATGCACATCAAGGGCGAGAACATGTACACCCGCGATGTCTACGCGCGGAAGCTCGCCGCCGAGGGCTTCGGCGCGGTGGAGGTCCAGTCCATCCGCGAGCACGTCTGCCCGCCCTATTCCTCCTTCCTGTTGCGTCGGGTGGGGGAGGGGGCCATGGCCGAGCGGATGAACCCGGTGGTGCGTTGGGCGGCCCGCGCCTACCTGAAGCGGTTCGGCACCTTCGAGAACCTGGACTTCGTCATCGCGTCCGCGGAACGTCCCGCCCACGCCGCCGCGCGGAGCGCATCATGACGACCGGGGCCGTGGCGGCGCGCGCCCCTCGCCTGCCGGGGCCGCGCTCGCTGCCGTTGATTGGCTGGCAGTTGGAGGGCCTGCGGATGCTGGGCGACCCTCCCGCGCACTTCATGCGAGCGTTTGAGCGCTACGGCCCCGTCAGTGCGTGGGATCCGCGTAAGCCCAGGCACGTGTACGCGCTGGGCCCCGAGTACAACCAGCTCCTCTTCACCCAGCCGGAGCGCTTCATCTCGGATGCCTTCCGTGAGAGCAACCTGCCTCGCGATTCGGCGATGGAGCGGCTGACGTTCGGGTTGCTCCGGCTGAACGGCGCGGCCCACCGCAAGCACCGGACGCTGATGCAGCCCGCCTTTCGTCCCCAGCGCATCGACGCCTGCCGGGACACCATCATCGGCTTCACCCAGGCGGAGTTGGACCGGTGGACGGTGGGGGAGACGCGGCCACGGCTCGACCAGGATCTGCTGCGGCTCATCATGCGCATCGCCATGCAGACGATGTTCGGCCTGGACCCCGCCGGTGACGGTGTGCGGCTTCAGTATCTCATCGCCCGGTTGCTGGAGCTCGCCTCCGCTCCCACCACGCTGCTCCTGCGTGTGGACCTGCCTGGCGCGCCCTACCGGGAGATGCTGGCGGTCGCGCGGGAGATCGAGGACATCCTCGGGGTGCTCATCCGGCGCAAGCGGGAGGCGGAGGCCGGACAGTTGGACGTGCTCTCCGCGCTCATCACGGCGCGGGACGAGCACGGGCAGGGGCTCACGGACGACGAGCTCGTGGGCGAGGCCTACAACGTCCTGTGCCACTCCACGAGCGCGGCGTCCATGACGTGGACGCTCTTCCTGCTGGACCGACATCCCCAGGTGCTGGCCACGCTCCAGGAGGAGCTGCGCACGACCCTGGGCGGCGCGCCACCGACAGTGGAGCAGCTCAAGAAGCTGGAGTACCTGGATCTGGTGGTGAAGGAGAGCTTGCGGCTGTTCCCTCCCGCCTCGTTCCTGATGCGCTACACGAGCGAGGCGTGCCAGCTCGGCCCCTACGAGCTGTCCGAGGGCACCATGGTGTTCGCGAGCGCCTACGTGACGCACCGGCTGCCAGAGCTCTTTCCGAATCCCCAGCGGTTCGAGCCGGAGCGGTGGAGGACGGCCACGCCCACGGTGCACGAGTACACCCCCTTCGGCGCCGGTCCCCACAACTGCCTGGGGCGCCACATGGCCCAGCTGGAGATGAAGCTCGTCCTGTCCATGTTGCTGCAGCGCTTCCGGCCGACGCTCGTCCCGGGAGCGCGCGTCGACCGGGCGATGCGCATCTCGCTGGTCCCCAAGCTGGGGCTGCCCATGGTCCTCCTCGCGCCGGACCACCAGCCGCGGGTCACGCCCGTGCGCGGAAACATCCACGCGTCCGTGGAGCTGGTCTGAGTCCGGGGCTCGCATCTCCCCATCCCTTCACCCCACCGCCGCCGTCCTCGTCAGGAGCCCTGTGTCGCCCGTCCCGAAGGTCATCGTTGTCGGAGCTGGACCGACCGGTCTGACGCTCGCCGCCGAGCTCGCCAGCGCGGGCATCCCCTGCCGCATCCTGGAGCGCCGCGCCCAGCGATCCTCGTGGTCCCGGGCGTTCGGCCTGACGCCGTACACGATGGAGCTGCTCGACATGCGCGGTCAGGCCGACGCCACCATCGAGAAGGGCCTGCCTTGGAAGCACGGCCCGTTGGGGGATGGGAAGAGCTACCTGGACTTCGGGCGACTCGATTCGCGCTTCCCCTTCATGTTGATCATGCCTCAGAACCGCACCGAGGAGGTGCTGGAGGCGTGGGCGCTGCGCGCGGGGGCCGAGCTGGTTCGCGAGGCCCGTGTCGTGGGGCTGCGGCAGGAGGACTCGGGCGTGACGCTCGACGTGGAGGGCGCGGACGGCAAGACGTGGAAGGAGCACGCCAGCTACGTCGTCGGATGTGACGGCGTGCGCAGCGCGGTTCGCTCCCTGTCGGGAATCGGCTTCGAGGGCATGTCGTACGACTGCTCGCTGGTCACCGCTGACGTGCGACTGAAGCACCCGCCGGATCCGCCCGTGCACGCCATCACCGGCGCGCGAGGCACCGTGGCGGTGTTCCCCTACGGGGATGGCACCTTCCGGCTCATCGTGTTGGACCGCGCGCGCATGCAGGTCCCGCTGGAGCAGGCCGTCACGCTGGAGGAGGTGGAGCAGAGCGTGCGCGCCATCCTCGGCGTCGACCTGGGCATTCACGAGCCGCTGTGGATGTCTCGCTTCCGCAGCGACCAGCGCCAGGCGGACCGATACCGCGCGGGCCGGGTCCTGCTCGCGGGAGACGCCGCCCATACGCATATTCCCTCGGGAGGGCAGGGGCTCCAGGTGGGCGTGCAGGACGCCATCAACCTGGCGTGGAAGCTGATCGCGGAGCTCCAAGGCTGGGCGCCGGAGGGATTGCTGGACTCGTACCAGGAGGAGCGCCATCCCATCGCGAAGGCGACCCTTCGCAAGACGGACCTCGTGTTCAAGTATGAGATCTCCAGCGCCGCCCCGTTGCGGCTGGTGCGCTGGCTCATCATGCAGTCGCTGAAGGTGAATGCGATCCAACTGCCCGTGGTGAAGGAGTTCGCGGGGCTGACGCTCCGCTATCCTCCACCGCGCGGCGCGGACGCGCACCCGCTCGTCGGGCGCCGCGTCCCAGACATCCAGATGGACCTCCCCCACGCGCGGCCGGTCCGGCTCTACGAGTTGCTACGCCAGCGGCGGTTCGTCCTCGTGGACAGGACTCTCGAGGGGCGCTTCGCGAGCGTCGTGGGGCATGGCTGGGAGGACCGGGTGGTCGTGGCGCGCGGCGGCGCGTGGGACCGCATCGACCTGCCCCCCGCGCTGCTCGTCCGGCCCGATGGCATCGTCGCCTGGGGCGTGACGCGCGCCGGCGTCCCGGGCCTGGAGGCGGTGCTCCACAAGTGGTGCGGCGGACCGACCGAGGCCTCCGTGCCCGCGCGCGCCGCGGCCAGCGCCTGAAGACTTCACCCGGGCCCGCTGTCAGGGCCCCCTGACGCCACATCCGTGTCGAGAAAGAGAAGACGCTGTGCTCCTGGTGGATCGTCTCATGTCGCGGCCCGAGTCCTGGGGCCGGTGCGTCCTGCTGTCAGCGTTGATGTGCCTGGTCGCGCTCGCCAGTCCCGCGAGCGCGGAAGGTGGAGCGACTGGCGGGCGCTTCGCCTATGTGAGTCACTTCTATACGCATGACATCACCGGGCATGTCATCGACCCGAGGACGGGGGCGCTCGGCGCGCTGCCGTTCGCCCCGTTCGCGGCTGGCGAGCGCCCGTCGTTCATGCGGCTGCACCCCAACGGGCGGCTGCTGTACGCGTTGAACTACTTCTCATCGAGCATCTCCGTCTACGCCATCGACCCGAGGACCGGAGCGCTGTCGCCCATCCCCGGCTCGCCGTTCTCCACCGGAGTGCGCCCCATCAACCTGGTGTTCACGCCGCAGGGCCGGTTCGCCTATGTGGCGAACTGGGGGGATGACACGCTGACGGCGTACTCGGTGGATGCGACGACGGGGGCGCTGACGCAGCTCGCGGGGTCCCCCCTCGCGACGGGGCCTCATCCGCTGTCGCTCGGGATGAATCCCCTGGGGCGGTTCCTGTACGCGGTCAATGATGTCTCGAACACCGTCACCGCGTATGCCATCCACCCGGTTACCGGGGCGCTGACGCCCGTGCCGGGGTCGCCCTTCGGCGCGGGGACGATGCCCTTCTCCGTGGCCGTCCATCCGTTCACGGGGGCGGTCTACGTCGCGCACGGCCTGTCCAGCGACGTCTGGGGCTACGCCGCGAATCCCATCACTGGCGCGCTGACTCCCGTCGCGGGCTCTCCGTTTCCGACGGGCGCGAACCCCGCGCAGATCAAGATTCACCCCTCCGGCCGCTTCGTCTACGTGGCGGATTGGGGGGACGGCACCGTGTCTGGCTTCTCCGTCCTTCCCGGCAGCGGTGCGCTGGTCCCGGTGCCTGGCTCGCCCTTCGCGGCGTTGGTGGGGCCTCGCTTCATCGCGTTCGACCTGGTGGGCGGGCGCATGTACCTGACGAACATCGAGACGGAAGGCCCCAACGTCTCGGTCTACACGCTCGACGCCGCGTCGGGAGCGCTGGCTCCCATCGTCGGCTCACCGTTCCCGTCGGGGTCGAGCCCCTCGGCCATCGTGCTCACCGGGACACCCCAGTGAGCGCGCCGCCGGGGAGGCTGAGGGCCCACGTCGCCGCGGTCCTGCGCCCCCTGGTGGGTGGCCTGCCCCGGACCTTCTGGGTGCTGTGGTTGGGGACGCTGGTGAACAGGCTGGGAACGTTCATCCTGCCGTTTCTGGCCCTCTACCTCACGGGGGAGCGGGGCTTCACCGTGGAGCGGGCCGGGCTCGTCGCGTCGCTGTATGGCGCGGGCGCGGTGGTGGCCGGGCCGCTCGGTGGAATGCTGGCGGACCGCGTGGGTCGGAGGCTCACCGTGGCGGGGGGACTCTGGCTGGGGGCGGGGGCGATGTTGCTGCTCGGTTTCTGCCGGGAGCCCGTGCACATCTTTGGCGCCGCCTTCCTCCTGGGCGTCGTGGGAGAGCTGTACCGGCCCGCCTTCTTCGCCATCATCTCGGACGTGGTGCAGGAGGTGGATCGCCCGCGCGCCTATGGCCTGCTGTACTGGGTGCTCAACGTGTCCACCGTGGTGTCGATGCCACTGGCGGGGTTCATGTCGAGGCAGGGCTTCCAGCTCCTCTTCATCCTCGATGCCTGCACGACGTTCATCTACGGCATGGTCATCTGGGTGTTGGTGCCGGAGACGCGGCCCTCGACGGAGGGCGTGCGCCAGACGCCCGCTGAAGTGGGCTCGATGCTGACGCCGTTCCGCAATCTCCGGTTCGTCGGCCTGGTCGTGCCCATCTTCGCGACGACGTTCATCCTTTGTCAGGGGGGCGTCGCGCTTCCGGTGGACCTGGAGTCGCGCGGCATGGACCCGGCGATGTTCGGCACGGTGATGGCGGTCAACGGGTTGATCATCTCCGTGGGAGAGCCGCTGTTGCTGCGCGCGACGGTCCGGGTTCGTCGCATGACGCTGCTGGCCTGGGGCGCGGTCTTCACGGGGGCGGGTTTCGGGCTGCATTCCCTCTCCGCCTCCGCGGGTCTTGCCGCCGTGGCCGTGGGGGTTTGGACGCTGGGGGAGATGATCCAATCCCCCGTGGCGCCCGCGGTGGTGGCGGACCTGTCGCCCGTGGATGCGCGGGGCAGCTACCAGGGCGCCTTCCACATGGTGTGGGGCCTCGCCACATGTGTCGCTCCCGCCCTCGGGGGACAGGTGCTCGGCCGGCATGGTGCGTTCGCACTGTGGATGGGGTGCCTCGGATTGGGGTTGCTCGCCGCTGTCTGGTACCTGGTCTTCGGCGCGCTCCTGCGTCGTCAGGTTCGTCCATGGGGCGAGCCCGGCGCCGCGATGGAGGCCCCAGGCTCCGGCCTCTGAGCGTGTGTGGGGCGGCGGTTCGTGAGGGTCGGGCGGTCGCGGAAGAGACCTGAATCCTCGGGGCCATGAGAGGAGGCCTGGGGCGACGGGACGCGCCGTCGTGCCCTCGACGTCTCCGATGCGCGCATGGCAGGCAAGGTTTTTGCTCTGGCAATTGCGTCAGTGTGTGTATTGAAGCGGGGTATTCCTACGGCCGATGTTCTGGCGACGTCTGCGTTTGGTTCTACAGCCCGAACCGGGAGATGACGTCATCGAGGACGCTCAAGAAGTAGCTATCCGCCTTGCCTGGTGAATCGCGAAGGGCCAGGAGCAGCGGATAGAATTCCGGGTTGCCTAGGGATGCAGCGGCCTCGAGCGCGTACACCGTCACCGGATTGCCACACAGCGCCGCGCGTACGGGCTCGACAGCGCGTGGGTCCTTGCGAGCCGCGAGACCTACGAGGGCTTCTCCGAAAATCTCTGAGTCCTCCTCACCGAGGCGCGCCGCGAGCGCATCACGCAGTTGCGGTGTGTCTACGTTCTCCCTCAGTGTTCCCAGGTCGAAGGTTGCCCAGTTCCGCACGTCGCGGTCCGCGTCGGACGAGAGCCTGATGAGTGCCTCGACAGCTTCCGGTGCATCCATGGCAGCCAGGCCGTGTACCGCGCCATACCGAGCCTCGGAAGTGGGGTGACTCGCCAGACGGATGAGCTCGGAAAGGGCACGAGGCTCCCTGAGGTGCCCCAGTGCAACGCCTGCTGACAGAAGGACAGCCGGGTCTTCCTCCCGCCGGAGCAGGCCCAACAGCGCCTCGCCACGCTCCTGCGTGAAGACGGGGACAGATCCAGGGCTACTCGCTCCAAGCTGGCCAAGGATATCCGCGCCGCGCCCCCGAGCCTTCGCGGAGGGAGCGTCAAGAAGGCGCAGGGCGGCGTCCAGCACGTCGCGCGTTCCCCGGAAATGCAGCACGCGGATGGCTGCCCAGGCACGCTCGTCATCCTCTTCACCCTCGAGTGATGCCTGGATGAGCGCTTCGGTGCTTCGCTCATCTTCACGTTCTGGATGACTCATGATGTCCCTGTGCGTGTCGAGGCTGCCGGCCGCCTGAGTTCAAATGCACGAGTGCATTGTTCATGTCGAGCGGGCGCTTCGATTTGGATTGAGCCTGTGGTGAATTGCGCTAACCGCGCGTCAATGCGGACTCTGACAGTGGCTCGGGTGACCCACAGTCAGGACACTGGATGTGTTTGGGTTAATCGCAGACATCTGCCTCATTGTTGCTTCGTGGAGTGTGAGCAGGGTCTGCGCCCAGTCCCTTGCTCGCAATGGTTAGCGTTTAGGGATTGAGGGTCGGCCGGTTTCCCTCTGGAGCGGGGCAGGTGGAGCGTCCATGGAGGTCCACCCGCGTCCGACCATCTTGGGCCCGAGGGTGGGAACGGCATAGGTCAAGGGCCATTGGCTGGCCCGGGGCCGGTTACGTCCGTGAACTTCGCGCCGGTGAGGCCCGCGCGCTCCAGGGCCTCCTTGATCTCCTCGGACACGATCAAGGCCACGGTCCAGCCCCAGGTGCGGAACACTTTTGCGCCTTCCGCCTTCGCCGTGTCGATGCGCATCCCGGACACCGAGGAGTACGTCCCCACCTTCTCGGGCATTCCGTCCTCCAGTGTCCAGTAACGCACCTCCTCGCACGCAGCGTCGTCGATGCACTTCACCAATCGGGTGGCGTTGAGGATGAAGTGCTGAGCCGGCTGGGAGTCGATCTCCACAGGGATGAGCTGCACGTCGTCGGGTGCCACCTCTGTGAAGAGGGAGGCCACGCGGGCGTGGACGACGGGGATGCTGAAGGCCGCGTGGGAATAGTCGAGCGGCTTGCCGGAGATCTTGATGGGGATCTTGATGCGCTCGTCCGACTGAGCCCGTTGCCCGATCCTGAACTGCCACGGGTCATCGAGTTTCCGGCCCTCGTGATCCAGAGGCTGCCCCAGCTCCCACCGGCCGGAGAGGTACACATCATCGGTCAACTTGAAGAACCGCTTCGGCATGAGGTCATTCTTCCGTCATTCGGTTCGGGTCACCAGCCGATTGAGCCTGGTCCCCTGCTTCGAGATCTCACGTGCCAACACACCGAGGATTTTCGTCAGCGCCTCCCGACAACGCTCGATGCTCTTGCAACTCGATGTTGCTTCGTCCAGCCGCTCGTAGACCTCCTCATGGTACTCCCTTGGGTGTGGCCCCTTGTGGCGCGGGACGCGGACCTGGTTCGCCGCATCGTCGAGCGACATGCCTGCCCGGTCGAAGATCTCCTGGTACCTTGGCGTCCAGGGCCCCCCGTTGTTGGTGGAGGTGCTGAACTTGTCGGAGGCGACGTGGTGCCAAGGGCCTTCCGTGTCCACTGGGGCCGTGCTAGCGGCGCTCGTCCCTCGTGCCGCCATGGCCAGCGCACCAGGAGCGAGCGCGATGGTGACGGCTCCCTCGGTGGGAATAGCCACCGAGCCCACTTCCGCGATCGCCGTGAACCGGAAGCCTCCCTGGAGATCGGCCAGCCGCACCGCCTGTGCCGAGCCCGGAAGTGCCGGTGCCTTGATCGCCAGCCCTGCGGTGCTCCCAATGGCGGCGGTCGCGACCATGATGAAGACGCGCGCCGCGTTCTCGCCCATGACCATGCCGTACTTTTCGCCAGCCATGCGTACCTCGTCGAAGGTCGTGGCGACCGCTACGTCCTCGGCAAGCTGCCGCCACCCCGCGACCAGGTTCCAAACGGTGTCCACCCCCAAGTAGGCGATGAGGCAGACCGTCAGGGTGGCGGCCACGCCCTTACTCACCGGCTCGGGCAGCAACCAGAGGCCGAGGTACACGGCCATGGCCGTGATGATGGTGTTCCGCACAGCGACCGGATCCACCATCTTTCCCAGCGCATCATGGGTCTCGTCCATGACCGAGCCCATTGCGAACTGGAGGGCCAGGGTGCGCTTTCCTTCTTCGCCAAGAGTGGGGCCGTCTTCCAGTAGATGCAGACAATCTCGGGTGCGCTGCGTCCGATCGCACCAGCGGCCGTAGGCGCGCGTGAGTTCTGAATCCGCCTCCGGCCTCCATGCCTCAATCGGTGGGAGGTGGTCGCTGTACGAGTCCAGTTCCGAGCCAACAGACACGAGACCGATGCGCCCTCGTGCGTCTGCGTACGCATCATTCGCAGGGAACCAGAACAGCCGCCGAGCGTCCGATCGAGGCTGCGTGGACCCGGGCACATCTCGGCCCAACTTCGCCACGGCCTCTTCGAAGTCGTCTTCGTTCAGTTCCACCGGTCCCGCGTCACCGGAGCGTGGAGTGAAGGTGATGGGCTTGCCCGGACCCGTGTCCAGACGCACCGATCTTGTCGCGCTACTGCACCCGGCCAGCATCACGAACAGTAGGAGAATCGACGATCGTGGCAGCATGCGGAGCCCTCCTGGCGCTGGCTCCCATCGCTCGGGAGCGCATCGGCAGCGCAGGGTCGGGTAATACCAGATAGAACTGACAGGTGCTCCGGGCTGACACTGCCTGTGATGGAGCGGGTGGGGCCGACGGCGTGCCTACCGGACCGTCACGCCCGGGCGCGAGATCGTGCGCAGTCAGCTCGGTCCCCATTGCTGAGCGCGAACGTCCCTCGGGTTGCATCACCGGCGTCGCCTCTGCTTTCAACACGAAGCGATCAGCCAACTTGAGAGTGATGAGAGCCTTTGCCGGACGGTCAGGGTCTTCAGGGATGTGCCCATCTTGAACGTCAGTGATGCACTCAGGCGCAGGCCTGGAGCCCAAGGAGGCAACGGGCGTACATTTTGTGGGCAGTGTTGAATCTATTGTGAGTTATTCCAATCCGAGGTCCAGCCGGGTTGGATGGCGATAATCCAGGTTTAACCCAAAGTATGGTGTTCCTTTGATAGGTTCAAATCCGAGTCGCCCCCAATACTGCTGAAGCTTTTTACGCGCGGCAAGCTGGTGGATCTTCGAAAAGCTGGAGAGCGAGGGGTCGGTCCTTCTGTTGATGTCGAACTGAAGCGGGAAGGGTTTGCAGATAACAAGTCCGCAGCCTCTTCCAAGGGTTTCGATGAAGCGAGATGCAACTGCAAGCCCAAGGTTATGTCATGTGCAGAGGCTTTATTTGGATTGTCCCATGGTCCAGTCAAGGCTGCGCCAGAGAACTCAAGGGATACATGGCGGTAGGGCACGGGAATCGAACTCGCCAGAGACGTCTCTCAACGCCTCTCACTGGGTTTGAAGCCCAGGCCGGCCACCAGGTCCGGAGGCCCTACCGTGGCCGATTAGTGCCGGGCCTTCCCAGCTCCGTCAACGCTCACCGTGCCGCTGGCTTCAACCCCGGCAGCCCATGCACCAGCGTCTCCGTCAGCGTCTCTCGCAGCTCCTCCGCGGACGTCTGGAACGCCGCGCACGTCAGCTTCAGGCTCACGATGCCGTGCAGCCCCGCCCACAGTGCCTCGGCCAGTCGCCCCGGGTCCGCCTCGGTTGCCAGTCTCCCCGCTGACTTCAGGTCCTCGAACACCCGGGCCAACAGGCCGAAAGCGCGAGGCCCCGCACCGTCCGAGTCGCCTTGGAAGAGCTCGGTCGACAGCCTGGGGTCTTCCATGAAGATGAGTCGGTACGTTTCCGGGTGCTCCAGCCCGAACCGCACATAGGCCGCGCCCATCACCGACAGCCGCTCCAGTGGCTCCGCCACCGCCGAGCCCGGCTCCAGCGCCCCCAACAGCTCCCCGAAGCCCCGCACGCACAGCTCCCGGGCAATCGCCTCCCGATTCTCGAAGTGCAGGTACAGCGTCGCGGGCGCGTACTCCACCGCCTCCGCCAGCTTGCGCATCGACAGCGCGCTGAACCCCTCCTTCACCACCATGTCCCGAGCCACCCGGAGGATCTGCTCCCGCAGCTCCGCCCGCTGCCGCTCCTTGCGCTCCGAAATCCCCATGCCTCAACCCTAGGGCTTGACGATTCGAACGGCCACCAGTAAATGAACGGTGTTCACAGAACGGCGTTCATAAAAATCTCGATGTTCTAAACGGAGCGCATCATGGACGGCAAGGTGGCGTTGTTCGGAGCCTCGGGAGTCATCGGGCAGAGCGTGGCCAACGCGCTGAAGGCGCAGGGGAGGGCCTATCGGGTGGTGGGCCGCTCGAAGGTCTCCCTGCAGGCCGAGTTCGGCTCAGACCCGCTCGCGGAAATCGTGACGTGGAACCCCGAGGACCCGGCGTCGGTCCGCGCGGCCGCCCACGGTGTCGACACCCTCGTCTACATGGTCGGCGTCAACTACTGGCGGTTCCACCTGCACCCGGTGCTGATGCGCAAGACGCTCGACGGAGCCATCGCCGAGGGCGTCAAGCAGGTGGTCCTCATCGGCACCGTCTACCCCTACGGCCTGCCGCGCACGACGCCCGTCAAGGACGACCACCCGCGCGAGCCCAACAGCTTCAAGGGCCGCATGCGCAAGGAGCAGGAAGACCTCCTCCTGGCCGAACACGCCGCCGGCACGATTCGCGGCACCATCCTTCGCCTCCCCGACTTCTACGGCCCCGGCGTCGAGCTCAGCTTCCTGTACCGCGCCTTCGTCGCCGCCGTGGACGGCAAGCGCGCGCAGCTCATCGGCCCCATCGACTCGCCGCACGACTTCATCTACGTGCCCGACGTGGGCCCCGTGGTGACGAAGCTGATGGACGAGCCTCGCGCCTATGGCCGTTCCTGGAACCTCGCCGGCGCGGGCGTGACGAGCCAGCGCAAGCTCGTCGAGGAAACCTACCGACAGGTCGGCCGCCCCACGAAGGTCATGACGATGGGGAAGGGGATGATTCGCCTCGTCGGCCTCTTCGACCCGTTCATGCGCGAGCTGGTGGAGATGCACTACCTGCACACCCAGCCCGTGCTGATGGACGACTCGGAGCTGCGCCACCTGCTCGGCGACGTGCCCAGGACGCCCTACGCCGAGGGCATCCGCCAGACGCTCGCCGCCCTGAAGCAACGGCGCGCGGCCGCCGCCGTCAGTCCAGCCCCCGCAGCCACAGGTCGTCCTCGTCCAACCCCATGAGGTGACCGACCTCGTGCATCACCGTGATTCCAATCTGCTCGATGAGCTCCGCGCGCGTCTTCGCGAAGCGCTCCAGGTTCTTCTGGTACAGCACGATGGACGCCGGGAAGTGGTCATACGCGTTCGTCACGCTGCGCTCGCCCACGGGCGTTCCCCGGAAGACGCCGAGGATGCTCGGAGACAGGGGAGGGGACTGCCCCAGGAGGTCCTCCTCCGACGGCAGGTCCTCCACCGCGATGGTGACGTTGTCCAGGTACTGCTTGGCATGCTGGGGCAGGGCCTTCACCGCGTCCTCCACCGCGCGGTCGAACTCCGCCTCGGCCAGCTCCACGGGGGGCGGGAACTCCTCGGACGCCAGTGACTGGGCCTTGGCGAAGCGCTTCCTGGCCTCCTTTTCGTCCCCCCGCCGTTCCGCCATCAGCCCCAGGTAGTGGTGCGCCCACGCCTCGTCGGACGCGTCCTTCAGCACCGCCTCGAAGCCCGCGCGCGCGTCGTCGAAGCGGCACAATTCGAACAAGGCGATGCCCCGCTCCAGCCGCGCGTCCACCGAGCGCGGCACGTGCCCCAGCGCCGCGTCCAGGCTCAGCAGGGCCTGCTCGGACTCACCCATCTGGTTGAGCCCCATGCCCTCCAGGAGGAGGAACTCGTAGAGCATCTCCACGTCGTCCTCGCGCTGGGCCAGGCGCTTGCCCCGCGCGCACAGGCCCAGGCCTTCCTCCACCGCTTCCCGGTCCTCGCCGGCCCGGCAGACCAGGCAGTCCGCGGCTCCCAGGAGGATTTCCAGGTCCTCGGGGGCGACCTTGAGGGCCTGGCCATAGGCGCGGCCCGCCTCCTCCAGCCGTCCAAGCTCCGCGAGCGCCGCGGCCCGGTAGTGCAGGGCCTCCGGCAGCTCCGGCGCGTCCGAAAGCAGACCTTCCACCTGTGCCAGCGCCGCCTCGATGTCACCCGACTCGAAGGCGTCCGACACCGCCTCCAGCCGCGCCGTCGGGTCCCCCGACCCCGATCGCTTCCCGGTCCGCTTCTCCATGGCCCGGCTCATAAGAAGCCCCGCTGTGCGTTGTCAACGACGGGTGCGGCTGTTACGTTCCGCCGCCCGTGCTGGTGCGGCGTTCCGTCCCGTGAACATCCTTGTCGTCGACGATGATCTCGAGCTGTGCACCTTGCTCTCTCGCTTCCTGGAGATGCATGGGTACACGGTGTACTCGGCGTCGGATGCGCTCCAGGCGCTCGACATCCTCGAGCGCAACCAGGTGGGCATGGTCATCACCGACTTCATCATGCCCCACATGGACGGCATCACCTTCACCGAGCAGCTGAAGGCCGATCCGCGCTTCCAGGCCATCCCCGTGCTCCTGATGACGGCCAGCACGGACGGGAACATCACCGAGCGCGGCCTGCGCAAGGGCGTGGCCCTCACGCTGAACAAGCCCCTGGACATGGGCCAGCTGCTCACCTTGATGCGCTTCGCCGAGTAGCCCCCGAAAAGGCTCCTCCCCGGCACGCGTCGGGCCGTCCGCTCGCCCACACGTCCGCCCTTCCTGGTTGACATCGTTGGGCTGACCCTTATGTTGGCGCTCGCCAGGGTCGAGTGCTAACGACCTGCGTAGTATCCACGAAAATTCCAAGTAACATCAGGAGGTTGCGATGGCAGCGAAGGAGATTTTCTTCCACCAGTCCGCGCGTGAGGCCATCCTGCGAGGCGTCCGGACGTTGTCGGACGCGGTCGCGGTGACGTTGGGTCCCAAGGGCCGCAACGTGGTCATCGAGAAGAGCTTTGGTTCGCCCACGGTCACCAAGGACGGCGTCACCGTCGCCAAGGAGATCGACCTCGAGAACCGCTTCGAGAACATGGGTGCGCAGATGGTGAAGGAGGTCGCGTCCAAGACCTCCGACAAGGCGGGCGACGGCACCACGACGGCGACGGTGCTGGCCCGGTCCATCTACGAGGAGGGCCTGAAGCTGGTGGCCGCGGGCCACAGCCCGATGGACCTCAAGCGCGGCATCGACAAGGCGGTGGAGGTGGTGGTGGCGGAGCTGAAGAAGCTCTCCAAGCCGACCTCCGACAAGAAGGAGATTGCCCAGGTTGGAACCATCTCCGCGAACGGGGATGAGACCATCGGCACCATCATCGCGGACGCGATGGAGAAGGTGGGCAAGGAGGGCGTCATCACCGTCGAGGAGGCCAAGGGCCTGGAGACGACGCTCGAAGTGGTCGAGGGCATGCAGTTCGACCGCGGCTACATCTCTCCGTACTTCGTGACGAACCGTGACCGGATGGAGGTCGTCGCCGAGGACCCGTACATCCTCATCAGCGAGAAGAAGATCTCCTCGATGCAGGACATGGTCCCCATCCTGGAGCAGGTCGCGCGCTCCGGTAAGCCCCTGCTGCTCATCGCCGACGACATCGAGGGCGAGGCGCTGGCCACGCTCGTGGTGAACAAGATCCGCGGCGTGCTGAACGTCTCCGCGGTGAAGGCGCCGGGCTTCGGCGACCGTCGCAAGGAGATGCTCAAGGACATCGCCACGCTGACCGGCGGCATGGTGGTCAGCGAGGAGCTGGGTCACAAGTACGAGAACCTGACTCTGAACGACCTGGGCCGCGCCAAGCGCATCACGGTGGACAAGGACAACACCACCATCGTCGATGGCAACGGCAAGAAGGAAGAGATCGAGGGCCGCATCAAGCTGATCCGCGGCCAGATCGACACCGTCACCAGCGACTACGATCGCGAGAAGCTCCAGGAGCGTCTGGCGAAGCTGGTGGGCGGCGTGGCCGTCATCAACGTCGGCGCGGCCACCGAGACGGAGATGAAGGAGAAGAAGGCCCGCGTGGAGGACGCGCTGCACGCGACTCGCGCGGCCGTCGAGGAGGGCATCGTCCCGGGCGGCGGTGTCGCCTACCTGCGCACGCTGCCGGCGCTCGAGCAGCTCAAGCCGGGCGGCGAGCAGAACTTCGGCGTGGATATCATCCGTCGCGCGCTCCAGGAGCCGCTGCGGAAGATCGCCAGCAACGCGGGCGTCGAGGGCGCCGTGGTCATCAACAAGGTTCGCGAGGGCAAGGGCGCGTTCGGCTACAACGCGCGCACGGACACCTACGAGGACCTGGAGAAGGCCGGCGTCATCGACCCGACCAAGGTGGAGCGCACCGCGCTGCAGAACGCGGCCTCCGTCGCTTCGCTGCTCCTGACCACCGAGGCCATGGTCGCTGAGCGCCAGAAGGGCAAGTCCAAGGGCGGCAGCGGCGGTGGTAGCGGTGGCGGCATGCCGGACTACGGCGGCGACGACATGGAGTACTGAGCCACGCTCCGCGTCCCGGGCCCCACGGCTCGGGATGTGGCGGGTGAGCTGGCCTCGGCCCCGGATGCCTCTTTCGAGGCGCCGGGGCCGTTGTCTTTCGTAGGGGATGGAACTTCAGGGAACGCGGCCGACGGCGCCCCCGGTGCCGCTCTCCTGGGATGTGAAGAGCAGGGTGTCGCCGTCCGCGATGAGTCCACCCGGGCCGGTTCCCTCGGGGCCGACCGCGTCGGAGGTGCCGGGAGGACAGCCCCGGGTCCGGCGCAGGAAGGCGGAGGAGCGGGGCACGGCGTCCTTGAAGTAGACGGCGCCGTTCAACTCCACCGGGAACAGCGGGCCTTGCAGGCCCTCCGCGAGCACGCGGGCCTCGCCGCCAGCTCGGGGCCGCTTGAGCAGCCGGCCGGTGCCTCCGCTGCCCTCGGTGATGAGGAAGTGCGTGGGCGTGAGCTCCAGCGAGGTGCCCGTGGTGATGCTCGCATCCACGCGCTGGGCCGGCGTGTCCAGGTCCAGCGGGACGCGGTAGAGGCCTGGCTCGGTGCCTCCCGTGACGAGGAACCACACGTCGGTGCCGTCGATGCGCGCGCCACGGACCTGGGTGTCGACGGTGCCCTCGAAGAGCACCAGGGATGAAGGCGTGGCACCGGTCGTGTCGACGCGGACGAGGCGGCGGCGCCCCGTCGCCACGACGAGGACGTCCTTTCCGGACAGTCGTCCGATGCGGATATCGGTGCCCCCCGTGATGACGCTGTTCAGCGAGGACTCGATGGGCACCGTACCGCGCTCACCCGTGGCCTTGTCCACGCGCCAGAGTCCAATCTGGTCGAGCACGTAGATGTTCTTCGCGTCCACCGCGATGGCATCCGGCGCGAAGAAGCCTTTGGCAACGGAGGTCGCTCCTCCGCCAGCTCTAGGAAGGCGAAGGATTTGTCCCTCTCCTGCCGGGGCATTGGGCCGCAGCGAGTGCGACTCGGAGATGTAGATGTCCGTCGCGTCCACGGCGAGTCGGCGGGGGTTGTTCAGCCCGGGCACGAGCAGGGACTCCCGCACCGACGGAGGTGGCTCGCAGCTTCCCGCGTCCTCCTCACCGGGCCCCGCGTCGGCGCCCGTGCCGCCGTCATCCCCCGAGCCGCCGTCGCCAGGGTCCACGCCTCCGTCTGGCTGCGTCCCCGCGTCCGAGCCCGAGTCCTCCGGGCCGCTCGCGTCCGGTTCGCCCTGCACCGGGGGCTTGTTTGAGGAACACGCCACACCCAGCAGCAGGACGGACAGGAGCGCAAGCCTCATGGGACGCCTTTCTTGAACGCGCGGCTCAGCTCACGGCTCAGCGCAGTGGTGTCGGACAGCAGCTTGGGCAGACAGGCCGAGGCCCCCGCGCGAAGCGACTCCAGCGCGGTCTCCATGGTGAGGTGCTCGGCCAGCACCACGAAGGGCGCTCCCTGGGCCATGGCCTTGCCCAGCTCCAGCGCCTTGCGCCCATAGGCCGGCGCGAAGTCCCAGGACACCACCACGCCCGCGGGCGGCTCCAGCGCGATGAGCTCCGAGGTGGGCAGCACGCGGGCTTCCAGGCCAATCAACTCTAGCGCCTCGGCGATTTGCGCGGCGGTGGCGGGGTTGTCCTCCAGCACGTCCACGCGCTTCACCTGGGCCGCGGCACCGGGCTGTGTGGGCGGCGCCGCCAGCGTGGAGCGCAAGAGCGTGCGCACCTCGCGAATGTCGTCGAAGGGCTTGAGCAGGTAGTCCACCACGCCCAGCTCCAGCGCCTGCTGTGTCGTCACCAGCGACGGATAGCCCGTCATCAGGATGACCCGCGACGTGGCGGACAGCCGCCGCGCCTGCTGCGCCAGCTCCAGCCCGGACAGGCCCGGCAGGTTCTTGTCCGTGACGATGAGGTCCACGGGCGCCTCGCGCAGCAGGTCCAACGCCTCCTCGCCGCTCGCCGCCTCGATGACCTCGCACTCCTTGCCCATCAAGTCGCGGAACACCATGCGGATGATGGTCTCGTCATCCACCACCAGCAGGCGCTTGCGCGGCCCGGGGGCCGTCTCCGAGGCGGGGAATTGCACGCGGAACACCGTGGCCGGCGCCGGCACGTCCCGCAGCGCGCCCTGCGGCGCGAGGTCGATGCGCGCGTGGTGCTCCTCGGCGATTCGTCGACACACGGCGAGCCCCAGGCCCGTACCGCGTTTGCTCGCGGTGACGTACGGCTCGAAGATGCGCTCGCGCAGCTCGTCGGGGATGCCCGGGCCCCAGTCCGCCACGTACAGCACGGGCGCCGAGCCCTCGCGCGTGAGCACGACCTTCACCCGTCCACGCCCCGACATGGCGTCGCGCGCGTTGTTGAGCAGGTTCAGCGTGAGCTGCTCGATGAGGCGCGAGTTGCCCTGGACGGAGATGTCCTCCGGGGCCTCCACCTCCAGCGAGATTCGCGCCGAGTCGGGGTTGACGCTGAAGAGCTTCGCGGCGGCCCAGATGGGCGCCGCCAGGGACAGTCGCTGCTGCGGCGCATGTCGCTCGCTGGCGAGCCGGATGAAGTCGGAGACGATCTGCTCCATCCGCTCCACCTGGGACATCAAGAGGCGCAATGGGCCGGAGGGGCCGCCGTCCTCGGCGAGCAGCTGGGCATAGGCCTTCACGCCGAGCAGGGGCTGGCGCAGCTCGTGGAGCACCTCCGCGGCGAGCTGGGTGGCGTGGAGGCCGGAGCGTTGGAGCGCCGCCGCGGCCGTGCGCGCGGCTGGCAGGTCCCCCGCGTCCAGGGCCTGGAGCAGTTGGGCGAGCGGCGCGGGAATCTCCATGTCGGGAAGCATGACGGAGGCGGCCCATCCCACGCAACGCGCCTGGAGGGAATCCGTTGACCGGCCCGCCGGGGACGCGGATGCTTCCCGCGTTCTTCCCGCGTCGCCCAGCCTGCTGGACGCCGTCGCCCGGCCTCGGAGGGCCTCTCATGCCGCAGACCGACCCGTTCCACTCCCTCGTGCCTCGGAAGATGACCGACGCCGAGCTGGCCCGCTCCATCCGGCTCAACATCGAGGCGGAGCTGGACGCCATCAACCTCTACGCCGCCCACATCGACGCCACCGACAACGAGGAGGCCAAGGCCGTCCTCCGGCACGTCATGGACGAGGAGCGTGAGCACGCCGCCCTCTTCTGGCAGCTCATCGCCCGGTTGGACCCCGAGCAGGCCCAGCACGCCCAGGAGGCGGTGGAGAAGTTCAAGCTCATCATTTCCGGTGCCCCGCATGAGTCGGTGGAGGCCGTGGGCAAGGAGGGCGCCAGCGCCGAGGCGCCGGAGCCCAGCATCGTCAAGCGGCTCACCGTCGGCAGCATGCGGCCCTGAGCTAGGTGCCGGTGCTTCCCTGGCGACGTTCGGCTGGGGGGGCTTCCAGGTCCTGCGCGGCCATGTAGACGACGTTCCGGGTGCCGCGCTTGCCGCGGTACATGGCCCGGTCCGACAAATCCAGCAGCGTGGCCTTGTCTCGCGTGTGCTCGGGGAAGCTCGCCACGCCGATGCAGGTGGTGAGCTTGAGCGACAGCCCCTCGCGCGCCAGGAACCGATGCGTCTCCATGGTGCGGCGGATGCGCTCGGCGACCTTGAGGGCCCCGCCCGAGTCGGTGTTGCGCAGCATCACCACGTACTCGTCGCCGCCGTAGCGCGCCACGACGTCGTGGTCTCTCACGCAGCCCTTCACCACGCGCGCCGTCTCCACGAGCAGCTTCGAGCCGACGAGGTGGCCGTGGTTGTCGTTGATGGACTTGAAGTGGTCCAGGTCCAGGAACAGCAGGCTGAAGGGGCGGTGCGTCTGGGGCGCGTCCTGGAACTCCCGGTCCAACATCAGGTGCAGGTAGCGCGTGTTGAACAGGCGCGTCAGGTCGTCGATGTACGCCAGGTCCTCGACGGCCGCGAAGCGACCCAGGTTGCGCAGCGCCAGCGCCCAGTTGCGCACCAGGTAGCTGGCGGCCTCGGAGGCGCTGCCCTCGCTGTCGCGGGCGTCCGCGTAGAAGAGCACCGCGTGCCCCAGCACCGCGTCGCCCTCGACGGCGGGGAAGGTGAGGACTCGCTGGAAGGGGACGTCCGGCACCTCGAGCTCGCGAGGGGAGCGCGCTTCCAGGAGCTGCTCGCGCAGCCAGGCGACCACCGTCTCCTCGGCGCCGGTGGGCAGCCCGCGCGTGCCCTGCGTGCGCAGGCCCACCGCGGCGTCGCGCTCCAGCAGGACGATGGCGTTGGCGGAGCCCATGGACTCGAGCGCGCCGGTGGTGGCGGTGGCCAGCTTCTCCCGGTCCAGCGTCGTGGCCAGTCGCTGCCCGGCCTCCAGCAGCGCGACATGTCGGCGCAGGGAGGCGTTCTCCCGCATCAGGTCGCGGGTGGTGAGCGCGCGGCGCACGGCGTGCTGCAGGGCTTCTGGTGCCACGGGCTTGACCAGGTACTCCGCGGCGCCGCTCTTGATGGCGCGCACGGCGGGGTCCACCTTGTCGAGGCCGGTGATGACGACGACCTCCACGCCCGGGTGTCGCTCCCGCACGTGCCGGAGGACCTCCATGCCGTCGCCACCGGGGAGGATGAGGTCCGTCACCACCGCGTCGAAGCGGTCCGCGGCGAGCGCCTGTCGGGCCTCGTGGAGCGTGGCCACCGCCGTGACGGTGTGCCCCACGGCCGTGAGGTAGTCGCCGTAGAGGGTGCGGGCGATCTTTTCGTCGTCGACGAGGAGGATGCGCGCCATCTCCCGCATGGCTTAGCACCATCCATCGGAACGCTGCTAGGGTCGCTCCCGTGTCGCCCTTCGAAAGCGGTCGCCGACTCTGCTTGCTCGTCGAAGCCGGGGAGACCCGTTATGCCGTGGAAGCCACATCCGTCATGGAAGTGGCGATGCCTGGCTCCCATGGAAGCAACCTGCGAGGCGTGCTCGAGGTGAAGGATCTGGCGGCGCTGCTCGGCGGCGCGCCGGAGCCGGACGTGGGCATGGTGGTGGTGCTCGACGTGAGTCCCACGCTCGCGGTGCGGGTCCGCTCGGTGGTGGAGGTCGCGGATGTCGCGCGCGCGCCGTTCTTCCTGTTGCCTTCGGGCCTCGCGGACTCGCTGGCGCCGCTGAGCCGGGGCGCGGTGCTCCACAAGGAGCGGCTGTACCTGGAGCTCATCGCGGAGGCGCTGCCGCACCGGGTGGGGCCTCGAGCCACGCCTGCTCCCCCGCGCCCCGTGCACTGGGCCGAGTCCGTGCCCGAGCGGGCGCTCGTCTTCGAGTCACAGGGGCGCCTGTTCGGCGTTCCCCTGGCCTTCGTGTCCCAGGTGGTGGAGCGGGGTGAGTCCTTCAGCGTCCTGCCCGTGCAGAGCGGACCGGTGGCCGGTATCTTTCCGCATGCCCAGGTCCTGTGGCCCATCTGTTCGGTTCCCGCTTTGCTGGGGGCTCCCCCCGCGCCCGAGCCATTCTTTCTCCTGGCGGAACTGGCGGGGCGTAACGTAGGGCTGACGGCCACGCGAGTGCTGGGTGTCCTGCAGCGCTTCGAGCCGGACGACACCGCGGGAAGCTTCCGCGTCCCTGGATTGCCGGAGCCAGTGCTGTTCCTTGACCTGCAGCGCATGTTTTCTTGATCGTCCCGGAGCGCAAACCGTAAGCTGCCGGGCTTGATACCGTGCCGTGAAGAAGGTTTTCTCGGCCGGATTTCTCAACGAATTCAGGGGGGTCGACGCCCCCGAGGCCCGATACCGATGCCCAAGAATCTGCTGGTCGCCGATGACTCGCTCACCATTCGCAAGGTGATCGGCATGATCTTCGCGACCGAGGACTTTCAGGTGACCGCGGTGGACAACGGGCTGGACGCCATCTCGCGCGTGCGCGAGATGCGCCCGGACGTCGTCCTCGCCGATGTGACGATGCCGGGCAAGAGCGGCTACGAGGTCTGCGAGGCGCTGAAGAACGACCCCGCCACCCAGGGCATCCCGGTGATGCTGCTGGCGGGCACCTTCGAGGCCTTCGACGAGAACCGGGCTCGCGCCGCCCGCGCGGACGACCACGTCACCAAGCCCTTCGAGAGCCAGATTCTGCTCGACAAGGTGAAGGCGCTGGTCGGCCAGAAGTCCAACACGCTGCCGGCCTCCATCGCCACGCAGGTGATTCGTCCTTCCGTCACGCCCGCCGCTCCGGTGGCGCCGCAGCCCGCGCCCGTCGCGGCGCCCGTGGGTGCCCGTCCTGGCATGCCGCCGGGGCCGGGTGCGCGTCCTCCCGGGCCGGGCATGCCGCCGGGGCCTGGCATGGCGCCGCGCCCTCCGGGTCCTGGCATGCCGCCGGGGCCGGGCATGGCGCAGCGTCCTCCGGGTCCTGGCATGCCGCCGGGGCCGGGTGCGCGTCCTCCCGGGCCTGGAATGCCGCCGGGGCCGGGTGCGCGTCCTCCTGGGCCTGGAATGCCGCCGGGACCGGGTGCGCGTCCTCCTGGGCCGGGCATGCCGCCGGGCGCCGTCGCGCGTCCGGGTGTGCCGCCTCCGCCGGGTGCTCCCGCGCCGGGCATGCCTCCGCGTCCGGGCATGCCGCCGGGCCCTGGGGCTCCGGGCATGGTGGCCCGTCCTGGCGCTCCGGCTCCGGGGATGCCGGGGGGGCTGCCGCGTCCTCCGGGCGCCACGCCGCTTCCTCCCATCCAGGGGGGCGCGCCGCAGCCTGCGGCCCGCGCGAGGGATCCGTTCGGGCTGGGCGCTCCCGCCGCTCCGGCTCCCGTGGCCGCGCAGCCCGCCATCAGCATCGAGGACTCGCTGCCCGACACGAGCGGCGCGGAGGAGATCTCGCTCGACATGGGTGGGCCCGTGGCTCCGGCCGCTCCGGCGCAGCGGGGGCCTCCGGTCGCCCGTCCCGCGGCGGATGGGGGCGAGGCCCTGCTGCGCGAGGCGCTGTCCAAGGCTTCCCGTGAGGTCATCGAGAAGATTGCCTGGGAGGTCGTACCGCAGCTCGCGGAGACGATCATCCGCCAGGAGCTCGAGCGGCTGATCAAGGACCGAGAGACGCAGCACTGAGGCGAGTTTCTCGCCGCAAACCTCCTGACTTCCCCGCCGGCCCCCTCAGGGGGGCTGGCCGTCTTCAATGACCGATACGACCGAACTGTCCAAGGCCTACGAGCCCACCGAGGTCGAGGCTCGCCTCTATGCCTTCTGGCTCGAGCGCGACTACTTCCGCGCCGCGGCGACGTCCGACAAGCCCGCCTTCTCCATCGTCCTGCCCCCGCCCAACGTCACGGGCAGCCTGCACATCGGTCACGCGCTGACCGCGACCATCCAGGACATCCTCACGCGCTGGAAGCGGATGAGCGGCTTCAATGCGCTCTGGCTCCCCGGCACGGACCACGCCGGCATCGCCACGCAGATGGTGGTGGAGAAGGAGCTGAAGAAGACCGAGGGCAAGAGCCGTCACGACATCGGTCGCGAGGCGTTCCTCAAGCGCGTCTGGGAGTGGAAGGGCAAGTACGGCGCCCGCATCGGCGAACAGCACCGCTTCCTGGGGGCGTCGCTGGACTGGAGCCGCGAGCGCTTCACCATGGACGAGCCGTCGTCCGCCGCGGTCCGCGAGGTCTTCGTCCGGCTGTACGAAGAGGGCCTGATGTACCGGGCCCAGAAGCTCATCAACTGGTGTCCCTCGTGCCGCACGGCGCTGAGCGACCTGGAGGTCGAGCACGAGGAGAAGAACGGCTCCATCTGGCACATCCGCTATCCCATCAAGGGCAGCGACCGCACGCTCACCGTGGCGACGACGCGCCCGGAGACGATGCTGGGCGACACGGCGGTGGCCATCCATCCCGAGGACGAGCGCTACGTGGGGCTGGCCGGCCAGCTCGTCGTCCTGCCGCTGACGGGGCGCGAGATTCCCATCGTCGCGGACGCGGAGCTGGTGGACCCGAAGTTCGGCACCGGCGTGGTGAAGGTGACGCCCGCGCACGACTTCAACGACTACCAGACGGGCCTGCGTCACAAGCTGCCGATGGTGTCCATCCTGGACGAAGCGGCGCGGATGACGAAGGACACCGGCAAGTACGCCGGGATGGACCGCTTCGAGGCGCGCAAGGCGGTGCTGGCGGACCTGCAGGAGCAGGGGCTGCTCGAGAAGGAAGAGCCGCACAAGCTGTCCATCGGCGCCTGTCAGCGTTGCACCACCGTGGTGGAGCCGCGCCTGTCGCCGCAGTGGTTCATCAAGATCGAGCCGCTGGCGCGTCCCGCGATTGAAGCGGTGGAGCAGGGCCGCACGAAGTTCGTCCCCGAGGCGTGGACGAACACGTACTTCCACTGGATGCGCAACATCCACGACTGGTGCGTCAGCCGCCAGCTGTGGTGGGGCCACCAGATTCCCGCGTACTACTGCACGTCGTGCAGCCCCCGGCAGGGTGACGACACGGACCTGCCGCTGGATGCCCCGACGGTGAAGGTGGGCGGCGTGGACTTCGCTCGCGCGGAGCCCATCGTCGCGCGCACGATGCCGGAGTCCTGCCCCAAGTGTGGCGGCAAGAGCTTCATCCAGGACTCGGACGTGCTGGACACCTGGTTCTCGTCCGCGCTCTGGCCGTTCTCCACGCTGGGCTGGCCTCGCGACACCGCGGAGCTGAAGACCTTCTACCCGACGTCCGTCATGGAGACGGGCCACGACATCATCTTCTTCTGGGTCGCCCGGATGATGATGATGGGCCTGCACTTCATGGGCGACGTGCCCTTCCGCACCGTCTACCTGCACGCGATGGTGCGCGACGAGAAGGGCGAGAAGATGTCGAAGGTCAAGGGGAACGTCATCGACCCCTTGGACGTCATTCTCGGCGCGAAGCCCGAGCAGCTCAACGCGACGCTGAAGAACAAGTTCCCGCAGGGCATGCCCGCGTTTGGCGCGGATGCGCTGCGCTTCACGCTCGCCTCGCTCACCCAGCAGGGCCGCGACATCAAGCTGTCGATGGACCGGCTCGCCGGCTACAAGGCGTTCTGCAACAAGCTCTGGAACGCCAGCCGCTTCGCCCTGATGAACATGGGGGGGTACCAGTACGACGGCCGCTCGCCGAAGGAGCTGCCGCTCACGCTGGCGGACCGGTGGATTCTCTCGCGGCTGCAGCGCGCGACGACGGAGGCCAGCGCGTCGCTGGAGGTCTACGGCTTCGCGGAGGCTGCCTCCACGCTGTACCAGTTCCTCTGGGCGGAGCTCTGCGACTGGTACATCGAGCTGGCCAAGGGCTCGCTCTATGGCGAGGACCCGGCGGCGAAGGACACCACGCGCGCGGTGCTCGTCTACGCGTTGGATCGCGTGCTGCGGCTGATCCACCCGTTCATGCCCTTCATCACCGAGGAGATCTGGCAGAAGCTGCCGATGACCCGGCCGACGGAGAGCATCATGATTGCCCCGTACCCGACGCCGGACACGGCGCTGGTGGACGAGGCGGCCGAGTCGGAGATGGCGCCGGTCATCGCGGCCATCGAGGGACTGCGCACCATCCGAGGCGAGAGCAACCTGTCTCCGGCCACCAAGGTGAAGGCGGTGGTGCAGAGCGCGGACGCTCGCACGCGCGAGCTGCTGGAGCGCTGGCGCGGCTACCTGCTGCCCCTGGCGGGCCTGTCCGACGTGCAGGTGGGGCCTCCGGGCCCGAAGCCTCCCCAGGCGGCGGCCTTCATGGCGACGAATCTGGAGATCTACGTGCCGCTGGCGGGGCTCGTCGACCTGGACGCGGAGCGGGACCGGCTGCGCAAGGAGATGGCCCGCTCGGAGCAGGAGGCGGCCAGCATCCTGCGCAAGTTGGAGAATCCCAACTTCGTGGCCAAGGCGCCGCCCGACGTGGTGGAGAAGGACCGCGCTCGCGTGCAGGAGTTGAAGGAGCGCAAGGCCAAGCTCGAAGATCACCTGCAGCGGATCGCCCCGGAGCCGTCCATGCCTGAGAATCTGCCGACCGAGAGCAGCAGCACGTCCACCCAGGAGAGTGCCTCCCCCTCCCAGCCAGCCCAGGTGAAGGTCGCCCCGTCGAAGGAAGACAAGGGCGGCGTGGACCTGGGCCAGGAACTGAAGGGTGAGATGGGGGACGAGGGCCGCGTGCCCGAGGAGGACCCCCAGGTGCAGGACGCGCTGGCGAAGCTGCGCGAGGGGACGAAGGAAGGCCTGTCTCCCACGGACCACCATGACCTGGGCGTCGCGTACATGAGCATGGGGCTCGTGGACGACGCGATGCGCGAGTTCGGCAAGGCGAAGGAGGGCGGCGACTCCCGCGAGGCTCCGTCCAAGGGCACGGCGTCCAAGCCCGCGCGCACGGGTGGCAAGAAGGCGAAGCCCCAGGCGACTGCCTCCGAGGTCAGCGAAGCTCCCGCGAAGCCGGTGGCCGTGAAGGCCCCGAAGGCTTCCAGCGAGAAGCCGACCGTGGCGACGGCCGCCCCGGCGAAGGCAGCCGCGAAGAAGGCCCCCTCCAAGGCCGCGAGCACCCAGGCTCCCGCCAAGGCCGCGAGCACCAAGGCTCCCGCGAAGAAGGCCCCCTCCAAGGCCGCGAGCACCCAGGCTCCCGCCAAGGCCGCGAGCACCAAGGCTCCCGCGAAGAAGGCCTCCGCGAAGGCCGCGAGCACCAAGGCTCCCGCGAAGAAGGGGGCTGCCGCGAAGGCGGCGGGTGGTAAGGCCTCCTCGAAGAAGGCCGCTGCGGTGAAGAAGGCCGCGGGTGGAAAGGCTTCGGCGAAGAAGGGCGCGGTGAAGAAGGCCGCGGGTGGCAAGGCTTCGGCGAAGAAGGGCGCGGCGAAGAAGGCCGCGGGCAGGGCTTCCTCGAAGAAGAGCGCGGCGAAGAAGGCTCCCGTGAAGAAGGCGGCGGCCAAGAAGGCGGGCGGAAGAGCTCCCGCGAAGAAGTCCTCCGCGAAGAAGGCGGCGGCCAAGAAGGTCACCCGGGCGAAGCCCTCGGCACGGGCCAAGGCCCGGCGGTAGCAGGAGGAGACGTGCAGCAGGATTACCTCGATCGGCTCATCGACCTCGCCCTTGACGAAGACCTGGGGGCGGCGGGAGACGTCACCTCGCAGGCCCTCATTCCGCCTGACGCGGAGGGCAGTGCCGAGCTGGTCGCCAAAGAGCAGTTGGTGCTCGCGGGGCTGGAGGCCTTCACGCGCGTCTTCCACAAAGTCGACCCGGACGTCGAGGTGGAGCTGCTCCGCCAGGACAGCCAGGAGATCAAACCCAAGGTCGTGGCCGCTCGGTGTCACGGGCGGCTGCGCTCGCTGCTCGCCGCCGAGCGAACCGCGCTCAACCTCGTCCAGCGCGCCGCCGGCATCGCCACCCTGGCTCAGCAGGCGATGACGTCGGTGCGGGGCTCGAAGATGCAGGTGCTGGACACGCGCAAGACGCCCCCTGGCATGCGCGTGCTGGCCAAGGACGCCGTCCGCATGGGCGGCGCCACCAACCACCGCTTCGGTCTCTTCGATGGCGTGCTCATCAAGGACAACCACATCGCGGCCGTCGGTGGTTCCATCTCCGAGGCGCTCCGGCTCGCCAAGGCGAACGGTCCTCGCCTGTGCAAAATCGAGATTGAGGTCACCAACCTCAAGCAACTCGCCGAGGCACTCGAGCACGGCGCCGATGTGGTGATGCTCGACAACATGGACGACGCGCAGATTCGCGAGGCCGTGAAGCTGGCGGCCGGGCGTGTACCGCTCGAGGTATCCGGTGGCGTCACCCTGGACCGGCTGCCGCGCCTGGCGAAGATGGGCGTGGACTTCGTTTCCATGGGGGCGCTGACACACTCGGCGCGGGCCATGGACCTGTCGTTGGAAATCACCGCCGCGAAGAAGACGCGCCGTCCGCGCGCCGCCCCTTCGCAGGGCTGAGCCCCGCTCACTCCGGGCCCTTGCTCCGCTGAGCGAGGGCCTGGGCCTTGAGCCCCTCCATGTCAGGCGTGAAGCGGCGCTCGGGCACCAGCCTGGGCCGGTGGACGCGGTCCATCCGGAACATGCGCGCCGCTGCCTTCTCCACGTCGCGCGCCAGCACGTACCAGACCGGGGACTCGACGAGCAGCCCGTGTGGCTCCACACAGCGGCGACTCTTCTTCCCGTGGCGGTCCTCGTAGTCGAAGGCGAGGCACACCTGCTCGCGGAACGCCTGCTCGAAGATGGCGAGCAGCTCCTCGGGAGGCTCTCCCAGGTCCGCGAGAACGCGGGCTGTCGCGGGGCGGCCGACCACCACGCGCTGGCAGAGCTCGCGCATGCTCCGGGAGCGCTCCCTCGGCACGCTGGCGAAGAGCTTGTCGAGCCCCGAGCGCGCCGCGCTTCCCCACGGCAACGCGCTCCCCGTCGACGACAGGCTCGCGGCCAGCCATAACGCGACGACCTCCTCGACGCCGAGGTGGACGGCGGTGACACCCCTGTCTCGCTCCAGGCGAACGCCGCCTCCCGGCCCGGTGTCACTGGCGATGGGCAGGCCCTGCTCCCGCAGGGTGGCGAGGTCCCTGTGGATGGTTCGGGGACTCACCCCCAGCGCCGCGGAAATCTCCGCGACGGTGGTGGCCTCCCGGCCCCGGAGAAAGTCGACCAGACGCATGACTCGGCTGACGCGTGCCATTTGCTGACAGATTCTGACAGGGATGGGCCGTACTCAAGGATTCATGGCGCGGTTGGACGCGCCCCTGAATCGAGGAGGTCGGTATGAAGGGCCCGGCTGGGACGCTGTACGTGGATGACGGTGGTGTGGGTGGGCTTCCGGTGGTGTTCGTCCACTCCAGCGCTGGGAGCACGAAGCACTGGGCGGCCCAGCTCTCGCACCTGCGCGAGACGCGTCGGGCGCTGGCGCTGGACCTGCGAGGCCACGGCCAGTCCGAGGTCCCCACCAAGGGAGCGATTTCCGTCGAGGACTTCGCGGCGGACGTGGCGGCGGTGGTGGATGGCTTGAAGCTGGAGCGATTCGTCCTCGTGGGGCACAGCCTGGGCGGCGCGGTCTGCACGGCCTACGCGGCGGCGCATCCGTCGCGCGTGGCGGGGTTGCTGCTGCTCGACCCTGCTTCCGATGGACGACTGATTCCAGAAGAGCAGGCGCAGGGGCTGATGGCGGTGCTGGGCACCGAGGCGTGGCTTCAGGTCGTCGAGGAGTACTGGGCGCCGATGCTCGCCCCCTCGCGGCCCGAGGTCCGGGAGCAGGTGCTCGGAGGACTGCGTGCCACCGCTCAGGTGGCGGTCCGGTCGGGACTGGGTTCGCTCCTGACGTTCGACCCGGTCTCCGCGCTGCGTCGCTATCCGGGGCCCAAGCTGTCCGTCGTGACGGCGTACAACGAGGGTCCGGATGCGTACCAGATTCGGGTGCCCGAGCTGCCGTTCAAGAAGGTGGAGCCCGTCACCGGCCACTGGGTGCAGCTCGATGCACCGGCCTGGGTGAACAGCGTGCTCGACGGGTTTCTCGCATCGGTGCGCTGAGCTGCTCGTCCCGTCGGCGGGGACCTCACGCGGGAGGTCCCAGGCCTCGAATCCCGCTCACTTCCCCGTGAGAATCTCCGCGCGAGGCTTGCCCTCCGTGGACGCGGGCATCCCCATCTCGAGCAGCGCCGCGATCGTCGGCGCCACGTCCACCGGGTCGATCTCCGTCATGTACATCCCCGGCTTGATGCCCTTGCCCGCGAACACCACGGGCACCTGGGAGTCGTATGAATACGGCGAGCCGTGCGTGCTTCCCTCCGGGTCGAAGTAGACGACCTGGAAGGGCCGCAGCAGATACACCACGTCGCCGCTGCGCTCCGGGTAGTAGCCCTTGCGCAGGGGCGCCAGGTAGCCCGCGGGGTCCGGCGCGGAGAAGAGCTCTTCACGCGTCACCGCCGCGACGACATGGGGCTGCTTCAGCAACCAGTCCGCCACCGCGCGCCGCACCTGCGCGCCATCCACCTTGCCCGACGTCAGCGCGGGGCCGCCGAGGTACACGTCCAGTTCCTCCATCATCACCGTGACATCCGGGCCGAAGCGCTCCTTCACCATCGCGGAGATGCCCTCGCTGATAGTCTTGGGGTTCATCCGCTGCGCGGGAAGTCCCGCCGCTGCCCACTGCTCGGGCGCCGTCGCTCCACCATGGTCCGCCACCAGCGCGATGGTCAGGTTGGCGCGTCCACCAGCCGCGCGCTCGGCCGCGGAGATGAGGTCCCCGAGCGCCTTGTCCAGCCGCAGCATCGTGTCCTGCATCTCCCACGAGTACGGGCCGTACTCATGGAAGACGTTGTCCGTCCCGCTGAAGCTCACCGCGAGCAGGTCCGGCACCGCGTCCTTCCCCAGCGCCTCTCCGACGATGGCCGCCTTCGCCGCCTCCACGAGCAGAGTGTGCGAGTCCGGCGAGACGCCGAACGCCTTGTAGAAGTTGAGCCCCGGCTCCTTCAGTCCGCCGGTGAGCGGATGGGGGAAGGTGCGGCCCAGGCCATAGGAGTCCGCCTCGTAGCTCCGGTCATCCTCGCCGATGTACTCGGCGCGCGGACGCATCAAGTCCCACGTCTTGCCGAAGGAAGACTCCGGAATCTTCCGCGCGTTGAGCTGCTTCACCCACTCGGGGAACTCCTTCGTGTACCAGGTGCCCGTCACGAACTTCCCCACGCCGTCGTCGAACCACCAGGCCTGTCCCAGCCGGCCCGCCAGGGCGATGGCCGAGCGCGACTTGAGCGACACCGCCACCGCCTTGCCTCGCTCCTGCGTGGCCATCCGCAGCCGGTCCGCGAGCGTCTCCGCCATGAGGTTCGCGGGACTGGCGTCCTGGCCCGGCTTGAGCGTCGCCTCCAGCACCGGATGCGCCGGGTCCACGAAGGAATAGACGAGCTTCCCCGTGGAGCGGTCCACCCACCGGTTGTCCACGATGCCGTGACGCCAGGGGTTGGTGCCCGTGGCCAGCGTGGTGTGGCCCGGCGCGGTGCGGCACTTCGCGTAGGCATAACGCGCGTACGGGAAGTAGGCGCCACTGTCGAGCAGTTGACCCAACGCGCCCTGGAGCCGAGGCTGGTTGCGCAACAAGACGTCGCTGCCGAGCGCGTCCACGGTGATGAGCAGGGTGAGTCGGGGAGGACGCGCGGCGGCGGGCAGCGAACCCAGCAGGGCGGTCAGGACGAGGGCGCGAATCATACGTCCAAGAAGCTGCACTGCCCGACGGGGAAGATGCAACCGCCAAGCGCTTCGGCGTCTTGGACGGCGGCAGTCAGCCCCTGCTACGGTCCGCGCCCTCATGGTCGAGGCCCGACTGCGCGTCATCTACGGTGACACCGATCAAATGGGTGTCGTCTATTACGCGAACTATTTCCGCTACTTCGAGTTCGCCCGGAGCGAGTACTTCCGCGCGCGCGGAGGCAGCTACCGGGAGATGGAGAGCTCCGGGTTGATGCTGCCGGTGGCGGAGGCGAGCTGCGCGTACAAGTCCCCCGCGCGCTACGACGACGTGCTCATCATCCGCGCGATGGTGAGCGAGTTGCGCCGGGCCTCGGTCGTGTTCACCTACGAGCTTTTCCGCGAGGGCGAGCCGCGCACGTTGCTGTGCACCGGTCGTACCCTGCACGCGTGCGTGGGGCGCGACGGCAAGCCCACGCGGTTGCCGGAGTCCGTGGCCCGGCTGCTGGAACATCCGAACGCAGGAACCTGAAGGAGCACAGACGATGGATCGCAACCTTGCAATGGAGGTCGTGCGCGTCACCGAGATGGCGGCCATCGCCTCCGCCCGACTGATGGGACGCGGCGACAAGAACGAGTCGGATCAGGCCGCCGTGGACGCCATGCGCCGCGCCTTCGACGCGCTGCAGATCGACGGCACCATCGTCATTGGCGAGGGCGAGCGCGACGAGGCGCCCATGCTCTACATCGGCGAGAAGGTGGGCCGACGCGGCGAGGGTGACCCCGCCGTGGACATCGCGTTGGATCCGCTGGAGGGCACCAACCTGTGCGCCTACGGCCGTCCGGGCTCCATCACCGTGGTGGCCATGGCCAGCAAGGGCGGGCTGCTCAACGCGCCGGACACGTACATGGAGAAGCTGGCCGTGGGCCCGCGCGCCCGGGGCGCCATCGACCTGCGCAAGAGCGCCACGGAGAACCTGCGCGCCGTCGCGGAGAAGATGAAGGTCTACGTGGAGGACCTCACCGTCGTCGTCCTGGACCGTGAGCGGCACCAGGACCTCATCAAGGAGATCCGCGCCGCGGGTGCTCGCATCCGGCTCATCGAGGACGGTGACGTGGCGGGCGCCATCGCCACGTGTTTCGAGGGAACGGGCGTGGACGTGCTGATGGGCACCGGTGGAGCGCCCGAGGGCGTCATCGCCGCGGCGGCCATCCGCGCCACCGGCGGTGACATGCAGGGCCGGCTGGTGCCCCGCAACCCGGGCGAAATCGAGCGCGCCAAGAAGATGGGCATCACCGACATGGCGAAAATCTATGCCGCCGAGGAGCTGGCCCGGGGCGAGGTGATGTTCGCCGCCACCGGCGTCACCAGCGGCGACTTCCTCAAGGGCGTGCGCTTCTTCGGCGGCGGCTGCGAGACGCACTCGGTGGTCATGCGCAGCAAGACGAGCACCGTGCGCTTCATCCAGTCCCTGCACAAGTTCGACAAGAAGCCGGGCTACGCTGCCTTCTAGGCCGTCCCCTCGACGCTTTCGGAGACCGACACCATGCCTGGCGCCTCGCGGACCATCGTCATCAACGCCCCCATCGAAAAGGTGTTCGACGTCATCACCCAGTATGAGCGCTACCCGGAGTTCCTGTCCGAGGTGAAGGAGACCCGCACCGCGAACCGGAAGGACAACACCGTCGACGTCCACTACAAGGTCGACGTGATGAAGACGGTCCGTTACTCCATCCGCGTGGTGGAGGAGCGCCCGCGCCGCATGTCCTGGTCCTTCATCGAGGGCGAGGTCATGAAGGACAACAAGGGCAGCTGGGTGCTGGAGCCCGAAGGCGAGGGCAAGACGCGCGCGACCTACAACGTGGAGATGGCGCTGGGCCTGCTGGTGCCCAAGGCCGTCGTCAACGCCCTGGTCGACACGTCGCTGCCGAAGATGCTGGAGGCGTTCAAGCGCCGCGCCGAGGCGCCCTGAACGTGGCAGACAGGGGTCGCTCTAGACCCCATGTTCCTCGCTGACCCGCCCGCCTGGGAGTAGACAGGCGGGCAGGCCCTTCCGCCGGGTGCCCGCCGCCCCGAACGCCGGAGGTGTGCCGGGGAGTGGGTCCGCTTGCGGGCCGTCGCGAGGGCATTAGAATCAACACCATCCCGACCGGAAGTTTCGGGTCTCCATGACATCTACGCCACGGTTCCCCTGGCTCGGATGTCGGATGGCGGACGAGCAACCGTGCGAGATGGCGGCAGTGTACCCAGTGCGGAACCGGGGTTCTTAATTTGCATCTGAGAGTGGTGGCAGTGATTTCTGGGCGGGACGGCGGGCGTACATCGGGGTACGTAGGCTGAGGGGAGACGGAAACCCATGCTCGACGCCTTCATCATCGAAGAAATCAAGCGCAGGGAGCGCCGCCGGGAGGAGCACGACAGGCCCGTGGTGGAGCTGCCGCTGCCCATGCCCGACGACCGCCCGCGTCGTAGGACTGAAACCGACGAAGAGAAGCCCCAGCGGGGCGTGGTGGTCATCGACCTGCTGGCCTGAGTGACAGTCGCGGCCCCCAGGCCGCATTGGCGTGGCAACGAGCCCGCGGCGGGCGTCCCCCTGAGGACCGTCCCCCGCGGGCTTCGTGTATCCAGCGCCCCGCACGGGCGACGTCAGGCGGGGACCAGGCTCAGCAGATGCCGGGGGTGGTAGACGTCCCAGAGCGGGCCCTTCACCGTGCCGAGCGCCTCCAGCACCTGCTTGCGCCATTCGGCGGGCAGCGCCTCCTCGCCGTGGAAGGCACCCACCAGCGCGCCCGTCACCGCGCCGTGGACCTCGGTGTCTCCGCCCCGGTGGATGACGTCGATGAGGGCGGCCTGGGCCGTGGGCGCGTGGAGCAGCTCCCAGAAGGCCAGTCGGAAGGCGACGTGGATGGCGTGCTGGGCGCGGTGCACGTGCAGGTCCGGACCGTACAGCCGGGGGTCGTCGTCGCGGGCGCGCGCCAGGTCCTCGCGCAGCAGGCTGGAGGCGAAGGAGACCTCCTGGACGTAGTCGGGGGCGGAGCGCCCCAACGCCGCGCCAGCCAGCAGGATGCCGGACTCCGCGGCGGTGAGGAGGTCCTCGGCCTTCAGGTCGGCGCCGGATGTCACGGCCTTGGCGATGGCGGCGGTGAAGGCGGCGCACGCCAGCTGGCAGCGCGGGTCGAAGTGGGTGAGCGCGGAGTCCTCCAGCGTGGCCTGGGTGCGGGCCTTCGGGTCGCTCGCCAGGTACACACCCAGCGGGGCGATGCGCGCGAGGCTGCCAGCGCCCACGGCCTTGCGGTGGCCGCGCAGCCAGACGCGCTTGCCCGAGCCCAGGGGCGGCAGGCCCGCCTGACAATCCTCCAGCACTTCCTTCATGGCCTCGCTGACGTCGAAGGCGTGAGGCTGCCAGGCCCGGTAGCGGCGCAGCGCGTCCGCGGCGTCATAGCGCTTGAAGTCGCGCAGGCTGTGCCCCAGGCAACAGGCCAGGTGGACCTCCTCCGTCACCTGACCCTTGCGCAGCTGATGAGGGCCTCCGCCCATCAATCTGTCGTAGGGCCCATCCGCCATAGAGGGGAAGGGCGCGGCCTGCAGCGGACGGTGCGCGGTGGGCACGGCGAGGGCGTTGCCCACGGCGAGTCCGAGCAGGGCACCCCTGCGTCGCTGGGCGAGGAGGGGGTCGGGCCCCTGGGGGGCATTGCGGCGACGGGGCGGCGGCGGCATTCGGCGGGTGGACACTGTAACAGCGGCGACGGTGAGCGTGCTTGCCCATGCTCGGGGGCTCCTCTACAACCGCGCGGCTATGCGGAAACCGCGCATCCTCGTGTCCAACGACGACGGCTATTTCTCCGAAGGACTTCAGGCACTGGTGGAGGCGGTGAGTCCCCTGGGAGAGGTCTGGGTGGTGGCGCCGGACCGCGAGCAGAGCGCCGCGTCCCACGCCATCTCCCTGCATCGGCCCCTGCGCATCAAGGAGGTCCGGGAGCGGTGGTTCGCCGTCGATGGGACACCCACCGACTGCGCTTATCTGGCCATCGTCCATCTCCTGAAGGATGATCGCCCCACGCTCATGGTGTCCGGCATCAACCACGGTTCGAATCTGGCCGAAGACGTCACCTACTCGGGGACGGTCGCGGCGGCGATGGAAGGGGCCCTGCTCGGGATTCCCGCCATCGCCTTCAGCCTCGTGGCGCGAGGCTCGTTCGACTTCGCTCCCGCGGCGCGGTTCGCCCGCTCGTTGGTGACGGCCGCGCTGTCGCGACCCCTGCCCAGGCGGATGCTGCTCAACGTGAACATCCCCGGCGGCGTGGAGCCGGAGGGCTACACCGTCACGCGCCTGGGCCGGCACTCGTACGGCTACAGCGTGGTGGAGAAGGAAGACCCTCGCGGCCGGAAGTACTACTGGATTGGCGGCAGCGACTATCAGCACGAAGACATTCCAGGCAGTGACTGCAACGCCGTGCACCTGTCCAAGCGGGTGTCGGTGACGCCGCTGCACCTGGACCTGACGGACCATGGTCAGCTCGAGGACCTGGGGGGCTGGAGCGTCCCGGACTTCGTCCGACACGAGCCGGATGGTGCCTAGCGTTGAGGCCGGGCACCCCCATCCGAGCGGGCAGGGCGCTCCTGGTTCTCCTCGTGTCCGCGCTCGTCGCGGGTTGTGTGGGCCCCCGAGCCGCCTCTCCCGGGACGGAGCTCACGCTGGTGGACTCGGACGCGCCAGCCCCGTCCGGTGAGACGCGTGGGGCGCCCGCCGCTGCTTCCCCGGAGCCCGCGCCGCCGCCGCGCAATGGGGCGTTGCCGTTCGCCTTGCGCGCCGCGCACCCGGAGCCGGAGCTGGTGTCCGTGCGGCACCGCGTCGCGCCGGGCGAGACGATGTACCGCATCGCCAAGACCTACGGCCTCACGGTGGACGAGCTTTCCTCCGCCAACGGCATCAAGGACGTTCGCGCGCTGGCGGTGGGGCAGGAGCTGACGATTCCGGGCGTGGAGCGCAGCGTGCCGGTGGAGTCGTCGGACACGCTCGCCGCGGAAGCGGACCCGGAGCCCGTGCGGACGTCCACCGGTGCGGCGCCCCGGCAGGTGGTGGCGCGTCGCGAGGAGCCACCACGTCGGCCCGCGTCGCGTCCTGGCGCCGGGCGGCCCCGGCTGGCCACCCAGGGGATGATTGACTGGCCTCTGAGGGGCGTCCTGTATGGGCGCTTCGGGAAGAAGGGGCGCGAGCCCCATGACGGCATCGACCTGGCCGCGCCCGCGGGCACACCGGTGAAGACGGCGCAGGAAGGCACGGTGCTCTACGCGGGCGAGCAGCGTGGCTACGGCAATATCGTCATCGTCGAGCACGCCAACCGGCTCATCACCCTCTACGCGCACAACCGCGACCTGCGCGTGCGCACCGGGCAGAAGGTGCGCCGGGAGCAGGTCATCGCCACCGTGGGCGAGTCCGGCAAGACGTCCGGCCCGCACCTGCACTTCGAGCTGCGCCTGGACGGAAAGCCGGTGGACCCGCTCGACTACCTGGGGCCGATGCCGTCCACCTGAGCCTCGGGGCGGGGGCTCGCCTCCTCCCTCGCCGGTGGACTTGGATTCGGAGGGCGCGCCCCGCGAATTCAGGCGCCAGGGCCCGAGGCCCCCTCTGGGACCGGGCCAGGGAAGGGTAGAGTGCCGCGCCGTGCCGCACCCCTTCGCACAGCTCGCCCTCCTCCTCGTCCTTCTCGCTCCGACCGCACGGGCCCAGGTGTTCTCCCCGTCGAGCGGGCCTGACTCCGAAGCCGCGGCCGCCGGGCCGACGGCGCCTTCGTCGAAGGAGGAGGCGCCCCTTCGCGTCGCGGTGCTCGCGTTCGAGGCCAACGCCTCCGCCCGGGACTCCGCGACGGGCGTCACCTCGCTCATCACCGGGCGGCTGGCCGAGGCCCCTCGCCTGTGGGTCGTCTCCCAGCGGGACGTCGAAGCGTCGCTCGATGACGCCCAGCGCCGGCAGCTCGCGGACCTCAAGACGTCGTGCGAGCGGGGCGCCTGCCTCAAGGACCTCTCCACGCTCACCGGGGCGCGTTTCGTCGTCATCGGCCGCGTGGACCGCTTTGGCGATTCCTACCTGCTCTCCGCCAATCTCCTCGACACCGAGCGCGAGGAGAGCCTGTCCAAGCCGCGCGCGGAGTCGCCCGAGGCGGACACCCTGTTCCCCACCGTCTACGCCATCGCCGACGCGCTGGTCGCCGAGCTGGTGGCTCCCGGTGTGACTCAGGGCGCGCGGCCGCTCATCGGTGGGGCTCCCATGGTCGGCGGCGGTGGCCTCTCGCTGGGCCTGCGCATCAACAACAACTTCGTCGACAAGCTGGCCAACTTCAATCCAGGCGCCGACCTGGAGGTGGGCTACTGGTTCCACCCGGAGTGGCTCGGCTTCGTCCAGGTGGGCTTCTCCTATCTGCGCTCCGACACCGCGGGCGCCGAGGGTGGCCTCAACGTCCTGCCCAGCGTCGTCGGCGCGCGCCACTACCACAACGTGGAGAAGTCACTGCGCCCCTATTGGGGTTTCGGCCTGGGCGTGCAGCTGTCCTTCGGCGACTTCGGCATCTTCCAGTCCACCGGGCCGCTGCCCACCGTCGTCGGTTTCCTCGGGCTGGAGTACCTCATCGCCGGACACGTCGGCGTCCAACTGGAGGCCGGTACGAATGTGGCCCAGGCCGTGCTCGGACTCGCGGAGTCCAAGCTCGGCGATGGCCTCAATCTGGACCTCAACCTGGGCATCGCGTACCACTTCTAGGATTCGGAGCCCCCCATGTTCTCGCGCCTGCGTTCCCTGTCCCTGATTGCCCTGCTCGCCACCGCCGCCTGTGACGACAGTCCCACGGTGACGCCCAAGGACCACGCGGAGGGCCTCTACATCAAGGGCACCGCCGAGTATCTCCAGGGCCATTTCGAGGCCTCGCTCGCGTCCTTCGAGGAGATGCGCAAGCTTGCGCCCACCGACCCCCGGTTGCCTGCGGCTCGCGGCGAGGTCTTCCTCTCCATGGGCAAGCTCGCCGAGGCCGCCACCGAGTTCGAGGCCGCCCTCAAGCAGGACCCCAAGCGCTCCACCAACTGGAGCCGCCTGGGCTTCGTCCAGGCCCAGTTGGGCCGCCCCGATGAGGCCCTCAGCTCGCTGCGCAAGGCCGTGGCGCTGTACCCCAACGACTTCAACGCGCTGGAGCAGTTGGGAGAAATCCACCTCAAGAAGGGCGAGCAGGACGAGGCCATCCGCCACTTCATCCTGGCCGCCAACGCCGCCTCGGGCTCGGTGAAGTCCGAACTCGTCCTCCGCACCACCGAGGTGCTCATCCAGGTCGGCCGCCAGCAGGAGGTGCTCGCGCTCGTGCAGAAGGCCGCCAACGAGGGCATCCGCACGGCGGCGGTGCTCACCGCGCTGGGAGACGCCCTGGTGCGCGCGGGCAAGCTTCCCGAGGCCGCCGCCGCCTACAAGGAAGCCGCCAGCAAGTCCCCCAGGGACCCCACGCTGTGGGAGCTGGTGGGCACCATCCAGCTGCAGCTCGACAAGCCGGGGGAGGCCATCGATGCGTACAAGGAATCCCTGCGCGTGAAGGACCGCGCCATCGTCCACGTGGCACTGGCCCGAATCCAGCTCGCGATGAAGAGCAAGCAGGGCGCGGAGCAGGAACTCGCCGCGGCGCTCGAGTCCGTGCAGGGCAACGATGTGCGCGAGCTGCGGGAGCTGGCCGACCTGCTCGTCACCATGGAGCGCAAGCCGGATGCGCTGCGCATCCTCGCGAGCCTCAGCGCCGAGCACGACCTGGTGAAGGACGCCGACCTCCAGCTCTCCACGGCGCGGCTCGCCCGGGAGCTGAAGGATGTCGTGCTGGAGAAGGCCGCGTGCACCCGCGCGCTGGCCGCGGACCCTCGCGTGAAGAAGTGCCCCTGAGCGTGCGCCCAGGGGCGGAGGGCCCGCGACGACGCTACGCGCGCCCGCCCTGCATCTTCCGGTAGACGCCCACCACCAGGCCCAGAATCATCGTCGAGCGGAACTCCGTGCGGCTCACGTAGATGGGCTGCATGGTGGCGTTCGCCGGCTGGAAGCGGATGCGCTCGCCTTCCGGGTAGTAGCGCTTCACCGTGGCCTCGTCCTCGATGAGCGCCACGACGATGTCGCCCGGATTGGCCGCCGGCGTCTTCTTCACGAAGAGGTAGTCGCCGTCGTGGATGCCGTCGTCGATCATCGACTGTCCCTTCACCCGCAGGGCGAAGACCTCCCGGCCATTCACGCCGCCCAGGAGGAAGCTGTCGATCTTGACCGAGTCCTCCATGTGCTCCTGCGCGAGCAGGGGCGCGCCGGCCGCCACCTTGCCCAGCAGGGGGACCTCCACCATGCCAGCGTCGCGCTTGGCGCCCAGGCCCAGCAGCAACCGTGCTCGCTTGGTGGGCACCAGGGAGCGGCTCTGCTGCTCACCCCGGTTCAGGTAGCCCTTTCGCTCCAACGCCTTCAGATGGTCATTCACCCCGTTGGTGGAGCGGATATCCATGTGCTCGCCAATCTCCCGGATGGTGGGCGGGAATCCGCGAGTCTCCGACTCCTTCACGATGAAGCTGAGAATCTCGCGCTGGCGGTCCGTCAGCTCTTCCATGCGCTCCCTCGCTCGGCCGGCCTGATTCCCTTGGGGCAGGTCCCCAGGCAACAGGCTTTCAGTGTCCACTTTCCCTGAACATACGTGTAGAGTCAATCCGTTCAGTGTCCCACGGCGCACCCTCAGTGCGTGTCGAACTTTTCGGCATTCTCAGTTCTTGAGGGCAGACGACGATCTCGACGTACAATTCCGCCCGCTTTGTCCGAGCTCCGCCACACGCTGCTCTTCGTCGACGATGAGGCCGACGTCCTGGACATCCTTTCGCGGATGTTCCAGCGCCGGTATCGCGTCCTCACGGCCTTGAGCGGTCAGGCCGCGTTGGAAGTCCTACGTCGCGAGTCGGTGGACGTGCTCGTCACGGACCAACGGATGCCGGAGATGACGGGCATCGAGCTGGCCGCGACAGCCCGCGCGGAGGGGTTCGACGTCACCACGCTTCTGCTGACGGGCTTCACCGACCCTGACGACCTCATCGCGGCCATCAACAAGGGGCAGGTGTACCGGTACATCACCAAGCCCTGGGACGTGAACGACCTGCTCATCACCGTGAAGAACGCGGTGGAGTACACGCAGCTGCGGCGGGACAAGGAGCGGCTCATCCGCCAGCTCCACCAGCGCGTGGAAGCGCTGTTCGTGCTGTACGAGGTGAGCCGGGCCAGCGCGAATGATCCGGCCAGCTACGACAACATCATCGACCGCGTGCTCATCGCCGTGGCGCGCGTGCTGCCGTACGACTGCGGCGCGGCGCTCATCGCTCCGGACGAGTCGCGCAGCGCGACGCTGCGGCTGCGCTGCCATGGCACCGTGGGCGAGCAGGCGCTCTTGGGCGTGAAGGAGTCGATGCTCGGCGCGTACCGCAAGAGCAGCGGCCTGCTGTTGCCGGAGGACCGGGTCATCACCCGCGTGGCGGGGACGACGACGCAGGACGCGGCGGCGCCTGCTGTCTACCCCAGCCAGCTCACGGTGAACCTGGTCGCGGGTGGCCGTCCGGTGGGCATGCTGTCGCTGTTCAGCCAGCGCGCGGACGCGTTCACCGAGGACGACGGCGTGCTGTTGGACGTGCTCGCCAACCAGACGGCGGACGCCATCCAGTCCCTGCGCTCGGCGGAGGAAGAGGCTCGCCACCGCATGGAGCGGATGGTGGAGTCCATGGCCGACGGCGTGGTGCTCACCGACGAGAAGAACGACATCGTCGTGATGAACCCGGCGGCGCGCAGGCTCTTGCGCGTGGGGGATGATCCGACCGAGCACACCAGCCGGATGATGGAGGAGCGGCTGGGCTTCCAGCCCTTCCACCTGGTGCGCGGCTGGGAGTACAGCGGCACGCAGGTGCTGCGCGAGGAGGTGAAGCTCTTCGACCGGCATGTGCAGACCACCACCACCCCGGTGAGCGATGCGCGCGGCACGCTGCGCGGCGTGTGCGTGGTGCTGCGCGACATCACCGACCAGAAGCGGTTGGAGGAGCGCAAGGACGAGTTCGTCTCCATGGTGAGCCACGAGCTGCGCACGCCGCTCACGTCCATCTCCGGCGCGCTGGACCTGGTGCTCAACTTCATGGCCGGGGACATCAACGAGCGGCAGCGCCGCTACCTGTCGCTGGCGCGGGACTCGACCGAGAAGCTCAACACCATCGTCGACGACCTGCTGGACCTGTCGAAGTTCGCCAAGGGCCGGCTGCGGATGAACTTCGAGGTCGCCTACCTGGACGAACTCGTCCAGCGGGTGGTGGAGAAGTACGGCCCGGCCTTCGGCGAGAAGCGCGTGCAGGTGACGCCGGGACTGCCGCGCCATCCGTTGCGCGTCGTCGCCGACCCGAACCGGCTCAACCAGGTCCTCAACAACCTGCTCAACAACGCGGTGAAGTTCACGCCGGAGGGCGGCGAGGTGCGCGTGGAGCTGCACGCCACGTCCAGCCTGCCCGGCTACGTGGTGCTCTCCTGCTGGAACAGCGGCGACCCCATCGCCGAGGACAGCCTGGAGCGCATCTTCGACCGCTTCGAGCAGGCGCGCACCAAGGCCAACCGCACCGTGCGCGGCACGGGCCTGGGCCTGGCCATCTGCCGCAACATCGTGGAGGCCCACGGCGGCCGCATCTGGTGCGAGCCGTGCGCTGACGGCGTGCGCTTCATGGCGGTGCTGCCCACCGAGCCGCCGCCGGAGCTGCGCCAGTCCGACGACGCGGGCGAGGCGCCGGGCCCCCGACGACGCGAGAGCCGGGGCCGCGTGCTGGTCATCGAGGGCGAGCCGGAGGTCGGCTACATCGCCAAGGCGCTGATGTCCGCGCGCGGCTACGACGTGCGGCTGGCGTTCAACGCGGAAGAGGGCCTGGCGAGCGCTCGGCTCCACCACCCGGACATGGTGCTGGTGTCAGTGCGGCTGCCGGACGTGGACGGGCTGCGGCTGGCGGAGATTCTCCGGCATGACCCCGAGACGCGGCGCGCGCCGCTGCTCCTCTCGTCCGCCTTCGACGAGCGCCAGCGCGCCTTCCGCGCCGGAGCCGATGCCTTCCTGGTGCGCCCGCTGATGCCGGACAAGCTGCTGGCCACGGTGGACTCGCTGGTGCGTGGCCGCGCGGGCACGGCCCACGGACGCGTGCTGGTGGTGGACGACGACGTGAAGATCGCCACCATCTGCCGCGAGGTGCTGGAGAACATCGGCTTCGACGTGGTGGTGGCGGGCTCGCTGGAAGAGGGGCGCCGCTCCCTGCGCGAGCGCCGGCCGGACGTCATCCTGCTGGACGTGACGCTGCCGGACGGAGACGGCTTCCTCTTCCTGGAGGAGATCAAGGCCGAGCGCGCCAGTGGCCACATCTCCGTCATCTTCATCTCCGCTCGCGCGGAGACGTCCTCGAAGGTGCGCGCCCTCAAGCTGGGCGGTGACGACTACCTCACCAAGCCGTTCGACGCGCTGGAGCTGGGCGCCCGGGTGGAGAGCGTGCTGCGCCGTAAGGAGCAGGAGCTGTCGGCCTCTCCGACGACGCAGCTTCCGGGCTCCACCGCCATCGAACGCGAGGTGCAGCGGCGGCTCGTGGCTCGGCGGCCGTTCGCGTTCTGCTACCTGGACCTGGACAACCTCAAGGCCTACAACGACTACTACGGCTTCGCGAAGGCCGATGGCGTCGTGCGCCAGACGGGCGACCTGATGCGCGAAATCTTCGCGCAGGAAGGACTGCCCGGAGACTTCCTGGGACACGTGGCCGGGGACGACTTCGTCTTCATCGCCGCGCCGGAGTCGGTGGACCGCGTCTGTCAGACGGCAATCGAAACTTTCGACCGCATCATCCCGCTCTACTACGACCGGCAGGACCGTGAGCGGGGCCACATCGAGGCGGAAGACCGCTTCGGAGAGCGCCGGCGCTTCCCCATCATGAGCGTGTCCATCGTCGCGGTGATGACGGATGGCACCCAGGACCACGCGGAGCTTGCCCGGCGCGCGGCGGACATGAAGAAGCGCGCCAAGGCCATCCTGGGCTCCGTCTATCTGCGCAGTGACCGCGAGCAGGTGGTACGCTCCGTCGCCGGGTGAGGCTCTACCAGCAGCTGGTCCTGTTCATGCTCGCGGCAACGGTGCTGCCGCTCGCCGCGGTCGGCTTCCTGTTGCTCTCGCGCGCCGAGGCGGAGCTCGCCGCTCGCATCGACGCGGAGCAACGCACGCGGGCTTCCGCCGCGGCCGAGGCCGTGGGCGCCACGTTGATGGAGGTGGTGGACGCGCTGGCGCGCTCCGCCGAACTCATCGACTGGCAGTCCGCCACGGAGGCGGAAACAGTGGGAGGGCTGCGCCTGCTCTACGGCCAGTCCCCGGCGGTGAGCGCGGTGTTGAAGCTCGACGCCCACGGCCGCCCGCTGGGCGCGCCCGTGTTCCGGACACAGGGCGTGGAGGGGCACCCTGGCTTCCAGGCAGAGGGGCTGACGCGGATGGTCCAGTCCGTGCCCGTGCAGCAGCTCCGCGGAGGCGGCAAGGGACAGGCCGCGCTCGGCGGCGCCTATGTCCACGCGGAGAGCGGGCACGCGGCGGTGGCCGTGGCGGTGAAGCTGGCTGATGGCGAGGATGCCCCCTTCGCGCTGGCGGAGGTGGTCTTCGAGCCGCTGGAGGCCGCGCTGCTCCGCCGTCCCGAGGGCGCCTTGGGGCGCGTGGACCTGGTGGACGAGGACCGGCGAATCCTCGCGAGCTCCGAGCCCGCGCGACGCATGAGCACGCTGGCCCCGGAGCTGGCCGCGCATCTGTTGACGCAGACGGCCCTGGAGCCGGACGTGGTGCGCAGCTTCCGCGTGGAGGGGCCGCCCCGGCGCGTGAGCGTGGCGCGGGTGTCCCGCGGCCTGCGCTTCGATGTGGTGGTGGAGTTGGACGAGGCCACGGCCCTGGCTCCAGTGCACGCCATGCGGCGCACGGTGCTGGCCTCCATCGGCGGGGCGTTCTTCGTGCTCCTCGGGCTGGGCGCGCTCTTCACGCGGCGGCTCAACCGCAGGCTGGAAGAGGTGGTCCAGGGCGCGGAGGCCTACGGGCGCGGCGAGCTGAGCCGGCGCGTCAAGGTGGAAGGCCAGGACGAGCTGAGCGAGCTGGCGAACACCTTCAACCGCATGGGCGAGGAGCTGGAGTCGGCCCGCGCCAGGATGCTGCGCTGGAATGACGAATTGCGCATGCGCGTGGACGAGGCCACCCACGATTTGCGAGGCGCGCAGGCCCAGTTGCTCGAGGCCCAGAAGCTGGCGGCGGTGGGACAGCTCGGCGCGGGCGTGGCGCACGAAATCAACAACCCGCTGGCCGGCATCCTCGGCAACGTGCAGTTGCTCATGCTGGACCGAGGCACCTCGGACCCTGATTTGGAGACGCTGCGCAAAATCGAGCACAGCGCCAAGCGCTGCAAGGAAATCACCCAGAACCTCCTGCGCTTCTCCCAGCAGCGCGAGCGCGCCGACCTGCGCCCGGTGGACCTCAACGCCGTGGTGCGCGATGCCCTCAGCCTCACCGAACATCAGATTCTCAGTGATGGCGTGACACTTGCCACCCAGTTGTCGCCGGGTCTAAGCCGTGTTCGCGCCGACCCCGGGCACCTGTCCCAGGTCATCCTCGCGCTCCTGTCCAACGCGCGCACGGCGATGCTGAAGTCCCCCACGCGGCGGCTCACCCTGCGCACGGGCCAGCGCGACGGCCGGACGTTCCTGGAGGTGGAGGACACCGGCAAGGGCATCTCCCCCGACATCCGTCCGCGCATCTTCGAGCCCTTCTTCACCACCAAGGACGTGTGGTCCAACGTGGGGTTGGGCTTGAGCGTGGCCTGGCGCGTCGTGACGGAGTCAGGTGGAACGCTCTCCGTCCGCTCGGAAGTAGGGCAGGGGGCCTGCTTCACCGTCGAGCTGCCGAGGGCCTGAGCATCCCACTCCGGCTGTGATAGCTAGAGAGACGCCATGGCCGAGCCCCGCCCCTCCCGGCGCCAGACGCCTTTCTTCGTCGGCCTCGCGCTGATCCTCGCGGCGTTGCCGTTGGGATGGTTCATCTTCCTGCGCGAGCCGCCTCCGCCGCCCCCGCCTCCCGCTCCGCCCGTGGTGTCGGTGCCGGCGCCCGTGGTGCCCAAGGCGATGGAGCTGGAGCTGACCGAGGTGACGGGCACCGTCGAGGTGAAGGAAGGCGACGGCACCTGGCGAACGGCTTCCGTGGGCATGGCCCTGCGGCGGCACGACAAGGTGCGCACCAACGACGGCTCCTACGCGGTGCTCATCGGCGGTGAGGCGGTGGAGTTCCGCATGGACCCGGGCACCGAGGTGTCCGTGGAGGAGCTGACCGCGTCGGTGTCCCGCATCCTGCTCGCCAACGGCATGGCGACCGCCGTCGTGCGGCCCGGCAAGCGCCACACCTTCGAGGTGAAGGCCGCGCAGAGCGACGCGGTGGCGACCCTGCAGGAAGCCGGTGCCTTCACCATGAGCAACAACGGCCAGGGCACCGTGGCCGTGGGCACGCGCGAGGGTGAAGTGACGTTGCTCGGTCAGGGCAAGGTCGTCATCGTCCGTGCGGGCCAGCAGTCCGTCATCCGTCCCGGTCAGGCCCCGTCGGAGCCGGCGGCTGTTCCCACCAGCCTGCTGCTCAAGGTGGACTGGCCCTCGGAGCGCACGCGCCGGGAGAAGGACCTCGTGGTTCGGGGCCAGACGACACCCGGCAGCCGAGTCCAGGTGAACGACGTGCGAGTCCTCGCCGACGCGGACGGACGCTTCGAGCGCAAGGTGAAGCTGCGCGAAGGCTCCAACACCGTGGACGTGCGCGCCGTGGGTGTGGGTCGTGTCGAGCAGCACGAGAAGGCGGAGCTCATCGTCGACACCCGGCCGCCTTCGCTCAAGACGGACCCCGACATCTGGAACCAGGCCAGCGACGCGGCTCCCTGACTCGGGGAGCGTGCGGGCAAGCAGTCGGCTTGACCCCTGCCAGGGGGTCTCCCTAGACTCTGAACCACAGTCGTTCCTGTTCAAGGGCAATCCTGGCCGAAAGGCTTGGTGCGCAAAGCCGCGGGGCCTGAAGTCCGGCCGGCCGTGACCGCCGTGGGAAGCACGCTCCGGGGAGCATTCCGGGCCCACTGCGCCTTGTGCGGGCCATGGGTCTGTCGTTCCTGAGTCCCCCCGGGAAGGTGGTTTCCGATGCTGCGCGCTCTGGCCCTCTTGACGTGCTTGTTGCCTGCGCTGTCCCCCGCCTCCCCTGAAGTCGGCAGTCTCTCCGGGTCCGCGAAGCTGGTGAACGGTGGCCCTGGAGACCAGACGGACCCGCACGTGAGCGGGGCCCTGGTCGCCTACACGAGCGAATCCGGAGGCACGAGCGAGATTCGCTACCACGACCTGGCGTCTGGGACGGACCAGGCGATTCCGAACGACGGCGCGTTCGACTTCGTGTCGGACATCAGCGGAAGCACCGTGGTGTTCACCCGCGTCAACACCTCCAGCGCCATCTTCACGTACGAGGTGGGCAAGGCGCAGGCGCCGGTGGAGCTGGCGCCACAAGCGGGCAGCAGTCGCAGGGCGGCGGTGATTGGCGGTCGCACCGTGGCGTGGCAGGACTTCGGCTACACCGGCAGCACGCTGGAGCCGGAGATCGCCCTCTTCGATCTGGACCAGGGCACGCTCACCCGGCTCACGGATGATCGCATGCTGGACCGCACGCCGTCGGTGGCTCCGGACGGGAAGACGGTGGTCTGGGCCAAGTGCGACGCGCAGGGGCAGCACTGCGACATCTGGCAGGCGCGCTGGGCTGGCAATGGCTTCAACTCGCAGGCGCTCACCGGCAGCGAGGGCGAGGAGTCGCAGCCCGACACCAATGGGGACATCGTCGTCTACGCCAGCACGCGCACGGTGGATGGGGTGTCGGACCGCGACATCTACTGGAAGCCGGTGAATGGCGGCACCGAGCAGCGACTCGCGCTGCCGGGACTGGATGCGAACCCCAGCATCAGCGGCTCGTTGATCGCCTTCGAGCGCAAGGACCCGGCGAAGGGCGACTTCGACATCGCGCTCTACGACCTGGATACGCAGACGCTCTACCTGCTCACCAAATCGGCGGAGAACGAGAACCTCAACGACTTGAGCGTGGCCGACGACGGCACGGTGCGGGTGGTGTGGACGGTGGCGGAGAACGGTGACTTCAACGTGCACTCGTTCACCTTCAAGCTGCCGGGAAACGCCCCCTGCGAGGACGTGGCGTCCGCGGAGCCTCCGCGCACGGCCGAGGCGGTGTGCACGCAGCCGGGGTCCACGCCGCTGCTCGCCGCGCTGGAAGTGGCGCGGACCACGGGCCAGCCCAATGCGGTGTCACTCGGCTTCTACGGCCTGGGGGCCGGGGTGCTGTGCGTCGACAACGGCTACAGCGGCGAGCGCGCCACGTCCGGCTGGGTGTGGCTGGACGGCGCCGAAATCGTCGACCCCTCCAGCTTCAAGCCCACCGTGTCGCTCGTGGCCCGAGATGTCACCCTGGATGGCAACACCTGGCTGGCGGCGCTGATCTCCGGAAATGCCGGAAGCTCCTTCCGCATTCGCATTTATGGCACCGCGTCACAGTGCGACGTGACGCCGCCTCCCGTGAAGGGGGAGGAGCGCATCCCCGGCGAGTACGTGGCTCCCCTGTCCCTCGAGGTGGGTGGGGTGTCATCCCTGACCTTTGTGCCGCAAGGCGAAACACATGGAGCAGGGTGTAGCGCGGGAGGCACGTCGATGGCGGCGGCCGGGTTGGCGCTGGTGGCGTTGTGGCTGGCGCGTCCCCGGCATGTCTCCGTGAGGGTTTCGCGGAAGGAACTTCGGCGGAGCGGACGGGCCCTGTAGACTTCGTCTCGTCCTGAAACATTTTCCGCTCCCAGTCCTTGTGATGCTGTGCGTGTGTGCTTCGGCCAGAGCCGACACACTCGAACTGCTTGGGCCGTCGTCCGCCGTGACGCCAGAGGGCTTCCCGGTGGCGGTGGTTCGCAAGGATGCGTCCGGAGTGCCGGTGCCCTTGGTGGGGACGCCGACCCTCACGGTGGATGGCGCGGAGCTTCGAGAAGGGCCCGCGCAGTCGCCGCTTCGCACCTTCATCGTCGTGCCCCGCCCGGGCGCGCGCGACGTGCAGGTGCGCGCGCGGGTGGATGGACTGGAGGCGCAGGCGCGCTTCGTGCTCGGACCACCCGCCACGGACGTCAAGCTGGGGTTGGAGCCCGCCGCGCCGGTGAAGGGGCGCGACAAGGAAGCGGTGCTCACGGTGAGTCTGCTGCGGCCGGATGGCACGGCTGACGACAGCGGCGCGCCGCCAGTGGTGCGGGTCAGCACCGGCAGGGTGGAAGGGCTGGAGCGCGTCGCGCCGGGGACCTATCGCGCGCGCTACGTCCTCCCGGACACGCGCCATCCGGAGGTGGCCATCCTGGTGGCGTTCTCCGCGTGGCCCAGCCCGCAGTCCGTCCACGGGGCCTATGGGCGCGTGCTGGTGCCGCTCGCCGCGTCGGTGAACCTGCCGGGCACGACGGAGCCGGATGCGCGCATGTCCATCGACATCGCGGGGGAGAGCTTTGGCCCCGTGACGGCGGGACCGGATGGCCGCTTCCGTCTTCCCATCGTCGTGCCGCCGGGACATCGCTTCGGCCAGGGCCGCGTGGTGGACAGGGCCGGCAATGCGCGGCGTGAGAACATCGACTTGAAACTGCCGCCCACCGACGGGCTCGCGTGTGTGTTTCAACCGCAGCGACTGCCGGCGGATGGTGTGTCTCAGGCGCGGCTCCTGTGCGCGACGAGCGACCCTTTGGGCAAGCCCGTGGAGGACGCGAAGGTGACGGCGCAGGCGCGTCGCGGTGTCCTGCGAGGACCGTCACGCGCGGCGGGCGGCATGCTGGAGTGGCTCTACACGGCGCCTCGGACGCTCGGCGATGACGAGCGAATCGAAGCCGCGTGGCCCCAGCGCGGCGCGGGCTCTCGCGAGGTGTTGTCGCTGCAGCTCGTGCAGGGGCCGGTGGCGGAGCTGGCCATGTCCGTGTCGGAGGCGCTCGTGCACCGGGGCGCACAGGCGCGGGTGTCCGTGCGCGCGCGGGATGCGCTCGGCCGTGCACGCCCCGGAGCGACGTTGTCGCTGGAGGCTCCCGAGGGTGGCTTCACGCCCGCGGTGGAGTCCGCGCCCGGTGACTTCGCGAGTGCCTGGCAGCCGCCTGTCGCTGGGGGCGCGGAGCAGGTGACGCTGAGCGCTCGGGCCTGGGGGCCGGTGGGCAGCGAGCCCGCGCGCATCGCAGTGTGGCCGCGCGGAGGCGTGCTGTATGCGGGCGTCTCCGACCTGGCGGGACTGCCGGTGCCTTCGCAGCCGTTGCGCCTGGATGGACATGAGCTGACCACGGGCCTGGACGGCACGGTGGCCCTGGGCGCGTTGTCGCCGGGGACGCACCTGGTGGCGCATGGCCTGTGGACGGGATTGGTGCGCACCGTCCACGTCCTGGGCGGCGAGGGACTGGCGTATCCGCTGGATGTGCCGCTCGTGCCGGAGGCCGTCTCGCAGCAGGTGCGCGTGGCGCCCGAGGTTCCCGTCAACGTGCGGCTCCGCGGGGAAGGCGCTCGCGTGACGTACTGGCTGGAGGACTCTCGCGGGCACGTCCTGGAAGGGCGCGCGGTGCATGTCGCGCTGTCGGACGGAACGCGTGAGGGCGAAGAGGTTCGCGAGGGACGCACGTCGTTCACCGTGCGCTCCACGCGTCCGGTGAGCGTCTCCGTGGCGGACGTGGCCACGGGTGTCACCGCGCTCATCGAGGTGCGCCCATGAGGCTTCCGGGCCTGCTTCTCGTGAGCGCGATGCTCTGCACCGGGGCGGCCTGGGGACAGGGCGTGTCCATGGACGTGCCCTCGCTGGCGTCCACCATCGCCGGTCGCGTGTGTCTGGATGTCGATGGGGATGGGCGCTGTGGCGTTGACGAGCCAGGTGTCGCGGGAGTGCGGCTGGTGCTGACGACGGGGCGCGAGGTGCGCACGGACTCGCGAGGACGCTTCCACCTCACGGGCGTGGACTCCCGCACGCCGGACGCCACGCGCGGCCTGCACCTGCGTCCGGGGCGCCACCGGCTCAAGGTGGATCCGCGCTCGCTGCCGGCCGCCAGTCGTGTGACTCCGGAGGCCGCCACGGTGGAGGTGCCGTGGGGCGCCGTCGCCCTCCAGGACTTCGCGGTGCGCAGTCTGGCTTCGGATGCGCCGCCGCTGGAGCTGTCCTATTCGCGAGTACCTCCCGTGGCGGACGTGGTCGCCGGCGAGGGGGCCGTGCGCTTTCGTCTCGCGGGTCAGGCCGCCGTGGGAGACCGCGTGCGCGTCGGTGCGCTGGACGCGGAGGTGGATGCTCGCGGTGGGTGGAGCGCCTGGGTTCCCCTCATCGCCGGGGACAACACGCTGGCCATCCAGGCCACGGCTCCGGATGGCAGGGTGCGCCTGTCACGGCAGCAGGTCGACGTCGTGCGCCGGGCCGAAGGCTGGTTGGTGGTGCCGAGGCCGCTGGTGCTCGTGGGCTCCTTCCAGCTCCCCTCCGCGCGTGACGAGGCCGCGGCCAGTGGTGTCACCCGGCTGAAGGTGGAGGCTCCGGCGGGGACGTCGGTGCGAGGCCCTGAGGGTGAGTCTTCCGTGGTCGGGCCCGAGGGTCGCGTGGAGGTCCCCGTGACGCTGGCTTCAGGGAACAACCGCGTGACGTTGGCCCTGACGCCGCCAGGAGGCTCCGCGCACGAGACGGTGGTGGACATCCTCGCGGAGCCGAGGCCGTTCGCGGTGGGGTTGCTGGACCTCGAAGCGAGCTTTGCGCCGGCGGACAGCGACTTCCAACTGCGAGGCCGGGGCTCCGCGCACGCGGAAGTGCGCCTGGGGCCGGTGGACGTGGTGGGGGAGTTGGACCTGCGCGATACGGATGGCCGCACGCTGCGCGGCGCGGAGCTTCCGGACTGGCTGCGTCCTCGCGTCCCCGAGCGCTTCGACCGGGTGGCGGACCCGGACTTCTCGCCGGAGGAGTGGGGCGACGACTCGGTGTCGCTGACGCCGAACGCCACCGAGGCCCGGCTTCGTGTGGAGGCGCGTCACCCGGACTTCGGCCGCGCGGGGTTGGGCACGTACCGGGCGCTGGTGCAGGACCGCGAGGTGGGCCGTTACCACCGCCCCCTCTTCGGCCCCTATGCGGAGCTGACCACCTCGAGCGAGAAGGGCCCGGGGCTCCGCGCCGGTGTGGATGCTTTCGGCGGCAGCCTCACGGACCCGACGCGCGGGCTCTCGGCTGTTCCCGCCCATGAAGAGCTGCGCGCGACGGGCGGCAGCCTCTTCTACCTGGGCGCGGTGTCGGTGGCGGAGGGCTCGGAGCTGGTTCGCGTGGAGGTGCGCGACGGCGTCACCGGTCTGCCGTTGGCGGAGCGCCACCTGGTGCGCGGGCGCGACTACGACATCGACTACTTCGCCGGGCGCATCCTGCTGTCGCGGCCGTTGTCGTTCCTCGCGGGCGACACCTTCCTTCGCACCGACATGCTCACGGAGGCGCCGGAGCCGGTGCTCGTCGTCGACTACGCGGCGCTGCGCACGACGGGCACGGAGGACTCCGGTGGCGGCGAGGTGTGGGCCGAGTGGGGCGGCGCGCGCGTGGGGCTGGCCGCGGTGCGGGAAGGCCGCGAGGGCCGTCCCTACACGCTGTACTCGGGCCGGGGCTCGGCGCGACTGGGCGCGTACTCGCTGGAGGCGGAGGCGGCCTCCAGTCGTGGCATGGCGGTGGACTCGGCCGTGTTCGGGGTGTCCGACGACGGAGGCCTGAGCTTCCTGCGCCCTGGCGCGGGGCTGGCGACGGGCGGCGAGGCCTTGGGACTGCGCATGCGGGGGCCGGGCCTGTGGGGCGATGGCTCCGTGGATGCGTCCTATCGCTGGCGCGGGCGGGGCTTCTCGGACGGTGCGCACCTGGATGCGGCGCGTTTCCAGCAACTCGCGCTGAGGCTGCGCCAGCCCGTGGGCCGGCTGCGGTTGTTGCTGCTCGCGGATGGCCGCAACTCGGCGGACCCTCGCGAGCCCTTCGTGGACAACCCCTTCTCCGCGAGCACCGTGGGCGCGAGCGTGGGGTGGGAGGAGTCCACCTGGGGCGTGAGCGTGGAGGCGCGGGACGCTCGGCTCAAGGCGGCGGAGGTCGTGGGGCAGGGCGAGGCGCTGACAGGCGGCCGCACCTCCATGGGCGTCGCGGGTCGCTACCGGCTGCTCGACGGCCTCTGGCTCCAGGCCTCTCATCGCCAGAAGCTGGCTCTGCATGGCGCGGGGCCGGGGCGCGTGGACGACACATTCAGCGCGGCGGGCGTGGACGTCGAACTGGGGCGCGACACGCGAGTGGGGGTGCGCGGTGGTTGGGGGCCCGAGCTGGGGCCTCGCGCGTGGGCCAACGTGGAGTCTCGTCGCGGCTCGGACGTGTACTACGGCGGCTACTCGGTGGACGTGGATGGGCCGGACTTCGGTGCCGGACGGACGCTCACGGGCGCTCGCACGGAGCTGCCCGACAGCGGCACCGCGCTGTTCGTCGAGGAGGTGGGCCTGCATGACGCGACGTCCGTGCGGCTGTCGCGGGCGGTGGGCCTCCAGAAGTCGGTGCTGGATGGCTTCAGCGTGGGCGCTCGTTACGAGCGCGGCGTGCGCAGCCTGCTGGACGTGAATCCTCCGCTGCGGCGCGACGCGGGCGGCGTCTTCGGACAGCTGCTCCTGGAAAAGCTGCGGGTGGAGGGCCGGTTCGAACTGCGACGGGAGAAGGGCACGCCGGAGCGCGGCACGACGGAGGCCGTGGACCGGTTGCAGACGGTGGTGGCGCTGGCCGCCGAGGCGGAGCTGGCGCGCGACGTGACGGCTTCCGGTCGCGTGGACTTCTCGCGAACCCTCAACGACGACGCGCTGGAGGCCCGGCTGTTGGAGGGCTACGCGGCGTTGGCGTGGCGACCCGGACCGTGGCTCGTGGTGGCGCGCTACGGAGTCACCCGGGAGCTGCTGCCGGGCACTCGCGCCGCCTTCGGCGACAGGGCGCTCCAGATTCTCTCCCTGCTTCCCGCGGTGCGCCTGGGCGACAGGTTCTCCGTCGCGGCGGGACTGCACGCGGGACACAGCAGCCTGGAAGGCTCCTCGCGGTGGGTGTGGACGGGCACGGTGCGCCCCGCCGTCCGGGTGGTGGGTGGGCTGGAAGTGGCGGGCGAGCTGGCGCGTCGGACGGCTTCACCCGACGGCGACCGGCTGACCGCGGTGCGGGCTGAAGTGGCATATCGGATGGATGAGAAGCTCCGAATGGCCGTCGGGTACACACTGCTGGGCTTCAGCGGCTTGGGTTTGGGCTCCGAGTCGTCCGAAGATCAGGACCGGCTCTACCTCCGGGCAGAGCTCGCCTACTAGGAGTATCGCGTGCGCTCCGGCATCCTCATCTGCCTCTGCTTGGGACTGTCCGCGGTGGCGGCCGCGGAGTGGAAGGAAGGCCTCTCGGTCGCGGGGGACCCGAGCGATGTGAGGGTGTGGAGTCCTGGCACCGTCGCCCTCGCTTCCTCCCAGGGCGTGGAGCTCCACATCGACGGGGAGCAGGTGGCCAACCGGGTCTTGTCGCCCGCCGTGGGCACATTGCTGATGTCCTCGGGTTGCTTCGCGGGCGTGCGGGTGGATGGGCAAATCCTCGCCCACAACGACTGCCTTCCTCCTGCCAAAATCATCCCGGAGCTGCCCACCTCGACGACGACCGAGGTTCGCCGGGTGATGCAGACCGCGTCGGGCACTGGCTACGCCTCCATCGCGGTCGACACGAACGAGTTCCTGCTGCTGCACGCGAGTCCGTCCGAAACCGCCACCTTCCCGTGGAACACCCGCGTCCTGGAGACGGGGCAGTACAAGGCGACGTCGGTGATGGGCGTGACGGAGACCGCGGGGGGAGTTGCCCATGCGTTCATCCCCGTCGTCGGCAATCCGAACCTCCTCTACATCCGAGGCAACCGGAGCGAGGCCGCGTTCAACATGGACGCTTCGCTGACGACGCTGCCGCTCCTGACGGTGGACCTCATTCCCACGAGTGGGGTGTATCCCATCGCCCTGGTGGGCAACTCGGATGGACTGTTCCGCGCGCCGCTCTCCGCCTCGCCGGTTCCCCAGGACTTCCAGCGCGTCACGCTGCTCGACTCGGGACCGGTGAGCATCGTGTCCGTGGACATGAACACCGAGCTGAGCAGCAGCCGGGGCACGGGCTTTGGTCTCGCGGTGGGCACTCGCAACGGCGGAGAGCACGTCGTGCTCGGCGCGGTGCCGACGGGAAGCGCGGCCGACTCGGGGGTGACGTGGCGGATTCATCCCGCGTTCGCCAACGCGTCGCTGCCGGTGTCGGACCCGTTCGCCCAGGTGTCCTGCGTGGACTCCACCTTCTGCGTCATCACCCTGCACAACCCGGTGCAGAACGTCATCTATTACGTCAACGCCGTGGCACCGGTGTTCGGCGCGATTCCGGCGCCGGTCAACATCAACGAGGCCACGACGCGGACGCTGGATGTGACGGCGACCGATGAGGACGGCGACGCGGTCCGAGTTTCCGCGGAGGTGGGGCAGTCATTGGTGCAGGTCAACGCCACGCCCGGAGTGGACGCGGTGTCGCTGTCCCTCACGGCTCCAGTGGTCTGCGAGCCGACGATGACCCAGTTCACGGTGTTCGCCTCGGATGGTCTGGGCACGCATGACCGGCAGGCCACCGTGTCCGTGCTCATTGAAAACACGGAGGGCCCTGGGGCGCCCGTGGTGATGCCGCTCCAGGCCACGACGTCCGCGGGAGGCCCCGCGCTCGTGTTCGCCGCGTCACCGGGCGCCGGAATCTGCGAGTCCGTGGACTACGTGTGGAGCACGCCCCCGGGCCAGCCGGTGTTGCACACGGACGCGGGCGGCCGCTCCGCCACGTTCATGCCTTCGGACTTCCTCTGCTCGGCGACAGGCGCGCGTTACACGTACGAGGTGCGGGCGAGGGACAAGGGCCTGGCTCCATCCGAGCCCACGACGTTCACCGTGGACGTGCGGCCGTGGGGAAAGCCCGCGGCGCCCTTTGCGCCGAACACCGTGCGCCCGTTGACCTCCGGGCACACCGTGGAGCTGCGTCCCGAAGCGCTGCACCCCTGTGAAGCCACGGCGGGGCTGCCACAAGTGGAGACGGTGTGGCGGCTCCAGGATGGGGGCGTGGTGCCTCCAGGGCTGACGGTGAAGGATGGTGCCGGCAACCCCGTCGACCTGACCTCGCCCGTCACCGCGCCAGTGCTCCAGGTGTCAGCGGAAGGCTGCGCGAGCACGTCGCTGACGCTGGTGGCCCGCAACCGGATGACCGTCGCGGGAGTCGGCCTGTTGGAAGGGCCGGAGTCCGTGGTGAAGGTGGAGGCCCAGCCGGAGGCGGAGGATGTGTCGGCCGCCAGCCTCGACCTGTCGATGCGCGTCACGGGCGGGCAGGACGTCGAGGCGACGCTGGGCACGTCCCTGCGCTGCCCTGGGGCGCATGCGCTCAAGGCGCGCATGTTCCTGGAGTCCGCCGATGGCGCGCCCATTTCCTCCCAGGTGGTGCCCGTGCCCGGTGCGTGGCGCTTCCAGTTGCCAGCGGTCTGCTCGGCCACCCCGTACACGGTGCGAGGCGAACTCTTCTCCGACGTCGCCGCCCCCGTCGAGGCGGGCCGGACGCGACAGACGGTGACTTCCGAGGCGCGAGCGGTCGCCCTGGGTGAGCTGGAGGGTGAGGCGCTCGTCGCGCGTTGTGGCGAGGGCGCGACGACGACCCTCACGCAGGAGATTCCTCCCGACGCGTGCTCGGACGTGAGCGTCTCCTGGTCCCAGGAAGGTGGCCCCGCGCTCGCGCAGGGCGAGCTGTCGGGCCGCAGCGTCACCGTGGCCACGCGCGAGACAGGCCTGCAGGAACTGGTGGGGACGTCCGTCACCCTGCGCGTCAGTGCCGACGCGGGTGGGGGCAACGCGGCGGCGCGGGTGCACACGGTGCCGATTGTCGCGGAGCCTTTTGTCGACGTGGCGCATTCCACGGAGACCGCTTCCGGCCAGGAGACCGGACTGGTGGGCGTGGTGGTGCAGCTGAGCAACACCACCGACTGTGCCGTCACGGGCCTGCGCTATGTGGAGCGCGTCGAGGGCATGGAGCTGGTGCCCGGCAGCGTGAAGGTCGCGGGGCTGGCCCTCGCGGAGCAGTCCGACGAGGGAGGCTTCGCCGTGGAGGGTGTCGCGCTCGCCGCGCACGCGACGAGCACGCTGACGTACGTGGCCCGGCCTCGGCTGCTGTCCTCGCCGCGCTTCACTGGCGAGGTGTTCCTCAACGGCGTGCCCGTATCGGGAGCCCTGTCTCGCGAGCCGTCCTCGTCCTGTGGCTGCTCGCAGGGAAGCTCGGGCGGGGCCCTGTTGGGTTTGCTCGCGGTGGCTCAGTGGCTGCGCCGTCGTCGGGACGGCGCGCGGCGCTGAGTCAGAGGCCGAAGGAGATGCGGTGGCGGCGGCTGGGCGTCTCCGGCCGCTCCTCCAGCACGCCGAGCAGCTCCAGGCCCCGCAGCGTCGCCAGGGCCTGTCGCTCCGACAGGTCCGTCAGCGCGAGCAGGTCCTCCACCGTCTTGCTGCCGTCCGCGTAGGCCAGGAGCAAGGCCTGCGGCCCCTGCAGCTTCAGCTCGTGCAGGCCGTAGGGCGGGTCGGCGGTGGGGAACAGGCGACGTCCCTGGCCCATGCGCTGACGCAGGGCCACCAGCGTCTCCGTCTTCTCCACGCCCTCCAGCACCAGGTCGCCCGGGAAGACGGACAGCTTCACCAGGTCCGCGCGCTGCGGCCTCATGGCGCTGAAGCCGTAGGCGCCTTCCGTCCAGGTGAAGGTGGACCAGAGCAGCTCGCGGACCTGCTCCTCCAGGAGCTGTCGCCGCCGTGGGGCATCCAGCACACCCAGGCGAATCATCGCCTCACCGGTGCGCAGCCCCTGCTGCTTCGCGATGGCGGCCACCTCCGCGAGCTTCTCCTCCGTGAGCACACCGCGCCGGACGCAGAAGCGACCGAATCGCTCGTGTGCCAGGTTGGAGGCCGCGTACACGATGCGGCCGGACTCGAAGTAGACGACCTTGAGGATGGAGCCCTGCTGGAGCTTCAGCTCCCCGTGGTGGCGCGCCTCGTAATAGGCGTTGAGCAGCCGCGCCACGGAGGTGTCCTTCAGGTCTCCACCGAGGGACCACTCGGGCAGCGCGCGCCGTGTCTTGGCCGAAGCGGGCTGCGCGTCGGTCCACACCTTCCCCCGGTGGGCGAAGGGTAGCGGCAGGGCCGGCTCCTCGCTCTCCAGGCCGGGCAGCGGCGCGGAGTCGGGGATGGCCTGCATGGGTGCACTCGCCTCGCCCGCGTCCTCCTCCGTGTCGGGAATCAGCTCCTCCAGGACGATGAGGTCCACGTCGTCGAGCAGCTCATCCTGGGCCGCGTCTTCCTCCACGGGAGGCGCGGCGCGGGGCACGGGCTCGACGCCACCCGCGCGCTCCAGGGCCTCCATCACGGTGATGAGCTCGAAGGGCTTCTCGAAGAAGCCTCGGGCGCCGTGGACCTGCACGGCCTCCTGCGCGAAGCGGTCACCCTTGTACACACCGCTCACCGCGATGGCGGGGATGCCGTGGGCCCGCAGGGCACCGAGCACCTCGCTGCCTCGGATGTCGGGAAGCAACAGGTCCACCAGCGCCGCGTCCCACGTGGAGCCGGGGCTGAGCGCCTCCAGCGCGGCCTCGCCGGTGTGCACGGCGCGCGCGTCGTGGCCCCGGCTCTGGGCCGTGGAGACGATGAGGGAGGCCAGCTCGTGGTTGTCCTCGACGATGAGCAGTCGCGCCATGGGCGGCCGGACCATAGCATCGCCCCCATGAACGTTCAGGGCTTCCACCACGTGGCCATCCAGGCGTGGGACATCGAGCGCGTGACAGCCTTCTACAGGGACTTGCTGGGCTTTCCCGAGCTCACCCGGCATCCGCGCCCGGACGGCACCCTGCGGAGCATCTGGGTGGGCGTGCCCGGGGGCGGCTTCCTGGCCATCGAGGCGGCGGGCGCGGAGCCCGAACCCCAGCCCTTCCGGCACCCGGGTCCGGGCCTGCTGATGCTGGCGTTCCGCATCGCGAGGGCGGAGCGCGACGCGGTGGTGTCCGAGCTTACTCAGGCGGGCGTACCCCTGGAGCACGAGACGCGGTGGACGGTGTACGTGAGGGATCCAGAGGGCAACCGGGTGGCGCTCAGTCACCACCCGGAGGACTAGGGGGCGGGGTGTGCGTGCTTGCGGACCGGGATGGGGCGCGGCTACAAGCCGGTCATGCGCCTGGGCGAACAGCTCCTGAAGGATGGCCTCGTCACCGCGGAGGGTCTCGAGGAGGCGCTCGAGGCGCAGGTGGTGCATGGCGGGCGGCTCGGGACGAACCTGGTGGAGCTGGGGCTGGTGTCCGAGGTGGACCTGGCCCGGGTGCTGGGCTCCCTGCACAACAGCGCGTTCGCCTCCGGGGAGATGGTGCCGGACCCGAAGGCGCTGGAGCTGGTGCCCGCCAACCAGGCGGATGACAAGGAGCTGCTCCCCATGCGGGTGGACGCGACGCGCCTGAGCGTCGCGGTGGTGAACCCGCACGACTTCGAGACGTTGGACGCGATTGCCTTCAAGACGGGCAAGCGCGTGGTGCCGGTGGTCATCCCCGAGTTCCGGATGAACCAGCTGCTGCGCCGCTACACCAAGGCGTTCCGCCCGCTGCGCGCCATCGACATGAACGCGGTGCGGCCCCGTCCCAAGCCGGGCTCGCCCCAGGCGGAAGCGGAGATCGCCAAGGCGCAGGAGAAGCCGCCCGACCTGATGAGCGAGGAGGAGTTCCAGTCCGTCTACGCGCAGGCCCTGCGCGGTGGCGCGGACTACGAGGGCGACGTCGGCGAGGAGGAGGTCATCACTGGCGTCGAGGTGGTGGAGGCCCTGCCCGAGCTCCCGCCGATGCCCATGGCGACGGTGCCCGTGTCGCGTCCGGTGGCCCCGCCTCCCGCCATGCAGGCGCAGCCCCCCGCGCCGCGCCCGGTGGCGCCTCCGCCGCCCATGCCGCCCCCGCCTCCTCCGATGCAGGTGGGCGTGCCCGCGGCCCCGGTGCCTCCGAGGCCGCTGGTGGCACCCGTGGCGAGTCCTCCCGTGGCCACCGCGCCCGTGCAGCGTCCGCCCGAGCCACCTCCCACGCCGCTGACGTTCGCGGAGGCGCAGGCGGAGCTGGCGCGCAGCACGGACCGCGAGGATGTGGCGCGCACGGTGCTGCGCTTCGCGCTGGGCAAGTGGCGGCGCAACCTGCTGCTGTCGGTGCAGGGCAGCCTTGTGACGGGCTGGCACGGCATGGGCCCGGGGGTGCGCGAGGCGGCGGTGCGTCGCATCGGCGTCGCGCTCCGGGAGCAGAGCACGTTCCGTCTGGTTCGCGACACACGCTCGCACTACGTGGGGCCGGTGCGCCGGGACGCGGCGATGGGCGTGTTCTACAAGCTGCTGGGTGGCGGCTTCCCGACGACGGCGGTCATCCTGCCGCTGCTGGTCCGGGGCAAGGTCGTGCACCTGTTGTACGTGGACAATGGGCCGGATCAGCTCACGCCGCCGGATGTGGGCGAGCTGATGATCCTCTCGCAGAGCGTGGGTCGCTCGTACGAAGCGATGATGCGGCGCCGCAAGAGCGCGTAGTCCCCGTTCGGGATTCTCGAAGACGGTTCGGGTGTTCGCTGACGCCGCGGTGACGTGGCGTCGCGAGACCGGGTGCGTTTCGTCCCAGTGACGGACGCGGGTTCACGGGAGCAAGGCTTGGAAGACGACGGCAACCAGGGGACAGCACCGCACGAGGCGCAGCTCCGGGACCTCCTGGCCGCGATGGAGGCAGCCAACCAGGGTGACTTCTCACGGCGCGTGTCCGTCCGGGGCACGAATCCGCTCATGGACCGGTTGGCGGAGACCTTCAACACGGGCGCGGAGCGGTGGTCGGCCCTCTCGCGAGAGGTTGCCCGGGTGGGCCGCGAGGTGGGAGTCGAGGGGCGGCTCGGCGCGCGGGTGGACGTGGCGCGGTCCGTCGGAGCGTGGCGGGAGCTGGCGGACGGAGTGAATGTCCTCGCCGGCAGTCTCTCCGCGCAGGTGCGGGACCTCATCCGGGTGAGCGGCGCGGTGGCGCAAGGGGACCTGTCGCAGACGCTCACCGTGGAGGTCCGGGGCGAGTCGCTGGAGCTCAAGAACATCGTCAACAGGATGGTGGCGCAGTTGACGACCTTCGCGAGCGAGGTGAATCGCGTCTCGCGGCGGGTCGGTGTGGAGAGCACGGGCGGCGGCGCTGACACGGGGCACTCCGGCGTGTGGAAGGAGCTCAACGACAACGTGGGCTTCACGGAGAAGCTGGCGCTCGCGTCACGGCACAAGAGCGAGTTCCTGGCGAACATCAGCCACGAGCTGCGCACGCCGCTCAACAGCCTGCTCATCCTCGCGAAGCTCCTCTCGGAGGACTCGGACCAGCGGCTGGGGCCAAAGGAGGCGGAGTACGCGCGGACCATCCATGCCTCGGGCGTGGATCTGCTCTCTCTCATCAACGACCTGCTGGACCTGTCCAAGGTGGAGGCAGGGAAGCTGCGGATCGAACCGGAAGAGGTGGCGCTCACGGAGGTGAAGTCGCTCATCGAGCGCGACTTCCAACACGTCGCCGAGCAGAAGGGCCTGGGCTTCGGCGTCGCGCTCTCGGGCACGCTACCTCCGACGCTGCGCACCGACTCCATGCGGCTTCGGCAGGTGCTCAAGAACCTGCTGTCGAACGCCTTCAAGTTCACGGATGCGGGGCGAGTGGAGCTGCGCATCACCCAGATGGCCCAGGGGTTGTTCCACTTCGACAACCCGGTCCTGAATCAGGCCGACGAGGTGCTGTCGTTCAGCGTCGTGGACACGGGCATCGGCATCGCGCAGGACAAGCTCCAGCGCATCTTCGAGGCCTTCCAGCAGGCGGAGCCGGGCACGGGCCGCAAATACGGGGGCACGGGCCTGGGGCTGTCCATCAGCCGCGAGCTGGCGCGCCTCCTCGGCGGAGAGCTGCAGGTCGCCAGCGAACTGGGGCGTGGCAGCACCTTCACGCTCTACCTGCCCGATGTCTACGTGGGGGCGGACGTCCTGGACGAGGTGGAGGAGTCGCGGGACTCCACGCGTGCTGGAAGGTCCGTCGTGCAGGGCGCGGTGGAGCTTTCCGCGGCCGACATCCCGGCGTTTGCCCGGGGCGAGCCGACCCAGGGCGGTCCTCGAGAGCCTGACGATGGCTCGAACTCAGGCGAGGTGGCGGGGGCTGGGGTCCTGGAAGAGGGGCGCGAGTCGAGGATGCTCGGCTACGACGAGCCGCCGCCCGAGACGGTCATGCGGCGTCGCGTGCTCGTCGTGGACGACAACATCCGAGAGGCCTTCTCACTCATCAGCGTCCTGGAGTCGCGCGGGCTGGAGAGCCTCCACGCGGAGAGCATGGACGAGGCCCTGCGTGTCCTGTCGGACTCGCCCGAAGTGGATGGACTGCTGCTGCTCATCGCGATGACGGAAGCGGGCTACACGGCCCTGAGGACGCTCCGCGCGGATGCGCGCTTCAGGGGGCTGCCCATCGTCGTCGTCACGGCGAATCCGCGCGATGACGAGCGGGCGAAGTGCCTGGACGCGGGCGCCAGCGACTGCGTGACGCGCCCCTTGGACACCGACCAGGTCATCGCGCTGCTGCGCCTGGAGCGCCGCGCGTAGGCGCTGGCAGGGCTCATTTCCGGGAGCGCCTGCCAGCGAGCGTCGAGGGGGCCTACTCCTCGGAGGGCGACTCGAAGTCCACGTCGAACGAGACGCGCTGCCCGGGCTCCAGCTTGAAGGTCTTCTGCCACCGCGCGCCGTTGGCGATGACGAGGAGCTGGTGCGTGCCTTCGTAGACGTCCTGCTCCTCCACGGGGGCGGCGCCGACGAGCCGACCGTTGAGGGTGACGATGGCGTCCTTGGGCGCGCGCACGTTGATGAAGCCCTTGTTGAGGAAGATCTGCTGCGCGTTCCGTCCGCCCGCGGTGATGGTGAACGTGCGTGCCACCTGGATGCCGAGCACGGCATTGGTGAGCGTGAGCACGTGACGGCCGGCGGGCAGGGCCACGCTGAGCGGCGTGCGACCGAGGAACCCGCCGGAATAGGACACGTCCACACGAGGGTCGACGGTGAGGTCCAGGAAGCCCGTCGCAATCACCTCGGCGCCCGCATCCACGCCACTGTCAGCGCTCGTCCCCGCGTCGGTATCCAGGCCGATCATCGCCACGGACGGAGGACCCGCGTCCTCCAGCTCCGCTTCGATTCGAGGGGGCAGTCGCTGGACGATGACGGCCGCTCCACCCAGCGCGAGCACCGTGCCCACGCCCACGGCGGCGAGCCAGGCCCGAGAGGACTTTCGAGGAGTACCGGCCGTGGGCGGCACGGGGCCCGAGGCAGGCACCGCGCCCGTTTGCGGCGCGGAGACCCCGGATGCACCCGTTCCACTCGCGACGCCCGGTGAGGTGCCCGCGAGCGGCGCGGCACCCATGGTTGAGGAAGCGGTGGCCGCGGAGGGCCCGGAGCTCACGGTGGCGGCGGGAGTTCCCGAACTCAATGTCGCCGACTCAGTGGCAGCCGGAGTTCCAGCGCTCGCGGTAGCCGACCCCGTGGCGGTGGGAGTTCCAGCGCTCGCGGTAGCCGACCCCGTGGCGGTGGGAGCTCCAGCGCTCGCGGTAGTCGACCCGGTGGCGGCGGGAGTTCCAGCGCTCGCGGTAGCCGACCCGGTGTCGGCGGGAGTTCCCGTGCTCGCGGTTGAGACACCCGCGCTGCTGGTCCCGGCCGGGGTACTCGTCGACGCGGTGGCGGAGGCGCTCCCCGTCGCGGGAAGGGTCGCGACGGCGGGCAGCGTGGGATTGGAAGCGGTGATGCTCGTCGCCTCGGTGGCGGGCGCTGCTCCCGCCGCGACGGTCGCGGAGGAGCCCGTGCTCTCCGTTGACGGAGCAGGGCTCGTCGTCGTGCTCACCTCGGCGAGTTGCACGCCGCTGGTGCCGCCGGACATGGCCGCGAGGATGGAGAGCTGGCCCTGCATCGCCGGCCAGACCTTCGGAATGGCCGAAGGGGGCAGGGTGCCCGTGACGAGGAACTCCGCCACGGCCGGAGGGGCGACGCCGACCTTCTGGAGCACGTCCGCGATGCCCGCCTCGATGACCCGGCGCCGCGCGGCGCGGGCCTCGTTCTCCGGCGGGAACAGTTTGGCGAGGTAGTCCGCCAGCGACGTGTGCGCGGGCAGCGTGCCGACCGCCTCCACAATCGCTTCACGGAAGGCGTGCGCGGACGGGTACCGGTCATACGCGCGCTTCGCCGTCGCCTTGCGCACCACCGCATCCAGCTTCAGCGGCACGTCCACGGACATCGTCGGCAGCGTGCGCGTGAGCGTCGCCTTGTCCGGGTCCGCGTTGTCCTTGAAGGGCATCTTCCCGGACAGGCACTCGTGCAGCACGAGTCCAAGCAGGAACACGTCCGACTGGACATTCACGGCCTCGCGGCCCCCCAGCAGCTGCTCGGGAGCGCTGTACGCGCGGCGGTTCTTCACGCGCTTTCCATCGCGCTCGCGCGGGGCCACGCTGAGCGCGCCGTAGCCCGTCACCTTCGTCAGGCCGCTGAACGAGAGCATCAGCGTCTCGGGCCGCACGTCGCCGTGCACCAGCGGCGAGCCGTCGTCGTTGCCGGCCATGTGCGCGTAGTGCAGGCCCGTGGCGGCATCCGCGGCCACCAGCGCGGCCAGCGGCGGAGGCAGCCGAGGGCTCGCCTCCAGCACGCGGCGCAGGGGTTCTCCATCGGCGAACTCGGTGACGCGCGCCAGGCCGCCGTCCTGGGCCGCGAGGCTGTGGACGCGCAGGATGTTCGGGTGCTCGAAGACGAGCGCCCGGCCCGTCTCTCGCGTCAGCTTCGCCGTCAGCTCCGGGCTCTGCACCACCTCCTGCGGAGCCCAGATGAGAACGACGGGGCGAGGAGGCAAGCCATCCTCGAGGGCAAGCCCCAGGAAGGCTCGGGAGCCCGCCCCGGCGAGCAGGGGACCAAGTGACAGGTAGCGCACGGTGCTCATGGGGCACGCATGCTAGTGCGAGTTGCGCGCCCATCGAAATCCGAGGAAGCCGCTGCCACGCTTGCCCGGAGGCCAGCCCTACAGGCTCTGGCCCCGGTCCTGCTCGAAGGGCAGCGTGATGTGGTACCCGTAGCGGCCCCTCCGCACGAGCAACAACACGCTCCGTCCGCGCCTCGCCGTCACCAGGGCCTCCTTGAACGCGTCCGCCGAGGCCACCGGCTGGTTGTTCACCCGGAGGATGATGTCCCCGGGCTCCAGCCCCACCTCCGCCGCCGCGCTCCCCGCCCTCACCCCCGTCAGCGCCAGCACGCCCCGGGACTCTTTCACTTTGAGTCCTAGTCGGTCCCAGGCCAGGGACTCCACCATGCGCGGGGGGAACTCGGAGGGGGTGAGCTGGACGGTGCGCGAGGCCCCTTCGCGGAAGAGGACCAGGGGGAAGGCGGAGCGCGCCGGGTAGCCGCGCACGCGGGTGTCGAAGTCCTCGGCGTCCTGGATGCGGGAGCCGCCCAGCTCCGCGACGATGTCCCCTCGCTTCACGCCGGCCTGGTCCGCCGGGCTGCCGGCCTCCACGGACGTCACCAGCGCGCCGTAGGAGCGGTCCCACCCGAGCTGTCGGGCAGCCCGCGGCGTCAGGTCCACGGCATCCAGGCCCACCCAGGACGGGCGCACCTTGCCGAAGCGGGTGAGCTCATCGACGATGCGGCGCACCTTGTCGGCGGGGATGGCGAAGCCGATGCCCTGCGCGCCGCCGCCGAAGATGGCGGTGTTGATGCCGATGATTTCTCCGTCCACGTTGAGCAGCGGGCCGCCCGAGTTGCCGGGGTTGATGGCCGCGTCCGTCTGGACGAAGTCGTTGTACACGCGGTTGTCCGCGCGGAAGGTGCGGCCCACGGCGGAGACGACGCCCGCCGTGACGGTTTTGCTCAGGCCGAACGGGCTGCCGATGGCGACCACCGTCTCGCCAATCATCAGGTCCGCGCTGGTGCCCAGCCGGGCGATGGGCAGCGCCTCCTTCGCCGTCACCTTGAGCACGGCCAGGTCGTTGCCCGCGTCGCTGCCGATGACCTCCGCGTCGTACGAGCGACCGTCCGCGAGCACGACGTGGATGGCGGAGGCGCCCCGGATGACGTGGTCATTGGTGACGATGATGCCCGTCGGGTCGATGATGACGCCGCTGCCCAGGCCCTCGATTTTCTGGCGGCCCTGCTCGCCGCCCATGCCCCCGAAGAACTCCTCCAGCGGAGACCGGCGGCGGAAGCGCGACTCCACCTCCTGTTCGGTGCCGATGTAGACGACGGCCGGGGAGACCTTCTGGACGACCTCCACCACGGCATCTCGACGCCGGGCCATGTCCGCGCTCGCGCCGCTGGATGCCAGCAGCGTCACCACCAGGGGTCCCCACCTCATGACTCCAGCCTTCATGTCAGCCCTCCGTGCGCCCGCAGCGGATTGTCCGGCGAATGACACGCAGACTGTCGGGAAGCCGGCGTCATTCCCACGATTCGCTGGAGGCGGTGCGTTGCCTTTCATAGATCAGTCCGCACGTCCGTGAACGATTGCATCACCGGGAGGCGGCCGTTCCCCGAGGATTCCGGTTCATCCCAGGGGCAGGCGAAGTCCTGGCGGCGTGGCTTGGGGGCCGCGCTGGTGCCGAGGAGCGGAAGAATGAGTCTCGTCCTGGTCGCGGATGATGAACCCGCCGTGCTGGAAGTTCTCAGCCAGGTGGTGGAGGACCTCGGGCATGAGGTGGTGAGGGCCCGAGACGGCGAGGAGGCGCTGGGCCTGGCCCGGGCGTGTCGCCCACACCTGGTGGTGACGGACCACATGATGCCTCGGCTGAGCGGGGTGGAGCTGTGCCGCCGGCTGAAGCGAGACGCGGACCTGAAGGATGTGCCCGTCATCCTGCTGAGCGCCGTGTTGCCGCAGGGGGCGCCGGAGGCGCACGCGTTCCTGCACAAGCCGTTCGAAATCACGGACTTCGAGGCGCTCATCCACCAGTCGCTGGTGAACGCGCCGAAGCCCGTGGTGGGAGTCGAAGTCCCACCTGGGGCGACGCTGAGCCAGTGGGCGGCGAGGGCGCTGCAGGGGCCGCTGGAGGAAGCGCGGCGACAGCTTCGACGCCTGGAGTCGGGGCCCTCGGTGGACCGGGCCGCGCTGGAGGTTCTGCGCGCGCAGCTCGAGTCGATGGATACGGTGGCGTCGGAGCTGGCGCGCCTGCATGGGGGCGCGCTGTCCGTGGAGTCCCCGTTGGGGCGGGGCCTGTTGTTCGGGGCTCGGGTGCCGAAGGGGAGCGTGAGCTGAGGCTCAGGCCTTCTGGGACTTCAGCATCCAGCCAATCATCTTGTAGAGCAGGCGGGCGCCGACGTTGCCGTCCCACTCGCTGCCTTCGGGGTCCGGGGCGACTTCCGTCAGGTCGAAGCCGACGATGGTGCGGCCGGAGCGGACGACACCGGAGATGAGGGCGATGGCTTCCGGGAAGGACAGGCCGCCGGGGACAGGTGTGCCGGTGTGCGGGCAGAGCACGGGGTCCAGACCGTCGATGTCGAACGAGAGGTAGACCTGCTGTGGGAGCAGGGCGACCATTTCATCGACCTGGCGGTTCCAGGGGATGCCGTCGAAGCGCTTGTTCTGGAGGGTGGCGTCGAAGAAGCCGTGGACGCGGCCCTTCGAGTCCTCGATGTACCGGTGCTCTTCCTGGCTCATGTCGCGCAGGCCGACCTGGACGAGCGTCTTCACGCCGGGGATGCGCTCGGAGACGTTGTACATGATGGACGCGTGGGACCAGGTGAAGCCCTCGTAGGCGACGCGCAGGTCGGCGTGGGCGTCCAGGTGGAGGACACCCAGGCCGGGGTACTTCTCCGCGTGGGCGCGGATGATGCCGAAGGAGATGGAGTGGTCTCCGCCGACGGCGGCCACGCGCTTGCCCTGGTCGAGCCAGTGCTTCGTGGTGCGGTAGACCAGCTCGTTCATCTGGTCGCAGAGGGCGTTGACGTCGCGAGCGGCGGCGAGCAGCTCGGCCTCGCCGGAGTGGATGCCGCCGGCCTCGATGACGACCTGGGCGCGCTCCTTGGCGCGGGTGTTCCAGTCGCGGAGCTCCTCGGACTCGGGAAGCATGGCGATGCCGCGCTCGTAGGGGCGGCCCGTCTCCACGTCGAAGAGGTCGACCTGTCGGCTGGCGTCCAGGACGGCGGCGGGGCCCTCGGAGGTGCCGCCGCCGTAGCTGGTGGTGGCCTCGAAGGGGACGGGGATGAGGACGACGTGCGCCTCGTCGGGGGAGTGGGGGAGTCCGAAGACGCCGGAGCCCGGCTGCGCCGCGGCGCTGGGGTCGAAGTGGGTGGCCATGGCGGCGGAGGATAAGGGGCCGGGAACGGGGTGCAACTGTCCGTTAGGGGCGCGGGCCACACTTCCCCACGGTCTGGCCCACCTCTTTCAGGCAGTGGAGGGTTCCGTCGCCTGGCGCGCAGTCGTGGTCCTTGGTGCAGCCCATGTCGACGGGGCAGTCATGGCCGGCCCCCCCGCTCAGGGATGTCACCGTGAAGTCCGAGTTCGCGACGGATTCGATGATGGGCTGATTGCCCACGGCGCCCGCGGAGACGTGGCGCAGCTCCAGGGTTCTTTCCTCCCTGGTGACACGAAGCCGCAGCTCGGAGGGTCTCGTCTCAGGCGCCGTACAACCCGGTTCGAGTGCATCTCTCGTCGCCATGAAGATGGCGGTCTGGAGTGACTGGGCGATTGCAATCGATTCGGCACCGGCCGCGATGGCGACGGGAGTGTGGGTGCCAGGCGTCACGCCGTTGGTGTCGAACTCGAAGATGCACCGACGATTGCCGTCGCTGAGGATGACGAGTTCGCCGTCGTTCACTGTCCCGTTGACCTGGATGTGGCCCTGGGCCCGGCCAGGGGTCTGTTCCTGGGTGCAGTCGTGGCTGCACGCGCCGCATGCATTTGAGTTCCCATCATCACAACTCTCGGGAACCAGGCTCGTGACATTGACATGTCCATCGCCACACTTCGCGACCCTGCAGGTGTCGACGCAGTTGTCGTTGCTGTCCTCATTCCCGTCGTCGCACTCTTCTCCGGGGTCGACAAGGCCGTTGCCACAGCGCTCATTGGACCGACAGTCCGCGCGGCATCCGTCGCCGTCACGTGTGTTGCCATCGTCACACACTTCGCCCGAGGCTGTGTCGATGAGGCTGTTGCCGCACCGCTCCGTGGAATGACAGTCATCGCGGCACCCATCGTTGCTCACGGTGTTTCCGTCGTCACACTGCTCGCCCTGTTCCGTGTCGCGCACTCCATTTCCACACGTTTCGTTGGAGTGACAGTCTGGACTGCACCCATCACCCCTGAGCTTGTTGCCGTCGTCACACACTTCCCCCACGACGGAATCGACCACGCCGTTCCCGCACGTCTCCGTGGACTTGCAGTCGGCACTACAGCCGTCACCCGAGAGGGTGTTCCTGTCGTCGCACTTCTCGTCCGTGGCCGCGTCCACGACGCCGTTGCCACAGACCTCCCGGGACCGGCAGTCAGCGCTGCATTGGTCGCCGCTCTCGTTGTTTCCGTCGTCGCAGGTTTCACCCCACTCGACATTGAGAAAGCCGTCGCCGCATTTCTCCTGGGACTTGCAGTCCTGGGAGCACCCGTCGCCACCGACGGTGTTGCCGTCGTCGCAGGCTTCCTGGGTCACGGCGTCGACGACGCGGTTGCCACAGGACTCATCGGACAGACAGTCGGCGCTGCATCCGTCGTTGTTCGTGTTGTTTCCGTCGTCGCACATCTCGCTATCGGCCGCGCTGAGGATTCCATCGCCGCACCGCTCGACCTGGCACGCGGAGTTGCATCCGTCGTTCTGGTTGATGTTTCCATCGTCGCATTGTTCGCCCTGGTGGGGCTGGACGAGCCCGTCACCACAATCGTTGAGGATGCAGGCCTTTTGGAACGCGGCGCATCTCTGGCCTTCGGGGCACACGATTCCGGAGGGACAGACCGTGCTCTCGGGCTGGACACAGGCGAGGGGGCCGGCGGTCAGGAATGAGAGGATGAACGCCGTAACGGTTCCACGGAGGAAGGAGTCCTGGTTCATGAATCACCTCTTCAGAAGCGAACCGTGCCCACGACGCCCTTCGATTCGGAGTCGAGAGCGGGGGCAATGACCATGGATGGACTTGATTCCTCGGGATTGAGGCGGAAGGCCCGCTGACGATTGAGATAGATGAGCACCGCCCCCGTGACGGCGGCGGCGCCTCCCAGGGAATAGGCACCCACGGCTCCCGCGTGGAATCTGGAGCCCGTTCTGCGGAGCGCCGACAGCTCTCCCTCCAGGAGGCTCCCCTTGGGGTCGATGCGTGAATCGAAGTCCCGGAAAGCCTCATTCGCCTTCCAGTGCATCAGCCCGCCACCTCCCGCCGCCACCACCCCCACGCCCAGCACCGTCCACGGAATCCACGCCGACCATCGGCGCCGATAACGGATGACCTCGTCCTCCGTGAACAGCTCCAGGTGCAGCTCCGCCTTCTCGCCGGGCAGCAATGGCTGACGTTTCTCCGTCGGCAGATACCCATCCTTGAAGGCGACGATGCTGTGCACACCGGGCCGGATGAGCGCCTGATATCTCCCAGGCGCCGTGAACAGCGCCTGCCCGTTCAACGTCACGACGGCGCCCTCCTGGTCACACCGCACGTCCACCCACGCAAGCTGCTTCTCGAGCAGTGCGTTGTAGGAGCGGGCATGCTCGTACCTGCCGGCATCGAGCGGCTCGGGTCCATGGCCCATCGCCGCCTTCAGGTGCTTGTGGACCTCGATGGGCTGGTCGAGGTTCATCAACGCCAGCGCCAGGTTGTAGTGAATCGCCGGGTGGTTCCAATGCCGCAAGGCACGGCGGTAGTTCCGACTCGCCTCGACGAAGACCGACTCTCGCAGGCGCTCATTTCCCTCGAAGAAGAGCGCCTGGGCGGCCTGCTGCTCATCCCGGGGCACGCCCAGGGCCCAGGGGCGGTCTCCGCCCACGTCCAGCGGCTTGTCCACACGCTGCGCCATGGAAGCGCTCGCGCATAGACACATCAACACCACGGCCAGCCCGCGTCCACGCGAGCCGCCTCTCTGAATGGCTGTCATGGGTGCCTTACCTCAGGGTTTCGATGAAGGAACTTCCGAGCGTGGATTGGATGCGCAACGTCCGCTCCTGCTCTCGTTGGAGCAGTCGTTCCGCCTCCGCGCGCGCGAGTCGCGCCTGCTGAGCGCTCTGCTCGGCCCCGCGCAGCGCCTGGTTCGCGAGGTACTGAGCCCATCGCGCCCGCTGCACGGCCTTGACCAGCTCGGCGTTCTTCCTCAACAGCTCTTCGTTGGTTGATTCGACCTGGGCGTTGGCCTCGAGCGCGCGAAGCTCCGCTTCCTGGCGGTCCAGTTCCTTGGCCTGGACCTCCGCCAGTCGCTCCTCGGCCTCCGCCGCGGAACGCTTCGCCAGGAACTCCGCGTTTCGAGCCGAGGCCTCCGCGCGCAACGCGATGATGGCCTGGTGCTCCGCCTCCTGTTTCGCCTCGCGGATGAACACCAGCGCCACCGCCGCCGCCGCGAACAACAGCGTCACCAACGTCGCCGCGCCAACGACGAACCCGCGTTTGAGGCGAGCCATCCGAGTCGCCTGCGCCAACACCGCGTCCAGGAACGCCCGCTGCAACAGCGGCAGCTCTCCCCGATTTCGCCGCTGGAATCTCCGAGCCTCGTCCGCCATCTCGCCGCGCCAGAGCAGTCCGCTGTCCCGAGCCTTTGCCTGCCATTGTCGGGCCGCGTTTCGCAGTTGCTCCAGGAACGCCGAGTCCTCCTGGCCCTCCTCGAGCCACCTGCGCAGCGTGGGCCAGCCGGAGATGAGTGACTCGTGGACCAGCTCCACCGACGCGCCCGTGGCCTTGTTCCCCGTCTGGATGACGAGCAGTCGCGCCTGGACCAGGCTGTCGATGAGCCGCTGAAGCTCCTCCGCGTCCCGGGTCAGCTCTCGCAGCTCCTCCAACGAGACAATCGCGCGCGTGCGCTCGGACGTGACGAGCCGCAGGAAGATTGCCCGGGCCAGGGCCCGCTCCTGCGATGACATGCCCGCGAGCACGCTGTCCGCATGCGTGGCCAGCGCCCCCGCGATTCCGCCGAGCTGCTGGAAGGCGCTCTCCGTCAACATCCGGCGCGACGGGTCTCTCGCCTCCCACAGCCGGGTGGCCGCGAACTGGAGCAAGGGCAGGGCGCCGGGTGTCGTCTCCAGGTGCTGGAGCATCTCGGTCACCATCTCAGGGGACTCGAAGCGATAGCCCGCCATCTCCGCGGGCTGCACGAGTGCGTCACGCAGGCCGTCCTTCTGGGGCGCCGCCAGGAAGAACAACCCTGGAGACAGCTCCGCCATGAAGCGCTCGTCCTCCGATACCCGGTCCAGGAAGTCGGAGCGCAACGAGAGGACGACGCGGATGGGAGAGGTGGCGTCGTCGGCGATTCCAGACAGGCAGGCCGTGAAGGCGCGACGCTCCCGCGCATCGGGCACCAGCGTGTAGAGCTCCTCGAACTGGTCGATGAACAACACGATGCGCCGGCGCTCGCGTCGGGCGCGGGCTCGCAGGACGGCGCCCACGTAGCCTGGCTCCAGTCGCAGGTGCGCGGTGATCTGCTGCTGCTTCCGGAGGTCTTCCTCCAGCGTGGGCGACGACGTGACGAGCGGAGCCACCATGCTGGCCAGCGCCCCGAGCGGATCTCTCCCCGGGCGGATGATGAGCGACTCCCAGGGGATGCCGGTCCGCTTGAGCACCGGCACCAGTCCCGCGCGAACGAAGGACGACTTGCCCGCACCCGATGGGCCGACGACCGCGAGCAGGGGCTGGTCCTGGAGCCGGTTGACGAGCGCGGCGGTCTCCCGTGCGCGGCCGAAGAACCGCGCCGAGTCCGCCTCCTGGAACGAGCCGAGGCCCGCATAGGGACTCTCGTCGAGCCCCGCCTCGTGGACGAACCGACCGGGGAGGAATGGCTCCAGGGCCCGCAGCACCGCGAGTGCATCCGGGAAGCGCTGCTCCTTGTGCTTGAGCAGGCACCGGTCGACGACGGAGGCGAGCTCCACGGGGACATCCGGAACCACGGCCCGGAGGGTCGGCATGGGCTCGTTGAGCAGCGCGGTGACCATCAACTGGGGACCCCGCAGGGGCTCCAGCGGATGGCGGCCCGCCAGCATCCGGAACAGCATGATGCCGACAGCCCAGATGTCGGTGCGGTGGTCGACGGGGATGCCGTTGCCCCACTGCTCGGGGGACATGTACGCCAGCGTTCCGAGCAGCGCGCCCTGGCGCGTCAGGTGAAGCGACTCATTCCGGGTCCCCGGAACAGGTAGCAGTCGCAGTCCCTCCAGGAGCGCGCGCGGGTCCGTCTCGCCGCGGTGCTCATCGCCCTGGAGCACCTTCGCGATGCCGAAGTCCAGCACCTTGATGGTGCCGGAGTCCGTCACGATGATGTTCTCCGGCTTGAGGTCCCGGTGGACGATCTTGTGCGTGTGCGCGCAGGAGAGGGCGCGGAGGACGGGCGACATCAGCTCCACGGCGCGCGAGGGCGGCAGGCGCGGGCTGCTCTTGAGGAGCTTGTCGAGCGGCTGGCCCTGCAGGTACTCCAGCACCATGTACGGGCTGCCGTTGGCTTCACCGACTTCGTAGATGATGACGATGTTCTCGTGGCTGCACCGGGCGGTGGTGCGGGCCTCGAGGATGAAGCGGCGGGCGAACTGCGCGTCCTGCGTGTGCAGCAGCTTGATGGCGACGCGGCGGCCGAGCCGGGTGTCGCGCGCCAGGAAGACGGTCCCCATGCCTCCGCTGCCGAGCTGTCGAATCAGCTCGTAGTGCTGGATGCGAGTGCCCGGGCCAAAGGCTCCGAGGCTTCCGGGCAGTGGGGCATGGGGATGGGGCGCACTGCGGGCGGATGAAGAGGGTTCTGGCTTCATAGGGGTACTCGGTGAGGCAGGGGGGCCTCGGGAAAGCGCGAGCGGCCCATCGCCCCCGCGAAGGGTGCGGGCCGTGCTTCAGCGAATCTCGATGAGGGCGGGTCCGACAGGGACGAGACCGCAACCGGGTCCCTGTTCGCGGGGAGACTGATGCCAGCCGTTGACGAGAGCTCTAGAAGGGGAGGACGGACTTTCCGGAGAAAGCTCTCGTTGCCAATCTTGAGCACACTTGCCTGCTTGCCTATGTGAACGCGAGGGCAGGGCTGTGTCGTGTGAGCGGCGCTTGGGCGTGCGCGTGCGCCCCGGGCGGAAACAGGCCTCGGGACGGGAGGTGGGGTGGGGTATCGACTGCGCGACACCTTGTCATGCCCGCCTGCTACGGTGAGGGAATGACACGTTGGCTCGTGCCCGTCCTGGTGTTGGTGGGCGCGGCGATGATGACGGCGCTGGGGCACCTCTCGTTCAACGCGGCCCTCTTCGTGCCGTTGCTGGCGCTGGGGGGAGGGCTGCTGCTGCTTGTGACGCTGGTCCTCGCGGTGCTGCCCGCACGGAGGTCGGTGAACTTCGTCACCCTGGCCTACCTGCTGGGCGGCGTCGCGCTCGCGGGCGCGGGCATGGTGCGCGGGATGTCCTGGCGATTTGATCGAGTCGAGGAGGAGTTCGCCCCGCTCATCGCGGCGCTGGACGCCTATCACGCCGAGAAGGGGCAGTACCCCGAGGCGGTGGCGGAGCTGATTCCAGCGCACCTGTCGAAGGCGCCGTCGTGCGAGCTGGAGAGCGAACCCGCGGTGAGGCAGGGACTCTCGGATGGCGGCTATTACCGCAAGGGACCAGACGACTACGGCATCACCTGCTACACCATCGTCTTCTGGAAGTACTCGTACAACCCCGTGAAGAAGTATTGGTACGGCTGGGATTGAAGGAGCGCCCGGGTCCGAGGTCCGGGCGCCCCAGGCGGGTCAGAAACCCACGCGCGTCATCGTGAAGGGCTGTGAGCCATTGACGCCCTTCTGGAGGACGATGCCGGTGATCTTCCCCGTGAAGAGGCTGCGCTGGATCTGGCTGATGGAATAGACGTCACGCGTCTCCCCAGCCAGGTCCCTGAAGGCGATGAACGAGCCGATGGCGGGGTTGTTGGGGAGCGCGTAGAAGCTGGCGGTCTCCGTGTTGCAGCCCAGCACGGGGCAGGTGCGGCTCACCGTGCGCACGTAGCTGCCCTCCACGCGGTCGGCGTACTCAGTGCCGGTCAGCGTCATCGTGAGCAGCTCCTCCGGCGCCGCGAGGGGCCAGGTGCGGGAGTAGGTGCCCACCAGCCCGGCCAGACTGTCAGGTGACTCGTAGACGGCGGCCTCGACGGTGCCGGTGTCCTCGGGGCGCTGCACTCCTGCCTCCGTGCCCTCCAGGCCGCCACATCCCGCGAGCAGCGCCAAGCCGATGACCATGCCATGCCGAAGGTGTCCCATGTCGCGCGTTGCCTTCCCGGGCCGCACGTGTGCGGCGAATCCGTGAGTTGAGGGTTGATTCAGTCTTCAGATAAGTCGCCGCGCGTGACGCCGTCAAGCACCGTGCGTGGAGTCTCGCGGATGGGGGGCGTGACGTACCCGTCACTGATGCACCGCGTTGATGTCTCGCGGGATTCCATCGCTCACACCAAAAGGCCACGCCAGTGGAACTGGCAATCCAAGACGTGAGGGAATAGAGGCCTTCCACGATTGACCGCGAGTGGTTGTCAGGTGCGAGTCTGCATATGGCCGTACCCAGACACGCAATTCCAAAGAGGAGCAATCATGACGCCAGTCCGAGGTGCAGCGCCGAGGTTCATGGGGTGGGGGCTGTTGGTCATTCCGTTGCTGTGGTCGTGTGGGTCGGCGACGGGGGACGCCGGAGGACCGTCGGCCTCACCGCCGGCGGGGGAGTCCGCGCGAGGCGTGGTGTCATGGGAGGAGTACCAGCGCAGCGCCCGGCAGGTGGTGGATGGCAAGGAGCACTACATCGTCGAGTGGGACCTGGGTGTGTCGCTGGAGGCGCTCCGTGAGCGTTATGACCGGTATGTGAAGGCGGAGGACTCGGGGGAGCGAGGAGCCCCGGAGCCGCTGGGGACTCGGACGTCACCGCTCATCGTCAACACGGTGGGTGGGTTGGACGACATCTGGCCCTGGGCTTCACGTTTCAACCTGCGCTACTGCGTGAGCAATGCGTTTGGCACGAACAAGGCGCGCATGGTCAATGAGATGGCGAACGCGGCGGCGACCTGGCGGTTCGTCGCGGACGTCCAGTTCATCTATGACGCGAGCCAGGATGCGAACTGCACCAATGCCAACCTCGCGGTGACGTTCTCCGTGCAGCCTTGGACGGGCAGCGGCGCGTGTGCCTTCTTCCCCTCCGGAGGTGGCTGTGTGGCGCGCACGCTGGTCATCAACATCGCCGGACTGGACCCCGCGCCGCCCAGTTCGCCCAACGTGACGACGGCCACGGTGCTCATCCACGAGCTGGGGCACATCCTGGGTTTCCGTCATGAGCACACGCGGAACCCCAGTCCCTGCTTCGAGGACAACAACTGGCGCGCCCTTACGCTCTATGACGTCAACTCGACGATGCACTATCCCTGGTGCAACGGCGTGACGACCTCCACGCTCAACATCACCTATCCGGACGCCGCGGGCGCCGCCCTCCTCTACGGCTGGCATACGAACGCCAACGTGGACCGCTCCGTGCCCGCGACGCACACCCACAACGTGTCGGTGACGGCCCAGGTGGCCCAATCGTTCTACTTCCCCATCGACGTGCAGACGAACTTCGCGGAGGGCTGTTTCGCCGCGGGGGCGGCGCCGACGGCCGCGCACATTCGCGTGGGCAATGGCTTCGCCGGCGCCGTGGCGGGAGTCGCTACGTCTGTCTTCAATACGGGAGTCCAGTGCAGCCCCTTCGGCGCGACCTACACTTGGTACCGGGCCACGTTCGCGGGGGTGTCCATGCCGGCCCTGAGCACCTATACGGTTGCCTTTGGCACGGGGACCCAGCCGCTCACCATCGCCGTCGACAACAACAATCCCTACAGCGGCGGGACCCTGTGGGACTCAGTCGGTGGCGGGCGTTTCTATGCCACGGCGGACGGGCGAATCCGCGTGGGCCGCCTCGGGCCTCCCTGAGCTGAGCGCCACGACATTCCAGGAGCGGGGCGGCCAGGACAACTCGGCCGTCCCGCGCTGGCCCGTCACTCCCAGCGCACGACCAGTTTTCCCACCGAGTCGTTGCGCGCCATGCGCTCCAAGCCCTGACGCAGCTCCGCCTTGGGCAGCACCGCGTCCACCACGGCGCGCAACGCGCCGGAGCGGAACAAGGGGAGCAGGTGGCGCTCCGCGCTCTGCGCCAGGGCCATCTTCTCCTCCACGGGGCGGCTGCGCAGCACCGTGCCCGTCATGGTGAGACGTTTGGTCAAGAGCAGCCCCAGGTTCAGGTCCGTGTGCATCCCGGCCACCAGTCCCACCAGCATCATCCGCCCCCGAGGGGCCAGGGCCTGGAGCGACTCCGGGACGTAGTCTCCTCCCACCAGGTCCAGGCACAGGTCCGCGCCCCGGCCTCCGGTCTCCTCGCGCACGGCGTCCGCGAAGCTGGGGGGCGAGGACTCGCACAGCACCGTGCGCGCCACGCCCCACTCGGAGGCTCGCGCCAGCTTGGCCGCGTTGCGTCCCGTGCCCACCACGCGCGCACCCATGGCCTGGCACAGCAGCGCCGCCGCGGAGCCCACGCCGCTGGCCACCGCGTGTACGACCACCGTCTCGCCGGGCTTCAAGCCTCCCTGGAGCACCAGCGCGTCGTACGCGGTGAGGTACGCCTCGGGCAGCGCCGCCGCGTCCGCGAAGTCCATCCCCTCTGGCATCGGCAGGGCCTCGCGCTCGTGCGTGAGCAACTGCTGCGCCCAGGCGCCACCACCCACCAGTCCCATCACCCGGTCGCCCACCTTGAAGCGGCGCGTGCGAGGACCCACGGCCTCCACCTCGCCCGCGTACTCGAGGCCGGGCACGTCAGGGGGCACGTCGGGCGGGGCGGGGTAGTGCCCGCGAATCTGGAGCAGGTCCGCGCGGTTCAGGGCGGTGGCCCGGACGCGCACCCGCAGCTCGCCGGGGCCGGGCGTGGGCTCGGGGCGCTCCTCCTCCGCGAGCACTTCGGGGCCACCGGGTTCGGTGATTCGCATGACCTTCATGGCGCGGACCTCCCTCTCGAACGAGCGGGCACGAAACGTCCTGGCTCGCGAGAGCGTCAAGGCTTATCTAAGGACAGGTCCATCATGAGCACTGCCCCCTGTCCCATCTGTAAGAAGCCCTCCCCTCCGCGGTCGGAGAACCCGGCCTTTCCGTTCTGTTCCCGGCGTTGCCGCGCCGTGGACCTGGGCCGGTGGTTGGGGGAGGAGTACCGCATGCCCGATCGCCAGGCCGAGCAGTCGGAGGATGAGCTGCCATCCGGCAGCCACCCCGACCGCCAGGGCGAGGATGCGTGAGCGGCTTCGTCGACCTGCACTGTCACCTGCTGCCGGCCGTGGATGATGGCGCGCGCACGCTGGAGGATGCGCTGGAGATGGCGCGCGTCCTGGTCGACCTGGGCTTCTCCACCGTGGCGCCGAGCCCCCACGCCCGCCCCGAGTACGCGCCCGTCGACGTCGTGGAGGCCCGGCTCGCCGAGCTGAAGGCCGCCCTGGCGCGGGAGCGAATCCCGCTGTCGCTCGGCCGCAACGCGGAGAACATCCTGGATGACGCCTTCCTGCGCGGCCTGGGAACGCCCTCGGCGCGCATGCTGGGGACGGGCCGTGTGACGCTGGTGGAGCTGCCCTACACCGCGCCCGTCCCGGCGCTCCTGGACATCCTCTTCCGCATCCGCACCAAGGGCGTGGTGCCGCTCATCGCCCATCCCGAGCGGTGCCTGGAGTTCGAGCGCAAGGGGCGCGCGGCCGACGCCGTTCGTTCGGGTGCCCACCTCCAACTCGACGTGGGCGCGCTCATCGGCCGCTATGGCGCGACGGCGAAGAAGCTGGCCCGGGCGTTCCTGGACGACGGCCTCTATTCCGTGGCCGCCACGGACCTCCACGGCCCCGTCGGGGCCCGGGATTGGCTCGGTCGGGCACTGGAGGAACTCAAGGGCAGGGCAGGGGAGGAGGCATTCGGCCGCCTCCTTCGGGGCAACCCGTCTCGCCTTCTGGTGGGAGAGTCGCTGGAGTCCGGCCAGGACTGACGGTATACCCGGCCGCCGTGAAACGCGCCGTCAAGCTCACAGCCAGTCTGCTGGTCACCGTCCTCTTCCTGTGGTGGGCCTTTCGGGACACCGATTGGGGCACCCAACTCGCCAGCCTGAAGTCGGCCAACTACGTCTGGTTGGTGCCGTACTTCGGTTGCCTCCTCGCCATCCACGTGTTCCGCACGCTGCGATGGGGGAGCCTGCTGTCGGGCATGGAGCGCATCCCCTTCCGCAAGCTGAACGAGGCGTCCGGCATCGGCTTCATGATGCTGCTGGTGCTGCCGTTCCGCCTGGGGGAGTTCGCCCGGCCCTTCCTCATCGCCCAGCGCAGCTCCATCCGCCGCAGCGCGGCGATGACGTCCGTGGTGCTGGAGCGAATCGTCGACGGCCTCTTCGTCGCCTCGTCGATGCGCGTGCTGCTCTTCTTCGTCCCGAACGAGACGCCCGAGGTCCGCTACGTCAAGCTGGGCTCGTGGCTGATGTTCGCCGTGTTCGGCGGGGGGCTGCTCTTCCTCCTCGTCGGGCTGTGGCAGCAGGAGCGCACCGTGCGTCTGGTGCGCGCGACGGTGGGCCGCCTCGCTCCGGGCCTGGCCGACAAGGTGGCGGACATCGTCGACACCTTCGTGGGCGCCATGCGGCAGCTGCCGGACGCGAAGCAGGTGGTCTACTTCTTCCTCTTCACGTTGGGCTACTGGGGCCTGAACGGCTTCGGGATGATGCTGCTGGCGAACGCCTTCGACTGTTCGGGCGTGGCGGCCGGCACCGCGTGTCAGCCCTTGGAGCTGTCGCTCTTCCAGGCCTACGTGGTGCTGTGCGTGCTGGTGGTGGGAGTGATGATTCCGGCGGCGCCCGGCATGGTCGGGACGTTCCAGGCGGCCTGCAAGGTGGGCCTGAGCCTCTTCCTTCCCGCCTCCGTGGTGAATGCCAGCGGGCTGGCCTACGCGAACGTGATGTGGTTCGCGCAGACGGCGCAGACGGTGGGCTTCGGCATCCTCCTCATGTCGCTGGGCCACCTGTCCTTCAAGGACATCGCGGGCAAGCTGGAGAAGGAAGGCGAAGCCGCGGCTCCCACGACGTGAGCCCCGCGAGGTCCTCGCGGGAGCGCGCCCTGGACTTGTTCAGGGCGCCGACGGGTCGATGTTCCGCTTGATGGTGCCGAAGGGCGTGTCGACCTGGTGCTCGCTGCGGCCCTCGTCGGCGTAGCCGTCCGGCGCGCACCAGGCCTTGGCGGTGTCCCGGATGGAGACGACGGGGGTGTCCACCGCGACGCGCTCCTTCGACGTCGCCTTGGAGACGAGCTTGTCGTCGCGCATCAGCACGCAGCGGTCCTCGCCGTAGTACCAGGCGGTGGACTTGTCGGGGAACTCCTGGGCCCGGGTGGGGCCTTCGCCCATGGCATCTACGACTTCCCGCGCCGTCATGCCGGGGTAGAGCTTCTGGAAGCCACCGGTGGTGGAACAGCCGGAGGCGGCGACGGCGAGGGTGGCGGTCAGGATGAGAGAGCGCATGGGGTGCGGGGCTCCTGCGAAAGGATGCCGCCAGCCTAGCCCGCGCGTGTCGCCAGCCTCCAGACAGGGGCCGGGTGTGTCGGTCCTACAACTCCTGGTCCAACCAGCGAATGATGGCGTCGCGGATGGAGGTGGGGCGCTCGGAGGCCGGACGAGCGCGCGGGCCACGCGCCGTCTCCGCGTCATGGAGCCGCGCGGGCGACAGGTGCTCGCGCGTGCGGGGCGGCATTCCGTGCTGCATGAAGGCCCGACGCGTCACGACTGGCCTTCTTCCTTCGCGGGGCCTCGGCCGTACTTGCCGAGCAGGTCCTCCACCGCCTCGCGGAGGTACTCGCTCTGGTGGATGCGGGTCCGCCGCGCCAGCTCGCGCAGCTTCTGGACCTGCTCCTCCGGCACCAGGACGTGGGTGGAGACGATGTCGGCCTCGGGCCCACGTGCGTCCACGGAGACCTCGGCTGCGGCCGGGGACACGGGAAGCTCGGGGCTCAGGGGGCTGGCGTTTCCATCTTGCATCGGGGGTTCCTCCTGGCGTGGCTGCTACAGGCCGCTACCGACCTGTCCTGGCATTAGGAGGGCGCTCCGGGGACTCGTCAACAAAACGGCCCGGACCACGCGGGGTGGAAGTGACACCTTTGTTATCCGTTTTCTCAAATTAGTGTGGTAATTCGCGGACTTCTCACCTGGAGCGAACTGATGAACATTCGTCGTGTGTGCGTCGCCGCTGCCGCTGTCTTTTCGTTCTCCGCTGGCGCCGAGGGAGTTCGGGAGTCCGTGTCGCTGGTGCAGGCGGACGAGTCCGCCGCGTCGCTGGCGAAGGTATGTCCCGCGGTGCCGCTGTCGTTGACGGCCATCAACGCGTCGTCGCTGGAGCCGGCGCGGGTGGCTTGGAATGCCGGCTCCAACAGTGGTGCCTGGCATTATCTGGACACCATCAATGCCTACATCACCCCGCAGTGCCCCGCGACTCCGGTGACCATCCAGGCGGTGCTGGCCAAGGTGGCGGACCTGAACCAGGGCCTTCCGTTCCCCGAGGACGGCATCTTCACCAACCGCGCGGGCCTGTCCCAGAGCATCTTCCTGAGCTCGAACTACTACGGCAATGGCCTCGCGGTGCTGGCGGCCATTGATGCCTACGCGGGCGGTGGGGAAATCCAGGCATGGATTGCCACGCAGGAAGTGCCCTGCCACAACTGCCACGAGTTCTACCAGTATGCCGTGCTGTACTACCCGGCCAGTCGCAAGGTCGTCGTGCTGCAGGGCTATACGGGTTACGACTCCTGAGCTGAAGGTCGTGAGGCGTCGGCCCTGGGTTCGGGCCGGCGCTGCTTTCCGAGGGTGTATCAATCCGACAGCGACTCGGTGCTCGCGCGGGTGTGACGGGATTGGCATGTCTCGTGGCCGGATGGTCACGTTCTTGTTTATTCCCTGAGTCAACCGCCTGGAGCGGACTGATGAGGCTTTGCAACCTGTTGCTGTTGGTTGCGTGTCTGGTTGTATGGGGCCTGTCGGGCCTGCCGCTGTTCATCTCCGTGGAGACCTTCACGGGGACGGCCACGAGCTACACGGTGTGTATCCGCGCTTCTTCGGCTTCCGTGGCTCGAATGCGGTACCAGGACTCCCCGACGTTCACGGAGGGTATCGCGACGAACCGGGCGGGGCTTGCGCAGAGCCTCCTGCTGTCGTCGAACGACTCCGGTGACGGGGCGGCACTGCTGGCGGGGATTGATGCCTACGCCGTGGGTGGCGAGGTCCAGGCGTGGCTCGCGACGCAGGAGGTCCGCTGCCACAACTGCCACGCGTTCAACCTACCCGGCGACGCGCACGGTCGTCGTGCTGCGGGGGGCCACGGGTTACGACGCCTGAGCCGCTCCGGCGTGGGGCTGGCCCCTTGGGGGAGTCCCAGTGCCACGAAAAAAGAAAAGCCCCGGAATCACTCAGAAAGTGACTCCGGGGCAGTGGCCAGGGTCGGACTTGAACCGACTACCTGCGGATTATGAGACCGCCGCTCTAACCAGGTGAGCTACCTGGCCGTGAAGTGAGGGCCCGTATATCGGGAGCGTCGCGTCACCGCAAGAACTTCGAAGCGACCAGGCGACCAGGATGTTGCCTCCGTCGGGCTTCAGAGCGCGGGGCGGGCACAGGGCCCTTCCGGAAGTGGACCTCCGTGCCGGACCGGGCGTCCTTTCCACCCGGGTGGCATGCGGAACAGAGGACCTTGCCGAGCCTGGGGCCTGAGCAGCCCAGCCGTACTCGTGGTGCTGGGTCCTTGCCTGCCCGGAGATAAATCCGGAGAGGGGCCCGCGCGGCGGGGGCCGCCCTCCAGGCGCCGTTGCTTCGGACAATGACGTCGCCAGCCAGCGGCACCCGTGCTGAAGGCTGGATGTCAGCGAAAGACTCCCACCAGGTCGCTTTGCCGCGGGCTGTGGCGTGGAGCATCTCTGCATCACTCTCCCTGGGAGCGGTCAATCCGCGCTGGTACTCCATGGATTTCGTCCCTCAAGATGGGAAGCAATGACGAGGGGAGGCGCATGACGCTGCACTGGGGCATGGTGGTGCTGCTGGTGTTTCTGGGAACAGGCTGCGCGACCACGCGCGTCGTGCGCCTGGAAACGGGCGAGGGGCTCGCCCTTGTTTACACGCCACGTACGGACGACGAGCCAGTCAGACTGGAGGTCGACGAGTTTCAGGAGGCAGTCCAGAAGCTGGCGCGCACCTCGCCACGCACCTCTCGACCAAAAGAAGCAACGCTGAGGCTGTTCAACCTGGGACCCGCTCGCACTTCGTCTCATGTGCGCGGGCGATTGGGATTGGTCTCCGTCGAAGATCCGCAGCGGGGTCGTCTTCTTGTGAAGGAGGAGCAGGGTGCGCAAACGGAGTTGGCGAGTGCCTACGGACGCTGGTGCCAGCGCCAGAAAAAGCCTCAGGACTGTCTGCATCTGCTGGCTGAGGACGTCACGCTGAACGAGGACGGCAAGCGCACGCTGGCCTTTCGTCTGGCCCTGGACTCGGTCTGGGATGAAACGGCGGAGGCACTGGAGGACCTGACGGACAAGGATGCAATGGTGACGATGCTCGCCACGACGGGAGCCGTCTACTTCGCGTTGTGGCTGGCGCCTGACCCGGTTCTTTCGAAGGGAATCGCCGCGACGCTGACTGTGGCGCTCATTGCTTACCTGGGTTGGGACACGGTGTGGAGCCTTGTCCAAGGCTGGAAGGTGTTGGCGACGGAGGTGGAGGTCGCGACTACCTTCGATGAGATCGAGGATGCCGGAGAGAAGTACGGGGAGGTGATGGGAAAGAACGCCGCGCGGGCGTTCGTCATGCTGGCCATGGCGGCGCTGGGCAGTACGGCTCAGACGCTGGCTGCACGGATCCCCACGCTCCCTGGTTCCGCACAGGCGGCACTGGTTGGAGTCGAGCAGGGCGGCTTCAGGCTGGCGGCGGCAGGGCAGGTCACCTCCGTGGCGGTGGCTCCGGGAGGAGTCATCACCATCGCCTTGGACCCGGAGGCTGTCGCGGAGACAGCACGGGGTACGCAAGCCGTGGCGGCAGAGCCGGTGGCGACCGCTGCGCACGAACACCACATCGCCACGAACAAGTGGTGGGACTCCATCAGCAACGGTGGCCCGTGGTCCCCTAGATTCCAGAGGCTCTTCGACCGGGCCGGAATGTCACTCGGCGACGCCGTCAATAGGGTTCGCGTGTCGGGCCACAAAGGGCCTCACCCCGTTGAATATCATCGAGAGGTGTTCCGCCGACTGCAGGACGCGATGAGGCGCTGCAGGAGCATTCAGCAGTGTCGTGAAAGTCTGACGGCGGAACTGAGGGATTTGTCGGTACAGATATCCACGCCGGGCACCGATCTCAACAAGCTGGTGACGCGGACTGAGTGAGGTGAGGAAAAACTCATGGCGAAGCGATTCTTTGAGCTAGCTGATGACATGGAGATCCAGGGGCGCTGGTTGCTGGGAGACCCCACGGACTCACAGGGGCGAGAGGTGGACGACCCGTGGCAGTTCACGGAGGGCTGCCCCGTTGCGATTGGAGAGCGGTTCCGGATTCCCAGCTACCACCCTGGGAGCCCTCTCGACTTCACGCTGACGGACGTTGGTGGCGCTCCCGTCGTTCATCAGAGAGTCGCAACCATCTTCGCGGAGCTGGCGCCTGACGATGTGCAGGTCATCTCGGTCGACATCGACGGGCTGCCTGGGCCGTACTGTATCCTCGTGGCTACTCGACTGATCCGGTGCATTGATGACAATACCTCCCGCGAGGTGAGGTACTGGAAGTCGGAGGATGGGCGCCCGGAGAAGGTCGGGCAGTATCGCAGTGTGTCGGGCATGCGAATCGACCCGACGAAGGTAGGTGATGCGAAGGTGTTCCGGACCTGGGGCTGGACTGGGACACTCATCGTGTCCGAGGACATCAAGGAGGCTCTGGTAGGAGCGGGCGTCACGGGGGGGAAATTCGAGGAGGTCACCGGTCCGAGCGACCTCAGACCGGAGGAACGCGAACGCAACCGGAGGCTCATGACGCTGGCGGAGCAGACAGACGCTGCCCGGAGCGCCTTCTGGCGAAGTCTGGGGAGGCTGGACGAAGAGGTCATCATTCCCATCGTCGTCGGTGGTTGCTGGCCAGCCCGGCGTCAGGCGTGGCGTGTCGTCCACCGCGGGAATGAACGGACCCTGCTGGTGACGGATGGCCTCTCGGACTCCTTCGTGGACCGCGCGGAGCCGTCGGTGGGCTTCGGTGTGGAATTGGCCCTGGAGACAAACGAGCCCCTCGATCATGTCGAGAAGAGCTGGCACCTGCAGGTGTTGGAGCGGGTGGGGGACGAACTCGCGGCACACGAAAGCGTGCGTGAGAAGGTGAAGGCAGGCTTTCTTTCCATGGAAGTCTCAGGCCAGGGGATGCCTGATTCTCTGCTGACGAAGGAGGGCCGGGTGGGGGTGTTGCTGGGGATGGAATCGAGCACGCTGCCTGTCCGCTTCACCCTGTCGGCGGGCGAGGTGCGGCTGGTCACCGTCAAGGTGTTGATGCCCGTGGAGCTGGCGTACTTGCTCGAACACGGGAAGCGCGGTCGGGACGAGTTGGTGCGGCGCTTCGCCCAGGACGGCCAGGAGCATCTGTCGCGCGCCTGTCGCCAGTCCGTGGTGTGACGGGCTCAGCCAGGGGATGACGTCAATCACGGAGGGCAACTCCGGCCAGCTCCGAGGGTTGGGCGCTGGCCGGCGTCACAACGAGAAGCTGGAGCCAGGGGGGCCTGCACGCCCTCTCGCGGAATGGCGATCATCTGATGACTTCGCGGCCCCCCCCCTCGAACCACCAGCCGCCAAGAGGCCGGTGGTCTGTTTCGATGAGACTCCCTGCCAGTTGATGGGAGAAGCCCGCACGCCCTGCCGGCCATGACTGTCAAGCCCCGCCGTTACGACGCTGAACACGGTGGAGATTGAAATCAGTGGGCTCACCCGCCAAGGCCTGGACAGGCGAATTGGCACCAAGGCCACCTTGAAACGGGAGGTGGCCCGGTGGGAGCGGGCGCGCAACAAGGAGGGTGCCCGCGTCCGCTGCTGCCTGACCCCTTCAAAATCTCTGTGCCGAGATACTCGCCGAGGGTGGCTGACTCAGCAGGTCGGAGGATGATGGTGCCAAGTCAGCTCAAGCAGGCCGATTTGCTCATCAATGCTGGCGCGGCACACGGCGGAGCAGGGACAAAATGGCGGGCGAGCCTGCCCGACTTGCGGAGTTGGGATTGAGGTGCCACCCCGCTTTGGGAAGCCCCGAGACTGCTACAACAGCCACCCAGAAGCGCCCTGGAATATTCGGTTCAAGCACCTGAGAGGTTCTGGAGCAACCTGGCGGGAACGAGCACCTGCAAGGTCAAGACGTTGCCAGAAATGAGAGGAGGGGCTGATGGAAGATCCCCATCAACCCCCCTCTGGTAATCGGAAACGAGGGACGCCCAGATACGACAGCTGGCGTCAAACGACTGACTACTAGCGCGCCTTCGGGCCGCCGCGGACGTGGAGCTTGATCTTCATGTCGTGCCTCCTTTCAAGTTGAACGCTACGTGTACTCGAAACTGGATGTCAAATCGAACCAAGGAACAATAGTTCCTTCAGAAGTGTGGCGCATTGCGGCGATGCGGGCGAAGTCCCGTGTCGCATCGAGGTGCACGTATTCAGCCAATGGGAGCGTGAATCACAAGGCAGTGGCCGAGGTGTTGACAGGGTGCGACCATCAAGGCGACTTTGGTTCGCGGACCCCGGCATATCTCTTCGAGCGGGCCCTTCGTTCCCTGAACTACGAGTCGGACACGTGCCTCGTGTTCGTTGCTCTGATGGTGGTGTGCGCCGGCGGGCTCATGACCTGGTCGCTGTTCGCCAAGGTCCCGCTCGTCGAGGTCAGCTCACAGGCCCGGATCGAGCCACACAACGCCGTCCATCGCATCGAGCCGCCCAGCGCGGAAGGGTCGTGCTCTCGCTGCCCAACCTCGACCAGGAGGTCAAGGAGGGCGACCTTCTCATCGAGTTCGACGCACAGGCCGAGCGCCTCGCGCTCGAGAGGAGCAAGGCGACGCTCGCCGCGACCGAGAAGGAGCTCGCCGTCATCCGCCAGCAGAGCGCCAACGAGCGCGAAGAGGCGGCTTTGACGGCAGGGGTGGACGAGGTCGCGGTCAAGGAGGCGCTGTGGAAACGGGAGGTGGCCCGGTGGGCGCGAACGCGCAACAAGGAGGGCGCCCGCGTCCGCTGGCGTTTCACTCCAGACCGCGCCCGCACCAGGCTTCGGCGAGCGGACCCCCAGGCCCAGGCAGCAGTGGCCGCTGCTGCCTGAACCCTTCAAAACCTCCGTGCCGAGGGTGGCTGACTCAGCAGGTCGGAGGATGATGGTGCCAAGTCAGCTCAAGCAGGCCGATCTGCTCATCAATGCTGCCGCGGCACACGGCGGAGCAGGGAGAAAATGGCGGGCGAACCTGCCCGACTTGCGGAGTTGGGATTGAGGTGCCGCCCCACTTTGGGAAGCCCCGAGACTGCTACAACAGCCACTCAGGCGCGCCCTGGTATATTCGGTTCAAGCACCTGAGAGGTTCTGGAGCAACCTGGCGGGAACGAGTACCTGCAAGGTCAAGACGTTGCCAGAAATGAGAGAAGGGGCTGATGGAAGCTCCCCATCAACCCCTTCTCTGGTATCGAAAACGAGGGACGCCCAGCTTCGACAGCAGGCGTCAAAACGACTGACTACGCGCGCGCCTTGGGGCCGCCGCGAACGTGGAGCTTGATCTTCATGTCGTGCCTCCTTTCTAGTCACACGCTACGTGTACTCGAAACTGGATGTCAAATCGAACCAAGGAACAGTAGTTTCTTCAGACGTGTGGCGCATTGCGGCGATGCGGGCGAAGTCCCGCGTCGCATCGATGTGCACATATTCAGCCAAGGGGAACGTGAATCACAAAGCAGTGGCCGAGGTGTTGACACGGCGCGACCATTAAGGCGACTTTGGTTCGCGGACCATGGCATATCCCTTCGAGCGGACCCTTCGTTCCCTGAGCTACGAGTCGGACACGCGCCTCGTGTTCGTCGCTCTGATGGTGTTGTGCGCTGGCGGGCTCATCGCCTGGTCGCTGTTCGCCAAGGTCCCGCTCGTCAAGGCCAGCTCACAGGCTCGGATCGAGCCACACAACGCCGTCCATCGCATTGAGCCGCCCAGCGCGGGCAGGGTCGTGCTCTCGATGCTCAAACTCGACCAGCAGGTCAAGGAAGGCGACCCTCTCATCGAGTTCGACGCACGGGCCGAGCGCCTCGAACTCGAGAGGAGCAAGGCGACGCTCGCCGCGACCGAGAAGGAACTCGCCATCATCCGCCAGCAGATCACCAACAAGCGCGAAGAGGCGGCTTTGACGGCACGGGTGGACGAGGTCGCGGTCAAGGAAGTGCTAGGGAGGGCGCAGGAGCTCGTGCCCAGGCACCGGCTCGCGGTGGAACGCGCGGAGCTGGCCATCAAGAGCCCGACCGGCGCGGTCTCGGAGATGGAGAAGCTCGAGCGCAAGACCGATGTCGACGCGCTCAGCTTCGCGCAGACGGCGCAGGGCCTGGCGCTCACCCGACTGCAGCGCGAGCAGAACGTGCGCCGTCAAGCCCTCGCCGCGCAGCTGCTCGGACTCGAGCGCGAGGAGCTGGGCGCCGAGGGGCGGATCCGGGAGCTCCGGGGCGCCATCGACCGTCTTGAGTACCAGATTGAGCGGAAGCTGTATCGGGCGCCGGCCACGGGCCACCTGGTCGACGTGGCGGAGCTCGGCTCGGGAGCATTCATCGCCGATGGTCAGCGGGTCGGAACCATCGTCGCGAGCAATGCCGAGGTGCGGGTGCGCGCCCGTTTCCCGAAGGAGGTCGTCGGATTGATCCAGCCCGGCCAGACGGCGCGCCTCAAGCTCGACGGCTACCCGAACACCATCTACGGGACGGTCCCCGCCAGGGTGACGGCCGTCGGGACCGAGCCCGGCCAGACAGCCACGCCCGAGGCCATCCCCGGTACGGTGCGCGTCGAGCTCAAGTTCGCACCGCCGGACGATCCGCGTATCCAGCTCCGCCACGGCATGACCCTGTCGGTGGAGGTCGAGGTCGCGCGGGCGTCGCCTGTCGCGCTGCTGATGCGGGCGCTCGGCGAATGGAATCCGCAGCCTGAAGAACCGCCGATGACCGTGTTTCAGCCCGAAGCCGAGGCCCGCTGACCATGACTGCTCCCAGGGTCCGGCGCTCGATCATTCCCGAGGTGATCCAGATCTCGGCGACGGACTGCGGTCCCGCTTCGCTCAAGAGCCTGTTCGCGGGAATGGGCGTCGAGCTCAACTATCGCGTCCTTCGCGAAGTGTGTCAGACGGACGTCGACGGCACCTCGATCGTCACCTTGGATGAAGTCGCGAACCAACTCGGGCTCGACTCCGAGGAGGTGATGCTTCCGCTCGATCACGTGGTGGTCCCTGAAGCCAAGGCGCTCCCCGCCATCATCGTCACGCTCAGCGCGGGAGGACGGCCGCACTTCGTCGTGCTGTGGAAGCGCGTCGGCCCATTCATCCAGGTCATGGACCCGGCGGCGGGCCGTCACTGGACCCGGATTTCGACGCTGCAGAGCCACCTGTACCAGCACACCACGTCCGTTCCGGCGGCCGGCTGGCGCGAATGGGCCGGGTCCGAGGAGGCGGTCGCGACGTTCGAGCGCCGCCTGCTGGACCTGGGTGCGACGCAGGCGCGGGAGCTGGTTGCCCGGGCGCTCGAGGACCCCGGGTATCTGTCGATCGCCAGGCTCGACGCCGCGTGCCGGGCGTCCGAAGCGATGATCCGCGCGGGCGCTGTCCGTCGAGGTCGGACGGCGGCGGGTCTGCTGCAATCCATGATTGCGAAGGACGCTTCCGGCGAAGTGCCCATTCCCGCTGCCTATTGGTCCGCTCGCCCCAACCCCGAGGTGGAGGGCGAGGTGTCGATGACCGGCGCGGTGCTGATGCGGGTTCGCGGTTGGCGCGAGGCTTCGAGCGCGGGCGAAGACGCGCCGAAAGCCGTGCTCGCGAGCAGCCTGGCGACGGAGCTCGTCGCCAAACAGGTGAGCCCGGCTCGAACGCTGCTCCGCCTGCGAGGCGAAGATTCGTGGGTCGTTCCGGGCCTGATTGCGGTGGGACTGGTGTTCGCCACCTTCGGGCGGATCCTGCAAGCGCTGATGCTCCGGGGCGTGCTCGACCTGGGGCGCGACCTCGGCACGTTCGCGCAACGCGCGACGGGCATGGCCGTTCTCGCGGGCGTCGCGCTCTGCTTCATGGTCATCCAGATCCCCATTTCATTGGGATTGCTCGGCATCGGCCGCCGGCTCGAGGTGCGGCTGCGGAAGGCGTATTTCGAGAAGCTCCCCGAGATGGAGGACCGCTATTTCCAGAGCCGGCTCGCCTCCGACATGGCGTCTCGCACGCACAACATCCAGGCGATGCGGTCGCTGCCGCAGCTGCTCGCGCAGGCCGTCATCCTGTCGCTCGAGGTCGCGAGCATCACCGCCGCGCTCATCTGGGCCGCACCGTATGCATGGCACATCGTGCTCGCGCTCGCGGCGGTCACGCTGATCGTGCCCCTGGTCGCGCAGAAGCTGCTTTTCGAGCCCGACCTGCGCGTGCAGATGCACTCAGGCGCGCTCAGTGGATTCACCCTGAACGCGCTCGTCGGGCTCACGCCGATCCGGATCCACGGCGCCGAGCGGTCGCTGCGCCGCGCGCAGGAGACCTTGCTCGTCAGCTGGACCAAGGCGCGCTATTGGATCCAGACGCTGTCGGTCGGGTTCGAAGGCGGGCTGATGCTGGGGAGCTACGGCCTCGTCATGCTGCTCGTCTATTCGTACCTCGCGGGCACCGAGCGGGCTTCGCTGGTGTTGTTGGTCGTCTATTGGGCGCTGCGGTTCCCCATCCTCGGCCAGCGACTGATGGTGCTGAGCCGCGCGTTCCCGAATGCGATGAACCGGGTTCGCCGGCTCCTCGACATCATCGGCGACATCAAGGAGACGCCGGCCCGGCCCGAGGCACCAGTGCAGGAACCTGTCGCGCCTGCGGACGCCGCGAGCGGCGTTTCGATCGTGATGGAGAAGGTCCGCGTGAAAGGCGGCGGTCACACCATCCTCGACAAGGTTTCCTTGAACATCGCCCCCGGCGAGCACGTGGCCGTGGTCGGTGTCTCCGGAGCAGGCAAGTCGACGCTGGTCGGCCTCTTGCTCGGCTGGCTCCGGCCGGCGCGCGGCGAGATCAAGGTCGACGGGCAGGTGCTCGATCAGGCCGCTGTCGAGCGGCTGCGGCGCACCACGGCCTGGGTGGATCCGGCGATCAGTCTCTGGAACCAGAGCCTCATCGACAACCTCCGGTATGGCAACGATGGCGCGCACGGCTGGGCACTGTCTGGGGCGCTCAAGGGCGCCGAGATGCTCGACATCCTCGAGGCGCTTCCAGACGGGCTGCAGACGTCGTTGGGCGAAGGCGGAGGGCTGGTCTCGGGAGGCCAGGGTCAGCGTGTGCGCCTGGCGCGCGCGATGCTTCGCTCCGGCGTGCGCCTGGCCATCCTCGACGAGCCCTTTCGCGGTCTCGATCGCGACCGGCGCGCGCGGCTCCTCGCTGAGTCCCGGCGGCTCTGGGCGGACATCACGCTCCTCTGTGTCACCCACGACGTCGAGCACACCCAGGAGTTCGATCGCGTGCTCGTGGTCGAGAACGGTCGGATCCTCGAGAACGGGCCGCCGAAGGTGCTGCTCGCGAACAAGGAGTCGCGGTACTCCGTGCTCCTTCGCGCCGACCAGGAGAATCGCACGCTGCTCTGGGGCGGTGGGCACTGGCGCCATTGGTGGCTTTCGGGCGGCCAACTGGTGGAGAGGCCGGCGCCGAAGCCCGTGGAGACGCCGGTCGCGGAGCCCGCCGCGGGCGGCTTGGAGCTGGTGGGATGACGCGCTCGAACTCCGACCTGTTGTGGCCGGTCGAGCGACTGCCCGACGCGCTGGAGCAACTGGCGCAGAGGCAAGGCTATGGCAGGGCCGCGGGTGAGATCGCCCCGCCCGCGGCGGCCGTCGAGCCGAGCCGGGTCTGGATGTTCGCGCTCGGAGATCGACTCGGCGTGGAGCTCGAGCCAATCACGCCGCTCTACAGCGAGCTGCCCGACGTCCTCGAACGCGCCGCGCCCTGCATCCTCCAGGTCCGGCGAGACGGCGTCCCGTCCTATCTGGTGCTGCTGGGGATGCGGCGCGGGAAGCTGCGCCTGCTCGCGCGCGACGCCACGGCGGTTTCGGTCCCGACGAAGAGCGCGCTCGCGCTCCTGCGCGAAGAGCAGGAAGCCACCGTCGCCGAGGTGGACCAGCTGCTCGGCGGCGTGGAGATGTCGCCCCGTGCGCGCGAGCACGCCCGCTCCCAGATGCTGTTGCAGCGGCTCGGCCAGGCGCAGTTGCGCACCGGTTGGATCATGCGCCCCAGGCGCACCGCGAGCCGGCGGACGCTGCTTGGCGACATCCCGTCGCTCGTCGTCGGCATCCTCGTGAGCCACACGCTCCTCTCGCTGGTGCTGGCTGCCTCGTTCTGGTTGCTCGGTCGCGCCGCGCTCCAGGCCCACCTCGAGACCGGCTGGTTCCTGGGGTGGATCGCCGTGATCGCGTGCGCGATTCCGCTGCGCATGCTCGAGGTGTGGTGGCAGGGCGTGTTCTCGATCCGGCTCGGAACGCTGCTCAAGCAGCAGCTCCTCGCGGGAACCCTCAAGCTGACCCCCGACGAGGTGCGGCTCGACGGCATCGGCCGCCATTTCGGCCGCGTCGCCGAGGCCGAGGTCGTCGAGCAGCTCGCGGTCGGCGGCGCCCTGCTCGCGGTGTTGTCGCTCGTCGACCTGGTCCTGGCGGGCGTCATCCTCGTGCTCGGGGCGGGAGGGTGGCTCCAGGCGATGGTGCTCGTCCTGTGGGTCGTGGTCGCGTTCGTCCTCGCGCGCCGCCACTACGGCGTCCAGCGGGCGTGGTCGGGCGCGCGCGTCGAGATCACCCACGACCTGCTCGAGCGCATGCTCGGCCATCGAACGCGGCTGGCGCAGCTCCCCCTCGAGCGCTGGCATGATGGCGAAGACGTCCGCTTGAGCTCCTACTCCGAGATCTCGAAGGTCATGGATCGCCGGACCATGCAGTTGACCGCGCTCCTGCGCGACGGCTGGTTGGTGCTCGCCCTGCTGACCTTGCTGCCGACGTTCGCCAGCGGTACGGCCAATGCCAGCGCGCTGGCGGTGGCCGTGGGCGGCATCTTGCTCGCGCTGCGAGCCTTCGACGAGGTCTCCGTCTTCTTCCAGCAGGTCTCCCAGGCGGCGGTGTCGTTCGAGCAGATTCGCGACTTGTTGCTCGCGGTGGGCCGCCCGGAGCTCGAATCGAAAGTCCCGCTCGAAATGGAGGGAGGCAAGCCCACCGACGCCGCCGGCGGAAACCTCATCGAGGCGCGGGGCGTGACCTTCCGGCACGACGCGCGCACCCGGCCGGTGCTCGAGAACTGCTCGTTCCAGATAGCGCAGGGCGACCGCATCCTGCTGGAGGGCCCATCCGGCGGTGGCAAGTCGACGCTGGTGTCGCTGCTCACGGGCATGAGGACGCCGCAGGGCGGGGTGATGCTGCTGCACGCGTTGGACCGCGCGACGTTCGGCTCCTCGGGCTGGCGCAAGCGCATCACCGCCGCGCCGCAGTTCCACGAGAACCACGTCCTGTCCGGCAGCTTCGCGTACAACCTCCTGCTCGGGCGCGAGTGGCCGACCTCGCCCGAGCTGCGGACCAAGGCCGCCGCGCTGTGCAAGGAGCTCGGGCTGGACGAACTGGTCGCCAAGATGCCCGCCGGCCTCGAGGAGATGATCGGCGAGACCGGCTGGCAACTCTCGCACGGCGAGAAGAGCCGGCTCTACATCGCGCGCACGCTGTTGCAGGGGGTCGAGCTGGTCATCCTCGACGAGAGCTTCGCCTCCCTCGATCCGGAGACCATGCGGGTCGCGCAGCGCTGCGTCCTCAACCACGCCAAAGCCCTCGTGGTCGTCAGTCACCCATGAGCCTTCGACTCACGCTCGCACTCCTCGCGACGACCTGCTCCGGTTGTGGGCTGATCCGTCCCGTCGTCGTCACACCGCCTCAGGCGCCAGGCAGCTACTCGACCTCCGTCGAGCCGAGCACCGAGCCGCCTCCACCGTCCAGCGCACCCGAGGGTGGGGCTCCAAGCCCTCGGCCGCCGAAGGAGGAGGGCGCACCCTCGCGGCCCGCCGAGCACGTCACCCAGGACGAGGTCTGGTGGTCGGCGTTCGCCGATCCGGCGCTCGACACGGCCATCCAGGAGTGTTTCGCCAACAGCCTGGTCCTGCACGACGTGCGGGATCTGATCTACGAGAACCAGCTCGACCCCAACGTGCCGCAAGGTTGGTGGTACCCGCTCCAGGTCGGCGTCCTCAACCCGGCGGGGCTGAGTCATGTGGTCGCCATCGTTCCGCCCGCGCCGGCAACCCGGGCCAGGTACAGCATCGCCACCGCCGATGTCGGCGTGAGGTACCAGGTCGACCTGTTCGGAAACCTCGCCGCGCAGCGGAGCGCGGGAATGAACTTCGCCGAGCAGCAGCGGCAGCTCACCGAGGCCCGCGTCCAGGACCTCGCGCAGCGGATCGCCCAGGTCTGGTTCGACATCCTCGAGGCCCGCGCGCTCCGGGACCTCACGCTGCGGCAGATCGACTACAACAAGGAGCTGCTGCGGCTGATTCAAGCGCGGTTCGAGCAGCAACTCACGCCCCGGCTCGCGGTGCTGCAGCAGGAGCAGTTGCTGCTGAACCTCGAAGCGCAGGTGCCGCTGATCTCCGCCCGGAGCGCGCTCTTGAATTCTGAGCTGAAGGCGCTGCTGGGCCGGGTCCCCAATCCCGCGGACGACATCGTCCCCCTCGAGCGACAGCTCCCCGATCTCCCGCCTCCGCCCAGACTCGGAACGCCAGGAGACCTGAACGCGAACACGCCGGAGATGCGGCTCCAGGAGCTGCGCGTCGCCGAGGTCGAGCACCGCATCAACGCGAACCGGGCGAGCTGGCTTCCGACAATCGAACTGGTGGGCAGCGTGGGCGCCGCGAAGGTCGGCCTCTCGGAGCCGGTCCTCCACCAGTCCGTCGTCGGCGTGAACCTGACCTGGGCCTTTTTCGATGGAAGGCGATTCACCGAGCACATGCGCCTGCCGATCCAGCTCCACCGTCGCCACGTCCAATACCAGCTCGCGCTGAACACCGCGATCGGACGGGTGCAGGATGCCGTGGTCCAGGAGGAGACCGGGGCGACGAGCCTGCGCGCCCTGCGCGCGCAGGTCCAGCTCGGGCGGCGGCTCCTGGACGAGGCGAGGCGGCTCTTCGAGCAGGGGCGTTCGGACTACCTGACGGTGCTCTCCGCCCTGACGAACCTGGTCGGGCTGGAGCGCGCGAGTCTGCAAGCACAGCGGCTGCTGCTCAACCATCGCGTCGCGGTCTATCGTTCGCTCGGCGGCACCTGGTCGCGCGACGTCACACTGAATCGGGAGTGAGAAGCCATGGCACAGCTACAAGCGGATGAGATTCTCTACATTCCCCATCGAAGGCGACTCACGCACGACCGGATCGACGCGGGGAATGGCCAGCAGGTCCTGCACCTCTTCTATGGCGAGGTGGAGCTCATCTTCGACGAGCCGGACATCGCGCCCGTGGGCGAGAAGCTGCTCCAGGTCGAGCAATTTCAAGCCTCCGACGCCATGGCGTGGTCGGACGGCGCGCCCCATTCCTGGGACACGATGCGGGACCTGCTCGAGGCATTGATCGAACAGGGGGTGTTGAAGCGGGTCTCGGATGCGCCCACGGGCCGCACCTCGGTGTCCTACCCTGAGCGGTTGGGTGAGGTGCCAGCCGGGCGTGAGCCGCTCACGTTCAGCGCCCACGACAATCGTTGCCCCGTGCTGACCGAACAGGCGTACGGACGGGCGTTGGAGCTGTCGAACCTCGAGGTGGTCGTACCGGTCTACCGCGTGGCGCATCCGGCGGTCGACGGTGACGGCCGGCAAGTGGGCGAGAACAACGTCGGACCTCGCACCTTGTTCCTCGATCTCCCAACCGTGCGCAAGCAGTGCCACTACGCGGGGAGTCGGTACCAGAACGAACTCCCGATGAACGTGACCGCGATGAAGGCCATGGCGCGTCAGTGGCCGGACCTGCTCTCGCTGACCGAGCAGTTCCGCAAGGCCTTCTTCGCGCGCATGCCGCCCCGGACCCCGGGCGTGCTCACCGCGGGCGAACTCCACATGATGGTCGTCTGCACGCTCGCGTCGGTCGGGTACGTGATGGTGCGGGGCAACCAGCCCGTGCCGAACGGAGAGCTCGACAGCGGGCTCGCGGCCATGTTCCGGCTGATCGACGGAGTTCGCCTGGTCACCAACGACCTGGTGCGCGACGCCCCCGAGCAGCCCGTCACCGTGCAAACGATCGTGGACTATGCCGAGCGTCACGCGGTCTTCAATGGTCCGCACGGCGTGTGCGCCGGGCCGCCGGCGCTGATCAATGAATACATGCAGGTGTTGACCGGCGTGGCCCCTGCGCCGATTGAGGCCCAGCCCGACATCGCGGCGCGCCTCGGCGATCTCGACGCCGCGATCGATTACGGCCTGCTCGGGCAGCGCGTCGAAGCGGTGGTCCGCTTCCTCGGCGCGAGCCAGGGGCTGCTCCACGAACGGCTCCGGGCGGCGTTCGCCGGACACCTCCCGCGCACCGCGCTGCAAGAGTTCGTGGAGGCGCCGATCGATGTCGCGCGTTACCCGTTGCTCCGGGACGATTTCCCACTCGCGGAGACATACCAGCGCGAGATCAAGCTCAGCCGCTGGTTGTTCGCGCGCATCGGCGAGGCGTTCCCCGGCACGCCACAGGGCACCTCGCTGGACGAGCTGGCGAAGCTGGATCCCGCCGAGCAGGACACGAGCCGGCGGCGACTGGCCGAGCTCTTCGCGCACGGGCTGCCGCAAGAGGCGGTCGTGGCGGAGCCCATCCGCGGCGAGCTCGCTGACGTCGCCGCCAGCGCGTTCGCCCTGGAGCGCCGGTGCCTGCGCGTCGTCGAGCGCGAGCAGGCGATGCTGAACCAGCGGCTCCGGCGCCCGGATCACCCCCTGACCGGCATGGACCTGGCTGTGTTCACGCGTCCGCGCAATGGCCCCCCGTTGGCGGAGACCCTCGCGCGCGGCCTGGGCGTCTCGGTCACCAGCGACTCTGCCTCGACCGTGCTGGGCTACGGTGGGAGCAGCCTCACGTTGAAGGACTAGAGGGTTCGATGCATCCAGAGCTTGTCCGCCGCTTCCACGAACCGATTCGCGATGAGGCCGCGCGCCGGTATGGCCTGTCGCCCGAGCAGCTCACCGAGCTCCAGGCCTTCGAGAACTTCGTCTACGAGGCGGAGAACGACGACGGCGATGGCCTTATCTTGCGCATCTCGCACAGTACGCGGCGAACGATTGACTACACGCAGGGGGAGGTCGAGTTCGTTCGCTATCTGGCCGCCGCGCGCATTCCAGTCGCATCGCCGATCCTCTCCGATTCGGGGCAGTTCGTGGAGCGGATCGAAGACCGCGAGCCCGGCAGCTACTTCGTCGTCACCGCGTTCGAGCGCGCGCCGGGCGTCGTCTTCGACGACGCGCCTCCGCTCAAGGAGCGCTACTGGAAGCCCCCCCTGTTCCGCGACATGGGCCGGCTGTTCGCGCGGCTCCACAACCGCGCGGAGACCTACGCGCCTTCGAGCCCCAGGCTCAAGCGCCAGGAATGGCATGAGTACGACGTGGTCGACATCGACCGGTTCGCGCCCCCCGAGGAGAAGCTCGTTCGCGAGCGCACCGCGGCGATCATCGCGCGATTGAACCGGCTCCCGCGAACACCGGAGAGCTACGGGCTGATCCACGCCGATCTCCACATGCACAACTTCTGCTTCGCCGAAGGGAAGATCACCGCGTTCGACTTCGACAACTGCGAGTACGCGTGGTTCGTCAAGGACATCGCGGTCCTCCTCTTCTACATTGCGCGAGGCGAGGCTCGAGAGGCGCGCGACGAAGCTGTGGCCGCGTTCCTGGGGCCGTTCCTCGAAGGGTATCGGGAGCTCCGACGGATGGATCGCGAGTGGCTCGCGGCCGTGCCGGACCTGCTCGCGCTCCAGCGCTCGATGAATTACGCGCTGTTCCACCAGTATCGCGACCCGGCCGTGCTCGACGAGAGCACGCTCGACCGGTGGGGGCGGTTCCGGCGCGACATCGAAGCGGACACACCCGTCCTGCAGATTGATTTCAGCGCATATTGATTTCAGCGCATGACGAGGCCCTCTCCAGCCTGCTGTGGAAGAAGGACGTGGCCCACCAGCTCGCCATCTGGCAGGGCGGCAATCACGACTGGCCCGTGTGGCGGGAGATGATTCAGCAGTACCTGCCCTGGTAGTCACCGGGCCTTGGCGCCCGCTCAGGCCTCGAGCGGGCGCAGCATGCCGGCGCTCACGCGGTGGAGGCGCCAGAGCAGCGCGAAGGCCACCGCGATGAGTCCCGCCGCGCACGGGCCCCACCAGATGCCCACCACGCCCAGCCCCAGCAGCCACGTGAGCGGCAGGCCGATGGCGTAGTGCCCCACCATGTTGACCAGGAAGGTGAAGCGGGTGTCTCCCGCGCTGCGCAGCACAGACTCTGCTCCGGTCCGGCGCACAGCCCGCGTGTCACCCTCCAGGGGCCCCTCTTCGCCCCTCTTCACCAGCCCGCCGCCCTCAACAGGGCGCCTATCCGTCCTATACTTCGAGGTGAGAGTGGCCGCCAATTCCGCCTATACGTTCAAGTACCTCATCTTGCGCAGCGTGGGGTGGCCGGCTCCTACGCAGGGGCGGTCGCTGCGGACAGGAGGAGCAGGGGAGATGTTCTGAGGCTTATCAGCTCCGACTGCTATGATGCTCGCCTTTCAGGTGCCCGCAAACTGCGGCTCACGGCATCTAGCTGCCCGCTTCAACTGTGTGATGCAGACCGACGACCTGCTCCAAACCCTTGGCTACACCGACTCCCCCCGCTTCCTGCGTCCGGCGGCGTTCGGAAGCGCTCCTGAGTTTGCGCACGTCTTCGAGCGAGCGGCCCGGCAATGGAACGTGCGGGGCGTCTACTTGCTCCGGCGAGACTCTTCGGACGAGAACGCGACGTCGACGCCTGTCGTCTACGTGGCGGAAGCGGAGTCGGAGCGCGCCGCTGACGCGATCCATCACGCCGTCTGGAATCAGAACGTGGTGCCGTTCCTACTCGTGCGGCTGCCGGGCGGCGTACGGCTCTACTCGGGGTTCTCGTGGGAGCGCGGGGAGGAGCGCGTCCAAAGCGAGCAGCGAGGGGTACTCGAGGCGCTCGTCGGCTTCAACGACGTCCTGCGACGACTCGGCGACCTCCAGGCCGCGCGCATCGACGACGGGTCGGTTTGGCAGTCACGCGCAGACGCTATGCGCCGGGCCTCGCGCGTTGACGAGCGACTGCTTGGGCACCTCCGCGCGCTCGGGCAGAAGCTCACCGAAGCGCAGCAACTAAAGCGGCACGTCGCGCACGCTCTCATCGGGAAGTTCGTCTACTTACGCTACCTGCGCGCGCGGGAGATCCTCTCCGATCGTCGGCTCGCCGACTGGGGCCTGGATGGGACGGTGCTCGGGCGTGGCGCACGACCGAGCGACATCAAGGCACTCGTTGGCCACGTTGACAATTGGCTGAACGGCTCAATTTTTCCATTTCCATTCACCGGTGAGGATGCGCCGACGAAGACCCAGATCGAGGAGGTGGCCTCGGTCTTCCTTGGCGACAACCCGACGACGGGGCAGCGGCACCTGCCGTTCGAGGCCTACGACTTCTCGTCTATCCCGGTAGAGACGCTGTCGGTCGTCTATGAGCAGTTCCTCGCTGTCGAGGGAACGAACAAGGAGAAGGGTGCCTACTATACCCCGATCCCGCTCGTGAACTTCATGCTCGCGGAGCTGGACGACCTGCGAGAACTGGCCCCAGGCATGAAGGTGCTGGACCCGTCCTGCGGTTCGGGGGCGTTCCTCGTGCAGTGCTACCGGCGGCTGATCGCAAGGCACCGGCGGGATGGCGGCGATCTCCGGCCGACGACGCTCCGCGATCTGCTGACGAAAAGCATCTACGGTGTCGACAGCGATCTGGACGCCTGCCGCGTGGCGGCTCTGAGTCTCACGCTCGCGATGCTCGACTATCTCACCCCGCCGGACCTCCAGAGCACCCCACAGTTCAAGCTACCTGACCTGCTGGGCCAGAACGTGTTTCACGGGGACTTTTTCCAGGCCGACCCACCGTGGACAGCGAGCGGGCGACGGCGCTTCGACTGGATCGTCGGGAATCCGCCTTGGGTGAAGGCCGGCGACGACGACGCCGGCCGCCAGTGGATCGACGCGCACGCGGCAACTGCGCCGGTGACAAAACGCGACGTGGCTGAGGCATTCGCGTGGAAGGCGATTGATCATCTTGCCGAAGACGGCACGGTCGGCCTGCTTCTGCCCGCGATGACGCTGGTCAAGGACGACGACGCGTTCCGGCGCCGGTTCTTCGACGCGGTGTCGATCAAGGGCGTCGCGAACTTCTCGAACCTGAGGCGGGATCTCTTCGGTGGGCGAGCCGAGACGCCGACCGCAGCAATCTTCTTTCGCTCGAGGCCTGACGAGGACGACGGAAGGGTGCTGGTCTTCTCGCCAATGGCCGCGAATCAGTCTGCGGTGAGATCGGCGCCCGGTGAACGGCTGCGCCCTTGGACCATCACACTCAACGCGAGCGAGGTGCGCTCGGTCTCGCGGAACGAGATTCGAACGGGTGCGGCGCTACCGTGGAAGCTCGCTATGTGGGGCTCGCTGCGGGATGCGCGGCTGATCGAGACTGTCTCGCACTTTCCGAGCTTCGAGGATTTCGCCCGACGGCATGAGCTAATCGTCTCGCAAGGGCTCCAGCTCCGGACGCAGGATGCCGGAGAGCCGGTGGAGCCGCTTCCCGAGGTTGTCGGGAAGCTATGGCTCGAACCGAGCGCTTTGAAGGATCGGGGACGGCTCTACGTGCTTCCTGAAGATGCACTGTCGCGCATTGGCCCCGATTTAGGCTTCTACCGAAAGCGGGGCGGGCCTCGTCCTTTGCTGGTCAGCCGCCCTCCGCACGTCATTGTGAGTGGGGGCCGCACGTTCGCTGCATACTCGGACGAGTTCGTGGTCTTTCCCGATCGCCAGATCGGCATAGCGGGCGCGCCGTCGCGCTCGGCTTTGCTCAAAGCAGTGAGCCTGTTCCTGAACTCGGAACTCGCCGCGTACTGCGAATTCCTCCTCTCTCCCGAGGGAGGCATCCGCGGCGGACGCTCCACGCTCGAAACGTTGAAGCGGTTGCCGACGCCGCTTGAGCAGCTTGAAGGCGCGCAACTCCGGGAATGGGTCGCGCTTCACGACGAGCTTGTGGCGACACAGCGACGGCAATGGGTCGGAAAAGCGGACGGGGACACGCTCATGCCGCTTGAGGCGAGGCTCAACGCGCTCGTCGCGAACTTGTTTGACCTGACCGAGGAGCAGCGCGTGCTCGTCCACGATCTAGTGCATGTCCGCATGCCGATGATCGACGGGCAGGTTCCGGACTTGTCAGTGGGGGAGCCGGAGGCCGAGGAGCTCGAAGCCTACGCGCGTCGGCTTGAGACGGAACTAGATGCATTCGTCGAAGGCGAGCCGCTCCGGCACGCGGTCACCGTGCTCAATGGCGGGCCCTGGGGCGCCGTGGAGGTGAGGCTCGAGACGCGACTCTCGAAGCGCCGATCGCGCGTACGGACTGCCTCCCCCGAGGTCAGCCGCGAGATGACTCGGCTCACCAAAGGCCGCGATGCACTGGATCCGCAATGGATTTACTTCGACCGGAACGTTTTTCTGTACCTGGAGGACCGGACGGTCATCCTGAAGCCCCTCCAGCGACTTTGGTGGACCGAGAGCCAAGCATTGTACGACGCGGATGAAATCTTTGCCGCTGCCGCCGCTCCTTTTGGGGAGGGTGCCTAGATGTCGATGCGCGAGGCGAGGCGGTTACCGGCGGCACGCCCGCCCGGAGCGGACGCCTACAGGCGCGCTTTCGTACGCGCAGTGCACGAAGTGCTGCGCCTCGCCGTTAGTCGTCTTGTGCCGGCACGACTCTCGCGACTGCAGGAGCCAGAGATCACGGGATTGCTCGTCGAGAAGATGCGGGAGGTTGTGAAGGGGCGGCTCTGCCCGCGAAACGCAGAGCACTTCTCGTTCCATGACGACCCGCCGTTGAAGGGGGGGCGGAGGCTCGGAAAGCGACGCCCCCGTGTGGACATCGCGATCGAGCGGGCAGCGCCCGGACCACGGCCTTGGTTCCAATTCGAAGCGAAGCGGCTAAAGACGCCCCGCCACGTGGCTGCGTTCCTCGGCAGGGACGGGCTCGGCTGTTTCGTGTCCGGTAGGTACGGCGCGGATCTCCGCGACGTCGGGATGCTGGGGTATGTGCAGGCACGCAAGGTTTCCGAATGGGCCTTCGAGATAGAACAGCGGCTTGAGTCAGGCCGCTCGCTGCATCTAATGCCGACCGGCGCTCCTGCGTGGAAGGCGCGTGTGCTTGGCTCGGCGCTGCCCGACACCTTTCACAGCATGCATGACCGCGCGCGACACGGGTTGGTCAACGTCTTCCATACGCTGTTCCGATGCTACTGAGCGTACGAAGGGCCGTGCGACAAGGCGTGCCGAAAGACCAAGCCGCCCGCAGCAACTACCCCCGAGGAGGGCATGCCTGATGCGTTCTCGGGTGCCAGCGATTTCGTGAGGCGGCTTGGTGAGAGAGGGGCGCGGTGCGGCCAAGGCTTCGCCGCTCGGCCGAGGCGCCGTGCACTTCGGGGGACTGTGGCAGCCAGCAGCGGAAGGAGGGCCGGCGAGCCCTTCCCATCAGCAGTCGTGCGCCACTGCCGCGCAGGTCGCTGATGGCAATCAACCTGCCTGGCACGCGGTGGCACATCTGCGCTGAAGGCCATCACCCAGCCGGTTCACACGGCCATCAACAAAGGCCTCAGTGGTCACCCAAAACCGGCCAATGAAGGTCCCCTGAAAACCGGCCAAAGGGGAGGGCCGAGACGTTGACGCGCGGGTAGGACGTGGAGTCCGCCCGGGGAATGGGCAACGTCTTGAGCGACGAGAAGCAGCAGCAGGTCATCGCCCTGGGGCGGTTGGGTTGGAGCCTGAGACGTATCGAGGAAGTGACGGGGATACGTCGCGGTCGACACGCAAGACTGAAACCATCTGCCGTGGAAGGGATGGACCGCCAGGGTGATGGTGACTTCTTCCAAATCGCTTGCAGTGTCGACCGCATTTCGCCCTGCCTTTCCCAGGAGCGAATCTTCACCTTGTCCCCGCGCCGCGAGACGAAGACGAAGAGGTGGCCGGCGTAGAGACTCTCCTTCCACAATCGCGGCCAGCCCATCAATGCTGTTGCGCATGTCGGCCGGCTCGCGCGCCAGCAGGATTCGCACCGCTCGGGGCAACAGCAGCATCAGCCGAGCACCGCCACCAGGTGCGCGAGGTACTCGGCCTGTGTCCCCTCCGGGAAGCGCAAGCGCAGCCCGCGCGGCAGCGCCACCTCAAGCATGAATCCTTCTCGGACTCGCGGCGCGGGGGGGCGCGATGACCTCCACGGGAAGGAACGCCGCTCGAGGGCTGCCCGCCGTCTCGGACCGTCGAACCGGCGTGGCCCTCGACTTCTTGTACAGCCAGTACTGGAAGGCACCGAGCGAGACCTGGTGTCTGTCCGCGAATTCCTTCTGCGTCAGCTCGGGTCAAGTCCCGAATCGTGTGTAGTTGGTTCGGAGGGGGAACGGGGGAGGAAGGCTCCTTGGCGGATTCATTCAGCGGTGTCTGGGTTTGAAGTCAGCAGGGCCATGTCGAGGTAGCGGCGGTCA
>NZ_JABUMS010000069.1:0-701 GCF_013336705.1 Myxococcus sp. CA051A | reverse complement strand
TTCCTTCATCTCCTTCGCCGCTTCCGACGTCTGGCTCCACGCAGCCCCCGTCGCCTTCGACGCCTCCACCCTCGAAATCTGGGGCGCTCTCCTCCACGGCTCCAAGCTCGTCCTCGCTCCTCCTCATGCCCTGTCCCTCGAGGAGTTGGGCTCTCTGCTTGTCCGCGAGGGCATCACCTCCCTCTGGCTCACCGCCGCTCTCTTCGAGCAGATGGTGGCGACTCAGCCCGTCGCGCTGGCTGGTGTCCGCCAGGTCCTCGCCGGTGGCGACGTCCTCCCGCCTTCTCGCGTCCGCGAGCACCTCTCGCGGCTGCCCCCGGGCCACGTCCTCGTCAACGGCTACGGCCCCACCGAGAACACCACCTTCTCCGCCACTCACTCGCTGCGGAATGGGGACTCCTTCTCCCGCTCCGTTCCCATCGGCGCTCCTCTCTCCAACTCCTCCGCCTTCGTCCTCGACGCCTCCTTCCAGCCCCTGCCTCCGGGCGTCCCTGGAGAGCTCTTCGTCGGGGGTGACGGCCTCGCTTGGGGTTACCTCAACCGCGCCGACCTCACCGCCGAGCGCTTCGTACCTCATCCCTTCAGCAGCACTCCTGGTGCTCGCCTCTACCGCACCGGTGACCGAGTCCGCTGGCTCGCCGACGGCACTCTCGAGTTCCTCGGCCGCTCCGACTTCCAGGTGAAGGTCCGCGGCTTCCGCA
>NZ_JABUMS010000068.1:0-701 GCF_013336705.1 Myxococcus sp. CA051A | reverse complement strand
TTCCTTCATCTCCTTCGCCGCTTCCGACGTCTGGCTCCACGCAGCCCCCGTCGCCTTCGACGCCTCCACCCTCGAAATCTGGGGCGCTCTCCTCCACGGCTCCAAGCTCGTCCTCGCTCCTCCTCATTCCCTGTCTCTTGAGGAACTCGGCTCGATTCTCGTCCGCGAGGGCATTACCTCCCTCTGGCTCACCGCCGCTCTCTTCGAGCAGATGGTGGCGACTCAGCCCGTCGCGCTGGCTGGTGTCCGCCAGGTCCTCGCCGGTGGCGACGTCCTGCCGCCTTCTCGCGTCCGCGAGCACCTCTCGCGGATGCCCCCGGGCCACGTCCTCGTCAACGGCTACGGCCCTACCGAGAACACCACCTTCTCCGCCACTCACTCGCTGCGGAGTGGGGACTCCTTCTCTCGCTCCGTCCCCATCGGCGCTCCTCTCTCCAACTCCTCCGCCTTCGTCCTCGACGCCTCCTTCCAGCCCCTGCCTCCGGGCGTCCCTGGAGAGCTCTTCGTCGGGGGTGACGGCCTTGCTTGGGGTTACCTCAACCGCGCTGACCTCACCGCCGAGCGCTTCGTCCCGCATCCCTTCAGCAGCACTCCTGGTGCTCGCCTCTACCGCACCGGTGACCGAGTCCGCTGGCTCGCCGACGGCACTCTCGAGTTCCTCGGCCGCTCCGACTTCCAGGTGAAGGTCCGCGGCTTCCGCA
>NZ_JABUMS010000067.1:0-703 GCF_013336705.1 Myxococcus sp. CA051A | reverse complement strand
CGGCTGAGGACTCGCGGAGGACGAAGGCGAGGCGGTCGGAGGGCCAGGCCTTGTCGAGGGGGACGTAGGAGGCGCCGGCCTTGAGGATGGCGAGGAGGGAGACGATGAGGTCGGCGGAGCGGTCGAGACGGACGGCGACGCGCGAGCCGGGAAGAACGTCGAGAGTGCGCAGGTAATGGGCGAGCTGATTGGAGCGCGAGTCGAGCTGGGCGTAGGAGACAGACTCCTCACCCGACACAACGGCGACAGCATCAGGCGTGCGCGCGGCCTGGTGAGCGAAGAGCTCCTGAATGCTTGCGTTGCAAGGGTAGCTCGTCGTGGCGCCGGTCCAACCCGAGAGGACTTGCTGCTTCTCTGCGACCGTGAGCAGAGGAATCAGACCGAGCTGTGCATCAGGCGAAACGGTCAGCGCTTCGAGCAACACGAGGTAGTGACGCGAGAGGCGCTCCATGGTCGCCGCGTCGAAGAGGTCGGTGTTGTAGTTGAAGCCGCCGACGAAGCCGTTGATGCCTTCTTCGAGAAAGAGGCTGAAGTCGAACTTCGCCGTCTCGATGCTGGGAGCCAGCCCGCTGAGGGTGAGACCCGGGAGCTCGAGTTCCTCTTCAGGAGCGTTCTGAAGGGTGAGGGTGACCTGGAAGAGCGGTGAGCGACTCAGGTCACGCTGAGGCTGAAGCTCCTCGACGAGCTTCTCGAAGGGGACGTC
>NZ_JABUMS010000066.1:0-745 GCF_013336705.1 Myxococcus sp. CA051A | reverse complement strand
CCCTCGGCCAGCCCGTCCCCATTGGCGTCTCGGGTGAGGTGTACGTCGGCGGCACCCACCTCGCTCACGGCTACCTCGCCCGCCCCGACATCACCGCTCAGGCCTTCGTCCCGAATCCTTTCTCGGGCGAAGAGGGCTCTCGCCTCTACCGCACAGGCGACGCGGCTCGCTGGAAGGCTGACGGCACCTTGGAGTTCCTCGGCCGCCTCGACTTCCAGGTGAAGGTCCGTGGCTTCCGCGTCGAGTTGGGCGAAGTCGAGTCCGTCCTCCGCACCGCGCCAGGAATGAGTGACGCCGCCGCAGTCGTCCGCGAGGATGTCCCCGGCGACAAGCGCCTCATCGGCTACGTCGTCCTCGCTCCCGACACCACCCTCGACTCCGAGGCCCTGCGCACCTTCCTCCTCAAGCGACTGCCTGAGTACATGGTGCCCTCCGCCTTCCTCTCCCTGGCGGCGCTACCCCTGACTCCCAGCGGAAAGCTTGCTCGCAAGCTGCTTCCCGCTCCTGACGCCGACTCCCTGCGGGGCGACTCTTCCTTCGTCGCTCCTCGCAACCCCGACGAAGAGAAGCTCGCTTCCCTCTTCGCCACCGTCCTCCGCCTGGAGCGCGTCGGCGTCACCGACAACTTCTTCGCACTCGGTGGCCACTCCCTCCTCGCCACCCAGGTCATCTCTCGCGTCCGCTCCTCCTTCGGCGTCGAGTTGCCCCTTCGCGCCCTCTTCGAGGCACCCACTGTCGCCTCCCT
>NZ_JABUMS010000065.1:0-867 GCF_013336705.1 Myxococcus sp. CA051A | reverse complement strand
TGACATGCCCTGCGGTTTTCGGACCACCTGAAGCTTGAGAGGATGCCGTCTCCGGACACCACGGAGGCAGGCAGTGAAGAAGAGTCGGTTCAGCGAAGAGCAGATGGTCGCCATTCTGCGAGAGGCGGAGCGGTCGTCCGTGCCGGAGACCGCGAAGAAGCATGGAGTGAGCGAGCCCACGGTCTACGCGTGGCGCAAGCGCTTCGGAGGAATGGACGCCAACGACACGAAGAGGCTGAAGCAGTTGGAGGCGGAGAATGTCCGGTTGAAGAAGCTGCTGGCCGAGCGGGACTTGGACATCGAGGTGTTGAAGGAAATCCAAGCAAAAAAATGGTGAGCGCCCCCGCGCGAAGACAGCAGGTGGAGTATGCCCGCGCCCGGGGGCTGTCCACGCGGCGAGCATGCCGGCTGTTGCGGGTGGCGCGCTCTGCCCTGGGGTACGTGTCGCAGAAGGCACAGCGGGAGAAGTCTGTCGTGGAGCGGATGCGCGAGCTCGCCCTGCAGTACCCGAGGTACGGCTACCGTCGCATCCGCATCTTCTTGGGCCGGGACGGTCACCGCATGTGCCCAGATAGGGCGTATCGGCTCTGGCGCAAGGAGGGCCTGCAGGTGCCGCGCAAACGGCCCAGGCGGCGAGTGGCGGCCAGCCGCCCGCGTCCGTTGCCTGCGACGGGGCCCAACCAGGTGTGGGCCTACGACTTCGTCTTCGACGGCTGCGCCAACGGACAGCAGCTCAAATGCCTCACGGTGGTGGACGAGTGGACGCGCGAGTGCCTTGCCATCGACGTCGCGGGCGCCATCCGCTCTGGACGCGTAGTCGAGGTGCTCTCGAAGCTGGTGAGTCAAAGAGGGGCACCCAGGCACATG
>NZ_JABUMS010000064.1:0-877 GCF_013336705.1 Myxococcus sp. CA051A | reverse complement strand
AGAGCCTCTATCAAATGTGAGGATAGAGGCTTCGGAAGAGCATGACGCAGCAGCCGAGGACGAGGAAGCCGAAGTGGACGTCGTCCCTGCGCTCGTCACGGACACGGAGCCGACGAAGTTGATTTTTCCAGGCCAGAGTGCGCTCCGCCACCCAACGGTGACGCCCCAGGCGCTCCTTGGACTCGACACCTGGTCGCGCGATTCGTGGTGCGATGCCGCGCTTTCGAAGCCCGCGCCGGTTCTTCTTCGAGGCGTAGGCCTTATCCCCGTGGACCTTCCTGGGACGGAAGCAGCGTTGCCCTGAAGGCATCCTCACCGGAGGTATGGAGTCCACGAGGGGAAAGAGTTCGTGGGTGTCGTGCACGTTCGCCGCCGTCAGCGACTCGGTGAGCGGCAGTCCATGGGCCTCTACGAGAAGATGATGCTTGCTACCCGCCTTCGCGCGGTCCGTCGGATTTGGGCCCGTGAGGGCCCCCTTTTTGAGGCCCGGACAGACGACGAGTCGATGCTGGCGCGGGAGAGGTCCACCCTGCCTCGTAGTCCCAGTTCATCCAGCAGTTGGTGTTGGAGCTTTTCCCAGACCCCGGCCTCGGTCCATTCCTCCAGCCGGCGCCAGGCTGTCATGCCCGACAGGCCGAACTGCTTGCGAGGAAGCATCTCCCATGGAATGCCGCTCCTCAGCACGAAGACAATGGCCTCCAGCGCCGCTCGGTCATCTGCTCGGGGGCGTCCAAGCTTCTTCTTGGGTCTCGGCGGAGGCAGCAGCGGCGCCACACGCTGCCAGAAGGCGTCGGGAACGAGTTCGCGGACCATGCACTCAAGCTGGGGATGCCCTTCGTCGGTGGCCACCCCAGCCCTGACTTTTGTTAGGTCCTCT
>NZ_JABUMS010000063.1:0-899 GCF_013336705.1 Myxococcus sp. CA051A | reverse complement strand
GTGGAGCGGCGCCGAATCCTGGCGGTGGCCAACAGTGAGGAGTTCCGGGACGCCTCGCCCAAGCAGATTGTCCCCAGGCTGGCGGACCGAGGCGAGTACGTCGCCAGCGAGGCGAGTTTCTACCGTGTGCTGCGCGAGGCGGGTCAGTTGGCCCACCGAGGCCATGCCAAGGCGCCCACGCCCAGGCCCCGGGCCGAGCACACCGCCACCGGGCCCAACCAGGTCTGGAGTTGGGATATCACCTACCTGAAGGGCCCGGTGAAGGGCGCCTTCCTCTACCTGTACCTGGTGGTGGACGTCTTCAGCCGGCGAATCATGGGCTTCGCGGTGCACGAAGAGGAGTCGTCCGAGCATGCCTCGGTCCTCATCCGCCGCTCTTGGCAGCAGGCCGGCTGCCCCGAGGGGCTGGTGCTGCATTCTGACAACGGCGGCCCGATGAAGGGCGCCACGTTGCTGGCCACTTTGCAATGGTTGGGCGTCACCCCGTCCTTCAGCCGGCCCCGCGTCTCGAACGACAACCCCTTCTCCGAAGCCCTCTTCCGCACGCTGAAGTACCGCCCCAGCTTCCCGCGGCGGCCCTTTGCGTCCGCCGAGGATGCGCACGACTGGGTGACGCGCTTCGTGGATTGGTACAACACCGAGCACCTTCACTCCGCCATCCGCTTCGTCACGCCTGACGACAGGCACTTCGGTCGCGAGGCCTCGCTGATGGCTCGACGCCACCGGGTGTACCAGCGCGCCCAATCCCGTCACCCGGAGCGATGGAGCCGCGTCACGCGCAACTGGACTCCCGCGGGCTCCGTCCGCCTGGGCCCCTCGCCCAGCCTCATCCCGGCCGTGCAGGAGATGAAGCGCATCGGCTGAACCCTCTCACGCGACATCTACCTTGACGCTCACCG
>NZ_JABUMS010000062.1:0-1117 GCF_013336705.1 Myxococcus sp. CA051A | reverse complement strand
CTAAACCCCTTCAGGGAAGTCGGGTTAGGGGCTGAGGGTTATGCCATGGAGGGGGGCGTCCATGGCGTGGCAGCCAAAGCACTGGACAGTGCAGCAGCTTGAGGAGCGGCGGCTTGCGGCCGGGAAACTCCTGCGGCGGGGGCACCTATCGCAGGCGGAGGTTGCACGCCGTGTGGGTGTCAGCGAGGCCTCGGTCAGTCGCTGGGCGCGGCGACTGCACGAGGCGGGCGGCAGCACACGCGGGTTGAAGGCGAGGCCGCGCACGGGCCGGCCGTCGAAGTTGAGTTTGGGGGAATGGCAGCAGGTCTCGGAGTTGGTCAGGGCAGGGGCGCGTACGTGTGGCTTCCCTACCGAGCGCTGGACGCTCACGCGAGTGGCGCACCTCATCCAGCGTACGTTCGGAGTGCACTACCACCCCAATTACCTGGCCGAGTGCCTTCACCGGTTGGGTTTAAGTCCACAGCAGCCCCGCACGCGAGCCAAGGAGCGTGACGATGCGTTGGTGGAAGCATGGCTGAAGCGCGACTGGCCCCGCATCAAAAGGGGGCTCGAAGAAGCGGGCGGGCCATTGCCTTCGTGGACGAGACAGGTAGTTCGTTTCGGGCCCGCGTAGCGTCTACCTGGGCGCCCGTCGGGCATCCGCCCATCCTGCGCCGTCGTGACAAGCGGCGCGAAGTCTCCAGCATCGTCGCCCTCGTTGCCCCGTACGGCCACAGGCCGGCGCGCCTGTATTCGCGCCACCGGGAGGGCAGCTTCACCAGCCGGGACGTCATCACTGCCCTGCGCTACTTCCGCAGGAAGGTGGGTTGTTCGCTCACTATCGTGTGGGACGGTCTCAACCAGCACCACAGTGCCGAGACGCTCGACTTCGTCGCACGCCACCCCGAGGACTTCCGCCTTGAACGGCTACCAGGCTATGCGCCAGACCTCAATCCCGAGGAGGGCTGCAACGGCATGGTGAAGGCCGAGCTGCGCAATGCCACGCCCGACTCTGTCGCCGAGCTGCGCGCCCAGGCACGCGCTTCATTCGTGCGCCTGGGCCACCGCCACGATGTTCTCGCCGCCTTCTTCCTTCACGCGGGTCTGCGCCTTACCGGACTTTCCTGAAGAGGGTTAG
>NZ_JABUMS010000061.1:0-1124 GCF_013336705.1 Myxococcus sp. CA051A | reverse complement strand
TCCGCCGACGTCTCCGGCATCGAGCACGCCGTCGGCCTCTTCATCAACACACTGCCCGTCCGCATCTTCGTCGACGAAGACGCCACCGCGCTCTCCTGGCTCCAGCAGCTCCACACCCAGCAGCTCGAGCTGCGCCAGTTCGAGCACACGCCGCTGACCCACCTCCAGCGGTGGAGCGACGTGCCGCGTGGCACGCCCCTCTTCGAGTCCCTCTTCATCGTCGAGAACTTCCCCGTCGACGCCGCCGTCAACTCGGCCAGCGCCGAGCTGGGCATCCGCGACTTCAGCGCACGTGAGCAGGCCGATACCCCGCTGGAGGCGTACGTCATCCCCGGGGACGCCCTGGAGCTGCGCCTGCTCTTCGACGCCGCTCGCTTCGAGCCCTCCACCCCCGAGCGCCTCCTGCGCCACTGGAGCATCGCCCTCCAGGCCCTCGTCTCCAGTCCCGACTCACGCCTGGGGGCGCTCTCCCTGGTGACGGGAGAGGAGCGCGAGCAGGTCCTTCGCTCCTTCAACGCGTCCTCGCGCCAGTTCGACTCCTCGTGCCTCCACCTCCAGTTCGAGGCACAGGCCGCGCTCACCCCCGACGCCACCGCGCTGTCCTTCGGTGACGTCTCGCTCTCCTACCGCCACCTCCACCAGCGCGTCCTTCGTCTCTCCCACCGACTCCAGTCCCTCGGCCTCCGCCCGGACGCCCCCGTCGGTCTCTTCGTCCAGCGCTCCGCCGACATGGTCGCCGCCATGCTCGCCATCCTCCACGCGGGCGGCGCGTACGTTCCTCTCGACCCTGATTACCCCTCGGACCGCCTCTCCTGGATGCTCCAGGACTCTCGCGCTCCGTTCATTCTCACGTCGCGACGCCTCCTCGACTCACTGCCTTCCTCGGAGGCGCAGGTCCTCCTTCTCGATGAGACGGGCGACGAGGAAGCTCGGACTCCTGGCAACGCGGACGCGGCCAATCTGGCGTACGTCATCTACACGTCGGGCTCCACCGGCCGGCCCAAGGGCGTCATGGTGCCTCACCGCACCGCCGCCAACTTCTTCGCGGCCATGGATGACCGCCTGGGCACCTCTCCCGGCACGTGGCTCGCCGTCACCTCCATCTCCTTCGACATCTCCGTCCT
>NZ_JABUMS010000060.1:0-1235 GCF_013336705.1 Myxococcus sp. CA051A | reverse complement strand
CCCAGATGCCAGAGACTTCGAGGGCGACGGCGGTGATGAGGCGCAGTGCGCTGGCGCGGTCCGGGAAGGCGCCCACGGAGCGGATGCGGCGCTTGACTTCGCCATGGAGTCGCTCCAGGCCGTTGGTGCTGCGAAGCCGCTTCCAGTGGGCCTTGGGGAAAGAGAAGAAGCAGGTGGCCGGGGCAAAGCCCTCGCGCAAGCACTCCATGGCCTCGGGGACCTGGCGGCCCAGGCCGGCCTGGAGCGCCTCCAGACGCTTCCTGGCGTCCTGGAGAGTCGGTGCCTCGAAGACGGCTGAGGTCTCCTTGCCGAGGCGGCCTCGCAGTCGCCAGGGGGCCTTGGCGAGGACGTTCCGGGTGAGGTGCACCGTGCAACGCTGGAGTCGGGCCTCGGGCAGCGACTGCCGGGCCGCGGCGGCCAGCCCCGCGTGTCCGTCGGCGATGACAAGCCGCACACCCCTCAGGCCTCGCTCGAGCAACTGGCGAAGCAGTTCCAGCCACGAGTCCATCGACTCGCTGCCACCCAGAGTCACGGCCAGCAGATGCCGGTGCCCATCCTCTCCCACGCCGTAGGCCACCAGGGCCGAGACGTTCTGCACCGTGCGCGCCCACCTCGCGTCCAGGAAGGTGGCATCCAGGTAGAGGTAGGGGAAGGCCTGGGTGAGGGGTTGGGTGCGCAGGCCCTCCACTTTCTGTTCCAGGGACTTCGTCACCCGGCTCACCGTCGAGCGCGAAACCTCCTCGCCCATGAGCGCCCTGGTCACCCGGCCCATCTTCCTCGTGGAGACGCCCTGCACGTACGCGCTGGTAATCGCCTCGTCGAGCTCTTCGCTGCGCCGCTTGTAACGGCCCAGCACGGCCTCCGCCGAGCCGCTGGCCCTCGTCCGAGGCACGGCCACCTCCAGGTGCCCCATGGACGTCAAGAGGCCTCGCAGGTAGCTGCCATTGCGCTGGTCCTTGCGCCCAGCCACCTGCTGCCAGCGCCCGGCCCCCACCAGGCCCCGAATCTCCTCCTCCAGCAGCATCTCCAACGTCATGCGGATGGCTCCCAGGAAGAGTGCGCGCACGTCGGTGCGCACCTCCTCGTGCGAGGGCGCGGCAAACTCGGTATCGTCCACGGCGGGAACTCCTCGGCTCCCCTGCCAGGGGGAGACCGTCTCGGTTGGTTTCACCGAGGAGCTTCCCTCTTTCACGCTCATCCCTGCTCGCCGACTACACACTTATAGGGACACGACC
>NZ_JABUMS010000005.1:591037-633352 GCF_013336705.1 Myxococcus sp. CA051A | reverse complement strand
GATGACCGCCGCTACCTCGACATGGCCCTGCTGACTTCAAACCCAGACACCGCTGAATGAATCCGCCAAGGAGCCTTCCTCCCCCGTTCCCCCTCCGAACCAACTACACACGATTCGGGACTTGACCAAATCCAGCACCTCGTCCTCGAGCTCGGCCATTCGCGCCCGGTACTGCTCCAGCGTTTCGCCACGGCGCTGGTCGAAGAGCCGTCGCTCCATCTGCGCGGGGGGGCCCCCGGGACAATCTCATGGTGGCGATTGAGATCCTGCTCCAGTTGGATGAGACGCTCACGCTGGGGCTCGGTGAGCGAACCCCGCTGCTCGGCCTCGCGCAGGGCCTTCATTTCACCCCGCACCTCGTCGACGGGGGCCACGGGCTTCGGAGGAATGACGGAGGAGAGTCCGGAGGGCTGCGGCTGGGGTGGCACACTGAGCGGAGGGGCCGCTGACTCGCGGGCCCCCGCGCCCCGTGGTAGGACCCGCCCCATGGCTCTCGTGCCTGCGAACACCCTCAAGGCGTGCCCCCTCTTCAAGGGCTTCACCGACACCGGCATCCAGATCTTCGCGGGTGTGGCCGTGCCCCGTGCCTTCCCGAAGGGCACCGCGCTGTTCACCGAAGGCAAGACGGGGGAGTCGCTCCTCATCGTCGGTGAGGGCACGGTGCGCCTGAGCGCCAGGAATCCCTCGGGCGAGGACGTGTCGCTGGGCGAAGTGGGCACCGGCGAGCCTCTGGGAGAACTGGCGCTGGTGCAGAAGGGCGAGCGGCTGTGCACCGCCACCGCCGTCACGGACGTCTCCGCGCTGGAGATTCGCGCCTCGGACTTCCAGAAGCTCCTGGCCACCAAGCCCCAGGCCTGCGTGAAGCTGCTGATGGGCATCGTCGGCTTCTTCGGCCAGAAGGCCCGGGACAACCGGGACATGATTAGGACCCTCATCGGAAAGGCTCCGGCCGTCTGAGAGGCCCGTGGTAGCGTGGGCGCCGGTATGCGAGCCCCCCACCTGGCCTTCCTCCTACTGCTCGGGGTCCATGCGTCGGCCCCCGCGCACGCCGGGTCGACCGCTCAGGTTTCCATCGCCCCCGAGGAGGACTGGTTCGCGAGCCAGTACACTCCGGGTGGCCTGGAGGTGCGCGCCGATGTCCGCGTCTTCACGCTGTTCGCCCTGCTGAACCGCGCCGGCTACGACGCCGGCCCCGTCGAGCGGGCCCACCCCGTTCCCACCTATCGGTATGGCCGCGCTCGCACGCTCGTCCGGGAGAAGCTGGCGACAGTGGCTCCGTCGGTGCTCGAGGAAGCGCGGGCCTACTTCGCCGCGCACCCGGAGCCGGTGGAGGTGTACCTGGCGCGCATCCTCGGAGGCCCCGATGTGCCGGGCGCTCCTGGGGACCTGGTAGGACTGGAGGCGCTGCTGGCCCGCGTGGAGCGTGAGTGGCCCGTGGCGGCGCTCCGAGCGGAGACGCTGCCCGACTTCCGCGCCGCGCAACGCGCCTGGTTGCCCCTGCTGGACGGCCCGTTCAAACAAGCAGCCCGACTTCTGGGCCTACGGGAAGGTGAGCCAGCACCCCGGGTGGTGGTTAATCTGCTCGAAGCCGAGGGAAGCGTGCGACCGGTCGACACGGGGCGCGGGTGGGTGATTGTGGTGGGGCCTGCGACGCGAGCCCCCGAGCCCGAGCCCGTGGTGCGCGAGCTGGCGCGGGGGCTGTTGTCCTCGCGACTGGCCGGCCGCCTGGGTGCTCGCTGGGCGGGTGGGGCGGCGGCGCTGAAGGACGCGCGGGCGAAAGGGGCGGGCGAGGGGACGGTCGACGACTACGGGGTGGCGCTGCTGAGCCGAGCGCTGGCCCTGACGGCGACGGGGGCACCAGCGGGGGCCTACGAGGCGGCCCAGCGCGAGGGGTACTTCGGTTTGAAGACCCTGTCGCGGAGTTTTGAGGACACGCGCCCGGTTGATGTGTGGGCGCTGGATGGGCTGGCTCGGGCGGTGACCCAGCAAGCCAATCGGAAGTGAACGGACGGGACAACGCGTGCAAGACCTTCTCACCAACCTGCTCGGCGACTCACAGGGTTTCATCGCCTATGCCACCGTCTTTGGCATCCTCGTGGCCTGCGGCCTGGGGGTTCCCCTGCCGGAGGACATCTCGCTCATCCTGGGCGGCTTCCTGGCGCACAAGGGCGCCGCGAGCCTCCCGGTGATGATGGCGGTGGGCTTCGCCGGCATCCTCGTGGGTGACAGCCTCATATTCTTCGCCGGCCGTCGGCTGGGCGGAAAGCTGGGGCGCAACGGCGATGGCAAGGGCGGAGGCTTCTTCGCGCGCATCGTCACGGCGGAGAAACGCGCGCGGGTGGAAGGGCTCTTCGAGCGCCACGGACAGAAGATTGTCTGCATCGCGCGCTTCATGCCGGGCGTGCGCGCGGTGACGTACTTCACCGCGGGCTCGGTGGGCATGTCCTACTGGCGCTTCATCTTCTGGGATGGGCTGGCCGCGCTCCTGTCCGCGCCCATCTTCGTGTGGCTCGGCTTCCACTTCGGCGGCGAGCTGGACATGCTCATCTCCAAGTTCAAGGAAGGCCAGTACGCCGTCATGGGCGTGCTCGCGGTGGCTGGCATCGGCTACTTCCTGTGGCGACGCAGCCGCGCGGCGGCGAAGAAGCAGCAGGAGGGCCTGGCTCCCAACTCGTCCGTGTCGACTCCGTCGCTCTCCTCCAACGAGTCCTCGCCCCCGAGCGCGTCTCGCAACAACGTGAAGGGCGGCTCCGAGCCGCTGTTCAAGGTGAGCTCCACCTCTTCGGAGAAGTCGCCGGTGGTGGACTCCTCGCGCGAGCTGATGAAGCACTGACGACGCGCGTGACTCGCCCGTCACGTGCGCACGTTCGTCATTTGAGCTCATAGGAGCCGCGAGGCTCCCTGAGTCCATGGCAGGCAGGCGCGAACGGGCTGGCGACGCAGTGCGGCGACTGTTAGTCCCTCGCGCGAGTTCAGCGCGGCGGACCATGGCAGACACGACTGTGCAGGGCCCCACCCGGATGGGGTTGTTTCGGCTGACCTGGCCGATCTTCCTGGAGCTCCTCCTCTTCATGATGATGGGGACGGCGGACACGCTGATGCTCAGCGGTGTGTCCGACGACGCGGTCTCCGCGGTCGGCGTCGTCAATCAGTACCTGTTCATCTGCATCCTCATCATGGAGGTGGTGAGCAACGGCGCCTCCGTCGTGGTGTCCCAGTACCTGGGTGCGCGACGTTCGGAGGAGGCCGCGCGCATCTCCGCCGTGGCCATCACCCTGAACCTGCTGCTCGGCGTGACGGTGAGCGCGGGGCTCTTGCTCTTCGGCGATGCGCTGCTGCTGCGGATGAACCTGCACGGCATCGTGTTGGAGCACGCGCGCACGTACATGGGAATCGCCGGAGGGTTCATCTTCCTCCAGGCGCTCATCAACGTCTGCTCCAGCCTGATTCGCACCTACGGCTTCACGCGCGAGTCGATGTTCATCGCGCTGGGGATGAACGCGCTGCACGTGGGCGGCAATGCGCTGCTCATCTTCGGGCTGCTTGGCGTTCCCCGGCTGGAAGTGGCCGGCGCGGCCCTGTCCACGGTGGGAAGCCGCGCGGTGGCGCTCGTCGTGTTCGCCTGGCTCCTGTACCGGGTGATGGACGTGAAGATGCGGGCGCGCGACTACGTGACGTTCTCTCGCGACACGCTCCGGAAGATCCTCCGGGTGGGGATTCCCTCCGCCGTGGAGCAGGGCACGTATCAGTCCTGCCAGGCGGTGTTCCTCTACTACGTGACGTTCCTGGGGCCCACGGCGCTGGCCTCGCGGCAGTACGCGAATGCGATTTCCCAGTACATCTTCCTGTTCAGCCTCGCTGTCGGCATGGGCACGGCCATCATCGTGGGCCGGCTGGTGGGCGCGGGGCAGGTCGACGAGGCGTACCGCCGGGTGCTCCAGAGCCTGAAGTGGGCGGTGGCCATCACCTTCGTCGTGGACGTGGCGGCCATCCTGGTCCGCGCGCCGCTGGTGGGGTTGTTCACCCATGACGGCGACATCGTCCGGCTCACGTCCCAGGTCATCGTCCTGGGGCTCCTGCTGGAGACGGGGCGCTCCTTCAATCTGGTCTTGGTGAACGCGCTGCGGTCCGCGGGGGATGCTCCCTTCACCGTCTACATGGGCTTCTTGTCCATGGTCTGCATGAGCCTGCCGCTGGGCTACGTCCTGGTCTTCAAGCTGAACCTGGGGCTCGCGGGCGTGTGGCTGGCCGTCGCCGCCGATGAGTGGCTGCGGGGCATCTCCATGTGGATTCGGTGGAAGAGCCGCGCGTGGGAGCAGAAGTCCCTGGTCGACCCGGTGGAGGCGCCCGCCGTGGTGGCCGTCGTGAGCGCGTAGCCGTCAGTCATCTCAAAGACCTGGCGTGCGCGGCGGGGGCTTGCTCCAGGCCTGGTGGCATGAAGTGAGCAAGGCCCGCCTGGACTTGCTCATGCCCCACGCATCTCCAAGTTGATGCGGAGCTGACTTCTGGACATCCGCAGGGGAGGCGTTCGGCATGGGGCTTCAAGGCATGGGTTCGAAGAAGCGGCTGCTTTCGCTGGTGCTCTGCGCGGGCGGACTGGTGAGTGGTTTGTCGCCCGCGCTCGCGGCACCAGGGCAGGCAGCCGCGGGTCCCCAGGATGCGCCCGCGGTCGACCCCAACGCCATCAAGGCCTTGGAGGAGATGGGCGGCTTCCTGAGGAGCTTGCCTGCATTCGCGATCACGGCGGAGACGACCACGGACGAGGTCCTGGACAGTGGTCAGAAGATCCAGCTGTCCTCGGAAGCAGAGCTCCGCGCGCGCCGCCCCGACAAGCTCAGGGTCGACATCAAGTCTGACCGGAAGCAGCGCCAGTTCTTCTATGACGGGAAGACCTTCACGGTGAATGGCCCGAAGGGCGGTTACTACGCCTCGTTCGATGCTCCTCCCACGCTGGCGCAGACCATCGCCACCGCCGAGCATCGCTACGGTGTCGAGATTCCATTGGTCGACCTCTTCTATTGGGGGACGGACAAGAGCGGCATCAAGGACATCCAGTCGGCTATCGACGTGGGGCCCGCCACCATCGACGGCGTGGAGACCGAGCAGTACGCCTTCAAGCAGCAAGGCGTGGACTGGCAGGTCTGGATCGAGAAGGGGGACAAGCCCCTGCCTCGGAAGCTCGTCATCACGAACACCCAGGACCCCACGCAGCCTCAGCACGTCGCGGTCCTCGATTGGAACCTGAAGCCCAACGTCGGCAACGCGGTGTTCGCGTTCAACCCCCCGAAGGGCTCCCACCGGATTCAATTCGATGCAGGCCCGTCGAATCCCGGAAGAAGCCCGTGAGCCAGGAGCCTGAACCCATGAGCCCCCATTCATTCCTGAAGTCCCTCGCGGTCGTCCTTGGATTCGGACTGCTCGCAGGAAGCGCCGAGGCGCGTGCGGTCCGCACCACGACGAGGACTCACGTCAATTCCAACGTCAATCGGGATGTCGACGTGCACCGCGACATCGACGTGGATGTCGACCGGAACTATCACCCGGTCGCGACGGCCGCCGCCGTGACGGCGACCGCCACTGTCACAGCGGCGGCCATTGGCTCCGTGGCCCGCTCGCTTCCTCCGGCGTGTTCAACGGCCGTGGTCAGCGGCGTCACGTACCAGAACTGCGAAGGCACCTGGTACCAGCCTCGCTACTCCGGTACCGAGGTCTCCTACGTCGTGGTGAGCCCGCCCAGGTGAGCCGCGAGCCCGGTGGATGGGGCAGGGCGGTGGACTAGAGTCGCTTCCCATGAAGCGACTCCTCCCCGTCTGCCTCATGGTCCTCGTGGGCTGTGCCACCACGAAAGCACGTCCCCCCGAATACGCGACGTTCATCCAGAACGACTACGCCGCGGCGCTCGCCCAGGCCCGCGCCGAGCGCAAGCCGCTCTTCATCGACTTCGGCGCGGTGTGGTGTCCGCCCTGTCGGACCATGGAGGCCCAGGTCTTCGCCGCGCCCGGCTTCATCGCGAAGGCGAAGGACTATGTCCTGCTCGCGGTGGACGTGGATGACCCCATCAATGAGCCGCTCCTCGAGCGCTTCCCGGTGGACAACCTGCCCACGTTGCTGGTGCTCGACTCCGAGACGGAGACGCCCGCGGTGCGCTGGATGGGAGGCGCGGCGCTGGAGGATGTCCTGGCGCTGCTCGACGATGCCCGGCGCGCGCTGAGCGCCCAGGTGTCGGGGCCGGAGCTGCTGCTGCTCGAGGGCGACCGCGCCCATGCCCGGAGGGAGCACGAACTGGCCGCGCGGAAGTATCAGAAGGCGGTGGAGCAGGGCCCCAGGGATTGGAGCCGTCGCACCCGGGCGGTGGAGTCCGCGCTCAATGCGCTGTGGAACGCGGAGGCCTTCCAGGCCTGCGCGGAGTACGCGGTGAGGACCGTCCCCAGCCTCGACGAGGAGGGGCAAGCGGGCCCGGCGAGCACCGGCTACTCGTGCGCGAGCTACGCCAACGAACCCAAGCCCTGGGCCGCGCCGGCCATGAAGGCGCTGGAGGTCTACTTCGAGAAGGCCTTCGAGCAGGCCCAGAAGCACGGCACGAAGAGCCAGACCTGGCTCTACGACTCCATGGCGGACCTGCTCGCGGCGAGGGGCGACAAGGAGGGCGCCCGGAAGCTCTCCGAGGAGTACTACGCGAAGGTACTCGCGTACCGCGCCGAGGAGACCACCGCGCGGGGCAGGGCAGCGTGGGACTCGCAGCTCTACAGCGCCGCCGAGTTGAGCGGGCACCTGGCGGACACCCTCGAACTCTTCGTCCAGACGGAGCGCGAGCTCCCGGACGACTTCTCCGCCAGTACACGGGTGGCCGCGAACCTCCGAGAGCTCGGCCGCTATGACGAGGCGCTCGCCGCGACGGACCGTGCGCTGAAGCGGGCCCAGGGCGGCCGACGGTTGGCGGTCTGGCTGAGTCGGGCGCGGACGCTGGAGCGGGCGGGCCGCGAGGACGAGGCGCGCAAGGACCTGGAGACGGCGCTCGCGGAGGCGGAGCGGCTGCCCAGGATGCAGCGGGAGTTCTCCCAGTACGCGGTGGACGCGGTGCGCGCCGCGCTGTCCTCTCTCCCAGGCGCGAAGTGAGTACCGCTATTCCAACAAGGGCCTGTCGGTCGTAAACGCGGGCCAGGTGAGCTACCTGCTGGTCTCGCGCGACGTGAGCTTCGTTGGCTTCGGCTCAGCTACATCATCGTCCGCAACTGATTCAACGGGTGGGTTGGCCCTCTCTCCAGGGCCAACCCCGCATCCCCCACCCAGGAGGAGCGAATCGTGTCCGTGCTCCAGCATGGGCGCATCCTGGAATAGGTCCAGGCGACTGGAGCGCCCCCTATCGTCAGCGCGTGCGGCAGACTGAACGGGTGCTGCCGTCCATGCTCGATATGACCGTGGAGATCCGCATCGGGCCCTGGAGCTTGTACGAGGTGTAATAGCCGTCGTTCAAGGAACAACCCATGCAGCCATTGCCATATCGATAATAGCCGCTGCTCACGTTGTAGCCGCAGGTCCCCCGCTCGCTACCGAAATCACAAAGGGTGATTGTCCCATCACTCACGAAACCCAGGGCCTGACAGGTCCCCATGCTCGGGTTCCCAGCGGCGACGAGGGCGTCGATGGGACGATTGTCGCTGGCGCCGCGGAGGGCCCACACGCTACAGAGCCCGGACGTGCGAGCAAGCAGGCTCATCATGACGTAGTCGAGGTTCGAGCCCTCACGCGTCCGTCCCCGGCGAACGCCCACATCTTCCGTGCAGAGCTCAACCCCCAACCGCATGTCGCAGTAGGCGGAGATGGGCCGGGCGCCGGTCGGGTTGATGACGTACTCCCCATCGGGAGCGCTGGGAATCGCGGCCTTCACCGCTGCGCAGCCCGCGAAGGTCGGCGCGGAGATGTTGAGCGCGAAGTCGCCGCAGCGGGTGCTGTAGCCATCGACGACAATCTTCACCCGCGTGCCGGCGGTGAGGTTCACCGTCACCGAGGACTGGAACGTCGTGCTGCTCGCATCGTCGTTGCAGCCCAGCGAAGCATGGGTGGACGCATCGAGGAGCAGGAGCACCGTGTCAAAGGTGGCGCCCGTCGTGGTGAAGGTGAACATGCCGGTGGAGGGCGCGGTCCAGTAATAGGAGCGGTCCGGAGCCGTGGTCTGGGTGGTGCAGGCCGGAGTGTGCTCATCGATCGCGGCACACGTATTGTTCGTGGCGACGGGTGAGCCCAGCACGGAGCCGAGCTCGTCGGTCAGCGCCTGGCCCACCTCATCCACGGTACCGACCTCATTCCCCGGGATGCCAGCACCCGCCCGTTCCTCCTCGGGCAGCAGGCCTTCGCCGCAGGACAGGCTCAGGACAGCGCAGGCACCAAGAAGAACACTTCTCCAGCCACGATCACTGATCATCGGATTTCTACTCGTCCGGGTGCCGCATTCCCTGTGAGTCATTTCCCTCCGAATCGAACGGTCGGAGGCTTCGTCGCCGAGCAACGAGCGGCCTGTCCCGCTCGGGACTTGAGGGGACAGGCCGGTGGGAAGCGACTACAGCTCTGTCGTGAACTGCACGCGCGACTTGCAGGGGTGCGTGCCCTGGGCCACGTCGTCGAAGTCGATCATGTTGCCGCTCGGGTCCTTCGGGTAGCCGGTGCCTCCCCACGGAGCGCCCGAGTTGAACCGGGTGACTCCGCCCGCCGTGGTGTACAACGGGTAGCCGGCCGAGGCGGCCGGCGTGGAGGAGATGTCCAGGTTCTTCGCGCAGTTCGTGGGAGCGCCGGCCGGGAACGTGATTCCCACCTCCTGCAAGGCGTTCGCGCGGATGTTGTAGAGCACGATGAAGGGCGACGCCTGGGACATCGTGTCGGTGCGCGGCATGAGCGTGCCCGCCGCGTTGGGCAGCTTCAGGCTGAACTGGACGGTGCCCGTCGTGCCGAAGCAGGTCTCCGGGAAACCCACGAGTTCGATAATGGTGCAGGCGGGCTCGCGCTTCTCGATGTCCGCGTTCCACATGCCCAGCCCGCCCGTGCTGATGGGGACGGCGCCGGAGATGCTGCTCGTGCCCTGCATGGTGAAGGTGGTGCCCGTTGGGCCGAACTGCATGTTGGCGGACTTCTCCTCCCACTTGCCCGTCGTCTCGTTGAACTTCCACATCGCGAGTCGACAGGTGCCGTCGGAGACACACGCCGGCATGTTACCCACCTGCGTGGGCACGGGGATGAAGCCCGTCGCGGTGGCACCCGTCGCCAGGTTGAGGGCCGCGCCGCTGGCATCCGTGGCGCCCACGAAGACGGCGCCCACGGACTCGAGCGCGACCTGCTGCCCGCTGGAGTTCACCGCCGTGAAGTCGCCCGGCATGCGCATCGGGTCATAGCTCGCGACGGTGATGCTGACCGGGCCCGTGGCCGGCACGCCGCTGGCGTTGACGAGCGTGTTCGCCTTCAGGTTCACCTTCACGCCGCTGGGCGTGGTCACCGTGCTGTCCACCGTCGGGCTGACGGTCTGCACGTAGCCCGTCTCCAGGGTGTGGTTGAGGCTCGTCTTGCTCGCCGAATAGAACTCGGTCGCCGAGGCCAGTCCGTTCTTCCGGAGGGTGAGGACGTAGCCGTTGGCCGACGCCACGACGGACATGAAGTACCGGCCGGTGGTGTCCGTGGTCCGGGAGATTCCGTTGATGACCACCGTGACGCCCGCCTGCACGGCGCCCGCCGAGTTGCGCACCGTGCCCGAGAAGACGGCCGACGTGGCGAGGTCCGCGTTAGCCTCCCGCGTCTCATCGCCCACGGCCTTCGAGTCCTCCAGCGCTCCGCAGCCAGTCGCAAGCAGCGCGGGCACGACGAAGATGCTGCACAGACGTCTCAGATTCATGGCAAGCCTCCATGCTGGGTTTGAACAGACACGAATCCACCGCGCCCCCGTCGTCTCCGGAGGCGCCCCGCCCTGACTGGCCGCGACTACTGGATGTTGAGGGTGAGGGTGCCGCACCGCGTCCGGTAGCCATCCACGACGATGCGAAGCTGCCGTCCCGCCGAGAGCGTCACGGCGACGGACGACTGGAACGTGCTGGCGTTCACGTCGTCGTTGCATCCGAGCGCCGCGCCGGTGTTCGCGTCGAAGAGGGACAGCACGGTGTCGAAGGAGGAGCCCGTCGTCGACACGGTGAAGGTGCCGGACGAGGGCGCCGTCCAGGTGAAGCTCCGGTCCGGCGCGGTGCTGCCGGCGCTGCACGCGGGCGTGGAATCGTTGGTGGCGGTGCACGTGTCCGCCTGCACCAGCCCCGAGCCCAGGCTGCTCCCCAGGTCGCTCCCCACGTCGGGCGAATACAGGTCGGCCGTCGCGAGATGGCCGCTGCCACCGGTTCCGCCCGTCACCAGGACCTTCCCATTGGCGAGCAGGGTCGCGGTGTGCTCACCGCGGGGGCTGCTCATCACGCCGGCGCTCGTCCAGGTGTTGGTCGCCGGTGCGTAGAGCTCGGCGCTGTCCCGGCTATAGGCCCCCGCCGCCAGGACCTGACCGTTCGCGAGCACCGTCGCGGTGTGCATGTAGCGACCGATTCCCATGGGCGCCACCGGGGCCCAGGTGTTGGTCGCAGGGTCGAATGCATCGACACTGGGCGGCAGGCCCGTTCCGCTGTTTCCCCCCACCGCCAGCACCTTGCCGGTGGGGAGGACCGCCAGGGGGAACAGCACTCGGGCCGTGCTCATGGAGCCCACGGACGACCAGGAGTTGGTCGCCGGGTTGTACACCTCGGCGCTGGACCAGAAGGGAGTCCCCCCGCTGTAGCCCCCCGCCACCAGCACCCTTCCATCCTCCAGCAGGGCCGCGCTGTGCTGCTTGCGGGCGCTGCTCATGGAAGGCACGGCCGTCCAGATGTTGGTCGCCGGGTCGTACAGCTCGGCCGCGTTCGTCGACGAATTGACGGGAGCGCCCCCGGCGACCAGCACCTTCCCGTTCTGCAGCCGGACCGCCGTATGGAAGGCGCGCGGGCTGATCATGGAAGCCACGTCCGTCCACGAGTTGGTCGCCGGGTTGTACAGCTCGGCCTGGGCCAGGGTGCCGGTGGGGCTCTCTCCTCCCGTGACGAGCACCCTACCGTCCTGCAACAGGGTGGCGGTATGGGCCCGGCGTCCACGGAGCAGGGTGCCGGCCGATGTCCACGTGTTGGTCGAGGGGTTGTACTGCTCGGCGGCGGTCGGGAAGTTCCAGGTCGTCGTGATGTAGAAGCCGCCCGCCACCAGCACATTGCCATTCGCCAGCCGGGTCGCGCTGTGGAGCGACCGGAGACCCAACATCGGCGCCGCAGGCGACCAACCCGCTGCCCAGGCCCCACTCCACGCCACGCTGGCGATGAGCAGGGAAATGATGAAGGCCATGCGGCTGGAAAGGTCTTTATTCACTGACATGCGCACCCCCGTTCACGGACGGTGCGATGATTATCACTTATCCCTGGATTGCAGCTAGGTAATTACTATCGTGGATTCCACGTATGACGTTGCTGAGAGGCAGCGACATCGTCTCATCCTGGAACCCGTGGGTCACCGTGTGGGCGTGAAGCACCAACATGTCCGGCGAGATCGGAAACGGCCGCCCGGAGGGTAATCCATCACTCTTGCGTCACTCCACCACCGAGAGTGGTCTGCTTTCACGAAGATTGTCATAGCACCGAGACTTTTCCTTTGTACGCTCTCCGTCTAGCCTTGCCGAGCAGGTGCGAGCCGGGTTGTGGGGTGGCAGAGCTGCGGAAGAAGCAAGGTCCAGCCTGATGTCGAACACAATGAATACACGTGGGGTCATGACATGCTTCGCATCCAATTGATTGTGTCGTTGACGCTGCTTGTACTGTCGAAGCCTGCCGCAGCCGAAGCTCTCAGCGTCGTCAATGTCGGTGCACCAGCGATCAACTGTGTCTTCGACACCCGTTGCACGCTGTCTGTCACCGACTCGAGCGCCACCATCCCTCTGCCAGGAACCTCCGGGACCGCGCGCTTGCAGACGCGCACGTTCACAGGAGCGACCGGTGCCCCGGCTCAGGGGTACTACGGCTACGAGTACGTGGTCGACCTGACCAATGCCACCGGCATCACCCACATCCCTTGCGTCCAGTCGCTACGAGTCTCCTTCGGTCCTGTGGCCTCCTTTCAGTACAACGGCACGGGGCCGACCGATCAGGTCTATGTCGTGACTTCCGGTGGGAGCGGCACCATCGGGCTCTCCTCCGCCAACAAGGTGGGCAATGAATTCACCTTCACCTTCGCAACCCCGGTTTGCGCTGGAGGAAGTCCCGGGACTGGAAAAAAGAGCTTCTTCTTTGGCCTTGCTTCCGCCTCGCCCCCCACGGCGGTGACCGCGGTGATCGTGAGCAGCGGAACGTCCCTCTCCATCGGGGCGCGCGCCCCCATACACGACAAGTGCACGTCCGGAGTTCCGTTGTCACCGGCTTCCGACCCGTGTGTCTCGTCGGTCTGCACGGCCGACGCGTACTGCTGCAGTTCCTCATGGGACAGCCGTTGTGTGGGCGAGGTCCGAACAGTCTGTGGCAGCCTGACGTGCTCGGAATCGGACGGCACTTGTGCGCATTCGCTCTGCACGCCAGGTGCCTCTCTCGTGAACCACTGTGACAGTGCGAAGGCTGACTGCGTTTCAGCGATCTGCGCGGTCGATCCATTCTGCTGCTCCGTTTCTTGGGACAGCCTCTGTGTAGAAAAGGTCGGGAGCGTCTGCGGCAAGAACTGCGAATGAAGCGACCGTGAATGGACACTGGGGTTTCTGGGTGGCGCCCCAAACGCTCACGGACCCACCAGACGAAGTGCGGGAGCGCCACGGAAGCGTGTCCGACCGACGGGTGACGTCCGCCGGATGCTCCCTTCCGCTCGCGCCGCAGGGAGCCGCGCTGTCCGCACTCCCAGGCGCGAAGTGAGGTCCGGTGTGCCAGGTGCTCCCCCTGGCCCATTCCCTCCGTCTCCTCCCGTGACACGGTGATTTTACATCGTCGGATGCCCGGCACCGCACGGCCGTGGGTTGAATCGCGGCCTTCCCGCCACGAGACTTGCGCGCCAGCAGGCAGGTCAGCACCTTCCCGCCGCCCCATCCCCCCAGGAGAGAGTCGCATGCGCATCCTCTCGGTGCCCCTCATCGTCGCCGCCCTCCTCGCTGGTTGCAGCGAGGACCCTGACCCCACGCCCCAAGACTCGGGCGTCCCGCAGCAGGATTCGGGTGTCCCCCAACAGGATTCGGGTGTCCCGCCGGAAGACGCGGGTGTCCCGCCGGAAGACGCGGGTGTCCCGCCGGAAGATGCGGGTGTCCCGCCGGATCCGCTTCCCAGCGGCCCCGAGGTACCTCAGGGGCCGCCCAACGTGCCCGAGTTCTCTCGAGCCTTCCCCGAGCAGACACGCGCGCCGGCCATTCAATCGAAGACGGCAATCCAGGTCACCGAGATTGCTTCTGGCTTCAGGAACCCCTGGGCCATCGCCTTCCTGCCCGACCAGCGCATGCTCGTGACGGAGAAGGCCACCGGCTCGCTCTACATCGTCACTCCGCAGGGCGCGAAGTCTCCCGCTGTCACGGGGCTGCCCGCCGTGGATGCCCGTGGCCAGGGCGGACTGCTCGACGTGGAGGTCGGTCCCGACTACGCGCAGAGCAAACTCGTCTACTGGACCTATGCCGAGCCACGCCAGGGTGGCAACGGGCTGGCGGTGGCGCGCGCGAAGCTCGTGGAGGAGGGCTCGCAGCCTCGCGTGGAAAACGTTCAGGTCATCTTCCGAATGATGCCGACACTCGAGTCGACGCTGCACTCGGGGGGCCGGCTGGTGTTCACCCCCGACGGCAAGCTGTTCGTCACGCTCGGAGAGCGCTCCATCCTCGCGGGCCGGGTGCAGGCTCGGGACGTGAAGAGCCACTTCGGCAAGGTGGTTCGCATCCATCCAGACGGCTCGGTGCCCCAGGACAACCCGTTCGTGAACACCCAGGGCGCGAAGCCAGAAATCTGGTCGGTGGGTCACCGCAACATCCTGTCGGCGGCGCTCGACAGCCAGAACCGGCTGTGGACGGTGGAGATGGGGCCCAAGGGAGGGGACGAGCTCAACCGGCCCGAGGCGGGCAAGGACTATGGCTGGCCCACCATCGGGTATGGCGAGGAGTACTCCGGCGCGCCCATCCACGACAGCCCGCAGGGCCCGGGCATGGAGCAGCCCGTGTACTACTGGGACCCGGTGATTGCCCCCTCGGGGATGGCCATCTACACGGGGACCCTGTTCCCCGAGTGGCGCAACGACATCTTCGTGGGCGGTCTGGTCAGTCAGGCCCTGGTGCGGCTCATGATTCGCAATGACCGCGTGGTGGGCGAGGAGCATCTCCTCAAGGGCCGCAACGAGCGCATCCGCGAGGTGGTGCAGGGGCCCGATGGAGCCCTCTACCTGCTGACCGACGCCACCAACGGCAAGCTGCTCAAGGTCACACCGCGCTGAGGTTTCCGCCCACCGCGGCGGGATTCGCGCTCCCCAAGTGACTGGGTCCTCGGGGAGCGCGTCCCGGCGCCGCGCTGAGAGGGGCGTGGTGGCGACCGGTCGTTTGGCGATTGGCCGTCAGGGGCCTCGCGCGTCAGCCCCTTCCCGGGTGTGTGCGCCTCCGGGGGGCGGTGCGGGTGGGGCTCTGGTAGACGTGGAGGAATGAGTCGACGACGTGCCTCGGAGGAACTCCACGCGCTGCTGGGGGAGCCGGCTCCGGACTGGGAGCGCCTCATCAAGGTGCTCAAGAAGCTCCCGGTGGACGTGGACCCGATGCTCGCGGCGAGGGCGGCGCTGCAGCTCCTTCCAGCGGACCGCTCGTTCTTCGGGTCCTTCGGGCAGCACTGTCAGCGGTTGCCCGCGCCTGTCATCCGCGCGGTGCTGGAGCGGCTCGCGAGGGATGTGCGTCCGGCGGTCTTCTTCCTGCGCGAGAGCGTGGACCGGGAGGGCTCCGACGAGGCCCTGTGTGCGTCGTGGCGGACAGCGCTCCAGGGGATGCTGGATTTGAATGTGACGTATGGCTGGGGCTCGAAGCAGCGCAAGGCGAAGCTCCAGGGGCTGGCGGAGAACCCCGTACTGCTCCAGGCGATCCAGACCGTCGTCGTGGCCAGCGAGGAGGTGTCCCTGGACATGCTGGCGGTGCTGACCATCGACGCGTCCGAGGCGTCGCTCGACGCGCTCATCCCCCATGTCGAGCGGGCGGTGCAGTCTCAGGGGTGGGAGTTGGACAGGCTGGAGGACCTGCGGACCCACGCGCGCTCCACGCCGGCCCTGGATGCCCTGTTCGAGCGGATGGAGGCGCTGCTCCAGGCGCGTCGTGCCCGCTCGCCGGCGCTGGAGCTGGCGCGCGCGCTGGGGTTCGGCGAACTGGACGTCTTCTGGTTCAAGCTCTACGCGACGGGCGGCGAAGAGGGAGACGCGCGGTCGATGACCTACCGCTACCACTGTCATCTGACGGTCGACAGCCGGGCTCCGGTCTGGTTCAGCTTCTCCATGTCCACCTGGGGCCCGGACGGGGAGCCAGGGCGAATCGTGCCGGTCTTCGACTTCGACAGCGAGAGGCTCCAGAACGACACGCTCGGGCTGGGGGCCTGCGAGCCCACGCGGTTCCCCGAGTGGATGGCCCTGGCCGCGAAGCGGCTGCGGAGCGATTGGGACCTCGAGCAGGTGTCGGTCATGAGCAGCCTGAGGGGCCGGCAGCGCACGCGGCTCGTCAAGTGGCTGAGGGGTGAAACTCCTCCTGGGAAATAGACCGATGATTTCGGCCTGATCCGGCAGTCAATGCACGTGAACCCTCAGCCACGTCCTTGGAGACGCGTGGCCGACTCAGGACGGCGCATCGCGGTCCCAGAAATAGAAAGGCCCTCGGAGCTTCCCTGCCGCCGCAAGGTTGCTCCGAGGGCCCCTCTACCGAGCAGATCCCCCGCTCGGGTCACCCACTTCGATTCAAGCTCACAGCATGCTGGCGATGTCCTTCACCGGCTGCGGAGCGGCCTCCGTGTTGGCCAGCGCGCCCGCCGCGCCACCAAGCAGGAGCGAGGCCGGGTTCACCTGGCCCGTCGTGACGGCCCCGAGGACCCCCTCCGCGGCGCCCTTCAGCGTGTTGACGTAGCCCTTGGCCGCGCCCTCGAAGACGCCCTTCGCGCCACCCTCCGAGTTGCCGATGCCCGTCAGCACGTTGCTCACCGCCGGCAGGAACCACAGGTGCTTGCCCGCCTCACCCGCGGCCCACTGGAAGTTGTCCTTGTTGCTCCCGTCCGCCTTGACGTGCGTGTCCTTCGTCGTCGGCAGCTTCTGCTCGCCCAGGAACGAGTAACCCTGCTCGGCGAAGTCCTTCACCATTCCGGCCTCGGTGCCGTGCCGCGCATCACCGCTCTTCGTGATGCCCTCGATGTTGCCGTCACCCTTGCCGTTCTTCACCTTGCTGTCCCGGTCCCCACCGGTCGACGCCTTCGCGCTGTCGATGAACTCCAGCACCTTGGCCAGGCGGAACACCGCGTCCGGGTTCTGCTTCGCGTCCTTCAGGTCCAGCTTGGGGTCGATGCCCGTCTGCTTGCAGAGCTGGTCGAACTTGATGTCCTTCTGACGGCCCAGGTTCTTCAGCGCGGGCGAGTCGTCGACGATCTGCGCCGCCGAGCGCTTGTCCCCGGCCGGGCGCTTGTCATTGGCGCTCGGGATGCCGGAGGACTCCGGCTCGGCCTGCGGCGCGGCGCGCGGCGTGGCCTCACGGGCCGGCGCGAAGTCCCTCAACTGCGGGGGCAGCCCGCGCGGCGCGGGGTTGACGGGCTCCTGGAGCGAGGGCGGAGGAGCGAAGTCCTGGAGCGAGGGCGGGGGAGCGAAGTCCTGGAGCGAGGGCGGGGGAGCGAAGTCCTGGAGCGAGGGCGGAGGAGCGAAGTCCTGGAGTTGCGAGGGCAGCCCACGGGGAGCGAAGTCGACGAGGCCCGGCAGCGAGGGCACCTGCATGCCCTCCAGCATGTTCGGCGTCATCATCGGCGGCGCGGTGGGGAGCCCGAGACCCTGCGGGAGCCCGTCCATCGAGGGTAGGCCCCTCGGCATGGGCGCGTTCATGGGCGAGAGGGTGTCCATCGCAGGCATCCCGCCCATCCGCATGGGTGCGTTCATGGGCGAGAGCTGCTCCATCGACGGCAGTCCTCCGGCCATCATGGGCGAGAGCGCCTGCATCGCGGGCTGTCCTCCGGCCATCATGGGCGAGAACGCCTGCATCGCGGGCAGGGCGGCGCCTGACACATTCGAGAGCGTCTCCATCGCGGGCAGGGCGGCGCCCGACACATTCGAGAGCGCATCCAGCGCGCGCGTGCCCCGACCGCCGGGCGCGGGGTTCCTGCCCTCGAACCCATCCGTCGGCCGCTGCGCCTGCGAGGGCGCACCCGAGGGGTTGCGAACCTTCGCGTCCTGCTGCGCGGGGACAGCGGAGGGCGTCTTCTTCGGAGGGGTGACCGAGGCGGAGTCCGGCGTGTTCTGACGCAGCTTGGAGGGGGAGAGAGACGAGGGCTTGGTCTTGATCATGGGCGTCACCTGTTTCAGGACAGCGATGGGGGACCGTCGCGGCGAGGAGTTCGTCGTCTCGCCCGTGCATTCCCTCATTGCAGCGCGAATGCCAGCCATCCTGTCTCCGCAACCCCGCGACTTCACTGGAGCGGAGCGTTCCACTTGGGCCCCCAGCCGATGACTGCAGTCATCAGGGGACTGGCTCCAGTCATCAGCGCGCACCCGCGACGCCGGACCCCGGAAACACCCTTGAGGAACACGGGGACGTCCCGCGCTGGGCAGGGCGCTCAGCCAGAGCGTGAGCAAGGCCTCTCGATGCACTCGCGGACCGTGGCGCCCACCTGAGGATCGTCGTGGGGGCGCTGAATGGGGATGCGTACCGGGCCCAGGACTGGGGGCATGCGCTCATCCAGCTTCGGAGCCCCGCGCGTCCCGTGGGAGAGGGTCCCCTCTGGGTGCCTGCCGCCAGCTTCAGAGAGCTTGGCTCCGTGACGGGACTGGCCGGGCTCTGCATCGGGACGTTGCCTATGCGTTGATGCTCCCCAAGCACAAGGGGTGGCACAAAGACTACAATGCGGAGTGCAACAGAATCATCTCCGAAGCCAAGCAAAACATCAGCGAGACCAATCCCGACCATGGGAAGCAGTTCCATCGTTCGGGGTGACGGGCGCGGGCGCGCTGGTACACCTGATGGCGTCGAGCAAGCAGTGCGGCTTCGTGACCGAAGTGTCTGTCATCGGGCGTACCTCATGCTCATGATCGTCATGGAGGACTGCGCTTTCTCAGACAAGGAACGCAAAACAGCTTCGTCACGAATTGCTCGCTGGAGACACGCTGCCGCGCGAGAACCGCGAGGGTGAGGCGACTACAGTGTCTGAGCTGGCGAAGCAGAGCGGGTTTTGGCATTTTCGTTGAACCGTGGCGCCCTTGGTGCCATGAGCATGTGTCATGCCGAGGCTGTTCCCTCCCAGCGAACAAATGATGCCGTTCGTGCCGTCTGTCAGGCTGTTCGCGCCTAACGAGCAACTGGCGCCCTTCGTGCGTTCGATCATTGTGCTCGAGGGAGGCCAGGAAGGGACGCGCACGTTGCTTCCCGACCCCGGCATCGCTCTCGGCATCGCCTTCAGGGGCTCCGCGAGCCAGATTCAGGGGAGCTCCGAGCGCAAGCTCCCAAGCAGCGCCATCTCAGGCATGGGCTCCATCGTGCGCCGGATACGGGCCTCGGCGAACGGGGGGAACGTCCTCGTGACGTTCAAAGAGGCAGGGGCCGCGCAGTTCTTCGCGGAGCCCTTGCACGAGTTCCTTGATACGATTCAGGCACTCGACGATCTGGTGCCACGCACAGATGTGGATCGCCTCTCGTCCCGGATAGCGGATTCGGAGAATGCCACGGAGCGGTCGGAGCTTGTGGAGCAGTTCTTGTGCGCACGGTTGAGGCCTCGGGAGCCCGATCAGATTGTCGCAGCGGCAGTGCGCGCCATCCGCGAAGCTCACGGCTCGCTTCGGATTGGCGCGCTCGCCAAGTCACTCCACATCAGTCAGGACGCGTTCGAGAAGCGCTTCCGCCGCACCGTCGGCACGTCACCCAAGCACCTTGCGTCCATCATCCGGTTGCGCCAGGTCGTCGACTCCTACCGACCGGGCATGAGCCTGTCGCGGCTATCCCTCGACGCTGGCTATTGCGATCAATCTCACTTCCACCGTGAATTTCGGGCCGCTGTAGGATGCGCGCCAAACCGCTTCTTCAAGTCGGAAGAGTATTACTGACGCGTTGGGGCGGCGTCGGGCCCGGCTCCACATCCTTGAGCCAGGCCACGATTTCTCCGTGCCTGGTCAGTCCTTGCTTGGCGACAAGCCTGGCGAAGTCCTCCAGTCAGTGCCCGTCTTCTCCTTGATGGAGTCGAGACACGCTTTGAATGACATGCATTCTCCGGAGGTTAGGGCTTTGCGGCCGGCATCGGCTCGTCGAGGAACGCCGGGACGATGGGCTCCAGGAGATCCGTTCGAGTCAGGATGCTCCAGTGGCTCACACCCGGCAGCACGGCCAGGCGGGAGCTCGGCGGGTTGCCCATCGCGCCGTCTGCCTTACCGCCGCCCAGCACTCCAAGCATCTCGACGAGGTGGGCTGGAGGCATGTTGTCGGTGTCCCCGGCCACGATCAGCGTCGGCGCCTTGATGGTTCGAAGGGTGTCCGTCCAGTCATACTCTTCCCCAGCCAGCAGCTGCCTCAGCTTGGACACCAGCACGGGCCAATCTCCCGGCCTGGGCGCAACCCTGACATAGGCCTCGTGCGGGGGAGAGCCTGCCAGCGCGTCGGCGTCCATGTACGCCATCCCAGCCCGGACCTCGGGGTACCAGCCGTTGCTCTTGAAGGGCGCCGAGACGACCACCAGCTTGCGCACCACGCTCGGATGCCGGATGCCCAGCTGAATCGCGACGCCGCCTCCAAGGGAGAAGCCGCAGACGTCCGCGCTCTCGAACCCAAGGTGCTTGATGAGCGCAGCGATGTCGTCCGCCATCAGCTCGTACTTCATCGGGCGATCGATGTCCGCCGTGCGGCCATGGGCCTGGAGCTCCACCGCGATGACCTGCCGGCTCCGGGCGAGCGTCGACAGAAAGGGCTCCGTCGTATCGATGGTAGACAATCCACCGTGGAGCATCACCACCGGTCTGCCGGTGCCATGAAGCTCGTAGTACAGATTGATGCCGTTCACCGACGCGTAGGCGCCCCGGGTGCGATTCTCCGGGGCCTTGGGGGGCGGGTTTTCAGAGTCGCATCCCGTCACCCAGAGGGTCGAGCAGAGGATGGCCATCACAGCGAGCGTGAACCTGTTCATTGTCTTCATGGAGTTCTCTTGAAGTCCCTGCGGAGTTGAATGTCTCAGTTGAAAACCAGCGATTGCCTGCGAGTTCTTCGGAGTGGCCTTGGCTGCGCCATTCGCCGCCCCCGAGTCACTGCGCCTCACGAAAGGGGAGGAGGGAGCGCAATCGCTCATTGCGCAGCCAGAGCCCGACCCACAGGAACGCCGCGAAGTAGACGGGGGAGAGCACATGCGTGAAGAGCGGGCTCTCGACTCGAACGTGGGTCGCGATGGCGCCGCCCAGGTAGCCTGTCCACAGCACCGCGCCGAGCACCGAGGTGCTCGGGAAGAGGTACACCGCGAGGAACACGAGCTGGAGCACTCCCAGTCCTACGACGACGCTCGCGGGATAGCCGAGCTGGAGGGTGCCCTCCACGAACTGCGGTGCGGAGAGCACCTTGCCTACGGCGTCGAAGATCAGGAAGATGACGGCGAGGCCGCTCAAGATGCGCCCCGTCCACAGGGCTTTCTTTGAAGGACCGGCAGAGTAGGGGGTTGAAACGGAAGAGGACGAAGCGGCGTGGACTGCGGTCAAGGGGGCTCCGTGAGGGGGTAATCGGTCTCGATGCATGGACTTGCCAGCCCCGCCGAAATCATCGGCTGGCCGCAAAGAAGTATTCGTTGGCCCGCCATGGGTCTTGAACAAATTCATTGAACTGCTCTCTTCACTGCTCAATCACTCGCCTCCAACTCGAAGGGTCTCCGAACTGGAATGGCGTTGTGCGTGGAAGGAGCGCTGCCAGGTTTCCGTCAATCGCCCCGAAGGGCGAGGGACAGATTTTCAGTCCGGACCTAAGGACGGGGGACAGCCCCGCATACCTCACGGGGTTGCCTGCCAAGGAGCGGCGGATGTTCAACCCACGGGACTTCAACTCTCGCGAGCTCAGGGTCCGGGACACCGTCACCGTGGCCCTGGGCGGTTCGCGGTCCCTTCCGGAGGTCCTTGAAGCGACTCGAGCGCCGCTTCTCGAGTTCGTCCAGGCCGACTCCATGGCCCTGTGCCTCATGCGCGTCGCGCCTTCGCTCGACTTCCGATGGCACGTCCCCGGCCACCCCATCCCGATACTCAAGGAGTACGCCGGACTGGTCGACCATGACTTCCTCCGGGCCCCCATCCTCGCCCAGCCCGAAGTGCCCACCTGCGACACGCAGCTGCTCTCCCGCGGGGAGTACGAACGAACCCTCGTCTACCAACGCAGCGTGGAGCTTGAGCTGCCTCTGGAGCACATCATGGCCGTCCTCGTGCCCATCCGCCCCGGCGTCGTCGGCGCCTTCGCGTTCTACCGGCACACGCGGTCCGCCTTCTCCTCCCAGAGCATCACCGCGCTCTCCAGCCTCACCAGGCACCTGGCGAACTCCGTGGGCAACTGCCAGGACTACCAGGACCTGACCGCCCGCACCCAACTGCTCCAGGAGCTCTTCCAACGCAAGGACTCCGCCTTCCTCATCCTGGAGCCTCCCACGCGTGAGGTATTCCGCTCCCCGCACGCCACGGCCCTGCTGGAGCGCTGGTTCACCCCTTCGGACGTACACGCCTCCGGCCTCCCTCGCGTCCTCAAGGAGCGACTGGACGCCCTGGCTCGGATGGACTTGGACTCGCGGCTCGGAAAGACTTTATGGGTCATCAATCATCCCGAGGGCTACCGCACGTGCCGGTTCGTCGAGCTGCCCGCCAGTGACGGCCCCCGCCAATGGGCCCTCCTGCTGACCGAGTTTCCCCACTCCATCCCGCTCCCCTTGCACATGCAGCGCGAGCTCACGCCCCGCGAGCTCGACATCGCGAGGGGTGTGCTTCGAAACTGGTCCAACGGGCAGATCGCCGATGAACTCAAGATCTCGGGCCAGACGGTGAAGACCCACGTGCGTAACCTCTTCGGCAAGCTGGGCGTCGATGGTCGCGCCGATTTCCTCTACCAGGCAGCCCTCCTCAACAGGCCCGTGTGAGGCGTCCTCCCGAAGGCCAGGGTTCGAACGGGAGGTTCCCCCAGCCTGCGTGCGGTTGTCTCTACCCCGCGAGGGGTAGGGTGGAGGCTCCGACCTCACGGAAGATGCACGGGTAGACGCTCCGGGCGATGCGGGCCGAGAAGAGGATGGCCTCCTGGTCCTCGGGCTCCGTCAATCGCTCGAGAAGCCGCGCCATCTCCGCCACGTGGTCGCCATCCAGTGCCCCGTGGCTGCGCAGGAACGTCACGGACTTGTGGATGTTGGGAATGGCGGACACCTCCTTCAGTCGCCGGGCCCACACGCCCGCCCGCGTCTGCGACAGGTACTCCAGCACGTACGCGGTCCCCAACACCGCCGTCGGCACGCCCGCGCGGGACGTGAAGAAGTTCCACCCTGTATAGGCCTCCACCGCCGGACTCCGCACCGCCGTCTCCACGGACTCCTCCGAGCACCCCAGGTTCTTCAGGTCCGACAACAGCCACCGGTCGTGCCCCCGCTCCTCCTCCCCCTTCTGGATCAGCAACTGCGCCAACTCCGGGTGCCGTCCCAGCCGCTTCAGCCGCTCGCCCGCCTCGCCGAGGATCGGCGTGCTCCATCGGGCGTAGTGGTAGGTCTGGACGAGGTAGTGGATGTAGCCCGCGGCATCGAGGGAGCCCTCGAAGAGGCGGTGGCCGTCGGGCCGCGCATCCACCGCCGCCACCAGCCCTCGCGCCTCCGCGTCCAGCGCCGCCAACCAATTCGCTCCCGCGTGATTCTTCGCCTGTGTTCGCACGTACGTCTCCTGTCCGGTGCCCATGGGGCTCCCGGTCGCCGCGTGTTGAAGGTGAAAGGAAGGGAACAGCCGCCCCGGTCTAGGCGGCGGGACTCATGCCGTTTTCCATCGCGTGGAAGCGCGCCACGGAGTCCGCCGGAATTTCATCGAGCACCATGACGAGCGGCAGCGTGAACCACTGGAAATACGTGTCGTAGAGCGGCTCCGCGATGAAGCGCGCCCCCATCGTCCTGGCGAAGAGCGAGGGCGCCCTGGGCAGCCGCAGTCCGTCCAACAGCCCCTGCGCCGCCTGTGCCCGTTCTTCGGGCGTGTAGAAGGGACTGCGGGGCCGCACCGGGGCCCTACACGGGTCGGTCACGGCCACGCGCCAGTGAGGACTCAGCCATCCCCGGTGGGCCGCCACCTGCCAGGAGAGGAGCGCGTCCTCGGGCGAGTCCGTCTCCAGGTTCGCGGACGCAATCCAGTGCGTCACTCCGCGCCGCCGGCTCTCCGCGTACATGCCCGCCTGCAGCCACGTGACGGCCTCCGAGCGCCGCCACTTCGGCAACACGCAGAAGCGCGAGGGTTCCGCGAACAGCCTTCCCGGCTGGAGCAGACCCGAGAGGTCCACTCGCTGCTCCAGCTCGAGCCCCACCTTCCCACCCAGGTTCGCCGCCACCTCCGCGTTGGGCAACGCGACTCGCATGGTCGCCACCGGCTCGTCGCCGGCATGGACGAGCACATGCACCGTGGTGTCGAGCGTGTCGACGCACGTCACCTCCCGCCGAGACAGCGCGGACTGCTCGGGCAGCAATCCCAGTTCTCCGCCGAAGACAGCCCAGCGGATGCGAGCCACGTCATCGAGCTCCCGCTGGGTCGCGGCAACACGCCAGCGCCATTGCCTGCACGTCATGGGTACTCTCCTGGTAGCGAAGCGGGCCGGTGTCTCACCGCCCTCGCACGTCCTTTCGTCGCGGGTGACTCGAGTTCGACCGCGGCCCCGAGACAGGCCTCGCGAGCCGCTGCGCACGTGCTCCGCTCCAGCGGCTAACAGTTCGCCCCATCACAACGGCGTCCAGGTCTCTCCAAGCCGTTGACGGGTTCAGAGCCCACAACGAATGGAGAACATGCACATGACGCAGTGGAAGCGAGTCCTCACGTGGCTGCCGCGTCGGACCTCCATGTCCGAGTCGCGGCAGCCACCTCACGTGCCTGCTCAGCGCGAGGACTTCAGCGCATCCCGCAGTCGCTCGGCCAGGGTTTGCACGCCGGGCTCACGCAGCAGTCCGTAGTGGTCTCCCTTCACCGGGTGACGCTCCAGTCCTTCACCGATGAGCGCGGACCAGCCGCCATCCGTGGGCAGCTCCGCGTCGTGCTCGGTGGCCTTGAACAGCACCGCGCGCGTGGACAGCGGCTTCGCCACGTAGCGACGCGCGGCACCCAGGTTCGCCTCGAACACCCGCAGCAGGGACTTCAGTTGTTCGGGGTCCGTTCCGGGAGGAAGGACTCCCGCTTGGGTGCCCGCCGCGAGCAGGTGCTCCAGGACCGCGTCCGGCTCCAGCGCCGCGAGCGCGCCGAAGTCGAGAGCGAGGTTCGTCAGCGACGCCCCGAGCAAATCTCTCGCGAACATGCCGACCACCTGCAACCGATCCAACTCCGACGGCTCCTGGGCCCGCGTCACATCCGGGGCGTAGCTGTCGATGAGCGCGAGCAGCTCCACCTGCTCCCCCTGCGCGCGGAGCTGCTGGGTCATCTCGTAGGCGATGACGCCGCCGAGCGACCAGCCTCCCAACAGGTAGGGCCCCGAGGGTTGGACCTCACGCATCGCCGTCACATAGGCCTGGGCCATCTCCTCGACGGTGCCTCGCGGTGCGGCTTCCCCGTTCACGCCCCGCGCCTGGAGGCCGATGAAGGGACGCTCCGCTCCGAGTCGACGGGCCAGTTCGGCGTAGGCGAGGACGTTGCCTCCCACGGGGTGCACGCAGAAGAACGGCGTCTTCCCGCCAGGGCGCGGGGCTCCGAAGGGCACCACGGTGGACGGGGTGAGAGGGGCGTTGTCGCTGAGCAGGACCGCGAGCTGCTCCACCGTGGGCGCCTGGAAGAGCGCGGCCAGCGGAACCGGGCGGCCCACCGCCTCGCTCACCGCCGCCATGAGGCGCACGGCCATCAGCGAGTGACCACCCAGCTCGAAGAAGTTGGCGCGGACTCCGACGGCGCGGACTCCGAGCACCTCTTCCCAGATGCGCACCAGCCGCAGCTCCAGAGGTGTCCTCGGCGGCAGCGCGGACTCCGTTCCGGACGCATCGACGGACGGTTCCGGCAGGGCCCGCGTGTCCACCTTGCCGTTGAGCGTCAGCGGCAGGGCGGGCAGGGCGACGAAGGCGGACGGCACCATGTACTCGGGCAGGCGCTGCTGGAGCCACGTTCTCAGCGTGGCCACATCCGGCGCGGGCGGCGTCGAGGCCACGACGTAGGCCACGAGCCTCTTGTCTCCCGCGCCATCGTCTCGCGTCACCACGACCGCGTCTCGCAGGGACTCGTGCTCGCGCAAGACCGCGGCGATCTCGCCGGGTTCGACCCGGAAGCCGCGCACCTTCACCTGGAAGTCCATGCGTCCGATGAACTCCATGCGGCCATCCGCGAGCCACCGGACCCGGTCTCCCGTGCGGTACATGCGTGCCTCGCTCGCCGTGCTGAACGGGTCCGCGAGGAAGCGCTCCGCCGTCAGCTCGGGACGCCCGAAGTAGCCTCGGGCCACCTGGGGGCCACCCACGTACAGCTCGCCGGGCATCCCCACGGGGACGGGCCGCAGGCCCGCGTCCAGCACGTACAGACGTGTCTGTCCCAAGGCCCGACCGAGCGGGACCTGAGCGGGGGCCTTGTCACCGGGCGGCAGCTCCACCCGCCCCGCGAGGACACCCACCGTCGTCTCCGTCGGCCCGTAGTGATTGAAGACCTCGCACTCCGGCGCGAGCGCGTGGACCTTCTCCAGCAGGGCCCACGACGACGACTCGCCGCCCAGCACCAGTCGCTTGCGCGGAAGGACACGTCGCGGCTCCGGCACCGTCAGCAACGCGGCCAGATGCGACGGGACGATCTTCACGCAGTCCACCGCGTGGCGCTGGAAGTACTCGGCCACTCCTTCCGGGCTTCGTGCCCGCTCCTGCGTCAACACGTGCAGCAGCCCACCCGTGACGAGCGCGGGGAACAGCACCGTGTTGCCCAGGTCCGCGGCGAAGGTGGAGACCATCGCGAAGCTCGAGCACTCGGTCAGCCGCAGCCGGTCGATGGCCGCGTGCACGTAGCTCATGAGCTGGCCGTGCGGCACCGCGACGCCCTTGGGCCGACCCGTGCTGCCCGACGTGAAGAGCACGTAGGCCAGGTGCTCCAGGCCGACTTCGACTCCCGTCGCGTGGACAGGCTGGTTCGCGAGCAGCGCCGCGTCCTCATCCATCCGCACGCACCGGACGTCGAGTCCGTCGAAGGCACCCGCGAGGCGCGCCTCCGTGATGACGATGGGCGCGGACACTTCTTCCACGAGGCCGCGAAGGCGCGCCGCGGGCTGCGACGGCTCCAGCGGAACGTAGGCCGCTCCCGCCTTGTGGACCGCGAGCAGCGCGGCGACCACCTCCACGCCACGCTCCAGGCACAGGGCCACGGGCACATCCGGCCCGGCACCCAACGCGCGCAGGTGATGCGCGAGCTGATTGGCGCGTTGGTCGAGCTGCCGGTAGCTCCACGCCTGGTCCTCGCAGCGAAGCGCGGGGGCTTCGGGAGTTCGTGCGGCCTGCTGCTCGAAGAGGCGATGGAAGGGATGCCCCGGCTGCACACTCGCTTCGACCGAGGGGGCGTCCAGGAGCAGTCGCTTCCGCTCGTCATCCGTGAGCAGCGAGAGCGTGGCCAGCGGGGCATCCGGCGTGGCGAGCGCGCGCTCCAGCAGGTGCTGGAAGTGGTGCATGAGGCGCTCGGCGGTGGCCGGCTCGAACAGGTCGGTGCTGAAGACGAGACCGCCCTGGTAGCCGTCGGTCGCTCGGACCATGTGGAGATTGAGCTCGAACTTGGTCGAGCTGTGCTCCACGTCCACGCTCTTGAGCGTCAGGTCCGACAGCGCGACTTCGGGAGTCGGTGCGTTCTGGAGCACGAACATGGCCTGGAACAGGGGCGTCCGGCCCAGGTCCCGCGCGGGCTGGAGTTCTTCCACCAGTCGCTCGAACGGGAGGTCCTGGTGCTCATAGGCGCCCAGTGTCGTGTCACGCACCTGGGCCAGCAGACCTCGGAAGGTCAGCTCCGGCGTGAAGCGCGCGCGCAACGCCAGGGTGTTGATGAAGACACCCAGCATGCCCTCGGTCTGTGCATGTCGACGGCCCGCGATGGGCGAGCCGACCACCACGTCGTCCTGTCCCGAGTACCGCTGGAGCAGGGCCTGGAACGCGGCCAGGAGCAGCATGAAGGGCGTGACCTTCTCGCGGCGGGTCGCCGCGTCCACCGCGTCGCTCAGTGCGGGAGACAGTCGCAGGGACGCCAGTCCGCCATGGGACGAGAGCGCGGCCGGACGAGGCTTGTCCGTGGGCAGCTCCAGCGCGGGAGCGGCGCCATCGAGGTGACGCTTCCACCACCCGAGCTGCTCACTCAAGGCCTCACCCTTGAGCCAGCCTCGCTGCCACACCGCGTAGTCGGCGTACTGCACCGGCAGCTCCGGCAAGGGCGACGGCGCTCCTCGCTGGAAGGCCTCGTAGAGCTGGGTCAGCTCACGCACCAGCACGCCCATGGACCAACCATCCGAGACGATGTGGTGCATGCACACGAGCAGGACGTGCTCCGTCGGCGTGACGTGCAGCACGGTGACTCGCAGCAGGGGACCCGCGGCCAGGTCGAACGGACGGAGCGCGTCCTCCGTGGAGAGGCGGAGCACTTCGGCCTCACGCTGCTCGGGAGGCAGCTTCATCAGGTCCACCGCGTTGAACGGCGGAGTTGCCGTCGCATGGATGACCTGTCGCGGCTCGCCGCCCTCCATCGTGAAGGTCGTGCGCAGTGACTCGTGACGCTGGACCAGCGCGTCGAAGGCACGCTGGAGCGACGTCAGGTTCACCGGGCCCAGGAGCTTGAGCGCCCAGGGGATGTTGTAGTGCGCCTGTCCGGGCTGGAGCTGGTCCAGGAACCACAATCGCTGCTGCGCGAAGGACAGCGGGAGCGCGCCTCCTCGCGGCACGGGCACCAGCGGCGGCAGCACCGCGAGCCCTCGTTCCATGGACAGCCCGCGCTGGAGATGCTCCGCGAGCCCCGCCAGCGTGGGGGACTCGAAGAGTGTACGGACGCCCAGCTCCAGGCCCAGCTCCGCGCGGATGCGCGCCACCAGTCGGGTCGCCATCAGCGAGTGGCCGCCCAGCTCGAAGAAGCTGTCGTGACGGCCCACGCGGGGGACCTGGAGCAGCTCCGTCCACAGCTCCGCCAGTCTCGACTCGAACGGGGTCGCGGGCGGCTCGTGCGCCCTCCCCATATCGAAGCCAGACGCGTCCGGCACCGGCAGGGCCTTGCGGTCCACCTTGCCGTGCGTCGTCTGCGGCAGCGCGGACAGGTACATGACGTGCGCGGGCACCATGTACTCAGGCAGCCGTTGCCGCAGCCACGCTCTCGGCTCCTCACCGGTGAGGGCCTTGCCGTCGGCCGTGACGACGTAGGCGACCAAGCGCTTGTCGCCGGGCACATCCTCCCGGACGACGACGGCCACCTCGCGCACCTCGGGATGCGCGCGCAGGGCGGATTCGACTTCACCCAGCTCGATGCGGAAGCCACGCACCTTCACCTGGAGGTCGATGCGTCCCAGGAAGCGGAGCGCGCCGTCCTGCGTCCAGCACACGCGGTCTCCCGTGCGATAGAGGCGCTCTCCCGGCGTGGTGGCGAAGGGATGCGGAACGAAGCGCTCGGCGGTGAGCGCCGGACGTCCCTGATAGCCACGTGCCAGGCCCGGGCCTCCGATGAACAGCTCGCCGGGCACGCCCACCGGGACGGGCCGCAGCGACGCATCCAGGACGTAGACCTGGGTGTTCGGAATGGGCCGGCCAATGGGGACGGAGTCGCCCAGGGGCTCGCCCGGTGGCAGCGCCTGTTGCGTCGTCACCACGGTGACTTCCGTGGGGCCATACGCGTTGGTGAGCGCGAGCCCACGCGCCAATCGCTCGCGAGCCCTGGGGACGGGCAGCACGTCGCCACCCACCCACAGCCGGGGCAGTCGGGACAGGGCCTCCGGCTCATGCTGCTGCATGACGTCGAAGAGGGCGGTGGCCAGCAGCGCGGTGGTGACGTGGTGCTCGTCGATGACGCGGGCCAGCTCCGTCACCTCCGGTGTCACCGGCGGGTACACGGCGAGCCGCGCCCCCGTGAGCAGCGCGCTCCAGATCTCCAGCGCCGTCGGGTCGAACGTCAGCGGAGCCACCTGGAGGATGACCTCGCCCGGCTCGCGAGACGCGAAGCCCATACCGGAGACGAGGCGCAGCACGCCCCGGTGGGTGATGGCCACGCCCTTGGGCGTTCCCGTGGAGCCCGACGTGTACGTGACGTACGCGAGACTGTCCGAAGCCAGCGGCACGGAGAGTGGCTCCGCGGACTGGCTCTCGATGCGTCCCCCGTCGGTATCGAGCGCCACCACGGGCCAGGCACCCGAGGGCAGCACGCCCTGGACCGCGCCCACGGTGAGGACACCGGCGACGCTGGAGTCCTTGAGCATGAAGGCGATGCGCCGTGACGGATGGCTCGAATCGAGCGGGACGTAGCAGCCGCCGGCTTTGAGGATGCCGAGCAGCGCCACGTACAGCTCCAGGCTCCGCGGAATGCACACGGCGAGGCGCGGCTCCTGCCCCAAGCCGAGGGACAGCAAGTGTCGAGCGAGCTGGTTCGAGCGCGCGTCGAGTTCCGCATAGGTGAGGTGCTGGCCCTCGAACTGGAGGGCGATGGCCTCGGGCGTGCGCCGGACCTGCTCAGAGAACTGCTGGGGCAGGGTGGCCTCGGACGGGTAGTCCGCGCGCGTGTCATTCCATTCGACGAGGACGCGCCGGCGTTCGGGCTCGGTCATCAGCGACAGGGTGGAGAGCGGCGCGTCCGCGTCGGCGACGGCTGCTTCCAGCAGGCGCAACAGGTGCGCCCCCAGTCGTTCGATGGTGGAGCGCTCGAACAGGTCCGTCTTGAAGGCCAGTCCTCCGCTGTAGCCCTCCGGCGTTCGGGTCAGGGCCAGCTCCAGCTCGAAGCGACTGACGGTGTATTCCACCTCCACGCTTCGCAGCGTCAGCTCCGGCAGTGCCACCTCCGCGTCTGGCGTGTTCTGCAGGGCGAAGAGGACCTGGAACAGCGGAGTACGGCTCAAGTCACGCGTCGGCTGAAGCTCCTCCACCAGTCGCTCGAAGGGGATGTCCTGGTGCTCGTAGGCCCCGAGCGTCATGTCGCGCACCTGGGCCAGCAGGCTCCGGAACGTGAGGTCCGGAGCGAAGCGGGCGCGCAGCACCAGGGTGTTGACGAAGAAGCCGATGAGGCCCTCCGTCCGGGCATGGTGGCGCCCCGCGATGGGCGAGCCGATGAGGATGTCATCTTGCCCCGAGTACCGGTGCAGCAAGGTCTGGAACCCGGCCAGCAACAGCATGAAGGGCGTGACGCGCTCACGTTGAGCCAGGGCCTCCAGCGCGTTGCTGAGCGCGGGTGACAGGCTCAGGGGGATGCTGGCGCCCTGGTGAGAGAGCACCGCCGGGCGAGGCTTGTCGGTGAGCAAGTCCAGCGTGCCGGCTGCTCCCGAGAGCCGTCCCTTCCACCAGTCGAGCTGCGTCTGGAGCGTCGCGCCCTGGAGCCAGTCGCGCTGCCAGAGGGCGTAGTCCGCGTACTGAATCGGCAGCTCCGGCAGGGGCGACGGCAGGCCCTGGCGGAACGACTCGTAGAGCTGGACCAGCTCGCGCACCAGCACCGTCTGAGACCAGCCGTCGGAGATGGCGTGGTGCATGCACAAGAGCAGCACGTGCTCGTTCGGCTCCAGCACCAGCAACGTGGTGCGCATGAGCGGCCCCGAGGCGAGGTCGAACGGAAGGCTCGCATCCTCCATCGCGAGCCGCGTCGTCTCTTCCGCCCGCTGCTCGGCGGACCGGCTCGAGAGGTCCACTACCCGGAGGTTTCCGGGCAGGGCGGGGTGGATGACCTGATGAGGCTCGCCTTCCACCGCGAGGAACGTGGTGCGCAGCGACGCGTGGCGGCGCACCAGTTCGTCGACGGCCTGCTGGAACGCGGTGGGTTCCAGGCGCCCGGACAGGCGCAGCGCCACGGGTATGTTGTAGACCGACGTGCCCGGCTGGAGCTGATCCAGGAACCACAGGCGCTGCTGCGCGAAGGACAGGGGCACGGTGCCCTGGCCGCGAGGCTTTCCCAGCTCCGGCAGGGAGCTGCTCGACGTCGCGCTGGTGAGGCGCTCCGCGAGCCCCGCCAGCGTGGGGGCCTCGAAGAAGGCTCGCAGTCCCAGCTCCACGCTGAACTCGTCGCGGATGCGCGCCACCAGTCGGGTCGCCATCAGCGAGTGGCCGCCCAGCTCGAAGAAGCTGTCGTGACGGCCCACCGTGGGGACTCGCAGCAACTCGCGCCACAGCTCCGCCAGTCGCTCCTCCATGGGCGTCGCGGGCGGCTCGTGCGGACTCCCCGTGTCGAAGCCAGACGCGTCCGGCACTGGCAGGGCCTTGCGGTCCACCTTGCCGTGCGTCGTCTGCGGCAGCGCGGACAGGTACATGACGTGCGCGGGCACCATGTACTCAGGCAGCCGTTGCCGCAGCCACGCTCTCGGATCCTCGCCGGAGGGAGGGTTGCCGTCGGCCGTGACGACGTAGGCGACCAGGCGCTTGTCGCCGGGCTCATCCTCCCGAATGACGACGGCCACCTCGCGCACCTCGGGATGCGAGCGCAGGGAGGACTCGATTTCACCCAGCTCGATGCGGAAGCCGCGCAACTTCACCTGGAGGTCGATGCGTCCGAGGAAGCGGAGCACACCGTCCTGCGTCCAGCACACGCGATCTCCCGTGCGATAGAGGCGCTCGCCGGGCGTGGTGGAGAAGGGATGCGGCACGAAGCGCTCGGCGGTGAGCGCGGGACGTCCCTGGTAGCCACGTGCCAGGCCCGGGCCACCGATGAACAGCTCGCCGGGCACGCCCACCGGGACGGGCCGCAGCGAGGCGTCGAGGACGTAGACCTGGGTGTTCGGAATGGGGCGGCCGATGGGGATGGAGTCGCCCAGGGACATGCCCGGTGAAAGCACCTGCAGCGTCGCCGCCACGGTCGCTTCCGTGGGGCCGTACGCGTTGATGAGCGCAAGCCCTCGCGCCAGCCGCTCGCGAGCCGTGGGGACGGGCAGCACGTCGCCTCCCACCAACAGCCGAGGCAGTCGGGACAGGGCCTCCGGCTCGTGCCGCTGCATGACGTCGAAGAGGGCTGTGGCGAGCACCGCGGAGGTGACGTGGTGCTGGTCGATGACGCGGGCTAGCTCCGCCACCTCCGGTGTCCCCGGCGGGTACACGGCGAGCCGCGCTCCCGTGAGCAGCGCGCTCCAGATCTCCAGTGCTGAGGGGTCGAACGTCAGCGGAGTCACCTGGAGGGTGACCTCGCCGGGCTCGCGAGACGAGACACCCATGCCGGCGATGAGCCGCTGCACGCCCCGGTGGGTGATGGCCACGCCCTTGGGCATGCCGGTGGAGCCCGACGTGTACGTGACGTACGCGAGGTTGTCCGAGCAGAGCGGTACTGAGAGCGGAGCCTCGGATTGGGTCGCGATGCGCACCTCATCGGTGTCGAGCGCCACCACGGGCCAGGCACCCGAGGGCAGCACGCCCTGGACCGCGCTCACGGTGAGGACACCTGCGACGCTGGAGTCCTCGAGCATGAAGGCGATGCGCCGCGACGGATGGCTCGAATCGAGCGGGACGTAGCAGCCGCCGGCCTTGAGGATGCCGAGCAGCGCCACGTAGAGCTCCAGGCTCCGCGGAATGCACACGGCGAGGCGCGGCTCCTGCCCCAAGCCCAGGGACAGCAAGTGTCGAGCGAGCTGGTTCGAGCGCGCGTCGAGTTCCGCGTACGTGAGGTGCTGGCCCTCGAACTGAATGGCGATGGCCTCGGGCGTGCGCCGGACCTGCTCGGAGAACAGCAGGGGCAGGGTGGCCTCGGACGGGTAGTCCGCGCGGGTGTCATTCCACTCGACGAGGACTCGCTGGCGTTCGATCTCCGTCATCAGCGACAGGGTGGAGAGCGGCGCGTCCGCGTCGGCGACGGCTGCTTCCAGCAGGCGCAACAGGTGCGCCCCCAGTCGGTCGATGGTGGAGCGCTCGAACAGGTCCGTCTTGAAGGCCAGTCCTCCGCTGTAGCCCTCCGGCGTTCGGGTCAGGGCCAACTCCAGCTCGAAGCGACTGACGGTGTATTCCACCTCCACGCTTCGCAGCGTCAGCTCCGGCAGCGCCATCTCCGCGTCTGGCGTGTTCTGGAGGGCGAAGAGGGCCTGGAACAGCGGGGTGCGGCTCAAGTCACGCGTCGGCTGAAGCTCCTCCACCAGCCGCTCGAAGGGGATGTCCTGGTGCTCGTAGGCCCCGAGCGTCATGTCGCGCACCTGGGCCAGCAGGCCCCGGAACGTGAGGTCCGGAGCGAAGCGGGCGCGCAGCACCAGGGTGTTGACGAAGAAGCCGATGAGGCCCTCCGTCCGGGCGTGGTGGCGACCCGCGATGGGCGAGCCGATGAGGATGTCGTCCTGCCCCGAGTACCGGTGCAGCAAGGTCTGGAAGCCGGCCAGCAACAGCATGAAGGGAGTGACGCGCTCACGTTGAGCGAGGGCCTCCAGCGCGTTGCTGAGCGCGGGTGACAGGTTCAGAGGAACACTCGCGCCCTGGTGCGAGAGCACCGCCGGGCGAGGCTTGTCGGTGAGCAGGTCCAGCATGCCCGGGGCACCCGAGAGCCGGCCCTTCCACCAGTCGAGCTGCGTCTGGAGCGTCGCGCCCTGGAGCCAGTCGCGCTGCCAGAGGGAGTAGTCCGCGTACTGAATCGGCAGCTCCGGCAGCGGAGACGGAAGGCCCTGACGGAACGATTCGTAGAGCTGGACCAGTTCGCGCACCAGCACCGCCTGGGACCAGCCGTCGGAGATGGTGTGGTGCATGCACAAGAGCAGCACGTGCTCGTTCGGCTCCAGCACCAGCAACGTGGTGCGCATGAGGGGACCCGAGGCGAGGTCGAACGAAAGGCTCGCATCCTCCATCGCGAGCCGCGTTGTCTCTTCGGCCCGTTGTTCGGCGGACCGGCTTGTGAGGTCCACCACCCGGAGGTTTCCGGGCAGGGCGGGGTGGATGACTTGATGAGGCTCGCCTTCCACCGCGAGGAACGTGGTGCGCAGGGACTCATGGCGGCGCACCAGTTCGTCCACGGCTCGTTCGAACGCGGTGTGCTCCAGACGTCCGGACAGGCGCAGCGCCACGGGCATGTTGTAGAGCGACGTACCCGGCTGGAGCTGGTCCAGGAACCACAGACGCTGCTGCGCGAAGGACAGGGGCGCGGAGCCTTGTCCACGACGCCGTCCCAGCTCCGGCAGGGAGCTGCTCGACGTCGCGCTGGTGAGGCGCTCCGCGAGCCCCGCCAGCGTGGGGGCCTCGAAGAAGGCCCGCAGTCCCAGCTCCACGCTGAACTCGTCGCGGACGCGCGCCACCAACCGCGTGGCCATCAGCGAGTGGCCACCCAGCTCGAAGAAGTTGTCGCGACGGCCCACCGTGGGGACTCGCAGCAACTCGCGCCACAGCTCCGCCAGTCGCTCCTCCATGGGCGTCGCGGGTGGCTCGTGCGCGCGGGTGACGCGGTGGAGGTTCGCATCCGGCGCGGGCAGGGCCTTGCGGTCCACCTTGCCGTTGGGCGTGAGCGGCAACACGGCGAGCGGCACGAAGGCCGCCGGCATCATGTACGCGGGCAGCCGCCGCTGGAGCTGGTCATGCAAGGCCAGCACGTCCAGCTCCGGCACCGCGTCCTGCGTCGCCCCGGAGGGCACCACGTACGCCACCAGGCGCTTGTCGCCGGGGACGTCCTCACGCACCTGCGCCACCGCGTCCCGCACCTCGGGGACCGCGCGGAGCGCCGCTTCGATTTCACCCAGCTCGATGCGGACTCCGCGCAGCTTCACCTGCGTGTCGCCTCGACCGAGGTACTCCAGGCCCCCGTCCCGCTTCCAGCGGGCCTTGTCGCCCGTGCGGTAGAGCCGTTCGCCCTGGCCGAAGGGATTGGGGGTGAAGCGATCCGCCGTCAGGTCCGCGCGTCCGAGGTAGCCGCGCGCGACGCCCTCGCCACCGATGTACAGCTCGCCCACCACGCCCGTCGGTGTGGGCTCGAAGGCGCTGTCGAGCACGTACGTCGTCACGTTCGTCAGCGGTCGACCGATGGGCACTTCCCGCGCGCCCTCGTCGTTGCTCACCGCCATCAGGTCCACCGCAGTGGCCACCGCCGTCACCTCGGTCAACCCGTAGGTGTTTCGCAGGGGAATGGCCATGCCCGCGCCGCGCCGCCATGCGGCCAATCGCTCGGGGGCCGCGCGCTCACCGCCAATCACCACCCACTTGAGCTGCTTCGGCAGACGGGCGCGGCCCTCCTCCAGGCTCGCGGTGATTTCGTGCCAGAACGCCGTGGGCAGGTTGAGCTGCGTCACACCCGCCGACTCGCACTTCGCGAGGAACACCGCCGGCGCGTCCAACATGTCCGGCGTGCGCAGCACCAGCGTCCCGCCTCGCGTGAGGCAGGGATAGATCTCCTCCGCGCTCGTGTCCCAACTGATGGACGCGAACTGAAGCATCCGGTCGCCCGGCTCCACGGGATAGGTCTTCCACGCCGCCCGCGTGAAGTTCACCAACGAGCGGTGTTGCACCACCACGCCCTTGGGTTGCCCCGTCGAACCGGACGTGTACAGCACGTACGCCGCCGCCTCCGGAGGCACGTCCACCGTGAGCGCCGCCACGTCACCCTCGCGAGGCACGGTGTCCACGTCCAGCCAGTCGCGCCCGGCCAGGTCTCCCAGCTTCTCGCGCGCTGGTCCGCGCGACACCACGACGCGCGCGCCGCTGTCCTCCAACATGAAGGCCAGTCGCTCCGCCGGGTACTCCGGGTCCAACGGCACGTAGGCGCCACCGGCCTTGAGCACACCGAGCAGCGACACCAGCAACTCCACCGAGCGCTCCATGCACACGGCGACGCGCGTCTCCAGTCCGACACCCAGCTCGCGCAGGCGCCGCGCCAGCCGCGTGGCCCGGGCCTCCAGCTCGCGATAGGTGACGGAGTCCTCGCCCGACACCACCGCCACCGCGTCGGGAGTCCTGGCCACCTGCGCCTCGATGAGCGCGTGGATGCGCGCATCGGCGGGCAGCTCCTCGCGCTCGCCCGTCCACTCCAGGAGCAACTGCTGGCGCTCCTCCGGTGACAGCAACGGCAGCTCCGACAGCGGCGTCTCCGGCTGCGCGACGATGGCTCGCAGCAACATCAGGAAGTGCAGGGAGAAGCGCTCCAGCGTCGCGGGCTCGTAGAGGTCGGTGCTGTAGCTGAAGGCACCGTTGAAGCCCTCGGGGGTTCGGGTCAGGTCCAGGCCCAGCTCGACCAGGGCGAGGCCCGTTTCGTCGAGGTCGGCCGGAGACACGGACAGCTCCGGCAGGACGATCTCCGGCAGCGGCGCGTTCTGGAGCGTGAACATGGCCTGGAACAACGGTGTGCGGCTCGCGTCACGCCGCGGCTGGAGCTCCTCGACCATCTTCTCGAAGGGAACGCCCTGGTACTCGTACGCACCCAGCGTCCTGTCGCGCATCTGCGCCAACAGTTCGCGGAAGCCCTGCTTCGGGCCGAAGCGCGCGCGCAGCACCAGCGTGTTCACGAAGAAGCCAATCAGCCCCTCCGTGTCCCCCAGGTTGCGGTTGGCGATGGGCGAGCCGACGAGGATGTCATCCTGCCCCGAGTACCGGTGGAGCAACGTCTGGAACGCGGCCAGCAGCACCATGAAGGGCGAGGCGCCTTCCTTGTGCGCCAGCGCCTCCACGGCCTGGGAGAGCTTCAGCGGAAGGCGCACATCGACGAGGGCCCCCCGGTGACTGAACACCGCCGGACGCGCCTTGTCCGTGGGCATGTCCAGCGCGAAGGGCGCTCCTTCCAACTGCTGCTTCCACCAGCCGACCTGCTCCGTGAGCGTGTCGTCTCGCAACCATGAGCGCTGCCAGACGGCGTAGTCCGCGTACTGGATGGACAGCTCAGGAAGCGGCGACGGGAGCCCTCGACGGAAGGCCTCGTACAGCGCCGTCATCTCGCGCACGAACACGCCGAGCGACCAGCCGTCCGACACGATGTGGTGCACGTGGAGGACCAGGATGTGCTCCTGGGGCCGGAGCTTCAGCAACAGCGTTCGCAGCAGCGGGCCCCGTGCCAGGTCGAACGGACGACGGGCCTCTTCGTTCACCAGCCGGTAGGCCTCCGCGGTGCGCAGGTCCTCCGGGTCCATGTCCGACAGGTCCACCTTCTGCACGGGCACGAAGGTCGCGGGGCTGATCTTCTGGACGGGCTGGCCCGCCTCGGAACTGAACGTGGTGCGCAGCGACTCGTGGCGCCGGACCAGCTCGTCGAAGGTTTGACGGAGGGCGCGCTCATCCAGCGTGCCTTCCAGGCGCAGGGGGAGCGGGCTGTTGTACAGCGTGGACCCCGGCTCGAGCTGGTCAATGAACCACAGGCGTTGTTGGGCGAACGACAGCGGCAGGTCGTCCGTGCGCGGGACGCGCGTGAGGGCCGGGGCCTTCACCTTCGTGGCCGAACCGAGCTTCGCCGCCAGCTCCACCACCGTGGGGGCGCTGAACAGCCTGGCCAGCGGAAGCTCCACGCCCAGCGCGGCGCGGATGCGCGACACCACCTGCGTCGCCATGAGCGAGTGGCCGCCCAGCTCGAAGAAGTTGTCGTGGCGGCCCACGGTGTCGCGATGCAGGACTTCCGCCCAGATGGTCGCGAGCTGGGCCTCCAGCGGGCTTCGCGGTGCCGCATCCTCCGGTGTCGTCGTCACGGACGTCTCCGGAACCGGCAGGGCCTTGCGGTCCACCTTGCCGTGCGTCGTCTGAGGCAGGGCGGACAGGTACATGACGTGCGCGGGCACCATGTACTCGGGCAGCCGTTGCCGCAGCCACGCCTTGGGGTCCTCGCCGGTGGGCGGGTTGCCGTCGGTCGTGGCGACGTAGGCCACCAGGCGCTTGTCGCCGGGCACGTCCTCCCGAATGACGACGGCCACCTCGCGCACCTCGGGATGCGCGCGGAGGGAGGACTCGATTTCACCCAGCTCGATGCGGAAGCCGCGCAACTTCACCTGGAGGTCGATGCGTCCGAGGAAGCGGAGCACACCGTCCTGCGTCCAGCACACGCGGTCTCCCGTGCGATAGAGGCGCTCACCGGGCGTGGTGGAGAAGGGATGCGGCACGAAGCGCTCGGCGGTGAGCGCGGGACGTCCCTGGTAGCCACGTGCCAGGCCCGGGCCTCCGATGAACAGCTCGCCGGGCACGCCCACCGGGACGGGCCGCAGCGAGGCGTCGAGGACGTAGACCTGGGTGTTCGGAATGGGGCGGCCGATGGGGATGGAGTCGCCCAGGGGCATGCCCGGTGACAGCACCTGCAGCGTCGTCACCACGGTGGCCTCCGTGGGGCCGTATACGTTGGTGAGCGAGAGCCCTCGAGCCAGCCGCTCGCGAGCCGTGGGGACGGGCAGTACGTCGCCTCCCACCCACAGCCGGGGCAGTCGGGACAGGGCCTCCGGTTCATGCCGCTGCATGACGTCGAAGAGGGCGCTGGCGAGCTGCGCGGTGGTGACGTGGTGCTCGTCGATGACGCGGGCCAGCTCCGTCACCTCTGGCGTCCCCGGCGGATACACGGCGAGCCGCGCTCCCGAAAGCAGCGCGCTCCAGATCTCCTGCGCTGAAGGGTCGAACGTCAGCGGAATCACCTGGAGGATGACCTCGCCAGGCTCACGAGACGCGAAGCCCGCGCCGAAGATGAGTCGCAGCACGCCCCGATGGGTGATGGCCACGCCCTTGGGTGTGCCGGTGGAGCCTGACGTGTACGTGACGTACGCGAGGTTGTCCGAGCAGAGCGGTACGGAGAGCGGCTCCGAGGACCGACTCGCGATGAGGGGAGAGTCGGTGTCGAGCACCACCACGGGCCAGGGCCCGGAGGGAATCACGCCCTGGACCGCGCTCACGGTGAGGACACCGGCGACGCTGGAGTCCTCGAGCATGAACGCGATGCGCCGCGACGGATGGCTCGCATCGAGCGGGACGTAGCAGCCGCCGGCCTTGAGGATGCCGAGCAGCGCCACGTAGAGCTCCAGGCCGCGCGGAATGCATACGGCGAGGCGCGGCTCCTGCCCCAAGCCCAGGGACAGCAAGTGTCGAGCGAGCTGATTCGAGCGGGCGTCGAGCTCCGCGTAGGTGAGGTGCTGGCCCTCGAACTGGAGGGCGATGGCCTCGGGCGTGCGCCGGACCTGCTCGGAGAACAGCAGGGGCAGGGTGGCCTCGGACGGGTAGTCCGCGCGGGTGTCATTCCACTCGACGAGGACTCGCTGGCGTTCGGCCTCCGTCATCAGCGAGAGGGAGGAGAGCGGCGCGTCCGCTTCCGCGACGGCCGCTTCCAGCAGGCGCAGCAGGTGCGCCACGAAGCGCTCGGCGGTGGGGCGCTCGAACAGGTCCGTGTTGAAGGACAGGATTCCGCTGTAGCCCTCCGTCGTTCGGGTCAGGGCCAACTCCAGCTCGAAGCGACTGGCGGTGTGTTCCACGTCCACGCTTCGCAGCGTCAGCTCCGGCAGTGCCATCTCCGCGGTCGGCATGTTCTGGAGGGCGAAGAGGGCCTGGAACAGCGGCGTGCGGCTCAAGTCACGCGTCGGCTGAAGCTCCTCCACCAGTCGCTCGAAGGGGATGTCCTGGTGCTCGTAGGCCCCGAGCGTCATGTCGCGGACCTGGGCCAGCAGGCCCCGGAACGTGAGGTCCGGCGTGAAGCGGGCGCGCAGCACCAGGGTGTTGACGAAGAAGCCGATAAGACCCTCCGTCCGGGCATGGTGGCGACCCGCGATGGGCGAGCCGATGAGGATGTCGTCCTGCCCTGAGTACCGGTGCAGCAAGGTTTGGAACCCGGCCAGCAACAGCATGAAGGGAGTGACGCGCTCACGTTGAGCGAGGGCCTCCAGCGCGTTGCTGAGCGCGGGTGACAGGCTCAGGGGGATGCTGGCGCCCTGGTGCGAGAGCACCGCCGGGCGAGGCTTGTCGGTGAGCAAGTCCAGCATGCCCGGGGCACCCGAGAGCCGGCCTTTCCACCAGTCGAGCTGCGTCTGGAGCGTCGCGCCCTGGAGCCAGTCGCGCTGCCAGAGGGAATAGTCCGCGTACTGAATCGGCAGCTCCGGCAGCGGAGACGGAAGGCCCTGGCGGAAAGCCTCGTAGAGCTGGACCAGCTCGCGCACCAGCACCGTCTGGGACCAGCCGTCGGAGATGGCGTGGTGCATGCACAAGAGCAGCACGCGCTCGTTCGGTTCCAGAACCAGCAACGTGGTGCGCATGAGGGGACCCGAGGCGAGGTCGAACGGACGGCTCGCGTCCTCCATCGCGAGCCGCGTCGTCTCTTCCGCTCGCTGCTCGGCGGACCGGCCCGAGAGGTCCACCACCCGGAGGTTTCCGGGCAGGGCGGGGTGGATGACCTGATGAGGCTCGCCTTCCACCACGCGGAACGTGGTGCGCAGGGACTCGTGGCGGCGCACCAGTTCGTCCACGGCCTGCTGGAACGCGGTGTGCTCCAGACGTCCGGACAGGCGCAGCGCCACGGGCATGTTGTAGAGCGCCATGCCCGGCTGGAGCTGATCCAGGAACCACAGACGCTGCTGCGCGAAGGAGAGTGGGAGTCGTCCCGTGCGGTCCACACGAACCAGGGGCGGTTGCTCCCCGCTCGGGCTCGTGCCCTGGGATCGGGCATCCAGACGCGCCGCGAGCGCGGCCACGGTGGGTGCCTCGAACAGCGTGCGCAGGGGCAGCTCCAGGCCCAGCGCGCCCCGGACGCGGACGACCACCTGCGTGGCGAGCAGCGAGTGGCCGCCCATCTCGAAGAAGCCGTCGTGAATCCCGATGCGCTCGATGCCGAGCACCTGCGCGAAGAGCGTGGCGAGTGTTTCCTCCAGCGGTGTCCGGGGCGCCACGTACCTGCCGGGCTGCGCGACGGGCGCCTCAGGAGCGGGCAGGGCTTTTCGGTCCACCTTGCCGCTCGGAGACAGCGGCAGCACGCCCAGATGCGTGAAGGCCGACGGCACCATGTACTCGGGCAGGCGCGGCTGGAGATGGGTCTTCAGCAATTCAACCGTCAACGGCTCCGCGTCTCCCGTGACGTAGGCGACGAGGCGCTGGTCGCCGGGGACGTCCTCGCGAACGAGGACGACGGCGTCGCGGACGGAGGGGTGAGAAAGGAGAGCGGCTTCGATGTCACCCAGCTCGATGCGGAAGCCGCGCAGCTTGACCTGGAAGTCGGAGCGGCCGAGGTACTCCAGGGTGCCGTCAGGCAGCCAGCGAGCGACGTCGCCGGTGCGGTAGAGGCGAGCCTCGGGAGCGTCGGAGAACGCATCGGGGATGAAGCGCTCGGCGGTGAGCTGGGGCTTGCGCCAGTAGCCGAGACCGACCTGGACGCCACCGATGAAGAGTTCACCAGGGACGCCGATGGGAGTGGGCTGGCCGAGGGAGTCGAGGACGTAGAGGCGGGTGTTGGCGACGGGCCTGCCGATGGGGACGGAGGAGCGGGAGGAACCGCGAGCGCAGTGGAAGAAGGAGACGTCGACGGCGGCCTCGGTGGGGCCGTAGAGGTTGTGGACTTCGGCGGAGGCCGGCAGGCGCGAGTGGGCGCGAGCCACCAACTCCGAGGAGAGAGCCTCACCACTGCACACGACGCGACGCAGGCCCGAGAGCTTCTCGAGTCCCGGCTCCTCCAGGAAGGCGCGGAGCATGGAGGGGACGAAGTGCAGGGTGGAGATGCGCTGCTCGGAGATGAGGCGGACGAGGTAGGCGGGGTCCTGGTGTCCGCCAGGCTTCGCGAGGACGAGGCGAGCACCCGTCATGAGGGGCCAGAAGAACTCCCAGACGGAGACGTCGAAGGAGAAGGGAGTCTTCTGAAGGACGGAGTCGTCGGGAGACAGGCCGTACTGCTGCTGCATCCACAGGAGGCGGTTGACGATGC